>CAVQWZ010000021.1:0-88619 GCA_963717775.1 uncultured delta proteobacterium
GCGTCACGTTACCAGACTGTTTTTGCCCGTAACAGTGGCGCGGTAGCCGCTCCCACAGCGGGTCTGCATTTTACCGAGGAGCTTTTGCAAGAGGTTCAGTCACGCGGGGTTGATATTGCGCATCTCACACTCCATGTTGGCCTCGGAACCTTTCTTCCTGTGAGGGTCGAAGAGGTGAGTGAACACCGGATGCACCGGGAATTCTACACTATCCCCCGTGAGAACGTCCGCAGCCATTGCTGCTCGCAAGGCAGGACAGGGCAGGGTAATTGCCCTTGGAACAACAACCACTCGCGCTCTTGAGCATGCGGCTGTTAGCGATGGCATTGTTCGCGCTGGTAATGGCGAGGCGGATATTTTTATCCATTCCGACTATCGCTTTAAGGTTGTTGATGCACTGATTACCAATTTCCATCTTCCGTGTTCGACTCTGCTGCTGCTGGTTTCGGCGTTTGCCGGGAAAGACTTTCTTTTTCGTGCCTACTCTGAGGCAATACGGAAAAAGTTTCGTTTTTTCAGTTACGGAGATGCAATGTTTATCCGTTAAGAACGGATCGAAATCACTTGTTCGCGGATAATCGTACCCGCTGGGGTACGGCAAATTTCACTGATAAAAGGTACCGTTTGCAATCGTTCACTTTTAAGCTTATAGCAAAGGATTCGTCGTGCGCTGCTCGATTGGGATCCATATCGACACCCCACGGAACAATTGCAACACCGATTTTTATGCCGGTTGGAACCCAGGCAACGGTCAAGGCTATGACACCCGAGGAATTGCGGGAGGTCAAATCCCAGATCATCCTGGCCAATACCTATCATCTCTATATCAGACCCGGGCATGAGCTGATCGAGCGGATGGGTGGGTTACACGAATTCATGCGCTGGTCAGGTCCGATTCTGACCGACAGCGGTGGTTTTCAGGTTTTCAGTCTCGGAGAACTCTGTAAGATCAAGGAAGAGGGTGTCACTTTTCAGTCGCATCTGGACGGATCCTATCATTGTATCTCTCCCGAGGTATCCATAGGGATACAGGAGGCACTCGGCGCGGACATTATCATGTGCTTTGACGAATGTCCTTCCAGTACCTCCGATTATGCCTATGTGAAGAAATCTCTGGAAATGACGACCCGCTGGGCGCGCCGCTGCAAGGAAGCCAAGCGTCGCGATGATCAGGCGCTATTCGGCATTGTCCAGGGCGGCAGGTTTCAGGACCTTCGCGAACAGAGTGCCCGGGAACTCCGCGAAATCGGTTTTGATGGCTATGCCCTCGGAGGTCTTTCCGTGGGCGAGGAAAAAGAAGTGATGTACTCGGTTATGGAGGCCTGTGAGCCGCTTCTGCCCGAAGATCATCCCCGCTATGTCATGGGTATCGGTACACCCGAAGATTTGATAGAGGGAATCTATCGTGGGTATGATATGTTCGACTGCGTCATGCCCACGAGAAACGCTCGCAATGGCATGCTCTTTACCTCGACCGGGAGTTTGAATATAAAGAATTTCCGCTATGCGGAAGACCGTGCGCCCATTGACCCGGACTGTGACTGTTATGTCTGCCGAAATTATTCGCGGGCTTATTTGCGTCACCTTTACCGGGCAGGGGAGATTCTTTCCTCGCGGCTTAACACGTACCATAATCTTCACTATTATCTGACCCTGATGGAACAGGCACGTGAAGCAATCGCTCAAGGGGCTTTTGCCATATTCCGACGGGAGTTTTATAACAGGCGACAACGAAGCGAATAATCCGTAGTTACAATACGCGTCTTTAGACGCAGAAGCTTGTGCCCACGGGCGCGATCAAAACTATGTAGGAGGTTTTTCATGTTGACTTTGGCATACGCAATGGGTACTCCCCCTGGTGGAGCGGGCGGCTCCAGTTCTTTTATGAGTTTTATTCCACTCATTTTCATGTTTGCAATCTTTTATCTTCTCCTTATTCGTCCCCAGCAGAAAAAGGCAAAAGAGCACAAAGCCCTTTTGGAAACAATTAAAAAAGGTGACCAGATCGTTACGGCCGGCGGAATTCATGGCAAGGTGACGGCAATCGACGACGGAGTCGTCGTTATGGAGATTGCTACCGGAGTAAATATCAGGATCAATAAAGGCTACATTGCTACCGTTGTTAAATAGTACTACCTGAAGCGGTATTTTTTGCTGAAGTAGTGTCGCTTCCTACCCGGTATTCCGGATGGAATATATTTATTCTAGAGACATTTTCTTGAAAGGAGCGCTGTCATGTCCAAGGGACTCACCTGGCGCATCAGTCTCATAGTATTCTTTCTGTTTTGTTCACTTCTGTACCTGGCCCCAACATTGTTTGCCAATCTGCCTTCCTGGTGGGGTGGCCCCTTTTTGCCAAAAGATAAGATAAGCCTGGGGCTTGATCTTCAGGGTGGTATCCATCTTGTTATGGGAGTGGAAACCGAGAAGGCTGTCGAAGGACAACTCGACATCATTGCCACTGACGTGGAAGACACCTTGAATGAGAAGAGTTTGCGTTTCAAAAAAGTTTCTCGACTTGGCGGCGATCGGATCAACATTGTCCTTTACGACAAGGGGACAGTTGCCTCTGTGGAAACCCTGCTCAAGGAAAAGTATCCCCGTCTCAAGCTTCTTACACCTTTTGATGAAGGAGGATTTCTCAACCTTCAGATGAAAATGTCAGAATCAGAGATTGAATCAGTAAAGGACAAGTCTGTTCAGCAGGCTCTTGAGACAATCCGTAACAGGATTGACCAGTTCGGCGTATCAGAGCCGGTAATTCAACGGGAAGGGATCAGGAATATCGTTGTCCAACTTCCCGGCGTGAAGGATCCGAAGAGGGCCATCGAACTGATCGGTAAGACGGCTCGTCTGGAATTCAAGCTGGTGGATGAAGATGTGAATCCGGCGAATGTAACCCAGGGTACTCTTCCCGAAGATGATGAGATGCTTTCCGAAAAGAAAATCGATCCGGATACTGGCGCGGTGACAGAGGTTCCCTATGTCTTGAAAAGGAAGACCTTGATTACTGGTGATCTTCTGACTGATGCCCAAGTGCGGATTGATTCGCAGTACAATCAACCGTATGTTGCGATCAGTTTCAACTCAGTCGGGGCCAAGCTTTTCGATCAGGTAACAGCCGCCAACGTGGGCAAACGCTTTGCCATCGTACTTGACAATAACATCTACTCAGCACCTGTTATCCGCGAACGCATATCCGGCGGCAACGCCCAAATCAGCGGTTCCTTTACGGAGAGAGAGGCCAGTGACCTTGCCATCGTTCTCCGGGCAGGCGCCTTGCCTGCTCCGGTCAAGATTCTCCAGAACGTTACCGTGGGTCCATCACTCGGTCAGGATTCGATCCGGAAAGGGCTGATGGCTGGATTGGTCGGTGTTCTTCTGGTTATCTGTTTCATGGCAATTTACTATAAGCTGTCCGGGATGATTGCAAACGTCGGCATGGTACTCAACCTCGTGTACCTGATGGGTGCCTTGGCTGCGTTCGGAGCAACCCTTACCCTTCCGGGCATTGCTGCGATCGTTCTTCTGATAGGAATGGCTGTTGACGCAAACGTCCTTATCTTCGAGCGAATACGTGAAGAACTTCGCCTCGGCAAGACGCCGAAGGCTGCTCTCGACGCAGGATATGATAAAGCATTCCTGACGATCATGGACGCCCACGTGACAACCCTTATTACCGCTGCGGTTCTTTTTCAGTTCGGCACGGGACCGGTTAAGGGATTTGCGGTTACTCTGAGTCTTGGGGTAATCATCAACCTGTTCACATCCCTTATCGGCACCAAAGTGGTGTTCGACTATTTCCTCGGCCGTGGCCGGGCAACAAAAATCAGCATATAGGCTGGATACGGGGGAATTCATGCAAATCATCGGTAAAACGAAGTTCGATTTTATTGGTAAGAGGAAAATCTCCTTCACCATATCGTCAATTATTGCCATCATCGGCATTGTAGCCATCGTACAGATTTCTCGCGGTGCAGCAAACATGGGGATCGATTTCACCGGGGGGACCGCCCTGCAGTTGAAGTTCGAGAAACGCGTTCCCCTGCAAGATGCTCGCAAAGCGCTGACCAAAGATGGCATGGAAGTCAGCCTCCAGGAAATTACGGATGGAAACAAGCTGCTTATTAAGGTTGGCAAGACTACGCTGGAAACGGGAGTTGTGGCTGAAGCGGTGGAAACCGTTTTAAAGAAAGAATTCCCCGCCAATCCCTTTATCGTGGAAAGTTCTACGGAAATCGGTCCTTCCATTGGGGAGAAACTTCGCAAAGACACCTTGATTGCCGTTGTTGTTGCCATGTTCGGTATCATTATGTACATTGCCTGGAGATTCGATTTCAAGTTTGGGGTTGCAGCGGCTTTGGCGACGTTTCATGATGTACTGGCTATCTTGGCGATTTTCTTTATTCTCGACAAGGAGATAAATCTCCTTCTGATAACCGCAGTTCTTACTATTGCCGGCTATTCTTTGACCGATACGGTCGTCGTATTCGACCGGATACGGGAGAATATGCACAAGAATATGAAAGAACCACTGATGACTGTCTTCAACCACAGTATTAATGAAGTTCTTTCAAGAACTATTATAACGGCGCTTACTACGCTTCTTGCGGCACTATCCCTCTTTCTTTTTGGCGGCGAGGTGATTCACGACTTTTCCTTTGCCTTGGTAGTTGGAATCCTTGTGGGAACCTACTCTTCCATTTTTGTCGCAAGCCCTCTTGTTGTTCTCTGGGAGAACAGGGCTCTCCGCAAAAAAGCCTAACCTTTCTCTGATAATAATCAGTCAATGCCCCCGGTAAACGGGGGCTTTTTTTTCAGGAGAATCCATGCAGCCAGTACGGGAAAGACGTTGGAACATAGCGTTTCCTGACGAGACTCAGGTGAAACGTCTTTCTGCGGATTCAATGCTTCCTCTCCTTATTTGCAGGATTCTGTTGAACAGAGGAATTGCTACGCCCGAGGCGGTATCCCGCTTCCTGTCTTCTTCTCTCTCTGAAATCCATGATCCCTTTCTCCTGAAAGACATGGATAGGGCAGTGGAGCGTCTTCGCCGTGCCTTGCTGGCCAAGGAAAAAATCTGTATCTATGGTGATTATGACGTGGATGGTGTTACGTCCGTAGTCTCGCTGGTCGGTTTTCTTTCTGCCCTCGACGGGGACTGTTTTTACTATATCCCAAACCGGGTCGAAGAGGGCTATGGACTGAATGTCACGGGAATCAGGGAAGCGGCTGGAAAAGGCGCTCGGGTTATCATCACCGCTGATTGCGGCATAACCTCCTTTGAAGAAGCAGATTTCTGTGCCTCGCTCGGAATCGATCTGATCATTACTGACCACCACACGCCTCTCCCCCAAATTCCCCGTGCTTACGCCGTTATTAATCCCCTTCGAAGCGAATGCGGGTTTCCCTTTAAGTCACTTGCCGGTGTCGGCGTTGTATTCAATCTGTTGCTCGCTATGCGCAAACATCTTCGGGAGCATGGGTATTTTACCTCACGCAAGGAGCCGAATCTGCGAGAATTTCTTGACCTGGTGGCACTTGGAACGATCGCCGATATTGTGCCATTGGTCGATGAAAATCGAATCCTTGTTCGCCATGGACTGAAGGAACTGTCCGTATCCTCCAGGACCGGAGTTCGTGCCTTAAAGGCTGCTGCTGGAGTATCGGGCGAGGTTGATTGCGGCATGGTCGGCTTCCGCCTGGCTCCCCGTATCAATGCCGCGGGCAGGCTTGATGACGCCGCTCTCGGGGTTGAACTGCTTTTGACCATCGATGCACAGCGGGCCGCAGAGGTGTCCTCTGAGTTGAATGCAAGTAATGAGGAGCGTCAACAGCTGGAAAAGTCAATCCTCGACGACGCATTGCAACGGCTTGCATCTGATCCGTCTTTCCAGGAGCGCAAAAGCATTGTCCTGGCATCTGAATCCTGGCATTCGGGCGTAATCGGCATTGTTGCCTCACGACTAGTGGATCTCTTTCATCGCCCAACAATTTTGATCGCGCTCAACGACGGAATAGGTAAAGGCTCAGGAAGAAGTATTCCGGCCTTTCATCTCTATGATGCCCTCCATGCCTGTTCAGATACGCTGCTTCGTTTCGGCGGACATAAGTATGCCGCTGGCTTGTCCCTTGCCGAGGAAACAATTGCGGATTTTACCGAGAAATTTGATCAGGTTGCCGCTGGACTACTCTCACCTGAGGATCTTTTCCCGGAGCTTCGGGTCGACGCTGAACTCTTGCCTGAGGAGGTCTCGCTGGAAACGGCAGAGCTCCTCTCTTCCCTGGAACCGTTCGGCATGGGTAATCCGCGCCCGGTTTTCGTCATGCGGGGGGTGAAGCTGATACAATCGACAATTCTAAAGGATCGCCATCTGAAGGTTCGCTTTGTTGCTGCGGGGTTATCCTTTGATGCTATTGGTTTTGACTTGGCTGACAGAATCCCCGAGAATGATTTTTTGGATGTAATCTTTTCCCTCGACGTTAACTGCTGGAAAGGCAGAAGATCTGTCCGTTTACGATTGAAAGATCTGAAGGCAAGCGAATAGAAGGAGAATCTTGCTGACGCTGATTGATTAAAATACCTGGCAAAAAGAGGCGTAAGCAATTTTTCCTGGTAGAATAATACGCTGACTGGCTTGTTGGAGGATCGGCATGAACAGAGAAACAAGGTTTGCAGATGCCGAAAAAGTCATCAGGATCGGTTTCTGGTTTAATGCCGTCCTGATGATCATGAAGCTGGCCTGTGGACATTTCGGAGATTCCGAGGCGGTTTTTGCCGATGGTGTTGAGAGTGCTTGTGATTTTATTGCCATTGCATCCATTCTGATTGCCCTTAGGATCGGTAAGCGGCCCCTTGACGGAACTCATCCCTATGGTCATGGCAAAGCCGAAAGCATCGCGGCTATCGTCGTCTCCTTCGTGATTATATTAACCGGGGCGGGAATTCTTGTTCGATCCTGTTTGACCCTTGTGAGAGGAACCTACCCGGCACCGGAGCTAATTGCGGTGTTGGCGGCCGCTGTTACCATCGGTGTGAAGGAATATCTCTACCGGTTTTCCGTGCGTATCGGGTCACGATTGGAAAGTCCTGCTCTCATGGCTATTGCGAAAGATCACCGCAAGGATGCTATTACTTCCATTGCAACACTTGCGGGGGTAACGGGTGCTTTTTTCGGGATCGGCATTCTGGACCCCCTTGCCGCTGGACTGACCTCCCTGTTTATCTTCCACATCGGCTTCGGGACATTCCGTTCTGCGGCGCACGACTTGATGGACGGCAGGCCGTCCGAATCCCTCATATCCAGAATACGCTTACTTGCCGAAGTGGTAGAGGGGGTGGAGCATGTTCATGAAATCAAGGCCCGACGTTCCGGTCAGTATGTGATCGTGGATCTGAAGCTGGATATGGATCCCGAGATGACGGTCAAAAAATCCCATGAGATTTCCACTGTGGTTAAAAAAAGAATCTTCAGCAGGTTTCCTAATGTCGGGGATGTCATGATCCACATAAATCCCCATAACGAGCAGCACAAGGACCTAACGAGGCTCTGACGGGCTTCGATACTCAACTCTTAAGGAGGTATGAAATGGCTAACTCGAAATCAATGGCTAATCTGCAGGAGGCTTTCGCCGGTGAATCGCAGGCAAACAGAAAGTATCTGGCTTTTGCCAAGCAGGCTGATGCGGAAGGTTTTCCCCAGGTGGCAAAACTGTTCCGGGCAGCTGCTGAAGCGGAGACGGTGCATGCTCACAGTCACCTGAAGGTTATGGGTGGGATAAACAGTACCAAGGAGAACCTTGAGGCAGCCGTTGCTGGAGAGACCCATGAATTCAAAACCATGTACCCGCAGATGATTGTGGAAGCTGAGCAGGAGGGCAATGCTCCGGCAGTCCGAAGCTTCACCTTCGCCAATGAAGTGGAAAAGGTTCATGCCGGCCTCTATACAAATGCGTTGCAATCCCTTGGGCAAAAAGGGGAAGTGTTTGACTATTTCGTCTGCTCAATATGCGGACACACGGTTGAGAAGGCAGCACCTGAGAAATGTGTGGTCTGTGGGGCTGGGAGTAAGGCATTTTTCCAGGTTTCCTGAGATTTATCCGGAATACGGGGGCTCTGTGCTTTCTGCTTCTGAATTCTTCTTTGCCCGGAAGTAGTAAAAACCGCCGCCGGATTGTATAGGTGCGGCGGTTTTTTTCTGCCCTGGTGTGTTGCTGCATCTACAGAGGGCATGCAGCCAAACAGCTTCCATCAAAGTGAGTGCTGTGGTAGGATTGCACGATATCTAACACAGTGAAGTGCCTGTTTAGTGAATCGAATAGTGAAGGATACCCTGACGTGTCAAAATCAAAACAAGCCCCTCGAAACAGCAGAAGAAAGCAAAGTTCGAAACGTCCCTTTCTCTACCTACTCTTAACACTGATCCTTATTGGGCTTGTGCTGTACCTGTTGGACTACAGCAAGAAAAAGGTTCCGGAGAAAATTCCGGTAAAGCCTCCGGTTACCGCTCCGGAAAAACCGGCGATTTTACCAGAAAAACCGGCCAGTAAAGTGACTCCGGGCAGCAAAAAACCGGCCCAAAAACAATATTCTTCTTCGGTTATTGCTGTTCCAGCCGTAAAGCCACCGAAAATCACCGGATCGGCTGTCGTTGCTATCATTATTGACGATATGGGGTCTAGCGTTTCCGAAGTCCGCGCACTGATGAATATCGGGGTTCCCCTGACATTTTCCATTATTCCTGGTCTCCATCAGTCACGGGAGGTCGCAACTGTTGCCCATAATAACGGCTATGAGGTGATGGTCCACATCCCCATGGAGCCCCAGGATTACCCGCAACGCCGCTTGGAGAGTAATGGACTGCTTCTGTCGTACGGAGACAAGGAGATTGAGTCCAGGATGCGCGGGTTCGCGAATGTCGTACCCTATGCGGTCGGCGCAAATAATCATATGGGTTCACGCTTTACTGAGGATCGCGAGAAAATGGGTGTTGTGCTGAATGTCCTGAAGGAAAATGGCTTGTTTTTTGTTGATAGTATGACTACGCCGAAATCGGTTGGTTTGGCCCTGTCACGGGAGATGGGATTGCGTGCAACTGCGAGAAATGCCCCTTTTCTCGATAATAGTGAGGATGTTTCCGCCATCAAGGTGCAGCTGGCAAGTCTGAAAAAATTAGCGGTGAAAAGGGGAAGTGCTGTCGGGATATGCCATCCTCACCGAGGTACTATCCTGGCACTGACACAAGAACTTCCGATCATGAGGCAGCAGGGAATACAATTTGTTTATGTCTCAACATTGGTGAAGTGAGCGCTGCCAGTGTTTCCTTGCTCGATGTGATGCATCATTTTTGCAATACGCCGGTAGTTCTCTTCTGCGAGAATTGCCTCCGGCCTGTGCGGATTGGTCGGATAAATCAGTAGAAAAGCGTTGCGCATCTTGCCGGGAAACTCACCAAGTGCCTCGAAAAGAAACGAGTATAGTGGATTCTTCCTTTGCGTAAAACCCGTGTCCTCATATTCGAGTAGCGGGCGTACCTTTTTTTGGACTGGCGACCCGTCGATGGTAAAACGTTGGATTTCAAGGCTTGGTCCTTCTCCATTACTGAAGGGTTTCATTGCGTAGATCGAGTCCCTGGCCGATTCCTGGAACATGAGAAGGAGTGGGTCATTTTCGGCAAGGTTAGGTTGTGCATCATAGAAGCAGGAAAGAAGCAGCCCCGAGCCACAACGTTCTTCAAGGAAACCGCTGGCGCCCCCATCCGAAGTCTCATAATAGAAAGATTTGTTCCGAGTGCCTTCCGGCGACATGCTGCTTCCGCAGAGCAAACAGGTGTCTTTCAGGCGTGAAAGCCGGAATTGGAAAGACTCATTTTTTCGCTTTTCTTCGGAGATCATCCATTGGGCAAAATGAAACGAACGGGGCTGGTGCACTGAACTGTATTCTGCGAGGATTTCGCGACCAAGTTGAGTGTACTGGTTATACACATCGGTTCCACGCGCGTGGGTAAGAATCGGGTAAATCTTGCCTTCGGGGTTGGTATTGAGGCTTTCCACCTTAGGGCTTTTGGAAATGTATACATCACTACAGCGATAGCCGCGATTGATGGCAAAGGCCCTGAGTAGTGATTTGTGGTCTTTGAAAGGTCCCTGGTATTTTATTCTGGCATCGATCAGGCAAGGTATGATACTCAGGCTTTTTTTGTCGAGGCCTTTTTTCTCGAAGAGAGCGAAGATATTGCGGCAGTTTTCCATGCTAGGCATGTCTTTTACCGGTATGATCACCCGATCGGCCGCGTAGAGGGCGTTCTGGGTGAAAATATTCAGTTCGGGACGTGTATCGATGATCAGGATACCCGGAATGTCAGAGACAGCCAGAAGGCGAGACAGGATCATCGTGCCCTTGATGGAATCCCTCAGGTCCTCAAGGGCCATGGATGACGGTATGTAATCAACACCGTACTGACCGGTATGGAGAAGGGTTGAGCCCGGTGTCTCCAGCAGAAGATCAGTGACATCTCCGATTGTTTTCTGCCCCTTGATGGCAAACATCTTGTCTACGGTAAAATGGTTGTCAAGGGATACGACTGAAACGGGGAGATCCTCGGAAAGGGCCTTCAGGTAAATGGCAAGATTTGTGGCAAGAGTAGTCTTGCCAACGCCGCCTTTTTCCGATGAGATAGTTATGACATAGGGGTACTTTTTCATAGCCTGAGATGGTACTATAAAGAATCAAGAGTGGTCAACCGATACTTTATCCAATTTTGATAATACAAAATTCCATCTGTAATAACAATTAGTTGCCAGGTTGGGCTAGATTGCTTGTCCGCTCGAACGGCTGCATTGTTTCCCTGAACTCTCAGGATGTTTTCCGGCTAGTGTCGGAGGAGTGTCGAGAATGTTTATTGAAAAGAGAATTCTCTCCGTTAGTCAGCTGACTTCTCTACTTCGGGAAGTAATCGAGGAGAATTTCGAGCATGTTTGGGTCGAGGGCGAAGTTTCCAATCTGGCTGTCCCTGCCTCGGGCCATCTATATTTTACTTTAAAGGATGCCGGAGCGCAGATCCGTTGCGTTTTGTTCCGTGCCTCGTCCCGTGTTCTGAAGTTCAAGGTCCAGAACGGCATGGCACTGGTTCTGCGCGGCAGGGTGTCCGTATACGATCAGCGTGGCGACTATCAATTGATTGCTGAATATCTGGAGCCGAAGGGAATAGGGGCGCTCCAGATTGCATTTGTTCAGTTGAAGGAAAAGCTCGCCCGGGAAGGGCTGTTCGACGAATCCCTCAAGAAGCCTCTTCCCGGCTTGCCGCGCAGAATCGGCGTCGTCACTTCCACCAGCGGTGCCGCTATCCATGATATCTTGACGGTATTGCGCCGCCGCCATGCTGGTGTTGAGATTTTGATTCGTCCTGTTACCGTGCAGGGAGAAAATGCTGCGGCAGAAATCTCTGCCGCGATCCGCGATTTTAACCGCTATCGCGAGGTTGACGTGCTCATCGTCGGTCGCGGTGGTGGGTCCATGGAGGACCTCTGGGCTTTTAACGAGGAACAGGTCGCCAGGGCGATTCATGCATCGCGGATACCGGTTATCTCCGCGGTCGGGCACGAAGTTGACTACACGATTGCCGACTTTGTCGCAGATTTGCGTGCGCCCACACCGTCCGCTGCTGCCGAACTGGTCGTCAAGAGCCGCCAGGAGTTGGATGCCCAGTTGAGCAACCTTTCCCACCGCCTTTCAATGGCGATGGAGCGGACTCTAGAGGGAACCCGTGACAGAGCAGAGGGTTTACTTGCTTCTCTCAAGGATCCTTCTCTCTGGGTGGGCCATCTCATGCAGAGAGTAGACGAGTTGTCCGATCGCGCAGATCGTGCTTTGCGGGGACAGTTTTCCCTTTCCAGGGAGCGCTATGTCGGGCTCTCCCATCGTTTGCATATCCGGAATCCTGCCCTGGAGGTCGAGCGTTTCAGGGAACGTTTGTTGATTGCTTCTGACCGGATGGCCAGCGCCATGCGTCACAGAATAGAAGGAGCCCGGGAAAAAAACGCTGTGAACGCCGCGCGACTTTCCGTTCTTTCGCCACTTGCGACCCTTGAGCGGGGTTACTCCATTACTCGTTCCAGTACCGATGACGTAATCATTCGCAGCAGTGACCAGCTTCAACAGGGTGACTCTGTTGCCGTGACATTCAGACATGGTTTAGCAAACTGTGTCGTTGAATCCCTGGAAAGTGGTTCCTGAGTCATGAACCTTGAACCTTGAACTCCCTTCGTCTTTCTTGACTGGCTGGGAGGATTCCGTATAATGCACAAAACGGTAGCGGGAGGAGATTGCTGGTATGGCGGTAGAAAAATTCGAAACAGTCCTGAAAAAATTGGAAGATGCGGTGCGGAAACTGGAAAGTGGCGATCTCACGCTTGAGGAATCGCTGAAGGTTTTTGAGGATGGTGTCCGCTCAGCCAACTTCTGTGTCAAGAAACTTGACGAGGCAGAAAAGAAGGTGGAACTCCTCCTGAAACAGAAAGACGGTGCTTTTGTGAAAAGGGATTTTACCCTGGCTGAAGAGCAGTAAAAATTTACTCGAATCGAGACAAGACATGGACTTAAAGCTTTACTTGAAGAAATGGCAGGAACTAGTTGATGAATCGCTGGAAAAGTATCTTCCGCAAAAGGATGAATTGCCTTCATCAATCCACTCAGCGATGCGATATTCGGTTTTTGCCGGTGGTAAGAGGGTTCGTCCGATCCTTGTTCTTGCCGCTTGTGATGCTGTTGGCGGTGATGCTGGGAAGGCAATGCCTGCTGCGTGTGCTATGGAAATGATCCACACCTATTCTTTGATTCATGACGATCTGCCGGCAATGGATAATGATGATTTCCGCCGAGGCAATCCGACAAATCATAAAGTTTTTGGCGAGGCCACGGCAATCCTTGCGGGTGATGCACTCCTCACCGAGGCTTTCATTTTGCTAAGCAACCCCGAATGGGCGGAAGGTCTTGATTCCGTTGTTGCGCTGCAGGTTCTCCACGAGATGGCTGTTTGTTCCGGCTCCCGGGGGATGATCGGAGGCCAGGTGGTGGACATGGAGAGCGAAGGCAAGACGGATATTGATCTGGCTACCGTATTGTATATTCATACCCACAAGACTGGCGCCTTGATTAAGGCATCCGTTAAGAGCGGCGCGCTCATCGGTGGTGCTCACGGGAAAGAGCTAGATTCGATTACCCGTTATGCCGAAGCAATCGGGCTTGCTTTTCAGATAGCCGATGACGTCCTTGATATTGAAGGGACTACTGAGCAGCTAGGTAAGGATGCCGGAAGTGATCAGGCTCGTGGAAAGGCAACATACCCGGCTGTCATGGGGCTCTCGGAGTCAAAGCGGCGCGCTGAGGAACTTGTGGATGTTGCCATCGAGTCCTTGTCCTGTTTTGGCGAAAAGGCCGATCCCTTGAGGGAAATTGCCAAGTACATCGTCAAGCGGAAATCCTGATGACTGAGATACTTTCTACCATCAACAGCCCGGATGACCTGAAAGGGTTAACACTTGCGGACATGGAGATTCTTGCAGGAGAACTTCGTGAAACAATCATCAACGTCTGTGCTGCTAATGGCGGACATCTGGCTCCCAGCCTTGGAGTCGTGGAGTTAACGATTGCCCTTCATAAGGTATTTTCTACTCCTGACGACAAGATAATCTGGGACGTGGGACATCAGGCCTACGCCCACAAGCTGCTCACGGGGCGCCGGGATTCGTTTCCTACGCAGCGCAAATTGGGTGGAATGAGCGGTTTCCCGAAACGTTGCGAGTCTCCCTATGATGCCTTTGGAGTGGGACATTCGTCCACTTCCATCTCCGCAGCCCTCGGTTTTGCAGCCGCTCGTGACCTGAGGCAGGAGAGCAACAAGGTCGTTGCTGTTATCGGCGACGGGTCCATGACCGGTGGTCTTGCTTACGAGGGACTTAATCATGCCGGTCACCTGAATAAAGATTTAATCGTCATTCTCAACGATAATGAAATGTCTATAGCCGAGAATGTGGGAGCTGTCTCGAATTTTATGAATCGTACCATGACCAATGAATTTGTGCATCGCATCAAGAAGGATGTGCAGAATTTTCTCGAAAGTCTGGACGGCGTCGGTCAGAGTGTACTCCACGTTGCCCGGAAGGCTGAAGAGTCGCTAAAGGGACTTTTTACGCCAGGAATGCTTTTTCAGGCATTCGGCTTTGAGTACATAGGACCAATCGACGGTCATAATCTGGACCGCCTCATCCTTACCCTGGAGCGTGTGAAACGGTTTGACAATGCTGTTCTCATCCATGTTCTGACCAAGAAGGGTAAGGGGTACCTGCCGGCCGAAGAAAATTCGTCGCTCTTTCATGGTATCGGGCCTTTCGACCGAGAGACCGGCAAACCGCGCTCTTCAAAGGGAGCCCCTGCTTCCTATACGGCAGTCTTTGGGGAGTCGATGAGGCTGCTTGCTGCCGGGGATGAGAGGGTGGTTGCCATTACCGCGGCTATGCCAGAAGGGACCGGTCTGTCAGAATTTGCCTGTGAATTTCCGGAAAGGTTCTTTGATGTGGGTATTTCGGAGCAGCATGCCGTTACTTTTGCTGCGGGTCTTGCTGCCGAGGGCTTCAAACCGGTTTTTGCCATTTACTCAACGTTTCTCCATCGCGCCTATGACCAGATATTTGATGTCTGTCTACAAAACCTACCAGTAACCTATGCCATTGATCGGGCCGGAGTGGTCGGCAACGATGGCCCAACGCATCATGGTCTTTTCGACCTTTCCTTCTTGCGGACCTTTCCCAACATGGTCGTTATGGCGCCAAAGGATGAAAATGAGCTTCGCCATATGCTCGCAACTGCGATTCAACATGACGGCCCCATAGCGGTGCGGTACCCTCGCGGTAGTGGATTCGGTGTTCCGCAGGACCAGTCGCTTGTTCCGCTGCCGATTGGCACTGGTGAACTTTTGAGAGAGGGGGAGCAGGGGGCAATACTGGCCGTGGGAACAATGGTCAGACCGTCCCTTGCGGCTGCCGAAATGCTTGCAGGGGAGGGGTTGTCACTTTCTGTTGTGAATGCCAGGTTTGTGAAACCCTTGGACCGTGAACTGATCCTTGGCCTTGCTCGACGTACCGGCGTCCTTATCACTGTTGAGGAGAATGTTCTCGAAGGAGGTTTTGGTACCGCTGTTTTGGAGTTGCTTGAAGAGGAGGGTATTGAAGAGGTGAAGGTCCGGAGACTGGGTTTCCCTGATCAATACATCGAACAGGGAGAACAGGCAGAGTTGCGATCCTTGTACGGCCTTGATGCTGAAGGGATTGCGCAGAAAGTAAGGGAGCTTGTGAAACCGTAAGCTGACTCCCTTGACCGGCAAGTACAGGCGGCTTGGAATGTAGTGGAAACAGCTGCAAGGGTTACTACCTGCGGTCTTTTTATGTTGTGGGGTTGTTTTCCTGTGGGTTGCCCGCTGTAAGGAAAGAGCAGACATACGAATCAGATTGCTCCCTCCGATGAAATAATCGAAAAATTCGGTTGACAGGTATTTAGTCATACGCTATAAAAGGACAAAAAAGATCCGCAAGGTGTAATTATGATGGAACTTACCCGCAAGGGAGAATACGCAATAAGGGGCATACTCTATCTTGCCCAACAACCACAGGGGAAGGTCTCTCTGGTTGGTGAAATAGCAGCGGCCTCTGATGTACCAAAGACTTTTTTGGCTAAAATACTACAGGATTTTGCCAAAAAGGGCCTTGTTTCTTCCTCCCGGGGAACAGGTGGCGGTTTTATGCTCGCAAGACCCGCGAATTTAATTACCCTGCGAGAAGTAGTCGAAGCGGTTGAGGGGCCTATTATGCCTAACCGTTGCCTGATCGGAGCAGGTGCCTGTGACAGAGATGGTTCTTGTCGTGTTCACCCCGTCTGGGAACGGGTGCGGCAGGAAACAATTGCTATTCTGGACGGGATTACTATTGAAGAGCTTGCCCGGGAGTAACGTACTGCTATACTGGTCACAATGAACTTTTTTTCATCCTGGAATAAGAAAACCCTGCTATGGGGCAGTAAATTGTAGTTTTTTCAGTCTGCTAACTTACACTGGTCTGTCGAGAGTCCAGAAACCGGTGATACTGACGATGTAGTACGTGGTGTACGGTCATTTTTGTTTTGGTGGGTACTTGAAAAAAACCGGTTCACCGGTTTAGGGGGGGGTACAGTATGGATGTGGTGGAGTTAAGCAGGTTGCAGTTTGCTGTTACCAGTATGTTTCATTTTATTTTCGTGCCACTGACGCTTGGGCTTTCCATCTTGGTAGCCATTATGGAGACACGTTATGTGCGAACCGGAAATGAACTCTACCTGGGAATGGCCAAATTTTGGGGAAAGCTGTTTCTTATCAACTTTGCCCTAGGTGTCGTGACTGGCATTACCCTTGAGTTCCAGTTCGGCATGAATTGGGCAGAGTACTCGCGATATGTGGGCGATATCTTCGGCGCCCCCTTGGCCATTGAGGCTACCTTGGCGTTTTTCCTGGAATCGGTATTTATCGGGGTCTGGATCTTCGGCTGGAATAAGGTGTCAAAGAGAATGCATGCGATATCCATCTGGATTGTCGCTTTTGCCTCAAGCCTTTCGGCACTGTGGATACTGCTTGCCAACGGCTGGATGCAGCACCCGGTCGGGTATGTCCTGCGAAACGGCCGAGCAGAGATGGTGGATTTCATAGCGATGTTGACCAATCCATACGGGCTGCTGAAATTTGCCCATACCGTGGTTTCAGGCTATGTGGTGGCAGCATTTTTTGTTATGGGCATATCGGCCTGGCATCTGCTGCGAAACAGCAAGCCTGAATTCTTCAAAACGTCCTTCCGGATGGGGGCTGTCTTTGGCCTGATTTCCATTTTTCTGGTGATTCTGTCAGGCGATTACTCTGCCGTTGTGGTTGCCGATGCGCAGCCGGTCAAGTTCGCTGCTATGGAATCGATGTGGGAGACCGAGGCTTGTGCCGGGATGAATCTGATTACTTTTCCCGATGCAAAAAATGAGTGTAACTTTGTTGAAACAGGAACAATTCCGAAGCTTCTCAGTTACTTGGCCTATCACAATCCCAATGCCGTAGTGAAGGGATTGAAAGATTTTCCCAAGGAAGACCGGCCGCCAGTATTGCCGGTTTTTCTCAGTTTCCGCGCCATGGTGGGGATGGGCTTTTTTATGACTCTCCTCGCCATTCTGGCGGTCTTCGTTTCTTGGCGGGGGACTATCGAGAAGCACACGCTTCTGTTGCGAATACTGCTTTATTCCATTCCAATCCCCTACCTTGCCAACCAGCTTGGCTGGATTGTCGCGGAGGTGGGGAGGCAACCCTGGATTGTTTATAATGTTCTAAGGACTTCGGATGCGGTTTCGACTTCAATTAGTGTTGCGCAGGTGACCGGTTCACTGATTGGGTTTACGCTGCTCTATAGTTTTCTCGGGTTTATCGATATCTTCCTGCTGGTGAAATATGCCAGAAAGGGTCCAGACGGGGATGTGTCCTCCCTGATTCAAGCTGCACGTAAGGAGGCATGATATGGCGTTTCAGATTATATGGTTCATTCTTTGGGGGGTTCTCTGGTCAGTGTATTTCATGTTGGACGGTTTTGTGCTCGGTGCCGGGATACTTCACCGATTCCTAGGCCGGAATGATACCGAACGACGTGTTATCATCAATACCTTTGGACCGGTTTGGGATGGCAACGAGGTCTGGCTGATAACCGCCGGCGGGGCGACCTTTGCTGCATTTCCCACCACCTATGCTCTGATGTTCAGTTATCTGTATACCGCTTTGCTTCTTTTGCTTTTCGCGTTGATCGTTCGAGGGGTAAGTTTTGAGTTCAGGGGGAAGTTGGAGAGTGCTCAGTGGACAGGGGTCTGGGATTGGGCCATCGTTATTGCCAGTTTCCTTCCGGCGCTACTTTTTGGGGTGGCATTCGGCAATATCTTCCAAGGGTTACCGATGGATGCTGCCGGCTATCATGGGTCTTTTCTGTCTCTTCTCAATCCCTTTGGTCTGCTAACCGGTGTGCTCTTTGTCCTCCTCTTTCTGGTTCACGGCGCTCTTTACCTGACTGTCAAGACTGAAGGTGATTTGAGTGCCCGTGCGCTGGCTACCGCCAACAGTTTTTGGCCGGCACTTTTGGTTGTTGCCGCCGTATTTCTTGCTGCCGCGTATCCGGCGACCAAGCTGTACGACAATTACCTGACTGTTCCGCTCCTCCTTGCCGTTCCACTTCTTGCGGTTGCGTCTCTGCTGACGATACGGGTAAGTACGGCGAAGGGGAAGCCACTTACGGCTTTTGCGGCGTCCTGTGTGACTATTCTACTCGTGGTCGCCACCGGTATCATTGGGTTGTTTCCCAATCTTATTCCGTCATCAATTGATCCGATCTCAAGTCTAACAATTTTCAATTCTTCTTCCAGTCAATACACGCTGAAGATCATGACTGCTGTTGCGTTAATCTTTGTTCCGATTGTTATCGCGTACAAGATCTGGGTATACCGGGTTTTTCGTGCAAAAG
Organism: uncultured delta proteobacterium; assembly: GCA_963717775.1. Lineage (GTDB taxonomy): Bacteria > Desulfobacterota > Desulfuromonadia > Geobacterales > Geobacteraceae > RPRC01. The sequence continues at coordinate 18,562 of CAVQWZ010000021.1, forward strand.
TCAGTCTGCAGGATGTTTTAGGGGACGAACATTCCTATTGAACAATGTCGGGATTTTCAAGGAATGTTTTTTTTGGTAAATTTAATCACAAGTGGTTTTCATCTCCCTCGTTATGTGGTAAGTATAAGAAAAGACACTTTATTGGCAGAATCTTCAAGTGAATCAGGTGACTCTTTCTGATTCCGGTGGTACCTTCATGGCGCAACGTTGAGGAGTTTGTGTTCACTCCCACGATCTGTGCAATGATCCCCGGTAAAATGTCGGTACCATTACTATTTGCTTGCGAGGATCAAAAATGGGAAAATCAAAATATTCTGAAACAACCGCGGTTGCTGCTTTTGTTGCTGGCGCCGCACTGGCAGCCGGTGTAACCCTACTCCTTAGTCCCAAAACAGGTCGCGAGATCCGTGAAAATATCGGTGACATCAAGGAAGAGGCTGTTGAAAGACTCAGAGTTTGCGCTCGTGAGGCTAAATTCAAACTCAGTCCGAAAACAAAACCGGATGCCTTTGTCTACGAAGGCGGCGATTGCTGGATCTGACAGAAAGTAGTGTTTGAATCCGGTGCATACTAGCTATGCACCGGATTGTTTCTTAGCTTCCCTTGTCCTTATTTCTTTGCCTACATCCGCCCCATACAGGCTTCTGCGCCCTTTTACTCCGTTGTTTTGTCAAGCTCCTATCAAACTCAGCTTTTCATAAGAACAATCCCTAACCGTGGTTTCACCTTTGGTGAGACGGCTGTATCAACGAGAAAGTTGTTTCTACTTTGTCCCCAGGCATCGTCGCGCATCGCGAATTGATTTGGCTGATTTATGTTGATTTGCCACGGGTAACATAGTAGAAAAACATTTATAATTTCATTCGGAACATAGAGGTTGTTCATGCAGCGAATTCCCATTTCACTTGCCACGTCGGGCATGGTGCTTGCCAAAGATCTTGTCCGCCCTGAAAACCCAACCGGTCCTGCAATTTGTGGAAAGGGTATGGAGTTGACTGATTCACTTCTCGAACGTTTGCGGAATATGGGCATACAGTCCATTACCGTGCAGGGACACCCTGTTTGGATGGAAGGGGATAAAACTCTCGAGGATTTACTCCGGGAACTGGATTATCGATTCAGCCGTGCTGGTCAAGACCCGCATACCCGTAGTTTGAAGGAAGTCTACCGGAAGCATCTAATCAGTTCCATGGGGGCGTGACATGGACGACATGAGAGCTGAAATCAGAAAATACATCATGGATACCAGGACGTTGCCAACACTTCCGGGTATCGTAACAAAGCTCAATTCACTTGCTGAAAACGATAAATCGTCTGTCCAGGAGATGGCCCGTCTCGTCTCTTCCGACCAGGTTCTCTCGGCCAGGATACTGCGCCTTGCAAACTCCCCTTCCTATGGTTTTTACCGGGTTGCGACCATTTCCAATGCGATGATTCTGCTTGGCGTCGATGTTGTGAAAAGTCTGGTGCTCAGTTCGTCCATCTTTGAGATTATGGAACAAAGTGCCTTGGGGCTTTGGGAACATTCCCTCGGAGCAGGTGTTGCGGCCAATATTATTGCAAAACGCCTCAGCCTCCCTGACTGTGAAGAAATAGCAACCGCGGCACTACTCCATGATATCGGCAAGGTTATTGTCCGGCTCAAGCTTCAGGAAGAGTATGACGATCTGCTCGCGAAGGTTTCGGAGAGTGGGCGAACTCTGCACGAATTGGAACGCGAGATGCTTGGTACCGATCATGCCGAGGTGGGAGGGTGGCTTGGTAAAAACTGGTTTCTGCCGGAAAAGCTGGTTGTCCCGATTACCTTTCACCATGCTGTTGAGGCTGCACCTGATCACCAGGTAAAAACGGCCGTTGTACATTTTGCCGATGTCCTCATTAAAGCGAGTGGGTTCGGGTTCAGCGGAGACCAGTTCGTCCCGGCAATTCAGCCGATAGCCTGGAACAAGCTCGGAATGACCGAGACATTGCTTGCGGAGATCGTTGAGGAGTTGGACGAAAAGCTGGTTGATACGAAAAATTTCAGCCTGGAGATACAGTCGACTGATGAAACAAAAACGTAGAATTACCGTGTACTCCCATGACCCTGACTTTGCCTCGAACCTTGAAATTCGTCTGCAAAGCCGGGCGTATCAGGTTTTAACCCATCATAAGTTGTCCCAACTCCTCGGTTTTATCTATGCAGACCCCCCCGATCTTATCATTGTCGATATCTCTTCACCGTGCAAGGAAATCAAAAATCTCATTCTGAGCCTGAAGAGTGACAGTTATTTCAGCGCTATTCCGGTCATCGGTCTTATCAGCGCAGCGGGGTCGGAGCAGTTTCCCTGGGATGATTTCCTGCTGGATGATTTTGTCTGTCTGCCAATCAAGTATTCGGAGCTTTTTGTCCGTATCGAGCTTTCCATTCGTAGGATACAAAGAGTATTCGATAATAATCCGCTGACGAGACTACCGGGCAATACCTCTGTACAGAATGCCATTACCGATGCAATCGGCAAACCTATGGCCGTCTGCTATATCGATATCAATAACTTCAAGCCATATAATGATACCTACGGTTTTACTCGTGGCGATGAAGTTCTGCGTATGCTTGGCAGAATAATGTCCAATGCCGTCAAGGAATCAGGAGGTGGTTTCGCGGGGCATATCGGTGGAGATGATTTTGTGTTTATCGTGCCCATGGAAAGGGCCGAGACTGTCTGTACAACCATTCTCGACAATTTTTCCACCATTGCACTAGATCTTTTTGAAGACGAGGAGCGGGGGAAAGGCTATTACGTCGCTCTGAACCGTAAGGGGCAACAGGAGCATTTCCCGCTTCTGTCCATTGCGATTTCGGTCGTGCCGACCGATCAGGCAAAAATTCATCATTGCGGAAAAGTAGTCGAGATGGCGGCAGAGTTAAAAATCATTGCCAAGAAATCCGGAAAGAGTTGTTATGTTCTGGATAAGAGGAAAAAATAGCATGAAAGGTTCTTCATGGAAATAGAGCGCGAAGAACGGGCAAAAAGCTATTCTGTCCTGATAGTCGAGGACAATTTGCTTATGCGGAAGATTCTTGAAGCGCATCTAGGCGACCTCGGCCACACGGTTGTTGCTGTGGAGAATGGCCGCCAGGCTGTAGAGCTGTTGGATCGCAGTCACTTCCCGATTGTGATTACCGATCTGGTCATGCCGGAAATGGGTGGACTCGAGCTGTGCCGGACGATCAGAAAACGAAATTTCGATGGATATACGTATGTTGTCATTCTCACCTATCAGGATTCCCAGGATGAAATGGTATGTGGGTTGGAAGCCGGGGCCGACGAATACCTGGTAAAGCCGGTAAGTCGAGCCGAATTAACAATGAGGCTGAAAACTGCCGACCGAATCCTGTCACTGGAAAGTTCCCTCAAAAAAAGCTATGAGGAAATCAAGGCGTTATCCGTCAAGGATTCTCTTACCAAAGTATACAACCGCGGCTATCTGGATGAGAAACTTATCCAGGAAGTGAAGAGAACGTACCGCTTTAACCGTGCCCTTACGATCGTCATGCTGGATATCGATCATTTTAAGCTAATTAATGATACCTTTGGCCACACGACGGGAGACCAGGTTCTCATGGAGTGTGCCTGGCTCATGAGTGTCTCCGTGCGCAATGAAATTGATTGGGTGGCCCGCTATGGGGGTGAGGAGTTTGTTATTGTTCTCCCCGAAACCCAGCTTGACGGTGCTATTATTGCTGCGGAAAGGTTCCGTGGCAAACTTGCCTCCCACGTGATCGACGCGAGCGGTTTCGAGCTCAGAGTTACTGCAAGCTTCGGGGTAGCAAGTTTCAGTCCTTCAAGCCGGAAAGAGGATCTCTCCATGGCCGCTGCTCTTATAGTGCAGGCCGACAAGTGTCTCTATCGGGCAAAAAAAGAGGGCCGAAACCGTGTTGTTTCAACCCAACTCTAACAGAACCCCTTAAAAAAATCGGACCACTATCTCCCTGCCGCTGTTTCTCTGCTACAATGGTACTACTGTCTGTAATTTTATCCGTGCAATTTTTTTGCTATCTCCGCAATCCTCTGCCCCTGTGCCCGGGCAATTTCCAGATCTTCGGAGGTGGGTATCAGTTCACCTCGGGAGCCGGCAACAGTGGACGCACCATAGGGCGTTCCTCCACGTCCCTCGGTATGAAGCATTCCCGGTACAGAATAAGGGACACCAACGATTATCATACCAAGGTGGAGAAGCGGTGCCATCATTGTAAGCAGGGTTGTCTCCTGGCCACCGTGTGTCGATGCCGTTGAGGTAAATACTCCGGCCGGTTTTCCCTCCAGAACTCCCTTAAGCCAGAGAGAGGCTGTTGAGTCGATTAATTGTTTCATCTGCGCAGCCATGTTCCCGTAGCGCGTTGGTGAACCGAAGAGTATCCCCTTTGCCTCTTGCAGATCATCGAGTGAGCAGACCGGTATGCCTTTTTGCTTCTCGCGAATTTGCGAAGCAAACTCGTTCCCGTCTATGACCTTGTTTACTGCTTCGAACTCTTCCACTCTACGAAGGACTGCTTCCATTCCGTCAACAGAATCAACACCTTCTGCTGCTGCTCGAGCAAGCTGCAGGACGTGGCCGTACATCGAGTAATAAACTATCAAGATCTTCATGAGATTGTCACCTCCATTGTTTTAGAACAATTATACCAGAATACATGCCGAAGGAAACCGGGTGTTGTTGACAGATACAATAGAATGCGTGAAGTTAATAAATCCAAGTAATTGTAACTATAAGCTCTTATTGGGGGATGGTAAGTATTTGGCGGGATTAGTTGCGTGTTCCTCGCAGATGCGGGGTTGAGCCGCGTGAAGTACTTAGACCTGCCAGGTTTTGAAAACCTGGCAGGTCTGCCTTACGATATTTTGTTGCTTATCGCGCGTATCCGCTGAGTGGCCTTAGCAGGTTTTAAAAACCTGGCAGGTCTCGGAAATCTAATCCAGTTTTCATTGTTCTATTTCTTGTCCCCTTCTCGATACTGGGCAAGAAAATCATTTTTATAGCTGGCAAAGCGCCCTTGTTCGATTGCAGCGCGAGTTTCTGCCATCATGTTCATGTAGAAATGGACGTTATGGATACTTGCCAGAATGGCTGACAGGACTTCATTGGAAACGAAGAGATGGTGGAGGTAGGCCCTGCTGAAATTGCTGCAGGTATAGCAGGTGCAATTCGGCTCAACCGGGTAGAAGTCGCGCCGGTACTTTCTGCTGGTGAGGCGTATTCTTCCTCTATTGGTGAAAAGCGTGGCGCTCCGGGCATAGCGGGTGGGGATGACACAATCGAACATGTCCATACCCCGCTCGACGCTTTCAAGAATGTCCTCAGGAAGGCCGACTCCCATGAGGTACCGTGGTTTGTTTTCCGGCAGATGGGGGGCGGTAAAGTCAACGACCTTCTTTAATAGTTCCAATCCTTCACCGACACTGACGCCGCCAATGGCGTAGCCGGGGAAGTCCATCTGGACCATTTCTTTAACGCACATGGCCCGAAGGTCTTCGAAGACGCTGCCCTGAACGATGGCAAAGAGCGCCTGGTCCTTACGGGTATGGGCTTTTTTGCACTGCTCGGCCCAGCGGATGGTTTTTAGCGTGGAACGGGACGCATAGGTTTTATCGCACGGGTAGGGAATGCACTCGTCAAAGGCCATGATGATATCTGCGCCCAAGGACTGCTGGATGGCCATTGCTTTTGCCGGGTCGAGGAAAATCTCTTCACCGGTAATCTCGTGCTTAAAAAAGACCCCGTCTTCGGTAATGCGCTTGTTGGGCAGGGAAAAGACCTGGAATCCGCCGGAATCGGTAAGAATGGGCCCGTCCCAAGCCATGAACTTGTGGAGTCCCCCTGCTTTTTCCACCAGTGACTCTCCGGGTCGGAGATGCAGGTGGTACGTATTGCAGAGAATGATCTGTGCTGAACAGTCGCTTACCTGTTGCGGAGTCATGGCTTTCATGGCTGCATGGGTAGCGACCGGCATAAAAATGGGTGTTTCTATCTTGCCATGGGGTGTCTCCAGGACGCCCCGACGGGCAGCTGTCTGCCGGTCCTTTGACAAGAGGGTAAAGTTGAATGATTTCATAAAGATAGTGTTCCCTGTTAAATCGGATATTGACAAAAACCAGAATTTATTGGTATTTTTTCGCACTTGTGTGAAGTCCTGCCATTTTTACCAGATAGGCTCCGGAAATGCAATATAGTAGTACGAGCAGGGCTGTTCCTGTTCCTTGGCCTGCCGCATTTTATGCATATCCGTCGGCACCTGCAGTCCGTTTTTCATCAGTTTTGATGAGATATTTCGCCTGCAATACCGCATATAGAGAGGAGAGTTCATCACTTGGCTACCCAGAGCATGTATTCCTTTTTTCTTCGAAGGCTCCACTCCGTTACCGGCGTGCTTCCCATCGGAGCTTTTCTTGCCGAGCATTTCTTCACCAACAGTTTTGCCATGTTTGGTCCGGAGAATTATAACGCCAAGATTGAATTTTTCATGGGGTTACCATACATCCTCCTGATAGAGGTCTGTCTGATCTGGATCCCGCTGCTATTCCATGGCTTGTATGGATTCTATATTGCCTACACCGGGCAAGCGAATACAACGCACTATGGCTTCTTTCGCAACTGGATGTACCTTCTGCAGCGGATTACCGGTATCGTGGTATTCTGTTTTATTGCCTATCACGTGTATGCGACCCGCATCAGCGGTCTTCTGACAGGGCACCACGCCAGCTTCGAACTTATTCAGCAGAGTCTGCAAAATCCTCTGATAATGGGTTTTTATATCCTCGGCATCGTATCGGCATCCTATCACCTAGGTAATGGTTTGTTTGGATTCCTGATTACCTGGGGGATTGCCATCGGGGACAAGACCCAGAGAGTGGTAAGTATTTTTTGCGGGCTGGTGTCTGTGGGAATGGCGGGCTTCGGTCTTGCAGCACTCAGTTATTTTGCCTGATAAATAGATACTGGATTTTCCGGCTTTGACCGGTTTTTCACTTTTGTGCTGGTGTAACGCTTTTTTTCATCCACGCTTGTATTTTCGTTGGCGGCGGATTGAATGTTTTCGTTTTTACTGTAAGGAGTTTAGCATGAACAACAGGATTATTATCGTAGGGGGAGGGCTTGCGGGCCTCATGTCGGCAATAAAAGTTGCCGAGGCTGGTTGTCAGGTAGACCTCTTTTCCCTCGTTCCGGTACGACGGTCCCACTCCGTTTGTGCCCAAGGTGGTATCAATGGTTGTGTGCAGCCAACCCGCGAAGGTGATTCTCCTGATGAGCATTTCGATGATACTATCTATGGCGGCGACTTCCTTGCCAATCAGACGCCGGTCCGTAACATGTGCCATACGGCTCCTGCTATCATAAATCTCATGGATCGCATGGGCGTCATGTTCAACCGTACCCCTGAGGGTAATCTCGATTTTCGCGCATTTGGCGGGGCAAAGTATCGACGTACCGCCTATTCCGGTGCAACGACCGGTCAGCAGCTGCTCTATGCTCTCGACGAACAGGTGCGCCGTTTTGAGGTTCAGGGAAAAATTACCAAGCATGAATTCTGGGAGTTCCTCGGTGTCGTGACCGACGATGACGGGGTGTGTCGTGGAATTACCGCTCTTGATATGCGATCCATGGAAGTTCATAGCTTTAGCGGCGATGCCGTGATTATGGCAACCGGAGGACCGGGTGTTATATTCGGCAAGTCAACAAATTCAATCATCAATACCGGTACCGCTGCGGCTACACTCTATGCTCAGGGTGTCCGCTACGCCAATGGTGAGTTCATTCAAGTGCATCCGACCGCAATCCAGGGAATCGACAAGCTGCGGCTCATGTCGGAATCTGCCAGAGGTGAAGGAGGCCGCATTTGGACCTACAAGGACGGTAAGCCCTGGTATTTCCTTGAAGAAAAATATCCTGCTTACGGTAATCTTGTCCCTCGTGATATCGCCACACGAGAGATATTCCATGTCTGTGTAGATGAAAAGCTCGGCATTGACGGTAAAAATCAGGTTTATCTTGATCTTACGCATCTTCCTGCTGAAGTCCTTGACCGTAAACTCGGTGGAATTTTAGAGATATATGAGAAATTTGTTGGTGAAGATCCCCGCAAAACTCCAATGCGTGTGTTCCCTGGAGTCCACTATTCCATGGGTGGGATGTGGGTTGATTACAACCAGATGACGAATATTTCTGGTCTTTTTGCGGTTGGCGAGTGTGAATACCAGTATCACGGTGCAAATCGTCTCGGTGCAAATGCTCTCCTGTCCTGCATTTACTCCGGTATGGTGGCTGGCCCGGCAGCGGTGGCGTTTAGTGGTGGTCTTCAGAAAGCCTCGGCGGATGTTACCAGTGATTGTTTTAAACGTGAAAAACGTCGTCACGAAGAGAGTTTTGCGGCTATCTATCACATGGATGGCCCGGAAAACCCTTACCGGATGGCCCATGAGCTTGGTGAATTGATGACTGAGAACGTAACTGTTGTCCGCTATAATGATAGATTGCGGGCAGCTGACCAGAAGCTTCAAGAGCTTCAGGAGCGCTGGCAGTCACTCGGGGTGCTCGATACCGCTCGCGGTTCGGCAAATCAAGCGGCCCAGTTTGCGCGGCAGCTGCGGCACATGCTCGATCTGGCACGGGTAATGACTGTCGGCGCCTTGCTCAGGGATGAGTCTCGCGGTGCGCATTATAAACCGGAGTTTCCTGAACGCAACGACGAGAAGTTCCTGAAGACGACGATTGCCGAGTATACTGCTGCCGGTCCGAAAATCACTTACGAAGAGGTGGATGTTCAGTACATCGAGCCACGCGCGAGGGTTTATGACGTGGAAAAGCACCTTGACGCCCATAATGGAGGACTCTAGCATGGCGGAAAAACAGATCAGGCTGAAGATCAAAAGACAGGATACACCGGCCTCAGTTCCTTACTGGGAAGTGTTTGTTATTCCGTATGTCCCCGGACATAATGTTATTTCCGTCCTCATGGAGATACAGAAAAATCCGATAAACGCACATGGGCTGAAAACGACACCGGTGGTCTGGGAATGCAATTGTCTGGAGGAGATCTGTGGGGCATGTACGATGCTCATCAACGGTTCTGTCCGGCAGGCCTGCTCTGCCCTGATTGACCAGGTCGGCACCGAGCTTACCCTGGAACCGGTAAGCAAATTTCCGGTTGTCCGAGACCTGCATGTGGATCGACAGAAAATGTTCGACGCGCTGAAGAGGGTCAAGGCCTGGATCCCCATTGACGGCACCTATGATATGGGCGAGGGGCCGCGGATGTCGTCGAAGAATCAGGATGAGGGATATCATCTTGCCAAATGCATGACCTGTGGTTGTTGTATGGAAGCCTGTCCCCAGTATAACCCGCGTTCCACGTTCCTTGGGCCTGCACCAATTGTCCAGGTTCGCCTCTTCAATCTCCATCCTACCGGTTCTATGAACCGCAGCGAGCGTCTTGAAGTCCTCATGGATGAGGGCGGTATTGCGGAGTGCGGGAATGCCCAAAATTGCGTCCGAGTCTGCCCTAAGGACGTACCGCTGACAAAGACTTTGGCAGAACTTAATAAGGATGTAAATCTTCACGGGATATTCGGTTTTCTTAAGAAATAGGCTGCTTCCGGATTTACATCAGCCGATTTTATTTCTTCTGTAATGCATTGTGGTTGCACTTGGCCCTAGGCTTACCAGCTTGCCATGGATGGATATGGGAACAATGGACCTGCTCCTTGCCAAACTGATTATTACCCTCCGCTCCTGCGCGGATGTTTCCGATCCCTATGCACTTTTTTCCCTGAAAGCTGATTTCGCCCAATCCTTCCGACTGGCCGTCTGCCATGCGGAAGGCCGGTGTGAGCATTGTTCGTCGAAACCCGACTGTCCCTACCAGGCAACTTTTTCCCGGCAACTCACCTCTGACCCTACTGCCTTGAAACGCCACCAAAAGCCCTCCGTACCCTTTGTGTTCCAGATACCCGTCCTGTCGGCACCGCTTGCAAAAGGTTCCGAAGTGGAAGTTTGCCTGGTCCTTGTCGGCGCTGCCACGCAGTATGTGGCGGAGTATTGGAGAGCCCTTCAGCATCTTTTTCAGCATGATTCAGTCAGGGGTGCCTTACCTTTTTCAGTTCTCAGGATGGAATCATCCGGCTGTTCCGGTTTTAGAACCCTTCTTGCCGTAACGGCAGGACCGCTCAAGACTGATCTGCTTACCACCATTTCCTTTGATGACCTTGTTGCCCTGAATACTCTCGACCCACATCGGATCCCTATACGGATAACAACTCCTCTGCGCATTGCCCGTGAGGGAAGTTTTCTTAAAGAATACTCTTTCCCTCTCTTTCTTCGCACTCTCCTGAGAAGAATATCTTCCTTGGCTTATTATTATTATGGCAGTATTCTGGAAATGGATTTCAAGCGGCTCTCGGCCCAAAGCGAATCGATTGCAATTACGGAGAATAGTTTTTGCTGGGAAGAATGGCGTAAGGAGCGGCTGTGTGGAATCATCGGCACCGGAGTGCTTTCCGGTGAACTGACCGATTTTCATTCGGTCCTTCTGCTTGGAGAATATCTCAATTGCGGAAAAGATGCGCCTTTCGGCCTCGGACAATATGAACTTGAACGCTAACCACATTGCTGCAGTAGTATCGTTGCTCCCGTACCGTCTCAGCAAGGGGAGGGGAGTGTGTTGAAGGTTCGCTTGCTCAAGCAGCTTGATCGAATTCTCGGGAATGCCGCCGTTTTTTTTATGCGCAAACCGACGCCAACTGCAGTGCAAGCGCCTCGCAAAATACTTTTTATTCGCCCTGGCGGTATTGGTGACGCTGTTTTCTTGCTGCGTGCTATTCGAGCCGTAAAGGATAAGTATCCATCGTGCTCGATAACTGTCCTGGCAGAAAAACGGAATGCCTCAATCTTTACATTCAGTGGAGCTGTTACGCGAATACTTCTTTATGACCGTATTCCCGACCTCCTTGCTGCGATACGCGGCGGTTTCGATGTCGTGATTGATACGGAACAGTGGCACCGACTCTCCGCTGTGATTGCGCGTCTAACGGGTGCATCTCTCCTGGTGGGATTTGACACTAATAACCGGAAGAAGCTCTTTACCCATCCAATTCCCTATTTCCATGATAGCCATGAAAGCGAAAGCTTCCTGGCGCTCCTGGAGCCTCTTGGTATTTCTCAAGTGGAACCGCTTGAATCTTTGCTTACCATTCCCCCTCAGGTTGTCACGGCAATGGAGAAAAAACTTGCAGTCCTGGCAGGGAAACCCTATATTGTTCTTTTCCCCGGTGCCAGTATTCCTGAGCGGCGTTGGGGGACAGAGAGATTTCGAGAACTTGCCCGTCGAATTCAGAACTGGGGTTTCCCGGTTGTTGTTGTAGGCGGACTGGATGATGCACTGGCAGGACATGACATCGTTTCCGATGGCTCCGGCCTCAATTTTGCCGGGAAAACGACTCTGGCAGAGACGGCAGCTATCATTGCCCGCTCCAGGCTTATGGTAACCGGTGATTCTGGACTCCTGCACATTGCTGCGGAACTCAAGGTCCCCACCGTTTCCCTGTTCGGTCCTGGAATTGAAAAGAAGTGGGCGCCCCGCGACGACCGGCATATTGTACTGAACAAGCATCTCAGCTGTTCTCCCTGTACCCGCTTCGGCTACACACCAAAATGCCAAATCGGTGCACGCTGTCTTGGTCTCATTACGGTGGAAGATGTGGAGAGAGCGGTACGTCAGATTTTGGGCTAAATTCTGGCTCAAGAGTTTTCGGAAGTGAACAATTTCCTTGACAATAATGGTCTTACCTGTTAAATAAACTCTGCTTTAAGATGAAGGCGCGTAGCTCAGGGGTAGAGCACTAGCTCGACACGCTAGGGGTCGGCGGTTCGAAACCGCCCGCGCCTACCATTCATCATTACGGATTACTAAATGACAGGGGCATCGACGTTTGATGCCTCTTTCTATTAAGGGGCTTTACATGAAAGAGATAAGGGTTGCGCTTCCGGACGGCTCGAACAAGTCTCTTGAGGAAGGCGCCACAGTAATCGACCTTGCCCGTGCAATCGGCGCTGGTCTGGCACGAAATGCCATAGCCGGTAAGGTGAACGGCGTAGCGGTTGATCTTTCCACGATCCTGCACGATGGTGAGACGGTAGAAATTATTACCGAAAAAAGCCCAGAGGCTCTTGAAATCATTCGTCACTCCACCTCGCACCTCATGGCGCAGGCGGTGAAAGCATTGTTTCCTGAAGCAAAGGTTACCATCGGTCCTTCCATTGAAAATGGTTTCTATTACGATTTTGATGTGGAGACTCCCTTTAGCCCTGACGACCTTGTGAAAATTGAAGCGAAGATGCGTGAGCTTGCGAAGGCAGGTCTGCCTGTTACCCGTGAAGTGCTCAGCAAGGCAGAAGCGATTCAACTATTCAAAGACATGGGGGAAGGGTATAAGGTTGAGCTTATAGAGGACCTGGATGCTGAAACGGTCTCTTTGTATCGACAGGCTGATTTCGTTGACCTCTGTCGCGGTCCGCATCTACCGTCCACTTCGTTTTGTAAGGCTTTTAAGCTCACTTCCATTGCCGGTGCTTATTGGCGTGGAGACGAGAACCGTAAAATGCTGCAGCGTATTTACGGTACTGCTTTTGTTGACAAGAAGGCCCTTGACGAGTATCTAGCCCGCCTTGAAGAGGCTAAGCGTCGTGATCATCGAAAAATCGGCAGAGAACTTGATCTGTTTTCCTTTTCCGACGAGGTTGGCGCCGGTCTTGTTATCTGGCATCCCAAGGGTGCAATGCTCCGGACCATTCTTGAGGATTTCGAGCGCCGTCAGCACCTGAAGCGTGATTATGATATAGTACTGGGACCGCAGATTCTCAAGAAAGAGTTGTGGGAGCGTTCCGGGCATTACGAGAATTACCGTGAGAACATGTACTTCACCGAGGTTGATGGTCAGAGTTATGGCGTCAAACCGATGAACTGCCTTGCTCATATGATGATCTATAAATCGCAGCTTCGCAGCTATCGTGACCTTCCTCTCCGATATTTCGAACTGGGAACGGTACACCGTCACGAGAGAGCCGGCGTTCTTCACGGACTCCTCAGGGTTCGCGGGTTTACTCAGGATGATGCGCATATCCTCTGTACACCGGAACAACTTGACGCCGAAATCAAAGGGGTGCTCTCCTTTGTTGATGATGTCATGGGGATTTTTGGTTTTGAATATGAGATGGAGCTCTCCACTCGTCCGGACAAATCAATCGGAACTGACGAAGATTGGGAACGTGCAACCATGGCGCTCCGGGCTGCTCTCGAAGACTCGGGTCGTCCCTTTGAAGTCAATGAGGGAGATGGCGCTTTTTACGGGCCGAAAATTGATATCAAGCTTCGAGATGCTCTTGACAGAAAATGGCAATGTGCTACAATCCAGTGCGATTTTACACTCCCTGAACGCTTTGACCTTACCTATGTAGCTGCAGACGGCGAGAAAAAAAGACCCGTCATGGTCCACCGGGTGATCCTCGGTGCAATTGAGCGTTTTATTGGTGTCCTTATTGAGCATTACGCCGGGAACTTTCCCCTGTGGTTATCTCCTGTCCAAGGGTTGCTGGTAACAGTAACCGATAACCAGATTCCCTACGCGAGAAAAGTATACTCACAGTTGCGTGAAGCGGGCATTCGCGTGCAGCATGATTTCCGCAATGAGAAGTTGGGGTTCAAAATACGTGAAGCCCAACTTCAAAAAGTTCCCTATATGTTTGTCATAGGTGACAAAGAGGTCGAGACGGAAACTGTTACGCCGCGATATCGCGACGGCAGTAATCTCGCCGCCATGAGTGTGACAGAACTTATCAGTTTTCTAGAACAAGAAGTAAAACGTTTCAAATAGGAGGTGTCGCCATAGCGAAACCCACAGTAAACATTAATCAGGCTATTCGTGCGCGGGAGGTAAGGGTTGTCGGTGCTGAAAGTGAACAGCTCGGCATTTTACCGCTCAGGGATGCCCTTGCCTTAGCGGAAAGTCAACATCTGGATTTGGTGGAAGTGTCACCGACCGCCGTTCCTCCTGTCTGCCGGATCATGGATTATGGGAAATTTAAGTACCAGCAGAGCAAGAAGCAGCAGGAAGCCAAGAAGAAACAGGTTCAGATCCAGTTAAAGGAAATAAAGCTCAGGCCGAAGACGGACGAGCATGATCTTCAGTTTAAGATCAAGCATGCTCGACGTTTTATCGAAGAAGGAAATAAGGCCAAGATTTCGGTGGTTTTCCGCGGGCGGGAAATTACCCATATGGAGTTTGGTCAGAGAGCACTCGATCGTTTTGTGGCAGACCTGGAAGATATCGCCACCATTGAAGTGCGACCCAAGATGGAGGGGCGTAGTATGTACATCATCATCTCTCCGAAAAAATAGCCGAGCGTGATATTTCTTAGATATTCATAAAGGAGAAGAATATGCCGAAAATAAAGACAAACCGTGGCGCAGCAAAGCGCTTCAAGAAGACCGGCTCCGGAAAGATCAAGCGAGCTTGTGGTTTCACTAGCCATATTCTGACTTCGATGAGTCGGAAGCGAAAGCGGAACCTCCGTCAGGGTGGATTGGTTGCAGCTGCTGACGCAAAGAACATCGCAAAATTGATTCCGTATCTATAATTAGGGAAACTGGCCATTAGCGTCAGGTTCCCAGGCGAAGTCCGTGAACCGTGAGGAAACGTCTCCCCTTGCGGATCCGGCTAAATACAAGCAAAAGGAGTAACGTATGCCAAGAGTAAAACGAGGATTTAAAGCGAGACAACGAAGAAACAAGGTTTTGAAACTGGCGAAAGGCTATCGTGGTGCCCGCAGCAAACTCTTCAGGAGTGCAACCGAAGCTGTGGATCGCGCCCTCAAGTATGCCTATCGCGACAGAAAGGTGAAAAAGAGGGATTTCCGAGCTCTCTGGATTGCGCGCATCAATGCTGCATCCCGCCTCAATGGTCTTTCTTACAGTAAATTCATTTATGGGCTGAAGCTTGCAAATGTCCAGATTGACCGGAAAGTGCTTGCGGATCTTGCTGTTTCCGATCCTCAGGTGTTCACCGAGATAGCCGGTATGGCAAAGACAAATCTGTAGTTAGAAGATGGCATGAGACTTAAGAAATGGGATACAACGTATCCCATTTCTTTTTTGATAATGGTTCCTCAGTAATTCTTAGTAAGTACCCTGTTGTCAGTGAGACCATCGTCAAGGTCATTCGTTACCCTCGTTGCGATGTGTAGAATTCCTTGAATACTACGAATTCGCCAGGCGCGATGTATTTCACAATTGGAAGGTAGCTGATTATGAAAGAAAAACTGGAAGCCTTGCTACAGGGTGGCTTGACTGAGCTTTCGGGAGTGACATCGGAAGAGTCGCTCCACGAGCTGCGAGTCAAGTATCTCGGAAAAAAGGGCCTGTTGACCTCAGTCATGAAGGGCTTGGGGGCTCTCTCGTCGGATGAGCGTCCAGTAGTCGGGCAGATGGCAAACGTGGTGAAGACTCAACTTGAAGAAAGGGTAGATAGTGTTCTTCAGGAAATTCGCCAGAAAATAAAATTGGAGAAGTTGCGAAGTGAGCGACTTGATGTTACGCTCCCCGGCCGTCGAAGGCCCCTGGGCACCAAACATCCCATTTCCATGGTGATCGAGGATATAACCGAGATCTTTGCCGGGCTCGGTTTTAAAGTGGCGGAGGGTCCTGAAATCGAAATGGATTATTACAATTTCGAGGCGCTCAATATCCCGAAAGATCATCCTGCCCGTGACATGCAAGACACGTTTTTTGTCAACGACTCCATTGTGCTCCGAACCCATACGTCACCCGTGCAGATTAGAACAATGCTTCAGCAGGCACCTCCTGTCAGGATTATCGCTCCCGGGACTGTCTATCGGTGCGATTCAGATGCTACTCACTCCCCAATGTTCCACCAGATCGAGGGGCTGCTGGTGGACAAGGGCATTACTTTCGGAGACCTTAAAGGCATTCTGACAACATTTGTTAATCAATGTTTTGGCTCGGGAACCGGGGTGCGATTGCGACCCAGCTTCTTTCCCTTTACAGAGCCGAGTGCCGAGGTTGATATTGCCTGTGTGATGTGTAAGGGGAAAGGTTGCCGAATTTGTAAGAACACCGGCTGGCTAGAAATCCTTGGTGCCGGTATGGTTGATCCGGAAGTTTTCCGTCATGTTTCGTATGATTCGGAAGAGTATAGCGGTTTTGCTTTTGGAATGGGGATTGAGCGGATAGCAATGCTTCGCTACGGCATCAGTGATATGCGACTGTTGTTCGAGAATGACCTCCGCTTTCTATCACAGTTTTAACTCTAGTTACTTAAAGTGATACTTTAGTATTGGAGTCCAACCTTCGAAAAGTGTGAGACTATGATCGTTACCTATAATTGGTTGAAAGAATTTGTTGATTTTGATTTGACAGCGGATGCGTTGGCTGAGCTCCTTACCATGATCGGTCTTGAGGTTGAAGGCATCCAGAAGGTTGGGGCTGACCTTGATGATGTGGTCGTGGCGATTGTGCGAGAGAAAATACAACATCCTAATGCTGACAAACTTTCTTTGTGCCAGGTGGATAATGGCAAAGAGGTCCTGTCGATCGTCTGTGGCGCTCAGAATTACAAAGAGGGTGACATGGTGGCTTTGGCACAGATCGGGGCGGTTCTGCCAGGGGACTTTCGCATAAAACGGTCGAAAATCCGTGGGTCTGAATCATTCGGCATGCTTTGCTCGGAAAAGGAGCTAGGTCTTGCTGATGAGTCAGAAGGAATCATGGTTCTTCCTGCGGGGCTTCAGCTTGGTACGCCGGCCTTTGAAGCATTGGGGTTGAAGGATGTCATCTTTGAAATCGGTCTTACCCCAAATCGTGCAGACTGTCTCAGTGTGATCGGGATTGCTCGCGAGATTGCGGCAATGCTTGGCAAAAAGGTCAGGTACTCGTCACATGAAGTAGTGGAAAATGGACCGGCTATAGATGCTGTGGCAAGTATTGTGATAAAAGATCCGGACCTTTGCCCTCGATATATGGCTCGCTATGTCACTGGGTGCAAGGTTGGACCTTCTCCTGGCTGGATGGTCAAGCGATTGAATGCTGTTGGGATCCGTTCTATCAACAATGTGGTCGATATTACTAACTATGTTCTGCTCGAATATGGTCATCCTCTCCATGCCTTCGATTATCGCCTTCTTGCGGGAGGTACTGTTGTCATTAAGCGTGCCGCAGAGGGAGAGTCCTTCGTCACTCTCGATGGTCAGGAGAGGCTGTTAACGTCTCAGGATCTCACTATTTGTGATGCCGAGAAGGCTATTGCCCTTGCTGGAATCATGGGTGGAGGGAACTCCGAGATCTCGGATACGACGACAGATATTCTGTTGGAAAGCGCATATTTTGCTCCTTCAGCCATTCGCAGGACAGCACGTCGCCTCGGGATGCATACCGAGGCATCTCACCGCTTCGAAAGGGGTACTGACGTTTCGATACTTCCCAGGGTCTTGGATCGAGCAGCTTCCTTGATGGCGGAACTCGCCGGTGGAAAGATTGCGATTGGCAGCATTGATGTATATCCATCACCCATTCAGCCTCGCGTGGTTTCCATACGATTAGAGCGGATTGAACGCATACTGGGCATCGAAATTCCTCTTGAGGATGTGAAAAGGATATTCAATAATCTGGAGTTTACCGTTGAGTGCTCTGAACCTGGTGTTTTTCACGTTACAGTGCCTACCTACCGGGTTGATATCGAACGGGAAATTGACCTTGTAGAGGAGGTTGCGCGCCTGAACGGCTATGAGAACATTCCTGTTACTATGCCAAAGGTTCGCACTTTTTCTGATCGTCCATCACCTCATCAGGCACTTGAGAGAAAACTCCGCGAGCTCTTAATTACTCACGGGCTTTCCGAGGTTGTAACGTATTCTTTTGTCAATCCTTCCGTTTTTGATAAAATTCTGCTAGCAGAAAACGACCCGAGAAGGAAACCAATCAGAGTACTTAACCCGCTTTCTGAAGATCAAGCGGTAATGAGGACCACACTTCTGCCGGGGTTGCTCGATACTACTGCAAGAAACCTAAGCTTCAGACTAATGAATGTTCAGGTTTTTGAACTGAGAAGGATCTATCTTCCGGTTGACGGTAATGATTTGCCCAATGAACCTGTCTATGCGGCCGGTACGCTGACCGGTATGCGAGATCCGGAAAGCTGGAATCGGACTGCAGAAACGCTGGATTTTTATGATGTGAAGGGGATGCTGGAAAATATCTTTGAAACTCTCGGTATTTCGAACGTAGTGTACGAATCACGGGAGTTGGAGGCCTTTTATCATCCAGGTAAGGCGTGCAGTGTGTATTGCGGTACGGAGCGCATCGGGTCTTTAGGTGAAATCCATCCGACCGTGCAGGAAAACTATGCCATTGAAAAACCCCTGTATTATTTTGAATTGAATTTTGAAAAACTGCTTACTTTCTGTACGGATGTTACTTCCGTTTTACCACCTCCGCGGTTTCCTGAAACTTTCCGTGATATTGCTATGCTTGTCGAGGACGATATCGAGACAGGTGTTGTTCTGGACTGTATTCGGGGGAACAAGGTTAAAGAAATTGAAAATGTCGAACTATTTGATCTCTATAAAGGTCCGGGTATTCCTGAGGGACATAAAAGTATTGCGGTCAGGGTGAGGTATCGCTCTCCAGAGAGGACGCTCACTGATGAAGAGGTAAATCGACTTCAGGAGCAGGTCGTGCAAAATCTTCTGAAAAAAATAAAAGTCACTATCAGGTAGAAATGGGTTGATAATCTCAGCCTGCTATGCTATAAAACCAAACGCACTGCAGGCTTTTTGTCTCTTTCTAACCATTTAATATTATTGATTTTGAGGGATATTATGACAAAATCCGATATGGTCGAAAAGATTTACGAAAAAATCGGTTTTTCAAAGAAAGAATCTGCCGAGCTTGTAGAGATGGTATTCGATATTATTAAGGGTACTCTTGAGTCTGGTGAGAAAATAAAAATCGCCGGCTTTGGTAATTTTGTTGTGAAGGAAAAGGCTGATCGTCGTGGCCGGAACCCCCAGACTGGTGAAGAGATCGTTATCTCTGCCCGAAAAATACTTACTTTTAAGCCAAGTCAGGTTCTTAAGTCGGCGATTAACACAAAGTAGGGCCTCTGCGGAGGAGTTGTGGACACCGAGCTTCCAGATAAGCAGTATTTGAAGATTGGTGAAGTTTCCCGATTAACATCACTGAATACATCAGTACTTCGATTTTGGGAGACCGAGTTTGCTCAGTTGCGGCCGATAAAGAGTCGTGCAGGACAAAGACTCTATACTCGGGAAAATGTTGAACTTATCCTGACTATCCGCCACTTGCTCTATCAGGAAAAGCTAACCATTGCCGGTGCCAGAAACAGAATCGCCAAGCCTGCGAACCCCAAGCAGGTGTTTGTTTCAGATGGGAGCACAGACTCAGGCAAGAATAATCTGCTGGATGAGGTCCGACAAGATTTGCGGGATTTACAGGACTTGCTCCGTTAGGCGGTTCTCCACATTTTTTGTTTAGTGCCCCATTGGCAAAACCAGTGAAAGTTTCGGGGCGTAGCGCAGCCTGGTAGCGCACTAGACTGGGGGTCTAGTGGTCGCAAGTTCGAATCTTGTCGCCCCGACCATAATAGAAAGAGAAACGGTTGGCTTTGCTTATTGCCTACCGTTTCTCTTTTTTTTTGCCCTGTAAATAATAGTGAAGTAGTAGATAAGTAAGAAAAAAAATTATTTAAAAAATATATTACTTATGTATGATGTACTTGCCGTTCTTGCGGTGCTGGGTTCTGGCTGATTTATTGTCTATATTCATGGAGCGAAAATGATTACGCATATTGTTTTTTTTAAATTGACTGAGCCTTCACAGGCAAATATCCAGGCATGTCGGGAAATGTTGTTGAGTATGCAGGACAAAATATCACAGTTACACCACCTGGAAGTTGGCGTTGATCTTGTCAGGTCTGATAGATCATACGATCTTGCTTTGGTAACGCGTTTTGCCTCACTCTCTGATCTCAATGCATACCAGGTTCATCCTTACCATGCAGAGACTGTTGTTCCCTTTGTCAAGAAAGTAGCAGCATCATCGGTAACAGTAGACTACGAGGGTTAGTTTCCATCCGGAAACGGTCCTTTTTCGCCCTGACAGTGTCAATCAGCGGTCTTGTTTGTGCGACGTACAGTAGTACGTCTCCGCACAATCCCTTGATTTCCTTGTCAGGACAAAAAAATCCTCGTTTCCAAATTGGAAACCGCTCGTTTCACATCCGGAGTTTCCGGATGGAAACGAGTTAGATCTTTCTTGCCTTTCCCTAAAGAGCTTCCATGTGGAATCTAAGGGCCTTGTCCAGTGACAGATATCGACGACCAGTTATATAATTACTATAATTTTGTTACTAAAATAGATTCACTCTGCGCAGAGATAATGAAGGAATGTGCCGATAGTATCAGTTGCCGCAAAGGTTGCGATGCCTGCTGTCGTCATTTTTCAATTTTTTGGGTAGAAGCCGTTAGTCTGGCAAATTTTGTGGTGAATTTGCCGCAGAAACAGGCTGCATTTTTGCGAAGCAAAGCACAATTTCTGGCTAAACAGGATGTTTGCCCTCTGCTTGAGGATGGAGTGTGTTCACTCTATTCAACTCGGCCGATCATCTGCCGAACACACGGATTGCCAATTCTTACTCGTGGAGTGTCTACGCAGCTCATCGATTTTTGTCCCCAGAACTTCACACAGGGAGAGACTATCCCGGGGCATCTTATAATCGATCTGGATCAGCTCAACACCACTCTCGTAGCGATAAATGCGCTTTTCGTTTCCCGATACTTCAACGGAAACCCGCCTCCGATTGAACGAATTACCATTGCAGATGCACTATTTTTTAAAAATCTGATATTTATTCCACGCGTTAGTTATGGCATAATAATTGGCACTGCATCTCTGGAGTTTCCAGTTCTTTGTGCTCCAATAATTATCAGGAAGAAATGTATTATTTTCATAGAAAACTGTCACTGATCTTGATACATATGATAGGTTACCTTTGTGTACTGGATTCTGCGTAATCGATTCCGGCACGTGGTTTGAAAAGATCTGTCCAATAGATGCTCATGCTTGGTGAGATAGTTTGGTTTGAATTGTTTGTGATATGTGGGCTTTGCCCCAAGATTATGTTAGCAAGGAGAAAGTTTTCAGTGCAAAAGATCGGGAGAAATGAACCCTGTCCCTGCGGCAGTGGAAAAAAGTACAAGAAATGTTGTCTTGTTAAAGAACAGGGAAATGCAATCCGTCTTCGTGATCAATCGACGGTGGCTAAAACTGCCCTTGATTGGTTGAGTAGCTTTTGCCCTGATGGTGTCAGAACCGCGGTTCAGACAGGCCTTTTTTCTGGCTTGAAAAAAGCTGAAAAGCAGGCGTTGGACGAACTGCCAGCTGAAAAAAATGAATTACTGACAATCAATATTGGCGAATGGTTGCTGACAGATGCGAAAATCGCTCTGAATGACGATGTTAAACCCGTGCGGGAGCTACTTTTAAGTGAGAATGGCCCGACATTAAGTGAATCGGGGCTTTCTTGGCTCAATGCTTTGGGAGAACGACCGCTCAGTTTGTACGAGGTGAATCAGGTCAAGCCCGGGGAAGGTCTGCTGTTAAAAGATCTTTTGTCCAGTGAGTCCCCTGAAGTCTGGGTTTCAGAGAGAAAGCTTTCGCGAAGTCTTGTCCTCTGGGATATCTTTGGCGCCAGACTTGTTCAGAATGAGGAAGAATATAAACTTTCCGGGGCGGTTTATCCTTTCCTGCGTGAGGTGGCAAATGCCTGTAAGGCAAAGATCCACAGGAAAATGAAAGGGGTGGATTCCTCCTCTGAATCGGTTCGCGAGATCCGTTGTTCCCTTATTACCACCGAATGGTTGAAAACCCTTGTGACTGAGCACTCTGCAGATTCTGCGGAAGGTGAGGTGTCTGATCAACAGATTGAGCTGTCGTCTGATTCTTTAGAGAAATGGGTTGAGGAGTCGCTTGTTTCCCTTGGCAACCGCTCACCCAAGAACGCCCTTCGAACAGCTGCCGGCCGAAGGGCCGTTGTCGAACTTCTCAAAACCTATGAAAATCAGAATGCGCACCATGTAAGACTATTTGGTGGTGTGCCCTTTGAATTCGAGCCTCTTTGGACTTTGCTGGGACTGAAGAGGGGCGAGGAATAGGCTCCGGGGGACGGGGTACCAGGTACCCCGTCCCGCTAACAGTTGCCTTCCTGCCAGGACAAGAATGATGAACTCTGTCTTCACAGCGTCGTATCAAGTTCGGTCCTATGAAACCGATTTTCTGCGCAGGCTGAAACCCGTAAGCCTTTTGAATTATTTTCAGGATGCAGCTTCTTCCCATGCGGCAAGACTTGGATTCTCAGTTGCAGATCTTCTGCAGAACAATTTTACCTGGATGCTTTCCCGCTACCAAATCAGGGTTTTTCGATACCCCTTAGAGGGTGAAGAGATACTCGTCCGAACCTGGCGCTCTGCTGTCGATGGGTATCATGCCCTGCGTGATTTTGAAATTATTGATTCACAGGACAGACCCCTTGCCTTTGCCAGCAGTTCCTGGTTGATCGTTAATCTGGAGTCAAGACGCCCCGTTCGTATCAAGGCAGCTGTCGAAGACTTTCCCGTCCATGCCAGTCGATCTTTTCCTGATGCTTTTATTGCCTTCCCAAAGAGAGAAAACTACGAAAGGGAACTCCCGTTCTTGGTGCGGATGGGGGATCTTGACCAGAATCGGCATGTAAATCACACCGTGTACCTCGAATGGGCTATCGAATCGATACCGCCTGACGTATTGCAAACGTATCTGCCGGCCGAGATTCACATCGCTTATCGGGGCGAGGCGGTTTATGGTGGCAGGATACTGTCGCGATCCGCAGCGATCGACTCCCCGGACTCGGAGGTTTTTCTGCACCAGATTGCCAGTAAGGAAGAGGGCAGGGAACTGACGAGGCTCCTGACCATCTGGCGCACCAGGGACAGTCTTTGATCCTTCCACTTCTTTCAACTTGGCCAGCACTGGCACCTGACGGAAACACATCTTCGACCAAGGCATTTAATTATGGAAACGTGGCAGAAAAACCTTAAAGCGGCAATCACTGATCCCGATGAGCTTGCTTCGTATTTGTCCTGTGATCGGGAGTCCCTCAGCCGGGTTGTCGACAAATATCCCCTGCGGATTTCGCCCTATTATCTCAGCTTGATACAAGCACCGGGAGATCCTATTTGGCGACAGTGTGTGCCTGATATCCGTGAACTGCAAGAAGACGGACTTCTTTCTGATCCCTTGGAAGAAGAGACTCTGAGCCCGACTCCTTGCATCATCCATCGCTACCCTGACAGGGTAGTTTTTCTTGCTACCACAAGCTGTGCTGTTTACTGTCGCTTCTGCATGCGTAAACGTAAGGTTGGGTGTTCCGCGGTCGAGGTGGAAAGTGAGATCCTTGAGGACGCAATCCGCTATGTTGAGGAGACGAGCGTTGTTCGAGACGTGATCCTGTCGGGGGGCGACCCCCTGCTTCTCCCGGACGATCATCTTGAGTACCTTCTTCAACGACTTCGGAAAATACCCCATGTGGAAATTATTAGAATTGGTACGCGAGTTCCGGTAACGCTTCCGGAAAGAATTACCCCGAAACTCTGCCGAATGCTCAAGTCCTATCACCCGCTTTTTATCAACACCCATTTTAATCATCCCCTGGAAGTGACTTCAAAGTCCGCGGAGGCCTGCTCGCGTCTGGCGAATGCAGGAATCCCCTTGGGAAATCAGACCGTACTGTTGAAAGATGTTAACGATGACCCGGAAACAATGAAGAGTTTGATGCAGAAACTTCTGGCCCTCAGGGTTCGCCCTTATTACATCCATCAGATGGATTTGGTGAAGGGTACAGGTCATTTCCGTGCTGATGTGAAACGAGGATTAGAGATAATGAAGGGTTTGCGCGGGCACACGTCGGGGATGGCAAATCCTTATTATGTGATTGATGCTCCGGGAGGTAAAGGAAAGATCCCGCTTCTTCCTGATTCAGTGTGCTTTCAGGAAGGTACGTTGCTGTTAAGGGGCTATCAGGGGGATATGGTCGAGTATCCTATGTAACAGAACGATTGTCAGGTTTACGGGAAGTTTAGTGAATCCGGCAACTCTTGTCTGAGGGGAAGGGTGCCTTCGAAGGGAATTCGAAAGGTTTATAATTGTTCGGGTGTGAAGGCCACAACCTCATCGATCCTCTCAGCATCGAGTAAAAGCATTACCAGGCGGTCAATGCCAAAGGCAATACCTGCCGAAGGTGGGACGTTGGAGAGGTCTTGCAGAAACGTCTCCGGCAGTGGGTAGACCGTTTTTCCCATGGCGGCTCGTAATTTCTGTTCCTGAACAAACCTCGTTCTCTGCTCTTCGGTATCGACAAGCTCTGAAAAGGCATTGGCAAGTTCGAGGCCGCCGATGTAAAGCTCAAAGCGTTCGGCAACATTTTCCTGGCCGTGTTTTTTTCTGGCGAGAGACCCGCGCTCGGTTGGGTATTCCATCAGAATCGTTGGCCTTGCCATGCCAAGGTGCGGTTCGATCTCGCAGACCATAATCTCATCGAACTGATCTTTTTCTAGCGCATCTTCAACGGAGATTCCACCATAGCGGGAAAATGCCTCCCGTACCGTAAGTCTTTCCCATGAATCTTTGAGGTGGATTGTTTTTCCCCGCCGATGGATTACCCCCTGCAGACCAATGGCGTCAGTCGCAGTTCTCACCAAGGCTTCACAATCGTCCATGATCTGCGAGTAATCGGCATTCGTCCGGTACCATTCCAGCATGGTGAATTCGGGAAGGTGGAGTGAGCCACGCTCACCGTCTCGCCAGCAGCGACATAACTGGAAGATGCGATCGAAACCGGTCGCCAAAAGCCGTTTCATGCAGATTTCAGGGGAGGGGTGCAGGACCCAAGACCCTGAATCGATCAGGTCGATATGGGCCTCGGGAATGGGAGTGGGAATCCTGTGGGGCGTCTCAACTTCGATAAAGTTGTTTTCGCTGAAAAAGCTTCGAATCGCCCCGAGGATTGTTGCCCTTTTCTTGAGGTTTTCCATGCGTCCGGTAGGGTAGGACCCGGCAAGCACGTCGTTAACCTTTTACTCTTGTAGAATATTCTCCGTTACGAGTATCTATGGTTATAAGCTCCCCTTCTTCAATAAAGGGAGGGACCCGCAGCACATATCCTGTTTCAATGGTGGCTGGTTTCGAGTCGCTGCCGGTGGTGTCGCCCTTGATCCATGGATCGGTCTGAATAACCCGCAGGTTGACAAAGTTCGGCAGACTTACACCAATTGGTTTATCTTTGAACAGGAGGATTTCAGCTTCGATGTTGTCAATCAGGAAGTTCTTCGCATCGCCAATGGCGTCTTCACTGATACTGATCTGCTCAAAGTTCTGATTGTCCATGAAGCAGTAATGGTTATCTTCTTTGTAGAGATATTGCATTGTTCTTTCTTCAAGACTCGCAGGCTCGAAGGTTTCTCCCGAACGATAGGTTCTGTCCAGAATCGTGCCGTTGATCATGTTCCTCATTTTCGTACGATAAAGGGCCTGTCCTTTACCCGGTTTTACAAAGTCAAAAGCGATCACTATGAAGGGATCGCCATCAAGGGTGATTTTCAAACCCTTTCGTAAGTCGGCAACAGAAAACATTGTCAGTTGTTCCTTTTTTATGAAATTTCACGATTACGTCTTTCAATCGCGATAATGGTACTAGTTGTTCCCAGCCTGTGTATCGTGAGACTCAGGAGCGAAAAATACACTCCTGACGACCGAATAATCTAAAGATATGCCGGTGAATAAAGGTATCTGCGCCCGATATTTCAAAAGATTCTAAGAAAGGATTGGCTTGCGAAGAGAATCGGGATATGCAAGACGGGACTATTTTGAACGGTAGGTAATACGTCCGCGTGTCAGGTCATAGGGGGAAAGCTCAACCGTTACCTTGTCTCCGGGAAGTATCTTAATGAAAAACTTTCTCATTTTTCCGGATATATGTGCGAGAACCATATGTTCATTTTCCAGTTTTACCCGGAACATTGCATTAGGGAGCGGCTCAACAACCGTTCCTTCTACTTCAATTGCTTCTTCTTTCGACATGAAAACTCCTTGCTGGTACCATTTCTTTCGATCTGATTAAAGACATAGTTGTTTCTCTTTTATAGCTGTATTTGCCGAAAATAGCAAGGATGAAATGCCTCTTTAGAACTTACTGCGCACAGTCATTGCGCAGTATGGCACGTCTGGTAGTATTAAAGAACAGGTGCATACTTTGGGAGGTGGTTCATGAAAAACATAGTGAGAAATTTCATTGACGGCATATGGATCGATTCCCGAAGTGGGAAATACTTCGAAAAGACAAATCCTGCCGATAGTCGAGAGGTGGTTGCATCCGTAACCCTTTCCAACAAAGTTGATGTTGATAGTGCCGTTGCTGCTGCGCGGAGAGCGTATCCCGCTTGGAAGGCCTTGCCTGCGCCCAAGCGGGGTGAAATATTGTTCAGGGTTGGAGAGATACTTCTCAAGAAAAAGATGGAATTGGGTCCTCTCGTAACGCGTGAAATGGGAAAGGTTCTTGCCGAAGGGATGGGTGATGTCCAGGAGGCCATTGATATGGCCTATTATATGGCAGGTGAGGGGAGGCGACTGTATGGGGAAACGGTTCTATCGGAACTCCCCGACAAGGACTGTAAGAGTATCCGGGAGCCTCATGGCGTGATCGCGTTAATCACCCCCTGGAACTTCCCGACGGCAATACCTGCCTGGAAGCTTTTTCCTGCACTCATTTGCGGTAACACCGTGGTATTGAAACCTTCTTCAGCGACACCCGCCTGTGCCGCGGTTCTGGTGCAGGCGCTTGAAGAGGCGGGGGTTCCGGCAGGTGTCGTGAATCTTGTCCTTGGGCCGGGTGACGAGGTAGGGGAGTATCTTGTTACCCATCCCGGGGTTGATGCGGTTTCTTTTACCGGATCCTGTTTGGCAGGTGAGCGGATCGAAGCATTGCTTGGCGCGATGCACAGGCCTCTTGCTCTTGAAATGGGTGGGAAAAATGCCATTATCATTATGGATGATGCTGATCTCCACCTGGCTTTGGAGGGTGTGTTGTGGGGGGCATTTGGCACGAGCGGTCAGCGATGCACTGCTTCCAGCAGGGTTCTTGTCCATGAATCCTTGTATGACCGATTTCTTGAGATGCTCAGGACAGAGGTGCAACGCCTGCAGGTCGGGTCGGGCTTGGATTCTTCAACGGATGTGGGTCCGTTGGTTAATGCGCAACAGCTAAAGAAGGTCCTGGAGTACATCAGGATCGGCAAAGAGGAGGGTGCACGCCTCTTTTGCGGAGGGGAAAGAATCCTTGCTGACGATCGTGCCTACGGTTACTTTGTCGAGCCGACGATTTTCGCCGATGTTCTTCCCCGCATGAGAATAGCACAAGAAGAAATTTTCGGACCGGTTGTCTCTATTCTTCGGTTCGCCACTCTTGAAGAAGCGATAGCTATCGTAAATGATGTGCCGTTCGGGCTTTCGTCGGCCATCTACACCCAGGATGTCAATAACAGCGCCCGGGCGGAAAGGGATCTGCAGACCGGACTCGTATACATAAATGCTTCTACCATAGGGGCAGAGATTCATCTTCCCTTCGGTGGCTGGAAACATTCCGGCTCAGGACATCCGGAAGCTGGTGGGAGAGGTGGCGCGCTGGATTTTTACAGCAGGGTAAAAGTAATTTATCGTGATTTCAGCGGTCGCCTCCAGAAGGCGCAGATAGACAGATAAAGTATTGGGGGGGTAATGAAAGTTTCTCTTGATATTCTTCAACGAGCAGCAGCAGTTTTTACACCGGCACTTCATATCTATTACCCGATTCCTGTCGTCCGCGGCGAAGGAGTTTCTGTCTATACGTCAGATGGGAAAAGCTGGCTGGATTTTTCCTCGGGGCTCGCTGTTCTAGCTTTGGGCCATAACCATCCAAGGGTTGTGGCCGCGGCAAAGAAGCAAATGGAAAACCTGATCCATACCGGAGGTGTTTATTTCAATGAGTCGACTGTTTCGGCTGCGGAAAAACTTGTTTCCATAACTCCGCCTGGTCTTGACATGTTGTTCTTCAGCAATTCCGGTGCAGAGGCTGTTGAAGGGGCCTTGAAAGTTGCCCGCTATGTCACCGGCAGGCAGGGCATCATTTCCTTTACTCATGCCTTTCATGGCCGGACCCTTGGCGCATTGTCCGTTACTACCAGTACGGCGGCTTACCGCAGGAAGTACCATCCGCTACTTCCTTCCGTCTATCAGGTACCTTATCCTTACTGTTTCCGTTGTCCATTTCAGCAGGACCCAGAGACCTGCAGCCTCTGCTGCTTCCATGATCTGGAGGAGACACTGAAATACAAAATTGCCGCCGAAGAGGTTGCTGCCATTATTATTGAGCCTTTTCTCGGTGAAGGTGGCTATTCCCCTGCGCCATCTGCCTTCCTTGCGGCACTTCGCGAGATTTGCGATCGCCACGGTATACTCCTTATTTTTGACGAGGTCCAATCGGGAATGGGCCGGACGGGACGCTGGTTCGCATCAGAATTATCGGGTGTCGTTCCCGACATACTCACCGTTGCCAAGGGCATCGCTTCCGGGTTCCCGCTTTCGGCTGTGGTTGGTCGGAAAGAAATCATGGAGCAATGGCCTTCCGGTGCCCATGGAACGACCTTTGGCGGCAATCCCGTTTCATGTGCCGCTTGCAGTGCAACCATCGACGTTATCAGTGAAGAGTCACTTCTGGAAAAGGTGTCCTCTCAGGGAGCGATGGTACTTGACAGATTGCACCGGTTGTCGCTAAAGCATCCCGTGATCGGTCAGGTTCGCGGACACGGTTTTATGATCGGGATAGAGTTTGTCCTGCCTGACCGTGCCTCTGATACTGCCTCTTGCGAAAGCGTGATTAGCTATTGTCTGGATAATGGTTTGATCCTGGTAAGCTGTGGTATTGAGCGTAACATCATCCGGTTTATACCGCCGCTCGTGACAACGGATAAAGAACTCGATACTGCCCTTACTATCTTTGAAGAAGGCGTAAGGCGACTGGCATGAAACGCGCGCGGATTCTCATAATGGGTGCGGCGGGCAGGGACTTTCATAATTTTAATGTCTGTTTTCGCGATGATCCGCGCGTTCGGGTAGTTGCTTTTACTGCAGCCCAGATTCCCTATATCACCGATCGACGCTATCCTGCTTCGCTGGCGGGGAAGCTCTATCCCCGTGGTATTCCCATTTACGATGAAAAAGAACTTCCGGAGTTGCTTGCACGCCTGCGCGTGGATCGTGTGGTGTTCTCCTATAGCGACATCTCCCATGATGAACTGATGCACAGGGCCTCATTGGTTCTTTCCCTGGGTGCGGATTTTTCTCTATTGGGTCCCAACGCCACCATGTTGAAGAGCCGGAAGCCGGTAATTTCCGTTTGTGCGGTCCGGACTGGTTGCGGAAAAAGTCAACTGACGCGCTATCTGTGTGAAATCCTAAAAGGGCACAACCTGCATCCGGTGGTTGTTCGCCATCCGATGCCCTATGGTAATCTGGCAAGCCAGGAGGTTGAGAGATTTGCCAGTTTTGATGACCTGTCACTATATCGCTGCAGTATTGAGGAGCGGGAAGAATACGAGCCGCTTATTGCGCGGGGTGCTGTTGTCTATGCTGGTGTGGATTATGCGAAAATCCTGCGACTGGCAGAAAGGGAGGGGGATCTGATTATCTGGGATGGGGGAAATAACGACTTTTCCTTCTTCGTTCCGGACCTCGAAATTACCCTGGTCGATCCTCTCCGCAGCGGTGACGAGACCAGTTACTTCCCGGGTGAAGTGAACCTGCGCCGGGCTTCAGTGGTTATTATAAACAAGAGTAATGCTGTTGAACGCAACGTGTGTGATCGTCTCGAAAGCATTGTTCACACGGTAAATCCTGCAGCCAAGGTTATTCGCACCCGTTCGCAGATTTCTCTTACCGACTCGACTGAGGTAGAGGGGAGGACTGTCCTGGTTGTCGAGGATGGACCTTCCATTACCCATGGTGGACTTGCTTCCGGAGCAGGGTATGCCGCTGCTATTCAGTTCAAGGCCGGCACCGTGGTTGATCCGCGTCCCTATGCTGTCGGTTCACTGGCAGACACCTTTGCCACGTACCCCCACATCAGTCGGGTCCTGCCTGCCATGGGCTACAGCCAGGAACAGGTCGAAGACCTCTGTCAGAGCATCGAAAGAACCCCGTGCGACCTGATTCTTTCGGCAACACCAATCGACCTTCGACGTCTGATGCCCATCTCAAAGCGAGTCGTGCAGGTTTCCTACGATATCTGCGAGGAACCAGGCTCTCCTCTGAAAAAAAATATCTTGCAATTTCTTGCGGAAAAAGGTCATTAATTTCAATCCTGTCAGGATTGTGTGCTTCATGCTATAACGCATTTGCCTCTTTTATCCCTTTGGCACATGAATGAACAAAGTTTGTTGAACTATACAAAATCCGTCCACGCAGTAACCTGCCTTCTCATATAAAGGAGCTCTACGCCATTGAAAAAATGTGTCAAAAAAATTGATTTGAGCAATTCGTTGACGGTGCTGGTTTTTGATACTACCCGCCGTTACTATGAGGATTATCATCTCGTCAGATTGGAAATAGAATGCGAAGTTGCCGTGAGTAAAGATTTTTTTGAGGAGCCGGGGAAATTTGCCGAGGTGCGCGGGGTGCTCGGCGATTCGGTCCTCTATCGACGTACCATCGAAAAGATGGGGGTGCCTTTTCTCGAGATAGAGGCGGCGCGGGAGGAAATAATTTCATCTTTTCTCTCCACTTCAGGTCCCTATCTTTCTGACGAAAGTTTTCCTCGTAAGTTTGTCCAGTCGGAATTGAAAAAATCCTCAGAGAAAAAGATCCGGAGTTTTGCCTGATGGGAAGTGGTTCTGTGCGAGAAGAGTTAGTTAGAATCGATACAATGACCTTTGGTGGCGCGGGGCTTGGTCGTGTTGACGGCAAGGTCTGTTTTGTGCCCTTTACTGCCGTTGGAGACTTGGTGCGAGTCAGAATCGTGACAGAGAAGAAGTCCTACCTCGAGGCGGTGATTCTGGAAAATCTTGAACCCTCAGCGCAGAGGATTTCGCCTCCTTGTCCGGTATTCGGCGAGTGTGGTGGTTGCTGCTGGCAACACCTGCCGTATGATATTCAGGCAAAGACGAAAGAAGATCTTTTTGCTGAAATCCTCATGCGGGCGACTCGAATAGAGCGTGGCAAGGTTCTGCCGATACTAACTGCACCGGTACCCTACGGCTATCGGACACGCGTGCAGTTCAAGGTGAAATATGTGGCGGGGACACTTTCTATGGGTTTCTTTCGAAAGGGAACCCACCAGGTAATTGATATACCTTGTGGCTGTGCAATTGCAAATGAACAGGTAAATTGCATCTTTCATCAGCTGCGAAGGGTTATGCACGCGTGTCCTGACCTGGGGGAAATTTCTCAGATAGATGTTGCCACCGGTGATGCTGGCGACGCTATTGTGCTTTTTCATTATGGGGGCGAAAGGTTTGAAGAAGTGCTGGAGTGGCTCAGGCAGGAAATTCCGGGGCAGGTTCCGGTCACGGGAGTTTTCCTTCAGCGCGGCAGGAAGAGGTCGATTATCAAAATCTGGGGAGACGAACGTGTCTCCTATTCGTTTTCCCAAGACGTCTTTCCCGGTTTTTCCGAAATGACACTGTCCTTCCGCTGTGGGGGGTTTTCGCAAGTAAATTATCTGCAGAATGCCGTGCTGATCAAAACCGCACTTAATTGGGCTGAACTGAAAGGCTCGGAACGTGTCTTGGACCTCTTCTGTGGTAACGGGAATTTTTCTTTGCCCTTTGCCCGGTATTGCGCAAAGGTTGTCGGGTATGAGGATTACGCTCTTTCCATTGAAGATGCTGTTACTAATTCCCGTCGAGACGGTTTGAACAATACCAGTTTTTTCTGTAAAGATTCGGCTTCAGGATTGCGCGAATTGGTAAAGAAAGGTGAAACTTTTGACATCGTGCTTCTTGATCCACCGAGAACGGGTGCCCTGGATGCCGTGCGACTGATCCCCCAAGTGAATCCGGAAAAAATTCTCTATGTTTCGTGTGACCCGCCAACACTTGCGAGAGATTTGGCAGCGCTCCAGAATTACGGCTATGAAATTGTCGCGAGTTGCTCCGTAGATATGTTCCCCCAAACGTATCATATTGAGAGTATAACCATTTTGCGGAAGAATTAGTATTGATTGGGAAGGAAACTTGCAAGCCAAACTATGCTTACCTGCTTGTCTGATTGTCAAATGGATTGGTTTTTTGTTCGTGCCAAACAATTAAATAAAACCCTGTTTGAGTTATTTACAGGGAAAATGGTCTTCGTGTGCCAGGTGTGAGTTGTTTTTTTTCTCAGTAACGTCAGGGAAAAGTGTATCACTTTCTCTAGCTACTGCTCAATTTTATAACATGCCTTGCACACGTAAATGGTTAGCCTGTGATCAAATGCAATGAATAGCGATTGTCTCTCAGCCGCATTGCCACTACAAAACACTGTCCTCTCCTTGTTTGTGGCAATCTGGCGGTGAACGAACTGCTGGAGGATGTATGAATAAATCTGAGCTTATTGAAGCCCTTGCGGAAAGGAAGAACCTTTCCTTCAAGAAGTCCGAAGAAATTATTAATACCATATTTGATTCCATGGCCGCTGCGCTCCAGGGGGGCGAACGGATTGAAATCAGAGGGTTCGGCAGCTTTGTTATCAAAGACTATAAACCCTATGTCGGACGAAATCCTAAGACAGGCGAAGCAATCAAGGTGAAACCGAAAAAGCTTCCTTTTTTTAAAGTGGGGAAAGAGCTAAAAGAAATGGTTGATAACTGACCAGATTTTCTCTCTTCGGTATATTTTTATTACAATAGTTCCCTTTGCAGACGTTGCCGCCTCTCAGCGTTACCGTATACTTACGTGTATAGGAGTGCGTCAATTGTCTGGAAAAGATACGTATGTATCTTCTCAGTCAACTCTCGCCTTGTAAGAACACTCACCTGCAACACACAGAAAATCGGGGTCTGACCATATGCTGCTGTTTCAGCTGTTAGAAGCACTTGGCGGGCTTGGCTTGTTCGTCTTCGGCATGAAGACCATGGCGGACGGTCTCCAGCGCTTTGCAAGCGGGAGATTCCGACGCCTGGTCGAAAAGCTCGGTGGTAACCGCCTTTCTGCAGCTTTGATGGGAGGTTGTCTCTCTTCGCTCCTGCAGTCGAGCGGTGCTGCGTCAATTCTGATCATCGGTTTTGTCAATGCCGGACTTCTTTCCTTGTATCAAGCCCTTGGAATGCTCGTGGGTACCGGACTTGGTACGGCGCTGGTCGTCCAGTTCATTGCCTTCAAAATATCATTTCTCTCCTTGCCGGTAATTTTTGCCGGGGTTGTTCTCAGGTTTTTCAGCAAACGGAGAAGGTGGGTGTTTTTTGGTGAAATCCTGCTGGGCTTTGGCTTGCTGTTTTTAGGGCTTGAAATAATGGAAACCCGCCTATTGCCCCTCGGACAAGCGGAAATCTTCCGGGGAACCCACTCTTTTCTCTTCGACATGCCCATTGCAAATGTGCTTATCGGAGCGCTCATTGCTTTCCTGGTGCAATCAGGCAGTGCTGCCATCGGAGTGATTCTTGCCATGGCCGGTAGTGGCTTCATCGGCTTTGAACAGGCTGCGGCAATGGCTCTCGGGGAAGTAATCGGGACACTTTCCCTTGCTGCAATAGGTTCGATCGGCGGATCTTTGACGGCAAAAAGGACAGTATTTTTCTATGGGGTTATTTCGGTTGTTTCTGTTGCCTGCGTCCTGCTGTTCTTTCCCTTCTACCTGGGACTGATTGCCATGGTTACTCCAGGGTATGGGGAAGGGATGCCTCACTTGAGCACTATATTTTCACTAACACCGCCACCAGCAATTTATCAAACCGTCACTGCAAGAGCCGTTGCCAACAGCTATACCCTGTTCAGCATTTTTATGGCATTGGTATTTCTTCCCTTTATTGGCTTTTTTGCCCGATCGGCCGGGAAAATTCTCCCGGAAAATGGCGATATTGACATTGAGCCTCATCCACGCTTTCTGGATTTCCGGGTCGTAAACACGCCAACGCTTGCCTTCCTGCAGGCCGGGAATGAATTGAAAAGGATGGCACAGGTGGCCCATTCTATGGTGTCCGATACCCTGGAGCTGTTTTACGAGTTCAACGCAAAAAAGGCTACATTGATTCAACAAAAAGAAAATCTTCTCGATGTCCTTCAAAAGGAAATTTCCAGTTTCCTGGTACTCCTCGCTCGTCAGGCTCCCAGCTCCGAAAAACCTCTGGAAATACCGGTTTTTCTCAGTACAGTCAATGATCTGGAAGGCATCGGAGATGCCTGTGAAAATATCCTCGAGTCTCTCCGTCGCAAGAAAGAAGGCACGGTCTATTTTTCCGAGATTGCCATGGATGAGTTAAAGTCTCAGGCGAAAAAGGCCTCGTATCTGATGAATCTGGCGGTTGATGCTCTCGAAACCTTTGACGTGCCCAATGCTGAAGCGATGCTGGAACTGAAAAAAGAACTCCTTGCCGACGAGGAAAACTTGAAGAGAAGTCATCTGGTACGCCTGAGCACTGGCAACTGCACGGTCATAGCCGGCCTTCTTTTTATGGAAATTATCTCAGCTTTTACCAAGATAGGTGATTACTCATACTCTATTATTGAAACACAAAGGACACTTCGATAATGCCTCTGCCCTGCGCATCCATAGATCTCGGCACCAACAGCGCCCGTTTATTGATCGGTTCTGTTGATTCCCGTTCAGGGATTCGGCCGCTTTTGGTCAAGAGGAAAATTACTCGCCTTGGTGGCGGGTTCTCGAAGGAGGCTGGTCTGTCTTCTGAGGCCCGTATGCGTTCATTGGCAGTTATACGAGACTTTGCCGACGAAATTCAGCGGCACGAAGTAAAAAAGCTGCGTGCAGTAGCCACGAGTGCCGTGCGTGATGCCGTGAACGGGAGAGATTTTATTGCTGAGGTTTTGCGGGAAACCGGTATTCTCCTGGAGGTAATTGATGGCAGGGAGGAAGGTCTTCTGACTCTGCGGGGAATTTTTTCCGGCACTCAGGCAAAGGGAGATGCACTGGTCTTTGATATCGGCGGTGGTAGTACCGAGTATACCCTTGCTCGCAACGAGACGTCGCTATTCACAAAAAGTCTTGCCCTCGGCGTCGTCAGATTGACGGAAGGGAAGAGAAATGTTCCTGCCATGGAGAACAAGATTGACCGCGAGCTTGATGGCCTCCTTGCGGATCTGATGCTGGCCGGATATTCGGAACTTCTTTCCGGCACCAAACTCATTGGCACGGCCGGAACTCCGACAACCCTGGCGGGTATTGAGCTGGAGGTGACCGATTATGCCTCCCAAAGTGTTCATGGACATATCTTGTCACTTGAGGCAATCAGAAGTATTTATACGCGCATACTTCCCTTGACTCCGGAACAGAGACTGCTGGTGCCCGGAATTGAAAGGGGGCGAGAGGATCTGATTGTTGCTGGAACCCTCATCACCCTACGTACAATGGAGCAGTTTGGTTTCAGGTTTTTGACCGTCAGTGAAAACGGACTTCTGGAAGGCTTGCTTCTAAGTCTCCAGACTGATTGTTTAATTCCAGGATAGCGACAGTGCTGTGACACCGTGAAAAGGGGAAAACTGCCAGAAAGCAGTTGACAGAAACAACGGTTTGTCAGTATATGTTCCATGCGATTTCGGGGAGAAATTCCCGTATTTTTTTGTGAAGGAGACAGCCACTAATGAGAGAAATCCTTTCCGGTAACGAGGCGATTGCTCGTGGGGCTTACGAAGCTGGAGTGAAGGTTGCCAGCGCATATCCGGGGACGCCTTCCACCGAAATTCTTGAAAACGTCATCCGATACAAAGAAATCGATGCTTCATGGGCACCGAATGAAAAGGTTGCTCTTGAGGTTGGTATCGGAGCTTCCTTTGCTGGTGGCAGGGCCCTTGTTGCCATGAAACACGTCGGCGTCAATGTCGCAGCTGACCCTCTTTTTACCCTTTCCTATACTGGCGTCAAAGGTGGTCTTGTCCTCGTTACGGCAGATGACCCTGAAATGCACTCTTCCCAAAATGAACAGGATAACCGCAATTATGCCAAGTTTGCCAAGGTCCCGATGCTGGAACCTTCAGACTCGCAAGAGTGCAAGGATTTTACCCGTATTGCCTTTGAGCTTTCCGAGCAGTATGACACTCCGGTTTTTCTGAGAACGACAACTCGAATTTCCCACAGTAAATCTATTGTTACCCTTGCCGAGCCCGTTCGTGATCTACCTGTGCCAGCCTTGGTGAAAAATGCCGCCAAGCAGGTTATGTTGCCGTCGAATGCCCGTGTCCGTCACCCACTGGTTGAGGAAAGGATGATAAAGCTTTCTTCAGCGGCAAATACCATGGCCATAAATCGCTTGGAATTGCGTGATACTTCGGTGGGCATCATAGCCTCCGGTGTCTGCTACCACTATGTGCGTGAAATTTTTCCGAACGTTTCGACTCTCAAGCTCGGCTTGGTTCATCCGCTTCCCATGGAGATGATCCGCCAGTTTGCCGCTGCGGTGGACCGGTTGTTTGTGGTGGAAGAACTTGACCCCTTCTTCGAAGAACAGATCAAGGCACAAGGCATTGAAATCTCCGGAAAGGATTTTCTCCCTATTTGCGGCGAACTTACCCCGGAAAGAATTAGTAAGGCCTTTGCCAGCAAAGGGATTGTCACTGCTTCCGCTGCATCTCGTGGAGAAGGACAAACCAAGAAAGAGACACTTCCCGGCCGCCCTCCCAACATGTGTGCCGGTTGTCCCCATCGCGGTGTTTTCTACGTATTGAACCGATTGAAAGCCTATGTCACGGGAGACATAGGTTGCTATACTCTCGGCTTTCTACCGCCCCTGTCGTCTATGGAAACCTGTGTCTGCATGGGCGCTTCCATCGGCAATGCTTCCGGGGTTGTGAAGGTAGTTTCCGAAGAGGAGCGCAAGAAGGTTGTTGCCGTAATCGGCGATTCTACCTTTTGCCATACCGGTATCAATGGTTTGATGGACATGGTCTACAACCAGGTGCCGGCAACCGTGGTCATCCTTGACAATCGTATTACTGCAATGACCGGCCGGCAGGACAATCCCGCATCCGGACATACTCTGGATGACGAACCTACCCATCGGATAGATATTCCTGCACTCTGCAGGGTTCTCGGGGTCCGCCACGTTCGAGTGGTGAATCCCTTCGACCTTGCAGAGACACAGAAAGCACTCGAGGAAGAGATGGCTCGCCCGGAGCCGTCGGTGATTATTACCGACAAGCCCTGCATTCTTGTCAAACGTGTTGGTGTTTTCCAGCGCGGTCCGGTCTATGCGGTAGATTCGGAAAAATGTACTGGCTGCCGTGCCTGTCTCAGGATTGGCTGCCCGGCAATTCAGTGGCATCCGAACGAAGGTGTCAGGGGTGTCTCTCATATCGATCCAACCCTGTGCACTGGCTGTGATGTCTGCCGGCAACTCTGCACGTTCAGTGCTATCGGGAGGGCGAAATGAGTGAGCGTGTAACCAATATTTTACTGGTCGGCGTCGGTGGGCAAGGAATTCTCCTGGCTTCTGAAATACTTTCCGAGACCTTTATGCTTGCCGGGTATGATGTAAAAAAAAGCGAGATTCACGGCATGGCCCAACGTGGTGGCAGTGTCGTGTCCCATGTCCGGTATGGCCGGGAGGTATTTTCTCCGCTCGTGCCCGAAGGGGAGGGGGACATTCTTTTCGGCTTCGAACTGATGGAGACCTACCGCTACCTGTCCTTGCTGAGGCAGGGTGGTGCCGTGGTCGTCAACGATCTGGAAATCCCCCCTTCATCGGTACTGATGGGTAAGGAAACCTATCCGCAAGGTCTGGCGGCAAAAATCCGCGAACAGTTCCCCGATTTCCTCCTGGTAGATGGTCAGGGGCTTGCCAGAGAGGCAGGAAACCTGCGCGCGGCTAATACTGTTTTACTTGGAGCGGTCTCCCGACGTCTGGAGATTTCTGAGAAATTTTGGATGCAGGCACTTGAAAAGATGGTTCCCTCAAAAGCCCTGGAAGTGAACAGAAAGGCTTTTCAGCTGGGACGGGAAGTAAAGGGCCGAGATTCAGCATCCTACCAATGAGGTGAAAAGGAATGTATTTCAACGAGGAAATTGAGACTTTGCCACGGCAGGCGCTGGAGGCCCTGCAACTGAAGCGGCTGCAAGGCATGCTGGAGCGGATGGTTGCGAGTGTTCCGTTTTACCGTGAGACGTTTGCAAAACAAGGCATCAGCCCGGGTGATGTCAAGTCACTGGATGATTTGCGCAGGCTGCCCTTTACCCTGAAGCAGGATATGCGAAACTCCTACCCCTACGGGCTATTCGCTTCGAAAATGGAAGACATCGTTCGTATTCATGCCTCATCTGGCACTACCGGGAAACCAACTGTCGTCGGCTATACCCAGAAGGACATCAATACCTGGACCGAGCTGATGGCCCGATCCTTTGTTGCGGCCGGGGCCCACAAAGGCGATATCATCCATAACGCCTATGGCTACGGACTTTTCACCGGAGGGCTGGGTGCCCATTATGGCGCGGAGAACCTTGGTGCTTCAGTTATCCCCATGTCAGGAGGTAACACCAAACGCCAGATCCTCATCATGAAGGACTTTGGTTCCACCGTCCTTACCTGTACCCCATCCTACTCCCTCTACCTTGCTGAAGCTGCCCTTGAAGAGGGTGTGGATATCAAATCGCTGAACCTCCGGGTCGGCATCTTTGGTGCCGAACCCTGGTCTGAGTCCATGCGCCAGGAGATCCAGGAAAAGCTTAATATCAGCGCTATCGATATTTACGGCCTGTCCGAAATAATGGGACCGGGTGTTGCTATTGAGTGTCACGAAGCAAAATGCGGACTCCATATCTGGGAAGACAATTTTATCCCGGAAATCATAAACCCTGATACCGGAGAGCTTGTGCCGGAGGGCGAGTTGGGCGAGTTGGTGATTACGACCATAACAAAAGAGGGAATTCCGCTGCTTCGCTATCGTACCCGTGATATTACCCGTATCACTTATGAGCCGTGCATTTGCGGTCGTACCCATGCCCGGATCGCTCGCATGAGTGGCCGCAGTGATGATATGCTTATTATCCGCGGGGTTAATGTCTTCCCTTCACAGATCGAATCAATTCTCATGAAGGTGGAGGGCGTCGAGCCCCATTACCTCCTGATTGTAGACCGCAAGGATAACCTCGACAGCCTTGAAGTGCAGGTTGAGGTTGATGAGCGACTCTTTTCCGATGAGGTGAAGCATCTCCAGTCACTGGCCTTTACTATCGAAAAGCAGATCAAAGATTTGCTCGGGATTACCTGCAAAGTCCGTCTCGTTGAACCGAAAACCATCATGCGGAGCGAGGGGAAAGCAAAAAGGGTTATCGATAACAGGGTCCGCTAACCACGTGCTGATCTGATGGCGCGGATGCCTTGCTTTCTGAGCAGATGCCGCAGGTCTCTTGTCACGTAGCTATCGGAAAAAAACTCATTTTTTGGATTGTGCCGGCCAGCAATGGAGCGCTCAAAGTGCTTGTCTGCTGGAAACACGGAAGAGGAGGCAACCATGAAAGTTGAACAGATCTCCGTTTTTATAGAAAACAAATCGGGACGTCTAGCCGATGTTGCTAGCGCACTGGGTGAGGCTCAAGTCAATATCCGGGCACTCTCCCTTGCCGATACCAGCGACTTCGGTATCCTGCGTCTGATTGTCAATGACAGTGAAAAGGCGAAGCATATTCTCAAGGACAAAGGTTTTACCGTCAGTAAGACCGAAGTGGTCGCCATTGAGGTTCCGGACAGGCCGGGCGGCCTTTCGGAGATACTCCATTCACTTGATAACGATGGTATCAATGTTGAGTATATGTATGCATTTGTGGAACGTTGTGGTGGAAATGCCGTAATTATTTTCCGCTTCGATGAGACCGATAAAGCTATCCAGTGCCTCGTTGAGAGAGGTTTTAATGTTCTTGAGGGGGAACAGCTGTATCAGATGTAGCTGCAGTTTGTAGTGTTATATGCTGGTGTGACTTCGGCGGAAGGGGTGACACTCCCTGCCGGGAAACTTGCCGTGTATGAGATTATCTCCAAGAAAGATCCGCAGGTGAAGCTTCTCAGGGGATATGACCAAGCGTACCGTAGATATAAATCACTGGAGGAAATTTCATGGTAACAAAAAAACTCCGCAATCTTTTTCTTTCGGCTGTTTTTGTCCTTGCCTCAGCTGCATTGGCTTCAGCCGCTCCTACTATCAAGGTTGGTGCTCTCTTTGCGGTAACCGGACCCGCCTCGTTCCTCGGCGAACCGGAGCGAAATACCGCACAGATGGTCGTAGACCAGATCAATGCTGCCGGAGGAATAAAAGGGCAGAAAATTGAGCTTATCGTCATGGATACCCAGGGAGATGCTACGAAAGCGGTTCAGTCGGCAACCCGTCTCATCAAGGAAGGCGTCGTTGCCATCATCGGGCCGAGCACCACAGGCGACTCCATGGCAGTTATCCCTCTGGTGGAAAGGGCGAAAGTGCCTCTTATTTCCTGTTCGGCCGGGGCAAAAATTACTGAACCGGTTAAACCATGGGTCTTCAAGACTGCCCAGAACGATTATCTGGCCGTTACGAAAATCTATGAGCACCTGGTGAAGAGCAAGCTTACCCGGGTGGCAATCCTTTCTGTTTCCGATTCGTTCGGTTCGTCCGGGCGTGAGCAGCTGAAGG
Source organism: uncultured delta proteobacterium (assembly GCA_963717775.1). GTDB lineage: Bacteria > Desulfobacterota > Desulfuromonadia > Geobacterales > Geobacteraceae > RPRC01. Next base: position 59,545 of record CAVQWZ010000021.1, read on the forward strand.
CTCTGGCTGCTCGCTATGGTATTACCATTGTGGCCGACGATACCTATGGCCCGAAAGATACCGATATGACCCCCCAGTTGACAAAAATTCGCGGCTTACAGGCGCAGGCTCTCATCTGCTGGGGAACAAATCCCGGTCCGGCAATCATTGCCCGGAATGCCCGGCAGCTCGGCCTCAGCATTCCTCTCTACATGAGTCACGGTGTCTCATCCAAGAAATTCATCGAACTCGCAGGTGATTCTGCAGAAGGTATTATCCTTCCTTCCGGGCGTGTGCTGGTGGCGGATCTCTTACCGAAATCCGATAAACAGAAAAAATCACTCCTCGCCTACGTGAAAGAATATCAAAGGAATTTCAAGACTGAAGGAGACCATTTCGGCGGACATGCCTGGGATGCAATGATGTTGTTGAAAGGCGCCATCGAGAGAGGCGGGGCATCACGGGCAGCTATTCGATCGCAGCTTGAAAAAACCAGGAACTTTGCCGGCATAGGTGGCATCTTCAATTACTCTGCCACCAATCATAGTGGACTGACAAAGGACGCGTTCGTTCTTGTCCAAGTCAAGGGCGGCGACTGGTCCCTTGTCAAATAGTAATATTTCAGTCAGCGCTTCAGGCGATTGCTGTAGCTAACAGTCAGCTTGCAGATTTGCCGAGTCGCTCCACCTAAATTGCCTTTTTCTGAGACGCCCCTCAAGGGCGTCTCTTTTTCTTGCTCCTTTCACGGAGACAACATTTTTCAAGAAAAGGTATTATGTCTCAGCAGCTACTTCAATATCTTCTGTCAGGGCTTTCTACCGGAGCGATCTATTCGCTTATAGGTATCGGGTTCGCGATCATCTATAATTCGACCGGTATCATCAATTTTGCCCAAGGCGAGTTTTTTATGCTCGGGGGGATGATGACATATTATTTCCTCTCCGTTGCAAAACTTCCGCTCCCGGTCGCAATGCTTCTTGCCGTCCTGCTCACCACGGCTGTTGGCGTGCTTTTCGAACGTCTTGCCATCCGACCTCTCAGAAACGCCTCTCCGCTCATTCTGGTCATCATAACCATCGGCGGAAGCATTCTTATCAGAGGCATCGCAATGCTCATCTGGGGTAAGGATACCCACTCTCTGCCGATGTTTACCGGGAGTGAGCCGATTAGGATCGGTGGTGCGACACTTCTGCCTCAGCACCTGTGGATCTTCGGCATTACTTTGTTGATCATTATCATCAACCGTTTCTTTTTCTATCACACCATCAGCGGCAAGGCGATGCGTGCCTGTTCGCATAACCGTCGGGCAGCCAGCCTGGTCGGTATCGATGTGAAGCGCATGGTGCTCTTTGCTTTTGCGATCAGTTCTGCCATGGGTTCCGTAGCAGGAATCATCGCAGCCCCTCTTACCATGACATCCTACGATGTGGGAATCATGCTCGGCTTAAAAGGCTTTTGCGCTGCCATTATCGGCGGCATGAGCAGTGGTATTGGAACAGTCTTCGGCGGACTCCTGCTCGGGGTGCTTGAGGCCTTTGGTGCCGGACTGATATCATCGGGATATAAGGATGCCATTGCCTTTGTTATCCTCCTGCTGATCCTTTTCATGCGTCCGCAAGGGCTCTTTAAAAAAGCTGAAACAGAAAGGGTCTGACATAATCATGGGTATTGAAAGACACGTTCTGTTTAAATATCTGCTCTTCTCGGTAGCGGTACTCGTTGCGCCGGTTTTCTTCGCCGGCGGCTACCTGCTGAATGTGCTGGTGTTTGTGGGCATAAATACCATGCTGGCGCTGGCACTCAATCTCCTTCTCGGCTATGCCGGCCAGATTTCCCTCGGACAGGCGGCATTTTTCGGTCTTGGTGCCTATATATCCGGTGTTGCCACTACCACCTACGGTTTGAATCCCTGGACGGCACTGGTCCTTGCTGCCGTTATTGTCGGGGTCATTGCCTTTGCCATCGGCTTCCCCATCCTTAAGCTCAAGGGGCATTATCTTGCCATGGCAACCCTTGGTTTCGGCATCATTATCTATATCCTCTTTAATGAAACGATAGCGCTGACCGGCGGGCCTTCCGGCCTGAGCGGCATTCCTTATTTTTCCATTGGCGAGTTCCAGTTCGATAGCGACATGAAGAATTATTTTCTTATCTGGGCCTTTGCCCTGGTAATGATACTGTTTTCGGTGAACCTGGTGAATTCCCGTGTTGGGCGTGCCTTGCGAGCCATTAACGACTCGGAGGTCGCGGCACGGGTCATGGGCGTCAACGCCCGACTTCTCAAAGTGCAGGTGTTTGCCCTTTCCGCGGTATTTTCTTCCATTGCTGGAAGTCTCTATGCCCATACCATGTCGTTCATTTCGCCAGCATCATTCGGCTTTAATTTTTCCGTTGAATTGCTGACCATGGTTGTTATCGGCGGACTTGGAACGGTCTATGGTTCTTTTCTGGGAGCGGCTTTACTCACCCTGCTTCCAGAGTTCCTGCGGACCCTGCAGGATTATGATATTGTTTTCTACGGGCTGCTGCTGGTTCTCATGACCATGTTCATGCCTGGTGGCTTGGTGAGGATCCCGGCGCTGCTCCTGTCTTTCCTGTCAAAATTCAAAGCGGGGAGGCAAGGCAATGCTTAGGGTTGAAAACATTACCCAGATTTTCGGCGGTATTACCGCGCTGCGTGATGTCTCCTTTGCCGTTGCCAAGGGCGAGATAAAAGGCGTCATCGGCCCCAACGGCGCCGGTAAAACAACACTTTTCAATATTATTTCCGGTATCTATCGACAGAACGCGGGGAATGTTTTTCTTGCCGACAAAAAGATTTCTCAGTTCCCGCCGGAACGTCTGGCCCGGCGAGGAATGGTTCGGACCTTTCAAAACGTAGAATTATTTGGCCGGATGACCGTGCTGGAAAATGTCATGATTGGTCGCCACACCAAGAGCCGCAGCGGCATTCTGGCCTCGGCCCTGAAATTGCCTAGTGCGATTCGTGAAGAGCGCCGCATTCGCCAAAAGGCTCTGGAATGCCTTGAATTCGCCGGGATCACCGAACATGCCGCGGAGGCTGCTGATAATCTGCCCTTTGGTAAATGTCGGCTGCTGGAAATTGCCCGGGCCATGGCTCTCGAGCCGGCAATTCTTCTGCTCGACGAACCTGCCGCAGGGCTTAATGCGCGTGAGACTGGCGACCTCGGACATCTGATCCAAAGAATTCGCAGCACCGGAGTTACCGTTGTCCTCGTGGAACATGACATGGAACTGGTTATGGAGATCTGCGATTCGATTCTGGTGCTAAATCTCGGTGAAAAGCTCGCCGAAGGTACTCCGCTCGAGATACAGGAAAACCCGAAGGTTATAACTGCGTATCTTGGTGAAGGGTAACTCTTTACCCATACTGAAAGTGCAAGATACGTCCCCCCGCCCCTTGTGGGTGTATAGACTGGGGGGAGGGGAAATTCGGCATGTTTGTTCAGCTTGCAGCTTCACCCACCCCTCAATCCCCTCCCGTCAAGGGAGGGGGCTAAAATCCTGGCTTCGGTAAAACTTTGCTAAATGGTTACGCTGAGAACTGAGAGTAACTATATCCCCTGCTTTGGTGAACAATATGCTGAAAATTACAAACATCAATACCTATTACGGTCAGGTTCACGCGCTGAAGAATGTTTCGCTGCACGTGAATGCCGGAGAAATCGTTTCGCTGATCGGGGCAAATGGCGCGGGCAAGACGACTATTCTCAACTCTCTTTCCGCGGTTACTCCGCCAAGAGATGGTGAAGTGATCTTTCAAGGTGTCTTCCTTAGGAACCTCTCCTCAGACCGGATTGTCGAGATGGGAATTTCCCAGGTCCCGGAAGGACGGCAGGTTTTTAAGGATTTCTCTGTAGAGGATAATCTGGAACTCGGAGCCTATCTCCGCTTTCGCGGCCGCGAGGGCAGGGCCGCTATCAAAAGCGATATTGAAGATATGTTTGTCCTTTTTCCGCAACTTTCCACCAGAAGGAAACAAATGGCTGGTACTCTTTCCGGCGGCGAACAACAGATGCTCGCCATCGGTCGGGCCCTGATGGCAAAGCCAAAACTGCTGCTGCTCGATGAGCCGTCCATGGGTCTGGCGCCGCTGGTGGTTCAGGAGATTTTCCGGGTTATCACAGCGCTCAGGGAAGAGCGGGGAACTTCGGTTCTCCTGGTTGAGCAGAATGCCAAGGCTGCACTGAAGATTGCTGACCGTGGTTATGTGCTGGAAACAGGTAAGGTGATACTTGAAGAAAACGCCTCAGACCTATTGGAAAATAAAGAGGTTCAACGGGCTTATCTCGGTAGGGAAAAGAAAGAAATCTGGGAACGGTAATTCTATTTCGAGGTCACATCATGAAGATTTGGGATCCTTTGCACGAATGCATGCCCCGGGAAGACCTGGAGCAGTTGCAGCTGGAAAGATTACAGGCAACCCTGAACCGTGCCTATCGGTCAGTCGCTTGTTACAAGAAGAAATTTGACGAAGCGGGCATCAATCCCGAGGAGATCCGTTCCCTCGATGATCTGGCTCAGCTTCCCTTTACCACCAAAGATGATCTCCGGCTGAACTATCCCTATGGCATGTTTGCCGTTCCTCTGCGGGAGGTTGTCCGTATCCACTCGTCCTCCGGCACCACGGGCAAACCGACCGTAGTCGGCTACACGAAGAACGATATCCACACCTGGTCGAACCTGGTGGCGCGTTTCATGACCGCGGCCGGAGTGACCCATGACGATGTGGTCCAGATCGCCTTCGGCTACGGCATGTTTACCGGGGCTTTCGGACTTCATTACGGTTCCGAAACCATCGGTGCCTCGGTGATTCCCATGGGCGCGGGGAATACTGAAAAGCAGATCATGATCATGCAGGACTATAAATCAACCGTGCTTGTCTCCACGCCGAGTTATGCCATTACCATTGCCTCGCGCATGGAGCAGTTGGGAATTGACCCGAAATCCCTCTCGCTGAAGGTCGGTCTGTTTGGTGCCGAGCCCTGGTCAGAAGGGATGCGCAAGGAAATAGAAAGTCGCCTGTTTATCAGCGCCACGGACAATTACGGACTTTCCGAGATTATCGGGCCGGGTGTTGCCGGTGAGTGCGAATTCAAGTGCGGCATGCACCTGTCCGAAGATGCCTTTATTGCAGAAATTATCGACCCGGACACCGGCAAGGTTCTGCCCAAGGGCAGCGTTGGAGAGCTTGTACTCACCACTCTGACCAAGGAAGCCTTCCCGATGATCCGTTACCGGACCCGGGATATTACCAGCCTTGATTATGAAAAGTGTGCCTGCGGCCGCACCATGGTCCGGATGAAAAAGACCATGGGCCGCTCCGACGATATGCTTATCATCAAAGGCGTCAACGTGTTTCCCTCGCAAATCGAGGAGATCCTCTTTGCTATCGAAGGATGCGAACCCCATTACCAGATTTTGATTGAGCGGGAAGGGGAGATGGATATTCTTGAAGTGCACATCGAGGTTACCGAGAATATCTTCTTCGATGAGATGAAAAAACAGAGGGGTTTTATAGAGTTGGTGGAGAAGAAGATCCACTCTGCACTTGGGGTGGGGGCCACTGTCAAGCTTGTGGAGCCTACCAGTCTTCCGCGGCATGAGGGTAAGGCGGTGAGGGTGATTGACAAGAGGAAACTTTAGCGCTCAGGGCGATAGTTGTAAATGTTAATGTAGTTGTTTAAAAGTGGCCATTTATCATACAGATAAGTGGCCACTTTTGTTTTAGATTTATTCAGCTTGGAACATGATTCGCTGCGACCAGTTGGCTGAAAATGTAATGTGCTTACGGTCACAAATCCATCAGACTTTTTGCCTCCTTTCATCGTTCGTACCGAGACGCAGTGGGTTCAAATCAGGGTTGATTTTAGACTGGCATGGCCCAGTTTGGTTTGATTATTGCTGATGTCGTAGTTTCTGGATGGAAGCTGGAGTGTGGAGAACTTGCACGTAAAAGCTCAAAAAATGTTCAATGGCGTTCTTTCTTTGTACTAATTGCTATCATTGTTTCAATAGTATTAGGATGTCAGTAACTAGCTTTTAATAAAAATCAAGATATTATAATAGAATAACTACGAATGAATACTTTGATAAAATTGACAAAATGAATGTCTTGATAGCTAACAATAGTAAAATTTTAAATAAAAATTTAGCCACAACTAATAGCAAGCTTCAATCAATCAAAGTCAGATTGGAATCTTTTTAAACCAAGCTGAAAAACAAAAAAGTTATTGGCAATAAAAAACCTGATTAGCATCAATCTGCCGCCAGCTCCCAAACTTGTCATTCCCGAAGCGGTTCTGATCGGGAATCCAGCTTCTATCCGACTGAAATATGGACCCCCGATAAAGGCTTTCGAGGGTGACAATATTCATAGCGCAAGAATAGCTCTAATCAGGATAAAAAATAAAATTATAACAAAAAAATACGCAGGAGTGCAAACAGCCGCGCCACGTGATTTAAATGTTATCACTGATCTCCGAAGATGATTTCATGTAAATCTCAGTCATCGACACTGGTGAAGGAATCTCACCCGAGAACATGCGGATGCTTTTCACCACCAAGACAAAGGGAATCGGGCTGGGACTGGTGGTGGCAAAGAACCTTACCGAGGCCAACGGCGGGACGATCATGGTGGAGAGTGTGGTCGGCCGGGGCACGACATTCACTCTAACAGCACTGGAATGTTTAAAGGGGTATCTCGAATGAACCCGACGCACAACGACAATGAAGATCCGAGACTTGCGGAGATCCTCGAAGTCATCTTCAAGTTTGCTGCGGGCGACTTGACGGCCAGGGCAACCCTTTCCAACGATGGCAGCGCCCTGGATGGTGTCATGGCCGCCATCAATATCCTTGGGAAAGAACTGGAGGCTTCCGTTGCCGAGAACAGGCAGGCGCAGCAGGCATTGTCGGAATCCGAAGCCCTGCTGAGCACCGTTTTCGACTCGGTGCAGGACGGCATCGTCTTGGTGGATGCCGAAACCTGGCAGTTTCGCATGAGTAATACCTCGTTTCAGCGTATGCTCGGATATAGCGCCGATGAAATTCTCGAGCTGGGCGTGGTGGACATACATCCCAAGGAAGCAATGGACGAAGTCAATCGCGAAATCGCGCGGAATATCAAGCGCGAAATCAGCTTCGTGCCAAATATTCCTGTGAAAAGACAGGATGGCTCGATCTTCTATACGGACATCAATAGCAGTGTAATGAGGGTAAATGAAACTTCTTTCCTGCTGGCTGTTTTCACGGACATCACCGATCGCAAGCAGACAGTACTGACGCTGCGTCAAAGCGAACATTTTCTCGACACCTTGCTGAACGCAATCCCTGTTCCTGTTTTCTACAAGGACAGGGAGGGGCGCTATCTGGGATTCAACAAGGCATACGAGACATTCTTCGGTGCAACAAGAGATCAGTTAATCGGCAAGAGCGTATTCGACCTCAGTCCGCCGGAGCTTGCGAAAATCTATCATGCGAAGGATACCGAGCTCTTCGAAAGCCGTGAGATGCAGCAATACGAGTCTCAGGTAAAAGACTCACATGGCTCATTGCATGATGTCATCTTCAGCAAGGCGGTTTTCAACGACAGTCAGGGAGTCGTCAACGGGTTGATCGGAACGATCCTCGACATCAGCGAGCGCAAGCGGGCGCAGCAGGCGCTGGCAGTATCCGAAGCGCTGCTCAGGGGTGTCTTCGACTCCGTGCAGGACGGAATCGTCGTGGTGGACGTCCAAACCCAGCAGTATCGCATGGTCAATACCGCAATGTGCCGCATGCTCGGATACAGCCGTGAAGAGTGGCTCACGATGTGTGTGCAGGACACGCATCCCAAGGAGGCTCTCCCCCGCATCGCCCGCGAATTCGAGAGTTTAGCCAAGGGCGATAGCACTCTCGCGCCTGCTCTACCGATGAAAAGAAAAGATGGCAGCATCTTCTATGCAGACGTCAACGCCGGCCCAATGACGATAAACGGCGTAGCCAGTGTTGTCGGCGTCTTCAGGGACATCACCGAGCGCAAGCAGGCGGAAGAAGAAATTCTGAAATTGAACCAGGCACTGGAAGAAAAGGTGCGGCAACTACTGGAAACCCAGGAAGTACTGGAACAGCACCGCGCAAACCTTGAACAGGAGGTGGCCCAGCGAACCGCCAGCCTGACCGAATCACAGCGCATCGCCCATCTCGGCAACTGGGAATGGGATGTAATCAATAATACGGTGAACTGGTCGGATGAAATGTATCGCATCTTCGGCTACGCGCCGCAGCAGATCGGCGCGAGCTACGAGGCTTTCCTGAACGCGGTGCATCCGGAAGACCGTCAGTTGGTGGACGACACCGTGCGCGAGGCTTTGGTGCGGCAGCATACATACAGTATAGAGCACCGCATCCTGCAGCCGGACGGCACACTACGTTATGTGCATGGGCAGGCCGAAGTGATGCAGGGAGAAGACGGACAGACCATCAGCATGATGGGGACGTTGCAGGACATCACCGAGCGCAAGCTGGCTGAACAGACGGCTACTGACGAAAGGAATTTCTCAAACACATTGATCGCAAGCCAGCCGGATATATTCTACGTGCTTGACCAGACCGGGCGGTTTATCCGCTGGAACGACAAACTTAGAGACCTGCTCGGCTACTCCGACTCACAGATTGCGGCAGCCAATGCACTGGACATTATTCATGAGGCGGACCGTCCGTCGGTCGCCCAAAAAACCCGGGATACTTTTGAACAGGGCACGGCAATCAACGTTGCGCGCCTCATCACAAAGACGGGAATACGCGACTTCATTCTAACGGCTTCGAGAGTGGACACTGCGAATGGTGCATATGCGGTCGGAGTCGGTACCGATATCACCGAACGCAAGCAGGTGGAGGAAAAAATCCGTAACTTGAATGAAGAACTCGAAGATAAAGTGCGCGAACGCACGAAGCAATTGTCGGAAGCCCAGGAGGAACTGGTGCGCAAGGAGAAGCTCGCCATCCTCGGCCGGATTTCGGGGAGCATTGGACACGAGCTGAGAAACCCCTTGGGGGTCATGAGCAACGCCGTCTACTTCCTGAAGATGGTGCTGGCGGAGGCGGATGAGGCGGTCGGGGAATACCTGGATATCATCAAAAAAGAGATCGACAACTCCCTGCGGATCATCACCGACCTCCTCGATTTCGCCCGGACCAAGACGCCGCATTTAAAAACGGTGAATGCTCGTGCATTGATAGATGAAAGCCTCGGCAGATGCACCATTCCGGAAAATGTGGAACTACAAATTGCTGTGCCGCCGGCGCTTCCCCCTCTCAAGGTCGACCCGGCGCAGATGGGGCAGGTGCTGCAGAACCTGATTGCCAACGGAATTCAGGCGATGCCGACAGGCGGAACCCTCACCATTCGCGGAGAGCAGGACAGCGAAGGGACGGTTCGGCTGGAGGTTGTCGACACCGGTGAAGGGATCTCCCCGGAGAACATGAAGAAAACTCTTCCAGCCTCTCTTTACCACCAAGGCCAAGGGAATCGGGCTGGGACTGGTGGTCTGCCGGAACCTCACGGAGGCCAATGACGGGCGGATCGAAGTGGCGAGCGAACCGGGACAGGGAACGACCTTCGCTGTCGTGTTGCCAATTGAAAGGAGAACGGTGTGAAGGAAAAAACAAGCATACTTTTGATCGAGGACAATGCCGGACAGAGAAAAACCCTTCTGGATATTCTCAATGCCAAGGGCTATGAAACGTTCGCGGCGGGGGACGGCGCGGAAGGGATCGCTTTTCTGCGAGATCATCCCGTCAACCTGGTGCTTACCGACCTGGGATTGCCGGGCATCTCCGGAATCGACATCCTCCGGGACATCAAAGCCCGGTACCCCGCCATCCAGGTTATCATCCTTACCGGCAGCGCCACCTTCGATTCGGCGGTTGAGGCGACCAACCTGGGGGCCTTCTCGTATCTGCTGAAGCCGTACGATATCGAGCTGTTACTGCTCAATATTCAGCGAGCTGACGAAAAACGGCAGACGGAAGAGGATCGGGAGCGGCTCATTCTGGAACTCAGGGCCGCCCTTGCCAAGGTGAAACTGCTCGAGGGTATCATCCCCATCTGCATGTACTGCAAGAAGATCAGGGATGACAAGGAGAGTTGGCAGCCGTTGGAACGTTACATAAGCGAACATTCCGAAGCACTCTTCAGCCACGGCATCTGTCCGGAATGCAAAAAAATAGTAGACAAAGAAACCTTGGAGGAACTTGAAAATCTGAAGCCAAAAATGTAAGCAAATCGAGGTGGAGAGCGAGCGGTGCAAGGGGGCAATCTTTTCGGCAATACTGCCGGTTGGGAGGATGAGGCATGAAGGAAAAATTAAGGGTCCTGGTGGTTGACGACGACCGGCGGATGGTCAAGACCATTTGCGACATCCTGAAGGTCAAGGGATATGAATCGATCGAGGCGTACAGCGGCGAGGAAGCGGTGATGAAGATAAAGGAGAAAAAGCCGGACTGCGTCCTGATGGACATCAAGATGTCGGGAATCAACGGGGTGGAGGCCCTGGCTCTGATCAATACCGTCTATCCCGGCCTCCCCGTGGTGCTGATGAGCGCCTATACCACACCGGAACAGGTGGCAGAGGCGAAAAGGCTGGGAGCATACACGGTTCTCACCAAACCCCTCGACATCCAGCTCCTGCTCTCATTTTTCTCACTGCTGAGAAAGGAGGAGAGCATACTCGTGGTTGACGATGACCCCGCTTTTTGCCGGACGATAAAGGATATCCTGGAGGAAAAGGGGTACAGGGTCGAGACCGAGTTGGATGCCTCTAATGTGATGGGCCATATGGAGCGCAACTATCAACTCACGGTGGTTCTCGACCTCAAGCTTGGTAACGCAGACGGACTTGAGGTTCTTAAGGAGATCCGCGCCGTATATCCCACCAAGCCGGTGATTCTGGTAACCGGCTATGGCGGAGAAATGGCGGCAAGCATCAGTAAGGGGGAAGAGATCGGGGCCTACGCCTGTATGTACAAGCCTCTGGAGGTCGAAAGGTTGATCGGGATCATTGAAGAGGTCAGCCAAAAAAAGATGCAGACATTCCTGGGGGAGACGTTTGATGATTGTCCAATCATCGGAGGATAACCAATGGATAAACCTATCCTCATGTTGCTGGTGAAGCGGAAGGTCAAGGACCGGAGGGTACTGAAGCTGAACGACAGGTACCTGAAGGTTGGTATGTTTGCAGGAGGCATCGTCTCACCACGGCAAGAGGGAACCCCGCAGGGCGCTTTATCAAAAGCTTTTGATAAGCCGCCTTATCAAAAGTAACTCGTTATCAAAAGTAAACAGCGTAACGTACTATTATTATAGGATGATATCGCTATTTACTTTTGATAATACGGTATGTTGTCAAAGATTGGTTAGCCATGTAAGTAAGTCTTCATCTTGGCTCCACGGTGGTAAAGTGGGTGAAATTATTTCCGGATATGCCTTGTCCAAGGCCTTACGTTTCAGTTCTGTATCTATGCGGGCATAAATTTCAGTCGTTGAAATATCTACGTGCCCTAAAAGATCACGAATATAAATAAGGTTAACACCAGCCTGTAGTAAGTGCATCGCCTTTGTATGCCTAAAAACATGAGGAGTAACCTTCTCTGGAACAATTGAAGATACCGCTCTTGCATAAGATGCATATTTATTGAGGATGAATGTTATGCCTGCAGGAGTCAGTTTTCTTAACTGGCGGTTACTGAATAACGGTCGATCATGCATACCGTTCTGGAGCAAATGGTTTTCTATCATGTACTGGCGCAATAGAGATTCCGTATTGGACATGAGTGGAACCTGCCGTATTTTACGACCCTTGCCGGTAAGAGCGAGGATCGGCGGATGATCCAATCGAACATCACGAACTATTAGATCGGCCAGTTCTTGTACTCTGGCACCTGTGTCATATAAAACTGAAAGCATCGTTAAATCACGGCGACCAAAGGCTTTTGAAAGATCTGGTTGTGCGAGAATAAGTTTTAATGCATCGGGTGTGAGATGGGCGATTGTTGGCTTTAATGCCTTTTTCATTGGAATGGCGAGAATCTTTTGGTGTGACAATAAACCGACCGGATCTTCGATCTGCATATATCTGAAAAACCCATGAATGCAGGCCAATCGCTGGTTGCGGGTAGCAATACTGTTATTTCTGTCTTGTTCGAGCCATGCTAAAAAGCCAATAATGAGCGGTTCGTCGATGCGCTGAAGGCAAAGGTGTTCAATGGTTAAGCCGCAGCCTTCTTTACAGTACGTGAGAAAAAACTTGAAAGTATCTCGGTATGATTTGATCGTTTTGGGGCTAACATTACGGTGTCCCGGCAAGTGAACTGATAAATAATGAGATAATGCCTTCGCAAAGTCAGTTGGTTTCATAGCCATCACCCCCCAGTACGGGTATGACATGACCGAAGGCATGCTCCACCTTCGCTGTTATATCCGGATAGAGTTCGGCGGTTAGCCTCAGGTATTGCGAGGTGTCACGAAATGAATGGTGGCCCAAGTATGTTTTAAGAACGGGTAGATAGGCCGTCAAATCTTTCCCTTCCAATACCCAGTGCTTGAGACAATGGACACAAAACGTGTGGCGAAAGTCATGTACTCGGGGCCCTTTGCCCCATCCACCATGAGAAATACGGGCTTTCCAAAGGAATCTTCTGAAATTCTTATAGATGTTTCCAATGGTTATCGGCTGCTTAGTGCAAGAAGGGAAAAAATAATCGTTAGGATCCGAGAACATATGGATTTGCTTCACATAAGCGCAGCATCGATCGAGAAGTTCCTTGGATAGGGGTACCAATCTATCCTTGTTAAATTTACCGTCCCAAATCGTCAATATGCCGGTAAGTAAATTTACATCCCGGACTTTGAGATGCAGTGCCTCAGAAACACGCAGCCCACAGCCATACAAGATGCGGAACAACAACGGCATGATCCAATGTCTGAGAGGAACTTCAGTGCAGTAATGGCAAGAATCGACCTGTTTAAAAAACGCTGCAAGCTCATTATTACTGAAGATGTAGGGAATGTATGCAGGACCTTTTGGAATGATATTCTTGGGCAATACATACGCATGAACTCCGATCTGGGTCATATACAGAGCCAGTTGCCGTATGATACCTACCCTGTGCTGCATAGAGGCATGCGCTTCATTCGACCGCTTCTGACTCCATATTTGTACCAGTTCTTTGGACAAAACCGGTTCTGTACAGCCATACGCCAGACAGAACTGGTCGAATTGGTAAAGTAATCGTGGACTGCTGTCATATTTATAACCCAGGGACTGTTTTTGGAGAATCATTCCCTGGATAAACTCCTTGAATGGGCTGCTATATACGAATTCGGTCATGACTGGAACACCTCCTCAGGATTCAGCGCACATTCACGAAGCATGTCTATGTTCACTTTGAGATAGACGGCTGTTGAATCAGAACTGACGTGTCCCAGTATGTCTGAAATGACGGACAAGGGAGTGTTTTCCTCAAGCAACCTACTTGCCAGTGTGTGCCGGAGGGAATGCATGCCTTTCTTCTTCTGGGGGGAAATCGGAATTTTGGCCAATCTCATGTATTTGACCACGATTTGATGGAGTCTGTCTTCATCCGAGAAGGGTTCCAGCGGGGCAATGTGCCGTAAAAATACATAGGGTGATTCAACCTTTGGGCGCCCGTTTTTGAGATAATCTATGATCGCCCAGCCGATATCGGGAAGAAGTGGTAGGGTGAGAAGTCTGGACGTTTTGGACTGAATCAATTCAATACGATTGTCTTGCCATTTCAAGTTGTCCAGCTTCAGATGCTTGATATCCATTGTCCGGAGGCCCAAACGTGCCACCAGAAGAATCATGGCATAATCCCTTTTCCCGGCGGGATTACCTCTGTCAATTACATCGAGCAATTTGGTGACATGATCTGGTGTCCACACTGATGGGATTCGGCTCTGCTTCCTGGCCTTGATGGCCGGTATGCTCCCCGTGAGGTTCTGTGGATGAAATTCGTTGGTGTAGAGGTACCCTAAAAAAGAACGCATCGCACAAAGATGCAATTCTACCGTCTTATATGCGTACCCTAGCAACGTGTTGATATAACCGGTAATATGAGTGGCAATAATATCGGAGATATGCTCGATTTCTTGTGATTCCAAATAGCTCAGAAACTTTTCGCTAATGTTCCTGTAGTGATTTTGCGTTACTTTGGAGTATCCCTTTTGCCGACAATGGTCCGCGTAGCGTTGCAGCATTTCTATGAATTCGTTATGTAGCAACAGTTCTTTCTGCTTGTAGTATCGGCGCAGGATGCTTTTATGTTGCTGGAAGTCCCCAAGCATTCGAACGACTCGGAAGACGTTAATGATCGATTGCGTAAGTTTTCCAGTTTTTTCCAATTCGGAAAAATTGTACCGCTTGTCAAGAAAACGCATACCCAAATCTTCTGTATAGTGGTCGGCTCCGTTGCTTTCGCAAAACGTGACAATATGTCTCCACATTAAGCGGTAATATTTCAATGACTGGTCGGTGTAATGAAGGCGGTGAAGTTCTTTTTCCAGCAGAGCAATTAACTCGTGCAAAGGCAGGTCATTCATCGGCGTTCCTCCAAAATAAGTTAGTGAGATTGCTTTCCAATCTCCCATGCATATTTTGGGTCGCCGTATTATCAAAAGTAAATAGCGATATCGTTCCTATAATAAAAGTACGTTACGCTGTTTACTTTTGATAACGAGTTACTTTTGATAAGGCGGCACTATCTCACCGCTTCTCTCTAATCTGTACCTCCACTATACTCTCGACATCTGGTTTGAAAAGGTTTTCCGCAAGAGTTGCACAGGCTTTGCCCGGCTGATTCGCTTTGCCGATGATTTCGTTGTCTGTTTCCAAAATACAACGGACGCGGAGCGGTTTCGCGAGGAACTGGTCAAACGACTGGGCAAGTTCAATTTGGAAGTGGAACCATCTAAAACCAAAGTGATTAAGTTTGGGCGATTTGCCGC
Source organism: uncultured delta proteobacterium (assembly GCA_963717775.1). GTDB lineage: Bacteria > Desulfobacterota > Desulfuromonadia > Geobacterales > Geobacteraceae > RPRC01. Next base: position 74,552 of record CAVQWZ010000021.1, read on the forward strand.
CAAGAGGGCCGCAGCGAAGGGAGAGAAACCGGAAACATTCGATTTCTTGGGTTTTACCCACTACTGCAGCACGAAGAGGGATGGCACAGGTTTCCGGGTTAAGCGGGCAACTGCGAGCAAGAAGTTTACAGCGAAGCTGGCTGCCTTCAAGGAGTGGCTGAAGAAGTCCAGGACAATGAAGACAGCAGAACTATGGGATAATGCCAAAGCTAAATTGAGGGGCCATTACGCGTATTATGGTGTCACTGATAATACGCAGGGAATAAAGAGATTCTCACATGAGGTCAAGAATCTATTGTTCAAATGGCTGAATCGCCGTGGCAAAAGGGGATGCCTCAACTGGCAAAAGTTCAACAAGATGCTTGCGCTGTTTCCTCTGCCGGAACCGCGGATCAAGGTCAGTATGTACTAAACTCAGTGAATTGCCATGTGAAGAGCCGTGTGCGTAAATAGCGCCAGCACGGTTCTGTGAGGGTCCTGGTGACAATTGCTGTAGCGATGGAATAAGCGCGACATCGTCGGGGAAACCAGGCGGCAACGCAAACGTGAACGTCTATCTATACGGCGAGAGGAACCGGTCTACTCGACCGCACATACCATCTATCCTCCTAGTGGAGGAGTACGACCATGATATCAATATGCTGTTCACTACCGAAACCGGATTACCAGGAGCTTAGCCAGGAAGAACGGAAGGTATTCTGTTGGTTGGTATATCTTCTCAGGAAAAGAGGGTATTCAGTTGCGGGTGCTCAGGACGTGGCGTATAGAAAGGTATTGGAAAATGGCTTGCCGTTTGATGTGGGTAAGGAATCTTGCTGAAAAAGAAGAAGGTGGTCTTCAAGGTTCTGAACATCAACTTTGATACCAGCACGCCGACCGGCAAGCTGATGCAGACGATGTTGGCGGCGTTGCCGAGTTTGAGCGGGAGATGATGTTGGAGCGCCAGGCGGAGGGGATCCGGATCGCGAAGGCGCAGGGTAAGTTTAAGGGGCGGAAGCCGACTGCCCGGGAAAAGAGTGGAGAGGTTTTGCAACTGCTGGCTGATGGGTTGACGAAAGAGGCTGTTGCGGAGAAGGTGGGAATTGGGGTGGCGTCGGTGTATCGGATTGCCAAGGCGGCCAAGGAGTCGTCGGGAAATTCGAAAGGGTGAAAAACGGCTTCCAAATTTGCCATGTGAGCGGGTTTTCTGAAGTTGACGATACTAAGGCCATTGATTCGGTATTGACTCTAGGAAAACTATAACAATCTTCGAACCAATTACCTGCAATATTATTAGTTTTTTATCACATTAAAAAAATTGACGCCTCAACAAGAGAAGGGGTAATAATAAACTCATTGTGATGTTTTAAAGTAATTCCGGAGGGACGAAATGTGCTGCACCGCTGGGACCTAGGAGAATATAAAGCCGTTTTTGTCAGCTGAATGCTGATGAAGGCGGTTTTTTTTATTTTTGTCCTTACGTGTTAGCGGAAATATAAAAATGAACGACCCCAAGCGATTGCAATTATGTACCCCGACGACAAAATTCGCACAGTCGCGAGGGATTGTGCGGGTTAAGCAGCCTGATTGCAAACCTCTGTACGTATGGGAGACCTGACGCGATGGCCGATGAAAACAAGACCAACGAACAGCTGATGCATGAATTAAAGGAACTGCGCAAGCAGGTAGACGCATTCAGTCTCATGGAATCTTCGTTAAAGGAATTTTCGGCAAACCTGGTCCAGAATTCCGCCGCACCCACCTTTGTCCTCGATAATGGTCATCGGGTCATACTCTGGAATAGAGCCTGCGAAGAGATGACCGGTATAAAGCAGGCGGATATCGTCGGAACGAATGAGCAGTGGAAACCGTTCTATGATCACATACGACCGGTCTTGGCGGATGTGGTCCTTGATGAGAGAATTGAAGACTTATCACAGCTCTACCAAACCTACGCGAAATCAAAGTTTATCCAAGAAGGATTACAAGCTGAAGGATGGTATCCAAACGTTAACGGGGTGGAACGCTATCTTTCTTTTAACGCTGCCCCCATAAGGAACAGCAAGGGAGAGCTGATTGCGGCGATAGAGACCTTCGAGGACCTCACCGAGATTAAGAGGACCAATAAGAAACTTGCGGAGAGCGAGAAACGCTATCGCATGTTGTTTGAGGAATTTCCGGCGATCATGCTCGTCATTGATCCTGATTCGGCGCAGATTGTGGGTGCCAATGAAGCGGCAATCCTGTTCTACGGTTACAGCCGGGAGGAATTGACCGGTAAACCAATGACTGAAATTATCGCGCTGCCGAGCGAACAGGTCTTGCAGATACTCCGGGATCCCACACAGGGGCCTCATTATGGACACTTCCAGCATCGGCTGGCGAACGGGAAAATTCGCGATGTTGAACTGTCACAGGGGCAGATCAAAATCAATGACAAAACTCATCTGTTTTCGGTCATCCACGACATCACCACCCGGAAAGAAGCTGAGGAGGCCATTCGCGAGGGCGAAAACAAACTGTTGGCAATTACCTCTCTCGCCGCTGACGCCATTATTCTGATAACTAATGAAGGAAAGATTGCATATTGGAATATAGCTGCGGAAAATATGTTTGGATATGATAATTCCGAAATGATGGGAAGGAACCTCGAAATCATCATCCCCCCGCAATACAGGGAAGCGCACAATAAGGGGTTTACAAGGTTCAAGGAAACCGGGCTCGGGCCGCTGGTCGGAAAGATATACGAGGTATCGGCTCTTCGGAAGGATGGTACGGAATTCCCCATAGAGCTTTCCATCTCCGGGTTACAACTCAAAGGGAAATGGCATTCGGCCGGCATGGTCCGGGACATAACCGGGAGGAAAACCCTGGAAGCGCAGCTCAGGCAGGCACAAAAAATGGAGGCCATTGGGACCCTGGCGGGAGGGGTTGCTCATGATTTCAATAATATACTTACTGCGATCATAGGTTTTGGCAGCCTTCTCACCATGAAAATGGAGAAAAGCGATCCGTTGTTGCAGGAGGTAAACCAGATTCTGGCCTCGGCGGACCGGGCCGCAATCTTGACGCAATCTCTTCTCACCTTCAGCAGGAAAACTTCGATCTATACGAAGCCCGTTAATTTAAACGATATCGTCAACAGAGTTGAAAAGTTTCTGGCCAGAATTTTACGAGAGGATATCGAGTTCAAGAGCACGCTGACAACGGAAGAGCTGATTATAATGGCTGATTCGTCACAGATAGAGCAGGTCTTGATCAATCTTGTCACCAATGCCCGGGACGCTATGCCGAAAGGGGGCCTGCTCAGTATCAACACTGAAGTTTTGGAGTTGGACCGGGAATTCATATTAGCTCATGGTTTCGGGACTCTGGGCAGGTACGCTTCTCTCACTTGCAGCGACAACGGCTCCGGAATGGACAAGGATACGGTGCAAAGGATATTCGAGCCTTTTTTCACCACCAAGGAAACCGGTAAGGGGACCGGACTCGGACTTGCCATTGTGTACGGAATTATCAAGCAGCACAATGGCTACATAAACTGTTACAGCGAACCGAGTCGTGGAACAACCTTCCGATTATATCTGCCGCTAACCCGGGCATTGCCGGAAACAGCAACAGTGATGCCGGAGACACCGCAAAAAGGGGGAGAAGAAACCATTCTCGTGGCTGAAGACGATGATTCGGTGCGGGATCTGATTAAACAGGTGCTCGAAACATTCGGTTACCAGGTAATAGTAGCTGTGGATGGTGAGGATGCCATTACAAAATTTGGAGATAACAAAGATGAAATCAAGCTGGTGATACTCGATGTAATCATGCCGAAAATAAACGGCAGGGAAGTCTGTGAAAAGATTCTGCTATCAAAGTCGGATATGAAGTGCCTGTTTACCAGCGGTTATACTGCGGACGTGTTTTATGAGGGGGAGAAGAAAATGCTGCATTTCCTGCCAAAACCGATAGTTCCCACCCATCTATTGAGGAAAATCAGGGAAATTTTGGACAGATGATTTAAGTGCAAGTACGTGTAAAAAGTCATGATGGAAGTGTGTTCCGACGCTTACTAAATTCCAAAGAGTTGGTTGTGTCATATGAGACTGGGAACGGAGACCGGCAAGTAACGAGAGCGGAACAAAACGGGGGCTGGAGTAATCGAGGCACTTCTCGACAGTCAATCTCTTCGAGCAACCTATAGGGGGTCTGAATAGAATTCGGAAATTATAGTACGATAAGCAAAAATTGGCTAGTTATATCAACTGGTTATAAATTGCGATAACAGGCTGAATTATCAAGAACTTGGGTTCTTGTAAGCAATTGAAATTTATTGAAGTAAGATGCCGCAAACGTACTTTAGATTCCTTTTTCTGTGGTGAGCCCTACTATACTATTTTCAGGGAGTGGATGAGAAGAAAATGAGGGCCGCTCTGTGCTTGAAAAAAGACTCCGAGCGAAGCGTGTAAGAGATTTTGAGGGGAAGCATGTGGTCAGAATAAACGTGAAGACTGCTGATAAGCAAATCCAGAGGCTTAATCACTGGGTGGCGAATCAGGTCAGAAATTCCTTATGGCCCCAAAAAGAACGAATCGTTGTCGTACCCCGCTATGGCTAACTTAGTTAAATGGAAGGTTAATTACCATGTTTGTGCAAAACGTTCCGGAATTGCGTCTCAAAGAGGCAATAGAAAGCCTCACCCCTTCGGATCATCCCTGCCTTATTTACAAAACCGAATCTGAAAAATTCGACGTATTGATCCCATTTTTCCAAACAGGTTTTGAGCGATGTGAACGATGCCTCTATCTTTACAACGACAGTTCTCCTGACAAGTTTCTTGACGCATTGGCCGCAAGGGGGATTGATGCCTCGGGTGAGATAGCGAAGGGAGCGCTGGTCCTTGTAGCTGCAAAGGATTTCTATCCGGATGCATCTGAATTTGATCATGACAAGGTATTTGCTTCACTCGAAAAGGAGCTCATTGCTTCGCAAGAGGCGGGGTTCACCGGTATCAGGGCTGCTGGGGAGATGGAAAGCTCCCCCGAAACCGACATCTCCATGGAATGCCTTATTGAGTACGACGCCAAACTGAACTTTTTTCTGGCTGACCGAAGAGTTATGGTTCTATGTCTTTACAATCGAAACCAGTATCCCACGGAATCACTGATCAAGGTCATTAGAGCTCATCCGAATGTAATTTTCAATGGTGTGTTTTGTACGAACCACTCTTATCTCCCCCCCGAAGAATTTTTCAGTCCCGAACGGCGGGATTTCGTTCTGGAACACCTGCTGCATGGAGCCTTGGCCAACGAAACCACGCTCAACGACCTGCGGGAAAAATCACTCCTTCTGAAAGCTGTAGTCAAAAACACCACCGATGCTGTTTATATCAAAGATACCAGGGGTCGCTACCTGATGATCAACCAGGCAGGCGCATCATTTCTGGGAAGGAGTATAGACGAAGTGCTGGGTCGCGACGACACAGAGCTTTTTTCGTCTGATTCTGCCCGGAGATTAAATGAGTTCGACAGTACGGCCATATCAAGCAATGAACCTTTGACGTTCGAGGAAACCGTTACTGCCAATGGAGTCACCCGTACGTATCTTTCCACCAAAGGAGCCTACCGGGACACATCCGGTCATGTCGTGGGACTCTTCGGGATCGCCCGTGACATCACCGATAGGAAAAGTATCGAAAAGTCTTTGCAAGAGAGCGAAGAACTGTTTCGCACCCTCTGTGACTCCGCACCAATCGGCATCTTCAAATCGGACTGCGAAGGAAACTACATCTACTGCAACGCCCGATGGGAGCAAATTTCAGGGATGAGCTGCCCGGAAAGCGGTGGACAGGGCTGGACATGTGCAGTCCATCCGGAGGATCGCCCATTGCTGGCAAAAGAGCGAGACCGGATCAACCAGGGAAGGCGCTATTCACTTGAATACCGGATCCTGAGGCCCGACGGAAGGACTATCTGGATCAGGGTATTGGGCAGCCCCCTAACTGACCAGGATGGCCGGGTCACGGGATACGTGGGGACGGTCGAGGACATCACCGAGATTCAAGAGGTAAAGCATGAGACGCTGAAGGCACAGAAGTTGGACTCACTCGGAGTGCTGGCCGGTGGAATAGCCCATGATTTTAACAATCTCCTCTCCGCCATCCTCGGTAACATCTCGCTCGCACAACTGCAGCTCGATGACACGGAGAAGACAAAACACCGGCTGCGGGAGGCAGAACAGGCCGTCATTCGGGCCACGGGCCTGACGCAGCAACTGCTCACGTTTGCCCGCGGCGGTGAGCCCGTGAAAAGCGTAATCCAACTTGGCGGTCTGCTTAAAGAATTAGCCCGCCATTCGTTTGACGATTCAAGGATTGAACTGAAGATTCTGATTCCTGAGGAACTTTGGCCGGTCGAGGCTGACAAAGGCCAAATCAACCTGGTTGTATTCCACCTCGTGACGAATGCCGCACAGGCCATGCCACAGGGAGGAACGATAACGATAGAGGCGCGAAACGTATTGAAAGGCAACGGGAACAATTTGGTTGAGTTGTCTGTTGCCGACTCGGGTACCGGAATCCGTAAAGAGCACCTGGACAAGATATTCGATCCGTACTTCACCACAAAAGAACAAGGTACAGGGCTGGGTCTGAGCACGTGCTATTCCATCATCGACAAACATGGGGGGTACATTACGGTATTATCCAATACGGGGACAGGGAGCACTTTTCAGGTATTCCTGCCGGCGGCGAAAATTGAAACGGAACCCCAAGCAGAATCAAAGCAGGCGTTATCAAGCGGGCATGGCCGAATCCTTGTGATGGATGATGAAAAACAGGTGAGGGAGATAGCGAAGGCAATGCTCGAGGCGCTGGGTTATGTGGTTGAGTGCGCCGTGGACGGAGCGGAAGCCCTGGACCTCTACCGCAAAAGGATGGACAAGGGCACACCTTTCGACGTGGTGATCCTCGATCTGACCATACCCTGCGGGGTCGGTGGGCAGGAAACAATCGCATCGCTCCTTGAGATTGACCCCAAAGTTAGGTCAATTGTTTCGAGCGGATATTCTTCAGATCCCGTGATGGCCAATTTTCAGGAATATGGTTTTCGATCTGTCCTGGCCAAGCCTTATCGACTTCAGGATATAAGTGCGGTATTACAGAAATTGGTTTGAACCACGTCTTTTGAGCACGACAGGATGAAGCAGGTAATCGCTCCTTTTTCAGTCATAGCATTGGTCCGGAATCTGCCGTCATGACGCTTGATGTTTTTGGCGACCGGGCCCCTTGTGTACCGGACTCCTGACAAATTAGCGCGCGAAACGCATTATATCCAGTCAACCAATTCTTTCTCCAACCTCTCCATGTTCGTCGTGGTCGAACACTGAAATTTCCAATGGTTCTGAAGAAGTTGATCGACAAACAGGAAAACAGGTCGCTGAAGTCATACGAAAATTTGCATTAATCCATGTAATAGAAAAAACCTGTTATAGGGGGTCAGAATAGAATTCGGAAATTATAGTACGATAAGCAAAAATTGGCTAGTTATATCAACTGGTTATAAATTGCGATAACAGGCTGAATTATCAAGAACTTGGGTTCTTGTAAGCAATTGAAATTATTGAAGTAAAATGCCGCAAACGTACTTTAGATTCCTTTTTCTGTGGTGAGCCCCTTACCTCGATCTGTTGTCCGTGGCGAGTGTACCGATCATCCGGCACATCAAGATTCAAGCACATGCGACTCCATACGATCCTGCTTTCACAGAGTACTTCGCCCAACGGGTAAAATCACGTAAGGTGAGTAAACTGAGCTGGCGGGGTTCGACCGCAGGTGCTTGACATGCTACCCAACGACGAAGACGGGTCGAGTTACCGGGTCATTTCGGCCTTGGTAAGGCTTGAGCTGTGTGCGGGGAAACTTGCACGCACAGTTCTCAGAGGGCTGGGGACGGGCAACCGTCCCTGGCTACTCGGCCCTACAAGGTCGAACTGAAAGGCGAATCCATGAGAAAGAAACGAATAACGCTTGACCAGAAAAACGGACCATGACAGATTGCCTCCATACAAATTAATGATAATCTTGTAGAGCTTATAAAGAGCTTTTATTGAATTGGTGAAAATACAAAGGTCAGAGTTGATAGTCTGAGGTCATTCCATGAATGGGAGAATAGGACAGTACATTGATAGTGCTGAGTTGCGACGCTTAGCGGAAGAGCAACTTGAAGAGAAATCCTTGACAGAGCATCCTCCCGGAACAGAGGAAGAGACGCTGAGGCTCCACCACGAATTGCAGGTGCACCAGATCGAGCTGGAGATGCAGAATGCGGAACTGCGCCAGGCCAGGGATGAGCTGGAAACGGCTCTGGAGCTGTACACCGACCTTTACGAGTTTGCCCCTGTTGGCTACTTTACCTCCGACAGCAGAGGAACTATCAAAAGAGTTAACCTCACCTGCGCAAGTCTCGTGGGGGTCGAACGCTCCCGGCTGGTCGGCCGTCGCTTCGACTCTTTTCTCTCGCCAGAAACCCGTCCCGACTTCACCGCTTTCCTCGAAAAGGTTTTTACGAGTCCGGTCAAAGTGGCGTGTGAACTAACGCTCTCGAAAGAAGGTAATGGCCCGATCTGCGTGCAGGTCGAGGGACAGGCCACCGCGTCAGGAAAAGAGTGCCGTGTCGCATTGATTGACATCAACGAGCGTAAGTTGGCCGAACAGGCTCTTCAACTGGCGAAAGAGGAAACTGAGACACTTCGTATTGAAAGAGAAATATCCCTGGCGACCTCTAGGTTAAAGAACCAGTTCCTTGTCAACATGAGCCACGAGTTGCGTACCCCGATGAACGGCATCCTTGGCATGCTCCAGCTCACCCTCGATGAAGAACTTACCCCGGTGCTGCGGGACAATTTGGTAATGACACTGAGTTCAGCCAACTCCCTTCTCAGGATACTTAACGATATTCTCGATATGGCTAAGTTCGAGGCAGGAAAACTCATCATCGAAGAAAAACCCTTCTCTATTCAGGAGTGCGTCGCTCAGACGGTCGATTTCATAACTCCCGAAGTGCGCCGCAAGGGACTCGACCTTTCCATAACGGTGGCAGAGGAGGTGCCGGATTCGGTGGTCGGGGACATTATGAGGGTGCGGCAAGTTCTCCTCAACCTTATCGGCAACGCCGTCAAGTTCACCGAAGGGGGAAAGGTTGAAGTGCTGGTCACCGCCGGGAGGGCGACCGACGACGGAAAGCGGGAGTTCAATTTCACTATCACTGACAGCGGCATCGGCATCCCCGATGACAAGAAGGACCTTCTCTTCATGGCTTTCAGCCAACTTGACCCCTCTCTAAGCCGCCAGTACGGTGGTGCGGGCCTTGGGCTGGCAATTAGCAAGGAGATTGTGGAACTGATGGGGGGAACGATTTCATTCACGAGCGAAGAGGGAATGGGAAGCGTCTTCTCATTCAGCGTCCCCCTGGGGGAAGCCGGAATAGAGCATGAAGTACTAACCACCCCAGAGTGCCTTTCATCTGAAGTGATAACTGCTTCTCCGCAGGGTGAAAGGTCTCCTCGTATCCTTCTTGCCGAAGACGAATTAGTCGCCCAGCATGCCCTAGGTCTGATGCTCAAACGATCGAACTACATTGTTGACGTTGCAAATGACGGTCAGATGGCAATAAAATTGTGGGAGAAGGGAGAATATGACCTTGTGCTGATGGATATCCAGATGCCGCGTCTCAGTGGCTTAGAGGCGACCCACTTCATCCGGAATAAGGAGCAGGCGCACGGCGGTCATACCCCCATTGTTGCGATGACTGCCCACGCCCGAAAAGAAGACGAGGAAATCTGTCTTGCCGCTGGGATGGATGCCTATATTTCCAAACCGATTGACTTCAAACAGTGTTTAGCGTTGATAGGGAAGATTATCAGACAAAGCCTCTCGCCTTGACCGCATCCAGCATTGCATGAAAAGTGATTTTAGATTACTACAAGCTAGAGGGGCCAACATAGAATTGGGATTTTAAAGTACGTTAGTGTTATTAACTATAGAATCGATTCAAGAAGTTATGTAACTACATTGCATAATCTGGCATACGTTAACTGACCTAATTTGTTGCGGTATTATTTCTTATCGTACGCGGTGATCCGTCGTGGCTGATATATTTTTGGACTTAACTCTGCGGGACGGTGATGTCCCCCTGTTTCACCAATACACGGCGGTTCGTGAAATAATCAGTTGAGGTCGGGAGGCTTCGCAATAAGTGTTACTAATTCTGGCCAATCGCCTTCTACTGTGTCCAGAGAATGCTATACTTCATTGCAAAGGCATTTGAATTATCAGACAGGAGGCAGGTGACATGACGGAGCGGAAAGAGTCGGAAAAAGGAATCAGAGCAAAGAAGGCGGCTACTGAAAAGGTCAAATTCGAGTTTGTAGCCCCGGAGGCCCAGGAAGTCTTCCTGGCGGGTGACTTTAACAATTGGGATATCTGCACGAACCCGATGTAAAGGGACAAGAAGGGCATCTGGAAGGCGACCCTGTCCCTGGCTCCGGGGAGATACGAGTATCGATTTCTTGCCGATGGTGAATGGGAAAATGATCCCTCCTGCTGCTGTTGCGTTCCCACTCAGTTCGGAAGCATGAACTGCGTTAGGATGGTTGACTGAGATCAGATGTAATTATCCAAGTGAATGCAAGCCACCCGAGTGGCTGGTACAAAGGGGGAGTAATGTACGGAAAAATCGTGATGGGATTGGCGTTTCTGGCAGTCGGCGGGACCATTTTAGGCGGATGCAAAAAGGAATCTGCAGAGAAACCGGCAGCTCCGGCGCAGGCACCGAACATGGCTCCCTCGGCAGAGTCAAAATCAGGCGAGGCTTTGTTCAAGCAATATTGCACGGCATGTCACCCTGATGGTGGAAATACGATCAACCCCGAGAAAACCCTACACCGCAGGAACCGGGAGGAGAACGGCATAAAAACGGCCGAAGATATAATCAAGAATATGCGCAACCCCGGACCGAGAATGACCAAATTTGACGAGGATACCATCCCCGATGCAGATGCCAAGGCTATTGCCAAATATGTGCTGGAGACCTTCAATTAGAAGGACTGGTAAATCATCAATATCCTGCAGGCAACAGTTTTGCCAATTAAGAAATTTCAGGGATGAAAGACCCGTGTCAGGATGAAAACATCATAACTGCCCTCTTGAAAATCTGACCGTCCGCCGCAAAGGTGACCTCCAAGCTTGTTTGAGTTTGTCATAGGAGGTATCATGACACCGCAGATTGCACTCTTGCTTGCTATTGTGGTGATTGCCGTGTGTCTTTTCTGGTGGGAACGCGTATCGGCTGACGTAACCGCTTTGGGAGTCTTGTTGACACTGGTGTTCACAAGGACTGCTGCCGGTGAAACAGGCGTTTGATGGTTTCAGGGGTAGAACCAACAGTCGTGTCACCAGGGGCCATTTGGGATCACTGACTCGTAGAGCTTGAACTTATTGTCGAATTCAAGGCAGCCATGTTGTTTCACTTTGGCGCTTCAGTCCCTGATTCGCTCTGCTCCTTTGCTTTTTGTTGATCAGGTCTCTTTCAGGATATATCCGACTCCAGGTACTGTGTGGATAAGGTTCCTGTCTGTGACTTTACCTATTTTCTTGCGAAGAAAGCTAGCGTATACACTTACAATATTGGTGAACTTCACAGTTATCATATCTGGTCAAACATTCTTAACGATTGTGCTGCTGCGGCTGGATTATAAGGTCATATGATTTGTTAAAGGCCTTTTTGAAACCTTTTTCTCCGCCATATGCAACTTTATAGTGTTTTCTTCAAGTCTGCGTCTGATGAGATCAGCAATGTTTTTGTCACCTTCGCTAATCAGAATTCCCATCGAAAAATCCTTTGCAGTGGCCAAAAAAACCCGGATTGCCGGGGTGAAGGGGGATTATATGTCTCAGCTGCAAAAGCGGCCGTTTTCTCTTTTTATCTGTTTGACAAAGTCGGGAGATTTTATTATTGAATGGATATTTCCCCAGTTATTTACAACAAAAAAGGCTTTTTCGAGCCCCAGCAGATTCAGTCGAGCAAACTCTAGATCAGTTATTTTTTCTTCGATGATTATGACAACGTCTTTCTCGGGAGTGGTTTTGTAAGCGCTTTGAGTGATCCGCAAACGTTCCCTTTTCTCCGAACTGTTGATGGCCTCCCGGAAGTATTCAAGCTCTTCGTCTATCCGTTTCGTCAACTCGCTTCCCTTCAGTTGTAGTTCGTTCAACTTTTCCACCTTCTTGCTAAATTGAGGATCCTTAATATGGGACGTATCATTGCGCTGCAGGGTAAAGTGTTGTTTTCCAGTCCACGCAGGTCTGTTCTGGATTTTTTAAGCTCGGAGATTCGACTCTCTTGATTAGGGGTACATATAAAAGGTTCCTCCCGCAAATCTGCATACGGAGGAAGGCACATAGAGGTCGTCCATGCCTGAGTCAGGTGATAGTAACTCAGCATCTTAGACCACTTAGATTTTATCTTTCGTGGTATTTTTCCCAAGTGCGGCCAGATATTCATCCATTGTCGATTGATACCAGGATTAAAAACTCATCTTTACTTCCGGGACGTTTGATCTGTGCCGTGTAACGGCTCTTGAATACCAACAAGGGTGAGAAACTTATTTCCCTCTTTGCAAGCGGCATGGTTATCTTGAGATTACTGTTGATATTTTTGCGTGTTTCATTCAAAGATTTGCTCAAAGAATTGCTAAATTCGCCAGACACTTCATATTGTATTTGGCCGACTTCGTCTGCCCCTTTGTCCCGAGGGTGAACGCATAGGTGTCCGTCAGGTTTCCAGTTATAAGATGCTTAGAACTCCTCGCAGATAGGCAAGGCAAGACTGCCATGTCAGTTAAAATCATATGCGGGGAAAACGAGAGCAGTGATTCGACCTGTTCAGTCTGTTTCGAGACGGGATCGATCTTCTGTTTCAGCTTCCCTTGAAAACCCCAGTCAAGGATACCGTTTCGATAGCCAATGTTCCCTGAAATAGTGTCCTCCTCGGCGCGTCTTGCAGAACCTTGAGAATTTTCTGAGCGAGTAGTTCTGAACAATTGTCGGTATTCAATGCCAAGAGGAAAACTTGCAAATCCCTTGTACCAATAGGAAAGCACGCCTTCTAATGAACGTGACGCTTTCTGTGACGCAATCCCAATAGTGTTCAATTCGTCTTCGCTGAAATTCATCGTGATGGAATGCGAAGGTAAATCAACCATAGAACTCAGTGTATAGCGGACAGAGTCCTTCCTTGGCTGCGTTTCCCGCAACATGCTGTATTCCGCAATGGGATACTTGTATGCAGCATCGTATCCAAAGTCCCCGATCTTTCCCTTGAGTCTGAATTCGTGTCCACTACCACGGGCCAAATCCATCTTTTCGCCTATTTCAGGCATAGAAAGGGTGAATCCCGTTTCTGCAATGATTTTTCCCGCAAAGGGATCAACCTGCGTCGAAAATTTCGCAATACCGCCAGTTGCCAACGAACTATCCACCTGTGACACCGGAGACATGGCTACCGGCTCTACCTTTGCGACGGAAGCCTGAATCGTCACCTTTTTGGACAAGAGTCCTAATCGCGTATTTGCTCCCGTTATGACGGTCTTGGTGAAGCTTTTAGCACCCTGGCTCCAGGTGTAGCATTACTCTTGTCAATTGCCGTGAATATGGTGAAAAGTAGCGAGTAGCCCGAAACTTCCGATTGAAACGAGAATTTGGCACCCCTATTGGCAGGGTTGTAAACTGGAAAGAAAGGTCTCATCTCTCCAATGCTGCCCATTTCCGCACTAAGGGAGTAGGCATCTTTATGGTATATGCTCCTCTGAACAAAGGAGGAGCCAGGGATTTCTCCTGCAATTCATTGGCAGGAAGACAAAGTCAGAATTCGACGGTTCTTCTTCACGAACTTGCCCTGAGAAGGTTAAGTCCGCTGAGTGGGAAGAACCTCTGGCAAAAAGATTCTGACTTCAGCTCAGGCGCTGATAATTCACCTTCTCCGTCGGAGTAGGCTGTAGTTGCAAGCGATAGAAGGAGTGCAATCCACAGCGCACAGAGGAA
>CAVQWZ010000022.1:0-184445 GCA_963717775.1 uncultured delta proteobacterium
TTGCGTAGTAAACGGTCCCGGCGAGGCACGCGAGGCAGATGTAGGTGTCGCCGGCGGCAAAGGAGAAGGCCTCCTGTTCCGACATGGCGAAGTGATCCGCAAGGTGCCTGAAAAAGAACTTGCCGATGCGCTGGTGGCAGAAGTGGAAAAGATGGCCGAGGAATCGTAGGGCCCATCGTCTTTTCATCCAAAATTTTCGTTGGGGCGAAGCAGGTCAAACGCTTGCTTCGCCCTTACATTAAAACAGAAAATTTAATTCATAATCACATTAGATAAAGGCAGGACTTATGCGCTATTCTCAATATTTTATCCCCACCGTAAAGGAAACCCCCGCGGATGCGGAAATCGTATCCCACCAGCTAATGCTCAGGGCCGGCATGGTCCGCAAACTGGCTGCCGGTATTTACAATTACCTGCCACTGGGGCTTCGATCGATCCGCAAGGTAGAAAACATCGTCCGGGAAGAAATGAACCGGGCAGGAGCAATCGAAATTCTGATGCCTATGGTAATACCGGCAGAACTCTGGCAGGAGTCAGGGCGCTGGGATCAGTATGGCAAGGAGCTGCTGCGCTTCCAAGACCGGAAGGACGCCCAGTTCTGCCTCGGACCTACCCATGAGGAGGTCGTTACCGACCTGGTGCGACGGGAGATAAAGAGCTACCGCCAGATGCCGATCAATTTCTACCAGATCCAGTCCAAGTTCCGTGACGAGATCCGCCCTCGCTTCGGCCTGATGCGCGGCCGTGAATTCATTATGAAGGACGCCTATTCCTTTGACGTTGACGAGAAAGCGGCAGACCTGTCCTACGAAAAGATGTACCAGGCATATCGAAGAATCTTCGAGCGTTGCGGCCTGAAGTTCCGCGCCGTGGAGGCCGACACCGGCTCCATCGGCGGCTCCTCTTCCCATGAATTCATGGTGCTGGCCGAATCGGGCGAGGACGCCATCGTCTCCTGCTCATCCTGCGAGTATGCTGCCAACGTGGAAAAAGCCGAAGCACGGCCAATTGAGACTGCGGAGCACGCTGACGCACGCCCCCTGGAACGGGTTGCTACCCCGGACAAACGGACCATCGAAGAAGTGTCGGAATTCCTCGGACTCCATGCCGCATCCATGATTAAAACCCTGGTGCTCCTGGCCGACAACGAGCCGGTGATTGCCCTGGTCAGGGGCGACCATGAACTGAATGAGATCAAGCTCAAGAATTTCCTCGGCTGTACCGAGCTGGAAATGGCCGGTGACGAGGTGGTAACGAAGATCACCGGTGCTCCGGTGGGATTCGCCGGACCGGTTGGTCTCACAGCAAAAATAATTGCCGACCTGGCGGTGAAGGGACTGAAAAACGCCGCCACCGGCGGCAACGAGAAAGACCTCCACCTGAAAAACGTCAACCTGGAGCGGGATTTTAGCGTCAGCCAGTTTGCCGACATCAGAAACGTGGTCCACGGCGATGCCTGCCCACGCTGCAAAGATGGTGCATTGGAAATGTGGCGCGGTATCGAGGTGGGGCACGTCTTCAAACTGGGAACAAAGTACTCGAAGGCGCTCAAGGCAACCTTCCTTGACGCTGACGGCAAGGATCAGACCATCTTCATGGGCTGCTACGGTATCGGTATCGGCCGCACCGTGGCCGCCTGCGTCGAGCAGAACAACGATGCAAACGGCATCATCTTCCCCCTGCCCATCGCCCCGTTCCACTGCATCATCTCGGCGCTCAATATTAAAGAGGCGCCGGTGAGAGAAGCATCCGAGCTTATCTACCAACAGCTTGCCGAGGCTGGCGTGGAAGTCCTCCTGGATGACCGGGACGAAAGGCCCGGCTTTAAGTTCAAGGACGCCGACCTGATCGGCATCCCCCTGCGCATCGTCGTGGGGAGCAAGAACCTGGCAGAGGGAAAAGTGGAACTGAAGGAGCGGAAGAGTGGTGCGGTAACGCTTCTCTCGCTCGCCGAAGCGGTGGAAAAGGTTAAAACCGCAGTGGCAGAAGCTTTAACAGCGCGTTGAGGGGCACTATGACACGAAATGAAGCGCGCTCAAAAATAATTTTTGCCCTTGATGTGGACACCTTCGATGCGGCCAGGGACTGGGTAACCACCCTTAGCGGTCGGGTGGGGATGTTCAAGGTGGGAAAACAGCTCTTCACCGCCTACGGCCCCGATATCGTCCGAATGATTGAGAGCTGCGGCGCGGAAGTGTTCCTGGACCTGAAATACCATGACATCCCCAACACGGTGGCCATGGCCTCCCGCGAAGCTGCGCGGCTCAAGGTAAAACTCTTCAACCTCCACGCACTAGGCGGCTACGAGATGATGGCCCGCACCATGGAGATGATGGACCGGGAGTTCCCCGGTGCCAACCGCCCAAGCGTGCTCGCGGTGACGATCCTCACCTCATCCACAGAAGAAACGCTGCGGGATGTGGGGATCGAGCAACCGGTGGCTGAACTGGTCCCCCGACTTGCGCTACTGGCAAAACGGGCCGGGCTCGATGGCGTAGTGGCCTCCCCCCACGAGGTAGCCCAAATCAGGCAAGCATGCGGAAACAATTTCCTCATCGTAACCCCTGGCGTGCGCCCCACCTTCGCATCCACAGACGACCAGAAACGCATTATGACCCCCGCAGAAGCTGTCCATGCCGGAGCAGACTACCTGGTGATCGGTCGTCCGATCAGCGCAGCTGCTGACCCACTGCAGGCGGTCGAAGCAATCGTGGACGAGATGTCTGGCAGCTGCAAGACCTGATCAGAACCCATCCTTTCAGGAAAAATTTCTGCTGGATCAAATCTGTTGACAGACATTTCCTAACCGCAGAAATTCTTTTTACGAGGCCGCGCTACCTATGAAAGATGAAATTACTTACGGACTGAACCCGGTCATGGAAGCTCTCCGCGGCACCAGAAAGGCCTTCGAACTTTTTATCGCCGGCACCGAAACAGATAAACGGCTGGAGAAGCTCCTGAAACTGGCCGCTGAAAAAGGCGTTCCGGTCAGACACCGGGGAAAAACCGACATCTCCAAGCTCTGCGGCAACGACCATCACCAAGGGATCGCCCTCCGGATCGAAGGTTTTTCCTATGCGGAGATCGATGATATCCTAGACCGCTGTCGCTCAACAGGGGAGAACGGCCTCATCATTGTTCTTGACGGAATCCAGGACCCCCACAATCTGGGCGCAGTCATCCGAAGTGCCGCCTGCGCCGGAGCCCACGGCGTCATTATTCCCAAAGATCGGGCTGCAGGGGTCACGCCCACGGTTGAGAAGGCCTCGGCCGGTGCGGTTGAAACAATCCCCGTGGCGCAGGTGGTGAACATTACCCAGACTCTCGAAGAACTGAAAAAGGCCGGCTTTTGGATCTACGGAGCATCCGACAACGCCTCTGCCCTGCTCTTCGATCAGAATCTCACCGGGGCCACGGTCCTGGTAATCGGAAATGAAGGGGAAGGCATCCGCCCTCTGGTACGGAAGAAGTGTGACGTCGTCTTCTCCATCCCCATGCAGGGTGGAGTCAATTCACTCAACGCCTCCGTAGCTGCAGGCGTGGCCCTGTTCGAGGTGGTGCGACAACGGCTGAAAAAGGGCTAAATACCTGCCTGTTTCAGCACTGATATTTCGATGAATAATGACAAAAAGCCGGTTCCCGCATTGGGTCCCGGCTTTTTGTTTTCTGTCACCTGTTTTGAGGATGTTAGTCTTTGCAGACTATTTAAGCACCTTCATCACCTTGATTTCAACCGGATCAAGGGGAACATCCCGCATGCCCATCCGCACACCGGTCTTGACCCCTGCGATCCTGTCAACAACATCCATTCCCTCGATTACTTTGCCAAACACCGCATAACCGTGACCATCGGGCTGAGGACGGTTCAAGCCGCTGTTGTTCACCAGATTGATGAAAAACTGGGATGTGGCGCTGTCCGGGTTCCCGGTGCGGGCCATGGCAAGGGTTCCCCGGTCGTTCTTAAGTCCGTTGACCGCTTCGTTCTTGATGGGTTTTCCGGTAGATTTCTGGTTCATGTTCGCGGTAAATCCTCCACCCTGAACCATGAAACCGGGGATCACACGGTGGAAGGTAGTACCGTTATAGAAACCTTTTTTTACATAGGAGAGAAAGTTTTTCACCGACTCGGGCGACTCTTTCTGAAAAAGCTCTATCTTGATATTTCCCAGAGACGTTTCCATGAGCACAGTCGGATTCTTTCCCGCAGCCCCGGCAGAAACTACAAACAAGCCGCTTACCAGAATTATGGTTACCGCAGCGAAAATCTTTTTAATCTTTTTAAACATAGGTACCTCCCGTGAAGAGTCTTGATTTTCTTTAGAGAATATGCAAATCGATGTGCAACAAAAAGTTGGCCTCGCTGCCTCCATCACAAACAAAAAGCCGGCTCCCGCAAGGGGTTCCGGCTTTGATGTTTATGGCCCCAATATCTGCTGAAGGAGCCATGTCAGGCACCTATTCGGTGCGATTGGTAATCTCGATCAGGTGGTAGCCAAACTGGGTCTTGACAGGACCAAGAACCTTGCCGACTTCACCAGTAAAAACGACGTCGTCAAACTCCTTGACCATCTGGCCGGGGCTGAATGTCCCCAGAGCTCCGCCATCTCTCTTGGAGGGGCAGAGGGAGTTTTCTTTGGCAACGGCGGCAAAGTCTTTTCCGCCCTCTATCTCGGCTTTGAGGTTATCACAGACTTCCTTGCTGGCCACAAGGATGTGGCGTGCGCTTGCTTTTTTCATTACGTTCTCCTTTTGATAGTTGTTCGCCTTACCGCATTATCGGCAGGACCAGGGCGCGGCAAGAATCATTGCAGACAGGATAGCACATTCCTGCGGACGAAGAGAGATTTTTCGATGCAAAGAAAGGGAAGCGGGTGGTGACGAATCGTCACACCATCAGTTTAATGATTGTCCAACAAAATTCGATTGATGATGAAATATTGGTGTGTCAACGACATTGTAAATTGATTTTATTACGTTAGAATATGAACTTGATTAATGAAAGCATAAAGGAGGAAGGGTATGAAACGGACATTTGTTTTTATGTGCTTGGCTCTTTTTTTCGTCTTATCAGCAAGCATCGCAATGGCCGCAGACAGTATTTCTGGCAAAATAGGTGTTAACGGCCGAATTGGTTTCCTTGTTCCGGCAGACAGTGATGCGTTCGAGCCTTATACTCCATCTTACAATCTTGAAACCGATGTCGGTTTTATTGGCGGTGGTGGTCTTATCTATGGGGTCAATAAAAACTTTGCAATTGAATTCAACATCACTTATTCAGAATTCGGTACAAAGATTGGGGGTTTTCAAGAAGGAGACTTTGATACCACAAACATTGCATTCGGAATGCAATACCGTTTTGTAGATATCCCGGTACAGCATCTTGTACCCTATGCAGGTGGTGGGTTGGATATCCTGTTTAATGGTTTTTCTTCCTCATATGGAGAAAGTCCTGATGTTGATACCGTTGCAGGTGCCCACTTGTGCGGAGGTGTAGACTATTTTATTCTGCCGCAATTAGCCCTAAATGCTGAATTAAAAGGTGTTCTGGCTCCCGATGCAGATATCAAGTTCGGTGGGATAACAGTCGGCAATTATGACCCGACAAGTCTTTCGATGACTTTCGGAGTTCGATACTTCTTTAACTGATAGCAGATCTTCCCAATCATATGCATCTGTTTCAATTTGATTATCAATGACATGGTAGCCTAACCATTCCCTGTACTCACACCATATTCGATTAATAACCAACTAAAAAGGGCTTAGCCAAAATAGCTAAGCCCTTTACATTACTGGAACCACCGACCAGAGTAGAACTGGTGACCTATTGATTACAAATCTTGCCCTGAGTCCTTATTTGAAATGCGCATATTGATATACATGCGTATTTCTTACCGGTTGCGCAAATTTTAATTTAAGTACATACTAAATAAACCCTGTTGCTGAGCATTTAGTTCACAATAACTTCACAAAGAACAGAACACGGTTACGAGGTGAAGCAAAAAGCTTCACCTTCTTTTTTATCCAGTTGAAACTCCCCCCTTGTCATGCACAATTAAATATTTGACAATTTTTTTATGGACGCAAATATCCCCAGCACCTTCACGTACAGCATTTTCTGAAACTGATTGAACGAGAAACGTCGAATGGAGTAAAATATGTGCGGACGATTTGACTTACATCTTCCTATCGAGTTCCTAGCAGACTATTTTGGTGCCCCTGTACTCCAAGATCTCCAACCGCATTTCAATATTGCCCCCACACAACAGGTATTAGTTATCCGCACGAACCAAGATGGCTCTCGACACTTTGCCTTTTTGAAATGGGGATTAATTCCTTCACGGGCTAAAGATCTGTCAATCGGAGCTAAGCTGATCAATGCTCGGTCCGAAACCGTAGATGTCAAACCATCGTTCAGGAATGCATTAAAGAATCGAAGATGTATTGTTCCAGCAAATGGATTCTACGAGTGGGCAAACGTCGGTGGGAAGAAGAAACCTCTATACGTGAAGATGAAGGATAATAGTCCTATGATTTTTGCCGGACTATGGGAACACTGGAAATCGTCCGAAGGAAATATAATTGAGTCCTGCACGATATTGACCACTTCCTCCAATGATCTGATAAAACCACTACATGACAGGATGCCACTGATCCTTGATAATCAAGATATGGACCTCTGGCTCAATCCGCAGATAATAGACCCGGAAAAGTTGAAACACCTCTTTGTCCCTTGTTCCTCAGAGAAATTGGAGATGTTCCCTGTGAGCGAGATTGTAAATTCAACAAGGAATGATATTGTCGAATGTATACTACCTCTCAGTGAAAGTTAAGACGGGTATCCAAGTGATGATGGTATCCTGGATATGACAAACTATCATCACTGACAAAGGAGGAATGATGCGATGGTTGAATATGGGGTACTTACTTCCATGTCATTAGGAAACTTTTTACATCGTCTCACTTACGACCACACCCTGTGGACACCAGCGATCCTGATTATCGCAGCATTTTTAATCATAATATATGGCATCTGTAAACTGTAAGATCCTGAATCACCCCCAGCTTCCTAGCCTCTCTCCAAAGAACTTTACTCCTAGTGCATACCACCTCTTACCAACAACTGAAAACTGCCTCAAGAGCGTTACCCACTTAATGGCAGAGCAGGAAAACCCCCCAGCAGCCATTTAGCGGCTACTTGCGTAAGCTTCCCGCCTACCTGACAAATCACTTTCATGGCTTATACCTGCTGCCGTCCTTTCTCGTCCATCACGGTCACATTTTCTGGCCTGGTCTCTTCCGATATGCACCCATGATTTAGACCCGCTAGACACTCTCTGGAGCGTTGAATAATTTCCCAACAATAAAAATTGTGCGGAGTTGTTGTCTCAGGCGTCCCGGGAAACCGTGGCGGTTTTTATTTCGCTTCACTACTGACCCTAAATATTGCCCCTTTGAAGCAAATGACAAAGAAAAAGGGCTACGGAACGAACCGTAACCCACTGTTTTTACTGGAGCCACCTACCAGAGTCGAACTGGTGACCTATTGATTACGAATCAATTGCTCTACCAACTGAGCTAAGGTGGCAGGTAATCATCTCTTAACTACCTATTTATTTTATACTTTATGCTGTTTTGCTCTACAAATGACCCCTGCAAAGCCGAATAAGTCCGTTGTATTGCTAGATGGTTTTACCCGAAATAGAGGGGCGTGTCAAGTTAAGACGCCGCAGTCAACTTCAGGGCCTCAAGCGCTGTCAGGATGCTGTTAATTTTTCCGTTAGGGGTATTGAGAACGGTAATTATTTCCGCTTCGCTATCCAGCCCCCCGGTTGAATAATTGACGTACAAGCTGCCCGATGATCACAGTGTTTATCTTTTCCAGCCGAAAACAAAGCGCGCATCATCGCATCCTTGTGACATAGCTAGTGCCGTCGAAAACTCCTGACACTGTGTCTGCTGTTGAGTCAAACCCACCACAGAGGTAAAGTGTAATTTGGGCCAAGTGGACTACTTTTCGACATGCCAGCCGGTAAACTTGATAATTCTTTGTTCATGACCCAAGAATTCAGATGGGAGAGATTTCTATCCTGAATTGAGCGCCTCCGTCCGTGTTAACCGCACTCAGTGTTCCGCCCATATTTATTTCTATGATATTTTTTGACATATACAAACCGATTCCGGTCCCACCGCTCGATTCATTGGTCGTAAAGTAAAAATCGAAAATTTTGCCAATAATTGCCTCCGGAATGCCCCCGGCATTGTCCGTTACCGTGACAACCGACTTACTCTTTTCCGCAAAAGCCCGGATCACCACTCTCGGTTTTTCCGTTTCTCTTTTTCTAAAAACATCCCTTGCGTTGGCCAGTATGTTGAGAATCACTTGAGCATATTCCTTTGGATAGCCGAACGCCGTCAATCCCGGATCCACATCAATCTCAACTGCTATGGAGTGAAACATGAAGGACGGAGAAGTAAATGCGAGGGCCTGGTCGATGGAGTCTTTTATGCTGAACACCTTCTTTTCCTTATCCGGCCGGTAAAAGCCCCTGAAAACATCCATGGTTTGTGTCATATGATCCAGCAAGGACATCGTTATGCTGACGATTTCCTTGACGTGATCATCTGTCAGTTCACCAACAGAAGCGGTGTCTCCAAGATCCTGAATGACAAGAGAAAGGGACGTGAGCGGCTGTTTCCACTGGTGGGCGATGTGATCCAGCATTTCCCCCAGCGCCGCCTGGCGGTTCTGCTGAATGAGCATGATGTCTTTTCCCCGGTTTTTCGCGACTTCTTCCCAGACCTTTTTTTCAAGGTTTTCATTCAGTTCCTGCAGCAGCTTCTTCTGCCGCTGCAGTTCTTCCTCGGCCATCTTGCGTTCAGTAACATCGATGACGATCCCCTCGAAGTTTTTGACGCCTCCCGCTGCGTCCCTTTCGACATTGGTATGCTCGTTTACCCAGCGGACATCCCCCCCCTTGGTCATGATCCGGTATTCCAGACGGAACTGGTCGGATGCCCCCATCGCAGAATCATGGACCTCCCGGGTTACCCGTTCCAGGTCGCCAGGGTGTATTACTTCGGAATAGGTGATGGAGCCGGAAAGAAATTCATCAGGCGTATAACCGAACTGTATGATATTTCCGGAAACCAGCTCAACGGGCCACTCATCGTCACCCTTCCAGCGAAACAGCACTACCGGGCTGTTTTCCACCACCATGTTGGCCTCCCGCAACTCTTCCTCGGCTTCCTTCCACTCGGTAACATCGATAATAATCCCCTCTAAATAGGTAATCTCCCCCTCTTCGTTTCGCTCGTAACCACTCTCGTTGATTATCCAGCGACTATCGCCTCCCTTGGTGACTAACCGGTACTCCTGCAGCAACTGCCCCTCGCCTGTCGCGGCGTACTCTTCCATCTCAGCTATCAACCTTCCCAGGTCCTCGGGGTGCACAATCGAAGAATAGGTGAGCTCACCGGATAGAAATTCTTCAGGCGCATAGCCGAACTGCACCACATTCCGTGACACCATTTCGACCGGCCAGCCGGGACTCGCTTTGCAGCGGAACAGCACTACCGGGCTGTTTTCCACCACCATGTTGGCCTGCCGCAAGGTTGCCGTCAACCGGTCACGTTCGGCCAATGAATAGGCCAGCTTGATATTGGCGTAGCTCAGCTTTGAGAACATGTCGGTGAGCCTCAGGAAAACGGCCTTCCCCAGGTTAACCAGCTCTTCACTCTGGCGGGGCACGGCTTCCAGGGCGGCAAGGTATTCCTCTTCGGGAAAACCATACGTTCTCGCCTGCGCACGGAAAAGGTCATAATCGAGCTCCTCGTCAGCAAAGAAGAACTGCCCTAGGAAGAGATTGCCCATATGTCTCCCCCCGACAATGATCGGGGTGACAATGTGCCACATGTTATTTTTGCATCGGTACGTCTTGAACTCTCCCTGTGGGACGCCAAGCGCGAGGTCAGAGTCGCTCTCAAAGCACTTCTTCAGGGTTTCGGGGTGCTTTCGGTGGAATTTGGAGCAGATATCCTGCCAGCCCACATCCACCAGCACCTGCCCCTGGAGGTCGATTATGCTCATTTTGAGGCCTGTGATGCGATAGAGGTCTTCCATGAGCGCCTGGATTTCCGGCGCGTCCAGAATGTCGGCAAGATCCAGCTCGCCGGTATCGCCTTCGGGATCGAGAATGCTCTCCAGTTTCCGCCTTACGCGCGACTCGCTCTCCCGTAACGCTTCCTCCGCCCGTTTGCGCTCGGTGATGTCTTTGACAAATGTGAAGCCGTATGACATTCCTTGGAAATCCAGATTATTGGCGGTGATCTCGACCGGGAATGTGGTTCCATCCTTACGCCTGTGAATTGTTTCGAATGTCGCGGAGCCAAGGGTCCCTCCATACTCTTGAATTCAAGGAATTTCTCCCGGGTGAGGAAAGGATCGATATCGAGAACACTGAGTGTGCACAATTCACTGTAAGAGTAGCCGAGACTCCTGCACGCGTAATCGTTAACCCTCAAAATCTTGCCATCTCCAACGATATCTGAAAAATGCCGATTGCCGCCTTACCGATACAGAAATGGGACAAGAGCAATTCTTCTTCCATCTTCTTGCGCTCGGTGATGTCCTGGTTGGCTCCGCGTAACTTGACGATACAGCCCATCTCGTCTCGCACGGCCTCACCACGAACGACAATGAAGCGCTCCTCCCCGTCGACGCGGATGATCCTGTGTTCCAGTTGATTGTACGAGTTTGCCAGTATTTCCTTGATACCTCCGGCGACGATCCTGGATTCCTCAGGGGGAATGAATTTTCGGGCATAATCCTGCGCGGACATCAGTGACCCGCCCTCCCGCTCGGCAGTGGTACCGTACAAGGCATAGAACTGATCGTCGAAGATGAACATGCCGGATTCGACATCGTATTCCCACTGCACCAGCCCGGCGAGGTCCATGGCCATCTTCAACCGCGCCTCGCTCTCCCTCAACGCTTCCTCGGCGCGTTTGCGCCCGGTGATGTCCGTCACGAAGCAGCAATTGTATTCCTTGCCTTCGAAAATCAACAGATTGGACCGGATTTCCACCGGATAGATACGGCCATCCTTTGCACGATGACAGGTTTCGAAGGTATCAGCCCCATTTTCCCGCAGAACTTGCCAATAGTGGACTACCATCTCCGGGGAAAAGGTCGGGTCGATATCCATCACCGACATTGCAACCAGCTCATCACGTGTGTAACCCAGTGCACGACAGGCCGCATCGTTCACGTAAAAGAAATGTCCGTCATTCGTTATCCAGAATGCCTGATCTGCCGACCGGTCAACGGCAAACTGGGTAAAACGCAGCGCCTGCACTGTTTCAGCCAACTCCCTGGTCCGCTCCTCGACCCGTTTTTCGAGCCCGTCGCGCGCTCGCTCCAGCTCTGCTTCCATGCGTTTGCGCTCGGCCAGCTCATTCTCAAGTTCCCCGGTCCGCAGTCTGACCTGTCGCGCAAGCGCTCTGTTCCAAGCAATAAAGCCCGCGACAATCAGAAGTATCGCCACAACGGCAACGACGAGGCCTGTCTGGAATGTCCTGCTGGCATACAACGACCGGGGTTCCATGGGTATCCACTTTTTATAAATGGCTTTTTGCTCGTCGGCGCTGATTTCAGCAAGCCCTTTTTCCAGGATCCTGTTCAGCTCCGGCCAGTCTTTCCGCGTGCAGAATCCCATTCTGTAAAAATATCCGGATTCGCCCGCTATCCGAAGGTTGGTAATCCCCCCCTTCTCGATGTAATAGGTAACCGTCGCCAGATTTTCCACGAAAGCGTCACTCAGGCCGAAGGCGACTTTCCGCAATCCGGTTTGCACATCAGGGACCAGATCAAGGTGTAATTTCGGATAGCTGTAAGCAATGAAATTGTGCGCCGCATACTCGGACACTACCGAAACCTTCATTCCGTGCAGTTTTTCCAGCGTGAGAGGATCTTTGACTTTTTCGCGGGCAATTATCACGACGGGAAATTCGAGGAAAGGCTTGGTGAACAGCAGATATTCGGCCCGTTGCGGGGTTTTTGTCGCCACATACGCATCGATCTTTCTGCTTTTGGCGCTGCTGATGATTTCATCCCAGTTCCGCAGGCGGACGATTTCAATGCGGATACCGAGCTTTTTTTCCATAAGCGCTACGTAATCCGCCGTTATGCCGCTGTACATACCGTTCTTGTCAAAATTCTCGACCGGCGGGAAATCCGGATCGGGCGCCAGCCGGATAACCGGATGGGCTTTCAGCCATGCCCTTTCCGCTGCAGTCAGCGGGTCCGCGCTTTTCTTCTCAAGAGTCAGGTTCCACGCCAGTACAGCCAGAACGACAAACAAAAAAAGCGCTCCTGTCAGCCAAAGCCAACGGGAACGCTTCTTTATTCCAGGAATGATTATGCTTATCATTCACCTGCCTCCATATTCTCATGCCATTAAGCGCCAACTAACAACGCTAACCGTTTACCGTATCCTCATGTAACTTTTTAAATAGTTTGAGTTCGGAAATTACCATTCCTATCTGTCTTTTTCAATAGTTTTTACTTAACAGAGAATTACCTTACAAGAGGACACCAAATATAAGACTAATGAATTGATTCCGAGAACAAGCAGTTGCCGGTATTCCAACATCTTCAGTGTATCCCCAGATCTGTGATCAGTCGCAGAACCGCCAACTCCTTGGCCTTGGCTTCCACGTCGATGGTTAATTCCAGGCCTCGCCAACAGTCGGGAAAGTCGTCGGGGTCGATGTAGTCGGCATGAAGCCTTGGGTTTCCTTCTCCCCAGCCATTTCGGGGAGATGAGATATGAACCCATGGTTCCCGGTCATAACGCTGCCAGGTGGCCAAGGTGAGGTGTGTTGCCTCCTCCACCGAGAGCCCATCAGGGTTGCAACGGTGATGGTGTACATCGTAGAGAAGGGGGATGCCGAGTTGCTCGCAGAGAGGAAGGAGATCCTTGACCGTGTAACTGATATCATCGTTCTCCAGGGTAAGCCTTGACCTTACCCGCTCCGAAAGCAGGAGAAAATTACTCCGGAACCGCTGCAAAGTCGCCTCTTTCCCCCCCTGCCTGCCACCGGCATGAATATTGATAACATCCGCCCCGATCATCTCGGCAACAAGTCCCTGGTATTCCAGCTCCGCAAGTGGATTTCAGAACCACGTCATCAGAAAGGGAAGAGATCGAAACAAACTGGTCCGGATGAAAACTGAGCCGGATATTCAAACGTCCTCGCAGCTGGTTAACTTCCGCGAGAAGAGCTTCTATCTCCTGTCCCGCGGGGAGTTCTGTCAAGGTGTAGCCCACTGCCGGATGTGTGTAGCGCGGGAAAAAAGTACTCGTCACGCGAAAAGCTCCAATTCCCAAGCTTTGCACAGTCTGGACGGCACTAAGGAGACTTTTCGCATTCTCGCAGCAGATATCGGACAGACGTGCATACTGCTCCGACCGGGGCAGTCCAACAAGGGCTCGGGCCGTGGTCGTCCGAAATCTGATCGGTTCTTCGATGAAAATACAGCAGAGGCCGAAGCGCATGATCTCAATCTCCACTCGCATCCGAGGCTTCCCTTAACGAGCAGGGCCCCGCCGTCAGGGGACTATTTCCCGGCGTGTGTACCCTCTTCCTACTTCTTGCGCTCTTCCATAACCTTGTAGGCGCAAAACTCACCGCACATGGTGCAGGCACCATGTTCTTCATCGACACCCGATTCGCCGCGTCGTCTGCGAGCCAGGTCCGGATCGATGGCCAGGCAGTACTGGGTTTCCCAGTCAAGAGCCTTGCGTGCCTTACTCATTGCAATGTCCTTTTCCATGGCGCCGGGCAGGCCCTTGACGATATCTGCCGCGTGGGCGGCGATGCGGGTCGCCATCACCCCGTCATGCACGTCCTTGACCGTGGGCAGGCAAAGATGCTCACTGGGCGTGACGTAGCAAAGGAAGTCGGCACCGGCGCTGGCAGCAATGGCGCCGCCGATCGCGCAGGTGATATGGTCATAGCCGGGGGCGATGTCGGTCACCAGCGGGCCGAGCACATAGAAGGGCGCACCGTGGCAGAGCCGTTTCTGCAACTGGACATTGGCCTCAATCTGGTTCAGCGGCACATGACCCGGACCTTCGATCATGACCTGAATGCCGGCGTCCCAAGCCCGCTGGGTCAACTCGCCGAGGATAATCAGTTCGTGGATCTGGGCACGATCGGTGGCATCGGCCAGACAACCAGGGCGAAAGCCGTCGCCCAGCGACAGGGTGGCATCATAGGGTTTGACCAGTTCCAGCAAGCGGTCGAAGTGCTCGAAGAGCGGGTTTTCGGCATTGTTGTGAGCCATCCAGGCAATGGTGAAAGAACCACCGCGGGAGACGACCTCCATGATCCGCCCCTCGTTATCCATGCGCTCGACAGTAGCGCGGGTCACGCCACAGTGCACGGTAATAAAGTCGACGCCGTCGTCCAGGTGTTTTTTAATGCCGTCGAAGATTTCGTCGGCGGTCATGTCGACAATGGCCTTGCCCTTTTTAACCACGGTGTCACAGGCCGCCTGGTAAAGGGGGACACTGCCGATACAGGCCTCGGTCTCGGCAATGATCGCCCGGCGGATTTCATCGATGGGCCCTCCGGTGGACAGGTCCATGATGGCATCAGCGCCGGCTGCGACCGCCACGCGGGCCTTTTCCAGTTCATTATCAATACTGGTGTCATCCTTGCTGGTCCCAATATTGGCGTTGACCCGGGTGGGCAGACCTTTGCCGACAGCCAGGGGGCGGCCGTTGGTGTGTTTGTTGTTATGACAGACGATGGCCGTACCTTCGGCAATGCGCTGTCGCAGAATTTCCGGATCCATGCCGGCAGCAGCGGCAGCCGTTCTCATTTTATCAGAGACAAGGCCTTGGCGGGCCATTTCGAGTTGAGTCATGTATGTTCCTCATGTGTGTAAAGTCAGATGATATGCAGAAGACAGAAGGCTGAGGACTGAAGGGAAAAATTCGCCGAAGCGGATCATTTCAGCCGTCAGTCTTCAGTCTGTCCACCTGGTTCTTGGCAGCCAGAAAATGATTGACCGGGCCGTGTCCGCTG
The DNA here is from genome assembly GCA_963717775.1 of uncultured delta proteobacterium. GTDB lineage: Bacteria > Desulfobacterota > Desulfuromonadia > Geobacterales > Geobacteraceae > RPRC01. The sequence continues at coordinate 15,094 of CAVQWZ010000022.1, forward strand.
CCAAGGGGACGCGAAAGCCTGATGGCCTCGGCGACAAACTCCTTTGCCCGCGCTACAGCAACCGGCAGAGGTTCCCCCTGCGCGAGAAAAGCAGCAATGGCAGACGCATAGGTACAGCCGGTTCCGTGGGTATTTTTCGTGGCGATTCGCTGGGAAGCGTAACGGCGGACAACCTTACCGTCAAACAGGATATCCGTCGCCTCCTGCCCCGAGAGGTGTCCTCCCTTGAGAAGAACGTTTCTCGCACCCATGTGATGCAACTCGCGGGCAGCCAGTTCCATAGCGTCTTCGTCCCGGATCGAAAGGTTGGTAAGAGCTTCGGCTTCCGGGACATTCGGTGTGATGAGATAGGCAAATGGAAGAAGCTTCTCCACGAGCTTCGTAACCGCAACTTCATCAATGAGATTGCTTCCCCCTTTGGCAACCATAACCGGATCGAGTACCAGCATTCGCTTGCCGTACCTGGCAAGCTTCTCCGCCAGGACCTCGATGATCTCAACCGAAAAAAGCATACCGGTCTTTACCACATCAACCGGGATGTCACTGAACACCGCATCAAGCTGTTCTGCAACAAAAGCGGCAGGAACCCCATGTATCGATGAAACACCACAGGTATTCTGGGCGGTGAGCGCCACAATAACCGAAGCGGCATAACTGCCCAGCAGGGTCACGGTCTTGATGTCTGCCTGAATACCGGCGCCGCCGCCCGAGTCGCTGCCCGCAACCGTGAGGACCGAACCACGTGGCGTGGGTTGTTTACGGTTAAAAAGAAGGTCCAGCTCGCGAGCGGCCAGTTCCGGATCCTGGCTCGCCAGAACCGACGATATTACCGCAATTGAATCGGCACCGGCATCGATCACCGTGGAAGCATTATCTCGATTGATGCCGCCGATGGCTACTATGGGAATCTGCACCCGTGACCGGACTTCGGCCAAGGCAGCGGGTCCGGGCAAATGCTGAACATCTTTGCTTTCTGTGGGATACATGGCGCCAAAACCGATATAGTCCGCACCCTCCCGCTCGGCCCGCAGTGCCTCTTCAAGAGAATGGGTGGAAATGCCGATGAAAGCATCCGGCCCCAACACACGGCGCGCCTCCGTAACACTACCGTCATCCTGCCCGAAGTGGACACCGTCCGCCCGGATTTCAGCGGCCAAGGGCAGATCGTCATTGACAATAAAGGTGACTCCACGAGCCGAACAGAGGAGCTGCAGCTCGCGAGCTTCTGCAAGACGGGAGGAGTAGTTCTTCACCTTGTTCCGATACTGGAGACAGGTCACACCACCGGAAAGTGCCCTTTCCACCCGTTCCAAGAGCCGGCCATTGTGGTCGGTTATGAGATAGAGGCCTTTGATCATTTTTTTATGACTCACTTTTCCCCTTCAACTGGTCTTCAGCCGCCGTTCCCTTATGGAATGGAGTCCGAGGGTGAGGGAGAAAAAACAAAAAAAGCCGCGACACATGGCCACGGCTTCCCGGAATCGTATCCTTTGGCTCGCTGGTGCCGCTTTCCTACGCCGGTGCAAACCGGATCAGGTTCCAAGGGTCTCCGCTTTGCGAATCTCAGTTCTTTCGAACTCCCCCAGCAGGCTTATTTTTCCATCACACTAGCGGAAATAAGCTGAAAAGTCAACGCCTTTAAAGGCTTTCGTCTTTACACTCCCGGGGATACATGCTACTTTTTCGACCAAAGATATTTTCCCGAACGGAGCCGTTCATGGACAGCCGTCCCACCCTTGCAGAAATCGATCTCGCCGCGTTACGCCACAACTATCTACAGCTCCGACAAAGCATCCCCAAGACCACCGGAATCCTCGCCGTAGTCAAGGCGGATGCCTACGGCCACGGGTTCATGGACATTTCGCGCGAACTAGAACTGATGAACATCACCGCCTTCGGGGTAGCCTTCCTTGCCGAAGGAATTCAGCTGCGGAAATCGGGCATTGACCGACTGATCCTGCTGCTTGGCGGAATCTACCCGGGACAGGAAAAGAAGTGTATCGGTTTCAACCTCTCCACCGTTGTCTTCAACCTGGAGCAGGCCCGCGCCCTAGATAACGCAGCTTCACGGCTCTTTCGCAAGGCCAACATTCACCTGAAAGTGGACACCGGTATGGGGCGCCTCGGCATCCATCACCAGCATGCGGCCGAGTTCCTTAAGGAACTGAAAAAACTGCGCAACATAGAGTTGGAGGGCATCATCTCCCATTTTGCCTCTGCAGACGAACTGGACGAAGACGGCCGCCGCTTCACGGAAAAACAGCACGAGATTTTCGCAGGTGTGGTAGAAATCGCCCACAAGGCAGGTTTCTCCCCCCGCTTTATCCATCTGGCCAACAGTGCTGCAACCGTCAGCCTCAACCTCCCCTTCTGCAACCTGGTACGTCCAGGGATTGCCCTCTACGGTGCCATTCCCTCAGTCGGCTTCAAAGGAAAACTGGACCTGCGACCAGTGATGAGCCTCAAAAGCCGCATTGCCATGCTGAAATGGGTCGATCCAGGCATGAGTCTCAGCTATTCCCGCACCTTTGTCTCCGGCAGGAAGACGCTGGTGGCCAGTGTTCCGGTAGGCTATGCGGATGGCTACTGCCGCGCTCTCAGCAACCGGGGAGAGGTTCTGGTCCGGGGACAACGGGCGCCGGTGGCCGGCAGCGTCTGCATGGACTGGATCATGCTGGATGTGACAGATATCCCTGACGTAGCCGTGGCCGACGAAGTGATATTGCTTGGTTGTAGCGAATCAGGCGAGTGCATTCGGGCGGAAGAGCTCGCCGAACGGTCCGGTACGATCCCTTACGAGGTTTTTTGCGGTATCAGCAAAAGGGTCCCCCGGGCCTACCTGAACGGCTCGCGCTAACAACCGTCTGGAACGAAACAGGAACCCCTCACACCTTTGCCCTATTCGCATGAATGAGAATAATGTCCACTAAAAGACTCGCCATAGCCGTTGATATCGGCACCACCACCCTCGCCGCATCCCTGATCGACAGGAACAGCTGCGAACGGCTCGCCTTTCTCGGCGCCAGGAATCCCCAGGGAAGCTTCGGCCCTGATGTGGTCTCACGGCTCCAGGCAGCCTGTGAATCAGGGGACAATCTCGCCGCTCTCCAGTCTTCTATCAACCGTATCCTAGAAAAAATGGTTGAAGATCTCCTGGACACTGCCGGAGTCTCCCCTGCGGATGTGGACTGTATCGCCTTGGCCGGGAACCCCACGATGGAGCACTTCCTCCTCGGGCTTCCCGTAGACTCCCTTGCCTATCCACCTTTCCGTCCACTCTTTAGCGAAGGAAGGCGGCTGCAAAGTACGAGCCTCGGCTGGAAGCTGGACCTGAACGCCTACCTCTTCCCCCTTCCCGGCGGCTTCGTCGGCGGCGACCTGGTGGCATTCCTGTTCGGAAACCAGGCAGAAAGTACTCCGCACCCTGCCACCCTCTACCTGGACCTGGGAACCAACGGCGAGATTGCCCTTCTCTCGGGTGAAAGGATATTCGCCACCTCTGCGGCAGCCGGCCCTGCCTTTGAAGGAGGGAATCTGGCCTGCGGAATGCCGGCACTACCGGGTGCCATCGAGCGGGTCGGGATTACCGGGAGCCACCTTTCCCTGGTCACCATCGGCGGGCAAGCGCCCAGCGGCATCTGCGGTTCCGGGGTTATCGACGCTGTTTCCGAAATGCTTCGGGAAGGACTCATCGACGCCACCGGACGCCTCCTGCCGCCAGAGGAAATTACCTCTACCCTGGGGAACCGAATAATTGAAATCGAGACCAGCCCCTCCTTCGTCCTCTACCGGGACGCAGCAAGAACCGTTTTTCTCTCCCAAGAGGATATTCGCCAGGTACAATTGGCCAAGGCAGCCATCAGAGCCGGAATGGAGATACTATGCCAGCGGGCCGGCATAGACGAAATTGATCTAGAAAAAGTAGTTTTGACCGGCTCCTTCGGCGCTGTCCTCTCTCCGGAGGGGCTAAAAAACGTTGGAATTTTCCCTGAAAACATGGTAAAAATTGCACGTTTTATCCGTGAGGGAACGCTGGCCGGGGTGGAGCGGTCTCTCTGCATAGCGGAAGGTTTCGCCGCGGTCGACAATCTAGCCCGGAGCATCCGGGTCGTACCACTCTCGGGCACTCCCGCCTTCGAAAGACATTTTCTCGAACAGCTGAACTTTCCGAAGATGTGACCCTGAAAAACTTCGTTCCCAGCCCATTTCAGGATAATCCTTTTCTACGATAACCATCTATCACATACCCCGTTACCAGTCTGACAACCCCAGCAGACATGAATTGAGCCTTGCACAGGCAAGGCAGCGGTTTCCAAGGAGAATAAAATGGCAAAAATAACTCGCGCGCTTATCAGCGTGTCCGACAAGACAGGTGTTCTCGAATTCGCCCGGGATCTTGCCCGATACGATGTTGAAATCCTTTCCACCGGCGGAACGGCGAAAATGCTCCGCGAAGCGGGACTTTCCGTCAAGGACGTCTCCGAATTCACCGGTTTCCCTGAAATGCTCGATGGCCGGGTGAAGACCCTTCACCCCAAGGTCCACGGCGGACTTCTCGGCATGCGGAGCAATCCGGACCACGTGGCCAAGATGAAGGAGCACGGCATCGAAAACATCGACATGGTGGTGGTCAACCTCTACCCCTTCGAAGCCACCGTGGCCAAGGAAGGCTGTACCCTGGAGGACGCCATTGAAAATATCGACATCGGTGGGCCTACCATGCTTCGCTCGGCCGCGAAGAACTGGCCCGATGTAACCGTAATCACCGACCCTGCCGACTACGAAAAGGTTCTTGGCGAAATGACCGCAAACAACGGTGCGGTATCACGGGAAACAAATTTCGGCCTGGCGGTAAAGGTCTACCAGCGCACCGCCGCCTATGACGCGGCCATCTCCAACTGGCTCGGTTGTCGGACCGGTGAGGGCGTCGCCCTGTTCCCCGACACTTTCACCGTGCAGTTCCGAAAGTCTCAGGAAATGCGCTACGGCGAGAACCCCCACCAGAACGCGGCCTTTTTCTTGGAGGCCGGCGCCTCCGAAGCATCAACCGCAACGGCTGTTCAACTCCAGGGCAAAGAGCTCTCCTATAATAATATCGCTGATACGGATGCCGCCCTCGAATGCATGAAACAGTTCAGTGAAGCGCCTGCCTGCGTCATCGTCAAGCATGCGAACCCCTGCGGTGTTGCCATTGGCGACTCACTCCTCGATGCCTACGACCGCGCCTACCGTACCGACCCGGAATCGGCCTTTGGCGGCATCATCGCCTGCAGCCGGGAACTGGATGCGGCTACCGCAGCGGCTATTGTTGAACGGCAGTTCGTGGAGGTAATCATCGCACCGACAGTTTCAGCAGAGGCATCCGCCATCGTTGCGGCGAAAAAGAATGTACGCCTCCTGTCATGCGGCCCTCTCCCCTCCCAGCCGCTGCCGCGCCTCGACATGAAGCGGGTGACCGGCGGCCTGCTCCTCCAGGATGCTGACCTTGCCCTTTACAACGAGCTGAAAGTGGTCTCGAAACGTACTCCTACCGAGCAGGAAATGGCCGATCTGCTCTTTGCCTGGCGAGTGGCGAAATTCGTCAAATCCAATGCCATCGTCTATGCCAAAGACAAGATGACTGTAGGAGTTGGAGCCGGCCAGATGAGCCGGATCAACTCGGCGCGGATTGCTGCCATCAAAGCCGAACATGCCGGCCTCCCGGTGACCGGGGCAGTTATGGCCTCTGACGCCTTCTTCCCTTTCCGTGACGGCATCGACAACGCCGCGGCAGTCGGCATCACAGCTGTCATTCAACCCGGCGGCAGCATGCGCGACAACGAAGTGATCGCAGCGGCGGACGAGCACGGTATGGCCATGGTATTTACCGGCATGCGCCATTTCCGTCATTGACGGAGGGGACATCGGCTTGAAGTCCCCCTTTGAGAAAGGGGGATTCAGGGGGATTTAATTGTCAGACTGATGCAAATCCCCCCTAGCCCCCCTTTCTCAAAGGGGGGAATTGTTTTTATACGACAGGGAGACAATAGATGAAAGTTCTGGTAATCGGCAGCGGCGGACGTGAACACGCCCTGGTATGGAAGATAGCCCAATCACCCCTGGTAACGAAGGTCTACTGCGCCCCCGGCAATCCGGGCATCTCCGAGCTGGCCGAGAATGTACAGCTCAAGGTTGACGATCTGGCGGGTCTTCTGGCTTTTGCAAAAAATGAGCAGATAGGCCTGACTGTCGTGGGGCCGGAAATCCCGCTTTCCCTCGGCATTGTCGACCTGTTCGAGGACAATGGCCTCACGATCTTCGGAGCACGTCAGAACGCTGCCATTATCGAGGCAAGCAAGGCCTTTTCCAAGGACCTGATGAAGAAGTATAATGTCCCGACGGCAGCCTACGAAGTCTTCAGCGAAATAGCGCCGGCAATCGTCTTCCTCGACACGCTTGGACTGCCGGTCGTAGTAAAAGCGGACGGCCTTGCCGCTGGCAAGGGAGTCATCATTGCCCAGACCAGGGAGGAAGCGATTGAGACCATTACCGACATGCTCTCCGGTAACGCGTTCGGCAACGCAGGCTCCCGGGTGGTTATCGAGGAATTTCTCCGCGGCGAAGAAGCCTCTTTCCTCGCTTTCACCGATGGCAAAAATATTATCCCCCTAGCCAGCGCCCAGGATCACAAAGCAATCTTTGACGGTGACAAGGGGCCGAACACCGGCGGCATGGGCGCCTATTCTCCGGCTCCAGTTGTAACTCCCGCAATTCACGAAAAAGTGATGCAGCAGGTAATGCGGCGCACGGTGGACGGAATGGCAACCGAAGGGCGACCCTACAAAGGGGTACTGTACGCTGGCCTGATGATTGACGGAGGCGAAATCAAGACCTTGGAATTCAATGCCCGATTCGGTGACCCTGAATGTCAACCGCTCCTCATGCGCATGAAATCGGACATCGTACCCGTTCTTCTGGCCACAGCCCAAGGGGACATCAGCGCTATCAAACTGGAATGGCATGACAAGGCAGCCGTCTGTGTTGTTATGGCTGCCGAAGGATATCCGGGCGATTACCGGAAAGGGGATCTGATCAGCGGTCTCGACAAGGCAGCCACTATTGAGGACCTGTTCGTCTTTCATGCCGGCACTGCCGGCAAAGACGGCGGCTATGTTACCAACGGCGGGCGTGTGCTTGGCGTAACAGCTCTCGGAGCAACGGTCCAGGATGCCATTGCCCGCGCCTACCAGGGCGTTGCAGCCATCACCTGGCCGGGTGTTCAGTACCGGACCGATATCGGCAATAAGGCACTGGAACGCTAAAAAGCCGTTGTTAGTTTTAAGTTTTGAGTTCTGAGTTGAAAAACAGACAGGGCACTGCTTGCCGCGTCCATTTTTGGCAGGATGACTACTAAAGAAGAAAAACATACGGAGCGTATATGGAGAAACCAAAGGTACTGATAGTCATGGGGAGCGATACGGACCTTCCGGTCATGGAAGAGGCTACGAAGATGCTACGACAGTTTGGCGTCCCCTTTGAAATGAGGATATCGTCGGCTCACCGCTGTCCCGACAAAACTGCGCAGCTGTCTGCCGAAGCAGAAGGTCGCGGGGTGAAGGTAATTATCGCCGGTGCCGGCATGGCCGCCCATCTTGCCGGGGTCATGGCCGCGGGAACGATTCTCCCGGTCATCGGCGTGCCCATCGGTGGAGGGGGGCTTAATGGCGTTGACGCCCTCCACTCAACCGTCCAGATGCCCGGAGGCATTCCGGTCGCCACCGTTGCCATCGGCAAAGCAGGCGCCAAGAATGCCGGCATCCTGGCCGTGCAGATGCTGGCCCTTTCTGAACCTGCCCTTGCGCTGCAATTGAAGAAATTCAAGGAAAACATGGCCCGGGAGGTCGCCTCGAAAGACCAGGAACTGCAAGAAAAACTTGCCGATCTGTGAGGGGCTTAAGCCCCTCACCTCACTCTTCCAAGCACCGGACAAATCCCTACCGCCTCAAGACAATATAATTCAAAAAGCTCTCTGAACGCTGGATGCCACGGCCGGTTCCAGCGCACTCATTTTGGGCAGAGAATGTATTCAAAAGACCGAATACTTTTTTCTTGACAAGCGCTGTCTATTTTAATATATAACGTACAGCTCTTGTTAATTCCTCCCGTACTATTTGTCGAAAAGAAGTCTGCCCCTTCTTTCCCAAAGGATTTCTGCCGGGAAACGCCTCCATTCGAATTAGTATCAAGCGTTTCCATCTTTGCGGGCGTTCATAGCGCCCGCCTTTTTTTGTCCAAATCCGTAACTATCGACCACCCCTCCTCCGCAACAACTCCTCCGACACACATACCTTCTGTGCAGCCGAAATACGGCCCGAGGCGTAAATATTCTTCACTTCCAAAAGAGACAAGCTCGGAAAAAAAGCAGTAAACCAGATCAGCGGCGTTTTGTTATTTTTCAGGATGGCCACTTTCAGTTCATGACGAGACTTCCAGCGGGGATGTCGAGCCACTGCCGAAATAGTTTCCGCAGTGGCGCCTGGCCCATTGAGTAATTTGAAGATCGCTGCTTGCTTGAGGCGCGGGTTATCAAGGCAGGCCGCCATGAGTTGCGGCAAGCCTTCGTTCAGAAGAGCCTCGACTACAGCGGAGGGTGCCCGCCGAGCCAGGGTTATCTTGCTACCGAGTGGGGTTTCTGAAAGGCGCTTGATGATTGCCCGCTCCGCGACAATCCTCTTGTCCGGGGTTACGCCTGGCAGAAAACAGACTGTCACCAGCTCGAACAGGTACAGGTGGGGGATGAGCGTCAGAACAATGTGATCCGGTGAAGCAGGGTGATGAACAAGAGCCACCTTCAACCGGTGACTGGTATCCGTGAGAGACATCCTGGAGACCGCCTTGAGGACATCCTCGCTCAGGTCCCGCCTTTTCAGAAGCAGGAGCAGGCAGGACTCGTCCAGGCCGGGATTTTTCAGCAGGGCTTTGACCACCTCCATTGACGGGTCGTCCAGCAACGGAAGAATAGCGTCTCGATCCGCCTTGAGGGCACGATAGAGACGTCGGGAAAGATCATTATCCGGTTGCGTAGGCATATCCGAAGAAATCATGTGACAAGCGCTCCTCCCTTTTGAGCATGCTGTTCAAACATATGCGCCACTCTCTGGTCGGAAAAGTGCAAACTGCCTCGACAGCTTTCGTTTCCTCTCCTATACTACAGGCATGATTCCGATCAAGGATTACAATCCAACCAAAAGATTTCCGATTATTACAGTCCTCTTGATTGCCGCCAACATACTGGTCTTTATCCAGGACAAACTGACCGGTCACTACGAACCGCTGCAGGTGGAAACGGCACGCGGCATGGTCCGTATCAATCATTTTATCGGCGGACTTACCGCTAAGTATGCCATGATACCGTCCGAACTGACTTCCGAACCGTGGACTTCATGGTACCATATCTTCACCTCCATGTTTCTCCACGGCAATTGGCTCCACATCGGCTCAAACATGCTCTTTCTCTGGATCTTTGGCAATAATATCGAAGACGTTCTCGGCAGGTTCCGCTTCATCATCTTCTATTTTGCTTGCGGAGTTGTAGCCGCTGCGGGCCATGTTATCAGTTCCCCGCACTCAAGCATCCCCATGATCGGCGCCAGCGGCGCAGTTGCAGGAGTAATGGGCGCATACTTGCTCCTCTACCCCCATGCCAAGGTTTTAACTCTGCTTCCGATCTTTTTCTTCTTCACCTTTATCGAAGTTCCGGCCTTTCTGATCATCGGCTACTGGATCCTGCTCCAATTCATCAGTGCCACCTGGATCAACAGCGGAGAATCGGCACAAGGCGGCATCGCCTACTTTGCCCATATCGGAGGCTTCCTTGCCGGTATTGTCCTGCTGCTCCTGCTCGGCGGCTGGCCAAGGGAAAAACGTCGTGGCCCCTCCTGACCCCTTTACTACTTCTCCTTTTTCAGCACCACGTTCGTCATACGCGACACGCAGACCAGATTACCGTCCTCATCACGAATCTGCATTTCCCAGACCTGGGTCGTTTTGCCGAGATGAAGGGACCGGGCCGTCCCGATAACATAACCGCTCGCTACCGAACGTACATGGTTGGCATTGATCTCCAGCCCGACGGCATAGAATTCATCGCGATTAACGGCCAGATTGGAGGCAGCGCTGCCGAGAGTTTCGGCCAGAACAACCGACGCGCCCCCATGGAGAATACCCATGGGTTGCCGGGTACGCTGATCCACCGGCATGCGCGCGCACAGAAAATCGTCGCCTATCTCGACAAACTCGATTCCCACATGGCTGATAAGGGTATCATCCATAATCTGATTCAATTCCTCCAGGGTATAATCACGAAACCAGAGTGCCATACTGTCTCCTTACGGGTAAATGTGATAAATCTCTGACACGGAAGCGCTACGTAGCACGAACTCTCACGGGCGCAATCTCTTAAGCAGTTACGACTTTTGCTCCTCTGCACCAATCCATTAGATACCTTTCCCGTGAAAAAAGATCAACGCAGAACTTCACTGCGCTACTCGAAATAATCAACGGAGAAAATTCTCTCTCATCGCAAAAAGACGTACATTTAGTATCCAATTATGATAATAAGAAGAAAGTTTCAAGCCCATATCAAAGGATCATGTCGAAATCCCTTGTCGCTTGAGCCTGCCAGTATTAAGACGTGAAGCACGCTAACAGTCCTAAACCTCTCACTTTAGAAAGGATTACCATGAACCCCCTCCGCTTGATCGGACCTTTATCACTCCTCACCTTGGTACTCATAACAGGGTGCAGCCATTGCAACCGAAAAACGGATTCCCTCTATCAAGCGTCAACCATCGATGCACTACTTGTCGGCATCTATGACGGCAGCACTACCTTTGCAGACCTGAAAAGAAACGGCGATTTCGGAATTGGAACCTTTGACGCTTTGGATGGAGAAATGATCGCCCTGGATGGCACCTTCTACCAGGCAAAAGCTAACGGTACGGTTCTCCCTGTTGACGACACAGCCAAAACACCCTTTGCCGTGGTAAAGTTCTTTTCCCCTGACACAAGACTTACCTTTTCCGGAGCAAAAGATCTCAACAGCCTGATGGTCGAACTGGACAAAATTCTCCCGACACCCAATTACTTTTATGCCATCAGGATCGAGGGAACCTTTCCCGCCATCAAGGTCCGCAGCGTTCCCGCACAAAAAAAACCGTACCCGGGCCTGGCGGAAGCTGCCAGTCGGCAGTCAGTCTTCCAGTTCCGCGACATTTCAGGAGCAATCGTCGGATTCAGAACCCCTAGTTTTGCAAAAGGGATCAATCTGCCAGGATACCATTTCCACTTTATTTCCGCTGACCGGAAAATCGGCGGCCATCTCCTGGACTGCCGTATTGACCAAGGGGTCCTTTCACTTGACAGAGCTCTCGATCTGCATCTTGCCCTTCCGGAAAATGCCGAGTTCTCCCAAGGCAACCTGGGACAGGATCACGGGCACGACCTGGAAAAAGCAGAGCGCTGAAGCATTCGGTAGTTCTGTTTGCACTGTGACCAGCACCAGAAGAGGAATTAGAGGCGAGAACAACTACGAAAAGCATAAGGAGCCATAGATCAGCATGAAGAAGTATTTTGCCTTTGACAAATACCAAACATCGTACCGTCAAGAAACCCTGGCAGGATTCACCACCTTCGTCACCATGGCCTACATCATCATCGTTAATCCAGCTATCCTGGAAGTGGCCGGTATCCCGCGCGGCCCCTCCACCACCGCCACTATCCTGGCATCGGCATTCGGCACCCTCATCATGGGACTCTATGCAAAACGTCCCTTTGCCATCGCCCCGTACATGGGAGAAAACGCCTTCATCTCCTTCACGGTCGTCAAGGTTCTCGGCTTTACCTGGCAAGAGGCCTTGGGCGCCGTTTTCCTCGCCGGAGTCACCTTCACCTTGCTTACCGTCCTGAAAGTAAGAAGCTGGCTTGCCGAGGCAATCCCATCCTCACTGAAATACAGCTTTGCCGTGGGCATCGGCATGTTCATCACCTTTATCGGCCTGAATGAAACCGGGATAGTCGTTCTTGGTGTTCCAGGGGCTCCGGTCCGGCTCGGCAACCTGGCTCAGCCTTCCGTCATTCTCGCCCTCTGTGGACTGCTGCTCACCGTACTCCTGATGCTCTGGAAAGTTCGAGGAGCTCTCATGATCGGCATCCTGGCAACAACCTTTCTTTCCATGCTGTCCGGCGTCACGAAAGTCCCTGAAACAATCGTCAGCCTTCCTCCCAGCCCGGCACCGATCTTTCTCCAACTTGATCTTTCCGCTGCGCTGACACCGAAATTCCTGCCGGTGGTACTCACCATCTTCGTCATGGCCTTCGCCGATACTATCGGCACCCTGATCGGCCTCTCGGCCAGGGCCGAACTGCTGGACAAAGACGGCAATCTCCCTGAAATCGAAAAACCGATGCTGGCAGACGCCCTGGCCACCACATTGGCACCACTCTTAGGCACCACGACCACCGGTGCCTATGTGGAATCAGCCGCCGGGATCGAGGAAGGGGGCAGAACCGGGTTCACCTCCGTAGTGACAGCTGGCCTGTTTCTCCTGGCGCTCTTTTTCGCTCCCCTGTTCTCGGCAGTTCCCTCCCATGCCTACGGAGTGGCCCTGATCATCATCGGAAGCTTCATGATCAGCCCGCTCACCCGCATTGTTTTCGACGACCTCACCGAACTGCTCCCGGCGTTCCTCACCATCGTGCTCATCAGCTTCACCTACAATATCGGCGTGGGAATCACCGCCGGACTCTTGGTTTGGCCGCTTTTCAAGACACTTTCCGGCCGGGTGAGAGAAGTGCCGGCCGGTGCCTGGATTCTGGCGCTCATTTCCCTGACATTCTTCATCTTCTATCCGAAGATGTGAAATCCTGAATGGCTACCATCGCGCGCTCCTTTTCAGCCAGTAAAAAAGCCGTTCCACCAGCTATCTGCTGATGGAACGGCTTTTTGTGTCAGTAGTGACAACGCCAATGCCGAGAATGGCACTCTTCTTCATCTCCCGAGTTCTACTTGACTTGGCAAACCCGGTTCTTCCCGCTTGTCTTGGCGGTATACATGGCACTGTCGGCCCGTTTGATAAAAACGGTATCTTCTTCACCGGGGAAATACTGCGTAACACCAACACTAACCGTCATATGGACCTCAGAACGGGGCAACGGTGTCAAGACGGTATCTTCGAAACTCTTTCTGAGCCTTTCCGCCACTAATAATGCGCTTTCACCTTCGGTCTCAGGAAGGATAACGGTAAATTCCTCGCCGCCATACCGGTAGGCTGAGTCGGCACTTCGCAGGTTCGCCCTGATGACATCAGCAAGTACCGCCAGAACTCTGTCACCTTCCAGGTGTCCGTAGGTATCGTTGTAGCCCTTGAAATTATCGATATCGAGCAGGATAAGGGAAAGGGATTCTTCGTACCGCTTTGCCCGCTCGATCTCCTGTCTCAGCTGCCGGAAAAAGTGGCGGGAATTATAGAGTTTGGTAAGAGAATCGGTGATGCTCAATTCCCGATAGCGTTTTTCGCTCTCCCTGAGCTCATTTTCCACTATTTTTCGTTCTGTTACATCCTGAAGAGTCTGTACCGCTCCCAGTATGACGCCGTCGGAATCTGGAATCTGAGTCGCGGTGAAGAACAGCCATCGGCCACTATTGCCAAGATTCGGGAAGTAATCCTCCACCTCATAGGCTCCCTCTGAAAGAAGCGATTTTCGGTATTTCCCGTCATAGTATCCGGCAATCATATTTTCCCGCACATTATCGACCACCAGATCGGCCAAGAGCGGTTTCTGCAGAGGGTAAAACGCTTTCCAATGGTCATCAGTACCTACCATCTCCGAAGCCTGATACCCGGTTAGGTTTTCCAGCGCTTTGTTCCAGTGGATTACGATATGCTCCTGATCAATGACAAAAGTCGGCACTGAGATTTTCTGCAGAACCTGCGACAACAACTCCCCGTCCAATCTATTTTTCACATCAGCACTCCACAATTATTGCTGCACTTCTAAGAATACGCTCCATCTTTTCCGCACTACTACTCTTCGCAACTCCGGACCCTGCCAAACATCACCACAGTCCGGTCTTCCCTGGGGAACAAAATTCGGTAATTCTTTGTGCCAAGCAATAGGCTCTGACCGTGAAAAGCTCAATAAACGGGGAAAGGGATTATTTCATACACAACAAGTAAATGACTAAAAATATAGCAGAAACGGTTTCCAGTGTCAACATTTCGTCATGTCTTTGAAACCGTTTCTTTCATTTGCCAACAGACCCTTCTTGTGGGTATACTTTCTCCCCATGACCCCTAAAGAAGTTGCTAGATATATCTCTTCCCGAGCCGTTAACGGACCATGGAAAATCTGCGGCAGGTATCAAGGACTTTTTGCCGGCGCCGTGGTCATCCCGGCACTGGCGGAAAGTGAAAACCTCTTCGACACCCTCCGCTCCCTGGCGAAAAACCCTCCGGAACTCCTTGCACGGTTCCTGGTCCTTGTGGTGGTAAACAACCGTGAAGATACTCCTCAACAGGACAAGGCTGACAACAGGAAAACCCTGGAACTTCTTTCCAAAGGAGATCCTTCCTTCGGACCCCTCCGTCTCGCCTGGGTGGATGCGGCCTCGCCGGGAAACGAGCTCCCCCTGAAAAAGGGCGGTGTCGGCCTTGCTCGGAAGATTGGCTTTGACTTGGCTCTCCCCCTGTTGGATTTCAACGGACCGCCCCCGATACTTGTAGGACTCGACGCTGATACGCTGGTGCAACCTGATTACCTGTCAGCCCTGGCCGACCACTTCCGGACCACATCAGCAGGCGGGGCAGTGCTCGCCTTCCGCCACCAGGATGGGAAGACACCCCAAGAACGGGAAGCGATCCGTTGCTACGAACTTTTTTTACGCGCTTACGTACTTGGGCTTTCCAGAGCTGGTTCGCCTTATGCCTTCCACACCATTGGCAGTGCCATGGCATGCACAGCAGCAGCATACGCCAGGATGGGAGGCATGAACTCTCGCATGGCTGCCGAAGACTTCTATTTTCTCCAGCACCTCAAAAAAACTTCCGGCATCTCCTTCGTGGCAGGAACGCTCGTCCAGCCATCTGCACGAGCCTCGCACCGTGTCCCGTTCGGCACCGGCAGAAGCATTTCCCGCCTCCTGGCCGGAGAGGAGAACGCCGTACTTTTTTATCGGCCCGAATGTTTTGCAATTCTGGGAAGCTGGCTGGAACTTGTTGCAAGTCACCTCGATAGCTGTGGACAGGACATTTTACGTCAGGCCGAACGGATTTCTTCAGAACTCGAAAAATATCTGGATCAGGCCGGCTTCGTCGATGCATGGGAGAAGCTCCGGCTAAACAGCCGCAACCACGCGGCTCTTCTAAGCGCCTTTCACTCCTGGTTCGACGGCCTTAGCACCCTGAAACTTATCCACCACCTCTCCGAGACTATTTTATTGCGGAGAAAGCCAGAGGAAGCGCTGCGACCTCTCCTCACCTGGGCAGGACTTGAACCGGCAGACGACCCCGACACACAACTTGCACTACTCCGGACTGTGCAGGCAACGGGAAACAGCTGAAAGCAATATCACTAACTCAGAGCTTGTCCGTACACAAGCATTCCAGACTCGCATCCCGTCTTCACGCCATTTTCAGCCGGGCCTCAATCACAAAATCCTCGATACAATCCTGCCAACCTTACCGATTTGCTCAATCAACACAGCTTAATCCGGCATAAATTCAGGCGAGATCTATCGTAAAGTTATGTACGGACAAACTCTTATTCTTGGTTTTTTCCCGCTCATGGGTTATTATTTCCCACTAGACGTCTTCGCCTCCGAATCCCGGAGACGCTCGGCGTACTTCGCGGAAGGAAAGGAAATCATGCCATGAAGATACGATCTGGTCTATGTACGGCTGCAGTCGCAATCAGTATTGCTCTTGCACTTCCCGCGCTTGCCGCGGTTCCACCGGAGACAGTCACGCAGCCCATGGGAGGAGAAGGAGCAAGAGGAATTGAAACCGTCCAGATCCAGGAACCGCTCGTGGTCGAGGATGTCCCAGCACCGACTACCACCCCCGGAACGATATCGGCCCCTGAAGAAACGGTAAAGGCCGAACCGCCTTCTCTCGTTCCTGCCCCTGCCATTGAAACCCCCTTTAATCCCATGGCAATCAATGAAATATCAAAGATAAATGCATCTACGGAGGTCCTCCAGGAAATTATCGGCATTCCTGAAGGAATTTCGCCCGACCTGCTCGCCAATGCCTACGGCGTTGTCATCATACCCGGCACCATTAAACTGGGATTCTTTTTCGGAGGACGCTACGGCAGCGGCATCGCAATGATGCGGAATGAAAACGGCACATGGAGTAACCCCTATTTCCTTTATCTTGCCGGTGGCAGCTTCGGTCTTCAGTTCGGAGCCCTTTCCAGCGACATCATTCTCGTCTTCAAGACCAGAAAGAGCATTATGGGGCTCACCAAGGGCAACTTCACCCTCGGCGCCGATGCTGCGGTTGCCGCTGGTCCTGTTGGCCGCCGCGCCGAAGCATCCACCGACTGGCAGCTTAAGGCAGAAATCTATTCATATGCACGGAGTCGCGGATTCTTTGCCGGAGTTTCTCTCGACGGTACCGTCCTGGCCATTGACTCAAATGCCAACGAAAACTTTTATGGCAAAGACTATATCAGTACAAACCAGATTTTTGCGGGTGCCCCTTCTGCTTCGCCTGCGGTCATAAAACTGAAGAAATTCCTGTCACAAAACGCTGCTGCACTGCCGAAGGAGTAAGAATGCCCCCCTCAGACTCCATCGAGGACACCACAAGCAAACCAAGCAGGAAGGATAGTGATGTAATTTCCGCTCAGGTGAACGGTCACTATCCTTCTCTTTTCAATCTTTACACCCACCTCCATGCCAACCCCGAGCTTTCTGGCCAGGAGTTGCAGACAGCCCGCTGCATTGCCGACCAGCTTCGCTCAGCCGGCTTCCAGGTCACCGAAGGGGTCGGCGGCCATGGTGTCGTCTCGGTGCTCAAGAATGGCGATGGACCGACAGTCCTTCTGCGGGCTGATCTGGACGCACTCCCCATCAAGGAAAGGACCGGGCTGCCCTATGCAAGCACGGCACGGGGCCAACTTTCCGGCAAGGGTGAGGTGGGAATCATGCATGCCTGCGGTCACGATATCCACATGACAGTACTGGTGGGAGCCGCGCGCATCCTGATGGAAAGCAGGAATCTCTGGCAGGGTACCCTTGTCCTGGTGGGGCAACCACTGGAAGAAGTGGGGGCCGGAGCCCGGGCCATGATCGAAGACGGTCTCTTCACAAGATTTCCTCGCCCTGATTACGCCCTGTCTCTCCACATAACCCCCTCCCTGCCAGCAGGGTCCGTTGGCCTTCGAGAAGGCCTTTTCTGGGCTGGCTGCGCCTCTCTCGACATTATAATCCGCGGCGTAGGCGGACACGGCTCTCGGCCCCATGAAGCAAAGGATCCGGTCGTAATGGCTGCAGAAACCATCCTGTTGCTGCAGACCATTGTCAGCAGGGAGATAAGCCCCATCGAACCAGCAGTGCTTACCGTTGGCTCGGTTCATGGGGGAACAAAAGGAAACATTATTCCCGAGGAGGTCACTCTCCAGGTCAACTACCGCTACTTCAGCGACGCGACCGCCCAGCACCTCCGCTCCGCCATCGAACGGACGGCTCGGGGTGTCGCCTCTGCATCGGGCGTACCGGAAGAGCTCATGCCAATAGTTATTGACCTCTACTCCGGACCACCGATCAAAAATGACTCAGCTCTTGCTCGTCGCATGTTCTCGGCCTTTCGCAACGCCCTCGGGAACGAACATGTCATTGAGACCGAACGCTACACCTTCAGTGACGATTTCTCCCAGTTCGGAATTCCCAAACCAGAAATCCCGCTCTGTTACTTCCTTCTCGGTACTGGTGAAAATCAGGAGAATACCAAAGAGGTGATGACTCGCACCATCTCCCCCGGGATCCATAACCCCTGTTTTGCTCCCCCACCGGAGCCGAGCATCAAAACAGGGGTGAAAGCAATGGTTGCCGCGATCCTCGAAATCCTAACCCGCTAGCTATACTCACCGCCTCTCCGAACCCGGAAGCCGACGTGAAAAATTCACAAAAAAACCCCACTTTTACAGTTTTTTGTTGACATACGTGCTTCCAACAATTAAAAGTAGCGACTGGCAAAGCCATTATGTCATCTTCCCGCCTTTCATTGCATTTCCATTGTGGTTTTCTGTCTCAACTGTCCACCCTACCGAATGACTCCCTTACTGGACACTCAGGCAAATAATCACTCGGCAGATATATTAGGTGGTTGGATTCAAAAGACTGACTATCGTGCGGGCACTCCACGATGGCAGAATATTTTTTATGCGGAAGTAAATATTTTCTGAATGGGAGGAAGTAACCATGTCGAACGGCTCTGGAAAGCAGGGGGAAAATTTGAACGATTTTATTAGTGAAACACGCGAACGCTTCGCCAAGGCAGGCACCGCTGGGGTAAGCGATCTTGATGGAGAACATGCTCTTTTTGCCGATTTAGGTGAAAATGTCAGCCAAGAGCGAAGTTGCAATTTGTGATACCACCGCCAACCCCGCACCTCTGGGACTGTGCGCTTTCGGTATGACAACCGTGCTCCTCAACCTGCATAATGCCGGATATTTTCCGCTGGATTCCATGATTCTTGCCATGGGCATCTTTTACGGCGGCCTCGCCCAGGTCATCGCCGGCTACATGGAATGGAAAAAGAAAAATACTTTTGCCACCTTGGCCTTCACGTCTTACGGTTTTTTCTGGCTGACTCTGGTCGGCCTCCTCGTTATGCCGAAACTCGGTTGGGGCGAAAAACCGACAGAAATGGCCATGGCTGCCTACCTCGCCATGTGGGGTTTTTCACCGCGGTACTTTTCATTGGCACTCTCCGCCTCAACAGGGCACTCCAGTTCGTTTTCGGTTCACTGGTCGTACTCTTCTTCCTCCTGGCATACAAAGATGCTACCGGTGCACCGATCGGAACCTTTATCGGCTATGAAGGTATCTTCTGCGGTTTATCTGCCATCTACACCGGCATGGCCCAGGTTCTTAACGAAGTATACGGCAAGACCATTCTGCCGCTCGGACCGGTTAAGAAATAAGGTAACAAGAAACACAGTGTGTAAAAAGGGGCATGATTCTTCATGCCCCTTTTTTATTTTCCTGCCTGAACTCACCAATCTCCCCCTCCCTCTGACACCCTAGCCTAGCCAGACAAGTTTTCCAGTTGTGAATGCAGCGGCTTATGATAAAGTTCGCATACATAGTATCCTTATCCCGATCGAAAAGACCCCTTGCTCGGAAGACCACCCCGGAAAGACTCTTCCGGTTATCAGACACAAAACCGTCACCAACGGAGATCGGTCCTTTACCGATCTCCGTGAATAAGAAGAGACGACGCTTCGATCCCGCATACGCGGGCCATTACCAATCAGGAAAAGGAGAGTTACCATGGCTGACAAGAAGGTTACCGTTCTGGCAAAGTTCAAGGCAAAAGAAGGTTTGGAAGAAAAGGTGAAACAGGAGCTTATGGCCCGCTTGGCACCGACCCGAGCGGAAGCCGGTTGCATCAACTACGACCTCCATCAGTCACCAGATGACAAACGTCTTTTCATGCTGTATGAAAACTGGGTCAGTAAGAAGGCTTTGGACGAACACCTGCAGATGCCTTACCTGCAGTCACTCATTGGTGCTGCAGACGAACTCTTCTCTGAGCCGATCGAAATCGCCCTTTGGGAGATGACCAGCGAACCGGAATAACTTCAAGTAGCGGCTAAACAGGGAGGGAGCCTGAAGGTTTGGGTATGATACCCTGGCACGGCTCCCTCGAACCTTCCCATTATTAATTCCTCTTTTGGCATCAGACTTCGATGCCTTTCTCACATTCCGGCCATTTGCTTTTCAGATCAGCCTTTCTGGTCAGCCTTTCCCCCGAAAAGATACCGCTTGCCTGCGCCCAATCAGCTGCGATATACTTTTCCATTGAAATTTCCGTCTCCGTCCCTATCAGGATGGCCCACTTCATGAAACTCAACACAAAACTGATAATGATCATGGTTTCAATGCTTGTCATTGCCATGTGCACCCTTTTTGTCCTCAATCAATACAGCCAGAACGAACTGGTGGACGAGATACAGGAGAGCTCCACCGAAGTCTCTAAAGCTATCCAGCTCAGCATCGCCGACATTACTTCCGGTGCCGAGTACTCCTCGCGGCTCACGGAATATTTGAAAGGAGCCAAAAGGAAGGGAATCAAAGAAGTCAGTATCATCAGTAATGAAGGGGAAATCATCGACTCCTCTGACCCGGAAAAAGTCGGCAAACGTCGTGATATCAAAAAACTCGGAAAAGGGCTAAAGGCATCACGGAACACATCCGGGAAAAACACTGCAGCAGACGACTCATCTCACCCTTACGATCTCGTGGTTCCAGTCATTGTCGGTGATGAGCAACTCGGCTACGTGCACATCAACCTCCTCCTCGACAACATCCGCACCATCCAGCACAACAACTTCGTTCACCGGCTGGAGGCGACCTTCCTTGTCTTCATGCTCGGCATCGGCCTCACCATCTTTCTCGCCCGGAGATATACCAAGCCAATCCAACGGATTGTGGAAAGCGTCAACAAGATAGCCGCCGGTGACCTGACGGAAACTCTGCCGGTAGAATCAGGGGATGAGATCGGCACACTGTCCGCCAACTTTAATGAAATGGTGCAGAAACTGCGCGAACGTGAGCTTCTGGAAAAAAGGCTCTACGAGGCGGAGCATCTTTCAAAAGTCGGACAGCTGGCAGCAGGCATAGCCCACGAAATACGGAATCCGCTCAATTACATCAGCCTGGCCGTCGATCACCTGAAAACCGATAGTAACCTGGATTGTTCCGATTCTAAGACAGTACGGAACGAACTCCTGGACAAGATCAAGGAAGAAGTGCGCCGGGCGAACTACATGGTGCTCAATTTCATGAGCTACGGCAGACCGCTCAAGCTCAGGTTAACCTCTGTATGCTACAGGGAACTACTTGAGCGCACACTGCCCCTCCTACAGGAAAGACTGGCGGAACATCGGATAGAGCTTGTCAACGATATTCCTCCCGACCTGCCAACACTGGAGGCGGACCCTGAACTGCTGCGAACCTGTCTGGTCAACCTTATCACCAACGCCTCCAATGCCATGCCGGAGGGCGGCAAAATCATTCTAGGTGCCCGCTTTGACATAAGAGAATCCGCTTTCCGCCTCTCCTTTGCTGACGAAGGAATCGGGATCTGGCCTGAAGATATTCCAAAAATCACGCAGCCCTATTTCACCACCAGAGAGGCAGGAATTGGCCTCGGACTGGCCATAACCGAACGAATCGTGAAGGAGCATGGCGGAGTTTTGTCAATAAAAAGCACTCTTGGCAAGGGCTCGGTTTTCACCATTACACTCCCGGCCCGTCGGAAGGAGCAAGACATATGAAGGGTGCTATACTCGTCGTAGACGATGAAAAGGGGCAGCGCGAGATTCTTGACATAATCCTGAAAAAGGAAGGGTACCGAGTTATGGCCGTCTCTAGTGCCCGTGAAGCATTGGAGCATCTCGAGACGAATGAATATGATATTATCCTCACCGACCTGACGATGCAGGGAATTTCGGGCATTGAACTGCTGGAAAGAGTGCTTGACGAAAACCCACAGCAGTGCATTATTATAATGACGGCCTACGGTACGATCGATTCAGCCGTAGAAGCTATGAAAAAAGGTGCATTCGACTATCTGGAAAAACCTCTGGACAGAGAACCTCTGCTCTTGACGGTCCGGAGAGCCTTCGAACGTCTAGAGCTCCTTCAAGAAAACCGGAGGTTGCATAAGCAACTGGAAGGAAACCAGGGCGTTCCAACAATTATCGGATCCCACCCGAAAATGAAGGAAGTGTACCGGATTGTTAACAAGATCGCTCCTACAACGTCCACCGTACTCATTTTCGGCGAGTCAGGAACCGGCAAGGAACTGGTTGCGCAGGCCATCCACAACGGAAGCACCCGTAAGGACAGGCCTTTTATGGCCATCAACTGCGCTGCAATCCCGGAGTCCCTCATCGAAAGCGAGCTGTTTGGACACGAAAAAGGCTCGTTTACGGGGGCAAGCTCCCGCGAAATTGGACTCTTCGAAGCAGCGAACACCGGAACGATTTTCCTCGATGAAATTGGGGAAATGAATGTCTCCATGCAGGCGAAACTGCTACGGGCCATTCAGGAACGGGAAATCCGTCGCGTCGGAGGCAAGATCAGTACCCCCATTGATGTGCGGATCGTCTCAGCAACCAACAAAGATCTGGAGTTGGAAATCAGGAAGGGAAATTTTCGAGAAGACCTCTACTACCGGTTGAACGTCATCCGAATCAATCTACCGCCCCTCCGGGAACGGGGCAACGACATCATTGCCCTGGCGGAATTCTTTGCCAAGAAATCCGCTGATGCCGAGGGCATACCACTGAAGGGAATCTCGAAACCGGCCTTGAGGCTTCTCTCGAATTATTCTTGGCCTGGAAACGTGCGACAGCTGGAATCGGTCATCGAGCGGGGCGTTCTTATGACCGAAAGCGATTTCATCCAGCCGGAGGACCTTCCCGTCGAGCTCCAGCGCGAAAGACTGCCGGACTGTGGGTTATCCATCGACATCCCTCCGGAAGGGATATGCATTGACGACCTGGAACGAGAGCTCATCATCAAAGCCATGGAAAGGACCGGAGGGGTTATTGGTAAGGCAGCGCCTCTGCTTGGGATGACGTACAAAACGCTACAATACCGATTGGAAAAATACGCCATCGAAAAGCCGGAGAAAAGGACTCATAACCCATCATAATTTCTTCTCAAGCATTTCCGACGTCATGACCTCACAGCGGCCGATAAAAAGGAAACTATTACATGGATCTTTCAAAAAAACTTCACCGGTTTACTGTTATTCCATCATTACCGCCGGAACTTTCCGGCTTGCACACCATAGCCTACAATCTCTGGTGGACATGGGAACCGCAGGCAATCGAACTCTTCAGAAGAGTTGATCTGGAACTCTGGAGGGGAACCCACCACAATCCAGTAAAGATGCTGGGGTCCCTGCAGCAATCACGCCTGGAGGAATTGCTGGCGGACGACGGTTTCATGGCTCATCTGCACCGTGTCGAAGAGATGCTCAAGGCGTATATGGAAGGAAAAACCTGGTATGAGAAGGCCCGCAAGGCCGATCAGCCCCTCCGTATAGCCTATTTTTCCATGGAATTTGGTCTTCACGAATCGATCCCCATCTACTCGGGAGGACTGGGGGTTCTCTCCGGGGACCATCTTAAATCGGCAAGCGATCTGGGTATCCCCCTGATCGGGATCGGCCTTCTCTATCGTCACGGCTATTTCCGCCAGTACTTGAACATCGAAGGGTGGCAGCAGGAAATCTATCTTGAAAACGATTTCTACAATATGCCACTCCGTCTCGAAAGGGACAGCAAGGGGGCTCTCCGTACCATCAGCCTGGAGATCGGGGGACATACAGTGAAAGCCCGTATCTGGAACGCACAGGTCGGCCGCGTCACACTCTACCTCCTCGACTCAAACCTTGAAGAAAACTCATGGGAGGATCGAAAGATCACCTCCCAGCTGTACGGTGGCAACCAGGAAATGCGCATCAAGCAGGAAATCCTCCTGGGGATCGGTGGCCTCCGCGCCCTCAAGACACTAGGGATCAAGCCAGAAGTTTGCCACATGAACGAAGGACACGCGGCGTTTCTCGCCCTTGAGCGGATCAGAGTGCTCATGAAGGAAGAGAACTTGAGCTTCAATGAGGCGCGAGAACTGACAATCGTTGGTACCGTCTTTACCACTCACACACCGGTCGAGGCAGGGATCGATCACTTTGAGCCGGAACTGGTGGATGAGACATCTCGGATCGTACTACCAGGAGCTTGGCCTGTCCCGCGAGGCATTCCTGTCCCTTGGGAGACAGAACCCGAAGAACCACCACGAGACATTCTGCATGGCTGTGCTCGCCCTCCGGCTGGCAGGGCATTACAACGGTGTCAGCAAGCTCCACGGTGAGGTTTCTCGGAAGATGTGGAAAAACATCTGGTTGGAACTCCCCGAAGAGCATCTCCCTCTGACCTCAATAACCAACGGTGTTCATACCAGGACCTGGCTCTCTGAAGAGATGGCCAATCTCCTCATCCGTTATCTGGGCACCCGCTGGCTCGACGATCCCACCGACTACGATATCTGGAAAAAAATCCATCTGGTGCCGGACGCCGAACTCTGGCGAACCCATGGACGCTGTCGTGAACGCCTCGTTACCTTCGCCCGGAAACGGATAAAGGAGCACCTGCGCCACGTGGGGTCAACAACAAAGGAAATCGTGACAGCGGAAGAGATTTTGGACCCCGAGGTACTGACAATCGGTTTTGCCCGGCGATTCGCCACCTACAAACGGGGAACACTTCTGCTTCGCGACCTTGACCGGCTTGATCGAATACTTAACCACCCCACCCGTCCGGTACAGATCGTTTTCGCCGGCAAGGCTCATCCCGCGGATTTCGAGGGAAAGGAACTTATCCGTCAAATTCAGCAGGTTTCCCTCCAAGAGCGATTCCGGCACCGCATCGCCTTTATCGAAGACTATGACCTCGCAGTGGCCAGAAGAATGGTACAGGGAGTCGATGTCTGGCTCAACACGCCACGCCGCCCTCTGGAGGCAAGCGGGACCAGCGGCATGAAAGTCGCCTTCAACGGCGGTCTGAACATGAGCGTCCTTGATGGGTGGTGGCCCGAAGGGTACTGCGGCAACAACGGCTGGGCAATTGGCAAGGGCGAGGTGTATGAAGACATCGAGTACCAGAATGAAATTGAGAGCAGGACCATCTATGACCTTCTGGAAAAAGAAGTAGTACCGCTCTTCTACGACAGGGGAAACAACGGAATCCCCCGTGGCTGGCTGGCATGCATGAAGGCTTCCATGGAAACACTCTGCCCGGTTTTCAGCACCGAGAGGATGGTACAGGAATATACCGACAGGTTCTACCTCCCCGCATACGAACAATGGAAGAACTTCTATTGCGACGGTCAGGTTCTGGCACGGGACTTTGCCAATTGGAAGGAGAAGATTCATCGCCTCTGGCACAAGGTACGAGTGGAGGGGGTTGAGGCATCAACCTCGGGAGAAATACCCGTAAGGTCACGGGTACAGGTGCAGGCCCGCATCAGTGTGGGAGAGATCCCCCTTGAAGAACTGTCTGTGAAAGTCTACTTTGGAATTCTGAATGCCAAGGATACCATTATCAACGGAGAACTTGCTCCACTCCTTCCCGTTGAACAGGTGGGACCGGACCTCCACCGGTTTAGTGGCGAGATAGAATGCCACGCCTGTGGCCGACAGGCTTTTGTAATCCAGATTATGCCAAGGCACCCCCAGGTTGGACCGGTTTATGAGACTGGGCTTATCCTCTGGGTTTAGCAAGCGATAGGGGTTATCTTCAGAAACTGAGCACACAGCGGCTCAGATCCTTAGGACTTGAAAAATGAGAGCAAACAGGGTAAAGTCCGCAGGCGAGCAAATTTACAGTGAAGAGAAACCTCATGAAAATTTTATTTTTTTTACTGCTTCTATTGGGAACCGTGACATCCTGCACCACTATGGTGCCCCGCAAATACGTCCCGCCCCCAATAACGAATGATACCTTTGATGACCCGACCAAGCTGGTAACAATTCCTTTGCCGATTATCGCTTCCAGCCCAAATGAAGGAATTACCGTCGGCGCTCTTTCGGCTTTTCTCCTGCACAACGCCAAAGATGAAGTCAGCACCCTTTCGGCTGCCCAGGTTAACTACAACCAAAATTTCGGAACAACCTTCACCCTCTATGCAGCTTTCTTTCCTTCACCGCAAACCAACTGGGAATTCAACGTTTCCAAGTCGACGAATATAAACCAGGATTACGAATTCAAGATTCGCGACAAGAGACTGATGGACGAAAAACTGGAATTTTTTGTCTTTCCGTACATCTTCACCGACGGCTCGGCACGTTTCTTCGGCTTTCAGTCTGATAGCCGCACGGAAAATGAAACGAATTACGACGATGAGGAATTCGGCGTAACGGTAACGGTGGGATACGACATCGCGGAACACCTGCAGATCCAGTTCGGGGAACGCATCAGGAAGGTAAATATCGGCAGGGGGGCAGTTGACTCTTTGCCCTTTATTCGCGACAGATACACTGATTACGGAGTTCCCGGGGTCAGCGGATTCACCGCCCATGCCCAGAAACTGGCGCTTATCTACAGCACTCTCGATTCCAAGGACATGCCCACGGAAGGCATTTACGCAAAAGCATCAATTGAGAGCAGCCTGAAAGCCCTCGGCAGCAGCTGTGACTACCGTCACTACGAAGGGGAAATCAAGGGATATTTGCCCCTTGACGAGGCCCGTTACATAACCGTCGGCCGCCTCATGTATAACCAAACCCTCGGGAACAGTGTTCCCTTCCTTGAGCGAAGTATCCTCGGCGGTGAAAACACCTTGCGTGGCTACGGCCGCAACCGCTTCATAGACAGCAGCTTTTTTCTGCTCAATCTCGAAGAGCGAATACGACTTTTCCGCTGGAGCGTCTTCAACGTCAACACCGACTGGGAAGTTGCCCCGTTCATCGACCTGGGCGCTGTCATGAAATCCCTCGATACCCTCTCTAGCCGCAACTTTGAATTCAATCCCGGAATTGGTTTCCGGGCAGTCGTCAGGCCCAATATTGTCGGACGAGTGGATATCGGTTTCGGTAATGATGGCCCGGCAGTTTTTGTCGGATTAGGTTACCCCTTCTGACCCGGACGAGACCCTCTTCTTCAAGAGGATAAAGTATGTATGTAGTTATTGAAAAGCAGGTAGGTAATCAGGCAGGATCAAGAGGGCCAGCTGCAGAATTTCTCCCCTTGGCCTTGGCCCGGTAGAGTGAGTTATCAGCCTCCCGAATAAGGTCTTCCACTGTTTCAACCCCCACCCCCGGGTACACTGCAAAACCCAGGCTGGCGGTTATCTTCAGTTTTTCCAATTTCCCTGAAAAAGTAGTCTCATCCAGCGCTTTTCGGATACGTTCAGCAACCGTCATGGCGTCAGAAAGAGAAGTCTCGGGAAGCACGGCGACAAATTCGTCCCCGCCAAACCGGATGGGAGTGTCATAGCAACGGAGCTGATCCCGGAATACTGTGGCTGCATGCGTCAGAACCACATCACCCTCCTGGTGACCATACTTGTCATTGATATCCTTGAAGTGGTCAAGATCAATGATCAGAAAAGAAAGAAAACTCCCCTTCCTCGTTGTCCGGAGAAATTCCCGGTCCAGAACCTCCATCAAGTAGCGGCGATTGTACAGACCGGTCAGATGATCAGTATTTGACATCTCCAAAAGTATCTCGTTTGCACGACGAAGTTCATCCTGGAGTTTCTTCATCTTCAGGTGAAGCTTGGCCCGTGCAACAAGCTCACTGGCATCGAACGGCTTGGTAATGTAATCGCTTGCGCCCTGCTCCAGTCCCCTGACTTTGGAAGGTATATCACCCTTGCCCGTAAGGAGAAGGACCGGTATATCCCGCAGTTCTTCGCGTGCGCGAACCATGGCAAGGAATTTGAACCCATCCAGAAGAGGCATCTCGACATCGCAGAGTACCAGATCCATTTTTACCCCGAGGAGAATTTTCAATCCCTCGAGGCCATCTCCTGCCTCATGATAGTTGGTGGCAAGTGAGTGGTCCTGAAGGGTCTGGATAATCTCCCGTCGAAGCGTTGTCGAATCTTCAATAACAAGAATATTTGTCTCGACCATAACAGTCTCACCGTAGGATTTGGTGAGGATAATCTCACCGGCAAAATTATAATCCGAAGTAGTACACCTTAGAGTATTGGTTCTTGTGCCCGCTGTTTCAGCTCCGAGATTGTACCAGCATAATCCCTACTGCCGAATACGGCACTGCCTGCAACAAAAACATCAGCTCCGGCATGGGAGATTCGATCTATATTGTCCGTCTTCACTCCGCCATCAACCTCCAACTCTGTCTCCAAACCCAGCCTGTCCAGCATACCCCGCAGACTCTTTATTTTCGGAATACAGGCCTCAATGAAAGACTGCCCGCCGAAACCGGGATTGACCGTCATCAGCAGGACCAGATCGAGATCACCCAGTACATACTCCAAGGTGGAAAGGGAAGTCCCTGGGTTCAGGGCTACCCCGGCCTTTTTCCCAAAGGACTTGATGAGCTGGATTGCGCGGTGGAGGTGAACTGTTGCCTCGGCATGGACAACGATAATATCGGCACCGGCCTTGGCAAATTCTGGTATGTACATCTCTGGATTTGAGATCATCAGGTGAACATCCAGGGGAAGCTTAGTAATCTTCCGAACCGCCTCTACCACAAGAGGACCGATCGTAATATTCGGCACAAAATGCCCATCCATCACATCCACATGGATGTAGTCAGCCCCTCCCGCCTCAACAGCCCGGATCTCTTCACCAAGCCTGTTAAAATCAGCCGAAAGAATTGATGGTGCTATCTTCTTCATAAAAAAACCTCCCCCAAAAAGACAGTTTTGAGTTTTTGGTTTTGAGTTTTGAGTTGACCAACAATAAAGTTTCTCAACATCTCGACAAGTACTATTTCCTGAGTTTGTTGACCACACCGGTTTTCAACCAAAAACTAAAAACCAAAAACTAAAAACCAGTTTCAATCCTTACCTTGTTCTTCTTAACCGAGCAGCACAGAAACCATCCATTCCATTCCGGTGGGGCCAGGCACGGAAAATCCCGCGATCGCTACAGAGCCCTGCATGCTGAGGAAAGATGCTCCTTAGGTCTTCTACCATATAATCTTGTCGCTCCGAAAGGAAAAGATCAAGTACCCCTTCGTTTTCCTCAGGGGATGTGGAGCAGGTGGAATACAGCAAAACGCCGCCAATCTCCAGATAATCCGCCACATTGCGCAGGATCGAACTCTGTAGGAGTGCCAAGCGGGAAGAGTCAGAAGGGGTTAGTCGCCATTTTGCCTCGGGATTGCGACGGATAACCCCGAGACCGGTGCACGGTGCATCCACGAGAATACGGTTGAATTTTTCCCCCCTCAAAGAAGAAAGCGGACGGGATGCGTCAAGACACTTGGTTTCGATAATAGAAACACCCAGCCTTGCAGCAGTTTCCTCTATACGGCGAAGCTTCCTGGCATCCAGGTCACAGGCCAGTAGTTTTCCCCGATTCTCCATCAACTGGGCACTATGCGTTGTCTTGCCGCCGGGTGCTGCACAGATGTCCAGCACACTGTCACCCGGTTCCGGAGCCAGAAAAATGGAGGCAAGCTGGGAAGACTCATCCTGAACGGTAAACAAGCCGTCCTGGAACCCGGTCAATCTCGCCGGGTGAATCGATGTCAAGATATGGATACCGACAGGTGAAGCGTCTGTGATCCGTGCGGCAATCCCCTCTGCCGCCAGACGCTCGAGAAACTCGTCGCGGGAAGTTTTCAGGGTGTTGACACGAATGGTCAAAGGCGGTGGATCAACCATGGCAGCCGCAAGGCTCTCAGCCTCCTCAGGCCCAATCTGCTTGAGCCACTGCTCCGCCAGCCAGCGGGGCAGGGAATAACGTACTGCCAGAAAGTTTGCAGGATCGGCAACCCTATCGGGCCATGGAATCATGTCTCTCTCGCGATCCGCCCTGCGAAGCACAGCATTAACAAATCCGGAAGCACGTGGCACGAAGATCTTGGCAAGCTTGACTGTCTCATTCACTGCGGCGGAAACAGGAACCCGGTCTAGGTAAAAACTCTGGTACAGCCCAAGTCGCAGAAGTATCACCACAACCCGCTCGAGCTTTGCCGCCTTTTGGCTGGCAAAGGAATCAATCATATGGTCAAGTGTTCCACGACGTCGCAGAACACCGAAAACCAATTCGGTCAGCAGACCCCGATCGGGTCCCTGGATTGCGTCAGACGACAGTTCCCGGTCAACCAGGTGGTCCGCATAGGAACCTTCCGTTTCAATGTTCAACAGAATCTCAAAGGCCACTTGACGGGGGTTTTTCTTATTCACTAGGTACTCCAAAACAGCGGGATTTTTTGCGGAAAAGATTACATGCAAGGTACTTTCCGGGAACCCTCAGCAATGAGGGTTCCCGGACGTAACAAGGCGGGCTATCTAACAGTGTAGGTTCTATCAAAAACGATGGCCAGACGCCATTTCCTCCAGCCTCTTGACCCGTTCCTCCATGGGAGGGTGGGTTGAAAAGAGGGACGCAAGTCCCCCACCGCTTAAGGGATTCACAATAAACATATGGGCAGAGGCCGGCGTCGCCTCCTGCATCGGAAGCTGCCGATTGGCCGACTCCAGCTTCCGCAGTGCATTTGCCAGGTAGAGTGGGTTCCCGGACATAGCCGCACCGCCCTTGTCAGCATCATACTCGCGCGAACGAGAAATCGCCATTTGGATCAGCAGCGCCGCCAACGGTGCGACAATAGCCATTACCAACAGCCCGAGCATCCCACCGCCTTCATCATCCCGGTCCCGGCCGACGCCGAAAATAGCAGCAAACTGCGCCATGTGCGCCAGATAAGTAATGGCACCGGCCACAGTCGCAGCAATGGTGGAGATCAGGATATCACGATGCTTCACATGGGAAAGCTCATGGGCCATGACTCCCATCAACTCTTCACGGGACAGGATGCGCAGTATCCCGCTGGTGGCAGCGACAGCGGCATGCTCAGGATTCCTCCCGGTTGCAAAAGCATTCGGTGTATCCGAAGGGATAATATACACCTTTGGCATGGGCAAGCCGGCCTGAATCGTCAATTGACGGACGAGACTGTAAAACTCTGGGCTCTCCGACTCGGTGACCTCTTTTGCGCGATACATTTTCAGCACAATCTTATCGGAAAACCAGTAGGAGACAAAATTCATCACACCGGCAAAGATCAGGGCCATCAGCATCCCGCTCTGTCCGCCGAGGGCTCCACCGGCCATCACCAGCAGTACCGTCAGCATTGCTAGCAAAAATGTCGTTTTCAGTGTGTTCATCAAGCTACCTCTCTAACATCTCTCTAATGGATCGCGAAACTTTTCCTGACAAGCTTCATCGTCATTATAAGCATTGACGAATAAAACCGCAAGGGCAGTGACCGAAGTTAGCAGGGGCAACTGAAAACATATTTTGAGACCAGGTAGTATCTCACTCTCTGAATCGAACCGAAAAACCGCCGTCTTTTGCCGCACCCAGACGGACTGACGATGGCATTGCCCCTTCGCCCATCCGTGACAGAATCTCAGCTGCTAGTTGTGGCAGGATCGTCCCTCGCATGATGTGGTCGATGGTGCGAGCCCCTGTCTCAACCTCATGACAACGGTCTACGATCCGTTTCACCACCTCAGCTGAATAGACAAGCTCCATTTTATGGCTTTCACGAAGACGGCTTGCCAGCTTCTCCATTCGGAGGGTAACGATCTCCTTCATGAAAGAAGGGTCCAACTGGAAGAATGGGACGATGGTCATTCGAGCCAGCAATGCCGGCTTGAAATGTTTTGAAAGAACCGGACGGATGGCATCCACTAACATCTTCGGATCCGGCCTTTGCGACGAGGAACAATGGTGTGCGATGATGTCGGAAGCGAGGTTACTGGTGAGAAACAGGACGGTGTCTCTAAAGCCAATCTCCCGCCCTTCACCGTCTGCGAGGGTTCCCTTATCAAAAACCTGGTAGAAGAGATTCACCACATCAAGGTGGGCCTTTTCCACTTCATCCATGAGCACCACTGAATAGGGCTGACGACGTACCGCCTCGGTCAGGACACCACCCTCTCCGAAACCGACGTAACCGGGCGGCGAACCGATCAGACGACTGACCGAGTGCGCCTCCTGAAATTCACTCATATTCACCGTGGTGAGAAAGCGCTCCCCACCGAACATCAGGTCTGCCACGGCCAGAGCGGTTTCGGTCTTGCCAACTCCCGACGGCCCAACCAGCAAAAAGATCCCAATAGGTTGACGGGGATCATTCAGCCCCGCCTTGGCGGCGCGGATTATCTGGCCGATTGTGCCAAGCGCTTCATCCTGCCCTTTGATCCGTTGCTTCAAGTCGCTTTCCAGCTGCACGGCGTTACGGGCCTGGTCGCGGAGCACTCTGCCCAACGGGATGCCGGTCCAGTCGGAAACGACCTTGGCGACAATGTCCGGATTCACCTCGATATGGACCAGGGGAGAGCCATCCTGCAGCAGTTCCAACTCAGTCGTAACGCAGCAGATCAACCCCTTTAGCTCTTCCATCTTTTCTTCACTGCCCTCTCGACCCGCCAGTTCGGTCAATTCCCTGCGCAGCCCTATCAGACGATGCGCCAGCTCCTGTTCCTTTTTCCAGCGTTCGCCTATTTCCGAGAGTTCCTCCTGGAGAGCTGCCAAGCGTTTATCAAGTTCCCGGTGCCGTTCTTGACCGGTTTCATGTCCATGCAGCCGGTCCCGCTCCAAGGCCAGTTTTTCCCGTTGATGGGCTTGGATGGCACGCTCCTTATCTTCCATTAATGAGGGTCTGGCAGTGAGGAGAATTTTCACCCTTGCCGCACTCGTATCGAGGAGATCGACCGCCTTGTCCGGGAGTTGCCTCCCAGAGATATAGCGACTGGAGAGCTCAGCGGCCGCCATGATGGTATCGTCCCGTACCAATACACCGTGGGCTTGTTCGTACTTGTCTTTCAACCCGCGCAGAATAAGCACCGCCGTCTCCACCGAAGGCTCGTCCAGTTTTACCGGCTGGAATCTGCGTGCCAGGGCCGCGTCCTTTTCAAAATACTTTTTATACTCGCTCCAGGTAGTAGCTGCAATGGTACGCAACTCACCCCGTGCCAGGGCCGGCTTCAACAGGTTGGCCGCATCACCTCCGCCTGCTTGAGCCCCGGCACCGATCATCGTATGTGCTTCATCGATAAAGAGGATAATCGGTCGAGGTGATGCCTTGATTTCGGCAATCACCGACTTGAGGCGATTTTCAAACTCACCCTTGACCCCGGCCCCGGCCTGAAGGAGGCCCATATCAAGCCCAAGGATAGCCACCTCAGCCAGAATCTCCGGGACGTCTCCCTCCACAATTCGCAGCGCAAGCCCCTCAACAACTGCCGTTTTGCCAACTCCTGCCTCACCGACCACAATCGGGTTGTTTTTTCGCCTTCTGGCCAGAATGTCGATCATCTGTGAGATTTCGCGGTCCCGGCCGAATACCGGATCAATCTCGCCATCCCTGGCTTTGTCGGTGAAGTCAGTACAAAAACGGCTAAGGGCCGTGCTTCCGGAGGCTACAGCTTCTTCCCGTACCGGCTGCTCTTCCGACAGTGACTGCTCCAGCGACCCCTGCACCAGACCACTGAATTGTTTCAGCAGGGTGTCTCTGCCAATGGGTAGGAGAGCATCCAGATATTTCCCTTCAGCCAATTGGAGCGGTTTCGCCAGAAGGGCCGCAAGTAAGGCTCCGGAGCGGATCTGTCGCTGAGAAAGGTCTATGGACGAGATCAGCCAGGAATCCTGACACCACTGGATGAGTAACGGGGAGAAGACCGGTTTGCCGGTATTGCCCGAGTGAAACGCTTCGAGAGTCCGCTCCAGAGTACGCTGGACAAGCAGCGGATCGACTTCGAAGTGTCGCAGGATCAACTGCAGATCACCCTGTGGCTCCTCCAGCAACTTGGCGAACAGGTGCTCCACCGTGACTTCGTAATGACTTCGGGAGATGCACAGGCCGGCCGCCCCTTCCAGGGCGCGGGTGCAAAGGGGGTTCAGGAGGGCAAGCAGGTTTTTGATGTCGACAGTCAGCATGTAAGTCCTTTCAGGGGAAAGCCCCTCATTCACGTTCGGGCCAGGAAATGTCCGGGAAAGTTGCACTATCTTGATAAAGTAGAATTTTTAGCCTTGGGCCAGAACTTCACTCATGATAGGAGAAGTTTTCACACCTGTCGTATCGGCCACTGATAGCTCTCCGCTTTCAATACTTCATTCATCACCAACTTAGTGTAGGAATTTATAGAGGCATACTCGGCCAGGAAACGATCGATGACACAGCCGAAGAGATACAGATCACCCGGCCCGGCAAAATGGTCCTGCCGCACCGCCATGCGGTACTCACTCCCCCTCAGGATGTCACCCGACACCCGACACTCGGACGGCAGCACCTGAATTTCTTCTATTCCCGAGATTCGCTTCAGATTGGCAGATTCAGGCCCTCCGTGGGGTACGTACAACTGGAGCAGCGTCCTGAGGTGTTCAGCGGACCCCAACGATACATGATTCAGGTAGAGGTGACAGGTGAGCCGCCACAAAAGATCAGGTCCGAGGAAAGGCGGATAGCCGGGGTTTACCGGGGTGACGTTTCGGAACGAGACCGATTCGGGGATATGCGGGGGAAGGAACACAGATATCCCCAATGCGCAGACTTTCGGGAAGCGTCCCGTTGGTGCAGGTGAGGCTGATGGAAAGGGT
This sequence comes from uncultured delta proteobacterium, assembly GCA_963717775.1. Taxonomy (GTDB): domain Bacteria; phylum Desulfobacterota; class Desulfuromonadia; order Geobacterales; family Geobacteraceae; genus RPRC01. Next base: position 49,684 of record CAVQWZ010000022.1, read on the forward strand.
TTCCTTGTCGGGAAAAGGGACTCCGGTGGGAAACGCAACACTAATATGGGTATCGAAATCGTCACTTCCCCGGGCCATCTCCCTGGTCGCGTTGTACACCGGTGCTTCGATGTTGTCCGAACTGAATAGATCGAAGGGGACATAGGTCCGCTCGCGGCACGACTCACGGCAATAACCCCGTATCCTGTCAATGGATAAAAGCCGGTAATGGGCAGGGGCAGATCCGGAAGGACGGATACGGTACCGGCTTGCGTGGTAATTGATATGAACCGGGTCAGCGTCATGGGGGAATATGTTGACGGCCGGGACGGCGTGCAGAACAAAACTTCCCTGCCCGATCCGCGGCAGAACGGATGGAACGTCGTCCAGTTCGAAACTCACGGTGAAATGATTGCCTTCTCCACGGTGTAGCCAGCGCTCCCAACCGCTAAGCTCGAAAAAAAGAAACTTTTCCGGAAGATGAAAATATTCCTGGATAAGCCGATACCTCGAGAAAGCTTGAAGAGGGGACGGAAAGAGTACTTCACCATCATCGAAACCTTCCGGCTTCAGGCATTCGGGCGGCAGAGTCACTCCTGCGCCGCCATCGGAAGGCGTGACAACGATCTTTGTAACGTGCAGGCGAAGGAGCTGATAGAGTTCGGTTGCAGACGCCCGATCACCGGCAAGGAACAGACGAAGACTTCGGGGCTGCCAGTGTGAAAGAGATTGAGCCGTTGATGTTAGTGAAAAACGTATCTCGGCATTCCGGCCTGAAGTCTGAATGATCGTTGCGTCCCTCAGCACCAGCGGGTGAATATCCAGATCGACGGTAGTTGTAAAGCAGCACGGGGTTCCATTCACCGGCGCGGATGAGAGTTGTGTGCCGGCGGGAATGGTGACGGACTGTTCCTGATTCGGTTTCGGGGTAAAGCCGATAACGGTGGTGGCCGGAATTGGCTGTAAATAGTGAGGAAGGACAATATCGGCCAATTGCCGGACGAGTTTGGGAAAATCGACCTTGAGCTTCCGCTCGAGCAAATCGTTATGAAACGCCACGGCATCCAGCAACCGCTCCACGTCAGGATCGGTCATGGAACCATTCAGAAGCGGTGCCAAAGCTGGATTGGCATCCGCAAAGCCTGCCGCAAGTTCCCTGAGTCGACTCAACTCCAGGTGAAATGAATTCTTTGTCAAACGTCTTCCTCCATCCCGGAAAACCGGACCGGGCAGATTACGGGAACATCTCACCCAGACAAAACGAGTCTTACCTTCGGACGCAAACCCTGCCATCGGTGTCCACTACTGTCTCGAGAAGGACCTGTCGGTCTCCAGCCATTGCCAGGTTGGCGATTATCTGAAAGCGCAAGGTAAGGTCATCGTCTGCGCGAGGAATAAAAGTTACGCTTGTTCCGGTAAGGCGAGGCTCGTATCTGTTAATAGCGGTCCGGATGCTCGCTTCTATTTGATGCAGCGAATCTGGAAAAGACTGAAGAAAATTGAGGAAATCAGGGACCCCGTAATCCTCCGCAATCGGAACATTCCCCTGCCGGGTGTTTAGAATTCGCTGCAAATGGGCAAGAATAGAATCGATGCAACGATTGCGGGTTTCGCCGCCGCGCCGCATGGGTTCCCGCTCCTGCGAGCGGATTCGTTCAGTTAATCGTTGTTCTTGCATTTCAAAACCTCGTATATCGTTAAATCGCTTTCCGCTGCATGAGCCCGGTCACCGGGAGCTGGATGAATAGAAAATACCCTGCCCTCATTGCCATACTTCTTTTTCTTCTAAATCCTTATCAAGGCAGAAGATCAAAGGGCGGAGGCATAGCAGCGTCCGCCCTCTTTGTTTACTTCTTACTTCGGCACTGCCCATGAGTCTTCAGATTCGATTCCGTTTGGCTCCCATGTCCACTTGATCTTCTTGTAGGTAAAGGAAACCTCCTCCATATGACGGTACGGCTCGTTTGAAGCCAGGAGCGTTATCGGCATGGTCGGACTGATGCTAACGACAATTGCATCTTCCAGTTTATGGGTGAAGTAATGCTCTTCAGTTCCTTGCTTAGTGATCCGGTACCATTTAACGGTAACGTCTTTCAGATGTTCGCCGGTACAGAGGGCCTGATAAAGCTTTGGCGAGCTATTATCGAACTCTTTGGTGATCGTAAGCGGACCATGGACTCGCTTGCCGGTGGCAAGTCCGTCGGTTGGACTGCGGGGGATGCTTATGTCATGACTCATCCCGTAGACAAGGATCGTCTTCTCCCGTCCCTGCATTTCGCAGGAACCGTCAATTTTCCCCTGTTTTTCCCCCGTGAGGGTGAGGTGTGCTGGCATTGCCATTGTGATCTTCTCCTTTTCTTGATGATTGGGAATTTATGTTATTCCCCTTGGTAAAACAGAATACATTTGAAAGTTAATTTTCATTAGACCAAAGTTCGATAAAAAGAGCACGGCACAACAGGCCGTGCTCTTTTCAATCTTAGGCACTGGCTTCTTTGTCCAACTTACCTACCAGCGATAGAGTGAAATACGCCCCCATATATTTGAAGTGTGGCCTGACTTTCAGGGAGACGCGATACCAGCCCGGCTCGCCTGGCACTTCCTCGACACCTATTTCGGCCTGACGCAAAGGCCTGCGACTCCGAACACCCGGCATCGGATTGTCCATGTCGGACACATACTGGCGAATCCAGTTATTGAGCTCGAGTTCCAGATCGCCGCGCTCTTTCCAAGTACCGATGTTTTCCCGCTGGATGACTTTCAAATAGTGGGCAAGACGGCTGACGATAAACATGTAGGGCAGCTGCAGGCCAAGCTTGTAGTTCAGTTCGGCCTCTTTCCCCTCCTTGCCAATGCCAAAGTATTTCGGCTTCTGCACCGAATTTGCCGAGAAAAATGCGGCATTATCGCTGCCCTTCCGCATGGTAAGGGCTATAAAACCTTCTTCGGCCAGCTCGAACTCCCGCCGTTCGGAAATAAGAACCTCGGTAGGTATCTTGGTCTGAATGGCACCCATGGCCTCGTACTGATGCAGTGGCAGGTCTTCCACAGCTCCACCACCCTGCGGGCCGATGATGTTGGCGCACCAGCGGTATTTGGCAAAACTGTCGGTTATGCGGGTGGCAAAGGCGAAGGCCGCATTACCCCAGGAATAATGTTCATGGTTAGCAGAGACCATTTCCTGATAGTTGAAGCTCTTCACCGGCTGGGTTTCCGGCCCAAAGGGGAGGCGCAACAGGAAACGGGGAAGAGTGAGGCCAACGTAACGAGCGTCCTCGGTTTCACGAAACGATTGCCATTTAATGTATTGCGGTCCCTCAAGAATCGACTTGATATCCTTGAGATTCGGCAGGGAATTATAGTCTTCCTGTCCGAAAAAATCAGACTCAACTGCGGCAATGAAAGGTGTATGTGACATAGCGGCTACCGCCGCCGTGTGTTGCAGGAGCCGCATGTCCTGAGGACCGGCATTGAATTCATAATTTCCGATCAGACAGGCGTATGGCTTTCCACCAAACTGTCCATACTCACTGGTGTAGACCGTTTTGTACAACCCGGATCTGACCACCTCGGTGGCGTCTTCGAAATCCTCCAAGAGCTCATCTTTTGTCACATGAAGAATTTCCACCTTGATGTTTTCCCGGAAATCCACCCTGTCAATGAGAAAGTCAAGGGAACGCCAGGCCGACTCCAGCTTCTGGAAGTCACCATGATGGAGTATCTCATCAAGCTGCAAGCTCATCTTGCAATCAATCTCGGCAATCATATCGTCCAAACTTGCCTTTGAGACCTTCACAACTTCGCACCCTGGCTCAAGTAGCTGGGCAATCAGAGCCTCCACTCCCTTACGGGTGATGGAATATGCCTCATCAATCGGTTTCAGGCGCGTAGCCTGAACAATCTCTTCCAGCAAAGACTCCTGCGCGACTGCCGATTCCATACCAGCCAGGCTATTCTCCTGTTCCGTGCCCATATTTCCTCCTTACTTTTCCAAGCCGATTTCGGCCAGCAGCCTCTGCCGGGCATTGTCGTCTTTGATGAGCTCCTGAATCTTTTTACGGAATTCAGGGACGTTCGACAGCGGACCCTTCAGTGATCGAAGCGCTTCCCGCAGTTCCAGCAAACGCTTCAATTCCGGCACCTGCGCCACGATTGCCTCGGGGCCGAAATCTTTCATCGTCTCCGCCCGGAGGCTGATATTCAACTCATCAGCTTTATCAACGGCCAGACGGTTGGGAACGCTAAAGTTCAAGGCGATTTTCTGCGCCTTGAGAACTTCGTTGAAATTGTCCTTATCGACATTTACCGGTTCACGCTTCTCAAGTGGGCGGGCGTCATGACTTCCGGTAAAATCACCCATCACCAGCATTTTCAATGGAAGTTCGACTTCCTCTTTTGCATCGCCCAGGGATGGGCGATAGACGATGTTCACTCTTTCCTTCGGCGCCAAGGATGATTCCTTTGCCATCATCTCACTCCTTTTTATAGTATTTCCTTACGATGTAAAAAACGCGGTAAGCTCACAAATTACAAGACCACTTCAGCGACAGCTACTCCTTTGCCAGCCGCACCATTTCCGGCATGTCTATCCGCCCTATCCGGTGCAGCACATCCGACGCTCGATCCTTAAATTTCTGATCGGACTGTGCGTCCAGGGTGAGCCAGGCAAGCCTGAGACCACTCATAGCTAACAAGGGTTCGTATTCTTCCAGTCCATGTTTGTCCATATCCATAAGAATCTGGTCGATGTGGGGAATGGCGAGTTTTGATTTTCCGATATCCACCAGCATCTTGGAAAGCGCCAACCGCCAGTGCAGCATTTCCCGTCGGGAAGATGATGCTCGAAGCTTTTCCTGGAGATTCTCCATTGCCTCGATGAGCTTTCCCTTACGAAGCAGCAACTGTATTTCATCAATACTTTTCCCGATAACCTCTTCCATCTCCACGAGGGGGGTATCGGGGATTGATTGCGACGTCTTGCCAATGGATGCTCTCTGGCAAGTGATGCTCTCCAGCCACTGCCTGGTTTCCGGGGTGGCAAAAGGGGTTCCGTCGGAAAATGAGAGATCCTCCAACCCCGGCAGGCGAAGCAACAGGAAGGACGTCTCCTGGCAAACGGTCTGATAGGCCCTTTCAAAGCGTGTCCCGAGTCTTGACAGGGCCTCCGCGGAGAGACGATTGAGGTCCAGCCAGAAGATATACTGGGCAAGCCTCGCCTCGGCGGCCTTGAGGAGTGCCTCGGCATCGCCTTTGTTTCTGAGGTCGAAAAGGAGGTTTTTTTCCACCGTGGTTGGAGGAGGAATCCGGGTTCTTCCGTTTACAGCCGGAGGAAGATCCTCCACAGAGTACCAGGCCGCCTTTCTCGTCATCCGATAGGCAACAGCTACTGCCAAATCCTGTTGCCAAAGATAAAAGGATGCTTCACGGATCTTGTTCATTCCATCTTGCAAGGCTTGTTCGGCTTCGTGACTACTTACGATATTCCGGCTGGAAGAGCCCTCGCCCGACATATCTTCCTCCCTACCGGCCAGATTCGCGACTTGCTCCTCTGTGTCTGACACGGCAGACAAGCGCGGTTCAGATCGGGGAGTATCCTCCTCACGCGAAAACCCGTTGAGGGTCTCACGGATGCCAACCAGGGAAGGGGCGTTTTCAATGCGCTCCGACAAAAGAATTTCCAGACGGCTCAGCTTGTTTCTGATCAAATCAAGTTGAACTGAAGAAAAGGAGAGGTCCTTCTGTTGCTTCAAGGCAATTTCGGTCTTTTCTGCCCACCATTCTATCGCCCGGACCCGGCCCCTCGCACGGTGTTTGGGCGGATAAAGGTCTTCCCAGAAATTCTCGAGCAGGTCAAGATACAGATTAAGACCCATGGCAAAACCGTCGTTATGGCGCCGGTAAATCAGAGAAACTGCCAGATATCCGGCCGCCACCAGGTCCTTGGACCTGTTCATGAGGATCTCCGAAGCGAATCTGCAGACCTTCTCCCAATTGACTGAACCTGCCGCAGCAGGAGAAGAAAGCTTATCCACTTCTGTCTGAAGCTCATCAAAAGAAGGGTCATAACGGATATCAACCCCGGCAGGCTTGTCTATGCTAATGGGGTGTCTGCCTAGTTCGGCAATATCCATGGAAAACTCCGTGCCAATCATATTTTTTCCTGCCCCTGCTGAAGAAACCGACCAAAGCTGTGTGAAATCCGTTGATTTTAAGGGCCGCCTGAATAGGGCAAGATAGGCCTTTTCCAACGTTCCTCCCATGAAAACTGCATTCGGAACACCGGTCACGGATTCCTTGAACAGCAGGTGCCAGAGACTGACCCTCATGATCTTGTCGTTGCAATGCCCCCTATCCAGACTCACGTATGTCTCACCTTTATCAGCGTTGGCAACGGCGAGTTTTTTCAATTCCCGTAAATCGAGAAATGATGCGTACGGGTCAGATAACGAACCTATTGAGTTCAGGACTTTTCTCTTCTCTTTCAGTTCTGCCCATCCCTGTACGGGAGGTCTGATGGTATGCATTTCCTCCTCCAACTTCTTCAGATCAGGAAAGAGGTTCGAAGCAAGGTATTCAATCTGACTCCAGGTCTTTTCACAGGCAAAGGGGAGAAGGTCCCAGTTGTTCTGCCAGTTCCTGAGAGAACCGACCCCTGTTATCACCAAGGGATAAGGCCGCCCAAAACTGTCACTACTCACCCTGACGACTCCGCAGACCAAAGACTCCTTCCCCGCTGCCTTGGCGCAGAAGCGCCAGGAGCAGAAATCTGGCGCGGCCGTCTCCTTCGTTGTAAGGAGTTGGTAGCCATCTTCAATCCAGGTAAAAAGACCCTCCAAAAAGGGGCTGTTTTCCCCAAGTTGGAAATAGTCCTTGGCCGCTGGGTGCTTCCCGAAAGCAGCCCATTGCCAGTTTTGTCCGCTGTCTAGTGTGTCCAACACTGTGCTATGCTCCTTGGCGCCTGTCCCGACAACGTAGCAGTCTGCTTCAGTACCGCTCTGCTGCCGGTGAACCGGTAATTCACCGTGATGTATTTTACTCCCATCCTTGCCAATGCTCCCTTTTCTCCAGGGAATTCTTTGTCACGGAATGTCCGATGTCCCCCATGCATGTCCTTGAGAAAACGGGGAAATCCCTCTTGCCCCATGTAATGCCTTGTTAGAACCACATCTCCAACTTCGATCTGCAACACGACATCACCACATGAATCAGGCGACCAGTAAAAGGTTTTACTCACCGGATAATTATTGTTGACAAGGGTCTGACTGTTGCCTCCGCACTGAAGCTCCAGTCGTGCCGCATGAGGTTTGATGGAGGCTTCGACGTTGGCGTCCGTAGGAAGTCCCTTGATGCCGATACTGAACTGCTGAGGTCTACCCATTGCCATAACAGCTGCCTGTGCCTGAGCCCCCTTGCCGAGAAAGGCAAAGAGTGATCTTTGCAGGGGCACGGTCCCGCCCAGCGCCTCCTTTGCCCGATAGCCGTACCTGTATCCATTCAGGAAGGGTGCTGCAGGCCCTTTCATAAAGCGCCATGCCAGCCCGTCCGGACCGACAAGTACGGGCATGGCCTGCTGGGGAGACATGCCCAAGGTAGGGGCAAGTACCTGCTCTTCCCACATCGCCTGAAGTTGGCAGGCGCTTTCCCTGCGGACATAGGTCCAGAGGAAATCAAATGGACCTTGCAACATCCTCCAGAAAAGTTCGTCCGAGGCGCCATCGACCATGCTGTTCTTCAATTTTGCAATGGCGGCAGATGCTGTATAAAAGTGAGATTTACCGTTAACCTGGTCTTCTCCAAATGTCTGCGCGGCCAACTGAAACGCCAGATTTCTCGATGCCGTGGCCGGAGTGATTGCATCAAGGGAACTTCGATAATCCTGACAGGCCCTTCCTGCCGCCATTTTATTGTCCAGTTCCTTCGCGCCGGCTTCCCGATTGATATTTCTTCGTATTGAGCTGATTATTTTGCTTCCTCCACCCGGGATTTTATCCAAAGATTTCGTTTTCAGAAGCAATCCTTGAGCCCTGGCAGTCTGGTAGCGATATACCTGTTGCAGCCACATCGGCATGGATCCTCCCGTTGCCAGCGGCTCAAGCTCAAGAGCAACTCTGTTAAGAAGGCCGAAATACGGCCCGGTATCCCCAGCCATTCTTGCGGCTACCGGTTGCCACTCTTTTGCTCCCTGCAGCCGCTTGATCCCTTGGGAGAAATTAGAAACGAAACCCTGCCACGACTCAATAGCGGCTGTTCGATACCATTCAGCAAAAGCGGCCTTCTGAGCGGGGATTGTCCCTTGGTCCGGCAAAGCGGCATGCAATTCCACCATAAGAGAGTCTACGGCAGCTTTACCCTTGCGGGTAAATGAAGGGCGAACAGACTTTTCCTCTGCAGTAGTCAGGCTTCCACCCCAAAACTCCTTCAGGGTGACTGCCGGAAGACCGCTATGAACATCGACCCAGGATGTCAGCCACTGCAGATTTCCGCCTTTTGCCGCGACAAGCTGCTTCAACCAGGATTGTAGTTCTGCCATCTCCCGTGCCGTGTCACTTGAATCGATTCGCCAGATCAGATATGAAAGGTAGAGAGAACCGAATACCTTTTTCGCCTCTTGTGTCATACCAGGGTCCTGTGTGTTCATGAACGTGACGTAGGAAGGTTGAGGTTTAGCTGCAAGTCCTTCCATGTCTGAATCATCCAGACGAGCCTTGAGGATGTTGATCCTCCTCACCACATGCACAACATACTGCCCGTAAACGTCGTCCGGTGTGGCTGCGGACATGGTTGTCATTGCACCCGCCATCTGCTTATCAAAGGGGTTGAGGAGAAACTCCCGGAACTGTCTGCAGTACCGGTTCTTCAGTTCCCGCTCCACCCTGATACTTTCATTGAGTCCAAAGCGGGGAATCCACCAGTGACGGTTCTGGTCTTCGACTCTTGCTATTTCACAGCGAAAACGGTCCAGGGTAACAAGATTGGAAAATGTCTCGCCACCCAAGGCCGCAGGTTTAGAGAATTCCTGTGATATGTCCCGAATAGTCTTCATATTTTTTACGAAGGAAAAGCTTAACAGGCCGCAGACCGCCACTCCGACGATAATCCACGAAGTCAGCCCCAGGTTACCGGTAAGAACACGCCATTCGATTGCCCGGCGGGTAGGCGCCAAAAGGGAACGGTCCCTTGGCAGAACTGAGGTGAAAAAATCGTGAAGGAACAACCCCTTGCTGGTTCCGGGAAGGCATTCCCCTTTTTTTGCCGCACCCACGGTTTCCGAGAAACCCGAATGAGGGGTCCCCTCCTGCCGGCCACTGCTGAAGAATAATCCGCGCAGTACCGGCGTTTCCTGATAAGGATTCTGTCGGAAGACGTTTGTCATGAATACGCCGAGTCCGTGTTTCAGCCTCTCAAACTCCTCGGGGAAGAGGAGCAGGGCTGGATCAGAGACCCTGGCCTGTGGATCGTGAAGCAGCTGCAGGCGAAGGTTTCTCAAGCGTTCGTCGATCGTCGTTACGGCACGCTCTATAAAAGCGTCGACATCGGCCGAAAGATCCTGGTTTATGATACCCATGGGCTGGTTCAGGCTCTTTTCCGGAAGAATTTCGCAAAATCGATTGACGCCGTTAATCAGGTCGCACTTCGTTACCAACGTATAGACCGGAAAGCGAACACCGAGCGCTCTCATCAGTTCGTCGATACGGCGACGTATCGTCAGGCCCTCTTTCTCCAACTCTTCCGGTTGGGCTTCCAGCAGGCGGTCGGCAGCCACCGTCACGATCAGCCCGTTAAGGGGTTCTCTCCGCCGGTATCTAAGGAGGAGAGAAAGGAATTTTTGCCATTCTTCCCTGTCGCGCTCTCCGTTGACCGGTATTGTGTAACGACCTGCCGTATCAATAACTACCGCCTGTTCAAAAAACCACCAATCACACTGTTTTGTCCCTGAGACACCCCGGACTCTGCCAAGATCTTCAAATGGAGAAGCAAGACGGGCGCTGCTCAAGGATGTTGTTTTCCCTGAGCCGCTTTCTCCGATTACCATGTACCAGGGGAGCACATAGAGGGGATTGCCCAGTTTTTTCAGATGCGAACCTCGCAGTGTTTCAACGGCCTTTTTCCACCTGCCCCTCAGCTCCCTGACGTCACCGTTCTCCCTTGAAGAAAGATTCTTGAGACGCACGGCATCTTCTTCGCTTATCTCACGCACAAAGTTTTTCTCGCGACGCCGCAACCAGACCTTTCGGAGAAAAACAGACCCGATCACTAAACCAGCCAGTAGGAGCAGGAGAAAGAAGGCAACCCACCAGGGCCATTCAAAATACAACACAACCCCTAAAACCAGGAGCACGAGAAGCATGCCAGCCACGATCCACAGGCATACTTTTGATATCTTTCGAAAGGCGTCTCTCATCTCAATTACCCACCGTCCTCAGGAAGTTTTCACCGACGCCGCCCAGCGTGAATCGGTAGATCATATACAACAGGCAAAAGAGCAGCACCGGCCCGGCAAGACAGATCCCGGAAACGAAACGTGACCCGCATCTCAACCTTTTCTGCCCCACCTCGGCAGTCCCCGATGGATGGGCTTCCGGAAAAAGGTCGGTCCTTTCCAAGGACGGAAGTCCAACGGAACTTCCCAGAAGGAGTTTCAAACTGGAGGTCTTGAGCTGCTCCAACTGGTACTCATCTCCCGGATGACAGTATTTCCCGGTAAAGCCCAATGCCAGACACAAGTAATAGACCTCCCGCACCGCTCGCTGATGAAGGCCGATGGAACCAAGACGATCAAAAAACTCTTCTCCAGCGTCGGTGGTGTTGTAGTAACTTCGCTGAAGTTGGTCCTTGAGCCATAATGATCTGTGCTCCCACGCTGACTTAAGGAGCGCCTCGTCCACCAAGGCACACACCGCAAAGCGGGCAAGATCGTAATCGTCACGGGAGAAAGTCCCTTGAGCAAACAGCGCTTCGCTTTCTTTTATGAGCCGTTGAAAATCGACCTTCACCTGAGCATAGTCAGGCTGCACTGACTCGACCGACTTAAGAAAACAGGTTATATATGCAAGAATTTTTATAAAACAGTCGCTCAGATGCATGGTTTCTATCTCCCCACTACCATGAGTTCGATTTCTATATCATCAGGGGCGCTGTTCCAGTAAAGAGCGATAGATCGACTTTTAGACACCATCGCCCAATGCTCGTCGTGGTGGTCTATCGTGAAATAGACTGTATTTGCCCGACGGGGAAGCTCTTGCGGAGGAATCTGTAGATATTCCAAGCCGATCCCGGGCAGCGCCTGGGTAACGAGCATGTGCATCTGTTCCCGGGAGCTCAGTTTGGCGATATCTTCCAGGGATTTGAGCACGACTTTCGAGTCCGTGTCTGTTTTAACGGCAAGATAGAAACGGTTGCGGCCCTCAAAAATTGCAGGCTTCAGATCAGCAGAGTAGAACGTGCCATCATGAGCAAGACGAATCACGTATTCGGGGCCGGCAGTGATTTCATCCAAGAGATGGGAAATCAAGTCCTGTGCGGCCAGGAAACAGCCCCACAAGTTGCGGTGGTCATATTCAGGGACTAACATTTTACCGTTTTCCACCTCGCCAAGAACGCTCACCCGTTCTGAAAATGTAGTAAGCTCGCCAATCAACTGCCGCAAAACACCATACAGGTGCCATGGGTGAACATTTTCAGTCTTCGTGAAATGGAAAAGAAGTGGCACATAGCGATTAATCGATCTGAGTGCCAGAAAATACACCATGTCTCTCGAGCCGAATTCCGCGGTTTGCACCCCGCGTTTGCTCTTATGCTCTTCAAGCTGGTAGGCTCTGGCTGTAACCTGGTCCCTTATTTCCTCAGCCAGCTTCCTGATAGACACAGAAGCTGCAATGGAAACACATGGTGGAATAAAATCGTGGGAGAGCCTGATTTCTGCTCCAAATTTTTCCAATTGGGCAATGGGAATGAGCTGATAATCTCCCAACGTGTCCATCTCTGTTTCCCAGAATATTTTCAAGACGAAATGAAGCCTTTTCACCTGGGCGTCTGGCCCCCCGGCGTGAAGGTCGCCGATCGACTCCATGTCTGTAGTACTGACAAAACGGCTCTGCACGGACTCTATATTTTCCAGAGTCGGGAGAACAGTGACGTTATCCCCGTCATCGACCCAGTTTTTGAGACCAAGAAAAACGGAAAATTGTTTGCCGTCTTTTACCCAGGCTTCGTCAAAGGCGCGCGCCGCTATCAGTCCATTGCCGGGGAGCGATACGTGTGTTCCGTCAGGAAACAGGAAATCACCCTTTTTGAGCGCGAACGATCTCACACCCAGCGCCCCCTCAAGTATCTCCATAGAACCTATTCCCCAGAAATCTGGTGACAAGTACCGCTGGTAGGGCGCGAAGAGCCCCTGGCAGGCCCGGTCAAAAAGCTGAAAATGCTGCGGCTGCAAGTAGATCCCCTGGTGCCAGAAAAGAGGCTTCTCAGCTTTCATCATTTTTCTTTGATCTCCTTGATACCTTTGGCTCCCAATGCCAAGTCGATTGACAGACTCTTTGGGTTTTTAAAAAATGAAAGCGGTATCTGAAATGTACGAACAGCATTATCCTTTTCAAGATCATAATACCCCGCGACAATTCCTACATATTTCGCCCCTTCGCTGCGATCCATGCTCTCTTTCGTCGCCTGATTCGGTTGGACTACGATACGCTTAGCGTACGTAACACCAGAGTCAAAACGCTCACATTCCAATAATTTTGACAATCCGCCCTTCTCATCCATCAGCTGATTAAATCCATTCAAATCACGCAAGTGATAGACACAAACCATCAGAGAGTGGGATTTTTCCTGCAAAAGATTCAAGTGCGGGTCACTTTGTATACAGAGGTCGATTGCACTTTTTTCGTATTCCCATTTCGGTTCACTCTTGCCAAATAGAAATGTGCAGGAAACGGTGGACATGGCAAAAATAGAAACCATCAGGATTTTTTTCATCATAATCAGACCCCTATTCATTTTCTGAACAAATAGTTTCTTAATCCATAATATAAACACAAACTAATTATTTTAAACATTTTATAAAATATTTATTAATATATCATTACATTATTAACATTTTAAAAATGTTGGTGTCAATCGATAAATCCGCTTAATGTTACGAAAATACTCTTTGCCTAACGATCCATCGCCAAACTCACGCCAGAACACAGTGCCGCCTAGGCAGGGAAAGAAGATTTCAACGGAAGCTTTTCATGACTTTTCAAGAGAGCATCAGGCACCACCAGGAGCAGGGGATGGGACGAGATAATGAGAAAAACAGGGGTGAACGTAACGAATATAAGATAAATTTACGAGGCAGGACCAACAGAAAAGTGGAGGAGAAACGAGAGAATCTTTTCAATGCGGAGAAGAGTGTAGAAGAAGTCCTAGCAGCCTCTTGGCTTAGAATTTGAATCGGCATTTGGCTGAGCGAGGACATATTTTGTCGATTTTGCGGGGCAATACTTAGAGGTGGTCCCCCCAATTTAGACTGTGGAGTAAGGCAAAGAGCCAGACACTGACTAAGGAGGAACACCCATTAGGACAATTAGACAATAGGAGGCAGCCATCTTCCCCAAGGGAGCATGCGCAACGTGGGCAAGAGGCCTAAAGAGGGACCTTTCGCTTGTTCAAGGAATCAGGAATATTAATAAGAAACGATGAATGCTTTTATAAAGGGAGGGAACGTAAAGAGAGTTATTACTGCGTATCTTCAGTCAGCTTGCGTAGCGACGTGGACAAGAGCGGGTTTAAGGACCCGCTCGGCATCTTTGGGGGAAATGCCGACGAGGAAGCCGCGCTTGCCACCGTTGATATAAATCTGGGGCAGGTGAATGATTGTCTCCTCCATATAGACCGGCAGGAGACGCTTGGTGCCGAATGGTGAGGTTCCCCCCACCAGATAACCGGTAAGGCGCGATGCCTTATCCGCGAAACAGGGCACAACACTTTTCACTTCGAGAATGCGGGCCAGCTCGCGGGTTGAAACCTGCTGATCGCCATGCATAAGGATAAGGAGAGGGTTCCCTTGGTCGTCTTCCATAACCAGGGTCTTGATAATGGCGTGTTCCGAGAAACCAAGTTCCCGCGCGCAGACGGCAGTGCCGCCCTTTTCTTCGTAGAGATAGAGATGGGGAGTGAATGCAACTTTTTCGGCGCGCAAGACGCGCACCGCCGGTGTCACGGGAAACTTATCTTTAGCCACTTTCAGCCCTCTTCACAAACAAGCATCAAATAAAAAAAACCCCGTGAGATCCGGGGCTTTTAGTTACGACAGTAAAAACATGCTAGTACTTCTCAACATTTGCCGCCTGGAAGCCCTTGATCAGGCGGTACGATCCGTCTGATCTGATCCCTGCTCCTCCTGAAGAGCAGCGTGGGCAGCCGCAAGACGTGCAATAGGCACCCGGTAGGGAGAGCAGGAGACATAATCAAGCCCAAGCTTGTGACAGAAGATGACCGATGCGGGATCGCCGCCATGCTCACCGCAGATACCTATCTTCAGGTCCTTGCGAGTTGAGCGGCCCTTTTCACAGCCAATCTTCACCAATTGGCCGACTCCGTTCTGGTCAATGGATACGAACGGGTCTTCCTTGAGGATGTCGTGTTCCACATAGTAGGGCAGGAATTTTCCGGCGTCATCACGGGAAAGGCCAAAGGTTGTTTGCGTAAGGTCATTGGTACCGAAGGAAAAGAATTCCGCTTCGCGTGCGATTTCATCAGCAACGAGCGCCGCTCGCGGCAGCTCGATCATGGTTCCGATGAGGTATTTCACCTTCACACCATACTGTTCCATGACTTCGTCACAGATCCGCACAGCATTTGCTTTGAGGCTGGCCAGCTCTTCCACAATTGAAACAAGCGGGATCATGATTTCCGGGACAATGGTGAATCCTTCGTCCTTGTTTAGTTCGCAGGCAGCCTCCATGATCGCCTGAACCTGCATGTCATAGATTTCCGGAAAAGTCACACCAAGACGACAGCCCCGGTGTCCCAGCATCGGATTGAATTCATGGAGATATTCAACCTTGTGCTTCAGCTTTTCCACACTTACCCCCATGGTCTGGGAAAGGGCTTCGATGTCCTTCTCCTCTTGGGGCAAGAATTCGTGGAGGGGCGGGTCAAGAAGGCGGATGGTAACCGGAAGCCCTTTCATTTCACGGAATATTCCGATAAAATCGCCCTTCTGCATGGGAAGAATTTTTGCCAGAGCCTTTTTCCTGCCCTCAACGTCCTCGGCCAGGATCATCTCACGAACAGCGGCGATACGATCCGCCTCAAAAAACATATGCTCGGTACGGGTCAGGCCGATGCCTTCTGCGCCGAATTCACGTGCCGTGCGAGCATCCTTCGGAGTGTCGGCGTTGGCGCGCACACCAAGTGTGCGATACTTGTCGACCCAATCCATAATTGTTTTAAAGTCTTCGGTCAGCTGCGGCGGGACGGTTGACACCTTACCCAACATTACCTCTCCGGTGCTGCCATCAAGGGTAATAATATCACCCTTGCTCACCGTGGTGCCATTAACAGAAAACTCATTTGCTGCATAGTCGACAGAGATCTCGCCACACCCGGCAACGCAGCACTTGCCCATGCCGCGGGCAACGACCGCAGCATGTGAGGTCATGCCACCGCGAGCGGTAAGAATTCCCTGCGCAGCGTTCATGCCATGGATATCTTCCGGGCTGGTCTCCACCCTGACAAGGATCACCTTGAGACCGAGTTTTGCCGCCGCTTCGGCCTCGTCGGCTGTGAACACGACACTGCCGCTGGCAGCGCCGGGCGATGCGGGAAGGCCCTTTGCGATAACGTTACGGCGGGCCTTCGGGTCAAGAGAGGGATGAAGGAGCTTATCAAGCTGATCAGGGGAGACACGCAGAACTGCGGTCTTTTCGTCAATCAGCCCTTCCCTTCACCATGTCAACGGCAATCTTGATGGAAGCCAGCGATGTTCGCTTGCCATTACGGGTCTGAAGCATGAAGAGCTTGCCCTTTTCAATGGTAAACTCGATATCCTGCATGTCCTTGTAATGCTTCTCCAGAATATCCCGGATCTTCACCAACTGCTGGTAGCACTCGGGAAGCACCTCCTCCATTGAGGGAAGATCGCCAGGCTTATGCTTGGTGCGGTTGATAGGCTGCGGGGTCCGGATACCGGCAACAACGTCCTCTCCCTGAGCGTTTTCCAGATACTCACCATAGAAGTAATTCTCACCGGTTGAAGGGTCACGGGTGAAGGCGACACCGGTTGCACAATCATTGCCCATATTGCCGAAAACCATTGCCTGGATATTCACCGCGGTTCCCCAGTCAGCAGGAATGTTATGCAATTTACGGTAGGTGATAGCCCTCTGGTTCATCCAGGAGCCGAATACCGCGGTGACCGCCCCCCAAATCTGCTCCTGGGGATCGTCGGGGAAATCGCATCCGAGAACCTCCTTGATTTTTGCCTTGTATTTTGCAACAAGGTCTTTCCAGTCTTCTGCAGTAAGATCCGTATCCAGATGGACACCCTTCTCTTCTTTTTTCTGTTCCAGGAGCTCCTCGAGAACGGCACCTTTCATCCCCATAACAACGTTGGAATACATCTGGACGAAGCGACGATACGCGTCATAGGCGAAACGCTCGTCACCGCTCTGCTTGATAATTCCTTGTACGGTAATGTCGTTCAGGCCAAGATTCAGGACAGTATCCATCATACCGGGCATGGAAGCGCGGGCACCGGAACGAACCGAAAGGAGGAGAGGGTTGTCAGGGCTGCCGAATTCCTTGCAGAGGAGTTCCTCCACCTTGCGGATGTTGGCATCGACTTCAGCCTTCAGGCTGGGAGGATAGGTGTTGTTATTCTTGTAGAACTCTGTGCACACCTCGGTTGTTATGGTAAAACCCGGCGGAACGGGAAGCCCAATGCTCGTCATCTCGGCCAAGTTGGCCCCCTTGCCGCCAAGCAGGGATTTCATCTCAGTTGCACCATCAGCCGAGCCATTCCCGAAGAAGTAGACATATTTCGCCGCCATAACAATCCTCCTCTATTCAGTTCCCAATAAGTGTATTTAGTTAGTAATCTGCTTCGTGCTATAAAAAATCCGCCTCAAGCGGATATTCGTGCAAAGTCCGCAATGGCCCCGAAAAGACGGGCTATCCCGGTCAGCAGGGCGAGCCTGTTGTTCTTAACCTTTTCATCTTCCGCCATTACCATGACCTGTTCAAAGAACGTATCCACCGCACCGCGCAACCCTGCAATTTCCGTAAGTGCGGCAAGGTAATTCTTCGCCGTAATCATCTCACCGGCACTGGCTGCAACCACTTCAAATGCATTGAAAAGCTCTTGCTCCGCCTCAACCTGGAAGAGAGCACCATCCACTGGAATGTCAACACCCTGTTTGACTATATTGCATACCCGCTTAAAAGCAACGGCTAACGGTTCGAAATCAGGTCTTTCCTTGAATTCCGCAAGCGCCTCTATCCGTGCCGTGGTGTCGTTCAGGTTATCAAAGGATACCGCAACAACCGCATCAACGACATCAGCGGGATAACGGCCCGCCATCATGTTTACATAGCGGCCTCGGAAAAATTCCAGCACATCGGCACGGACTGCGGCAAATTCGCGGTTCAGCTTCTTCTGCAGCAGCTCCAGTGAATCATCAATCAGCTCGGTAAGAAGCAGCTCATAGCCACGATCCAGGATGATGGCGATAATGCCGAGGGCAGACCGTCGTAAGGCATAAGGATCGGCGGTTCCCGTGGGGATGAGCCCGACACCGAAGCAACCGCAGATCGTGTCGATCTTGTCAGCGATGGAAACGATTGCCCCGACATCGCTTGCAGGGAGCGTGCCCCCTGCCTGGACAGGAAGATAGTGTTCGTGAATAGCCTGAGCCACACTCTGATCCTCACCGGCAAGGAGCGCATATTCCCGCCCCATGACGCCTTGGAGTTCGGGGAACTCCCCTACCATGGCGGTCACCAGGTCGGCCTTGCAGAGGTAGGCAGCACGGGATACTTTACCGGTCAGGTCCGGAGCTGTCTGCACAGAAAGCTTTTCCGCGATCGTGCGGAAACGCTCCATCTTTTCATAGGAGGTACCGAGCTTTGCCTGGTAAACAACCTCTTTCAAGCTGGCGACTCTTTCTTCCAAGGGGGTCTTCTTATCCTCTTCGAAAAAGAAGCGGGCATCGGAAAGGCGGGCCCGCAGCACTCTCTCGTTGCCACGGGTTACTACAGCCGGATCCTCCGCGAGGGTATTGTTAACGGTGATAAAGTGCGGGAGAAGCTGTCCATTTTCATCCACCAGGGAGAAATAGCGCTGGTGCTCGCGCATGGAAGTGATGAGCACCTCTTTGGGAACCTGGAGAAAATCTTTCTCAAAGGTGCCGCAAACCACACTTGGGTATTCAACGAGGAAGGCAACCTGATCAAGCAGCGCCTCGTCGGGCAGTACCTGTCCGCCCATGGCGCGAGCAGCCTGCTCAACTTCGCGGCGGATGATCTCTTTGCGCTTTTCAGGGTCGGGAATAACAAAATGTCGCTCGCATTCCTCGAGGTAATGGCCAAAATCGCGAACCGGAAATACCGTATTGGCCATAAAACGGTGACCACGGGAGGCGCTGCCGCTCTTTATCGGGCCAAAAGAAAACGGCACGACCACGCCGTCGAATAGGGCCACTATCCAATGCATCGGCCGGGCAAAACGCACATCCAGATCTGCCCAGCGCATTGACTTGCGGAAAGGAATGGCACCGATAACACGGGGCAGGATTTCCACCAGGATTTCCGCGGTGGGACAACCAACAATCCTCTTCGTCACCGAGATGTATTCGCCCTTTTCGGTCGATGCCACCACGAGGTCCGCAACATCGACCCCTTGCCCCCGGGCAAAACCCTCCGCGGCCTTGGTTGGTTTGCCGTCAGAATCAAAGGCAACCTTTCGAGCAGGTCCCAGAGCGGTTACCTCTGCATCGGGCTGTCTTTCGTCAACACCCGATACCAGGAGGGCCAGACGCCGTGGCGTTGCAAGGGTCCGCACCTCACCGAAAGCCAGGCGGGCAGACTCGAATTCCTTCCGGACCAGGCTTTCCAGATCAGCCATGGCCTTGGGCAGAAAGGCCGCAGGAATCTCTTCCGTGCCGATTTCCAGAAACAGTTCTTTCGTCATATCAGTGCCCCCCTTTCAGTAGCGGGAAGCCAAGTTTTTCCCGTAGCGCCAGATAGCCTTCGGCACAGAGACGGGAAACATTCCGGACCCTGCCGATATAGGAAGCACGCTCGGTAACCGATATGGCTCCACGGGCGTCCAGCAGGTTAAACGCATGGGAACACTTCATGACGTAGTCATAGGCAGGAAGCACCAGGCCGCCTGCAACCAGACGGACACATTCCTTCTCATACATGGTAAACAGATTGAGCAACATATCAATGTCGGCTTCTTCAAAATTGTACCGTGAAAACTCGACCTCCGACTGATGGTGAATATCGCCGTACTTGATCCCCTTTACCCACTCCAGGTCATAGACGTTGTCCACCCCTTGCAGGTACATGGCAATACGTTCGCAACCGTAGGTGATCTCGGAGGAAACCGGCTTGAGGTCTATCCCTCCCGCCTGCTGGAAATAGGTAAACTGGGTAATTTCCATCCCGTCCAGCCACACTTCCCAGCCAAGCCCCCAGGCACCAAGGGTCGGAGACTCCCAGTCGTCCTCCACGAAGCGGATATCATGTTGATTGGGATTGATACCAAAAGCCTTGAGAGAATCGATGTACAGGTCAAGGATATTCAAGGGAGAAGGCTTCATGATGACCTGAAACTGGTAATAGTGCTGAAGCCGGTTCGGGTTTTCCCCGTAGCGACCATCCGTTGGACGGCGCGATGGCTCCACATAGGCAACATTCCAGGGCTCCGGCCCAAGAACACGCAGAAAAGTAGCGGGATTGAATGTTCCCGCTCCTTTTTCCACATCATAGGGCTGCTGAATAATGCACCCCTGCCCGGCCCAATAGCCCTGCAGGGAAAGAATCAGGTCTTGAAAGGTCAAAACGGTTCCTCCGGCACTTCTCAATGCGTAGTAATTTCAAAAGGGAATTTCTTTATTCCAGCAGACAAAGTTTCAGAACAACCAAAACGTTGAAGACTCGCTAGAATACTCGTAACTCCCTTTTGTGTCAAGGATTATTGGCTTTTGTTACTTTTACTAAACCCCAAGTACTTGCTGCAAAAACTGGAGAGAATGAAGGGGACGAGTCAGGTGTGAGGCAATAGAGGCATCGAGGATGGCGCCAGTTTCTAGCAGCGAGGCTTCGGGAAAACGTATCATTCCGAAACGGCCCGTCACCATGGCCTTTTGCAGGAGAGTTCGGGTGGCCACACTCAGCAGGTAGCCACTATTACCGCAGTCACCGCAGAAAACCTCTCCTGCTGCTGTGTAATGGACAACACCTGGTAGTGTGCCAATTTCGGTTCCACACTGACAACACTGTTCCAATGAAAGGCGGTAACCAAGAATATTAAGAAAGTTGATCTCAAAAAAACGGCGGTCATCTGCGCTGGATGGAAAGGTATCGAGGTGCTCGAAGTACGATACAAGCAGGCGAAAAAGTCGCGGGTTGCCCATAGCCTCGGGAAGGAACCGGTCAACAACCTCGCAGGCATAGCTGGCATAGCCGATCTTCAGAATTTCGTTACGGATATGGGGAAAAATATTAATAATATCGGTATTTCTGAGACTGGAGAGACCTTCTTTCAGAACCAACTGAAGACGCAAGCGGGCAAATATTTCAAGGGCTCCGCTGAAACGTTTGACACTCTTTTTCCCGTGGCGCGCAATTGCACGAACCTTTCCATGCTCGCGGGTAAAAAGCGTGACAATCCGGTCACTCTCACCGTAATCCATAGCGGCAAGCACAACAGCCTCGCATTCGTTTGTCTGCATGCCAAAACCTTATCTCTTCCTGGAGGACCGACACGCCATGCTCTTTCGCCCACATCAGCATGATCGCAACTGGCCGACTATCTGATGCCCAGCTTGCTCAAGGCAAGGCCAAGAAACTTATTCAGGGGATGGGTCCTCTCAAGACTCCGAAAAACGGGATGCTTCCGTTCGCCGAGCTGCGTGAGATCACGCAGCAAGTCAGAGGTATCCTCGCACTTCAATCCCTGACGAAGAATGGACAGAGCCTTGTTTCTGTGCCCTGCCATTACATAAATGCGGCCCAGATGGAGATAGTGCAGAGGGTTGCCGGGCTCTGACGCCAAAGCCTCCTTGCAGAGAGAAATCGCATCAGGATACTGGGACCTCACCTTTGCCAGGCAGTAGGCAAGATAGGAACAGCTTAGGGGCGTTCTTTTAAGGTAAGCCGCTTGCTCAAAACACGAAAGCGCCAAATAAATGTGATCATTCTCAAGTGCATGCACCCCCTTGAGAAATAAATCTTCCACGTGAGATTCTTCCATAGCCCCTCTCCTCATGAAAATAAGTTCGACGGTAAGAATAGTACCGCACTTTCCTGCAAAAATCGAGCATGTTACCGTGATTTCCCTCGATATATTCTTCGGCAGTGAAACCGTTTCACTTTAACCCTACCCAAAAATAATAAATATCTAACTAATCAATTTTAAAATAAAAACCAGAGCATCTGAAGAGTCGGCCTGTTCCTCCACCCACATCCTCTCGCCGGGAATTCTCCAGAAGATGACACGCTGCCCGTCAAGAGCAGAGAGCGAGACAGGATTAAATCCCCCCGACGCAAGCTAGCCACTTGGCAGGTAATTACCACGAGAGTATAATGCATCTCTATGAATCCAGAAAAGATTGAAACATTTCCAACCTCCCCTGGTGTATATATCATGAGGAACACCGAGGGACGAGTCCTTTATGTTGGCAAGGCAAAAAACTTGCGCACTCGAATCCGCGCCTATTTTGGTCCGTCACGGGACTCCCGCTACCAGATCAAGTTTCTCATGGCCAAGGTGGCAACGATCGACTACCTCGTAACCGATACCGAAAAAGAAGCCCTGATCCTGGAAAACACCCTCATCAAGAAACATCGTCCCCGATACAACATCAACCTTCGCGACGACAAAACATATTTTTCTTTGCGCATGGACCCGAGCGAAAAGTTCCCGCGACTTTCCATTATCCGTAAAGTTACAAGGGATGGCGCCCGCTATTTCGGCCCCTATGCCTCGGCTTCGGCTGCCCGCGACGTTTTAAAGCAACTGTATCGGCTCTTCCCGTTGCGACACTACCCGATGGATACCTGTCAGCGACGAGGACGCCCTTGCCTCTTCTATCAACTACGTCAATGTTCCGCCCCCTGTCAGGGCCTGATCTCACAGGAAGATTACGCAAGCATCGTTGAAGGGGCTGCACTTTTTCTGGAAGGGAAAAACCGTGACCTCATAAAAGTTCTTACCAATAAAATGAACGATGCCGCCAGAAAAGAAAGGTTTGAGCAAGCGGCCCAATACCGGGACCTGATCCGCTCCATCGAGATAACGGTGGAAAAGCAGAAAATGGTAACGGAAAAAGGGGATTTTGACGTCCTGGGACATTGCCGGCACGACCAGCAACTAGTGATTGCGTTGCTCTTCATCCGAGGAGGAAGCCTTATCGGCAGCAGGAACTTCACCTTCTCCTGGGAACTGGATGATGCTGAAGGGATTTCTTCGTTTCTGAATGAATATTATAACCGGGATGAATACATCCCCACCGGAATACTTCTGCCGACTTCCATCAACGAACCTCAGGCGCTGGAGGAACTCCTAACGGAAAAACGCGGCAAGAAGGTCTTGATAACGGTTCCCCGTCGGGGTACAAAGGCAGAACTCGTCCAGCTTGCCGTCAAGAATGCGGAATCGGTAGCTGATGAAAACCAGCGAAAGCGGGCCGGGACAGAAAGCACCCTGACAGAACTGCAGCAGAAACTTCACCTCTCAAACCTTCCCCGCCGTATCGAGTGCTACGACATCTCCACCTTTCAGGGAAAACATGCAGTTGGGAGCAAAGTGGTCTTTCAAGACGGGGCTTCGCGCAAGGAAGCCTACCGCCGCTACCGGATCAAAAACGTTACCCAGGCAGATGACTACGGGATGATGCACGAGGTAATTTCGCGCCGATTTACCGGCAAGACCGAAGAAACCCTTCCGGATCTCATCTTCGTCGATGGCGGTCCGGGGCAACTGAATGTTCTGGTACGAGTACTCAACGATCTGGGCATCACGGGCCCCGACGCAGCCGCCCTTGCCAAAAGCAGGGTTGAAAGTGAATCCGGAAGCTCCGATATTCGACGAAGCGACGAACGAGTCTTCCTGCCGGGAAGAAAAAATCCCGTGGTTCTGCGACAGAACTCTTCACCATTGCTGCTTCTCGCCAGAATTCGAGACGAGGCCCACCGCTTCGCTGTCGAGTATCACACCAAAGTGCGATCACGGGAGACCATTCGCTCATCTGTTACCAATATTCCGGGAATTGGCGCAAAAAGGTGGAAGAAACTGCTGCTGCATTTCGGCAGCGTGAAAGGGCTGCAAAAGGCGAGCATACGTGAGTTGGCGGAGATGCCTGGTATCAGTGAAAAAATGGCCATTACCATCAGGGAGCACCTGCAGCAGGCATAAAAAAAGCGGCGCATACGCACCGCTTTTTACCTGCAAACAGACTAGGTCTCTGCTACTGAGCCAGCAAAGTCTTGATGGTTTTTTCCATTGATTCTTGGATATCGGGATTATATCCGACATACTTCTCAACCAGCACGCCCTTCTTGTCAATAATGAAAATTGCCGGGATTGGCTGAACCGCATAGTCGATCAACATGTCGTCATCCGCAAATGCAACGGGATAGTTGACATGCTCCTCCCGAATAAATTTTCGGACCTTCTGCAGATTATCCCCTCCAACGCCCGGATTTAAACCGAGGATTTGCAGACCCTGCTTACCGTACGTTTCGTTGAGGCTAATCAAGTGGGGAATGGAACCACGGCAGCCTTCGCACCAAGTGGCAAAGAACTCCATAACCAGAACATACCCGCGGTAGTTTGCTAAAGTAACATGCTGCCCTGACGTGGTAACAACGTTAATAGCCGGAGCCTGGTGCCCTTTTTGCGGGACGGCCTGAGATAAAGATGGAAGTGTCAGAACCGCTACGAAAAGCGCTAGAGACAGAACCTTTTTCATGCGCGAAAAATCCATACTACCCTTCCTGAGGGCCCAACAAAGAGCCTTCTGCCCCAACACACCACGGACGTTAACCGCTACCCTGATGGCAGGAATTTACGTTCTCCAGTGACAATAGCCGACTGGCAGCGAAACCGCCGGCAGGGCCGCTAGAGGGCTTTATTTATCAGTGCCTCTAATTGAGATTTCGGCACCGCACCAACAACCTGATCAATCATCTTGCCATCCTTAAACAGGATCATGGTAGGAATTCCGCGGATTCCGTATTTTGCGGGAGTAGCCGGGCTTTCGTCCACATTCACCTTGCCGACCTTTATCTTACCTTCATACTCGTTCGCAAGAGCATCAACAAGGGGGGCAATCGCTTTGCAGGGAGCACACCACGATGCCCAGAAGTCCACGAGAACAGGAACAGTGGATTGAATCACTTCAGTTTCAAAATTGCTGTCATCAAGGACAATTACCTTTTCACTGGCCATAAAAAATCTCCTTCATACTCTTTCTGGTCTCATTTCGAATGAAATCAAACGTTTCTTATTGACTATAAACAACGGGGGGAAAAAATCAAGCGGTTAATTAGCCCCGCACGCGCAGCGGCATAAAACGAGGTAATCACTTTAAACATCACCTCCAGGACCTTTTGTCATTGCAGGGGAAAGACCGCCTCCTGTCGGTGATGGGCTCCTTGAGGGGTCAATGTGCTAGAGTAAAGGGTAAACTCTGTGATCGAAAAAAAGGCTGTGGAAAACCCGGCATTTTTTTGCAAAAAAGGAGCAAGTAGAGCCTTCGGTGTTTCCTTCAGACGGGCAATGGTGATGTGGGGGGAAAAAGGACGGGCTTCGGGCGCCAGGCCGCTCTGAAAAAGAACTTTTTCAATATCGTCCTGGAGCTTGAGCAGTGCCTCACTTCTGGCAACCCCCACCCAGAGGACTTTCGGATCCCTTTTTAGCGGGAAGGCCCCCACCCCCATCAGAGCCAGGGAAAACGGCGCTGCCACGATTCCAGACAGACTAGTGGAAATTTTGGCAAAAAGATTGTCGTCAGTATCACCGATAAAGCGGAGCGTCAAATGGAGTTGCGCCTCAGCCACCCATTTCACCCCTGGAATCGGGCCGCCCAGGGAGCGGATTGCCTCCTTTATTTCTTCAGGAAGGTCGATGGCAACGAACAAACGATACACAAAATCACCTCTGGCAGTCCATTCCCGAAACAATCTTTCACTGCAAGACAGCAGTTGTTGCGGGGGCCTCCGCTAGAACAAAATACCTCACGCCTTTCGTAACAAACTCGGTATCCCACTGACGAGAAAGTTTCTGCAAATGGGAGATCACCAGTTTTCCTTGCGAACCCTTCAGTAGGACAGGTTGATACAGAACCTCTCTATTCAAGACATTCAAAGGGAAAAGCTCGACCTCTTGAACCCCTCGATCAAGCACTATTTTTGCCAGCACACTGGTATCGGCGTTCCTGCTCATGCTCCCAAAGGTATAATTGCCGAGACTATACAGGATAAGGCCTCCTTTGTAGCGCTCAATTCCTTGGAGAACGTGGGGATGATGACCGACCACCACGTCAGCACCGGCGTCGATGGCCAAGCGGGCGACTTCCATCTGGTAAGATTTTGGGAAGGTTGAACTTTCAGCCCCCCAGTGAAAGGAAACCACCACATAATCTGCAGCGGCCTTCGCCTTCTTGATGTCTGCCAGAAAAAGACGTGGGTAGCCGGGAGCCGCACCAGGTTGATTAGCTCCTGCATAAAATTCCACCGGGTAAGTCAGGGAATAGGCCAGAACAGCTATTTTCTGCCCATTTTTTTCAACCAATGCCGGCATTCGCGCCTCAGCAAGGTTCCTGCCCGCACCCGCATAGAGAATTTTTTCCTTTTTCAGATTTTGCAGGGTTTCATCCAAACCTTGAGCACCAAAATCCATGATGTGATTATTCGCCAAAGTAAGCACGGAAAACCCGGCCTTACGCATTGCCGAAGCCGCCTTAGGATCGGCCTTGAAGCGAAATTCCTTTTCGGCAAACTCCACCCCCTCGCGAGTAATGGGGGTCTCAAGGTTTCCGACCACGATATCTGAACCGCGAAGAATGGACGCAGTTGCAGCAAAAGGGTATCCATAGCCTTCACGGGACAACGTCGAAGAAGCACTACCGGCAAGCATTATGTCGCCAACAACCGTAAGAACCACCCTACCCGCTTCCGCAGGCAAGGATGAACAAAAGAGAACAGCAAGGCTTAAAAAAATGGTCGTGCGAAAAATCATCAAAAGTACACCAATTTGTTGTAAGGTGAAAATCACTGAAAAAGAAATTGACTATTATCGGATCAAGTGTTAAAAAATATAGCTTTGTTTCAGCAAAAGTAAAGGTCTTTCCATGCTCGACGTCAAATATCTCAGAGAAAATTTCGAAGTAGCAGAAGCCCGACTCTCAACACGTGGTGAAGCCGTCAACCTCTCCGGTTTCAGACATTGTGACACGAGTCGCCGCGAGCTCCTCCAGGAAAGCGAAGGCTTGAAAGCACTTACGGAATAAAGTTTCGGGTGAGATCAGCCGGATCAAGGACAAGAGCCAGGCACAGGACCAGATGGCGGAAATGCGGGAAGTATCCCAGCGAATCAAGGTGCTGGACGATGCCCTGCGGGATATCGAGGACGAGTTGCTGCAAATTCTGCTAACAACTCCAAATTTCCCCCACGCAACCACTCCGGTTGGCACTTCCGAAGCTGATAACGTCGAAATCAGAACATGGGGAGAAATCCCTCAACTCACCTTCGAGCCCAAGCCACACTGGGAAATTGGAGAAAGCCTGGACATCCTCGACTTCGAGCGAGGCGCAAAACTCACAGGAGCCCGTTTCACCCTATGCAAAGGCGCGGGAGCTCAGCTTGAACGTGCCTTAATCAATTTCATGCTAGATCTTCATACCGGCGAGCACAATTATCTTGAAATGCTTCCTCCCTTTATGGTAAACAGGGAAAGCATGACTGGAACCGGTCAGCTGCCAAAATTCGAGGAAGACCTTTTCGGCCTGAGCGGCCTTGATTATTTCCTGATTCCAACTGCTGAAGTACCGGTAACCAACATCCATCGCGGCGAGATCTTAAAAGCTTCCGACCTGCCGCTCTACTACACAGCATATACACCCTGCTTCAGAAAAGAAGCGGGCTCATATGGCAAGGACACTCGAGGATACATCAGACAACACCAGTTCAACAAAGTGGAACTGGTCAAGTTTACCCGTCCCGAGGATTCCTACCAGGAATTAGAACTCCTGCTGAACAATGCGGAAAAAGTGCTCCAACTGCTTAAGCTTCCGTACCGGGTTGTTGAGCTCTGTACCGCAGATTTGGGATTTTCCGCGGCAAAGACATTTGATATTGAAGTATGGTTGCCGTCCCAGAAAACCTACCGGGAAATTTCTTCCTGTAGTAATTTTGAGGATTTTCAGGCCCGTAGGGCATCCATCCGTTTCAGAGAGAATGAAAAAAGTAAGCCTGAATTTCTGCACACGCTGAATGGTTCAGGACTTGCAGTCGGCAGAACCGTTGTCGCCATCTTGGAAAATTTCCAGCAGGCAGACGGAACGGTGCTTATTCCCGAAGTGCTCCGGCCCTACATGGCAGGAAAAGAAAAAATCAGCTAGAGTTTCGGAGGGATGGCCGAGTGGCTTAAGGCGGCGGTCTTGAAAACCGTTGAGCGAAAGTTCCGTGGGTTCAAATCCTACTCCCTCCGCCATACATACATGGTTCAAAGTTCCAAGAACAAGGGTTCTGATTCCAAAACGATTTTAACTTGGTACCGTAGACAATAAGCTAAGATTTCAGGAGAGATGGCCGAGTCGGCCGAAGGCGCTCGCCTGCTAAGCGAGTATACTGGGAAACCGGTATCGAGGGTTCGAATCCCTCTCTCTCCGCCATAATAACCCTGTCCGGTTCCGGCCGGCTTCCAGTGGAGGAAAGAATGAAGCAGATATTCAAGGTCTTAGTAATACTAATCGTGGCCGCAATTGCTGTTACCGGTTGCAAGAAAAAAGAAGAGAAATCACCTGTCGAGGGGATGCCACCCCATGGGATGATGGAGCAAAAGGCCGCGCCGGTTGTTGTCGTGCCTGATTCGGTAAAAGGAAAGTGGTCAGCAGTCAAGCTTGCTGTTACAGACAAATCAACCAGTAAAAGCACCGAATACGCTATAGAAATCGGCAAGACGTTTCCCGTACCGAATACGGACCTGGTAATTACGGTTGAAAACTTTCTTCCCGATTTCACCATGGATGGAAATGTAAGAACTTCCAAGTCTGATGAGCCGAAAAACCCTGCGGCACAGGTGTTGATTACTGAGAAGGGAAAAGAAGTCTATAAAAATTGGCTTTTTTCTCTTCTCAAGAGCCCCCATGTCTTCGAGCATCCAAAATACGATATTACGCTTGTAGGTTACATACCTGCCAGCAAGTAGCAGATTGCGCTTGTAGCTCAGCTG
The DNA here is from genome assembly GCA_963717775.1 of uncultured delta proteobacterium. Classification (GTDB taxonomy): domain Bacteria; phylum Desulfobacterota; class Desulfuromonadia; order Geobacterales; family Geobacteraceae; genus RPRC01. Next base: position 78,336 of record CAVQWZ010000022.1, read on the forward strand.
GATAGAGCAACGGACTACGAATCCGTAGGTCGCATGTTCGAATCATGCCAGGCGCACCATTAACAAAAAGGGGTTACGGTTTCTACCGTAGCCCCTTTTTGTATCTCATAGCAGTGACGCTATGGATTGGACACAAGTAACCTCTGAACATCGCTCACCAAGTGTAGCAGTTGCCTGGCCTCAGCCTGGTTAAATCCTGAGAAAGCACTACTAGCACATCCTGGTAAAACGACGCTCCCTTTCCAGAATGGATACTTCAACCTTCTCGCAATGCTCTCGAATTTGCGTCATATATACCCCGAACTCTGGATCTGCCCGCCAGGCATCGATGCTTTCTTCGTCATCCCAACGAAAGAGGGTAATGAATCGCCCGTTTCGTGTCTGATCCCGAAAAAGTGTTATTTCATTGACTGACGAATAATTCTCGATTGTCCATTCAGCCACCGCCTCCACGGCCACGATAAATCCTTTCTCCTGCCCGTGTTTGACAATGAAACTCCCAGATGTATACGGCGCGTGATCGGCCCTCATGTCTGCCTCCTTTGCGGTGTCCGCCTCTCCCTGTCACAACTCTCCTAGCAAACCCCACCAGGCAAGACTCAGCCACTCCGCCAGCGCAACCGCGTCAATCATGCCCGGCAGGTTTGGGAGAACCCGCACACTTCACTAGCCACGAGAAACAGATTAGCCCCGCTTGCGGAGATAGCGGAGGAATTCCTCCTGTGTCAGCTCTTTTTTTCGGATGAGATGTTCTATCTGATGCCCCATGGCAAGCTTTTCACCCTCTTTCATCGTTTCCTTCATGAGGACGAAAAAAGGGAGATTTTTCGTGTGGGAGTAGAGTCGGAATCGATCCATCAGTTCAAATGCAGACATGTCAGGAAGCATGAGGGTTGAGAACGCCATGTAGCGTGGCTCCGTAGTAGCAAGGGCTATTCCTTCTTTGCCGGTATAGGCCTTAACCACCTCAAAGCCCAGGGATTCTATTGTTTTGGCTACTGGATCTTCACCATTCCGCGAGATAAGAAGTGTCTGGAGATCCCACACTTCTGCTTCTTCGGTAAGACCCAGTACCACCAGTCTTTTTTTCAGGTAGTCTTGATCAATTGGCAGGGTAAAAAATCCTGCCGCAGGGAATACTCCGCCGATCGCCCCCTCCTCACTAAGGAAGATTGGCAAAACGGCAATATCACGGGTTTGCGGATTCTTTTTAAGTGCCAGAAAGATTCCCCAGCCATCGTCAGAATAGGGCGATAGATCCAGAAGAATACCAAGTGGCCGCCGTTCGGATAATTCCTCAACCTTCGCCACCCGTGCTTGAAAACCTGATTCTTTCAGGTATCTGCAGACAACCTTTCCCCGCCCATCGCAACCATCCAATCCAAGAAGCCACAGCTCCTGCTCAAGTATTTTCGCGACCATGCATGGTCCCCATTTCTGTTCGGGTCCGATCTACGCCTGACGTGGACAACACAGACGCTCTGAACCCCCTAGAATCTTACAACTGTTGAGTTTCTAAATACCATATTTTACCGCCCCAGCAAAGGAATCTTTCATCACCACCGACTAATCAAGTGGCACTTGTGTGTAAAAAGATATTCCACTCAATAAAAGTAATACACCAAGACGCAGTAGTGATACGTTCAGAAACGAGAAAAACCTTGATTTTTCAGAAATATATTGGCATACTGCTCGATTATGCGGGCGATAGCCCGTCTTTTTTTGTCCATGGGTGTCAGCTTGAAAACAACCGTTGCTAGCCTTCCCTTTGGATACACCAATGCCACATCAATGGCCTAACGACATAACTAAACAACAGGAGTTGGATACATGCAGGAAATGATTCGCAACATCGCTATTATCGCCCACGTTGACCACGGCAAGACGACGCTCGTGGATGCCTTGCTGAAACAGTCGGGCGTTTACAGAAATAATGAAATTATTACCGAACGGGTCATGGACTCCAATGACCTTGAAAAGGAACGGGGAATCACAATCCTCGCCAAGAACCTCTCCATTAGACATGGCGACTACAAGATCAACATCGTTGACACTCCGGGCCATGCAGACTTTGGTGGTGAAGTTGAGCGGGTGCTGAAAATGGTGGACTCTGTCCTCCTGCTCGTCGATGCGCTTGACGGCCCCATGCCGCAAACACGTTTCGTACTGAAAAAGTCCCTTGACCTTGGTCTGAGACCGATCGTTATCATAAATAAAATCGATCGACCAGGCGCCCGTCCTACGGAAGTCGTGGATATGGTTTTTGATCTTTTCTGCGAGCTCCAGGCCAACGATGAGCAGCTTGATTTCGCAATGGCATATACGAGCGCCAAACTTGGCTACGCTAAGCTGGAACTTGCCGACGAGTCCGATTCGATGGAGCCGCTTTTCCAAATGATAATCAGCAACGTCAGGCCACCGGAAGGGGACCAGTCTGCGCCTCTCCAGATGCTTGTTACGAACATCGATTACAATGATTATATCGGACGTATAGCCACCGGCAAGATCTTCAACGGTAAAATCAGCGCAGGAGAGACGGTAGCCCTGGTGAAGCGCAACGGAGAAATCAAGCGTGGCCGGATCTCGAAGCTTCTCGGCTACGAAGGACTGCAACAGATTGAAATATCCGAGGCAGTTACCGGTGACATCGTAACGGTTGCAGGTTTTGATGAAGTCGGAATCGGCGAGACGATTGCTGACGCTGAAAACCCAACTCCCCTTCCTTATGTCTCCATTGATGAACCGACTATCGCCATGAATTTCATCGTCAACAATGCCCCTTTTGCCGGCCGGGAGGGCAAACTGGTAACATCGAGAAACATCAGGGAGCGCCTTGATAAAGAACTTCGGACCAATGTCTCTCTCCGCATCGAAGACACTGATAATCCGGACACCTTTCTGGTTTCCGGGCGTGGGGAATTGCATCTGTCCATACTCATCGAGACAATGCGCCGAGAAGGGTTCGAAATGGCGGTTTCCAAGCCAGAAGTGATTTTGCGACACATAGATGGGCAGAAACAGGAACCGATCGAGTATCTGGTCGTCGATGTACCCGCTGAGCACCAGGGAACCATTATCGAAAAGATGGGACCTCGTAAGGGAGAAATGGTCGCCATGCACCAACTTGGCGAGGTCATTCGGCTCGAGTTCCTGATACCGGCACGAGGGTTGATCGGACTCCGTGGCGAAGTACTCACCGAAACCCGTGGAACAGGCATCCTGACCCATACCTTCCACGGCTACGCTCCCTATAAGGGTGATATCCCCGGACGCAAGAACGGGGTTCTGATAGCCATGGAACAGGGTGAAACGACTGCCTACTCCCTAGACACCTTGCAACCGCGCGGCGTACTCTTCGTCGGACCGGGAACAGAAGTTTACGGTGGCATGATCATTGGCCAGCACGCAAAGGACAACGATCTGGACGTAAATCCCTGCAGAGGGAAAAAACTCTCCAACGTCAGGGCATCAGGTTCCGATGACGCCATCAAACTGACGCCGCCACGGCTTCTGACACTGGAACAGGCTCTCGAGTTCATCAATGACGATGAACTGGTCGAGATAACTCCTTCCTCCATCCGGCTAAGGAAAAAGGAACTCGACCCCACGAAGAGAAAGCGGCATACACGCTAAGAGCACTACCAGGAGCCTGTCGGGCCTAGGAAATCGCAGCGGAATATGGACCGTCCCTATGGATTGCAGCAGAATTACCCTAAGTCCGACAGACTCTTAGAGTTGTAATAACGCCACTTTTGCAGTTTCTGCTGTTCTGCAGACGCTAACTTTGCATTGACAAATGGGCGCTTTTTCTCTACTAACAAGAGTAAGTAATCTGTTATTAGCCATAGCATGAAATGATAAGGAGCTTGTATGTTTCAAAGAATCGCGCTCGCACTCACCATCCTGGTTCTTGCCACATCCTGCGCCAACAGCAAGCTCAAGCTCCCTCCAGAAACTTTGTTCAAACAGGGCGAACAGCTTTATGCCAAGAAAAAGTATGATGCCGCAGCGGAAAAATGGCGCAAGGCAAAAGATATAACTACTTCGCCAATCCTTCGAACAGCAGTCGAGCTGAAGCTTGCCGACGCGCTATACTACGACGAAAAATACATAGAAGCGGCAGCAGAATATGAAAACTTCCGTAAGCTCCACCCAAAGAATAAGAAAGCGCCCTATGCTCTCTTCATGCAGGGGCTAAGTAATTTTTATCAGGTTAAAAAGATTGATGTTGACCAGACCCCGATCAAGAATGCTGTAACCCTGTTCGAAATGTTCCTCCAGGAGTATCCTGGCTCTGACATGACCAAACTGGTACAGGAAACGCTGGCTGAAGGCAAAACCAGACAAGCGGCCCATGAAATGTACGTCGGTAGATTTTACTATCGCACCGACAAGTATGTTGCCGCCATCGGTCGCTTCGAATATGCACTGCAAAAATATCCAGGATCGCCCCTTTCTGACGAGGCTCTCTTTTACCTCGGTAAGGCCTATCTCAATACCGGGAATGTGAGCAAGGCAAAAGAGTCACTTAGCCGACTCGTTACGGAATACCCGAAGAGTGAGTTTGCTGATAACGCTAAAAAAATCTTGAGCAGGAATTCATGATCGCAAAAATTTAGGGGTTTCTGCCGAATGGAGGTACTATCATGGGATTTGCACCGCAACTTTTCCTCTTTGTACTGGCAACACTCGCTGCCACTTCCTTTACGGGTTGCAGCTCCATGCAAGGCTCGACTTCAGGGGAACAGCTGTTCTCCGTACACTGCTCCGGCTGCCACCCCGCTGGATCCAATACTATAACACCGTCAAAAACCCTAAAAACAGCCGACCTTCAAGCCAACATGATCACTACCCCGGAAGGTGTCGTAGAGAAGATGAGGAACCCCGGACCGTCTATGCCCAGGTTCACCCCGGCAATGATTCCCCATGATGAAGCTATTCGGATCGGAAAATATGTTATAAAAACTTTCCGATAGTTTAGCTCACGGGAAAATTTTAGCGACGCCATGAAAACTGTCCTTTTCCTTGTTTATTTCCTCGTCCAGGCATGTGAAGTCACCCTTGCCTGGATTAATCTGAGATTTCTCCAGCGCCACGGTGCGGAAGTACCCCCAGGGTTCGAAGGGTGTCTTACCCCGGAAGCTCTCAAGAAGTCAGCATCTTACACCATTGAAAACAACCGCCTGTCACTCGTTGAAGCAGCATTCGGCACCGTTCTGGTTATCCTGTTTCTTTTCTGCGGGGTGATTGAATACTACTCGCGCTGGGTCACCTCTCTGTCACACTCCTTTATCTTTCAGGGAATCATTTTTTTCATTATTCTGCACCTGGCTCAAACTTTTCTCGCTATTCCCTTCAGCTTGTACAGGACGTTCTCCCTGGAAAGCCGCTATGGGTTCAATACCATGTCCCCGGGTATCTGGGTAAGCGACTTTATCAAATCTACGCTGCTGGGTCTGCTCATCATCTCCCTGCTGGTGGCCGGAGTCTTCAAACTGATACTGGTGAGTCCTCACGGGTGGTGGCTCTGGGTGTGGGTCTTCCTGACCCTTGTATCTTTGTCCCTGATCTATCTCTCACCCTGTGTCATTGAGCCCCTCTTTTCCAAATTCGAAGCACTCCATTCAGAAGAACTGAAAAATGCTATTCAGTCCCTCATGGACCGTGCTGGCCTTGAGGTCCGCCGGGTACTGCAAGTGGATGCATCCCGCCGCAGCAAGCACTCGAACGCCTATTTTACCGGGATTGGAAAGGTGAAGCGTATTGTCCTGTACGACACTCTCCTGGAACGTCTGGACTCGCGAGAAATACTTGCAGTACTTGCCCATGAAGCAGGACACTGGAAGGCACGCCATCTTCTACAACGCCTCATTGCGGCCGAATCGGTAACCCTGCTCTTCAGCTATGCGGCCTTTTGCCTCCTGAGGCAAAACAGCCTTCCCGAGCTTTTCGGCATGAAAACTTTATCTTTCCCTGCCCAGCTGGTACTTCTCGGATTTCTATTCTCCATTCTGCTGACAGTATTCTCTCCCCTCGGTACCTGGCTTTCCAGAAGGCAGGAGCGACAAGCCGACCGCTATGCTGCGCAACTCACCGAAGCGCCCGAGGCGCTTGCCTCAGCCCTGGTAAAGATGAGCCGTGACAATCTTTCCAACCTTCACCCTCACCCTCTCTATGCAGCAATCTACCACTCACATCCGCCTGTTGTGGAGCGGGTAAGAACTCTCTTGTCCATGGAACAGGAGAAGACGACTGAGTCAAATGGCAGATAAAAGCTGAAAAGTATAGCGCTGGAAAGGCACTCGAGCATAGTTGGGATATGAATGGGGGGAAATAATGGGTAGAGCGGAGGATACTGCGGCTACTGGATGGAAGGACTCGCCAGCGTCCCGGTAACGGGAATCCGATAAGAACCGGGACTTTTCTGATATTTTGCAAGCAGAAGGAAGACCAGTTTCTGTTTCTCGAGGAAATCAGGTTTGGGCATCAGCTCAAGTGTTAGATTGAGGGGTGACAGCCCCAAGGGTTCAGCCATGGCAACGGTCCCCTTAAGTCTGATATAAATTCCGTCACCCTGAAAAGTCAGGCTTTCGAGGATTCCCTTGCCACCTGAGGCACGGAACATCCCGCGGATGTTTTCGTATGAGGCGTCGGGAAGGGGCATGCCGCTCACCTTTATTCCGCTCAATTCAGCCCGTTTGATTTCCATCCTCATGTCACCGTGCAAGGCTGGCCCCCGGCCAGCAAAAGAACCATCCAAAAAGAGATTTCCCTGTAGATTCGCACCGGTGGCAATTTGGAGTGCTGGAATATCCTGAAGTTTTACTCGTTCACTATGAAGGGTAATTGTTGACGTACGGGGCTGAAAGCTCGCCGATACCTCACCACCCCCAATCCTGGCGTCGGCAGTCAAAGTGATCGTGCCAATAAAAAGGGGCAGTAGTTTCAATCGAAAGGTCGCAGAATCCAGCTTGATGAGCATCCCGCGTTCATCACGTACCTGGGCATTTCGTACGGTTATTCCAAGAGGGAAAGACTTCTGGAATTCTTCCGCCTGCAACTGGTAGCCTTCTTTTTCCAAGACTCGTGTAATAACTCCTTTGATCGCACCAACAGGAACAAGTACGATAATAAGTGCAAGAAGGAGGACAAGCGAAAATACACTTCCAACGACGATCAAAGGTAAAGAACGACGCCTCATTTCTGACCCTTTGGCGCCGGCTTTAACAGTGCAATGGTAAGGGTAACATCCAGGAGCTTCGGGTCATCAAAACGAATTTTGAGATTTGCTTTTTTTACAAGAACGGGTCGCGCCCCTTTTTCAAGACGATACAGCAGGTTAACAGCTTCGTTCAGGGTTAGTCCATCCAGTTTCACTTCAGCGGAATCCTCTGTAAACCCGCCTCGTTCCTCGGTTTTCAAGGGGGTTATCTTGCTGGATTTCCCCTTAATGCCAATCTCTTCAATAATCTTTGCCGGTGAATCATCGGCTCGGACACCTGCCAGTCGACCGGCAAATCGTTGAGAAGTGAGTTTTGCCGAGAGGAAACGCTGCTTGAGGGTCATCATCTCGACAAGATCATTCTCCCTGGCTTTGCGCTTTTTCTCCAGCACGGTAATCCGCTCATTCAGCGTCGTAAAAAGGATTACGACAAGCAGTATGAGAGAAATACCGATGCCCCAATGCAGACGGGTCCGCTGGTCCATGGATTCATACTGCTCTTTCAGAAGATTTAGATATTTCTTCATTTCAGCCCCTCCTTCAGAGTTCCCCGGAAAGAAAAGGAAACACTTCCGTCCGGTCGGGATTTGACCTCATCCATCTGCGAAGAGACAAACAGAGGGGCAAGTCGGGACTTGAAGTTATTTACGGCATTAAAAGAACGGGCATCCCCCTTGAGCTTCATTTGACCGGAATCAACTTCCGCTTCATAAATGGCTGTAATGTCATCAGTCTTAGCTTTTGCCACACCATCCAGCGCTAGGAGAATTTCTTGTGAAGCAGTCACTCCCCCGAGATTACGTATCTCCGATTTCACTTCAGCCACTGCATCTACGACTTTCGTTCTTGTGGGAAAAACCTCCCGGTATATCTGATGGATGGACTCGTCAAGTGAGGAAATGTCACTATGTACGAAATAGTAGCGCAGACCGGTTTCTGCCAAGAGAAGGAGAAGAAAGACCGCAGCAAGAATGGCTGTGAGGAGAAGTTTTTTCTTCAGTCGATCTCTTCCGGCCGTATAGGCTATTGCCCCATGCCTGAAGTTGATTGGTTCACCCCTCAGCGAATCCATCGCTAAGGCCCATGCCCCGGCATTTTCGATTGCCATGTTTTCACTGGGAAATGCCTCGGCAAGGCCTCCGCTAACCGGTAAGGGTGCAAAGGTGATTTGATTTCTCTGCCCTTCAAACGAGGAAGCTGCCGCGGATCCATGGAGCAGCACTCGCTCAACATGGAGGCCCTTACCCGCTTCGAGAAGGACAAGCGTTCTGGATATTTCATCCAAAGAATTGCCGTCCACCAAGGAACGAAACATAACCGGTTTTCGCTCGAAGTAGACCGCCAGTGAAAACCCGTCTGAAAGCGCAATCGCATCGTCACCAATAGTCTCTGGGATTAGATGCTGCCAGTGAAACAGGGAAGAACCCACGACCTGAGGCTCCAGACCCGCTTCTTGGAGAGCTGCTATTTTTGTCGTGAGATCTGCCGCTACAGCCCAGATCGCCATGACCTTTCCATCTGCGAGGGGTAGAGAATCAAAAATCAACTTTTCCACGTCCATAGCGGTTTCCCCTTTTAACTCCAAGGGAAGGACCTCTCGCTGTTTGCGCCGATCTGTTATCGGAAGAAGGAGTTCGCGGAAAAAAATATTCTCCGTATCAAGAGAAAGAAATATTTTCTGTTCCCCCACTTCATCTGCTGCGACATCCTGCAAGAGCGAAGAAAGAGAGCCATCATCCTCCAGTTTGCTGCGTTTGGCGCCCTGAAAAAAGAATGCCCCCCCTTTTTTCAGGAATCGCACAAAACCGACAGTACCCCGCCCGGCTTCAATTATCAGTAGTTCCATTACAATTCTCTCCAATACAGCACCGTAGAATCTGTGCCAACAACGCGGACTACCGCTTCAATGATTCGTACGCTATCCCTGACTTGAGCACGGGACTGAATCCGGAATACCGATCCCTTTACAGAAATTCTCCCCTGTATGGCAATTCCAATCGTTTCCATCCCTGGAATCTGGTTAACCTCCGAGGGGGTCTTGATGGGAGACTGTTTCCGGTACTCCACAATACGATCCGCCAGGTCGTCCGTCATCTGCTCATCAAGGGCAGCAAGCAGTTCCACTGGGGCAGTATTGATATTCACCTTGGAATAAGGTGCCCCCTTGGACTCCGCATACACCGTCAGGTATGGATTAAGCTTCGTGAGGATCGCGTCACTGAACCCTGAAACCATCCGTAGTTCTTCATAGGTTTCCAACGGTGCGTTCTTGGCAGAATAAGAGTTCGGCAGTGCTTGATAAAATGCGTTTTCAGCGCCACCTGCCCGAGTCGAATCATCGGTATCGATCCAGTCGGCAACGGAATCACACAGGTCTGGGGGAAGAGCAAGCCTATCCAGCAGTCGCACGGCAATCCCGTAATAGGCCTCGTTGAGTGTGCCGTTCGGAAAAACGATCGAGTTGATATCCAGCTTGCTACTTTCCTCGCTGATGCTGATGCTGATAGAACCCCTCTCGTCCTGGAAAACTTGTGGAGCAGCCCAGCCATCAAGGAGAGAAGTGTAATCCTGAGCACTCAAAGCTATCTTGAGAACCATGATGCCACCCTGGACCCCTGACTCGGCCAGCAGACTCGCCTGCTGGGCGTCCTCATAACTATGGAGCAGAGATGTTTCTACAAAGACGTCGTGAATAAACTCGGTGGTTACCGCAATAAGGAGGGCAGTGATGATGAGGGTAATTACCAGGGCAAAGCCCTTTTCGCCTCTCACGCCCCACCCAGTCGCGGAACCACGATTGCACTGAAGCCCACGGGCTTGTCGCTTCCCTGAACAAACAGCGTTATCCGAACAGCCTTTGGCAGACCTGCATTCAAAGCGGTATCCCAGCTCTTTACCCATTGTTTTCCGTCATAACACTCAACAAGGAAGCCCTCAATCTGTCCCGTAAGCGGATAGGGAAGTGGCTTGGAGTCCAGGTAAATATCCTGTGTCTGCCGGGAAAGAATTATTTTTTGATCTTCTCTTTCCAGGGGCTTGTAGCGCACTGCCATTACATCTGAAGAAGGCACGGAACCTGACTGGGGAACAGTAAAGGCCGTAAATCCGAGGATCGATGCTGGCTTTCCGAAAATATCACGATCTTCAACGATAAAATGCAGACGTTTATTATTATTGTCAAAATATGCCGCTGCCAGCTCCCGCCGCAACAGATCGAGAGCGACGCGCGCATCACGGAGCGGTTCGGTACTCTCCCGCGCAGCTTCACTTCCACGCATTACGGAAAAATAGGTTCCGTAGAGCGCACCGCTGAGAATAACCAGCAGTACCAGAGCAACAAGCAGTTCGAGGAGGGTGAACCCTCTGTTACATTTCTTGAAGAAGGTAATGTTCAAGAGACAGAGTTCTCCTCTGAGTTCCCCACGTCACCGTGACAGTCAGGGTTTTGAAAATAAGGACAGGAGACGGGGTAATTTCAGCCTTCCAGGAATAGGTCGGCCACTCCGGTGTAAAAGTACCCTCCTTCCCCTGCGCCAGTTGCTGTTTATCGAGGAGTTCCAGCTCTTCAAGTTTTGCCCGCGCCAGCAGTAAGGCAATGGTCTCCTCATTGTTCCGCGTCGTGAGAGAGAGGTGATAGTTTACCGAAGATATGACGGTAAGTATGACCCCGGCCATAATGGCCAATGCAACCATCACCTCAAGGAGGGTAAAACCTTTCACCGGCCTTCCTCCTCTTCATCTTCGGGCAAAGTTCCCTCTTGATAACCCTCCAAAACCGTCACCCTGCCACTGCCAGGATACACTACCACGGTGTAATAGTGCGAGTCGTCCTTGCGCTTGAGATGGATCACTGCAAGATCTTCTACGCCGAGCGGGCCAAAATCCAAAACGGCTTCGCCTTCGGCAACCTTACCAGTGCGCGGGGTGACAATATCACTGAACACGATTCCGTCCAGCAGGGATAGTTGATTGAGTGTCCCGTCACGTACAGCAAGTTCGTCGCCTTCGGGAATTACCCGGGTCACGGCAATTTCATTGTTGAGCAGAGTGATACGAAGCCGATAGTGCTGTTTTGTCGATATCGCCAGATCTCCCAGATATCGCAATGAAGCGGCCAGGGTTCTTGCCGATGTCTTGAGATCCCTTTCATGGGCAAAGGGTAGTCTGGGAAGAACCACTAATGCCATCACGGAAAGGATAACGATCACAACCGTCATCTCAATCAGGGTAAACCCGGCCTGCCGGGCAAAGTAGTTTTTCGCTCGACTGCTAAGCGCCTTATGTTGTTCACTCAAAAAAGGCTCACTCTCTGCTCCCAGCTGTTGATTCCACCACTTCAAACAGTATCCCTCCCGGAAAGGAAAAGGAAAACCATCGACCACCGTAAAGACCAGGACTCAGCGCAGATTCCAGCTCTCGATGTCGGCGTCTTTACCCTCCCCTCCACGAACTCCATCAGCACCCAGTGAATAGAGATCGAAGTCACCATGCTCGCCGGGTGAGAGGTAGAGATAGTCATTATCCCATGGGTCCTTGGGAACATCTTTGTGCTCCAGATAGCCCCCCTCTCGATAATTTTTCGGAATGACACCAGCAGTTGGCTTTTCCACCAAAGCCTGAAGTCCTTGTTCGGTTCCAGGATAATCGCCATTATCCAGCTTATAAAGTTTGAGCGCCGTCTCCAGGTTCTTGATCTGGACCTTTGCATCGGCAATTTTCGCGTCATCGGTCCGGCCGATAATCTTCGGCCCGACAAGAATTGCCAGCATGCTCAGAATGACAATGACCACCATTATTTCTATCAGGGTAAAACCTTTGGCAGATTTTAGATAGTTTTCCATCAAACACCTCCGTTACTTCTCTGTGGAACGCCTACACGTTTCTGATAATTTTTATTTAACCAATTGGTTCAACTGGAAGATCGGCAGGAGAACCGCGACAACCACCGTCCCGACAACAATCCCCATTGCCAGAACCATCAGTGGTTCCAAAAGGGACATGAAGCGTGAAACCGAGGCAACAAACTCCTTCTCAAAAGAAGACCCTGCCTTTGTCAGCATGGCCTCAAGGGTCCCGCCCTTCTCGCCAACCGCCACCATATGGACCAACATCGGGGGAAAGAGCTCGGTATTTCGTAGTGACGCGGAGAGACTCCCCCCCTCGGCCAGTTCCTCGCGGACACTCAGCAAGACTTTTCGAAAGTGGCGATTAACAACCACCTCGCCAGTAATTTCCATTGCCTTGATTACCGGCACACCGCTTGCCAGCAACAGGCCCAATATTTTGGAAAAGCGGGAAAGAATTAATTTAGACACCAACGGACCGACAAGCGGAATCTTCAGCAGCCAGGTATCCCGCTTGAGACGAAAGTTCTCCTGTCTGAGCAGTCGGCGATAGGAATAGACAACCCCGATACCTGCTGCAGCTAGTAGCCACCAGCCCTTTCTGAGCAGCGTGCTGACCTTGATCAGGAGAATCGTGATAAGGGGAAGGGTTGCCTTGTTCTGCTCAAAGATAACGATGATTTTGGGGATAACAAAGGCCAGGAGAAAAAGCATGACCGCTGTTCCAACGACGACCATAAGCGCCGGATAAGCCAGTGAGGTCACGATGCGGCTTCGCACTGCCTCTTGCTCTTCAAGGAAATCAGCCAATTTGTCCAAAATGGAGTCGAGTGCACCGCTCGCCTCCCCTGCAGCCACCATACTCACGTAGCTTTCACTGAAAACCGCAGAGTCTTCCGCCAGGGCACGGGCCAGATTAGCTCCCTCTGCAAGTCGTGATCGAATCCTGCCGAGAACCTCTTTCAACTCGCCAGGGGTTTCCTGCTCATACAGAGTGGTAATAGCCTCGTAGACCGGCACAGATGAACCCAGCAAGGTTGAAAGGCGGCGAGTCATGAGGGAGAGTTCCGGCAAGGCAACTCCCTTGCTGAAAAAACTCTTCATCCTTCCTTCTGCGGCGTAGCGCACCTCAGACAACTCTCGCGGATAGAGGCCCGATTTCTTGAGTTCCTGACGTGCGACCTGCAGGTTGTCCGCCTCAACGACACCCGAGACAGAAGAGCCGTCAGCTCTGAATGCGCTATAGCTGAAGGTCGGCATAATCCTCCTGCGTCACCCGCAGCACTTCCTCAATGGTGGTAACCCCGGCGGCGACTTTGAGAAGACCATCTTCCCGGAGGGTTCTCATCCCCTTTGCAACCGCATACTCTTTAATCACCCCGGCGGGGGTTTGCTTGATTATCATGGAGCAAATCTCGGGATCAATAAGGAGTAACTCATAGATCCCGGTACGCCCCAGGGTGCCGAGCCCAAAACAGGCGTCACAGCCGGCACCTCGGTACAGAAGCGGCGGCAAAGTAACGCCGGGATATTCACGATCTGACGAGTATTCCTCGCGGCAATGGGGACAGATGACCCTGACAAGACGCTGGGCTAGAATGGCGGAAAGAGATGACGCTACCAGGAACGGTTCTATTCCCATGTCTATGAGACGTGTCACCGCTGTTGAGGAATCATTGGTATGAAGGGTCGACAGAACCAGGTGGCCGGTAAGGCTTGCCTGGATTGCTATTTCTGCGGTCACAGCATCCCTGATTTCACCGACCATAATAATATCGGGGTCTTGGCGAAGGATGGAACGAAGACCATTGGCAAAGGTGAGATCGATCTTGGGGTTGACCTGTATCTGCCCAACGCCCTTCAATTGGTACTCAATGGGGTCTTCGATGGTAATGATATTCTTATCCGGAGAATTGATGCGATTGAGTGCCGCATAAAGGGTCGTGGACTTTCCGCTTCCAGTCGGTCCGGTAACCAGGATAATTCCATTAGTGCGGCAGAGGAGCCTCTCCATTGCCTTGACACCTGAAACGGACAAACCCATGTCTTCTAGGGAGATCAGCCCCTTCTTCTTGTCCAGGAGTCGGAGGACAACCCTCTCACCATAAAAGGTCGGAATTAATGAAACTCGGATATCCACATCCCTTCCAGCAACGACAACCCTGATACGCCCATCCTGGGGAAGCCTTCTTTCAGCAATGTTCAGCCCGGCCATGATCTTTACCCGGGAAATGATCGCTTCCTGAACCACTTTGGGAGGAGAGAGGATCTTGTAGAGAATGCCATCGACCCGATAGCGTACTTCAACCTCCCGTTCGTAGGGTTCGATGTGAATATCACTGGCCCGCTCCTTGACCGCCTGAAACAGGATGGAGTTCAACAGCCTGATTACCGGCGCCTCATCCGACAAGTCAAGAAGGTCGCGGGGTTCATTCAGCTCAGTGGCTATGGTGGAGAGATCTTCCCCCTCCAGCTCTTGAACAACATCCTGGGCGGAACCGGTCACCCGTGAATAGAGGTGATTGATAGCTTCCAGGACAACGTGGGGAGGCACCAGGATTATTTTTAGAGGGAGGCCGAACAGGCCTCGCAGTTCATCAAGCACTGCAAGGTTGGACGGGTCGCCGGTTGCAACCAGCAGCTTGCCGTCAGATTCCTCAAGAGGCAAGACATTGTTTGCCCGGGCAAATTGGAGGGGCAGACGCTCCAGAAAAGCAAGGTCTACCCGGGAATCCTCAATCTTTTCAGAAAAGTCGAGACCAAGCCGTTGGGCGAGTGATTCCATGTCCGTGGGCGAGGCAATGGTGTTCATTTCAGTTCCTTGTCAGAGTCAATGTACTTTTCCTCGGCAACTGGCCCCTCGAAATGCAGTTCCTTGTCAATGTCGATCTTCCTTTGCTGGGAAGCTACCCCTTCGAAATGCCTCTTCTCACGTTCGGTAATGGCTGCCATTGCAGCCGCATCCTTGACGATACTGGGAGTAAGAATTACCAGGAGATTCGTTTTCGTATGCTTCGTAGACTTGGTTTTAAACAGGTAGCCGAGCAGAGGGATATCCCCGAGGAAGGGAATCTTGTCGATGGAATCTTCATCGCGACTTTGAATAAGGCCACCAATGACCACCGATTCAGAGTCCTTCACCACCACCGAAGTCTTGGCAGATCGTTTCGTGGTGACCAAGTCGGTAGCTTGCCCTTTGTTTTGTTTGACAGCGGAAATTTCCTGATAGATATCGAGCTTTATGTACTCCCCTTCCGTGATTTGAGGGGTTATTCTCAGTGTTATACCGGTATCCTTTCGTTCCAGGGACTGTTGTGAGAGTCCGGTAGAGGAAAGGTTCGTTGAAGAAATGAACGGCACATTTTCACCGACAAAAATCTCCGCTTCCTTGTTGTCCGAAGTAAGGATGTTCGGACTCGAAAGCACGTTTATTGCGCCTTGCTGATCAAGGAGCTGCAGAACGGCGGAGAAATTGACGTTGTTCGCCAATCCCTGCAGTATTTGCACAACTGCCTGCTGCTGGGGATTGGAGGCACCCAGGAAATTGAACGGATCAAAGACACCGGCAGCGGCAATGTTTCCATCGGTCCCGGCCCCACCGACCCCTAACTTGGTCCCTATCTCTTGAATTTTGTCTAGTGACACTTCGGCAAGGAGGGCCTTGACAAAGACCTGACGCCGCCGCCTGTCCAGTTGTTTTATCACCTGCGAGAGATTCTGGAAATCGGTCGGAGATGCCATGATAACAAGGGAGTTTGTTGCCTTGTCCGGGGTAATACTGATGTTCGTGCCTTCAAAAGCGCTTTGCTGAGGTGTGCCGGCCTTTGCCGCCGTGGCCGTGGCCGTGGAGGTTGTTTTGAACATGCCCTCCAGCACTTTGGAAACCTCGGTGGCATCGGCATTCTCAAGAAAGTAGATATTAATTTTACTGCTGGAGATCGGAGGGACCACATCCACAAGAGCGATGAGCTGCTTGATGTCTTCCTTATCTTTGTCATTGCCAAAAATAAGCACCGCATTGAGGCGCATATCCGGAACCAGCAAGCCGCCGACACTGCCACCCTGATTCTGCTGGGTGGACCTTGTTGAGCGATCCATTCCGAAGAGCCATTCCTGAATAATGCTGGCAATATTATCGGCAGAGGCATGATGGAGAAAAACCAACTCGGCCCCTTCTCGGTTCATATCGCTGTCGATGGTCTTCACAATATCGAGGACCTTCTGAATATTGAGTGCCGAATCTACCACCAGAAGCGAGTTTGCAGGACCGAACGATGCCACATAGCCATCCTTTGACACGACCGGGCGCAGAAAATTCTCGGCCTCCTTGGACGGCATCCTGTGCAAGGGAATCACTTGAGCAACATAGGCTTCGTTGACAGGCACCCTCGCAGTTCCGGAAAGAAGCGTCATCCCTGACTGTTTGGCGTCACCGGAAGGCAGGATTTTATAAAATTTACCTGTCTTGACAACGGAGAAACCTTTCAGCTCCAGAACTGAGGTAAAAACGCTGAAGGCCTCATCAACGGAGATCTTGGAAGGCGAGAAAACCGAAATCTTCCCCTTCACCTTCTCGTCCATGATGAAGTTTTTTCCGGTCAGGTCGCTGATGAACTTGACCATTGTCGAAATATCGACATCACTGAAGTTCAGAACGATTCCCTTAGCGTACCCGTATCCGGGCATAAGCAAAAGGACCGAAAGAATAATCGCTGCGACCATTGTAAGAATTTGCTTCTTCAAGGAAAACCTCCAACAAATTTCACGGGACTGGAAGAATGGGCGGGGAGCCCAACTCTTACGGATGCCCGATCATCTGATATCATATGTAAAAGTCGTCGGACGCCCGTCGCGAATCAAATCAAGCTTGATTCTGCTCTGACCTTTCAGAGAAACCAGCGTCTGCATTGCCTTTTCCGGCGAATCAAGAGCAAAATCATTAATACTGAGGAGTGTGTCTCCGTTATTGATGCCTACCATGGCGAAAATACCGCCCGGCCTAACCTCAGAAACATTGAAACCTTCTACCTTGCCATCTTTCGAGTTGGGAAGGAGGCGAGCATCGGTCATCGCCTGACCGATATTGTCGAGGGCAGCATTCAGTGCGCGCTGATCAATTACATAGCCGTTAGGAGACACCTTGTTGGCCAATGAACCTTCCTGAGAAGAGGCAACGGGAGCGCCTACCGTCTCTCCGGGAACTTCCGTCGGAGCAAGCAGCTTGATACGGGAATCGCCACTCTGTATCTCGACCCAGTCCCGTCTGACACTGACAAGCGGACCGATATCGAACACATCTTCCCCAAGTCGGAAAACCTTCTCTTCATGAGTGCTTTGCCGCAAAATAAAGGCAAATGTTTCCCGGAATGAACCTATAGCGGTGCCAAGAAGGGTCAGGTCATTCGGAGAAGTCGCAGCGGGACCCTCAGTCTGGGTAATGGGAGTAAGCCTGCCTTGTGTGGCCTTGCCGAAGAGTCCTCTTTCAAGGATGGCAGAAAAAGCAGAGAGGTCATTCCTTCTCACCGTAGGTGCGAAGGTACTTTCTTTTTTTAATGAGGCGGGAAAAGTTCTGGAGAGCTTGTAGGCAATCACGTCGGAGGCAATCATGGCGATCACCACAAGGATCAGAATGGACACAACTATATTCAGAGTCACGATTTTCTTATCCATGAAAGTCCCGATTCCTGTCGTAAAATTGCACTCACTATAATCAAAAACATTGACTGAAGCAAGGGAAATAAGGAATAAATAATTCCCGTTAGTAGTTTACTAGCCCTGTAATATTGAAGTGTTATTGGTTGGGTACCGAAGGAAATCGAATGGATCGCGTGGGCAGCTCGTATGAAATCGGGAAATGACCTGGATGCCGCATTCTCAGAAAATCACGATTATTTTTCTATCTCCACGCCAGTAGTCTTGACTATTTTGAACGGATTGAAACAATTTTTAAAGGCAGGGCTGGGAGAAGAGCACCCCTCACCTTCCAATGTTAGCTTCTTCCACTGGTAGCCTCTCCTCAATACTTCTTTAAGCGGCCCAACAATGAGGTAGTCCTGGTCCCTCGTTGCCATATCAGGGTTCGGTCCCACAGTCAGCACCACCTGGGGAAATGGCTCATTTCCGACAATCCTGATAGTCCCAGTTAGAACCTTTGTCTCGGGTTTCTGCCTGTCCATTGCGCAGCCCTGTAAAGCGAACAAAAGAACAAGCGCAACGCTGAATATTACTGATAGGGTTCGTGCCATGCTCGTCCTTTCATCGGTTTGGGAGGGAAAGTCTGTCCCTCCTTGGAAGCTCAGGAAGAACAGACTTTCTGTGACATTTGAATAGCCATACACGTACTATGTTTGAAAAATCCGATACTCCTGTCACCCATTTTTCAGAAAGATGGCCGAGCACCTGATTTTCTCAATTCCTTTTCTCTTTCGCGAAAGAACGAGTCCATGTGGATACGGAATTTCTTGCCCTTTTGAGCAAAGAAGCGGTTCACAGTAGGGCTCTCATTGGCTTCAGCCAGTATCTGCCGAGAAGATTTGGGAATCCTGCCTTCCACCATGGCTGAAAGTTCTACATCGGCAAGCATCAAGGGGTTTTGTACCACCGAACTGTATGTAACCGTTCCTCCACTTACCGAAGAGCCTCCGGTCTGTTGCTCAATCAGATAGCCGTAAGTTGTGTAATTATTCGGTGCGCCCGAAATCAGGTCAAATGTAATGTCGGAAGCGCCGGAGTCCACTAAAGAGGCATTGTTGTATGCATTGGCCTGCGTCCAGGTAACCGTACCATCGGGAGGAGTAGAAGGCGAATACCAGTAGAAATTCATGCTGTATGCTTGGAGTGCTGCTAGTTTGGAAATATTTTGCCTACTGACCGGGAACAAGCCGGGCAGGGTATAACCGTCATGGTCACCGGGCCAGGTATCGATAGAAGTATACGACCATTCAGCATGCCCCGGCCAAGTCTTCGTGTCTCCTGAATAAACTGCAATTGACAGGTCTCTAAAAGTCTCTGTAAAATTTTTACCATAACCCGCAGCAGTTAATGCCGCATTCACCGACGTAATCCCCGTGGAATTCTGATCCATTATCATTTTGAAAATGTTGCCGCTGCCGGTATAGTGGTC
Organism: uncultured delta proteobacterium; assembly: GCA_963717775.1. Taxonomy (GTDB): domain Bacteria; phylum Desulfobacterota; class Desulfuromonadia; order Geobacterales; family Geobacteraceae; genus RPRC01. Next base: position 97,525 of record CAVQWZ010000022.1, read on the forward strand.
CTTGAAATACTGCGCCCACATGTAAGCCACGCCATAATCTTCCGCAGTAGATGCCCAGAGGGTTAAAGAGTTTGACGGATCCAGCTCATAGATCCAGACACTATACCAGCTTGGCCCATAGCCGCAGTAGGTACCGGCAATGGTGGACATGGCCTCGTCCAACCAGGTGGCATCATTCAGTTTTTTGAGGTGGGTCTTCTGTTCCCAGTGTATCATGTGCTGAAACTCGTGGGCCAGGGTATCGTTGAAGTCCGCGCCCCCGGGATCAATTCCCACGGCGGGGTTAATATTCATGTAAAACATTTCCTTTTCGTTCGAGGACGGATAGATGCTCGCAGCATACTCATTTTCCGGATCAAAATATCCAGCTACGTAGCTGTGACTGCTCGGAGAAAAACCATCCAGGATAGTCAGCATCAGGACATACACCTTGGAATCGCCGTCAACCCCGGGATTTGGTTCACTGCCGAAGGCAGCCGTAACCTTGGGATAGATATTCGTATCAAATTCGGTTTTTACCGCATCAATTGCGGCCTGGGTAACCGATTGACCTTTCTGGAGGTAAATATAGCAATTATTTCCTTCAGCAACCTTTGAGGCACTGACGGAATATGATCTGTCATGAACAAAATCATACGCAGAAAAGGACATATACTCCGTTTCTGGGGGATTATCCGGATCCGCGACGGGATCAGTCGTCGAAACCGGTACATAGTACGATGGACCTCCGCCGCCTCCACAGCCGCAAAGTAGAACTAACAGGAGAAGACACAATATGTGTTGGGGTGATCTCATACCAGCGCACTCCTTTTTAATTTGTCTCAGAAACCGTGACAATACCAGTTTATACGGTTTTTATTGAAAACCCCAAACCATCAAAACCCGAATCAGCCTGGTTCTGACGAGTAATGACCAAAGAGGCAAAAATGGATTGATCTTATCGGTAACAATGGTACCATTGTACTCGATTTCTTGAGTATAACATTGTATATTTTACATATCGAAAAGCAAACAAAATACTTTAGAAGCAAGACGGTTGCCATGAGAACTATCGCTATCACTGCGGCAACACCGCTGGAAATATCAGCCCTAGCCGAAGCCTTTCACGCACAACGTCATCCCGCATCGCTGCCCTGGGATGTTTTTGTTGCAGACGAAGCTTCCGCGACAATCATTTTCACCGTTTCCGGAATCGGCACCGCCAACGCTGCCGCTGCATCTGCCCTTGTGGCACAACTCTTTACTCCAGACCTGCTCATCACCACCGGTTGCGCAGGTGCCTACCTTGGATGCGGGCTAGAAATTGGGGACATCGCACTAGCAACAAGCGAGGTTTTCGCTGATGAAGGCGTCGTGACTCCCGAGGGTTGGCAATCACTCGAACACATTGGAATCCCCCTCCTGGATCGGAACGGACGGCTCTTTTTCAACGAAATACCCCTTTCTTCACAAGCGAACGCGACAGCATTGCAGGTTGCAGAAGAACTCGGCCTCGCACCTCTCGCTGCCGGCCGGTTCCTTACCGTTGCCACCTGTAGCGGAACGAATGCACGAGGAAAGGAACTGAAGGATCGCTTCGGGGGTCTCTGTGAAAACATGGAAGGTGCCGCCGTCGCTCTCATGGCGGCACGCTACGGCATTGCATGCATGGAACTTCGCGGGATCAGCAACTACGTGGAAGACCGCGACAGCACGAGGTGGAACATTAGCCTGGCAGCCGCAAATTCCCAGCGGTTTCTAGAACAGTTCATCAGGAATCGAGAGACATGCAAACAGTAACCATTGGCTATTCACCCTGCCCAAACGACACCTTTCTCTTTTACCCCCTCATTCACGGCAGTATTCCCAGCAACGGGTTTCAATTTACCGAGCGCTTGGAAGATGTGGAAACCCTCAACTGCCTGGCAATGGATGGAGCCTTGGATATCTGCAAAGTCTCCTACCATGCCTTTGCCCATATTCGAGAGAAGTATATCCTGTTGCGTTCCGGAGGCGCAATGGGCAGGGGCTGCGGCCCTCTGGTCGTGTCGAAAAATGTGCGTGAAGCTGGTGAGTTATCGGGTAAAAGAATTGCCGTCCCAGGACAATTTACCACTGCCCGCCTTCTTCTCCAACTCTTTGAGCCGACACTTGCGGAGTTCATCTTCCTCCCCTTCGACAAAATTATGTCTGCCGTAATCGAAGGGAAAGCCGATGCCGGCCTCATCATTCACGAATCACGTTTCACCTACCAGTCATACGGCTTGCACAAAGTTCTCGACCTGGGAGAATGGTGGGAAAAATCAACCGGGTTGCCACTGCCTCTCGGCGGCATTGCTGCCAAGCGCTCGCTCGGGACTGCTGCTCTCGCACGCCTTTCCTCACTGGTCCGCACCAGTGTCGAATATGCACGCAAACACCCTGCCGAAACGCTCCGTTATGTGCATTCCCATTCCCAGGAAATGAGCAGTGAGGTCTGTTCCGCTCACATCTCCCTCTACGTCAACGACTACTCCCTCGATCCAGGTCCAGAAGGGGAACGTGCCGCGGAACTACTTTTTGCGCGGGGCGAACAGCTTGGATTGTTCCCCCGATCGTGCGCCCCACTTTTCGTACCCGCCACTCAGTAGCACCTACTCTACACCCGGATCACCACCCAAAACATACTAGTAATATCGGAACGTTATAAGCCATAACACCACAAGTCCCTTGACAGGACAAGGCTTTTCGGAGTACAAAGTGGCTCGCCCAAAAAGGAGGTGCCAATGGCATCATTGAACCGAAGGGGCAAACTGGCATTACTCGTTATCAGCCAGGCGCTACTCCTTCAGGTCCAGACACTTCCCTTGCAAGCAGAATCTTTATTGCCGGACAAGAACCAAGAGCGCATTGAGCAAAGCCACGCTAAACCGGATTGCACAAGCGGCAAAAAGGGAATCGCAACTTATTACGCCAGGAAGTACCACGGTAAGCGCACAGCATCAGGAGCCAGATATTCTCCGCAGAAATTAACTGCAGCACATCAAAGCCTCCCCCTGGGGACAAAGGTCAAGATTGTCAATCTTGACAACCAGAATGAGGTGCACGTCACCGTCAACGATCGCTGTCGAAAAAGATCATTTCCTTTCATCGATCTTTCGCAGGCAGCGGCAAAAAAACTAGGATTTTTTGGAAGGGGAACCGCAAGGGTATTGATTATTCCTTTGTAGCAGAAATCCTAGAAAAAACTCTTGGGCGAATACAAAAAAAGGCCGGGTACACTACCCGGCCTTTTTTATTGTTGAAAGCTAAACAGCCAACGAATCTTTCTCTGTTGGCTGTTTCAGCATCATCGAGTTACGTTTGATAGCCACGTATACTAAAGCGGGACACCCTTTCGCGGCTCACCCTCCGTTCGAGAATCATTTCTTCTTTTTCCCTTTGGTGGTTTTTTTGGTTTTTTTCGCAACACTGGTTGATTTCTTACTTTTCCCGCCAGAGGAGGACTTCTTTTTAGAAACACTCTTGGAGGACTTTTTCGACTTCTTTCCCTTCCTCGCGGAGCTGCTCCGTTTCGACTTTTTCTTCTTTCCCAAGGAGTACGACTTTTTTCGATAGACCTGAGGCTCGGGAGAAATTTCATCTCGAATGTTCCCTAACAGGATTTTCGTCTCTTCAAGCTTGGGGTCAGCCTTTTTTGCCTCCTCAAGAACAATTTTCGCCTCTTCCAGTCGGCCGGTCTTCATATAGACCCGTCCCAGGGCGTTTAAGGCCTTGGCATTGTCCCCCTTGAGTTCAATAGATTTTTTGTATGACTCTATCGCCTCGTCATAATCTTTGTTGAATTCATGGATGAGTCCCAGTTTGTAACGACTAACGGGATCAGTGGGGGCAAGATCCACATTTCCCTGCAGGAGGGTCACCACCTCGGCAAACTTTTTCTTCTTTACAAGGAGTGCAAGAAGCGCATTTCTGGCTTCCATGTCATCGTTCTTGAGACGGATTGCTTCCTTGTAGTGCTTCTCAGCCTCAACATCCATGGAACTTCTCCGATAAAGATCGGCCAGCTCCCGCTGAGCCTCCTGATTGTTGGGATCCTGTCGCACGACCAGAGCATATTCATTCCGCGCCTCTTTAAAATCCCTGTTGTTTAAATAGGCCCTGGCAAGCATGAAGTGAATCTTGGGAGAATCTTTCTTCATCCTAATCAGATCTTGATAAAGCGCAATCGCCTGCTGATCGCTGCCGCGCAGGGTATAGATGTCAGCCAAGAGACGAAGCGTATCCGGGTTTGCAGGATCAGCAGAGAGGGACTGACGGTATTCAACAACAGCCTCGTCCAGAAGCCCTTTTCTCTCGTAGAGAACTCCGAGATTGCGGTGCAGATCAGGGGTTCCGCCCTTGAGGCGATTCGCTTCCCGGTAGCTGGAAATTGCCTCGTCGTCCCTGCCGGCTGCCATATAGGCATCGCCAAGTTTTCTCAGTGTCTGGACATCGCCAGGTTTTTCCTTGAGCGCTGTCTCCAACTCAGACATTGCCTTGACATAATTCCCCGACTGCAGATACTTATTCCCCTTGCGCAACTGCTCCATCAGTTCAACCGAACGGTTTTTCCCAGCCAGAAGATACTCGTACTCCGCAGCTTTCAGGTCACCTTTTCGTTCATAAGCCTGGCCAAGCAGGAGGTGAATTTTCTTGTTCTGCGGATTAGCCGTCTGGAGTCTCCGCAAATCATCGAATGCCTCATCAGTTTGATTCAAGTCGAGATTGAGTTCCGCCATTCCAAGACGCGCATCCACATCGGTACCGTTCACAGCAAGAGCCTTGCGGTATTCATCACGAGACTCTCCATAAAGGCCCTGATTCCGGTAGATACCCGCGATCCCAACATAGAGGGAAACATCAGCCGGCAATCCCTTCAGCGCCTCGTCATAATGATAGAGCGCCAGGGGAAACATCTTCTTGTCAGCGTAAACTTTGGCCAGTCCTTTGTGATAAAGAGGGTCCTTTTTCGCGGCAAGAGCCTTGGTCAATTCCAGAGCAGCATTGTCAAGCATTCCCTTGAGATAATAGGCATAGCCCAGTCTCCCACTGGCAAGAGGAAAAGCAGGGTCACTTTTCAGGCATTCCTGGTACTCGGCGATTGCCCCATCCAGATCAAAAGCACGCTCCCGCTGCAGAGCCTTGACGTAATGGCCGGGAGCTCCATCACTACAGAGGTCCAAGACTCGCTTTTCAGCCTGTGCCCTTTCAAGGCTATCCTTCTTTTCTTCCAGAACAGAGACGATTTTTTTGGCCTGGTTACATTTACCCGACAAACCAAAGGTCCAGTCGAAACCACATGAAAGGGCAGCAAGGAAGACCAATACTATAATTAGAGACTTTTTCATCGGGATCCTCGCGTCATTTTTATTCTATCGCCCACCCGGATCAACGGATGGGAAACCATACTAAAACAGGGAGCAGATTATACACACCCTCCTAATATAATTCAAAGTATTATCGATAACTGGCTAGTTTTACGCTTGAATATCGTCCGCCAAAGAGACGGCGTATGCATGGTCAAACAAAATCATCTACACCAACGCACACGCCTCTTCACCTTCCGACATCCATGCCCGGTGTTTTGGGTTGACGCCGAAAGCAGATATATCTTACAGTGCGTGCTGATAATAAAACTGAACCTTGGGAATGTTTGAGAAGTAGTGTACACTTGACAAAACAGGCGGGAATCCTTACCTGTTTATGATGGCTGTAACAGGAAAAGCACTGCTGAACAGACTGGCCAAATAAAGGAGAAGTTCCATGGAAAACGATCAGGAAAAGGAAGATCTCAAAATACCGGAAACACTCCCTTTGCTTCCTGTGCGTGATGTAGTGGTGTACCCCTATATGATTATCCCCCTTTTTGTGGGGAGAGAAATATCCATCAGCGCAGTGGACTGGGCGTTATCCCGAGACAGGCTTATCTTCCTGGCAACACAGAAAGATATTGCCGATGAGGAGCCGTCGGCAGACGACATCTACACTGTCGGAACAGTAGCAATGATCATGCGGATGCTCAAACTTCCCGACGGGCGGGTTAAGATTCTCGTCCAGGGACTCGCCAAGGCTCAGATCACTGAATTTGTCGAATCGAAACCATTTTTCTCCGTACGTATCGATCGAATTGTTGAGCCGGTCGTATCCGAGACATCTCTGGAAACCGAGGCATTTTTACGGAACATTAAAGAGCAGATCACAAAAATAACCTCACTGGGAAAGAGCATCTCCTCAGAAGTAACAGTCATCCTTGAAAACATGCAGGATCCGGGAAGCCTTGCGGATCTCATTGCCAGCAATATCGGCCTTAAGGTGGATGATGCTCAAAAACTCCTCGAAATATTCGACCCGATCGAGCGATTAAAGAAAGTGAGCGAGTATCTCAACAAAGAGATAGAACTTCTTTCCATGCAGGCCCGCATCCAGTCGGCCGCAAAAGAAGAGATGGGCAAGACCCAGAGGGAATATTTCCTGCGCGAACAGTTGCGGGCAATTCAGCAGGAACTGGGCGAAGCCGATGCCCGGTCGGAGGAGATGACTGATCTCCGGAAAGCCATAGAAGATGCGAAGATGCCGTCTACTGTGGAAAAGGAGGCCATCAAACAGCTCGGGCGTCTAGAACAGATGCATCCTGATGCAGCTGAATCCAACATGCTCCGCACCTATCTGGACTGGCTGGTGGAACTCCCCTGGAGCAAATCAACCAAAGACGTTCTCGACATCAAGCGGGCACGGACAATCCTTGACGAGGACCATTACTACCTGGAAAAAATCAAGGATCGGATCTTGGAGTTTCTTGCTGTTCGCAAACTCAAGAAGAAAATGAAAGGTCCTATCCTCTGCTTTGTGGGTCCACCGGGCGTCGGGAAGACGTCTCTCGGGAAATCCATTGCGCGCGCCATGGGGCGCAAGTTTTTGCGCATCTCTCTCGGTGGTGTCAGGGATGAAGCTGAAATGCGCGGTCATCGCCGCACGTATGTGGGCGCACTTCCGGGCAGAATCATCCAAGGGCTAAAGCAGGGCGGGTCCAACAACCCCGTGTTCATGCTCGACGAAATCGACAAACTCGGTTCGGATTTCCGCGGCGACCCCGCATCGGCACTGCTGGAAATTCTCGACCCGGAACAAAACCACACGTTCTCGGATCATTACATCAACCTGCCGTTCAACCTCTCCAATGTAATGTTCATCGCCACGGCAAATCAGATGGATCCCGTCCCGAGCGCACTGCGCGACAGGATGGAAGTAATCAGACTGGCCGGTTATACGGAAGAGGAAAAACTTGAAATCTCAAAACGCTTCCTCCTTCCTCGCCAGATAACTGAAAACGGGATTAGCGAGGATATCGTTTCCTTCTCCGATGAAGCGATCAAGACGATAATTTCCAAATATACCCGGGAGGCGGGATTAAGAAACCTGGAGCGAGAAATCGGCTCCATCTGCCGCAAAGTTGCCCGCAAAGTTGCCGAAGGCAAGAAACAGCGAACCGTCATCACTGCCACCTCAATAGCCAAATACCTCGGCCCGCCGAAATTTCTTAGTGAAATGGAGATGGAATGCAACGAGATAGGGGTTGCCACCGGGCTTGCCTGGACACCAGTAGGAGGTGAGGTTCTCTTTGTGGAAGCCACCATCATGAAAGGAAAGGGCGGCCTGACCCTGACCGGCCAATTGGGCGACGTCATGAAAGAATCGGCACAAGCGGCCCTCTCTTTCATACGATCGAAAGCAGCAGAATTTCTTCTTTCTGAAGACTTCTACACCAACCTTGAGATCCACGTACACGTCCCTGCCGGAGCGATCCCAAAAGACGGGCCCTCTGCAGGAATCACCATGGCCACGGCACTGGTATCCGCTCTCACAAAAATACCGGTCCGTCGCGATGTGGCAATGACCGGCGAGATTACCTTGCGCGGCCGGGTTCTCCCCATCGGCGGACTGAAAGAAAAAATGCTTGCAGCCATCAGGGCAGGAATTACAACCATCATCATTCCTGAGCAGAACAGGAAAGATCTTGACGAGATACCGAAGCATATTCTGAAAAAGATCGAGATTGTTTCTGCCTCGAACATTGATGAAGTGCTGAAACTGGCTTTGGAAAAATTCCCACCGGCACCGACCGTCGCCAAAAGCACACCCAGCAAGCAGAAGGCGCCTGCTCGCCGGGCTCCATCATCGCCAAAGGTTGTTTCTTGACAGACGGAAGAGATCTGGGAAAACTTGGCGAATTCGGTCTCATTGATCGGATTGCCCGGCAATTATCTGCCGGGAAGGGTGTAGTTCTCGGCATCGGCGACGATGCCGCCGCCGTTACTCCCTCTCCCGGCCTTCTCAGCCTGACAACCACCGACATGTTGATCGAAGGGATCCATTTCGATCTCTCGTTCTGCGACCCGCTTTCCTTGGGGAAAAAGGCCCTGTCGGTCAATCTGTCCGACATTGCCGCAATGGGAGGCAACCCAAGATATTTTTTGCTCTCCCTGGCAATTCCCCCAGCAATGTCCCTCGACTTTCTAGATAACTGCATCAGCGGAATGCTGCAGCGGGCCGATCAGTACGGCGTCCAGTTGATCGGTGGTGACACCTGTTCATCGCCAGGCCCACTTGTCCTGACGCTGACAGTTCTTGGCGAGCAATCCCCGGATTCGCTCGTACGACGTTCCGGCGCACGTCCGGGAGACCAGATATGCGTAACCGGGACAATCGGTGATTCGGCCCTCGGCCTCCGTCTCCTGCAACAGGGGGAAAGACAAAGCAACGCCATAGAGCGCCACCTGGACCCAGCACCAAGAGTACTCGAAGGACAGGCGTTGGCCGACGCAGCCATCCCCTCGGCAATGATTGACATCAGCGATGGCCTGCTGGCCGACTTGAGGCATATCCTTGATCTTTCCTCCGTGGGTGCACAAATATTTACTGAAGTGCTGCCCCTGTCGGATACTTTTCGGGAACAATTCCCAACGCTAACAGAAGAAGCATTATCTCTGGCCCTAGCAGGAGGTGAAGACTATGAACTGCTCTTCACCGTCCCCCCCGAAAAAACCTCCAAGGTTTTCCCCCTCCTGGCCAAACTGGGCACTCCAGCCGCGGTTATCGGCACCATTACTGCGGAGAAGAAACTGACAGTTATCGGGCCCGACGGCAGGGAAATCTCCCTGCGCAGCAAAGGTTTCGACCACTTTTCTGATCGGGACAAACAATGACCAGGATGGCATCGAGGCAGCTCACGGGAATCTGCACCAGAGAGAGGCAGGGAAGTCGCGCCGCTCGTCTACCCAGCACGAAAATTACTACCGGGAAGTCCCTAACGAACCATGCCACGACCAAATAGAAGCTATAGCCCCAGCAGGAAAGATACTGCTGAAATTCCGGATCAGGTCTATGATAGGATTTGCCGCATCCTGAAAACACTGGGGGGATTCCAGCTATATGGCTATAAAGACGCCTGTATAAAGCGACGGATTTCAGCTCGGATCCGTTCCGTAGGGTGCGCTTCAGCACGGGAATATGCTGACTTTCTGCTGCAGACCAGATCCGAGCCAGCGCAACTGATCAAAATGCTCACCATCCATGTGAGCAAATTCTTCCGGAATCAGAACACCTTCAACAAGCTTCGCGATGAAATATTCCCCAGCCTTTTTTCCGGCTGCATGCAGGAAGGGCGTGAATGCCTGGATATCCAGAGCTTTGGTTGCTCAAGCGGAGAAGAGCCGTACTCACTCGCGCTGATCCTCCGCAATTCCTTTGCTCACGAGATGTCACAGGTGACTGTCTCCATCCGCGCAATGGACATTGACGCGGAGGTACTGCGAGTCGCCGCCGAAGCCACCTATGAGTCGGACCGCATGGAGGAAGCTCCTTCTGACATCAAGAAAAGCTTCTTCACCGTTCAAGACGGCAAATATCGGCTTGCCTCCGAAATACGGGACATGGTTTCCTTTCATTGCCAGGACATGCTTCGTCCGGCACCCTTAGAGAGGTGTGACCTAATCCTCTGTCGGAATGTCCTTATCTATCTCGAGCGCAGCCACCAGGAAGCACTCCTGAAGAGATTCGCCGAATCGCTCCGGACAGGGGGAATCCTGGTTCTGGGCAAAACAGAAAATCTGATGGGTGAAGTGCGGGAACTCTACCAGACTCTTTGTCCTGTCGAACGCATTTACCGAAAAAGATAACACGTGATACACTGACAACGTAACAGCGTGCATCAAGGCAGCATAGCTACCCTGTTCCTTCTGAAAGGAGAATTTCATGCGTATACCGATCGGATACAAATTCATTCTCGGATTTGTTGTTGTTGTGGCGGCGGTCGCTTTCGCTCCCAGCGGAGTCCAACTGCTCGGCTATTCACCAGAGAGCACAAAACTCTTGACCTTTGCCGTTGCACTCACCATCGGACTGATCCTCGGCTGGATTTTTTCCAAAACCTTCACCAGAAACATTACCAGACTGAACGAATCCGCCGAAGCCATCAGCAGGGGAGACCTTACAAAAGAAATCGTTCTCGTCAAAACCCATTTTCCCGATGAAACGGTTGACATGGGTATCTCCATCCATCGCATGATGGAACATCTCCGGGAACTTGTCAGGAGCATCCGGGAAATTTCTGAAAAGGTTTCCGAATCGGCAAAGACACTTTCTTCGACAGCGCTTGAAATCAACGCCTCCACCGAAGAGGTTGCCTTTGCGGTGGAACATATTTCCCGCGGTGCGGAAAACCAGGCCGAAATGGTCAGCAAAAGCTCCAAGGTCATCCATGAGATGGCCATTTCCATAGAAATGATCGCAAAAAGAGCTCGGGAAGCCTCTGGAGCAGCCAGGGAGACAAGTCTCACCGCCCGTCGAGGTGGAGAACAGTCAAAAGAACTTCTGGAAAAAATGCGGTTTTTTTTCGACCGGGTCGAGCAGAGCGGGCGACAGTTCATGGAGTTCAATGCAAAGCTGCAGCGAGTTGGGAAAATCGCCGATTTCATCGGTGATATTGCCCGTCAGACAAATATGCTCGCCTTGAACGCTTCCATCGAAGCGGCACGTGCGGGAGAATACGGTAAAGGTTTTGCGGTAGTCGCGGAAGAAGTGCGAAAACTTTCGGAAGGGGCGGGCAGATCGGCCGAGGATATTCTTGAATTGATCACCGGAATTCGAGAAGAAAGCCACCGCGTACAAGATACAATTCTGGAGATTTCCAAAAACATCGGCGAAGGCAAGAAGAATATTGACATAACAGCAGACTCCTTCCGGGAAATAGTGGAAACTGTCATAGAAACAGAGCGCAAGACCAACAGTATTGCCGACATGTCCGCCATGCAGACAGACGGTGCCGGACAGATGGTCACGAACGTAGATGAAATTGCCAAGGTGGCCGAAGACAACGCAGCCTCGACAGAGCAGGTTTCCGCTGCCACCCAGGAGCAGGCGGTTGCCATGCAGGAAATGGCCCTGGCTGCCCGTGAACTGGCGATTCTCTCCGACAGCCTTCTCCAGAGCGTTGAACGCTTTACCCTCCCCCCGAAGGAGGAGCATGTCCAATGAGCGGCCGGGGCAGACGCTTCCTCATCTTCACGTTGCGAGGAGATCGGTACGCCATGAACGTTGACAATCTTTCAGAGGTCATGGAAACACCCCCCACGTTCCCTATACCCAAGGCTCCGAAAACCTTCCTCGGGGCCATGAATTTCCACGGCACCCCGACACCGGTACTCGATCTAGCATCCTTCCTCCACGGGGACCCGCCGAAAAGCTCTGGGAGGATTCTGATCCTTGACCACAAGATAGGTTCGTTGGCGCTTCGAATCGACACGGTTGAGCGGATCGTCTCCGACATTCGAGGACTGCAGATCCAACAGGATGAAGGATCCTACGTGCGCCAATCAATCCTGTTCAATGCCGAAAAAATACCACTTTTTGCAATAGATTTACTTATGACTGAACTGGAAAACGAAGTACGCAGCGGAAGCAAAAGAAGCAAAAGCTGCGACGCAATTAAGGAAGAAAAGGAATGACACCACTACGGAGAACTGCATAAATGGACATGTCCCAGTACAAGGATTTGTTCGTCTCCGAAGTCAGGGAGCACCTCCAAGGCATGAATGAGGCGATTGTCGCACTGGAGGGAACACCTGATGACCGGGAAAAGATTGACTTCCTTTTCAGGATGGCCCACTCCATCAAGGGGATGGCCGCCTCCATGGGATATGGCGAAATGGCAGAACTTTCCCATAAAATGGAAGATCTCATGGATCGGGTCAGAAAAGGAACCATCGTTTTTTCCCCCGCAGTTGCAGACCTGCTGCTGGAAGGAAGCGATCTTCTCTTAACCATGCTGAATGACGTGGATGCCGGGGGCAGTGGACATCACGACATTCTCGACCTGGCACAGCGACTGGCCAGCTATATTCCGCCCCCGGCTGATGAGGCACCACTGGGGAACAACGGGGAAGCCACAGAAACTTCGGGACTGGCAGCCGATGATCACTCTCCGGATAAAACAGCTCCGGAGAAGCTGGAACAGGAACTTGTGAGGGAAAAACCCGATTCCCCGCAGAACGTTCGGGTAAAAACCGAAGTGCTTGACTCCCTGGTGAACATAACGGGGGAATTGCTCACCCACAAGAACCGGATGATTACCATTTCAAGAGAACTGAAATCTCCAGAGCTAAGTGAGGCGATTTCAGACCTTTCCCACCTTGTCAGGGAACTGCATGACGAAGTACTTAAGGTCAGGCTCATGCCCCTTGCCACTATTGCGGACCGCCTGCCCCGGATTGTCCGCGACCTGGCAAAAAAGAGCGGCAAAGAAGTCATCTTCCAGGTTTCCGGCAAGGAGATCGAACTGGACCGGGGCATCGTGGAAGAACTCTCCGACCCCCTGCTCCACCTTTTGCGGAACGCTGTGGATCACGGACTGGAATTACCGGCAGATCGTATAGCAGCGGGCAAGAAACCTGCAGGAACCATTGCCATAGAAGTTCACCGGGAAAAGGACCGGGTACTCATCACAATTACCGATGATGGCAAGGGAATGGATCCTCGTCGACTCATCGCTGCTGCCATCGATAAGGGCCTTCTCCGAAGGGAAGAAGCAGCTCTGATCTCGCCGCAACAGGCCTTGATGCTGGTCTGTCTTCCCGGCTTCTCCACCGCAGCAGAAATAACCGACGTTTCCGGACGAGGGGTTGGCATGGATGCCGTTCGCACCACCGTCCAGGCCATTGGCGGCAACCTTTCCATTGAATCTACACCGGGAAAGGGAACTTGCTTTACCCTTTCACTGCCACTGACCATCTCCATTATCCAGATCCTGCTTGTTGCCTGTTCCTCAATTGTTGTGGGACTGCCGGTGACCAAGGTGCTCCGGACTGTCGATATCAGAAAGGATTCTCTCTTGAGTCGCGGCAAGACAAAGTATTTCCTGCTGGGTGACGAAGAGATCCCGCTTGTAAGCCTTCACCGCCTACTGGAACTCCCACTCGCCCCGATAAAGGGTGAAAGCATGCCTGCTGTGATCGTGGAGATCAGTGAGCATACTGTAGCACTTGTTGTGGACCGATTTGTTGGCCAACAGGATGTTTTCGTAAAGCCATTCGCGAGCCCCCTGAACCGGATGAAAGGCTTCTTCGGAGGGGCAATTCTGGGAGACGGTCAGGTGATCTTTATTATAGATCCGGCAAATCTGCTTTGAGTGCTGGCTCATACGCAACGATTTCTGTCTGTCCGTGCGCCTCGCTGTCAAGGTTGGCAGGAGGAAAAGAGCAAAAGAAGTTGCAGCAAAAATAGAGTTATGTCACTATCAGCCGCGTTTTTCTTGAAAGGAACAATATGAAACGATTCATGCCCATCATTATTCTCTGCAGCACGATTGCCCTTAATCTTCTTTCCGCGCCGCCGGCCCGGGCAGAAGCAAAACTTAAGGACGTAATTGCCACTGTGGAGCAAAGCTACAACTCCCTGACCGATCTGCAGGCAACTTTTTCACAGAAAACTTATCTAGCCTCGGTAAAGAGAGAACAGAAAGGAAACGGCACACTCTCCATCAAAAAGAAATCCAAGGGTCCGGCCATGTTCCGTTTCGACTATACGAAACCGAAGCAACTGATTGTGTCGGATGGTTCCACTATCTGGTACTATCTCCCGGAAAACAGGCAGGTGATGGTTAGTACCCTGGATAGTCTCCTCGAAGGAGGTCAAGGCGTAACCCTCAATTACCTGACAGGCATCGGCAGGATTTCTCGTGACTTCACCATTACCCCGTTGAAGGGAGGACGAGACGCCAAGGGGAACTACCTTATCGAACTCATCCCAAAAACCCCGAGTCAGAATCTGGCAAAACTCGAAATGACCGTATCGGCGGAGGATATTGGTATTTTCCTCAAAAAAGGAAAGATTCGAAACACGTTTCCCATCCTCACCTCCGTCATCTATGATCAGTTAGGCACCAGAACAACCATCGATTTCAGTAACGTACACGTAAACCGGGGCTTGCCCACTTCTCTCTTTCAATTCAAGATACCTGCTGGTATAGAAGTTATACGTCACTGACCGGCACAATTCGTGACGGAAGCAGCTGCCAGGCAGGGCCAGAGCTTCTGCCCCGGCCGTAATCACCAGGAAAATACTGAAAGGAGGCACACTATGCCAACATTTGATATTGTTTCCAAAGTCGATATGCAGGAAGTCGACAATGCGGTCAACCAGACCATCAAAGAAATTGCCCAGCGTTTCGACTTCAAAAAATCAAAAAGCGAGGTCTCCCTGGAAAAGGAAACCATCAAGATTCTAACGGAAGATGATTTCCGCCTAAAGTCAATCATCGATATCCTCCAGACAAAGTGCCTGAAGCGGGGTATTTCCGTCAAAACGCTGCAACAGGGATCCGTCGAATCCGCCTCCGGGGGGATGGTCCGCCAGCTGATCACCATTCAGCAAGGCATCTCGAAGGAAAAAGGCAAGGAAGTCATTGCCGCCATCAAGGAAACAAAGCTGAAAGTACAGGCTCAGATCCAAGATGACCAGGTACGAGTGACGGGAAAGAGTATCGATGATCTCCAGGAAATCATCCAGCGTTTGAAAGGCAAAGACCTGGACATCGAGATGCAGTTCATAAATTTCAGACAATAGAAACATGGTAATGATTGCGGGGTATGGGGTAAGGGATTGGCAGCCAACGTCTCTGCTTACTTCCTCGTGCCCTGCTCTTCACTTCCCATCAACTTTATAGGGGTGCATTTGAACGACATGGTAAAAGAAAAAATCAGTATGGTAAGCCTTGGCTGCCCCAAAAACCTCGTGGACGCCGAAATTATGCTCGGCTTTCTCGACCGGGAAGGCTATGAAATCACAACCGATGAGAAAGATGCCGATATCATAATCGTCAACACCTGCTCCTTCATCAAGGAAGCCAAGCAGGAGAGCGTTGACGCAATCCTTGACCTGGCCGACCGAAAGCATGACGGCCACTGCCGGCTGCTCATCGTAACCGGATGCCTGCCACAGCGCTATCAGGAGCAACTTTGCCAGGAATTGCCTGAAGTTGACATCTTCATCGGCACCGGAGATTATCCCCGCATCGCCGAGATCATCGCCGAAAAGAGGGGCACCTCCGAACAACTCCGCTATATCGGCGATCCCAACTTCATTTTCGACGAAGATTCTCCTCGGCTCAAATCAACACCGGTTTATTCCGCTTACTTGAAAATCGCGGAAGGCTGTTCAAATTGCTGCTCCTACTGCGTTATTCCAAGCCTGCGTGGTTCATACCGCTCCCGCACGGTCGACGCACTGGTAAAAGAGGCCCGGCGACTGGTGGCAGGCGGGGCACGAGAATTGAACCTCATTGCCCAAGATGTAACCAACTACGGAGCAGACCTGGATGGTAAACCCTCTCTGGAAGAATTGATTCGAAGGCTGGCTGAAATTGAGGAGCTTCGCTGGATCCGCCTGCTCTATGCCTATCCCAATGGCATAACCGACAGCCTCATCCAGCTCATCAAGGAAGAAGAGAAAGTCTGCAAATACCTGGACCTTCCCCTCCAGCATATCAGCGACCCAATTCTCAAACGAATGAACAGACGAAGCACCTCCGAGGAAATCCGCACGCTGCTCGCGAAAATTCGCTGTGAAATTCCGGACATAGCACTTCGGACATCACTTATCGTCGGTTTCCCGGGCGAAACAGAGGAGGATTTTAAAAACCTGCTTCAGTTCGTGGAAGAGACACAGTTCGACAGACTAGGTGTGTTCTGCTATTCACGGGAAGAGGGAACCCCTGCCAATGAAATGAGCGACCAGATCTCGGAAAGGGTCAAACGGGAACGCTATAAAAAAGTTATGAAAGCCCAGGCCAGGCTCTCCTTCAAACGTAACAGGCAACTAGTTGGTATGATTGAAGAAGTAATTGTGGAAGGGTTCAGCGAAGAAACAGAGCTTCTCCTGAAGGGCCGTTCTTCCCGGCAGGCTCCCGACATCGACGGCCAAGTATATATAACCGCCGGCAACGCAAACGTCGGTGATATCGTACGCCTGAAAATAACCGACTCTTCCGACTACGACCTTATTGGTGAGATATTTGAGGAGGAACCTGAATAGTCCATGATATCAGCCCATCATGGCAAGC
This sequence comes from uncultured delta proteobacterium, assembly GCA_963717775.1. Classification (GTDB taxonomy): domain Bacteria; phylum Desulfobacterota; class Desulfuromonadia; order Geobacterales; family Geobacteraceae; genus RPRC01. The sequence continues at coordinate 114,137 of CAVQWZ010000022.1, forward strand.
GGCTTTTTCCTTGACATCAGGGTAAAGTACGCTATTATGTCCAATCTCAATTGTCGGTATGAGAATTTTTGTTCTGAGAGGTCTTGATGGTAGAGAGAATTGATGAAATGAAGGCTCTTCTCCTGAAGTTGAAGGAGGAGACTCTGAGAGAAATAAACAAATCAATCAAATCCACATCCGAGCTCCCCAGCGGGGATCCGAGTGGCGATATTTACGACCAGGCATCCAATGAAAGAGATCGGGAACTGGGTCTTTTGCTGAGTGATCGCGAGCGTGAGAAACTGCGCAATATCGATGAAGCACTACTTCGTATCCAGGAAGGCGAGTTCGGGATCTGTGAGGAATGCGGTTGCGAGATCCCTCTCGGAAGGCTCAAGATAGTACCTTTCGCCCACTACTGCGTTAAGTGCAAGGAAGAGATCGAAAAAATGCAGGCGCAGACCAAGCGCTTCGAAGAAGAGAGAACCTACAGCGAGATCCCTGTCTCTGACGAAGACGACCAGTAACGCGGATTCTTTCGGAACAAAAAAAGGGCGCTGCCAGAAGGCAGCGCCCTTTTTTCACATCTCCACCCGTGTCACAACTCCGTGCAGACGACTGGCAGGAAGCTTGTTGAACTGCACAAAGTTCGGCGTCAGCTTCTTGATAAGACTGAAGATCTTCCAGAACGGATTCCTGGTATTAATATCTTCAATCCCATAGAAGATCACCTTCTCCTTGATACCATTCATATGCAGAATTTTCTCTATGTCCAGCACAACCATATAGCCGGCCAGGATCTCGAAGGCGTCCAGACCAGCGGCAATATCCTGCTTTAAAACTGTTTTCACACCAAACGGGTTGTCAGTCCTGACAATGGAAATCAAGATATTCCTTTCGTAAACGATATTACTGCGAATAATGCAATGGATGATATAGGGAGGGACAATATTCCACTCACGGGAGAAAAATAGCGCGGTTCCGGGCAGTATCCGCCCAGAGGCGTAGATTTGCTCATAACTCACTTTAAAGGTATCGATATCTAAAGGCCTCAGTGCCCGGTAGAGATTTTTCTGACCATTCGTCCAGATGAGGATGGTAACGAGCGGAAACGATGCCAGGATGATTGACCAGTAGGCTCCATGAGGAAGCTTGGTAAACGTTGAGCAGAGATAGATAAAATCGAGACAGCATACCGCCACCGCAATTGGGACCTTCCATTTCTTGTTGGTCTGGGCAAAAATCATGATCATCATCAGACTGGTAATGGTCATTGACCCGGTCACCGCCATACCGTAAGCGGCGGCAAGGTTTGCCGATTTCTGAAAAATGAGCATGATAAAAATTACTGCACACATGAGTGTCCAGTTGATGAACCCGATATATATCTGGGACTTCATGACATGGGAGGTATAATCGATTTTCATCAGCGGAAACAGGCGGGTGGTAAGCCCCTGGTAGACAATGGAAAACACCCCGCTGATAACCGCCTGGGAAGCGATGATGGTGGCCATGATCGTCAGGATGAGAAAAGGAATATACATGGATGGGGCCTGGGACTGCACCATGCCGAAAAGCAGATTTTTCACTTCCGGATGCCGCAGAATGAATGATCCCTGACCAAGGTAATTGACGATCAGGGCAGCAAAGACAAAATACCATGCCCTGATAATCGGTTTTCTCCCCAGATGTCCCATGTCGGCATAGAGCGCCTCTCCCCCTGTTGCACAGAGAATGACCTCGGACAGGACGAAGAACGCAGACAGGCCGTTATCAAGGAAAAATTTGATGGCGTAGTGGGGGCTGATGGAAAATACCACGTTTGGCATTTTAATAAGAGATGCCAGACCAGTCAGCGTAAGGGTGATAAACCAGACGACCATGATGGGCCCGAAGACGCTGGCGACCTTGTCGGTTCCCTTGTACTGCATAACGAATAAGGCAATGGCAATGGTGATAGCAATAAGGATCAAAATCCCCTGATGGAGGCTCTCGAAACCGGGAATGAGAAGCAAGCCCTCCACAGCGGACATGATGCTGATGGCAGGTGTAATGACGCCGTCGCCCAGAAGCAGGGATACGCCAATAAAGGACAGGAGTCCGGCAAAACCGAGCATGCGCCCCTTTTTCAGGAGCCTGATCAGTATTTCCCGGAGAACGATTTCCCCGCCCTGCCCCTTACGGCCAAGACTCATGGCAAGCCAGGCATACTCGACCGTCACCAGAATGGTCATTGTCCAGAATACCAGAGAGAGAATGCCGTAAACATTTTCCTGGGTTGGCTTGGTTAAGGCGAAAATTACGGTAAGTGTATAAATGGGACTGGTTCCGATATCGCCGAAAACCAGACCCATGGATTTGACGATACCTCCCCAGTAGGAAGATCCCTGTTCATTTCTCACTGCGTTTCAGCTCCTTTGCTCTCTTTATCTTTTTCACGGAATTCAACCCGCCGGATCTTGCCACTAATAGTCTACGGCAATTCCAGGAGGAATTCGAGAATCCGCGGATATCTTATAGGGAGCTGACAGTTTTCTTACATGCTCCTGCAGTTCCTCCACCAGGTCGTCGCTCGGCGCATGCTCTCTGGTCAGGACAACAGTGGCTTTAACAATCTAGCCCCTAATTTCATCGGGCACAGCGTTAATTGCACACTCCACTACAACGGGATGCTCAAGAAGGGCACTTTCCACCTCAAAAGATTTCATCTCATCGTTGACAATATCACTATCATAGAGCGGGGACGGCTTGCTCCTGAGCCAAGGTTTCCAGAGAAACACCCGCTATCTCCCGCAACTCTCTTATGCGCATGGCGACATTTTTGATATTTTCTGTCATAACGCCACCTCTTGGGGTTACTTCATTTTCTTCGGTAAATCCCCAAAAAAACCGGCGCGCCGGTTTACTAGTAAGCATTTTACCATAAAATTGCAATCACTATTTTAGGACAAGAGCCATGTCGGGTGCAGGAATATCAGAATATCAAGATGGTACCATCAGGAACTGGAAGCATCGCTACGATTTGCTTAAATCGTATTCTGGCACAGCCCTCTTTAATCGTAACCTGGCGGTCGAAATGCCCCGCAGAAGTCGAAAAGCTATTTTCATTATCGATAAACAGGGGAGTATCTTTCCCCGGTGAATTCATCATCAAAAAAGGCTGCCATAAGCTTACCACCAGCTATAGTTGCAATAATTCTATTATTCATTCCAGTGAAATAGTTGTATAAATGAACGGTAGCCCTCTCAGCACCCCGTTACACTCTCAGCTGGATACACAAGGAAAGCCGTCCGTATGTGAAGCTATTTCTCATGCCCTGAACGGTTATTTTGAGCACTTCCCTTCGAGCCTGTCACCTCCCGGCCTTGCGTGGACCCTCGACAGAGTCCCTGCCGGGACTGAGCCGCTACGCCTTGCAAAATTAAGAGACAATAAATTTACGCAGGGGTTTTATGCAAACCAATGAATACCTCATGGAAGATGACGAAGAAACTCTTCGCCTGGAACGAAAAACGGACCGGAAGACCCTACAATGCCAGGCCAAGTGGGCCGGAATCAGGCCAGGCATGAGGGTTGCCGATATAGGCTGCGGCCCCGGAGTCACAAGCTCTTTCCTGCATGACCTTGTGCAACCGAACGGAACTGTTGTCGGTCTCGATTTCTCTAAAAAAAGAATTGCTCATGCAAAAAAACAGTATTCAGGGGAAACAATTGAGTTTCACTGCAGAGACATGCTGCAGCCACTGGATGACTTAGGAATGTTTGATTTCGTCTGGGTCCGTTTCGTCCTGGAATATTTTCTCGCCGGCAGCTTCGATATTGTGAAAAATATCTCCAGGATTGTAAAACCGGGGGGAATTCTCTGCCTGATCGATTTGGACTACAACTGCCTCAGTCATCACGGTCTTTCGGAGAGGTTGGAAAAGACTCTTTTTGCAATCATGCACGAACTTCAGGAAAAGACCGATTTTGACCCCTACGCAGGAAGAAAGCTTTATTCCTTTCTCTATGATCTGGGGTACGAAGATCTTGCTGTCAAGGTTTCAGGACACCACGTGCTATTCGGGGAACTGCAAGAGGCTGATTCATTCAACTGGATGAAAAAGGTGGAAATTGCGCCGAAAAGGATTGGCTATACTTTCCCCGAATATGCAGGAGGACACGAGGAGTTTCTCCAGGAGTTCTGGAGGTTTTTCAGCGATCCGCGCCGGTTCACCTACTCGCCGATCATATCCTGCCGTGGGCTCAAGGCAAAACCCTGAAATACAGCCCCGCAAGAAGACAGTGCACGGCAGGGAGCAGAATAGTCAAAAAGCCTGGCGAAATCAACATGCGTACTCTCCGACAAATGACTGAAGCATGTCATCCGTCGGCACAACATGCAAAAACTCCACTCCGACCCCACTCGGAAAAACAGGTTTCAGTCGTTTACTATTGTTGTTCACCCAAGCAATACGTCCCGTTGCCTGAATTTTTACCGACTGGCTGTTGGGGAGAGAAAAGAAAAGTTCAATGGGGCTCCCTTCCTCGATGTCATCATCAATTTCCACATACATGCCCCTTAAGCTGATGTCCGTACTGGTTCCCGATACCGTTTTGCCATTGACACGGAAGGAAACGGATGTGCGGCAAGGCACTCTCCTGTACCGCGGCTCGCGTACATGCTTCTGGACAGCGATCTCCTCAAGGAGGTTGGTATTCATTTCCAGATGCCGGATAAACGCCTTTACCACCTTTCTCTCAAAATGAGCGCCACTCCTCTCTTCCAACAGCCTGATAGCGAGAGCAAGGGGCATGGGACCCCGGTAGTGGCGTTTCGCCGTAATTGCCTCAAAGAAATCGGCAACTGCTATTATTTTAGCCCCAAAGGGAATTTCACTTCCTCTGAGCCCGCGTGGATATCCTGTCCCGTCGATTTTTTCATGGTGGCTGCCGGCAACCTCGGGAACCTGTCGGTAAATCCCTTCAAAATTGATCTGCTCCAGAATTTCCCTCGTTTTCTCCGCATGGGACTTAACCTGCGTGTACTCCTCAACAGTCAGCCGACCCTCTTTTTTCAAGATTGCGTCAGGGATACCGATTTTCCCATAATCATGCAACAATGAAGCAACCCGGATCATCTCAGTGTAATCCTTGGAAAGCCCCAACTCCTGGCAGATGCCCAGCGCATACTTGGTAACCTTCTCCGCATGGCCTGCCGTCAGATTGTCACGGGCATCGATACTCGCCGCCAACACCTGCAGGGTCGAGCTGAATTGATGTTCACGGGTTTCATTGAGCATCGCATTTCGGATGCCGATACCGATAACCGTGGCGGTACCCATAAGAAGACTCATGTTACTCTGAATAAGGGGTTTTTTCGTGACAACATTATCAACAGCGAGAATTCCGACCGACTCGCCATCACAGACTATCGGGCAGACAATAAATGACTGGGCACCAAGCTTTTTTGCAAAGGTCAGACTATGGGAAGACAGGTTTGTCTTGATATCATCAAAATCGTTTACCAGGAACGGCTTCTGCTCCCGGAAAGAAATTACAAAAACGCCCTTTGACTCGGGACGGTCAAGATGAAAGGAGGTTTTCTGCAAAAGGTTTTGCTGTTCAACGGAATAGCCAAACCCAGCGCTGAAGATAAGACGCGTCTTTTCCTCGTCCGCAAGAAGAATCATCCCGCGGTCATAGTCGAGTCTTTTCTGCAGCACTTCGAAGACATTTCGAAGAATTGCATCGACATCGATCTGCTTGCTGATAGCCTGGCCGACCTCGTTCGTCAGCAGTGCATTAGAATAATTCAGATTGATTTGCTCGAGCAGTTTGTCAGTGGACTCTCTCAGGTTTCCAATTCCGGTCTTGAGCTCCTTTTTCTCCATGCTGGCTGCAACAAGACAGGCAAGAAGAATGAACGACAGGAAAGTCGGGACAACAGCTAGCAGTGCAATCCAGCCGCTCAGAAAAAAGGAGGCCGCAGAAAGAGCAAGCAGCAGAATGGCTCCATAATTCCTGACTTTTTTCCAGTAGGCAGAGGGAGTTTTTTCCCAAGAGATTATATAACGACAAGCGCTTCCATTGCGAAAGATACACTCCGGATGTTCGAGATGGAGGAGTTTATTATTGAAGACAGTGGCAATGGCCTCCATAAAACCGATGCGATTTTCACACTGAAAAGGCTTTTCGCAGACTCCTTTTTCAGGAGTAACAATAATTTCCACTTTATTAGAAGCCAGCCGCGTAGACTCATAGCGCGATGAGCGGGTAAAGTTCTGGGTAGTCTTACCGATTAATTCATACGCCTTTGCCGGACTGCCAAGGCCAAGAACATACTGGCGCATAACGTTGATTGAATCAGGTGCCGCGGCAAAGCGCCCGGCTTCTCGGGCAATTTGCTCATTTCCAGTGACCTTGACAAGTCTTTCATAGAAGAGGTCAACTTGCTCCTGATTAAACCAGTGCCCCTGGTCCGCGACTTCATAGGGCTCCATTTTGGCTGACCTCAAGAGATCGCCAACATTGACATAACTGTACTTTTTATTGATAAGCCTGATATAGCTGTCAATAATTCTGCTATTGTACAAAGCTGGCTTAAATGGGTCACTTCGCATGAATCACCGTGTGTTATGATCTATTTAGAGACAGAGCCAATAATCGATTTACTTGCAGTGATGTACTATTCTGTCAACATAGCGAAAGTAGCTATCGGTATACTGCATATTCAGTATCCACAAATTATAGATTTTATCATACTCAATTTGGTTGTTATCTGCATAGGAGACAGGGTAAAGCAATATTGGGACATATTCGCTGTCATAGTACTTTGACAACAGTGAATATATCATAAAAAGTGTTCCTCTCGGGAAATCTTCAGTGTCAACAATGATCGTGTGAATACAGTTCGTCAAATCTGACATATTTAATCCGATATCAGAGACGTTAACGATGAAAACAGCTTTCAGATTTCCATCTTTTTTCAAGGAGAATAGATGTTTTTCCTTCCTGAAACCGACCTTATCGAATTCTTGCTTGATTTCATCAGCTTCAAGCATCTCCGGCTCCAAATCCATGGCATTAACGAGAAGCCCTCCAGACACGTGGCGGTAAAAATTATCCAGCTCTGCAAGGTCCTCTGCCTGGGTTTTGGTGAGAGACCAGGGACCGGAAAGATCCCAGCTTTCTATCGAACTCTTCCGGTAATGAAGATAGGCGAATGAGTCGATGGAGCAGCCCTTTCTATCGTTAATCTGCTCGGCAATACGACCAAAAACTCTTTTAGGGAATCTGTTCTCCGAACGGTAATAGCAGGCAACAAAATTCATCCGGGTCGATGTGAGATTATTGGAGTCATTGATGGATCTGCCAACCTGCTCAAGAACGGACAATCCCGCCTTTTTATGGACAGCATTGTTCGCGGCATGGTGATGAACCAGCCAGGTGTTTTCATAGAAGCGGACCATCGCCACATGTCCATAAATCATACTATCTTTCTGATAAATGAAATGCCTGGCAATATGGAGGTTCCCGGTATAGAGCCTTTCGTAGGTCTTCTTGAAGTTCTCCTTGTTAGCCTGGATAAACGAGTACTTCTCCGGATAGAGAAACCCAGTCTGAAAAAACAGCTCCCACAGCGCATCCATATCAACATTGTTGCAAAAATAGGCATCCTGGTCAGATACCTGGTTTAGGAGAGCCAAAAGCCTGACGTGTTCACGGATGTCCATATCAAGAATAGCCAGACCACAGGTAACCGTACGCCTTTCCTCGTTTTTTCCACTGACGGTTCGATAGACGACTTGGGCCTTGCAGCGAATCGATATAATAGTGGCCAAATCTATGTTCAATTCGGGAATGACCCGTCCCGGCAGGAGAACGGAGTTCTCCTCCTTCTCTTCAACGGAAAAGCCCGAACCCGACAGGTCAACCACCTTCAAATTAACCTTCTTTCCCGTGAGCGGGTCAGTAAACACTATGTTGGGAGAAGGAACAAGTTTGTGGCGCGTACTCCTGAATTCCTTTGGCTTGAACCTTCGAATCTGTGAATTGAGTGGTCGAAGGACAAGCGAACGCGTTTTCTGCCCACAGTCCTGCTTCATGATCTCGCAGTCACCAGAAAAGAGCATCTCCTGACCCTTGGTAAAAACAATGTGGACGGACGACTCCTCATTAAGCCACTGGAAAGGCTGATTAGGAAGGCTTGCCAGAGAAATTCGAAAGGAAAGGGGGCTGAAATCTACAAGGATCCCTTGAAAGCAGGCACCATTCTGCAGGAGTTGGATGCTGATATCGTGACAAGGATATCGTATTACCTGGCGGGAATCAATCTCTAGACAGGTTTCCGGGAGACGAAGGGTAATTCTTTCGTCAGTCAGGCTTATAGGAACTGCCTCAACAAGGAAAGATTGCTGCGTGTCGGGGAGGATAAAATTAACGTAACGATAGTTTTTCAGCACCTGCTCAAGCCCAGGAGCCTTCACCCAGGTACATTCAAGTGTATCACCCAAGCAGGGAAGAGGCTTCGCCCTGAGGGAAGTAGGGGACCCGTACTTCGTGTGGGCGAGGTTGACAAGGATCTCACTGCCGGTGAAGTTGTGGTGATTCAAACGATTGACGAGGGTTTTTCTGCCGATTTCGCGTCTTTTTACCGTATTCATCAAAGAAGCCGCTCGACTCTGTGAATGCGGGCTCAGCGCGTCACGTTCTTTTCCATTGCCGTTGGAATCTTTCACAGAATAGCACTCCCGTTATTTTCTGCTCACTGGTGAGCAACATAACCGGCGGTTCAAATATTTCCGTTGATTGCAGCAATCAACGGACAAAGAGAGCGAGGCAAGTAAACCCTCTGTTTATTTTTTTCATTAATTTTCAAATCTTAACCTTATGTACCACAAAACTTCTCCTTGTTCAAGCACCGAAAACTAATAAATTCCGAGTGTTAACTAACTTTATGGAAACGAGATTGAAACGACACAAAAAATTTCTCGTTTCACAAGAAACTGTTTTGTAGGCAGAAACAAAAAAAGAGCGGCAAGCCGCTCTTTTTCTATTACTATTCATCGTAAAACAAACTACTTCCGCGCTGCTTTCCCGGCAACCTGCATTCTGATAAGAGCCCTTTGCAGCGATGCTTCGTAGAAAATAATATCCTTATCTTCCTTAGAGAGATTCTTAAGAGCCTCTTCGGCACGCCCGAGAGCCGTTCGTGCCCTCTCCAGATCAATTTCGTCGGCTCGTTCAGCGGTTTCAACGAGAATCGTAACTGTGTCGTTGACGACTTCGAAATAACCCCAATTCAAAGCAAGGTGAGAAATTTCTCCATCCTTGGTATAGGTAAGTTCCCCAATCTTCAGCGAGGTAAGAAATGATGCATGCCCAGGCAAGACGGCAAACTCCCCAAGTGAACCAACAGCCGTAATCATATCGACCTGTTCGGAGAGAACTTTTTTATAAGGGGTAATCAGTTCAATCTGTAGTTTTTCGGCCATCGGAAAAATCCTTATCTGCTAGCGGGTTAAGTGAAGGGACAAAACTCGTCTCTTGCTCCGATCTGAAGATTTACACTGTCAGCTTCTGGGCCTTTTCCAAGACTTCTTCAATCGTACCAACCATATAGAAAGCCTGTTCCGGCACCGAATCATGTTTACCGGCAACAATTTCCTGGAACCCCTTGATGGTGTCCTTCAGCTCAACATATTTACCTGGCGTTCCTGTAAAAATCTCCGCAACATGGAAAGGCTGCGAGAGGAAACGCTGGATTTTCCGCGCACGCGAAACAACCAGTTTATCTTCTTCGGAAAGCTCATCCATACCGAGAATCGCAATAATGTCCTGGAGATCCTTATAACGCTGAAGAACATACTGTACATTACGTGCAATATCATAATGTTCTTCACCAATGACTTGGGGGTCAAGAATTCTCGACGTGGAATCCAATGGGTCAACAGCAGGATAGATCCCCAACTCGGCAATCTGGCGAGAAAGAACGGTTGTGGCATCGAGGTGAGCAAATGCCGTTGCTGGAGCAGGGTCAGTCAAGTCATCCGCCGGGACATAAATAGCTTGCACAGAAGTAATGGACCCCTTATCCGTCGAGGTAATACGTTCCTGGAGTTCTCCCATCTCCGTTGCCAGAGTCGGCTGGTAGCCAACAGCGGAAGGAATGCGGCCGAGAAGAGCGGAAACCTCTGAACCTGCCTGGGTAAAACGGAAGATATTATCGATAAAAAGCAGCACATTCTGCTCTTCCTCGTCTCGAAAGTACTCAGCCACTGACAGTGCGGAAAGAGCAACTCTGGCACGGGCTCCAGGAGGCTCATTCATCTGACCATAGACAAGAGTAGCTTTATCGAGAACACCAGACTCTTTCATTTCATTCCAGAGGTCATTTCCCTCACGAGTACGCTCACCGACACCAGCAAAAACCGAGAAACCACCATGCTGTTTGGCAATATTATTGATCAGCTCCATGATAATAACGGTCTTTCCAACGCCAGCGCCGCCAAACAAGCCGATTTTCCCACCTCTGGCATACGGTGCCAGGAGATCAACAACTTTAATGCCGGTCGTGAAAGCCTCCACCTTGGTTGACTGCTGAATAAAGCTTGGAGCTTCCCGATGAATTTCATATTCTTTTTCAGCACCGATCGGTCCCATCTCATCAACCGGATCGCCTATAACATTGAGAATTCGGCCCAAAGTCTTGCGACCGACCGGAACCGTAATCTGCTTGCCGGTATCCATCACCTGCTGTCCTCGGACCAAACCATCCGTTGAATCCATGGATATGGTGCGGACGGTGTTCTCACCCAAATGTTGCGCGACTTCCAGCACCAGATTATTTTCCCGAGCATCAATGGACGGATTCGTCACTCGGAGCGCATTATAAATTGCCGGAAGTTTACCCGGCTCAAACTCAACGTCCACTACCGCACCAATAACCTGCGATATTTTTCCGAAATTCTGACTCATCTGGTATCATCCTCCTAAGGCCCACCCAACGGACCGTTATCTATGATAAGGCGTATCCTATTAAACGTTTAACCATTGATTGATTCGGCGCCGGAAATGATTTCCATCAACTCCGTAGTAATTACCGCCTGGCGTGCCCGATTATACTTCAAGGTAAGCTTCGCGATCATCTCATTAGCATTTTTCGAGGCACTGTCCATTGCGGTCATTCTTGCGCCATGTTCGGAAGCGATAGATTCAAGCATGGCATGGAACAACTGCACTTCGATATTCTTGGGAAAGAGTTCCGCAAGTAGTTCCTCTTTCGTCGGCTCGTAAAGTGCTTCCGGATGAAACTCCTCTTCGGGACCTTGGGGCGGTTCAATCGGCAGCAATTGCTTAAGAGTGATTTCCTGTGTCATGACACTCTTGAAAGCATTATAGAGCAAAAATACTTCATCATACTCATCAGCAAGGTACCCTTCGATCAATTCCTGCCCGATAAGGGCAGCTTCTTGATAACTCACGGTAGAAAGTATGTTTGAATAATTTTTCCTGACAGATGCTCGTTTGCGCAGGAATTCGTACCCCTTCCGGCCAATGGTCAGGAGGCTTATCTCCTGAAACCGTGAAGAGTTTTCGTGAATAAAAGCCTCAACTGCCTTGCATATATATGCGTTGAAACCGCCACATAAACCTCTGTCGGAAGTGATTACTACGAGGAGAGCTTTTTCCGAATTTTCCTTACGTGCAAGAGGATGGTCACTTGCCCCACCGCTACTGCTAAGCCTGGCCAGAACCTCTTCGAGCTTCTCAGCGTAGGGCCGGGCAGCCTGAACTTTTTCCTGTGCACGGCGAAGTTTCGCGGCAGAGACCATTTTCATGGCTTTTGTAATCTGCCGCGTATTCTTGACCGAACTAATTCTTTTTTTAATACTTTTCAAGCTTGCCATAGGGCGATACCGTCCTTGTCTAGACTGTGAATTCTTTTTTGAATTCGTCGAGAGCTGAAATAATCTTGCCCCTCAACTCGTCATCAATGGCCTTCTTTTCGCGGATTTCGCTGAGTATATCAGCTTTACGAATATCGAAGAAGGTGTAGAGTTCCGCCTCATAACGGGAAAGAGCTGAAACAGGGTAGTCATCCACATAGCCATTGTTGGCGCAAAAAATAATCAGAACCATCTTTTCAGTTGGAATCGGACGATACTGGGGTTGCTTGAGCATCTCCACGAGACGCTCTCCACGTGCAAGCTGCATCTGGGTAGCCTTATCCAGATCGGAACCAAACTGTGCGAATGCCGCCATTTCACGATATTGGGCCAAACTGAGTCGCAAAGTACCGGCAACTTGCTTCATGGCTTTGATCTGGGCGGCACCGCCAACACGTGAGACGGAAAGGCCGACGTTGATAGCCGGACGCACACCGGAATAGAAAAGGTCACTCTCAAGATAAATCTGACCATCAGTAATGGAAATAACGTTAGTGGGAATGTAGGCGGATACGTCCCCCGCTTGGGTCTCGATGATCGGGAGTGCGGTAAGTGATCCGGCACCACATTCGTCAGACAGCTTCGCGGCTCTTTCCAGAAGACGACTGTGAAGATAGAAAACGTCACCAGGATATGCCTCACGGCCAGGCGGACGACGCAGGAGTAACGAAAGTTGACGATAGGCAACGGCCTGCTTGGAAAGGTCATCGTAGATAATCAGAGCATGGCGCCCGCTATCGCGGAAGAACTCACCCATGGTGACGCCGGCATAAGGAGAAATGAACTGTAGCGGTGCCGGTTCGGAAGCGGAGGCTGAAACGACAATGGTAAAGTCCATTGCTCCATGTTCACGGAGTTTGTTAACAACCTGGGCAACCGTGGAACACTTCTGCCCAATGGCCACATAAATACAGATAACATCTCCACCCTTCTGGCTGATAATGGTATCAATGGCAATTGCAGTCTTACCGGTCTGACGGTCACCGATAATCAGCTCTCGCTGTCCACGACCGATGGGAACCATTGCATCTATGGCCTTCAAGCCGGTCTGTAGCGGTTGATGGACCGACTTACGACTAACAATACCGGGAGCCTTAACCTCCACCTTGCGGAAATCACTTGTTTCAATGGGTCCATTTCCGTCAATGGGTTGTCCGAGGGCATTCACAACCCGTCCGATGAGTGCATCACCAACCGGAACTTCAACGATCCTGCCGGTTCGCTTGACGATGGCGCCTTCCTTGATGTTCAAATTATCTTCACCAAGGATTGCTGCACCAACATTACCCTCTTCAAGATTGAGAGCCATACCGAAAACCCCGCCTGGGAATTCAAGCAATTCCCCGGACATCGCCTTTGCAAGGCCATGAATACGGGCGATTCCGTCCCCAACGGAAATGATGGTTCCGGTTTCGGCAACTTCGATATCCTTGCCGTAGCCTTCAATCTGCTTCCTGATAATCTCGCTGATTTCTTCCGCTCTCAATTCCATAGGCACGTTTCACCCCTTCTGTAATATATCCTGAATCTTTGTCAACTGGGTTCTAATGCTTCCATCTAAAACCTTATCGCCAATCTTGGTCACAACGCCTCCAATAAGTGAGGGATCCGTCGCAACATCAAGAATAATTTTTTTCCCTGTTTTTTTCTCCAAAGTACTGCGCATCTCTGTCACCTGGGTCTCTGTCAGAGGCAGAGCGGAGGTAATGGTGGAGCGAAGAATCCCAGCCTCTTCATCACCAAAAGTTCTGTAACTGGATGCAATTTGAGAAAGTAGATTAATTCTCTTTTTATCGAGGAGCAAAAGAAAGAAATCACCGATTGTTCTGGAAATTCCAATTTTCGCAACCAAAACCTTCACGAGATCCCTCTTAACTTCAACCTGAATCCCAGGGTCGGACAGCAAAGCTGTCGCTTCGGGACTTGATTCAAGGGCTTGAAAAAACACTGTTAATTCGGTGTAATACTGCTCGACCGACCCCTGACCCACAGCAATCTGAATGAGGGCCTTGGCATATCTTCGTGCAATAGCATTCGTGCTCACTATCCCTCCACTACCTTACTAAGGTATTCATCAACAAATCTATCCTGATCATCCTGCGTTACTGACTGTTTCAAGGTGGTTCTGGCAAGCTGGACTGAAAGCCTGGCGGTTTCAGCCTGCAATCGGGCAATGGCCTGCTGGACTTCCTGATGTGCGGAAACCTGCGCCTGTTTACGAATTCGCTCTGCAGCCTGATTTGCTTCCACAATGATCCGGCTCTTCTCTGCTTCACCTTCCTGCTTGATTGCAGCATAGATCTCGTCAATTTCAAAAGTAGCCTTTTCCAGCTTTTCGCTATATTCAGCGAGCTTTCTTTCAGCCTCCGCCTTGATCTCGTCCGCTTCACGAAGTACTTTTTCAACATTAGCTCTTCGGGCCGCCAGAAGTCCTTTGACGTCTGCTTTTTTCATGGCCCAAACCAGAATACCCGCGAGCAGAGCAAAGTTGAAAAGTCGATAGGCAAAATCTTTTAGTAATAAGCCAGAATCGACATGGTGAGCAGTTTCAGCGGCTAACCCGGATGTTGTGAGAAGGATGAGGCCAAAGAAGACAGCTGGCACAAGTAAAAGACTTCCTTTTCTAGGGAGTATTCCGTTTATGAACATCATGACAGGCTCCTCCCAAGGACTTTTTCGCAGATTCGCTGGGAAAGAGCGTCTGCTTGAGCCGTAAGAAAAACTTGCGCTTTCTTAGCTTCCATATCTATGGATTCACGAATCTTTGCAAGCTCATCGGTAGCTGCACTGCGAGCCGCCCCGACAATCTGTGCTTCATCTTCATGAGCTGCGCGAAGCATCTTGCTTCTCTCCTCGTTAGCATCAGTTTTGACTTTATGGAGTTTCTGCTCATACTGAGCCATCTTTTCCTGTACCTCCCGGTCAACAGATAAGGTCTTTTCCTTTGAAGCAGATATTTCTGCCGCACGATCAGACAATACTTTCCGGATTGGCTTATAGAGCAGGATATTCAATAATAACAAGAGTACCAGGAAGTTAACTGCCTGGAACAATAAAACTATGTCGATATTAATCATGCCGGCACCTCTTCTCACCTGTTTGACCGAAATGTGCGTTTGGACCGCATGCACGGTCAAAAAGCATTTGATAGCTATCATACTGCCAATTCAGTGTCAATAAATTTTTATTTTGAGTGAATTTTTTTGCTCTAAAATAAATATTTGATGTACTGAATATTTCACTACTAGAAAAAACCATTACTTCCCTACCTGTGTTTTTGTTAGGTTTTTGTCATTTTTACAGATATTCCTGCTGCATTTCACAGAGAAAGAATAAAAACAATGAACCATTTCAAAATCAGTGCGGAAGGTGAAAGTTTTTAAGGTTTGAGAATGTCAACAATTCTGGTTAGTTCATCCATAGAGGAGAAGGATATTTCAACCTTCCCTCCTTTCCCGCTCTGACGAATGGCTACCTTTGTCATAAAGCGACGCTTGAGGTTGTCAACAACAGCCGTTATCTCGGGAGCAGGGAGGGGCTTCTGCCTTACTGGCCGCTTTGACTTCAAACGCTTGACCAGGCTCTCCGTTTCTCGCACCGAAAGATGTTTTGCAAGTATCTCCTGACGAGCCTGCTCCATAAGATCATTCGTTTCAAGTGAAAGAATGGCGCGGGCATGGCCCATGGTGAGGCGCTCATCGAGAATATCGTTCTTAATTGCAGAGGGTAGTTTCAGCAATCGCAGAGAATTGGCAACCGTGGAACGATCTTTACCAACCCTTCGCGCCATTTCTTCCTGGGAAAGGTGAAACTTTTCGATCAGTGAGTGAAAGGCCTCAGCCTGTTCAATGACATTCAGGTCTTCGCGCTGAATATTTTCTATAAGTGCAATTTCCAGGGCTGCATCATCCGATACGTCCTGGATAACCACGGGAACTTCACGGAGACCCGCCTTCTGAGCTGCCCGCCAGCGCCTCTCTCCGGCTATGATTTCGTAGTGGTCTAGCATCTTTCGCACCACCAGAGGCTGGATAATCCCCTTTTCACGAATCGATGCGGCCAACTCCTCCAGCTTCTCCACGGCAAACTTTTTTCGCGGCTGTTCGCTGTTGGGCTTAATCTCCTCAATGGGACAGGAAAAATAGCTAGCACCTTCATCCGCAACAACTTCCAGAAGAGCCGCCATACCCCTGCCAAGGCCGGTTTTTTTAACCATCTACTACCTCCCTTTCAATGAGCTCTTTAGCCAGTTCAAGATAGCTGGAGGCCCCGCGCGAAGAGATATCGTAGAGGATAATCGGTTTGCCATAGCTCGGTGCTTCCGAAAGCCTGACATTGCGAGGAATTACAGTCTTGAAAGTGGTTTCACCAAAATGCTGACGGATCTCCTCGCTCACCTGACGGGAAAGGTTGTTCCTTCCATCGTACATGGTCAACAAGATACCTTCAATCGCCAGGGAAGGATTCAGCCCCTTTTTCACCAGACGGATGGTCTTCAATATTTTGGAAAGACCCTCCATTGCGTAGAATTCGCATTGCAGCGGCACCAGCACCGACTTGGCAGCAACCATCGCGTTCAGTGTCAGAAGTCCCAGAGAAGGGGGGCAGTCGATGAGAATATACTCGTAAGACGCCTCAATGGCTGTCAAAATCCGGGTAAGTCTCTGTTCCCTGTCAGGAAGCGAAACAAGCTCCAGCTCCGCTCCGGCGAGGTCATCGCTGGAAGGGAGAATGTCGAGGCCAGGAAGGAGAGTCTTGAGTATGGCAGCCTGCGGATTGGCGTCGTTAATAAGGGCATGATAGATGTTTTCCCGAAGAGAGTCCCTCTCGACACCGACGCCGCTGCCGGCATTACCCTGAGGGTCCATATCCACGAGAAGGGTTCTCTTTTCAGCAACGGCAAGAGATGCGCCGAGATTCACCGCGGTTGTGGTTTTACCAACGCCGCCTTTTTGGTTCGCAATGCAGATTATCTTAGCCATAGAATAGTGTGCTTCTGGGTCTGTCGTGGTTCGAGGCCGGCATCCGGCAGGTTGGCATCACAATAGGAAGTGCAACTTGGAGGAAAGTAGCACAAAAGGTGCGATTTTAGAAGCGATTTTTCAGAATATCGTCTCCATGTTTCATGAATGTTCCACGCAATGTACTGAATGTTTCCTTTCAATCAATATTCTATGCTCCCAAGCCCTGCCCGTAAATTTCTAGTCCCGGAACATCACAATAATCTACCCGGCCCCCTAACCTTCTGCGCACAGAAGGCCTTTCAACAGATGGTCACACGAAACGCAACAAACTACCCTGCTGTTGGCATAACGCCTTTGTATCGAACACTGTATTATTGAGTTTTCAAAGAACTGTTGTCGCTAAAGACACAAAAAGAGCTAACAATTGATCGTCATACAAAAACCAAATATCAGTCTGACGTAGTAAAATAATTGATTACTAAATAATTACGCTGAAAGAGTTTTCCCCGTCATCATCACTGCACATGCATTTTTAGGTTACTGTGCCTGCACAGCGGTGATTGCCACAACACCGACAATATCTTCAACCGAGCATCCGCGAGAGAGATCGTTAACCGGCTTGGCCAGACCCTGAAGGATCGGTCCTATTGCTTCGGCGCCGCCGATCCGTTCCGTGAGCTTGTAGCCGATGTTCGCGGCGTCCAGGTCAGGGAAGATAAGAACGTTTGCCTTGCCTGCTACGGGGCTGCCAGGAGCTTTCTTTTCGCCAATGCTTCGGATGAGGGCAGCATCAGCTTGAAGCTCACCGTCAATCAGAAGATTCGGGTCGATCTGCTTGGCGATTTCGAGGGCTTTGGTGACTTTATCCACGTCGGGGTGGGAAGCGCTACCCTTGGAGGAGAAAGACAGCATGGCCACTCGGGCATCCACATCGAGGAAGGCCTTGCAGTTGCGGGCAGTTTCAACAGCTATTTCCGCAAGGGCCTGCGAATCCGGATTCGGATTCACGGCACAGTCAGCAAAGAAGAGAATTCCATCTTCACCAAACTGTGAATCCTTAGAAATCATGACGAAAAATGAGGAAACGGTTTTTATACCGAGGGTAGTTCCGATGGTTTGAATGGCTGACCTGATAACGCTGCCGGTAGTGCTGGTTGCTCCGGCCACGCAGCCGCCGGCATCACCCATGCGAACCATCATGCCTGCGAAGTAGAGATTGTCGTCGGCAGTCAGGAGCTTGCGGGCATCTTCCGGGGTCAGCCCTTTTTTTTTGCGGATCTCAACGAGTGTCTCAACATACGACTCGAGTTTCGGAGCAGTGCAAGGGTCAAAAATTTCGACACCGATGAGCTTTACTCCCTTGGCTGCTGCCGATTCATTTATCTTTGCCGGGTTTCCCAACAGGACGACCTTTGCGAGCCCTTGCTCAACAATCTTTTCCGCCGCGAACAGCATTCTGTCGTCGTAGCTTTCCGGGAGCACCACGATTTGGGTGTTTGATTTTGCCTTTGCCTTAATTTTGTCAATAAAATGCATGTACCCATCCCCTTCCATACTTGTCCGTACGGGATCGCTAATTAGTTTTAAAATCTGCTCTCGCAAAAGAATATTCGAAGTCCATATGGTCAGAATAACTTCCATCGAGTATAGCCGCAACATCCTCGGTAAAAACCAACTCCTCATCAGTGGGGATGACATAAACTTTGACAGGTGAATCATCGGTCGAAATTAGGCATTCTCGACCCTTCACCGCTTCGCGATTCCGTTTTTTATCCAGACATATTCCCATGTGGTCCAGACCTACAAGGGCCGCCTCACGAATTTGCCAACCCCGCTCCCCGACACCCGCGGTGAAAACAACGGCATCAAGTCTTCCTAAGATCGCCATATAGCTACCGATATATTTTTTCAGCCGATATGACTCTATTTCCAGTGCAAGCGTGCAAAACTTATCGCCCTGCATGGAGTGCTCGATTACATCACGTCGGTCCGTAAAGCGCTTGGTTATGCCGAGTATCCCGCTCTTTTTGTTGAGAACGGCATCAACCTCTTTGGCAGTAAGATTTTCCATCTGCATCATGAAGGCTGGAATAGCGGGGTCTATATCCCCGCAGCGCGTCCCCATGACAGCACCTTCGAGCGGAGTAAGTCCCATGCTGGTATCAATTGAAACTCCGTCCTTGATAGCGGCATGAGAAACACCATTACCTATATGCATGGTGATGATGTTGCATTCGCTTGCTGGTTTTCCGAGCAAGACAGCTGCCCGCTTGGAAACAAAGAGGTGTGATGTCCCGTGAAAACCATAGCGACGGACACCATACTTCTCGTACCATTCATAGGGAAGAGGATAAATATAGGCATGCTCTGGCGCAGTCTGGTGAAATGCTGTGTCGAAAATAGCGATATGCGGAACATCCGGCAGGACTGCCTGGGCAGCCTCGATCCCAGCGATATTCGGTGGGTTATGAAGTGGCGCCAGGTGCTGGACTTCCTTGACGGTGTCCAGCACCTGCTTATCTATCAAAACAGAATTGGTAAACTTCTCCCCCCCATGCACGACCCGGTGTCCAACCGCAGAGATCTGACTCATCTCTTTTAAAACACCATGCTCCGGATCTGTCAGTGTTTGGATAATCAGGTCCATGGCCACGGTATGATTCGGGCACTCAAATTCCCTTTTGTACTTTTCTCGGCCGGGCGCTTCTTGAACAATGAAAGAACCGCCCACCGTAACACGCTCCACCAACCCCTTCGCGATGATCTCTTTCTTACTCCAATCAAAGAGCTGATACTTGACTGAAGAGCTTCCACAGTTTATTGCTAAAATATCCATTAACATCCTCCAGGGGTAGTTTTAAGTATGTATTTCCCTGCGTAAACTTAGATTTTCGATACTTTTGAACCGACGACCCGAATATGCTGTTCAGGAAGAGTCGGCCTTTCACAGTGTGAAAATTATCATTCGCCAAGCCGTTATTTCGCTTTCTTGAGTATCTCCTCGTTTTTTTCAACTCTATTTATGCCGCCCAGATCGTAACTTATTCTGACAAAACCGGTAAAACTGTCATTTTTCAATATTTTCAGCAACTCGACCATTTTTTCTTCTTTTTCCATGACCCTCACCTGACAAATCCCGCAGATATAATTTTACCTATCGCGCACCTTCCCCTTTATGTCCGTCTCCATCGTTTGTGTCGGAAAATGTCGAGCAAGGCAACAATATCAAGTATTGATGAGGCTTTCCTTGTAGCAATGGAGCGGACTGGTTAGGTCCTATTGTTCGGCCATTTTAACGACGAGAACTGTTACAGTGGTACCCTCTTTAGAACGAAAACTATGATCCAATGATGCCTCCAGATACACGCTGTCACCTTCATTCAGCAATACTTGGCGTCCCTCAAGATAGAGTTCAAAAACTCCTTTCAACACGTACATAAATGATTCACCGTAGTGGATAAAGAAATTGAAACCAATAATATCATCCGATAGAGTGATGATATAAGGTTGCATTTTTCTTTGCTCCATTTGTGACAATGCTTCACAAAAAAACCCACTACTATTACCAGATTGCGTTAGTATCCCTGAAAGCAGTTTTCTGTCATTTTTTCTAATCACATCGTATTTTTGAGTATCATTTTTATCTTCAAACAACCAACTCATTTTAACACCATAAAATTTCATCAATTTTGACAGCGTTGTTATTGAGGCAGAGATGCTGTTGCTTTCAATCAGAGAAATCATTGCCGAAGAAAGACCGTTTTCACTCGCCACAAACCTCTGCGTCATATTATTTGACAAGCGAAGTTTTTTTAAAGAGTCCCCAACCTTGTACTTGAAGTAATCTTCACTTGATTTCATTATTTTTTTTTCAGAGCTAGTTATTTGCAGTGATGTCATAGCTGAACCTTGCATAGTTTACATCTCACAATTATCATAATGTTGGTATCTTAAACTTTGCTGTTCTGATATTAACCCGCACAGTCCTTTAACGATATCGAAGTGTATTTTTTCCTGCGATATAAGTTCTGTCAAAAGTTTCTTTGATTTTTCATCTCTTGCATTACTCAAATAATGTTTATACTTATTTATGCCATTCTTTTTGCATTCCATAACTTCCTGGTAAAAATCAATTTCCTCCCTACACAAACCATCAATGCCTTGATCTTTGACAATTTGTGGGAAGATTCTCAAAAACTCATGTATGTCTGGTTGATAGGCATCATTTTCGTCAATTGCGACTTTGAAGTTCGTGACCCTCTCAAGGTGCCTCTGTCCGTCCTTCAACAGTGACGAAAACAGCATCTTCAAACTGACGAGTGAAGCTTCGCCAGCAAGGTACTTATATAAATTAATTGCTTCCCTTTCCTGCCTTACCGCACTACCGAACACATCCATCATCAACCGCCTCCATTGCCTCCCAGCACTTCCCTTTTTAAAACCCCATTTAAAGCGCGGTATTTTTAAGCCCCCCGGAACAGACCATAAACTGCAAGTACATTTTATCCTCACCCAGATAGTAGGCCAGTTCACTGCCCCCACCCTACAGCAGGAAAGGAGGCTGTCTGCCTTCCAGCAGACAGCCGATGACATGACAAGGGGAAAGATGACTTGAAGTTGCATGAATAATTCAGGTTACCCAATATCAACAAAGAAGACCCTATTCATCTCTCTCATAATCAACGATACGTTTTGCGACCGTCTTGATGCTAAGAAGGTCTTTGTAGTTGATGTTGTTGCCCAGGTAGTTGCCACCATCTGTACCGCAACCGAGGGTCAGTGACGGCGGGAGCTGGTTATAGATGAGGCCAACGCTGCCGTGTACTGCAGGCTGATTAAGGAGCAGCCTGTTGGCAGGGATTTCGAGGGCAAACTTGTTCAGAACTGCATCGTCCTGAGCATGAATAACGGCGGTGTGGCCTGCGCCACCCCACAGAAGCTGGTTCTTCGCTGCCTGGATTGCTTCGTCAGTGCTGTTGAAACTGATGTAGCCGAGAACCGGGGAGAGCTTCTCATGGCTGAACCAGTCTTCGGGACCGATACAGGTGAGAGGCACGAGAAGCAGTTTGGCATCAGCAGGGATATCGAAGCCGGCAAGCTTGGCAATCACCTGGGGAGACTTGCCAACGATAGCCATTGACGGAACGCCTCGCTCTTTGTCGAACATGACTTTTTCAAGCTTGACTTTTTCATCGCCGGTGACAAGGTAAGCACCCCTTTCAACCATCAAATTGACAGCAGTGTCGCAAACTGCCTGGTCATCAAAGATCATCGACTGGTCGGAAGAACAGATGGTGCCGTTGTCGAAAGTTTTGGAAGCGATAACGTTATTGACCGCAACGCTCAGCTTGGCGGATTTTGAGATGAAAACAGGTGTATTGCCCGGGCCAACGCCGATTGCAGGGTGGCCGGAGCTGTATGCCGACTTGACCATGGCGCCGCCGCCGGTGGCGAGAACAAGTTTTACGCCCGGGTGCTTCATCAGGGCACCGGTTGCCTCGATTGAGGGTTCCGCGATCCACTGAATGCAGCCTTCAGGAGCACCAGCGCTAACTGCCGCGTCGAGCATGAGCTGCGCTGCATAAGCGCTGCACTTCTGTGCGCGGGGATGGAAGGCAAAGATGATAACATTGCGGCCCTTCAGTGCGATAATGGCTTTGAACTCGGTGGTGGAGGTGGGGTTGGTGGTTGGGGTAGCGGCGGCAAGAACACCAAAAGGCTCAGCAATATAGGATACGCCGTCCTTTTCTTCGATAACACCAACAGATTTCTTGTCTTTCTGCCATTCATAGACAACGTGTGCGCCGAGGTGATTCTTAATTGCTTTGTGGTCGGCACGACCGATTCCGGTTTCTTCAACAGCCATTTCGGCGAGTTTGACTTCGTTGGCAACACTGGCTACGTCCATTGCCGCACAGATCTTGTCAACCTGCTCCTGGGTGAAACCTTTCATGATTTCGGCAGCTTTCTGCGCCTTCGCTACCAGTTGGTCAATCTGCTGATTTACATCCGCCATGACATACCTCCATTATTTAGTTTTGTGACAGATGCCGTAACACCATTTTGCCCGAATGTTTCCGGACATCTGTAACCTGAATTTCATTTTCGGAAATACCGACAGCTGTTTCCCAACACCTAGGACTTGCAAACATATTTCTTTGTCCAATACGCAGAAAGCCCAAGAAAAAGCCTAGTGGCTTCTACTTGGGCTTTCTGGGTCCGTAAAACGGTCAGCAAAGGACCAAACATGCTAATAGTTACGTGTGCAATTAATCCATACAGTATCAACAAGTCGGTTGAATCTTATCATATTCAGAACTGCACCTATTTTTCAGGCACAAAAGAAATCTACAATTACTAGCGCAAACATACAACTATATCATGAGCCTGCTAGTTTATATTATCACATTTAAAGTAGATAGACCGTATAAGACAATACTTATAGCCAGGCACCTTAGTAATGACAAGGTACGGTCTTAGTAGTCAAGCAATATATTATGACAATATTTTTCATGCACTATAAAATATGACTCAACTAAAAGTCAAGGCATATTTCTTATATTATTTTTATGTTGCACTTATTATTAATTTTCAAACATAGCGAACTATTAGCATAGCTCTAAAAATACCTTTTCTGCCTCTATAAGCGGATGGTCGTTAAGAACCATGCGAAGGGCAACCACCTGTTCAACCGGGCCGATAATGGTGCCTTTCCCATGGAAGATATAGTCATGAGCCGGTGCATATAGCTCCACCCCCTCGGCATCCGGATCAATTTTCTCCTCAGGCTTGTAATGATGAAGTGAAATACCTTGCGGAAGATTGCTAAGCAATTCCTTTATTTCGTTGGCATATTTGCGCGCATAAGCATCGAACTTAAAATTGAATGATGCTTCCTTGACACATGCTGTTGCTTTTATCGAGCTGGAATTCAACAAAGCATCCTCGCCTTTTCGTGAAAGCAAATCTTTGATTTTCGCAAATAGGGCGTCTTCCATAACAACATGATGAAGCTTATGCCCCAGAAAGACCCATTCCTTGATGAGTTCAGCAAAAGTTTCGGCTTCTATCCCCGCTTCGGAACTAAAAAAGAACTTGTAAGACGTTCCCATGCCATCCTGAAAGCCTTCAATAAAGCCCCTGACAGTGTCGTAGTGCCCTTCGAATACGACCTCGGTAAATTTATTTTCCATCGTTGCACCCCCCTCTAATAAGTCCTATTTAGTAGCCGTATTTACAGATATTACAGCAATCCATCAGCAATCTGTGTGATTCCTTGACTATGGCAATGTAGTCATTCTCATAAATACTGCTATCTTCCAATTACAGACACTATAACTAAACTACTAACAATAGCTCATGACGGCCAATTGGCATATTCATGCATGATTCCAGATTTATCAAGTCTCGTAAGCAGAGCATCCAAAAGGTGTCCAGTAATCATACCTGTCGGAATTGCCGCCAGGAGAAGAAATGGAAAATAGAAGAAAATGGCTTGGCTCTGAATCAGGAGTGCCGCCGCCAAAAGCTGACCAACATTATGACTAACAGCACCTGCAACACTGACACCCTTGATACTGAAACACGGAGCATAACTAAGAAGACAAGCCATAACTACCGTGCTGATAACAGCCCCGCTAAGGCTCATCAGAAAAGCTGGAGAAAGAAAAACTCCCCCCACAAGGGACCCCAGAACCACCCGTAACACGGCAACTGCCATGCCGTCGCGAAAACCAAAGAAGTATAATGCAACAAATGTCACGACATTGGCGAAGCCAAGCTTCACCCCCGGAAGAGGAAAAGGATTGGGAATCATCCCCTCAGCCACATGAAGGGTAGTCCCCAAGGCGACCAACAGTGAAAAGAAGACCAGCTTCCGTGTGTTAGACATACAGGCGCCTCTCGGTTCAGCGGGTAACAGCGTCAAGCCTGTCCCCGCTTTCTATATAAATCTGTATCTCGTTCGGGATACAGACGATGGATTCGCCAGGTTTGCCTATCCAACCTCTCCTAACGCAAATTCGATCCGGGCAGGGCGCATCCAACATCCGGATTCTTCTATTCTCAATCTCCACTGTTGCGAGTCCCTTGGCACCCTGGAGGGTAAAAGTCGTTTCATTCCCCGGCCCCGACAGATCAATTCTTTTGAAAAGTTTGCCTTGAATCTTGACACAAGCAAAGCAGCTACCGATTCTGGATTGCGGTAGGAAGGAATTGCGACACAATAACGCCGCAGACATCAGAGCAATGACGAGTACTCCTGCCACCAAATACCTATCGGCTTTGGTCATAACGAAAATCGGCCCCGACTCTCAGCTCTATCCTACCCTTAAGTCCGGGTGTATACAGTATCCGCCTGTCGGCAGTAACAAGAAACACGTCCACCCCTTCAAGCTTTTTTGCTACTTCCAGAACTTTTTCCGGATTGAGGACGAAAAAAGCGGTCGACAGGACATCTGCAAGACCAGCGTCCTTGGTTACGACGGTAACACTCATATTCTCCGTCGCCGGATACCCCGTTCGGGGATCGAGGATATGATTATATCGTCTCCCCCCGGATTCAAAATAACGATAATAATCGCCCGAAGTAACGGCAGCCAAATCCTCCAGTGAAAGTACGGCCAGAATATCCCCTGATTTCAGCGGATTTTTTATCCCGACCCTCCAAGAGTCGCTCCCGGCATTTGTCCCGAGGACACGTATGTTGCCGCCGGCATCTATCAGGGCTTTCTCTACTCCATTTCTTTTCAGGACCTGAAGGGCTTTTTCCGT
This sequence comes from uncultured delta proteobacterium, assembly GCA_963717775.1. GTDB lineage: Bacteria > Desulfobacterota > Desulfuromonadia > Geobacterales > Geobacteraceae > RPRC01. The sequence goes on from CAVQWZ010000022.1 coordinate 139,783, forward strand.
CGCATAACCTTTCGCTAGTGCTCCCAAATCGAGGCGCATACCCGCTTTTGCCAGAAAAGCCGTTTGCTCCTTCCGATTCAAAACTAATTGGGCGTTGTCCACGAAGCCAAGTACCGCCGTTATCTCATCGTCCTTGGGAACATGAGGATTGTTTCCGCCGAATCCCCAAAGATCCATTACGGGACCGATGACCACATCAAAGGCCCCGCCACTACGATCATGATAGGTACGGGCAAGTTCCAGCATGGCAAAGGTATCGCTATCAACCCGGACAGGTTTGACGCCGGCCATGTCATTTATTCGGCAAACATCGCTCACAGTATGGGCAGTAGTTTCAATCGAGGGAAACCGGTCCGTTAGGTCGGAAATACGATGCATTTCTGCATAGGCTTCCCAGACGGCTTTCCGTAGCTGTTCCTTATCTTTACCGTACACCCTAATGCTTACCAGAGTATCCATCAAAAACTGGTCACTTCTATACTCCACCTGACGCCGAAAGTGCAGCGACAAATAGAGTGATCCCAACAGGGACACTGACACGACAAGCCAGACCAGGGTCCTCTTTTTCATTTCTGCCTACAGGGCTTCAAGGCGAGCCCTCTGGATTTGCGTGGTCCTTCATTTGCAGAATAACTTTCTCTGCGATGGGCGAAATCATATCAATTGCCTTGGTCGGGCACTTGGCAACACAAATACCGCAGTTGGTGCATTTTGTGTAATCAATAATGGCCACAGTTCCCGATCCACTCGGAACAACATGAACAGCGTCTTCAGGGCAATACTTTTCACAGAGCTTGCATTTGATGCATGCCACCGAGCAAGCGGCTTTAGCGTCTTTTCCCTTGTCGATGTTCACACAGCGAACGTGAGCAAGACGCGTTATGTCAACCAGTTTCAATATGCGCTGAGGACATTCAAGGACACATTTGTTGCATCCGGTGCACTTATAGTAGTCCACAACCGGCAATCCGTCGGCGCCGAATTCAATAGCGCCGAAAGGACAAACTTTTGCGCAGGAGCCAAGCCTGACGCAACCGTAATTGCATGCCTTGGGGCCCTTGAAAGCTGAAAGTGCTGCATGGCAATCCTCGATTCCCTTATAGCGGTAGAGCATCTTTGATTGTCCAGTCCCACCCTGACAAAGAAGTTGGGCCACCTTGCGTTCTTCGTAATCCGAGACTTCCGTTCCCAGAATAGCGGCGATTTTCTCATACAATGAAGCACCACCGGGAGTGCAGACACGCGGGTGTATTGAGCCATCAACAACGGCTTCCGCGTAGCCACCACAACCAGGCTGACCACAGGCGCCGCAATTGGCCCCCGGGACAACCTGCAAAATGGCATCAACCCGTGGATCGACTTCCACTGCGAACTTTTTGCTGGCGATGCCCAGGACAACCCCGAAGGCCGCTCCCATGCCCGCCAAACCTATAACAGCAGCTAACATTCGTTATACCTCCAAGTAAGAATTAGACCAGTCCACTGAACCCGAGGAATGACATGGACATCAATGCTGCGGTAACGAGAGCAATCGGCATACCCTGCATACACTTTGGGGTGTCCGCATCTTCGAGCCTCTCTCGGATACCAGCCATTAGAACAAGCGCCAGGGTAAAACCAATCGCATGGCTCAAGCTGAACACCAGTGCCTGCAAAAGGGTAAACTCCTTCTGGATATTGAGAATTGCCACACCCAGAACCGCGCAATTGGTGGTAATAAGCGGAAGGTAGACCCCAAGCGATTTGTAGAGAACGGGGCTGAATTTCCTTATTACCATCTCAACAAACTGAACCAGCGATGCGATTACCAGGATGAAGGCGATAGTCTGCAGATAGCCGATATTGAAGGGATTCAACATGTATGTCTGGATAACCCAGGTAAGACCACCAGCCAGGACCAAAACAAAGGTAACGGCGGCGCCCATGCCGAGTGCTGCGCTAAGTTTCTTGGAAACACCGACGAATGGACATATCCCCAGGAACTGGGAGAGCACGATGTTGTTGATCAACACTGCACTCACGATAATTATGAAATAGTCTTGCATGAAATATCATCTCCTCTCTTAAGCGGTTTTTCCCTGAACCTTGTTCAGAAATCCGAGCATGCAGCCAAGGGTAACAAATCCTCCTGGAGGCAAAATCATGAGAATCGCCGACTTGCTTTCCGGTAAGATGGTATGCCCCAGAAAGGTACCTGCTCCCAGAACTTCCCTAAAGGTGCAGACAAGAACCAATGCCAAGGTAAAACCTAATCCCATTCCTAGTGCATCAAAGACTGAGGGAACAACCGAATTCCTGTTCGCGAATGCTTCTGCTCTACCAAGAATGATGCAGTTAACAACGATCAGAGGGATAAAAATTCCCAGCGATTTATATAGGTCAGGTGTATAAGCATGCATCGCCAGGTCAATCATAGTAACGAAAGAAGCTATGATTACGATATATGCTGGAATCCTGACACTGTCCGGAATTATCTTACGCATTGCAGAGATAACAATATTAGAGGCAAGCAAGACCGCCGTAAACGCAGCCCCCATGCCAAGGCCGTTCTCCACTGACGTGGTAATAGCCAAGGCAGGACACATACCCAGTACCAGACGGAACAGTGGGTTTTCCTTGACAATTCCCTTCGTAAATTCGTTCACCAAACTCATGATGAGTTACCTCCAGCTATAATAGTTCGTTTGCCTCTTAAGGCAGTCAGTGCTCATTTGACAAAGTTGCTCATGAAGTTCTCTCTTGCGGCATTTACCCCGCTGGTAACGGCCTTTGAAGTGATGGTAGACGCTGTGATAGCCTGAATCTGGTTGTCCTTAACCGGAGGCACTTTCGTTACCTCAAGAGCGACAGCAGCACTTTTGTCCTTATAGCGGTCCTGGAAAAAGCTGTCTTTGGACTTTGCACCAAGTCCGGGGGTTTCCGTCTGGCTAAGAACTTTTATAGCGGTCAATTTTTTTTGCGCGATGTCGAAGCCTACCATGATTCTGAGCGGTCCGCCGTATCCTTTCGGCTCTACCAAATAAATGACGCCGGCTGGAGCACCACTTATGTAAGCGACGTTGATCTCCTTGATCAGGGGATTAGTATCACTCTTGATGTATTGGGCAGACTCATCCTTCACCTCTTCACCCTGAGGATAGATTTCCTTGAAGCTGGATATTTTAGCCTTCAAAGCCTGTTCTGCGATAAGAGGTTCTGCCATGCTGTTAACATAGCTGACACCAAAACTGCCAACCCCAGCGAGTACAAGCAGAAAAACACCAAGTTTAATAATTTCAAGCATAGCTCTTCACCCTCCCGAAAACTCGCGCTTTTGTGTAGCGGTCAATCAGAGGGGTCACGACATTCATGAGCAGGATGGAATAGCACACCCCCTCGGGGTAACCACCTTTGAGGCGTATAAGAACAACCAGAATTCCCGCTCCAACTCCGAAGATAAGCCTACCCGTTTTAGTTACAGGGCTTGTCACCCAGTCAGTGGCCATAAAGAATGCACCAAGGATAAGGCCTCCGGCAAACAGGTGGAATAGCGGGTATTCAAGGCCCTGACCCTTGACTACAGCAACGATGGACGTTAATACAAAGACTGTACCCAGGTAGCTGCCCGGAATACGCCAGTCAATGTGCTTTTTGTAGAGGAGATACATGCCACCGATGAGGAGGGCAAGGGCGCTGGTTTCGCCAATACTTCCACTCACATTGCCCAGCAATAAATTGGAGATACTGGGAAGTTGCGCCCCTGTGGCTTCCTTCAGAATCCCGAGTGGCGATGCGGTGGTGAGACCGTCAATTGGGCTTACCCACGTGGTCATTGCGACAGGAAAAGATGCCAACAGGAAGGCCCTGCCGATCAGTGCCGGGTTAAAAATATTGTGGCCAAGACCACCAAAAAGATGCTTGGCAATGACAACAGCGAATATGGAGCCAAGTGCTGCCATCCAAACCGGCAGTGTCGGCGGCAGGCAGAATGCCAGCAGCAACCCGGTAACAATGGCACTGTACTCTTTGGTCGACGACTCTCTTTTCATAATTTTGAGACAGACCAGTTCAGTAACATAGGCGCTTACCACGCAGGCAAGAATTACCATGACAGCGGGCAATCGGAAAAAGTATACCGCCACAATAAGCGCTGGAACCAGCGCTATCAATACATCCCGCATTGCAGCCGGCACACTGTCCAGACTGTGCAGATGCGGCGATGAAGATACAGTCAATAAATTGTCCTGGTTAGTCATCTTTTCCTTCCCTCCGTTACTTTTTAGCCTTGGCTTTTGCAGCCAGAACAGCCTGCTTTGCCTTGCGTATATGTTGTACAAGCGGAATGTGAGCCGGACAGCCAAAGACACAGGATCCACACTCGATACAGCTGGTCACCTGGTATTGTTCAGCTTCCTCCCAGGCACTCTTTTTTGACAGCCTGACAAGAGAAGTCGGCTCCAGGAAGGCAGGACAGGCGTCAATACACTTTGCGCAGCGCACACAGCTGAACTCCTTAATGTCCGGCTTACCATCGTTCTTGACAACAACAATACCCGAAGAGCCCTTGACCACCGGCACTTCGTCGTTAAAGATTGTCTTGCCCATCATTGGGCCGCCTGCAAGGATTTTCTCTATAGTTCCGACATAGCCGCCACTCTGCTCGATCAGATCTTTAAAGAGAGTTCCAATCCTGACAAGATAGTTTTCGGGCGTGCTTATGCCGTCGCCACTCAGGGTCAGGTACCGTTCAATAAGAGGGATGCCCTTTTCAACTGCATCGGCGATAGCAGCAGCGGTTCCGACATTATTGACGATCGCGCCCACGTCCAGCGGCAACCCCCCACCAGCGGGAACCTCTTTGCCGGTACATGCATAAATTAGCTGCTTTTCCGAACCTTGCGGATACTTTTCCGGAACAACCATTACGGTTATCTCTTTAAAGGGAGCGGCAGCATTTCGTAGCATTTCCACCGCATCCATCTTGTTGTCCTCGATGGCGATTATGCCCTTATCACAGCAGGTGCTGCGCATGATATAGCGCAGACCGGCAACAATTCGCTCCGGCTTTTCCAGCATAAGATGGTGATCCGAGGTAAGGTACGGTTCACATTCGATCCCGTTCAGGATCACAACCTCAGCCTTTTTCCCCTCGACCGGACCGTACTTGACATGTGAAGGAAACGTCGCTCCCCCCATTCCGACTATTCCCGCCTCTAGAATAATCTTCCTGAGTTCCTCGGGACTCAATGCGGCCGGGTTAGCAGGTGGCTTAACCGATTCCGCCCATTCCTCTTTACCGTCATTCTCAATAACAACACAGTGGACAAAACGTTCCGCCCGGATGCTCCCTTAGCTCGATGGCCGAGACTTTTCCACTGACGCTGGCATGAATCGGGGCAGTAACGAAACCTTTCCCTTCGCCGATTTTTTGTCCTTTCCTGACCGTATCCCCCACCAGCACTAAAGATGCGCATGGAGCACCGATATGCTGTGAAAGAGGAATGTACACCTTGTCAGGAATGCGAGCGGGCACCGTTGCTTTCCCACTGGTCAATTCCTTGTATCCGTGAAGGTGGATACCGCCCTTGAAGCTGGCTTTTCTCATGTTCTTTTCACTCCTGGGTTCATTGGTATACCGCTCAGCTGACGCAGCCTCCGTTCTTGTCCGGCTGAAAGGGTATTTGACATCAAGACCGCACGTACTCGATACAGATAAGAGCCGACGAGAACACAAACATGACGGCCGCACAGGTAAAATCCGCGCGTGACAGTTCAAGCCGTTTCATTCTCGTCCTGCCGGCACTCCCCCGATAGCATCTTGCCTCCATGGCCGTAGCCAAGTCGTCTGCCCTCCTAAAGGCACCAACGAACAGTGGTAGCAGGACCGACAGATAGTTTCGAGCCCTTTGCAGGGGATTGCCAAAGGCAAATTCAGCACACCGCGATGCCTGAGACTTGAAGATTCTTTCGGCTTCATCGAGGACTACAGGGATAAACCTTAGGGCAATGGACATCATCATTGCAGCCTCATGGACCGGTATCTTGAAACTTTTCAGAGGTTTCAAAAGAGCCTCCAACCCGTCCGTGAGGGAGATCGGTGTTGTTGTAGAAGTTAGCAGCGAAGCTCCGGTAAGGAGCAGAAACAACCTCAGGACCATCAGGACAGATAAAGAAACTCCCTCCCGCGAAAAATGCCTGAATATTCCATAGTCCAAAAGGGGCGTTCCTTTAACAGCAATGGAATTTACAGCTATCATGAACACAGCGATAAACAGGATCGGTTTTACACCTCTCAAAGAATGCTTGAGAGGTTTGCCAACCCGGCTTGAAATGATCAGGACAAAAGAAACAAGCAGAAAGAACGACAGATACCCTTCAGCAAGGAAAACAAGCACCATAAAGACGGTCGCCAGCAGTATCTTCGTTCTAGGGTCCGACCTATGCAGCATCGAACTGCCGGGCAGGTAGCGGCCCATAAGCAAATCTCTTATCATAGTCTCCCCACCTGTACCCCTCCTGATACAGCCGTTTCAGTTCCTCCACGGCTTCATCAACGGTAAGAATTCCGTCTTTGATCTCCGGCATCACCTTTTTCAGCTTCTTCATGAGACGGGTAATCTGCGGAGGCTCGAGTCCGGTACGTTCAAGAGCCTCAAGGTCACTGAAAACCTCTCTTGTTGATCCGTTCAAGGCTATGCTGCCGTTCTGCAGGACAACCACTCTATCTGCGGAGCGTGCAAGCTCCTCCATATCATGAGTTGCAAGAATAACGGTTATGTTACGCTCTTTCCGAAGCTTGATGATAAAATCCAGGATCTCCCGGCGCCCCCCTGGATCGAGACCAGCCGCCGGTTCGTCAAGGACTAGGACTGACGGCTTCATGACCAGAACCCCGGCAATGGCAACCCTTCTTTTCTCGCCTCCTGACAATTCAAAAGGAGATCTTTCAAGGAAATTTTCACTAAGACCAACTGACATCAGTGCGTCCCTGACACGATCGCCTACTTCAGCAACACTCAATTCGGTTCCGGTCAGTCCGAATGAAATATCCCGAAAAACCGTTTCCTCAAACAACTGGTGTTCCGGGTGCTGAAACACCAACCCGATCTGTCTTCTCAGATCCCGCAACCTGCGCTTCTCTACCAAGGATCCATTAACAGTGATTCTGCCGGAGGTCGGTTTCAGGAGCCCGTTCAGGTGCTGAATCAGGGTCGTCTTCCCGGAACCAGATCGCCCCGCAATACCAAGGAATATTCCAGGTTCTATGTCGAGCGTTATATTCCGTAAAGCAGTTTTCTCGAAAGGAGTCCCTTGCTGGTACCTATGTGAAAGGCTTTCGAGTTTTATAGAAAGCGTTTCTTCATTCAGCATTCATTTCTCCTGTCAAGATGGCCAACGCTTCATCTTCATCGAAAACACCTTCGGGGAGACCAAAACCCTCCTGCCGCAACTGATCGAAAAGCTCTATCACCTGCGGCACATCGAGACCCAACCCCCTTATTCGGGACACCTGCGAAAAAACTTCACCCGGCTTACCATCAAGCACGACGCTTCCCGCGTCAAGCACGATTACCCTGTCCGCAAGCCCGACTTCTTCCATTATATGGGTAATAAATAGAACCGTAATTCCTTCTTCCCTGTTGAGGCGGCAGACCAGCTCCATGACCTCTTTTCGGGCAACCGGGTCCAGCAGGGCGGTTGCTTCATCAAGAATTATGCACTCCGGTTTCATGGCGAGTACGCCCGCCAGAGATACCCTTTGTTTCTGTCCACCTGACAGGAGGTGGGGAGCTGCATCGGCATGTTCAGCCATACCAACTTCCCGCAAGGCGCCTCTAACCCTCATGGCTATTACACCCGGATCCAGGCCAAGGTTTTCCGGACCGAATGCCACATCCTCTTCTACCGTTGTCCCGACAATCTGACTATCGGGATTCTGGAAGACCATTCCTGCAAATCTGCGAACTTCCCAAAGATTCTCTTTATCTCTAGTATCAACCCCATCAATGTAAACAGTGCCCGCAGTCGGCTGAAGCAATGCATTCAAAAGCCGCACAAAGGTCGTTTTTCCGGAGCCATTGCCGCCAACTATGGCGACAAGTTCCCCTTTCTCGATCTGAATACTTATTCCGTCCAGCGCCTTTGGTCCCTGCCCGGCCTTACCGCAGGCGCCAAACGAGAATTCTGCTGCTCGGGTTTCGATTATCTTTCTAACCAGTTCCGTCATCCTTAGAAAAACACGAAGGTCACGAGGATGAACGTTACCACGAGAAACGGTATTGAATACTTGAACATGTAGCCGAAGAAGCTGGGCATGGCAACGCCTGACTCCTCAGCTATGGACTTGACCATGAAGTTAGGCGCATTGCCGATATAGGTATTAGCACCCATGAACACCGAGCCGAGAGAAATAGCCAGCAGGTAGTCACTGTAGGTTAATCCATCGCGACCGGGGATCGGCAGATTACTGCATAGCTGCGGGACAGCTGCAAGCTCAGTCTGCCCGGGGAAAAACTTGCCGAGTGCCGTATTGAAATATGACAGGTAGGTGGGAGCGTTATCCAGGAAGCTGGAAAGGATGCCTGACAGCCAGAAGTAGTGGGCGGGTTTATCGGCAGCCTTGACCAGAAGTCCGAGTGCTCCGTGCTCTCCCGCCTTGAGGATCGCAAGGGCAGGGATAATGGTCATAAAGATACCGGCAAACAGGAAGGCAACCTCCTTGATGGGTTCCCAGCTGAACTGGTTATCCTCACGCAAAGCTTTGCTGGTTGTTACCATTGACATTATCGAAATCACAACGATGGCCGCATCCTTTACCAGGTTCTGTACCGCCTGATGAACGCCGAGGATGGTGACATTGCCCATTTTGACAAGCCCGCTGAAAAGAACCGCACCGACAATTCCACCCAGGTAAAGAAAGTTATGCATCCCTTCAATTTTGAGGGGCTCTTTCTCGGTCGCATTGATAACGGACAGGTCCTCTTTCCGGTAATAAAAGCTATCCAGGACAAAGTACACTATAAGGAGGATGATACTGACGAACAGCATGGCCGGAAGCGCCTTCATGGTCCAGAAGAACGGTACGCCGTGGAGAAAGCCGAGAAAGAGCGGCGGATCACCCAGCGGAGTAAGAGCGCCGCCGACATTACAGACGAGGAATATGAAAAAAACGATGGTATGAACCTTGTGCTTCCTCCAGGCAATGGAGCGAAGAAGCGGCCGGATGAGAACCATCGCCGCGCCGGTAGTTCCGATCCACGAAGCAAGGATTGTCCCGATGATCAGGATCAAGCAGTTGACCACCGGAGAGCCCTTGAGCGTTCCCCGGATCAGGATGCCGCCCGACACCGTAAACAGGCCGCCGAGCAGGATAATAAAGGGTATGTAGTCAATGATATAGATATGGCAAATTTCGTAAAACGCGGTCCCCTTGTAGACAAAAAGAAAGGGCACCGCAAATAGCAACGCCCAGGCAAGAGAAACTTTCGGATAATGGTGGTGCCAGAAGTTCGGCGCAAACAGTGGAAAAAGGGCTATGGACAGCAGAATGCCCGCAAACGGAATTGCCGCCCACAGCGGTAATTCCGCGCCGAGGTTGATATGTCCGGCAGTTGATGCGCCGTGTGCCGCTGGAGTCGCAGCATGATCAATAGCCGCAGCTGAGTCTGCAGCATGACTTACCGAAGCCTCTGTTCCGCTCGCACCGACTACAAACGGCATAAAAAGAGTCATGGCCAGGAGTGTTACAATAAATATCGCCACCATTTTTTTCATTCACTACTCTCCTCTTCTCTATACATTAATTTCAATAAAGACCTTATACAAAGGTATGTTTTTATTTGCGCATTTATAAATGTGGGCTTAATCGCTATAGGTTTTATTGCCTCAAACAACTTTTATAAGACAAAAAAAAGCCCGAGCGAAAACTGGCAGTCTTTTCACTCGGGCTTTCTGTGTCCGTCATAAACGGTCAGCAAAGGACCAATAGATAAAAATCTATTTGTCGGCTCACTTATTGCTCTAAGCAAACCTGTTTATTTATATAATATTATTTAATCAGAGTGATCATTGTTATAACGATGACTCCAAGCGATGATTATCTGTCGGTTAAATACTCGCCAGCACCCTGGCTATCCACGTTTAACCTTTAAAGGCATTTATTCACTTACCTTTCAAAAACATCAGGACGCTGTAACTGCCTTAAGGTTAATAATAATTACTATTACAAATAGACGCAAGCACACACCTTCAGGCGTTTATACTTGGACTTTATGGTCCGCATATGAAGGCATGCAAAAGATCAATCGGCAAACAGTCAAGTGTACCGAGGCACTAAGTCTTTGTTTTTAGTATTTCCTCATTTTTTTCTATTCTGGTTATGCCGCCCTGGCTGAAGTTGATCCTGATAAAACCGGTAAACTGTGTTTTTTTCAGATCATTCAACAGCTCGGTGATTTTCTCTTGTTTTTCCATTAAACCTTCCACGCAATAAGATGAAATAGGTACATAACATGTTATATATTTAAATTAGACACCAAACCCGCGAAAAACAGTAGTCCAAGGACATAAAAGCTCTTTGGCCGAAATTAACCACGCAATGTTTTCCTGCCCAAACATAATTGACATTGCCGTTCCCTGTGGCACCCGCAGCCCAATACCCATAACAAATTACGTACGGATTGCTATTCGAACTTACATAAATTAATGTAAAATTTGAAGCATTATATAGATTAGAACATAACGTATTGTCAAGATTTTTTTTGGCTCAAACACAGACAACCGCGCCTGCAACACACTTATTTAGCTGGTGCAGCGCCTCTTGCAAGGGGCAGCTGGTGCCTAAAAGCCCATACTGAGGCTACTTAATAATCTGATATAATTTAACTTTTGGGATACTTCTGAGGATATACGCATATCATGACACTGCCTGGCAAGGAGTTGACGACATTCGGGGCTTCATCAAGCCGGCCGAGCTAGCGGGACATCGGAGGGCTTGCGACTTTCTCACGTTAGGCATTAGGGGGTATGACGCACGAGATAAGAGGAAGTGTGTAATTAAGCGATTTGCCGTAAGGTTTGAAGTCGTCCAAGATGTTATTGCGAGGGTGCAGCGGGGTCGGCATCATCCGTTGCCGATGCCCCTTCCACCGGAACACTCAGGGTATCGCTGCTCGACAAGGAAAATCTGGAGGGCAGTGGAGAAATATTGAAGATGATATTTTTTGATGGGCCAGGAAGCAGCACTCTAATGAAGCTCCGCTTTCAACTGGAATTTCTCGTGGAATGAATCGCCAGTCGAATTCTTGTATCGACTTCCTAAGCCCGACAGACTCCTAGCAACCCTTCCGTAAAAGACGAGCCACATCCTTTGCATGATAGGTCAGGATCAGATCAGCTCCTGCCCGTTTGAAGGCAGTCATGGTTTCCATTACCACTCGATCCTCGTCGATCCAGCCATTTCGGGCCGCGGCCTTGACCATGCTGTACTCACCGGAGACATTGTAGACCGCCAACGGCAAGTTAAATTCGTTCCGAACCTCCCGCACGATATCCAGATAGGGTAATCCTGGTTTCACCATCAGGATATCCGCACCCTCCTCAACATCCATAGCCGCCTCACGGATCGCTTCGAGCCGGTTGGCTGGGTCCATCTGGTAAGAACGTCGGTCGCCGAACTGCGGGGCGGATTCGGCGGCCTCACGGAACGGACCATAGTAGCCGGAGGAGTACTTGACCGCATAGCTCATGATCGGTAGGTGGCTAAAGCCATTCCCGTCGAGAATCTCCCGGATTGCCCGCACCCGACCATCCATCATATCCGAGGGAGCAACCATGTCAGCACCCGCTTGTGCATGAGAAAGGGCCTCTTCACAGAGAAGCTCAAGAGTAGCATCATTGTCCACATCGCCATCCTTAATCACGCCACAGTGGCCATGGTCGGTATACTCACACATGCAGACGTCGGTAATTACAGCCAGACCAGGAACATCCCTCTTCAACGCCCTGATTGCCTCCTGAACCACACCCTTCTCCAGGCAAGCACTGCTCCCGATGGAATCCTTGTATTCAGGGATTCCAAAAAGGATAACTGCCGGAATGCCCAATTCATGAACCTCTCGAGCCTCGGCCACGAGGTTTTCCACCGACAGCTGGTAGATACCGGGCATGGAGGAAATTTCCTTGCGTATTCCGGAACCGAACGCTGCAAACATTGGATAGATGAGGTCGTTAACCGAAAGACTGGTCTCGCAGACCATCCGGCGAAAGACCTCCCTGCCACGTATGCGGCGACCTCGATAGGATGGGTAGAACATATATAACCTCCGTAATCTGCTAATTATACAAGGAAACATTCCTTGATGTTTTCACAAAACCCTCCTCAATCAGGATAGTTTCCAGCCAGAAACCTTATCATGAGGAATAATACCCGACGATTTCTTCCGTCAGCGCTTCAATGGTTGATTTTTCCGGTTCCATATCGATGCGGAGTCCCAATTCGCGACAAGTGGCGGACGTAACGGGACCGATGGACGCTACGGCAACCCCATCGAGGAGATGAAGCAGCCGATTCTCTCCAACCAGAGCAGCAAGGTTGGTGACCGTTGACGAGGACGTGAACGTTATGCAATGGATTCGCCGCTCCGCCAGGGCATTGAGGGCCTCCGCTGAGATGGCATCCGGAACAGCAGTTCGATAGGCGACTGGGGCAACAAGCTCCATACCAAGCTCAGCAAGCCCTTTGGGGAGAACATCGCGAACCCGGTCGGCTTTCGGATAGAGGGCTTTCAGGCCAGCAACATCCAGCTCGGCAAACTTTGCAACAACCCCTTCCGCATGAAAACCGGAGGGGAGCAGGTCCGGCCTGATGCCGTAGAGAACAAGCGCCGCGCTGGTCTTCGAACCAACAGCGGCGACCCGGCACGAGCCAAGTGCCCGGCTGTCGAGTCCCAGTGCATGGAGACGTTCGAAAAAGAACTGCACGCCATTTGCCGAGGTAAAGATCACCCAGTCGTACCTCTTGAGAGTACGAAGACTATCGTCCAGGTCTTGGAAGTTTTCCGGTGGAGTGACGACAATGGTCGGGCATTCCAGGACTTGAGCGCCATACCCCTCGAGGAGGCGGGAAAAGACCCCAGCCTGATCGGTTGCCCGGGTAACGAGGATTCCCTTACCAAACAGAGGACGGGTATCGAACCAGCGAAGCTTGTCCCGCAGGCTCACCACGTCACCCACGATGATAACAGCCGGTGCCTTGAATCCTTCCTTGTGAGCCTTTTCAGCGATATCAGCCAGAGTTCCGGTCAGCACATCCTGCTCCGGGCGTGTGCCCCAGCGGACTAGCGCCACCGGCGTCTGAGATGACCGGCCGTGAACAATGAGGTTAGCTGTTATCTGGGGGAGATTTTTCATCCCCATATAGAAAACCAATGTACCGTTGCCGAGTGAAAGCTGCGACCAGTCAATCCCCGACACTTCCTTGCCACTGCTCTCATGGCCGGTGACAAAGCAAACAGAGGTGGTAAAATCACGGTGTGTCAGAGGGATGCCCGCATAGGCCGCAGCACCCACCGCCGCGGTGACCCCCGGCACGACTTCAAACGGGATTCCTGCTGCTACCAGCGCTTCGCATTCTTCACCGCCGCGACCGAAGATGAAGGGGTCCCCGCCCTTTAGGCGTGCCACCACTTTGCCCTGTTGCGCCTTTTCCACCAGCATGTCATTGATCTGCCACTGTTCACGATTGTGGGCTCCGCCAACCTTGCCGGCATAGATTAGCTCAGCATCGGAGCGCGCAAATGACAGCAGTCCCTTGTGCGCCAGATAATCGTAGAGGATGACATCAGCCTTGGCAATGCACTCCCGCCCCTTCAGAGTGATCAAACCAGGATCACCGGGACCGGCACCGATTAAATAGACATGGCCGATTTTTTCACTTTTAATATTCATTTTTCACAAACCATTCACATTCCATAGAGCAGGTAAGACGTTAGACGGGAGAAGGAAGACGTGGTAAAGCCTTTTTTCGACATCTCACGTCTTACATCTAACGTCTCCCGTCTCACGGCTAACTTCCAACGCCGTCAAACTCCAACAGCGGCAGATCCTACTCAGCAGCAAGCTCTCGCTGGTACACTTCAGTCAGAATCTCCCGGCCACCGTCTCTCAGCAAGCGGTCAGCAAGCTCCGTTCCCAGCGAAAGAAAGGAATCTGCCGGGCCACTAATGCTTCCCCTTACTGATCGGGTCCCATCCACCGCGGAAATGAAGCCAGTGAGGTGTAACTGGTCCCCCTCAATTTCACCGAAAGCGGCAATGGGAACCTGACAGCCACCCTCGCAGCGCAGCAGGAAGGCCCGCTCGGCACCAACAGACTGTTGCGTCTCCGGATCATTAAGGAAAGAAATCAGTTTCACCAATTCCTGGTCGTCGAGACGGCACTCGATCCCCAGCGCACCCTGGCCAATGGCAGGCAGTGATAGCTCCACCGGCAGATACTCTGTGACCCTGTCGGCGAAACCGAGCCGCTTCAAACCGGCCGCCGCAAGAATCACCGCATCCAACCCCTCGCTCTCTATCTTACCGAGGCGAGTCTGCACATTCCCGCGAATCACCACCATTTCCAGGTCGGGTCGGTGAGCCAGAAGCTGGGCCTGACGACGGAGAGCGCTGGTTCCGATCCGCGCGCCGTGTGGTAGATCGGCAAAAGTAAGTCCCCGGGAAATGAGCGCATCCCTCGGATCCTCTCTCTTGGTAATGCACGTAAGGCCGAGTCCTGGCGGAAACACGGTCGGGACGTCCTTCATACTGTGGACCGCAATATCCACCTCACCCCTGAGCATCGCCTCCTCGATCTCCTTGACAAAGAGGCCTTTGCCTCCCACCTGCGCCAAGGGCACATCAAGAATTATATCGCCGGTGGTCTTGATTTTTACCAGGGCAACCTCAATATCCGAATAACGCTCCCGAATCCGGGCACTTACCCATTCAGCCTGCCAGAGTGCCAGCGGGCTGCTACGAGTTCCAATTTTCAGTAATTTCGACATTGCTGATATGTTCTCCATAAATAAAATTGATGGGTTCTTTGCTTTACATCGCGTGTATCAAGAAGGGCAGATGAAACACTGCGGGAAAATCATTCCCAGACATGCCCATCGGCAGGTGTCATTCGCTTTTTTCTACTCTTCATCCTCGTCTTGAGGAGGACCATCCTGCCCGCCGATCGGTTCGGTGGACAACGCAAAAAGGTTTCGCAGGGCATCGAGATACAGATCGGTCCGATTTCCCTGGCCGGTCTGCTTCAGGACATTTATCGGGACATGGAGCAGCTTGTTGACCATCGCAGAGGTAAGCGCCTCTAACCTTTTTTCCTCTTCCGGCGTCAGACCCTTCCACGACGAAAGGGTTTTTGCCAACTCGGCCCGACGAATCCCTTCAAAATGGCCACGCAGGGCAACAATCGTCGGAACTACCTCAAGGGAAGAAAGCCATGCCAGAAACTGCCCGATTTCACTGGTAACAATCTCCTCGGCCTTTTCCGCCTCCCGCCGGCGCTGCTCCAGGTTGTTCTCCACAACGCCCTGCAGATCATCGGTGTTGTAAAGGTAGACGTTTTCCAGGCTGTTCACCGCGGGGTCGATGTCCCTCGGCACGGCGATATCGATAAAGAACATCGGTCGCAACTTGCGGCGACGGAGAACCTCAGCCACCTTCTTCGGCTCGAGGATAAAGTGGGACGCCCCGGTCGAGGAAAGCACGATATCAGCTTTGTGCAGATGGTCGAAAAGATCATCGAAACGCAACGCCCGCCCGCCGAACTCTTCGGCAAGTCGTTCACCCCGTTCAAAGGTCCGATTGGCGACGAGAACGTCGCGGACGCCGGCGGAAACAAAGTGCTTCGCCGCCAATTCACCCATCTCTCCGGCGCCGATAAGGAGCACCGTTTTGTCAGAGAGATTGCCAAAGATTTTTTTCGCCAACTCGACAGCGGCAAAAGCGACGGAAACAGCGGAGGACGCAATGCCGGTCTCGGTCCGTATCCGTTTGGCCACGGAAAAAGCCTTATGGAGAAAGCGGTTGAGTATCAGACCGGAAGATTTGTATTCCGCGGCGTAGCCATAGGCCGCCTTGATCTGCCCGAGAATCTGAGATTCGCCCACGACCAGTGAATCAAGACTGGACGCAACACGAAAGACATGACAGATGGCATTCTCTCCATGATAACCGTAGAGATGAGGCTCAACAGCGTCAAAAGGCAGGGAATGGAAATCGGCCAGAAAGCGCTTAACCTCGGCAATTCCGGCGGCGATATCACGGGTAACGGCGTACACCTCAACCCTGTTGCAGGTGGAGACGATAACCCCTTCCGAAATATCGGGAAGAGAAACCAACTCACGGAGTGGCACGTCGATACTGTTGGCATCGAATGCCAGCTTTTCCCTGAGTTCTATCGGAGCTGAATGGTGGGAAAGTCCCACAACGATAATATTCATTGTTTCTGAATTACCCGTAGCTATGAAGCCCCGGCAGCAAGAGATTCACGCCGAGGAAAGTGAAAAGCAGAACGCAAAAACCAACAATTGCCAAAATGGCGGCCCTGCTCCCCCGCCAGCCGGTTGTCAGCCTACCATGGAGGAGCGCGGCGTAGACAAACCAGGTGATCAAGGACCAGGTCTCCTTCGGATCCCAGCTCCAGTAGGCGCCCCAGGCGGATTCCGCCCAGATGGCCCCGGAAATGATGGCAATCGTCAGCAGCGGAAAACCGATGGTCAGACAACGGTAGTTGATGTCGTCAAGAACTTCCAGTGAGGGAAGTCGGTGGTACAGGGCACCCAGTTTCTTTTTTTTCAGGAAATGCTCCTGGAGCAGGTACATGATCCCCGCGCAGAAAGCAATGGCAAAAGCTGCATAGGCGGCAAAGGCGGTGATCGTATGAAATCCGAGCCAGCCGCTTTTCAGGGCCGGATTCAGCGGCACGATTGCCGAAGGAAATATCGCCGACGCCAGCATGACCAGCAGCGCCAGTGGGGTCACAAAGGAGCCGAGAATGGCTGCCCGGTAGCGGTGCTGAAAGCCAAGAAACACCCCGACAATAGTCAGACTGAAAAACGACAGAGACTCATGAAGGTTGGTTATGGGGGTATGTCCCGCTTCCAGATAGCGGATAAAGGTGAACGCACAATGGCAGAGAAAACCCGCTGCCAGCACCCACCGGGAAATACGGCCAACGGCATCACGAGGCCGGGCGATGAACAGAAGGTACAGGAGAGTCGCCGCTCCATACAACACCAGAACCGTCACATAAAAAAATACACTCATTCAGACTTCCTCTTCTCTAGACCCAGTTCATTGAGGCTGAATCCCGGACCGGCAATCTCCCGCAGCAGGCGATCTACAGAATCCGGTGAGTCACCGCACAAAATGCCCGGCAAGTTATGGGAAATAAGGGAATCCAGGATTTCTTTCACCGCATGGCAGCCCTTCTTGGAGGCTAACAGTTTCTCCCGGACCGCACCCAGTATTCGCACAACCTCGCCGTATTCCTCGCCGTAGCGGGCATTCAGTTCTTCCCGGACTTCCCTGGCCAGTACGGGACATTTGCCTCCGGTGGAAACGGTCAACAACAATTCGCCCCGCGCCACGGCTGCCGGGGTGGTAAAATCGCTCCGATCCGGCATATCGGCAATGTTTGCCAGTATCCGCCACTCCGAGGCCTCTTCAGCCACGGCAGAGCTGATAGTGCGATCCCCGGTGGCGGCAAAAACCAGAAAAGCCCCGGCAAGATCGCCCCGGCGATAGTCACGGGCACGATGGCTGATACGCCCCTTCTCCAGAAGACATCGAAGTCCCCGGGAAAGGCGGGGTGCAACAACTGTCACCGCAGCTCCCGCCGCCAAGAGCATCTGGCACTTACGCTCGGCAACCGCACCGCCGCCGACAATAATGGCAACTTTACCGCGAATGTCGATATTGATGGGGTAATACTTCATAGCCCTGTTCCTGTACCAGGCATAGAGTCGGCTAAAATGCTCCGGTGTGCGGAAAAAATTCGGCAACCATAAAAGACCCGGGTAAGTCTATCACAGCAGCGGAAAGTGATGGAGAAATTTTTTCACTTTCAATGTACCGCAGCGGTTGCTGAGGTTTGATCGGCTTCCTTCCAGTCAAGAAATTCGTCGACATCCCGGGCCACTGAGACTACTGCGCCCGGCACTGCCTGCCTCAACCTGGATCTGAGCACCAATACGTTCTTTAAGGGCGGGAACATGCGAGATGATGCCAATCAGCTTGCCGTCCTGCTGCAGACCCGAAAGGGTTTCAAGGGCGGTTTCCAAGGCATCTTCGTCAAGAGTGCCGAAGCCTTCGTCGAGAAACAACGAATCGACACGCACATTGCGGCTGGCCATGCCGGAAAGACCGAGTGACAGCGCTAGACTGGCAATGAAACTTTCGCCACCGGAAAGATTCTTGGTTGAGCGGATCTCTCCAGCCTGGTAATTGTCGATGACATTCAGTTCAAGCGGTTCATCGCCATCGCGTACCAGCAGATAACGGTCACTCATCTTCTGCAGCTGGCGATTGGCGTGGGCAACCATCAGCTCGAAGGTAAGTCCCTGGGCAAAATTACGAAATTTCTTGCCGTCACTGGAACCAATCAGCGCGTGCAGTTGCTCCCACCGGGCACACTCCTTTTTTTGTCCTTCCATGGCCTGCAAGCGATCATTCTGACGCTGCTGCTGCTGAGCATGCCGCTGAAGCGTCTGCTCGATAGCCCCTAAAATCTTTTGCAGTTCGTTTAACTGCGCGGTAGTGGTAGCATTTTCTTCCTTGAGTTGCTCAAGAGTCTTTTCTGAAAGCTTTTTAGCCAACTCCTGCTGCAAGGCTGTCGATCGGTCTTGACGGCGGGCCCCTAGCTCCACTTCATTATGCTGCAGGGCTTCGGCCAGACGGGAGAGTTCATCGAAACGGGCTTGCGGAAGCCGCGCCTGTAAAAAGGCGGACTCCCCGGCGAATCCCGCTTCATTCATACGCCGGTACAAAGCAGATTGGAGCGTATCTATTTGCGTGGTTCTGGCGCTTATGGACTCGGTCAGTTTTTGCATCCGCTGCGCCAATCCGGCAGTCTCGTTCTGCAGGATATTCTGGTCCCGCAGCGCTTCTTCGCGCTGTGTCGCGGCTTGGGAAAGCGCTGCGGCCAGTCGCCTTTCCTCACTGTCAGGATCGCGCTCGCCAAATAACTTCCGCCGCTGTCCGGCCAAGGTGTCCCTTTGCATCAGACTGTCAGCAAAACGCTGCTCCAGGCTGGCAAGATTTGCCTCGGCCACGGCAAGAAGTGCCTGCGCCTGCCTCTTGTTGCCATCCAGGTCTGCATACGCCTTTTCCAGTCGATCTTTTTCCTGTAGACGTTGAACGTAATCATTGCGGCGCGCAGTCAATGCGGCAAATATTCTGTCAGCATTGTTCGGGGTGATATCCTTGTGGCCATAGGCGCCGAAGGTTCGTCCCGCTTCGGCAATGGTGCGCTCGAGATCACTCTGCACGGCCTCGCTTTCGAGGGTAAGGCGCTCTTGCTCGCGCACAGCAGCTTGACAGCCAAGTTCCGCGACCTGTCGCGCCTTATCGTGCTGATTCAGTGTCTCCTTGGCCGTGTCGAGAGATGATTTCGCCTTCAACAACTCCTTCTCTAGCCCTTCGGCCTCACGGACAACAACACGACAGGTGTTAAGCGCCTTCTGGCAGGTGTCCAGTTCCATCCGGATGACCTCGTCCCGCACCGGGGTATCGGCGGCGATAACGGCAAGTTCGACGAATCCGGCTGCACAAAAAGCCTCATCGAGCGCCTGCTTCTCCCGGCACTCCAGCTGCTGCAGATGTGCCTGCTCAAGCTCTTTGGCGACACCAACCAGTTCCCCCCTGAGGGTTGAAAGCTGTTCGAAAACGTCCTTAGATGCTTGACGTGCCTGCTCCAGTTCCTGCCGGGCAGCATCTGGGCGTGGTACGGTGCCGGCTGCATAGGGATGCTCCCTGGCACCACACAGCGGGCAGGGCACGCCATCAACAAGATGCTCCCGCTCCTCTTCAAGGTCACGCACCCGATTGAGCAGCACGAGCTTATCCTGGAGCTGACGGACAACCTCCTCGCGTAAGCCGCACTCTCTGGTCAAATCAGCTTCCTGAGCGATAAAACCAAGACGCTTCTTTTCAAGGGTGTTCAGTTTCAGCTGCAGCGCGTCCAATCTTTGTCTGGCCTCCCCAATCCGTGCCAGTGCATCTATAAGGTTTGTCAGACGATTGTGCCGGGTTGACAGCATTTCGACATCTTCGCGCCAGGATGAAAGTTCGCGTCCCTGCACGAGGGTATCGCGTGCTGCCCCTATCTCTTCCAACCGCTTTTCGGCCGTTGCCACTGCCTGTAATGCTCGCTGCCAATTGGTTTCTGCCTGCTGCAGTGCCTGCTCTACGCACGTACGGTGTGTGATGTGCTGCTCCAGCTTTTTACGACTTTCTTTACTGTGAAGATCAAGCCGCTTCAATGTCTGGATCTGTTGTTCCATCCCTGTCAAAGCCTCGGCAAGAACAGCATCTGAGCGATGCTCGTTCAAAAAAGCCTCGGCGGCACAAAGCAGGCCTCCTACCGCAGTTATTTCTTCTTCACTTTTCGCAAGAGAAGTCCGATGATCACCGCACTGACGTTTAATTGCTTCCCTATCCGCCTGTTGACCCTCCACGTGAGAAGACAAATCAGCAATCGTAGCATCGAGCGCACGGGTTCTACGGATAAGCTCCGCTTCTCGCTGCTGTTCGTCCTGGGCTTTTTGCCGTTCGAGATCCGCCTGTGCCAGTGCAGCAACGGCTGCCTGCAGTCTCTCCTGCGTTTGGGGAAACAGCTCTGCGGCACTCGTCAGCTCGGCTTGCTCATCTTCCCGTTGCGTTCTGACAGCAACGAGCTGGGCGTACTCACCCTCGAATGTCATGGCGCGCGCGGCCTGCGCCAGGCATTCAAGCTCCGGTGCAGCCGCACGCTTTTGAGCTTCAAAGGAAAGCCAGGCCTCTTCCAGGTGAGCTATCTCACCCTCCAGAAGTGCCAGCCGCTCTTTCCAGGCCTGGGCAGCACGGATTTGGGCCAAAGAAGCCAGGAGCACCACCTCCTGCTGGTGCTTTTCCGTCTGCTCACGGTGAAGGACATCCTCTTCCTCCGGAGCAAGAAGCTGCATCCCGTCGAGCTCCAACCGCATCAGCTCCAGCTTCTTGCGCTGCTCCGTTGTGCACTCATGAACTTTGATGGAAATCTGACTGTAGATCGCGGTGCCCGTGATCTGTTCCAGGATCGGAGCACGTTTATCGGGAGTCGCTTGCAGAAAGGCGGCAAATCCTCCTTGAGCCAGAAGCATCGAGCGGGTGAATCGATCAAAGTCCATGCCGGTGACATCTTCCACCTTTTTTGCCACAGCAGTGAGCTTCGATTCAATAATCTGTCCGCTTCCGGCCTCGACTATCTCGTGCTTCGGCGCCTGCAATGGCCCGTCGGCACGCTTGCGCGAGCGGTGCTGGCTCCAGTGGCAGCGAAAGCGACCTTTGGCCGTTTCAAATTCAACTTCGGCAAAACAATCGCCTGTTTGCCGCGACATGATTTCGTTAGCGCTTTGGGTTATTTTAGTAAGACGAGGGGTCTGGCCATAGAGAGACAGGCAAATAGCGTCGAGGATGGTGGTTTTTCCCGCGCCTGTTGGACCGGTGATGGCAAAAATACCACTGGAAACAAAGTCTGGGTGGGTAAAATCGATCTGCCATTCACCAGCCAGAGAATTCAGATTTTTGAAAGACAGCTGCAGAATTCTCATCGTTCGCCCCGCTGGTCATCTTCCTGTAACGCGAGAACCGCTTCCCGAAAGACCGCAATCAGTTCGCCCTGCTCTTCCGCTGGCAGATCGTGAGCTGCCAGACAGCGCGCAAATACGTCATCAACCGAGAGATCATCCAGGGTTTCTTCTGCTGCCATACGGTTCAAGGTCCGCTCCACCAGGCGCATGTTCTTTGAGCGAAGAATTTCCAGGGACGTTCCGTCGACCAGTTCCCGCAGCCGTTCCTGCAGATCACCGATTATTTCATCTCCTTCGTAGACAACCTCCAGCCAAACCGAAGAGGAGTCCCTTTTCAGCTCCTCAATCCGCTCCGTGATACGGTTCCAGTCGCCGCGCACTGTTGCCAGTCGCTGAAAACAAGGCACGGCAATTTCTTTTACCGCAACTCCGTTGCCATCAACATTCAGCACCAGAACGATCTTGCGGTGCTCAGCCTCGCCAAAACTCATCGGCAGAGGAGCCCCCGAATAGCGGCGGACCTCCGAGCCGCTGACACGTTGCGCCACATGCAAATGCCCAAGAGCCAGATAGTCAAAACACTCAGGGAAACAATCGGCACGGATTTGACCAAGTGTCCCCACATACAGTTCCCGCACCCCATCGCCGTCACTTGTCCGACCGCCGCTGGTAAAAAGGTGACCCATGGCAATGATGGGAAGATTCCCGCCCAACTCGGAGCACGTAGCAGACGCCGCGTCGCCCACCTGTCGGTAGTGGTCACGGATACCCTCAACCAGTTTGCGCCCCTTGTCCTCAAAGGTTTCACCAGGCTCGGCACGGCGAATATCGCGGTCACGCAGGTAGGGAACGGCGCAGACGATCAGCGCCGGTTTGCCGTTGCTGTCATGCAGCACTACCAGCTCATCTTCCGCCGCCTCGGCCATGCAGCCGACAACATGGATATTAAGATACCGCAGCACCTCACGGGGAGCATTGAGGAGAGAGGGAGAATCGTGATTGCCTGCCGTAACCACCACGTGCCGGCAACCGGCGCCGGCGCAGCGACACAAAAAGCGGTAGTAAAGCTCCAGAGCGCGATTGCTCGGTGTGCCGTTGTCGAATATATCCCCTGCCACCAGCAGAGCCTCGACCCCTTCACTTTCGATACAACCGATCAGCCAGTCAAGAAAGAGCTCGAATTCCTGGTAACGTTTACGGCCGTACAGCGCCCGCCCGATATGCCAATCCGAGGTATGCAGAACTTTCATGTAAAGTCGGTTCCTTAATTCCACGACATGCCACAATACGGCAGCAACAGGAGTGTTAGGGGAGGGCGCACAGGCAGAACACTGTGCTGCTGTCTGCTGTCCGGGCCTGACGTCACTGGTTCTGACGGGGTATCACCCTGAAGTTGTCCCATTTTTTATAACAAGTGGCCATAGCAAGTGCAAGGAGAAAGTGGGCAAGAAAGAACCGACGGGCTCCGGAATTTTTTCATCCAGACAGCAGGGACTGCTTGACCTCTCTTCCAATGATGGGGCATGATAGCAAATACAGATTAGACCCTGCCGTAACTCAGTCTATCGACAGGGAAAAAACAAAGGAATTTCTTTGCCGAATCTTGACGCACAATTCTTGAATGTTACAGTGAACCGGGGTCATCGATCATCCTGACCTCAAACCGAATATCATTTCTCTGGAGGTTATACATGAAGAAACTGTTTCCTATTTTATTGATTCTGGCATTTTTAGGCGGACTGGCACAAACAGCCCATGCAGAAAGTGAAAAACCGAAAAACAAGGAAATACTGTCTGCCTTCGATGTCGCCACGTTAAGGGAAAGCGGTTCAAGCGATGCCGATATCGCAAAATTATTAGCCGAACAACGGGGGGTCAACAAGGACTCTGCCACCATACAAGGAAAACCCGACCAACAGGTAATTTATTACCTGTTAACGTATGCGAAACCAAAAGGCAAGGTTCCCGACCTGGGGAAAACCGTTACCCATAAAGCGCAGGGGGCCACTGCTCTGAAGGAGGGGCTATCCAAAAAAGCTGCCGAAGAATTTAGCCTTGCCATCAACTTTTCGGAGAATGATTACGAGCCGTACAAATCACGGGCAGACAGCTATATGCAGTTCCTTGAAATCAAACCGGTAACAGCACCGGTTACCACGACTGCAGAGGACAAACCAGCCGTGTCCAAAGAAATGAGAAGTCTCTTGTGCAACAGCATCTATAACGACAACCATTATGCCTCCTTATTGAATAACAATCAGATCCAGTCCGACATCCTGGCAATGGACAGGTTGAGAGACAGGATGCTGGAACTGCGTGACAACCCTGACCCAAGCGTTGATTACAAGAGAAAATCCTACGAAAACATCTTGAACATGCGCCTTCTGCAGCAGGTTTATTACCGTCAGAGAGAGGCTTACCAAGCGGGAGTCAACATTAGAAAGGCACAAACAGAGTATAATACCCTTTGCGCTAATGAGGAGGCGAATCGCAAAAACATGGTCAGACTCGCAACGAGATAAAATGAGAGACAAGAAATGGGTAAAATTTGGAGAGAAAGAAGAGGAATCCTATTTCTACGACAAGTCTACTCTCGCAAAATCAAAAGACAGCATGACCGTATGTTCCTCAAGGAAAATATTTATGACGAAAAATCTTATCAACTTACAAAGCTTTCGCTGGACTGCAAGAAAAAGACTTTCTCCACATGGAGTATTCCGGTTACGATGGAGACGGCAAACAAGTGTTTCAAAAAACGTTTAAGAATACTGTCAATAAAAAAGCCGCTCCCGACATCAGCCGAAAATCTGCTCCTTGGTGCAATCTGCAAATGACTGCCAAAAAGGGATCGATAGCCGCTGTGTAGCAATCATGGTTTCCATCTTTGATTTTACCGTAACCAATATAAAATGCGCCGGGTTGCATGCAAAAGAAAGGAATCACAACGTTCCATGAAAAAGTATCTATATAAGGTCTTTTTTGTCCTTCTCCTGGCCATAACCTTTATCTCCGGTTACTGGTACAGTCAAAGAAATCACCCGGAGACAGTTTCCTCAGCGGAGCGAAAAATCCTATACTATACCGATCCGATGAATCCGGGACAACGATACGACAAACCGGGAGTCGCCCCATGCGGAATGGCCTTGGAGCCGGTATATGCCAACAGCACTGCGCAGATCGACCGGAATGTGCGCAATGCCGGCTGGCACGGTACGGATAAGCCCGGAAAAACAACAGCTCATCGGCGTTCGCATCGAGCCAGTGGAAAAGGCTTCTGCGCCTCTTTACGATACGGGTGCTGGGTAAGGTTGCCGCGGATGAGAACCGGGTCTACCAGATCAATGCCTATACGGATGGATGGATCAGAAAGGTGCCCACGATTTCCACCGGGAGCCTGGTAAAAAAGAACGAAATACTGGCTGAATTTTATACGCCCGAATTTTATACTGCGCAGCAAGCCTATATTTCTATTCTCGGTACCGCGGTAAACCCCCAGACAACAGTGACGCCATACCAGCAATACCAGATCGCTCCGGTAGGAACCAACATCGACAAATACCGGGACAATCTGCTCAACCTGGGAGTGTCGGCGTCTCAGATCGAAGAACTCGGACAAACACGTAAGCTGGCCGAAAACATTGTGATCAGGTCTCCCGCGAAAGGGTTCATCCTGACACGCAACGTCTCTCAGGAACAGAAATTTGACAAGGGCTCTGAATTGTACAAAATTGCCGATCTGCGCAAAGTCTGGATTCTGCTGGACACCTACGAAAACGAGGCACGTTATTTCCGCCCGGGCCAAATCGTTCAGGTCAGCTATCAGGGAAAACTATTCAAGTCCAAGGTCAGCTCGGTTCTTCCCGTATTTGATCCTTCCACCCGGACGCTTAAGGTCCGGCTGGAGGCAGACAACCCCGGCTACACACTCCGGCCGGATATGTTTGTGGACGTGGAGCATACGGTCAGCATGCCGCCAGCAGTCACTGTACCGATTGACGCCGTGCTTGATTCGGGTCTAAAAAAGACCGTTTTCGTGGAGCCGGCCCCAGGGATCTTTGAGCCGCGCGAGGTGGAAACCGGCAGGTACTTCGACGGCCGGGTCGAGATTGTCAAAGGACTACAGCCGGGCGAGCGGATCGTGGTTTCGGGCAACTTCCTGATCGACTCCGAGAGCAGGATGAAATCTGCAGTCAAGGGCATGTCGGGAACCGGCAGCCTTGATCCCTCCTGCGGCATGATGGTGGATGAAGGGTAAGTCCAAGGCAGAGGGATTGACCAGCTGCACAAGGGAAAGACCTTCTACTTCTGCTCTCCGCAGTGCAAGCAGACCTTCGACAAGGCACCGGAAAAATACCTGAAAAATCCGATGCACATGGAATCAATGCCTGACATATCTCAGCAGAAATCCATGGAAAAGAGCCAGATGAAGACCTCAACCAATGGAATGCCCGGAACCGGCAGCCTAGATCCCGCCTGCGGCATGATGGTAGATGAGGCTAAGTCCAAGGCCGCAGGGCTGACCAGCGTGCACAAGGGAAAGACCTACTACTTCGACTCTCCGCAGTGCAAGCAGAACTTCGACAAGGCAAGGCACCGGAAAAATACCTGAAAAAACCGATGCACATGGAATCAATGCCTGACATATCACAGCAGAAATCCATGAAAAAGAGCCAGATGAAGACCTCAACCAATGGAATGCCCGGAACCAGCAGCCTGGATCCCGCCTGCGGCATGATGGTAGATGAGGCTAAGTCCAAGGCCGCAGGGCTGACCAGCGTGCACCAGGGAAAGACCTACTACTTCGACTCTCCGCAGTGCAAGCAGAACTTCGACAAGGCACCGGAAAAATACCTGAAAAATCCGATGCAGATGGAATCAATGCCTGACGCTTCACAGCAGAAAAACATGGAAAGCGGCGGGCACCAGCATGATTAATCGGATAATCGAGTTTTCCGCCGCGAACAGGCTGATAATTTTCCTCCTCGTGGGCATGGCCGCTGTAGCTGGCTGGTGGTCCATGCAGCACATGACCCTCGATGCCATTCCCGATCTCTCCGATACCCAGGTCATCATTTACTCCCGCTGGGACCGGAGCCCTGACATTATTGAGGATCAGGTTACTTACCCGATCGTAACTGCCATGCTCGGCTCGCCGAAGGTGAAAACCGTCCGCGCCTTTACCGACTTCGGCTATTCCTTCGTCTATGTCATTTTTGAAGAGGGAACCGATCTTTACTGGGCCCGCTCGCGAACCCAGGAGTATCTATCCGGTGTTCTGCAGCGCCTTCCGGAAGGGGTCCGAACCGAACTGGGGCCGGACGCCACCGGCGTCGGCTGGATCTTCCAGTATGTGCTGGAGGATACCAGCGGCAAGCACAGCCTGGCAGAACTCCGCTCCTACCAAGACTGGTATCTCAACTATTACCTCAAGTCCGTGCCCGGGGTTGCGGAAGTGGCACCGATCGGAGGTTTCGGTCAGCAGTACCAGGTCAACCTTGACCCCAACCGGCTCCAGGCCTACGGAATCTCAATCAACCGTGTCGTGGAGGCGGTGCGCGGCGGAAACAGCGAGGCTGCCGGCCGCCTGGTCGAGTTCGGCGGAACCGAATACATGGTACGCGGTCGCGGCTACGCCCGCTCCATTGCCGACTTCGAAAACATCGCCGTTTCTGCCAGTGAAGACGGCACACCCATCCGGATCAAGGATCTGGGCAAGGTCGTTCTTGGCCCGGACCTGCGCAGAGGTGTATCCGATCTGGACGGTCAGGGAGAAGCGGTCTCCGGCATCGTGGTCATGCGCCAGGGGCAAAACACCCTGGACGTCATAAAGAGGGTCAAAGCAAAGCTGAAGGAAATAGAACCGGGCCTGCCGGCCGGGGTAAAGGTCGTTCCCATCTATGACCGGTCCGAGCTTATCGAGAAATCCATCGACAACCTCACCACAACCATCCTCGAGGTTATCCTAACGGTTTCGCTGGTCATCCTGATCTTTCTCTGGCATATCCCCAGTTCCATAATCCCGATCATCACTATTCCCCTTGCCGTACTCATCTCCTTTATTCCCCTAAAGCTGCTGGGCATCAATGCCAACATCATGTCGCTTGGAGGGATTGCCATCGCCATCGGCGCCATGGTCGATGCTGCCATAGTCATCGTAGAACAGACCCACAAGAAGCTGGAGATCTGGGAACAGGAAGGCCGCAAGGGCGAGTACCGGACCGTGGTGCTCGAGGCGCTCAAAGAGGTAGCAGGTCCAAGCTTTTTCGCCCTGCTGGTCATCGCCGTCTCCTTTCTCCCGGTCCTCACCCTGGAAGCCCAGGAAGGCCGTCTTTTCAAACCGCTCGCCTATACCAAGACGCTTTCCATGATGGTGGCGGCTTTTCTCACCATAACCCTTGATCCGGCGCTGCGGATGTTCTTGACCCATGTGAAGAACTTCAGTTTCCGGCCGCGCTGGCTGTGCCGAACCGCCAACACAGTGCTGGTGGGGAAGATCAGGTCGGAAAAGAATCACCCGATCAGCCGCGTCCTGATACGCTTCTACCAACCACTGGCAACCTGGGCCCTGCGGCGGCAAACTGCCGTGCTGGGAGGGGCTCTCGTTCTCATCGTTCTGACCGTGCCGGTTTTCATGAAGCTCGGCTCCGAGTTCATGCCGCCCCTTGACGAAGGCTCTCTCATGTACATGCCGACCACCATGCCGGGCATCTCCATCACCGAGGCGCAAAGGCTGCTGCAGGTGACCGACCGGATCATCAAGGGCTTCCCGGAGGTGGATCGCGTTCTTGGCAAAGCCGGCCGGGCCGAGACCTCCACCGACCCGGCACCCCTCTCCATGCTGGAAACGGTGATAACCCTGAAACCCAAGTCTGAGTGGCGACAACAGGAAACCTGGTACTCATCCTGGGCGCCGGATTGGCTCAAGGTGCCGCTGCGTATCATTACCCCGGACACCATTTCACGGGAAGAACTGGTAGCCCGGTTGAACAAAGCTCTGCAGATTCCCGGTGTCTCCAATGCCTGGACCATGCCGATTAAGGGCAGAATCGATATGCTCACCACCGGCATACGTACCCCGATCGGACTGAAAATCTCCGGTGGGAACCTGGTCACCATAGAAGACATCGGTGCTCGGGTCGAGTCGCTCCTGAAGACGGTCAAGGGGGCACGAAACGTCTTTGCCGAACGAACCAGCGGCGGATATTTCCTCGACATTGACTGGAACCGGGAAGAACTGGCCAGGTACAACCTGAGCATGGACGAAGCGCAACGGGTGGTACAGAGCGCCATTGGCGGAGAAAACGTGACCACCGCGATTCAGGGCCGCGAACGGTACCCGGTCAATGTTCGCTACATGCGTGACTTCCGCAGCGACCTGGGCGCCTTACGCCGGATTCTGGTCCCGGTAGACAACGGCAAGAAACAGATCCCCCTCGAGCAACTGGCCGAGATAGGCGTCAGCGGCGGAGCGTCCATGATCCGCGACGAGGACGGGCTGCTGACCGGATACGTGTATCTGGACATTGCCGGGCAGGATCCAAAGAGTTTTATCGACAAAGCCGGCAAACTGATCCGGGAAGGGATCGAACTCCCCCCCGGCTACGCCATCTCCTGGAGCGGGCAATACGAGGCCATGGAGAGAGTCAAAGAGCGGATGACCGTGATTATCCCGCTCACAATGTTCTTCATCCTGATACTGCTCTACCTCAACACCCGCTCAATGGTGAAGACCCTGATCGTGCTGCTCGCTGTACCGTTTTCCGCCATCGGCGCCGTCTGGTTTCTCTATCTGCTGGGCTACAACATGAGTATCGGCGTCTGGGTCGGCATGATCGCCCTCCTCGGCGTCGATGCCGAGACCGGGGTATTCATGCTCCTCTATCTTGACCTTGCCTATGCGGCGGCAGGAAAAGAAGGCCGGCTCCGCAACCGCGAAGAGCTTCGACAGGCGGTACTCGAAGGTGCCGTGAAGCGGCTCCGGCCCAAGGTCATGACCGTGGCAACCATGTTCCTCGGCCTGCTCCCGATCATGTGGGCGGTCGGGAGCGGTTCCGACGTCATGAAACACATCGCGGCACCCATGGTCGGCGGCATCTTCACCTCATTCCTCATGGAGTTAATGGTCTATCCGGTGATCTTCGAGATGTGGAAATGGCATTTCGAGGTCAAGAAGGGATTGCCTGCGGTTCCGGCACAGGCATCATGATAAGAAAATCCCCCTCTTTCCCCCTGTCATAAAGGGGGATGACACTTTTCCTATCATGGTTATTAGACCTGCCAGCTTTTTAAAACCTGGCAGGTCTGCCTCACATTTCGATCACAACTATATTCAGGAGGCTGAAACGAAATGAAGTCTGACTATTCGAAAAATTACTCTTTCAAGCTGGCGACTGCTGCCTTCTTTGCCCTTATTCTCTGTTTCAGCGCCTCGGGTGTTTTTGCCGGCGGAGGAGCACCTTTGAGGATCGGCGACACGCCGCCCCGAATCAAACTCAGCGATCTCAACGGCACGGCTGTCAAGGTTCCTGATAATTTCAGGGGCAAAGTGGTCATTATCCACTTCTGGGCCGGGGGCTGCAGCTCCTGCGCTGAGGAAATGCCGGCTATGGAAACGCTCTATGAAAAGTACCGAAGGAAAGGACTTGTAATCCTTGCCGTGAACGTGGGGCAAAAAAAGGAACTCGTGAAAAGGCTGGTAAAAGACGTGGGAATCACCTATCCGGTACTCCTCGATCCGGACAGGAAGATGGCCGGGAGCTACGATGTGGTCGGCGTTCCGAGAACCTATCTGGTTGACAGAAAAGGTGTCATTCGCTACAAAATCCTCGGCAGTGCCTCCAGCGAAACGTTGAAGAAACAGCTCCTCAGTCTGCTGTAACGCGACAATAAAATACCTGCTCAGCATTCTATGAACCGTTGATAAAAACGTCTGTCATCCTCGAGAGACTCTATCGGGGATCCATGTTTTGCAGTCTGGATTCCCGATTACACCCTCGGGAATGACAATTTTAAATAGTGCTGGACAGGTGCACTGTTCTATCAGTTCTTCATCGTAAAACTGGAAAACAGAATCGGCCAGCTGGCAATGGCGATAAAAAGGAGATATGAAAGGACAGAAACAAGGGTAAGCTTCTTACGCAGCGCCGGCACTGTCTCGGCCAGGCTGGAGATTTTCCTGAAGGGCAGAAGCATCCCCGTGCCGAGTCCGGTGACCGTGCCCACCAGGAGCAGAATGTAGAGCGGATAGCCCACATAACCGTATTCTTTCTGAAGAATGCAGAAAGGGCAATGGTGGGTCGGCAGTTCGTAGAAGTAGAGGGAAATAAAAGATACAATCGATACAATGGAAACGACAAAAGCAATGCCACTCAAAACCGCGAACAACCCACCCCCCTTGCCGGTCCGGTAGAACAACACACCCGATACCAGCGTGAGAGCCATCACAAAATAGAAGACACCCATCATGGGCAGGGCCGGCAGAGAGGCGATTTCCGCTGCCACTCCGCTACTTTCCGAGGAGAAGAGACTGCCGCAGCAGGAGGTTATGACGTCAGGCCGGAGGCCGAGGAAATAGAACCATTGCATGACTGCCTCAACAACAACCAGTGGGGCAAGGAACAGCAGGAACCAATATTTTATCCGTACCAGCGGGTAATCGTACCCCCTGCTGTCGGCGTAATTCAAAATCAGCCAAAGTCCGGCAAGGATGAAGGTCGCCATCTTGCAGAGCAGGACCGGATAGCCGAACGGGTTGACAGTCAGGGTACCGACCGCGCACATGGCGCCGGTAAAGAGTGGACAGATATCATCCGCCGTATAGATAAAGAGAAACAGGGAAATAAGCTGGAAGAACAGCAGGTAACCGAGAATGGTCGAGACAAGGTAGGTTTTCCGTTCCAGCACCAACTGCCGCTCGCTGCCGCTGGTAATGTCCCAGTCCACGCAGTATGCCGATACCGCAAAAAGCGGCATAGAGCACCATCCCACCAACCAGGAGCGAAGAAATCAGTAGGGAGAGAATTCCCGGATGCAGAATCATCGGGCATCCCCGCCGCTCACCAGCCTTCCATCTCGCATCTCAAGCACCGTATCCACCAGACCAGATTCAAAGACCAGCGGATCATGGCTGGAAATCAGGATGGTTTTGCCCTTGCCTTTCAGATCCTTCATTATGTCCATAAACTCCAGAGAAAGCCTGGTATCGAGATGGGCGGTCGGCTCGTCCGCGATAATAATCTCGGGATTATTGACCAGTGCCCTGGCAATGGCCACTCGCTGGGCCTCGCCGCCGGAGAGCCACTCAACCTTGGCCGCTGCCCGGTGGGAAAGATTGAAGGCCTCAAGAAGCTCCAGCGCCCTTTTCCGCAGCGAGGAAAACCTCTCCCCGGTTGGATAGACCGGAACCATGACATTTTCCAGTGCCGTAACCCCTTTGATGAGATTGAGCTGCTGAAAAATAAAGCCGAAAGTCCGTCGACGTATTTCGGTCAGGAATCGTTCAGGCAGGCTGGTAATCTCCCTCTCCAGAAGAAAGATCCTGCCCGAGGTGGGCCTGGACATGCAGCCGAGAACCGTCAGCAGCGTTGTCTTCCCCGATCCGCTCGGCCCCTTTAAGACCGTTACTTTCCCCATCTCCACAGAGAGATCGACCCCGTCAAGCGCCGTATACTCGTTGGGCCGCCCCTGATTAAAGACCTTCGTCACCTTATTGATTGTAATCATCGGCAGCCTGCTCCTATCTCATGACCGAATCAGGGTCGATGGTCGCGGCCCGCCAGGCCGGAATGATGGTGGTTACCGTGTAGGGAACGACGGAGAGAAAGAAAAGTGTTATCAGGTGGTTGACGTTGATATACGGGACAAGCTTGAAATCGGGATACAGTATTGACCAACCCTTCAGCACCGGCAGAAAGAGCGCCGATGAGGTGAAGAAGACATGAACGTAGGCCAGAATAACCCCGGCCAGGAATGCAGTCAGGGAGACCACCGTCCCTTCCCAGAATTTCATGATCAGCACATCGGATGTTTCCCAGCCGACCGCCTTGAGTATGCCGATTTCCTTCTTTTCGTCTGCGCTGAGTCCGGCCGCCCTGTCCCAGGCAAAGATGACGAAAGAGAGGATCGTGGTACAGAGGATGACGAGCATGATACCGCTCCGCCAGTTAAAGATAGCATCATAGGTGCGCATGATCTCATCACGGATAATCGGGCGGGAATCGGGCAGGATTTTCCTGATTTTTTCGGCAACTGTAGCAATCTCCCGCTTATTGCGTACCGTCAGGAGCAGATCGGTAGCCTTGTCCGTCGGGATGCCGGAAAGGTCGCGGTAATCCTTCGCCGAAATCTGGATGAGGTCTGCGGAGACAAGCTGGGAGTCATCCGAGAGAACGTCGGTAATGGTATAATTTCGCGCCGCTCCGTCATAGCCGGTAAAGCTCAGGGTATCCCCCTGGTAGGCATGACGGGTCTTTGAGATGCCCGAGCCAATGATGATGGAACCCTGCTCCTGAGGAAAGCTCTCCGGCACAACAAAGGTATAATTAGCCTTGACCTCGGGGTCATAATAATACCCCCACAAGCGCTCACGTACAGCAGTGACACCACGAATCTTGCTGATTTTTTCCGCATATGCAACCGGTATCGGAGAGTAGCGCCCGGTCAGGGTCTTTTGCACGATTATCTCGGGAGTGTCTTTCAAGATCAGCTTGGCCTCGCGTTTCAGGGCATTGGTAAAAAACATCACCGACGCAAGGAGAAAGACCACAACCGTGTAGATCAAAAGGAGGGCGAGATTCTTTCCCTTTCTGCGCAGAAGAGAAGAAAGGGTGAACTCGATGATATGTCGCTGACGCTCAAATGTTTTAGCCATGGGTCCTTTTCTGCTATTGGGGGGGCAGCATGAGAGAGCCCGAGGGAAAGTGTTCCAGCGACATGGGAACTTCCTGAAATGGTGTCCGCAAGTCGGTCTGGGTTATATGCCGGGTATAGCTCGCCTCGGTAAAGAGGCAGAGGTCGGTAAGCCCAAGATCGCGCACCAAGCCAGCCATAGTGTCCAGAGAGTGTGCTTCCTCAGTCTGTCGGTAGCGAGCATGGGGAAAAAGTGCCGATAAAAGTCACCACAAGAAGCAACAGCAAAGCAGAAATAACAGGTTGATTTTCTCATAAGGATTTCACTCGAGGCTCTTCATGACCGTATCATTTATTTCCTTGAAAGTAAGGAGGGCCCTGCCCTTGTGGTCTTTCAGAAATTCCTGCGCGTCCGACTTCTTCTCAAATGGGACCAGTTCTTTTCCCATCGGCCCAAACACATCGCTCCCTAATACATAGAATGCCTTATAGCCATCGACGTAGCCAAGGGAATAATAATCCGTTACATAAACAGCTGAAATTTTGGTCTGTTTCCTTGCCGGGTCAAACCGGGAAAGATTTCTATAATATTTGAGCATGTCTTTGACGCCATCGAAAAACACTCTCGTACCATCGCGAAACTGAATCTGGGTGGCGAAATCGGGATACTTAGCCACGAACATTCCGCAGACCGGGCATTTGTCCTTCGCCGTCGGCTTCATCGGCTTTGGAGCGGCTGCAACGGCTGCAACCGCGAAAAAAAACACCATAACAACAATGCAGAGAACTACGGAAGTTTTTCCTGGCGAAATCTTCTGAAGAGACATTATTTTCTCCCATAACCATGATTAAAGTCAGAAATTATACAGAGTTTGACACCCCTGTCAAACTCTGTTGATGATTTCAGTCGGTTAGAAGCTGGATTCCCGATCAGAATCCAGCTTCGGGAATGACAGTTCTGGGAACTGGCGGAAGACCGGTGCGAATCAAGAAAATAACAGACTTGATAAATAGTAATTTTGTAATATTCTTTACTAAAGAAGTATTATTTAAACAGGGTGGTCATGGAAAGGTGTGGAGAGGATAAACCCAATACTTTATGAGAGATTTTATGACCACTACCTCACCAAAACGACCTTATTTTATCTACCGAACAAGGAAATACTTAGGGATTTCGGTATCCTATCAAATTATCAGAAAATATGTTTTATTGAATGCTTGACACGAAGTGATTATTTTGTAAAGTTGTATGCTACAAGAGTAAGGTATTGTATTAAATTTGTAAACTATGTGTAGCTTACACATATCACTGTACTTGAGAAAAGAGCATCTCTTCACTGCGGAAGACCGGCATCTTTCCATGCTGCTGCGAAGAACACCTTTATTGTGAGAAGACGCACGGAGGGAACAGGATCATGAAAATACGCCTGGTCGCACATCTGACGGTCCTGTTATTCCTTAGCGTAATGGTCTCCCCTATATTTTCGTCCTTCCACAACCCGTACTGCAAGCATATTGACCAGACCCAGGTACAGCACCTGGAATCGCATAGCAGAAAAGACAAAAAACATTTCCAGCACCTGGGATTTCTTTCACCTCCTCCAGAAATAGCTTTCCGGACCTGCTCCTTTTTCAATCCCTCATACGAATAACTCGCCGCCAACCTGTTCCTCGGCAGTAGGCGTATCATGCCGCGCACCCCCAGCATAGCAACGATAAATCAAGCCAAGAATTATCAATCTCAACAAAAGGAGGTCATCACTATGCAAGCACCTATAATACTATTCAGCCTGTGTCTGCTCCTGGCCCTTGCCGCCCCTTCCTGGGGAGGCAAAAACAAAAACTCCCCTCAAAAGCCACCTGAGCAGGCAACAGTAGCCCCTGCCCCCGTCGTATTGCCTGGTGGCTACGTGCGGAAGCCTGCCGATATTAAAGAGAGGCAGCAATACTTGAAAAATTTACAGCAGAAGGCTAAAGAAGCGGCGGCCAATCGTGCCGCAGCTAAAGCAAAACAGGCGGGTCAGCAAACGACGGCACCCCCTCAGAAAAATATAGGAGGATTACAATGAAACGACACGACTTTTTGACACGCCTGTGTCTGTCATTGGCAGCGGCCGCTCTTGTCTGCAGCTTTGGTCCGGGAAGCGCCAGTGCAATACCAGTGACGACCCCCGGATCAGTGCCTGACTACTGGGAAACCGCCAACTGGGCCTTCAGCCCGCCCCTGACAAAATTTGTGGACGGCC
Organism: uncultured delta proteobacterium; assembly: GCA_963717775.1. Classification (GTDB taxonomy): domain Bacteria; phylum Desulfobacterota; class Desulfuromonadia; order Geobacterales; family Geobacteraceae; genus RPRC01. The sequence goes on from CAVQWZ010000022.1 coordinate 175,672, forward strand.
TGCCCGGACTGTGCGGAGCTGCTGGCGGCACAAACTCGCTTGGTCAGTGTATACCCATTGCCGAACCGGACACCACCACCTATCCCGGTTCTGACTACTATGAAATCGAGGTAGTCCAATTTCGCGAGCAGATGCACTCAGAGTCTGGACCCAGTGGTCGGCGTTAAGCTGAACGCGACTTCCGGCGGAACCCTTCTCAGGGGATACAGACAAATCAATGCGCCAACACAAGGTGCCATCTTGTCCGTACCACACTATCTCGGGCCACTGATTATCGCCAAAAAATACGATCCAAACTATGCTCCTGATGCAGCATTGCCAGGCGGCGGAACCAACGGCAGACCGGTGCGCATCAAGTTCATTAACAATCTTCCCACCGGAGCTGCCGGCAAACTTTTCTTGCCCGTGGACACCACCATCATGGGTTCAGGGGAATTTGAGATTGATTATGATCCGGAGACCAAAGCGCTCCTACAGGCATTGAACTCAGGTGAGTTTCACCCAAAACAGGGCACTCCTCCATCTCCATGGCGGGCATACCCCCTGGATCAGTGACGGTACGCCCCATCAGTGGATCACCCCGCCGGCGAGAGCACGCACCTTATCCCAAGGGTGTCAGCGTAGCCTATGTTCCTGACATGTGGTTCGACGCAGGCGGAGAAACACCCATATCGCTGCCTGTGCAGGACAGACCACCTGTGCCATAGCGGGCGCGACCAACAACCCCGGCCCTGGCGCACAGACCTACTACTACACCAACGAGCAGAGCGCCAGGCTTATCTTCTACCACGACCATGCCTGGGGCATCACCCGCCTTAACGTCTATGTGGGCATGGCAGCCGGATACCTGATCCGGGACGCGGTCGAGGAAGCGCTAGTATCAACGGCACGACACCAGTGGAGCCGACCTCTCCGCTCTCCTCCCTGTCGACTGAGGAGATTCCGCTGGTCATCCAGGACAAGACCTTCGTTGACCCTACAACCATTGAAACCTACGGATCCGACCTGGGCATGGGGGTCACTCCAACCATGGTAATGGCAATCCAACTACCTTGGCGCAGCCATGACGCCGGTGAAAGGCGACCTCTGGTGGCCCCATGTCTACATGCCGGCCGAGAACCCGGAAGATATCACCGGTGCCGGGCCCTTGGGACGCTGGGTATATGGCCCCTGGTTCTTCCCGCCAACCCCGGTATGCGGCTCACACCGAGTGCCGTTCAAGCCTTTCTGCATTGATATTGGTGCAATCGCAAACCCCTATTATGGCCCAGCAAACCCGATCCAGCCATCCGTAATTCCTGGAACGCCCAACGTATCATGGGGTGCCGAGGCCTTTCTTGACACGATGATGGTCAATGGTACCGCCTACCCGAAACTCGATATCGATCCGAACACCTATCGCTTCCGGATCCTGAACGCCTCTCACGACCGTTTCCTAAATCTGCAGCTCTATGTTGCCGATCCAAGCTATGCTCCAGGGACTCCTGGGTATCTGACGGAAGTTAAAATGGTACCGGCCGCTGCAGGCACCGCAGGTTTTCCTGCCGGTTGGCCAGCAGACGGCAGAGAAGGCGGCGTACCTGATCCATCCTTGAGAGGTCCGGCTTTCGTCCAGATTGGTACAGAGAGCGGCTTCCTCGCTGCACCTGTAGTGCTCCCCAACCGACCGGTTAAATGGAACACTGACGCCACTCTGTTCAATGCCGGAAACATACTCCAGCAAAACGAAGGAGGCGGTACACTTTTTGTTGCTCCTGCCGAGCGGGTCGACGTTCTCGTTGATTTTAGTCAATTCAGTGGCAAGACGCTGATACTGTACAATGACGCCCCGGCACCTTGGCCGGCGATCGACCCCCATTATGACTTTTACACGGACGCACCTGACCGTAGCGATATCGGCGGCGCACCCACCACCTTGGCTGGAGTAGGCCCCAATATCAGGACCATCATGCAGATCAATGTAGCAGGAGGAGGAAGTACTCTTGCCACACCGGATGCCGTCCCGGCTACCCTTCCAGCCTTGCAGACAGCATTTGCAAAAACAGCCACTAACCCCGGCATCTTTGCTGCGGATCAGAACCCAATTAGTAGTCGGCCAAACAGCCTACAACACCACCTACAACACCACCTTCCCTGCAGCCGGCTCCTAACTGGGGGGTAGCTGCAATCACGATGAGCCTCAGCTTCCAATACGGTTGACGGTACACTAGTAAGCAATTATCCCGATGAAGCGTAAGGCCATCCACGACGAAATGGGCGGAACATTTGACGTCTACGGCCGCCTGGCTGCCAAATTGGGTCTCGAAATCCCGTTCGCAAATGCGGCACTGCAGACCTTTGTTCTCCAAAATCTAGTCGACCCACCTACAGAAACTGTACATAACAACGGAGTACAGATCTGGAGAGTAACTCACAACGGCGTGGACACCCACCCTGTGCACTTCCACCTCTTCGATGTACAGGTAATCAACCGGGTCGGTTGGGATGGCTTCATGAGACTACCAGATCCAAACGAACTAGGCTGGAAAGATACCGTCAGGATAAGCCCACTTGAGGACACAATCGTTGCGTTACGTCCGAAGACTCCGACCGTGCCTTTTGCTTTACCTGACAGTATTCGCCCGCTAAACCCATCACAACCCATAGGCTCAATGGTCGGATTCTCGCAAATTGATACAAATACCGGCGGCCCAATATCACCTCTTCAGACCAACCAGTTCTATAACTACGGTTTTGAGTATGTCTGGCACTGCCATATCTCTGAGTCATGAAGAGAATGATATGATGCGGTCAATAGTGCTAAACCCCAATGTTAAAGATGAGATTTTCTTTAGAAACACAGCTAACGGCCAGAATGCCATTTGGTTTATGAACGGTACAAATCGCACGAGTTCGGCTTTCTTCCCCCAGTTAGCAGATCAGAACTGGAAAATTGTAGGCAAGGGTGACTTCAACGGTGACGGCAAAACCGATATTGTCTGGAGAAACACCTCCAATGGCCAGAACGTGGTTTGGTATATGGACGGCGCAACGCGAACCGGTTCTGCTTTTTTCCCCCAACTTGCCGATCCGAACTGGAAAATTACGGGTGTAGGTGATTTCGACGGCGATGGCAAACCCGACCTCGTTTGGAGAAATACCTCCAATGGCCAGAATGCGATCTGGTTCATGAACGGAATTACTCGTACTTCGTCTGCTTTTTTCCCCCAAATTGCCGATCAGAACTGGCAGATCGTAGGTGCAGATGACTTCAACAATGACGGTAAGTCCGACATATTCTTGAGGAATACCACTAACGGCCAGAACGCGGTTTGGTACATGAACGGCGCAACACGTACAGGCTCAGCTTTTCTCCAACGCTGGCAGATCCCAACATGCAACTCGTGGGTGTGGGTGACTTCAACGATGACGTCAATCTCGACATCCTTTGGAGAAATACCACAAGCGGGGCAAATACCGTTTGGTTCATGAACGGTACAACACGAATTGGTACGGGAGCTATTCCCACACTTGCCGATCAAAACTGGAAGATTGTGGGGCATTAACAGATCATGCATTTCGTGTTTTTTGGCAGCGGCTACGATAATCATCCAAAAGCATAACGGAATTGATTGTGTAGAAGCCACAGCTTGTAAAGAAGCAGAAGAATCCCGGGTGAAGTCCAACCCGGGATTTTTTTTATGATTGGCGCCTTGATTATTTTATATTTATTTTACAGGTTTGCTTTAAACTTGCCAACAAAGCAAGTGTGTGCTAAAAGACAAAAGCGCATTAGAAGTCATTAGTAAATTGGCCTTGCATTCATCGATTTGCTACCGGATACCAAACTTCATCGGGGAGATTGTAAACATGCAATTATTAAAAAAAATGGAATTACTAGTCCCATTGTTAATTATGGCAAGTATGCTGATCTGCCCTCGTCCGCTTTTGGCGGAGGGCGAATCTGTTCTTATGATGGGGCCAGTAAATCCAGCTTTCACGGATTTCATGCTGCACAGACCGCTACTACAAGCGGCAAATTCCCAATCAAAGGGAATGGGATATATTCCCTCGCCTGTTGACAGAAGCCACCTCAAAGGGTTGAAGCAATTTCTCCCTCTCCAGGCTCTAGCGGCCCTCCCATCAAGTTACGACCTCAGATCCCTCGGGCGAGTCACACCAGTCCGGGACCAAGGACCTTGCGGATCGTGCTGGTCTTTCGGTGCAATGGCTTCCCTTGAGTCCGGACTGCTGACGGGTGAGACGAGGGATTTCTCAGAGAACAATCTCAAGAATAATCATGGATATGATTGGGGCCCCTGTGACGGAGGGAATATCTTTCTGTCTACAGGCTACCTGATGCGCTGGAGCGGTCCGGTGAATGAAACGGACGATCCCTATCAAGCAAACACGAACCCATCTCCCACGGGACTGACCGTTCAGAAACACTCCCAGAATATCATCCATCTCCCGCCACGAAGCTCAAGTACCGATAATAATGTCATAAAAAATGCCCTTGTTACCTATGGTGCGGTAACTGTGGCTTATCACCATGATAATGCGTATTATAATTCCACTATCATACCTATAATTTCAATGGCTCAGATAGTTCAAATCATGAGGTCGCCATAGTAGGATGGGACGACAACTTCCTCAGTACCAAGTTTTCTCCCGCTGCTTCCGGAAACGGCGCCTTCATAATAAAGAACAGCTGGGGCACCTCATGGGGGGAAAGCGGATACTTCTATATTTCCTACTATGATACCAGCCTGGGGTATAGCGACCTGGCCGTCTTTACGGCACCTCAAAGCACGACCAATTATGGCAGCATGTATTCATACGATCCGCTCGGCATAGTTGGAAACTTGGGTTATGGAACTACTACCGCTTGGTTTGCGAATATCTTTACTGCACAGGGCAATGATAAGATATGCGGCGGTCAGCTTTTACAACTCCAGTCTGAACTCTCCTTATGAGATATACGTTTATAAAGACCTGACCAATGCGGCCAATCCGAGCTCGGGTACGCTGGCTGCCACAAAAACCGGAACCTTGGCAGATTCCGGCTATTTTACCATTCCCCTTCCTACTCCTGTATCGGTCACTTCAGGCAATCGCTTCTCAGTGGTAATCAAACTGACGACCCCCAACCTCAACTTTCCAATTCCTGGAGAGTGGGCCGCTGCCGGGTATTCAAGCGGGGCATCGGCTTCGCCGGGCAAAGCTTTATTAGCAGTACTGGCACATCGTGGACTGATGCCGTTACGGCAAATTCCACCTTAAATGTATGCATCAAGGCATATTCAGCTTCCGCGCATGCCCCCCTCTCCCCACCCGATATCCTCTGGAGAAACACAGCAACTGGCCTTAACGCGGTCTGGTACATGGACGGGACAACTCGCACCGGTTCCGATTTTCTCCCTGAACTCACCGACCAGAACTGGAAGATGGTGGGCGCGGCCGACTTCAACAGCGACGGCAAACCTGACTTGCTCTGGCGAAATACCGCAAACGGTCAGAATGCTGTCTGGTATATGGACGGGACAACTCGCACCGGCTCTGGCTTCTTACCCCAACTCGCCGACCAAAACTGGATGATGGTGGTGCGGCCGACATCAACAGCGACGGCAAGCCTGACTTACTCTGGCGAAATACCGCAAACGGGCAGAACGCTATCTGGTATATGGACGGGACAACTCGCACCGGCTCTGGCTTCTTACCCCAACTCGCCGACCAAAACTGGATGATAGCAGGTGCTGCCAACTTCAACAGCGACGGTAAGCCTGACTTACTCTGGCGAAATACCTCAACCGGTCTTAACGCCGTCTGGTACATGGACGGTGCAACACGCACCGGGTCCAGCTTCTTACCCCAACTCGCCGACCTAAACTGGCAGATGGCAGGAGCGGCTGACTATAACAGCGACAGCAAGCCCGACATCCTTTGGCGGAATACCGCAAACGGTCAGAACGCCGTCTGGTATTTGGACGGGACAACGCTTACCGGGTCGGATTTCCTTCCCGATCTGGCTGACCAGAGCTGGGAAATGGCGGGACAATAGGTGTCATGCAGCACAAATAGGCGGAGGAGGGGCAAACCTCTCCTCCGCCTTCGTTTCAAATCAGAGGCAAAACCTGTAGCCATTCCCCAATATCCCTCCTTTCCCCATTTCAGCAAACACCCCGAACTGATATTACGCTATGTTTTTTTGCGGCGGTTTATTAGAAAACTTAACATGAAAGTTTTTCAAAGTATGATCGAGCAATATTTACAAAAAGAGAGCAGCACAATTTCACGATAAGAGCAAACCCGGGGTAACCCGGCGACGCAGAGACACGGGTCCGCAATAAAGCGGGCAGCCGATCCGCCGAAGAAAACACCTCAAACACCAGACCCCTATTTCGGCAAGAAGCTAGGGGTTTTTTACATTTGATACATCCGACCAGGATTTCATCGAAGTGCGAGCTATGCAGAATTCTTAATCATCCAGCATAGCCCTACATCCTGAAAATTTCGGCTCAGCCAGATTGGAAAACGAAACTGAAACAGAACTCAATGTGGATTGCGTAGTACTCATCGTAACTGTAACTTGCTTATATTCTGTACCTGGCGAACTATATCCGGCAAGGTGGACAAACTTCGACGCCCAGACTCCCGGCTGCATCAGAACCTTCGACTCTGCCACCCGATGTTGAAGGTGTCATGGCGGGTTATATCTATAGTGACATCTCTGATGGCTGCGAAGTCGAGATCAAAGGACAAAAGATTATCAGGCGTGGGCGAGCGGTCCTGGGGCTAAGGGCAAATTTTCTAAAGACAAACTACTTCGAAGATATAATGGGGAAAATCCACACTAAGAAGGGCTACGTAATTTTTTCTGCTTCCCGCGCCGAATGGATGATGGCTGACGACAGCCCTATCGTTCTGCAGGACACAGTCAAGATCTCCATCAGCAACGATATACCAGCTGTACGTACCGTACACATCTATCCTAAGAGCGGAATGATTACAATCCGCACAGACAAGGTACAAACCTATAATTTCAGGCATTAGCCACAAGGGAGGGAAAATGAAAAGTTTTTTTGGGCAATTGCGGGCATTTTGCTCTTGACGGCCACAGCTGGTGGTGGCGCACTGAAGACTACTGTTGTTACCGCGAAGGACAAAAATATTGGCGTCGCCGACATTCTCATCGGAATCCCTCATTGATGAAGGAAAAGCCCTCCTTGCCGACCATAAGATTCTTGAAGCCCGTGACAAATTTCACCAAGTTGTTACTTACGGATCCGAGCAACCAGGAAGCACAATTTCTATATGGTGTTACGCGAGTCTTTGCAGTTTATGAAGATGGGCAGGACCAAAGCACTCCCGAACTTGACAGTGTCCGAGAGATTCTTGAATCATCCGGCATCATTTTGACCGAGTTCAATTTGTCAATACCCATGGCACTACTCCGGAGACTCTGGCGGCTACCACACCTCGCACCGGTGAGATCATCCTGTTCCTGAAGAATAAGCTCCTCACCGAAGTGGACGGCGCCCTGGCAAATCTGGCAATGGCATCCGGCCCTTCGTTTGCAAGCGGCATCTCCACCGGTACCACCATAACCGTTGACTATGCAGATGTCCAGGTTCTCCGTGCGCTCCTCTATGGCCTCAAATGCCAGCTTGAATTGCTGCAGGTATACGGACTGGATGTCTATCCTCCACCTCTCCTGGGGCCTGACGGCAGTCAGCTAGAAACCTACGGACAAACTGTTGCAGAACGACTCGACCCTTCTGGCGCCGATTAACCCATCACGCCTCCCGGTTGCCAAGTCTGCTCTTATCAACTTTATCGACACGTATAACACCGCGACAACATTGATAGCTGGACGTAGCATTGCCGATGGCCACCTGTTCGTTGCCGACGTGCCGCTGTCAGATGCGCCGATAGCAACCACCACCGAGGAGCTTGACAATTTAAAGGCCAGTCTTGCTGAAATCCGCGCTGCCCTTGACGGGCCCACCTATTTGTCTTTTATCAATAATTCCGGGGGGTGCAACTATATAGACCTCTCCAGGTTATTCGATTCATCAAATCCGATCAATATCCGGAACATGGTTGATATTAGCGAATCCGGGATTAATTTCCCAGATCCTACCATTTCCGGTCTGTTTCCAGAGGGACTTCCAGTGCTTGACCTTACCATCACTTCCACAAGCCCATAAACCAAGGCCACAGTCGGCATTCCTTACAGCAAGACACTCACCTCGACCGGGCTTTCTCCCGTGCAGATGGTCAATCATTGAGGGGACGCTCCCTCCCGGATTGCTGCTCAATGAAACTAGCACTAGCTATATCGAACTGGATAAGGAAGGCACGTTATTTATCGCACACCACGTCGGAGGCGAAATCAGCGGCACACCTACAACGGGAGGAACCTATAACTTTACCGTTCAGGCTCGCGATTCACTGGGAACATTGGCAGCAAATCATTTTCCATTACCGTCGCCGCCTCAGGAGACTACGATGGTGATGGTAAACCCGACATCCTTTGGAGAAATTCCGCAAACGGGCAGAATGCTGTCTGGTACATGGACGGAACTACCCGCACCGGCTCCGCTTTCTTACCCCAGCTTGCCGACCTGAACTGGCAGATGGCGGGTGCAGCCGACTTCAACAGCGATGGCAAACCCGACATCCTTTGGAGAAATTCCGCAAACGGGCAGAACGCTGTCTGGTATATGGACGGAACAACCCGGACCGACTCCACTTTCTTACCCCAGCTCGCCGACCTTAACTGGCAGGTGGCG
>CAVQWZ010000023.1:0-34979 GCA_963717775.1 uncultured delta proteobacterium
TCGTAGTGCTGAAGCGCTGTTGGCGTCGAAAGCGACCACGAAAAATCCTCCCCAGTCGGAGGATGACATGAGGCGGCTCATCCACGAACTGCAGGTTTCCCAGGTGGAGCTGGATTTGCAGAACGAAGAACTGCAACAAGCCCGGCTGGAGCTTGAGTGTCACGGAACAAATACGCCAAACTCAATGACTTTGCCCCGGTCGGCTATTTTGCCTTTGATCCGCATGGTGTGATCGGGAGGTAAATCTTGCCGGTGCGTACCTGCTGGGAATCGAGCGGAAGCTGCTAGTCAATAAACCTTTCAGCAGTTTGATTTCTGATAAGAAGGAACGGGAGATTTTTGCCAAACACCTTGAACTGTTTTACACCGCAGGACTACACTGAGATGCGAAATCAGTCTGAAGATAAAAAACAATATTACACTCTATTGCCAACTTCAGAGCATAGCGGTGGATACTGTCGAACCTGAGACCCTTTATATCCTGACCTCGATTGTTGACTGTACGGTTCGCCATCAGTTGGAAGAGAAGCTGCAAAAGGCATATGACCAGTTGGAGGCAACCGTACAAACACGGACGGAAGAGTTGTCCAAGTCGAATGTGCAGCTCTTGCAGGAAATAGAAGACGCAAGGGGGCGGAAAAGTCGCTCCATGATGCACTCGCGGAAATTAAGCTGTTGAAAGAACGGCTCCAGGCCGAGAACGTCTACTTGCGGCAGGAGGTTGCCGGGGAGTACAACTTCGGCGAGATCATCGGGCAAAGTAGTGCCATGTCCTATGTTTTCTTTCGGATCGAGCAGGTGGCACCCCAGAATGCGACAGTTCTGCTCCTTGGCGAGACCGGCACCGGCAAGGGAGTTGTCGCACGTGCCATCCACGCCAGGAGTGCCCGCAAGGACCGGCCGATGATTACGGTCAACTGCACGTCACTGCCGGCGAATCTTATCGAAAGCGAGCTCTTCGGCAGGGAAAAAGGTGCGTTCACCGGGGCAAATGTCCGTCAGATGGGGCGCTTCGAGCTGGCCGACGGCGGTACCATATTTCTCGACGAGATTGGAGAGATGCCGCTGGAGCTGCAGAGCAAGCTGCTCCGGTTCATCCAGGACGGCGAGTTTGAGCGGCTGGGAAACCCTCGCACTATCAAGGTCAATGTCCGGATCATCGCCGCGAGCAACCGTAATCTTGAGGAAGAGATTCGTAACGGCAGGTTTCGGGAAGATCTGTTCTACCGGCTCAATGTTTTTCCGATCACAATCCCGCCGCTGCGGCAGCGCACGGAAGACATCCCGCTGCTCGTCCATCATTTTATTACTAAATTCAACAAAAAAATGGGCAAGAAGATCGAGTCTATTTCAAAAGAGACCATAAAAGTCCTCCAGGAATACAGCTGGCCGGGCAACGTGCGGGAGTTAGAAAGTGTCATAGAGCGGGCGATTATCACCAGCCAGGGGACCACTCTACAGGTATTGGACCGGTTCGACACTTTCCGCAAGGTTGGGGGACTTGAAACGCAAGGACGTTAAGGCCCTCGCCGATCTGGAACAGGACCACATCCTTCAGGTGCTCAAGGCAACCTGTTGGCGAATCGAGGGTAAAAACGGGGCCGCGCAACTTCTCTGGTCTCAACCCCAGCACGCTTCGCGCCCGGATGCGCAAATACGGCATATCCCGGCATTAAAGGAATTGTTCCGTCTATCACCCTGGTAGAAACAAAGATAAACCTCGGCCAGAACCGTCATATGTGACAGATATGTTGCATATGACGGATACTGCTGGCGGTTTTGCCTTCACCCTGCACCTTCTCTTTTTATTATTCCCTGTACAATCAAACCCATGTACTCCAAAGTATTCATAGCTCTTCTGTGGCACATTAGTTGCGTAGTACCACAGTCGGATGCGCTCGAGTTCGTCCTTTCCCCATTGCCGGGACAGGTGCATGCGCCGGTAGAATTGTGAAGTGAGGTAACGTGTGATAAGTGGAAAAAAAACGTCAAACGAAGCGGCTGAGTTGCTCCTCTGCCCTGAAGCGCAGTCCGGAACGAAAGCGGCAGGGGGAAGTCTCCCCATGACCGAGGAATCGACTCAGAGGCTCGTCCATGAACTTGAGATCCACCAGATCGAGCTGGAGATGCAGAATACCGAGCTGTTCAGAGCCCGGGAGGAGCTTGAGTTATCACGGAACAAGTATGCCGAACTTTATGACTTTGCACCCGTCGGCTATTTCACCTTTGATTCGTGCGGTGTGATACGGGAGGTAAATCTTACCGGCGCGAAACTGCTGGGACTTGAGCGGCTACTTCTGACCAATAAACCCTTTAGCAGTTTTATTGCCGATGCAGAGGCGAAAAAGCTTTTTTCCAGTCACCTCGAAAGTGTTTTGCAGCGACAGGGAATGCAGAAGTGTGAAATCATACTCACGGGGAATGACGGCACGTTGATCTATGCCCAACTTCAGAGCGTTCCCGTGGATGCCAGCGAAAGCAAGGACGATTATATCCTTTCCTCAATCGTTGATAGCACAGTTGGAAAACAGCTGGAAACGGAAATCCAGGATGCCCGGGAATATGCCGAGAACATTGTGGAAACCGTCCACAAGCCTCTTGTGGTGCTCGATTCCGACCTGAAGATTCTCACCGCCAACCAGAGCTTCTACGATATTTTCAAAGTAACGCCCGAGGAAACAATCGGGAATTTCATTTATGGCATCGGTAACCGGCAATGGGACATTCCCCAAGCTGCGGGTACTCTTTGAGGATATCCTCCCCAATGATACCGTGTTCAATGGGTATGAAGTCGATCATGATTTTCTCGATATCGGCCGCAAGATTATTCTGCTCAACGCCCGACAGATTTTTCGGGAAAAATATCGGCTCACACATTATCCTCCTGGCCATGGAAGACATTACCGACCGTAAACTGGCTGAAGAGGCACTGCTCAAGGCAGAAGCGCTGCAGGTTGCTATTTTCAACAGCGCCAACTTCTCGAGTATCGCCACTGACGCGAAGGGCGTCATCCAGATCTTCAACGTCGGCGCGGAACGGATGCTGGGCTACACGGCCGCCGAAGTGCTGAACAAGATCACGCCGGCCGACATTTCCGATCCGCAGGAATTGATAGCGCGCGCCGAAGAATTCAGCCTCGAGCTCGGAACCCCGATTAATCCGGGTTTCGAGGCATTGGTGTTCAAGGCCTCACGCGGCATCGAGGACATCTACGAGCTGACCTACATTCGCAAGGATGGGAGCCGCTTCCCCGCGGTCGTCTCTGTTACGCCACTGCGCGACGAGCAGGAAGCCATCATCGGCTATCTGCTGATCGGCACCGATAACACCGCGCGCAAACAGATCGAGGCAGAGCAGGTGCAGCTCAATCAACGGCTGCGTGACCATCAGTTCTACACGCGCTCACTATTCGAATCCAATATAGACGCAATTATGACCACCGATCCGTCCGGCATCATCACCGATGTCAATAAACAGATGGAGGCGCTCACCGGTTGTACGCGCGATGAACTGATCGGTGCACCGTTCAAGAACTACTTTACTGACCCGGATTTGGCCGAGAAGAGTATTAAGCTGGTGTTGAGAGAAAAAAAGGTCACCAATTGCGAACTCACCGCACGCGCCAGGGACGGCAAGGAAACAGTGGTCTCCTTCAATGCAACCACCTTCTATGACCGGGACAGGAAGCTGCAAGGTGTGTTTGCCGCTGCGCGGGACGTTACGGAGCGAAAGCGCCTGGATCAGGTGTTGCGGGAAAAGAATACCGAGCTGGAGAGCGCCAGGGCTGTGGCGGAAAAAACCAACCTCGCGAAATCCGACTTCCTGGCCAACATGAGCCACGAACTGCGCACTCCGCTCAACTCGGTAATCGGCTTTTCCGAGGTGCTGCAAGACCAGCTGTTTGGCCCGATCAATGAAAAGCAGCGGGAATATGTAAACAACATCCTTACCAGTGGTAGGCACTTGCTCTCCCTGATCAATGACATCCTCGACCTCTCCAAGGTGGAGTCGGGCAAGATGGAGCTTGAGCCGAGCCCTTTTTCGCTACGGGAAGTACTGGATGCTTCAATGATGATGCTCAAGGAAAAAGCCATGAAAGGCGGGATAGAACTCCACCTGGATCTTGCCCTGGAAGCCGATGTACGCATTGTGGCGGACCAGAGAAAATTGAAACAAATCTTGTACAACCTGCTCTCAAATGCGGTCAAGTTCACCCGTGCGGCTGGAACGGTGAACCTGCGTGCAGTGAGAGACGGCGATTTCATCGAAATCACCGTGGCGGACACCGGCATTGGAATAAGGGAAGAAGACATCCCAAAGCTCTTCAAGGCATTCACCCAACTGGAATCGGTGTATACCAAAGGATTTGAAGGGACTGGCCTCGGCCTGGCGTTGACCAGGCAGCTGGTGGAGCTGCATGGTGGCAGAATCTGGGTGAGAAGCGAGTTTGGCACGGGGAGCAGGTTCAGCTTCACACTTCCGCTCACAAACACGATTGCAAAAGAGCCCGCCGCTGACCTGCCGGATACCCTCCCTGGCAGCGGCAACACCGTCCTGGTGATTGAGGACGATCCGCTGACTCTGGCCGACTTTGGGAAATGCCCTGATGCGCAAAGGATATCGAGCGTTGCGGGCGAGTAGCGGGAAGGAGGGTGTTGAGATGGCGCAGCGTGATTCACCAGACCTGATTGTCCTTGACCTTGTAATGCCCGACATAAATGGCTTCGATGTTGCAGACCGGCTCCAGAACGAGAATCCTTCCGCGAATGTGCCTATCCTGGTATTGACCTCGATGGACCTATCGGCTGCCGACCGGGCGCGACTGGCGGGAAAGGTCTGGCGGATCGAGGGAAAAGGGAGCCTGTCGACGCATGAGTTTTTAAGCCTGGTGGAAAGCGCTGTCGGCCCAACGTAAGACCTTAAATCACAGGAGTTAATCACAATGTCACACAAGATACTGATCGTTGAAGACAATGAGAACAACCGCTGTCTGTTTAGGGATATCCTGAGTTTTAACGGCTATGAGGTATCGGTAGCTGCTCACGGACAGGAGGGGGTGACTATGGCCAGGGAACTGAAGCCTGATCTGATCCTGATGGACATACAGATGCCGGGTATGGATGGCATGACCGCTGGCGGAATACTGAAGGGCGACCCGGCGACCAGTGGGCTGAAGATCATTGCCCTGACCTCCTTTGCCATGCGGGGCGACAAGGAAAATATCCTGGCGGCCGGATTTGACGGGTACCTCTCCAAGCCCATCAGTACCCGTGAGCTGTCGGGCCTGGTTAAACAGTGGCTGGAGGAGGCGTAATCATGAATCAAAGTGTGGCGCGAATCCTTTGCGTGGATGACGAAGCACTCAATATCAGCTTACTGGAGGCCATGCTTTCCCCTCGGGGATATGATGTGGTATCGGCGGTGAATGGCCCGGAAGCGCTGAAGAAAATCAAAGCGGAGCGGATCGACATCTGCCTTCTGGATGTAATGATGCCGGGAATGGATGGTTTCGAGGTCTGCCGCCGGATCAAATCCGACGATCTTCATCGAAACATCCCGGTAGTGATGGTTACCTCCTACGAAGACATGGCAAACCGCATCCGCGGGATCGAGGCCGGGGCTGAAGATTTTATCTCCAAACCATTCGACAGCGCCGAGGTGCTGGCCAGGATAAAGATGCTTTTGCATGTTAGGTCGCTGAATGAGGAGTTGCAGAATGCTCATGACAAACTGGAGTCAGCTGTAGATGAGCGGACGAAAGAGCTGACCAGTGCAAATATGCAACTTACGCAGGAAATAGACGAGCGCAAGAAAGCGGAAGAGACACTCCAGGGTGCTTTTGCAGAAATTAAACAGTTGAAAGAACGGCTCCAGGCCGAGAACGTCTACCTGCAGCAGGAGGTTGCCGGGGAGTACAACTTTGGCGAGATCATCGGGCAAAGCAGTGCCATGTCCAATGTGTTTTTTCGGATCGAGCAGGTGGCACCCCAGAATGCCACAGTTCTGCTCCTTGGCGAGACCGGTACCGGCAAGGGAGTCGTAGCACGTGCCATCCACGCCAGGAGTGCCCGCAAGGACCGGCCGATGATTACCGTCAACTGCACGTCACTGCCGGCGAATCTTATCGAAAGCGAGCTCTTCGGCAGGGAAAAAGGTGCGTTCACCGGGGCAAATGTCCGTCAGATGGGGCGCTTCGAGCTGGCCGACGGCGGTACCATATTTCTCGACGAGATTGGAGAGATGCCGCTGGAGCTGCAGAGCAAGCTGCTCCGGTTCATCCAGGACGGCGAGTTTGAGCGGCTGGGAAACCCCCGCACCATCAAGGTCAATGTCCGGATCATAGCAGCGACCAACCGTAACCTTGAGGAAGAGATTCGTAACGGCAGGTTTCGGGAAGATCTGTTCTACCGGCTCAATGTTTTTCCGATCACAATTCCGCCGCTGCGGCAGCGTCCGGATGACATCCCGCTGCTCGTCAGTCATTTTATTGCCAAATTCAACAAAAAAATGGGCAAGAAGATAGAGTCTCTTTCAAAAGAGACCATGAAAGCCCTCCAGGAATACAGCTGGCCGGGCAACGTCCGGGAGTTGGAAAGTGTCATAGAGCGGGCGACTATCACCAGCCAGGGAACCACGCTGCAGGTATTGGACCGGTTCGACACTTTTCGCAAGGTTGGGGGACTTGAAACTCAGGACGTTAAGGCCCTCGCCGATCTGGAACAGGACCACATCCTCCAGGTACTCAAGGAAACCGGTTGGCGAATCGAGGGTAAAAACGGGGCCGCGCTACTTCTTGGTCTCAACCCCAGCACGCTTCGAGCTCGGATGCGGAAATACGGCATCCGCCGACAGTAACGGAAATAACCGTAGCCTAATTATGTACTCCACGCAAGAGACAGAGGGTCCCGTCACATGCAACAGTTATGTTGCATGTGACGGAACCCTCTGACAGTTTTTCCCCAACCCGCACATCTCATATACATTTCCCCTTTACAATCAGTACCTTATCCTCTCGGTATCGGCAGGTTTTCTCCGGCACACAAGTTGCGATGTATCTTCTATACAGATCAAGTGCACTTGCGCTTGCTCCTGAAATTCGAGTTCCAGGGGTACTTGCGTGAGTCCACTCCTGACACCTGAAGGGATCGAGGCAACCAGACCAACCGCCCTAAAGTCTGTCTTGGATGGCGATAGTCTGAAAGAAACAGTCAAGCCGGTACTTGCCCTCATTCGAGATCGGCAGTCGGTTCTAAATCATGAAGGAGGAATATCATGAAATCAAGTAAGAAGGACGCGGTGGAAGGATCTTTTCACAAGGCAAAGGGTGCGGTCAAGGAGATGGCAGGGAAACTAAGTGATAACCCAAAGTTGGAAGCTGCAGGTTCCCGTGAAAAGCTGGCTGGGAAAGTTCAAGTAAAGGTCGGTAAGGTCAAGAAAGTATTCGGAAAATAGAGACGATGGCCTGTCATGCGCCAGCGAGTGTTTTTGACGCTCGACTGAGGTTGCATAATGCACCACGTGCAAAATAAATCAATAACAACAAGAGGAGAATCTGCAAATGAAAACAATGTATGGATCAGTAGTAATGATGATAGCTGTTTTTGTTTTTCTCACGACTAGTGTGCCGGCATTTTCACAGATGAAGGATATGTCTATGAAAGGGCATGGAGAGGGTCATGGAGAGATGATGGGAATGGGCTCAATGGACATGATGGGCAATTGCCTCGCACATGCCGATAAAATGGGTCTTACTGAGAGCCAGATCATGAAGATGAAGCCAATGCATCGTGAAATGCAAAAAAAGCAGGCCCAATTCATGGCTGACCTGAAGATTGCAGAGATCGACCTTAAGGGAATCATGGATGTAAAAGATTTTGACTTGGAGAAGGCAAGCGCTCAGGTTGAAAAAATTGGAGAAATTAAAACCGCTCATCATTTGGAAATGCTGAAAGCCATGAAAGAAATGCGGACAATGTTGACGGACGACCAGTTTAAAAAAATGCAGAAAATGATGCCTATGAAAATGGGTAATAAGAAACCGGCAAAGAGGATGATGAAGAAAAATAATCGCTAGTAACGGTGTCGTTTCGGTCGCCACGAAGAGCGGTACTGTTGCCTTGGCTTGAAAGTGAGGCAACCGGGCTGAAGTAAACCTGTCAACCAAAACGTGCCAACGACGTCTATAGAGTAAAGGATGTAAAGAACATGATGTCCAGCAAGTAGTCCGTTTCTAAGACAAAGAGACTGTATGATCACTACCGGCGGCTATGGTTATGCATGACTGGCAGTGAATGTGCACAATCAAAGGAGGAAACGATGAAAAAAAATATTTTGTTGGCAATGGTTTTAGTGACGATGTCTGCATTGCTGGGAGGATGTTTGGTAGGGGTGGATGATGGCCACTATGGAAGAGGCGGTTATGACAGAGACGGCGGGCATCACAGGGATGGAAAAGATGGCGGACATGACAAGGATGGCGGATATGACAGAGATGGCGATCATGACAATAATCAAAGGCACTAAGAACGAAGTGATAAAGTATTATAATAATCTCTGCCGAATGACATCGGCGTGAGAAGTAAAAAAGGAGGCTATAAAGTGGTAAAGTATCTTTTAGGAACAATGCTATTGGCATTGATATGTGTGTTTCCCGTTCCCTCAACGGCAGGGGTGAACGTAAGTATCGGCATTTCACTGCCAGTTCTTACATTTTCTGCTCCACCAGAAGTGGTTGTGATTCCAAATACCTATGTCTATGCTGTCCCGGACGTGGGTGTGGACATCTTCTTCTACAATGGTTATTGGTGGCGTCCGTGGGAAGGCCGTTGGTATCGTTCGCGGCACTATAACTCTGGTTGGTCCCACTATGCCAGAACCCCGAGTTTTTATTCGCATGTACCGTCAGGCTGGAGAAATAATTACCGGGATCGTCGTTGGAACGGACAGCAATGGAACCATCAGCGAATACCTCAGCACCAGCTGCAGCGGAATTGGAAGACCTGGGAAAAGAACAAGCACTGGGAACGGAATAATTCCTGGGGTGTTCAAGGGAAGAAACATCAGTCGCAATCTCGAAACGATACGTATCAACATTCAAAGCAACAAAACTCAAAGCAACAACACTCTAACTCTGGTCATGGAAAATCTGAAGGAAAGGGTGGTCATAAAGGCGGCAAAAAGTAGAATGCCTGGGCTAGCCCTCAACGAAAAAGCTGCTATCATTATTTTCGGGTAGCGCACGAAAGCTTGTGAAGTTTCTGAGAATGGCCATAGTGCCACACGCATGGCCAGAGAAATAGACCAAAGAGATTGTCTGTCCACTGCCGGCTACTGCATCAGTACAGTAGCCGGCAGTGGGAATAAACAATCAGAAAGGAGGATCCCATGTTGTGGACCATAGCGGTAATACTGATAATTCTGTGGGTGTTGGGTCTGGTAAGCAGTTACACGATGGGAGGTTTTGTTCATATTCTGCTGGTGATTGCCATAATTGTTGTAATTCTCCAGGTTATCCAGGGCCGTAGATCCTGACGGTGCAGGCGCAGGCAAAAAAACAGACTCATGGAATACAAAACTCTAGCGCTCACGATTCGCCGATGAGGTGAGTTGTCGGGCACGAAAGGATAACCATGCTGATTAAGGTTTCAACTGATAAAACGGTGAACGAGACTGCGGCAGCCTTGCAGGCAGCTGTCAAGGCCAATCACTTTGGCGTCATGCAGGTTCACAACCTCAAAGAAACCATGGAAAAGAAGGGCGTGGAGTTCTCCCGTGAATGTCTGATCTTCGAGGTGTGTCAACCGCAACAAGCAAAGAAGGTGCTCGACCAGAACATGAGCGTCTCCACTGCATTGCCCTGCCGAATCTCCCTGTATGAGGAGGACGGTAAAACTATTCTGGCTACTCTGAAGCCAACCACGATGCTGGCGATGTTCAACTCGCCGCAACTGGAAGGGGTGGCACGGGAAGTGGAAGAGACAATTGTCAAAATCATGAAGGAAGCGATTTTATGATGAGCGGCTTGCCAGGCTGAGGACCCCAATTCGTGCGATCAGCTTGGCAACCTCAAATAATCGCGAGCCATCGTATAGAGTAGCACCTTCAGTTCCCCCCCCCCCAAAAAAAAATGTAAAAGTGTAAGACTTGTTAATGCTAAATGAACATAGTCCGTCACATATGGCGGTTGTGTTATATATGACGGCAACCTCTGACGGTTTTTCCTTCCCAAATACTCTGTCTTCCCATTTTAATCATTATATTCAATATGTTGCACTCTCCATATCAAGAGATCTTCGCTGGCACGTTAGTTGCGATTTACCTTTATAGAAGAACACGAGCACTGTCCTGCTTTCTGTGAAAGTGGAGAGTTTTAAAGCGCAGTCTGAAAGTCCTGATGGGTGAGACTGCTGCAGATGTGCCAAGCAGAAATTTTACGGAGAAGGAGATTCACTATGTTAGGAACAATTTTAATCATTGTTTTGGTTTTGATGCTGCTGGGTGCTTTGCCCACATGGTCCCATAGCCAAAAATGGGGCTACTTCCCGAGTGGCGGGATTGGCTTGATTTTGTTGATTCTGATCATTCTGCTCCTGTTGGGCCGGTTGTAGTTGTCCGCATAGTCTGCAGTCATATGCGACAATAGTTCATGCAGTTCGGAACGCAGAGTGGCAGAGATTGAAAGCCTAATTCCCTTTGATCGACAGTGTATAACCGGGAGCGGTGTGAAGAGTCCGTTTCCGAAAGGTAAAAAGGAGGTGTAATAGCTCATGTCATTACTTCACGTGGTAATTGTCCTGATCGTGGTTGGTTTTCTTCTTTGGGTTGTCAACCGATTAATTCCAATGGCAGGATCTATAAAGTCAATTTTGAATATCGTTGTTGTCATTGTTGTAATTTTGTGGCTCCTGAACATTTTCGGAATTTTCAGTTACTTCCCGGGGATTCATCTGGGGAGGTGATTAGTCACTTTTGATCGGAATTCAGTAAGGAGCAAGCCGATGATCGACGTCGCTATCAAGATAACAGCGCCCTCTGATAAAAGGAAAGAGGTCTTTCAAACCTTTAAGGCAATACTCACCCAGGTTCGGTGTGAGCAGGGATGCATAAGCTGCAATTGCTATGTGGATATGGAAGCGGAAAACAGTCTGTACTTCAAGGAAGAGTGGCAGACAAAAGTTGATTTGGACACTCATTTGAGGTCGGCCAATTTTGGTGTTCTGCTCGGAGCAATGACCCTGCTCAACAAAGAACCGGAGATAAAGATCAACACCATTGCGTC
The DNA here is from genome assembly GCA_963717775.1 of uncultured delta proteobacterium. Classification (GTDB taxonomy): domain Bacteria; phylum Desulfobacterota; class Desulfuromonadia; order Geobacterales; family Geobacteraceae; genus RPRC01. The sequence continues at coordinate 11,280 of CAVQWZ010000023.1, forward strand.
CACGGCGGGAGCTGAGGAGATAGGCGCAGCGCGAGAGTAATGGAACACAGTTCGATCAGGGTTGCCGTTCTCCGCTGTAGCAGGTGAGGACAAGAACGATAGTCATACGTTCGTCAAAAGGAAAAATTTCCACTATGTATGGAAAAGGGGCAAAGCAATGATTCGAATATCCAATGTCGCCCGAACACTCTGTGCAACAATTTTGGTTTTAGCCATCCTGATAGCCGGCTGCGGTTCGAAATCATCCTCTCCGACGGTTATCTGGGATAATACCGTATCTATTAACCCCGTAGAACTGCTGGCCGATATCACCAGTAGTATTCAACAACCCATTACCAGAGCTTTGGACGGTTGGGACTGGGATAGTTTCATCGGCAACTTCGGCACTCTCCTGACCAGTTTCAGATATACCATCGAGATGCAGAAGGTTACCTATCAATCGACCGGCGCGGATGGCCAGGTACACACCATGACCGGGCTGCTTATTCTTCCGAAATCAATCTTCGGCGGCAAACCTTCGGTACCGATCCTCATGTACCAGCACGGGACTGAGGTATATCGGTCCTTCTCGCCGTCACAGTATCTAACGCACCGGAACAGGCCCACTGATTACCCCGAAGTGATGGTCGCGGCTGCAATCGCCACTACCGGCTACGCCGTTGCCCTGGTCGATTACGAGGGTATGGGTGACAACACAGATACCCAGCCCCATGTCGTTGGTGCGGTACTTGCGCAGCAGGTGATCGATCTGCTCAAGTCAAGCCGGACCATTATCACGGGAACAAGCTCACCCTGCACATGGAACAACCAGCTCTTTCTCATGGGGTTTTCCGAAGGGGGATATGTGACCATGGCGACCACGCGGGAACTGCAGCTCAATCATGCCGCCGAGTTCACGGTTACCGCCTCGGCGCCTCTTTCCGGCCCCCAAGACCTCTCCGGTGTCATGCGCGGAGTAATCCTTTCGGACAATACGTTCAAGTCCCCGTACTTTGTTCCGATGATCCTCACCAGTTACAACTATGCCTACGGGGGGCAGACGGCGCTCTACAACCCGGCCACTGCCATGATCGACCCATTCAACACAACTATTCCCCCGCTGTTCAACGGCAATTTTCAATCTGACACGATCAGCGAGGCAATGGGGATGGACTTCACAACGCCGATCTTGATCGTGCCAAAGAGCGTCCTGAGTCAGGGATTCATTGACCAGCTTACCGACACCACGAGCCCTGTAGTTGCCTTGTTAAAGGAAAATGACTCGTACCGGTTACCCGGGCAATTGGATTCCGCCTGGGTGCCGACCGTACCGATACGGATGATCCACCACCCGGACGATGAACTGGTTCCCTACGCTAACTCGCAAGCTGCGTTAAATGCCTTCGTCACTGCCGGTTCCGTGACCGTCGAGTTGGTGGCAGAGACCGCCGTCATTGCTATCTCAAACGACCCGGTCAAAACGGTCCACGTCGGTTCAGCCTTTCCGGAGTTGCTCGATGGCTGGGAATGGCTCGACAACTTCAGGCAGTAAAGCATAAGAAAGGGGTGATGCGTACTCATTGCTTAAGTGGGCGTTTCGTGCAGCAAGGCAAGGGGGAGAACAGAATATCAATGGTACCCCTTGGGAAGTCATCCATATAAAACAGATAGTTCACAAACTAAAAGGAGAAATCATCATGGTAAAACTTAATCGGATTATGAAATTTATGGCCTGTTTAGCACTGATAACCTTATTCATGGGCTGTGCAGCCACGCGGACACATGAAAGTACCGGCGGTTATGTCGATGACTCTACAATCACTGCCAAGGTGAAAACCGCAATCCTTACCGACTCAGAACTGAAGGTCATGCAGATCAATGTCGAAACCTTCAAAGGGGTTGTTCAGTTAAGCGGTTTTGTTGACTCGCAAAAGATGTCCACAAAGGCGGCAGATGTTGCCCGCGGGGTATCTGGTGTCGTGTCGGTGAAAAACAACCTGATAGTGAAATAACTGAGACGGCCTGTCCGGTCAGCCGGTTTTATGCTTTGCACAGGTAAGACCCGGAAGTAATAGAACCATCTGACAATAAGGGAGTCGAAAATGAATGAGTACTTTCTGCCGGCTGTTGCCTACGTGCTCCAGTCGGCAGAATAGCTTATTTACCTAGTTTCACATCCGGGGTTTCCAGATGGAAACTACCTAACCTCAAACGGAGTGAAAGTCCACTTGAGACTGGGGTGAGACACCATGAAAATCGCCGAGACCGTCTATTTAGTAACCGGTGTGTATAGCAAGGTACAAGCGAATCATATGAATGAAATACATACGATCAACAAGCGATGGAAATTCTTTCTGTGTTTGCTGGCTGTGTCGATACTTTTTTTCGCAGTTTCCGCTGCTGCTGTTGAAAAGCCCCGGCAGGGCGAAGACATCCTGCTCGACATCTATCACAGCAACATGGCCAGACTGGAGAGAAACAGCTTCGGTCTTCCTCTCTTTGTGGAGTCCTTCGAGCGGGACGACAAAGCGCATGTGGATGTGTACGGGATCTTAGAGTATCCCTTCAGCAGCGTGGTCAATGTGCTCAATATTCCGGGAAACTGGTGTGATATCGTCTCCCTTACTCCCAATGTCAAGGCATGCACGTACAAGAAGCTGGAGGGTGACTGGCTGCTGACCTTTTACCTTGGCCGCAAAGTCTATCAATCGCCGGAAGACACGCGGCAAGTCATCTGCCGTTATCGGAAAGTTGAAGAACGGCAGGGATATCTGGATATCATGCTCAGTGCCGATTCCGGCCCTTTCAGCACCAAGAACCACAGATTGAAGTTTGAGGCCATCCCCCTTGACGAGGAAAGGACTTTTGTCCACGTCAGTTATGAATACAGTGAGAGTGTTGCACTTCGCCTTGCGGAAAGGGCCTATTTTGCCACCTTCGGTCGGAGTAAGGTAGGTTTCACGGTGACCGGAACAGACGAAAAAGGTAAACCTGTCTATATTGGCGGGCGTCGCGGCGCGATTGAGCGCAACGCTGTCCGGAACTATCTGGCGATTCAGTCCTTCATGAATACGTTGTGCTATCCCGAAGAACGTCGTTTCAACATGAGAATCAACGGCTGGTACGATCTAACGACCCGGTACAGGAAACAGCTTTCCGACCTGGAAAAGAAGGATTATCTTGCGATCAAGTTTAAAGAACATAAGAACCAGTTGTTGCTTCAGCAACAGAACAGAACGCTACAACAGTAAATGCCTGGGCAAACCTCTCTGACGCTGTACTCAAAGAAGGTGCTGTGAATAGGCGCATATAGGCAGTGAGCAAAATAACACGTACCGACAAGCACATTGTACTGCCGCAGGTTTTTTCGAGATTTTTGAATTCCAGCTGGTATTTAAAATCGACGTTTTTAACGGAGTTGATTATTGCCTTGTCTGCCGGGATTGTTTTTACTCCAATTATTCCCTTAAGATGAAGAAAAACGCAGAGTCCTTTGTATACTGTAATGTAAGAGTACAACTAAACTAAGGGAGAGGTGTTCTTATGTCCATGCTCGGAGATAGCTGGTGCACTGTAGATGAAGTCGAATCCAGATTCGGTGTAAGCAAGAATCTGGTCCTTGAGTGGGTAAAGGAAGGCATTGTTCGGAGTGAGGATAAGGATGGGACGGTTTTCAGGGTCAATATCGATGACTTGGTAATGAAAATCGAGGAGAACCTGGGATGAGGAGTGCAGCACAATGATACAGTCAGAGATCACGGTTGCCGAATACCTGCTGACCCGGCTGAAAGAAATCGGGATTGATCACCTCTTTGGCGTACCGGGAGATTTTGTCCTCGGTTTCTTCAACCAGGTACTGAAGAGCGACCTGAAGTATGTAGGAACCTGCAATGAACTCAACGCGGCCTATGCCGCCGACGGCTACGCACGCATTCGGGGCATAGGCGCATTTTCCACTACCTACGGCGTCGGAGAACTGAGCGCCGTCAACGGCGTGGCGGGAGCATTTGCCGAAAGGGTGCCGGTGGTGGTGATCACCGGCTCGCCTGCGACGATTAATTTCCGCACACGGCCCCTGTTGCATCATACCTTGGGCGATTATCAGATCCCCTTGAAGATATATGAGAAAATTACCGCCGCCTCAACCCATCTCGTTTCCGCTGAAACGGCTCCGGCCGAGATCGACCGGGTGTTGTCGGCATGCCTTTCTCATCAGCTGCCGGTTTACATCAGTCTCCCCGCGGACGTGGTGATGATGAAATGTAATCGGCCGAAGGCCTTTCTCTTCCCGAGGCCCGCTCCCAGTGATAAGGATGCGCTCGCTGAGGCGATCAGGGAAGCCCTTGGAATGCTGGAGAAGGCAGAGAAGCCGGTAGTGATCGGCGATGTAGAGTTGATACGCTTCAAGCTGCAAAAAGAATTTGCCGCGTTTCTCGACAAGACAGGCTTCCCGTATGTGACCATGATGTTGGGCAAGACCGTCCTTTCAGAGCACCATCCGCAATTCATTGGCCTCTATGCGGGAGACCGGAGTCGCAACTACGTACGGAATCGGGTCAAATCCGCTGACTGCGTTCTGCAACTCGGGACCATGATGACCGATTTGAACACGGGTGGTTTCACAACGAACCTCGACGACTCGAAGACGATCAGCGCTAATATCCGCTCCGTGAAGATCAGACACCATTATTACGAGAACGTGAATCTCCAGGATTTTATTCTCGGACTGACGGAAAAGCTTTCACGACGAGATCCCGCAACACTGGAGATCCAATGTGCCTCCTGTGGATGCGTACACCGGCATACGGAGCCGTACCGGCCTGATGCGCCGAAACTGCTTACCATCAAGCGTTTCTTCGACCGCATGAGTCATTTTATAAAAAACGATTCAATAGTCATTGCTGAAACAGGCGTATCCCTCTTCAGTGCTTCGGAGATGCTCATGCCGGAAGGAGCGACCTTCGTAGGACAGACCTTTTACGGATCGATCGGCTATACGGTCGGCGCAACCCTGGGCGCCTGCATGGCGGCGCAAGAACGCTCCTCCGTGTTGTTTATCGGAGATGGCTCTTTTCAGGTTACCTGCCAGGACCTCTCGACGATGATCCGGAACCATCTCAAGCCTGTCATCTTTCTGATCAATAATGACGGGTATACGATCGAGAGGGTAATCTGTGACCGCCCCTACAACGATATTCAATCCTGGCGCTACCACAAGCTGCTGGAAGTATTCGGAGGAGGGCTCGGACTTGATGTCCGCACCGAAGGGGAGCTTGAAGACGCGCTGGAAAAGGCTGCCACAGCGGACGGCCTCGTTTTCATCGAGATTCACACCGGTCGCTTGGACTGTCCTGAGTCTCTTCGGCGTGCAGGTCGTTCAATTGCAGAGGCAAGTCAGCTCGCCTGATGGGAAACGTGACTCAACGCAGCAATTGGTGAAATCGGGAATAAACACCTGCAATTAGGGAGGTGAGATGTTAATCGAAAGAGACTATTTCAAGAACATTTTCAACACACTTCGTAATGCTATTCTCATCCTGGATGAAAATATGAGAGTCGTGTCGGCCAATTGCAGTTTCTACTCTATTTTTAAAGTCGACGCTGCAAATACGATCGGCTCTCTCTTATACGATCTTGGAAACGGACAATGGGACATTCCGCATCTACGCGTGCTGCTCGAGGATATACTTCCGAAGAACGACACCGTTGTTGATTACGTAATTGAACATGATTTTGAGAGCATCGGCCTGAAAATAATGCTCTTGAACGCCTGCAAGATCAGAGAAAAGAAGGACGGCCTGCCGATAATCCTTCTCGCCTTTGAGGACATTACCGAGCGAAAGCGACTGGAAGACCTGTTAATAGAGTCCGAAGAGCGCTACAGGCGTCTTTTTGAGACTGCCAGCGACGGTATTGTCCTTCTTGAAAAACATGAAGGGAAGATTGCCTATGCTAATCAGGCTGTCGAAATAATGACCGGCTATCCCAAAGAGGAGTGCATCGGGAAAAAACTGCAGGATATCGGAATCTCGATCGATAGCAGTGATTTTCCGGCGATAATGCACTTATTGGACACAAACGGCATTCTTAATTACGATGATGTTGAGTTGAAAACCAAGACCGGGAACTCTATCGAAACAGATATATATCTGGTCGACAGGGCAAAGCTGGCACAATGTAATATTCGCGATGTCTCTGAACGGAAGATGGCAGCTGAAACACTTAAAGAAGAGAAAAGGTTTATCGAAAATGCTCTCAATTCAATGAAAGATGTATTCTTTGTATTTGATTTAGAGGGACGACTCATCAGATGGAATGAGACGATAAATGCGGTTACAGAGTACAGTGATAGAGAAATTGCACTGATGCAGCCGCTTGAATTGTTGAGGAATAATGACGCATGGAAAATAGCAAAGGTACTTCAGGCGGCTGCCAGGGAAGGTAGTGCCACTGCTGATGTCCTGCTCGTTGCCAAAACCGGGAGGCAAATCTCGTATGAATTCAGAGCGTCACGACTGGAGGACAATACGGGGAAATTAATTGGCATCATCGGCATAGGTAGTGACCTCACGGAACGCAAAAAACTTGAAGGCCAACTCCGGCATTCCCAGAAGATGGAGGCTGTCGGCACTCTGGCAGGGGGTATTGCACACGATTTCAATAATATCCTCAACGTGATTCTTGGGTACGGCAGCATGGTCATGGATACCTTGGAAATCGGTTGTCCTTCAAAGGAGCATATGAGAGAGGTGCTTATAGCCGCGGACAGGGCTGCTGATCTCACCAAAAGACTGCTTGTCTTCTGCAGAAAACAGGATGTTGAAGTGAAGCCCGTTAGCATCAATGGGCTTATCCTTGGGCTGCAGAGTATGCTTTCCCGGATTATCATAGAGAGTATCGAATTCAAATTGTGCCTTGCGGACAGACCACTGATAGTGCTGGCTGATGAAGGACAGGTTGAACAGGTGCTGATAAACCTTGCTACAAATGCCAAAGATGCAATGCCGGAGGGCGGGCGGTTGACAATCAGCACCAGTCTTGAAGAACTGGATGAGGCATATGTTGCAGCGTATGGGTATGGAAAGCCCGGAAGGTATGCTCTTATTGAGGTTGCCGATACAGGGCAGGGGATGAATGAGGCAACACGGCAGAAGATATTCGAGCCTTTTTTCACCACAAAGGGTATTGGCGAAGGTACAGGTCTTGGCCTTGCAATTTGTTACGGAATAATAAAGCAGCATAGCGGATTCATAAAGGTCTACAGCGAACCGGGAAAAGGCACGCTATTAAAAATATACCTGCCGCTTGGTGAGGAATCAGCCTGCCCGGACAAGAATACTGTGGTTGCCGTCCCTGTAATGGGAGGGGATGAGACTGTCCTGGTGGCCGAAGACAATGCTTCCCTGAGGACATTAACGAGGATCGTGCTGGAGTCTTTCGGTTACCGTGTTATTTCCGCAGAGGATGGCGAAGATGCGATCACGAAATTCACGGAGAACAGTGAAAGTATCGGCCTTGCTCTGCTTGATATGATCATGCCGAAGAAAAGCGGGAAAGAGGTCAGTGAGGCAATCTTAAAAGTTAATCCTCGGGCAAAGGTACTTTTTTCGAGCGGATATACCATGGATATCATCAAATCTAAAGAATCAACAGCGACCGATTTTGACTTCATCCACAAACCGTACCCGCCGAAAGACCTGTTGATAAAGGTGAGGGAGATGCTGGACAGGTGAAAGAGTAGGTGCTGATCGTCGTTGATGGTGCGAATCTCTGTCTCCGTACAGTATTTTCTTTTTAAACCCAATGATAGGGCCTCTTTAACCATCCAGTGTCAAGAACCCTCACAAGCAGGTTGTCAGCAGGGGTGATAAAAACTCGAAAATGCGATACTCCAATAAGAAAGGAGGCCAGCTATGCTGCTCAAAGTAAAAAAACTAAAGGGCTACAAACTGGACAGCCTCAACGGGGAAATAGGCAAGGTCAAAGAATTCTACTTCGATGACCGGCACTGGACGATTCGCTATCTTGTTGCCGACACGGGAACCTGGCTTACGGGCAGGATGGTATTGATCTCCCCGCATGCGCTGGTCTCCGTGGTTAAAGAGCAGCATCACCTCGAAGTCAATTTGACAAAAAAACAGATTGAGGACAGTCCATCATTGAACAGTGACCAGCCTGTCTCGCGACAATTCGAGGAATCCTATTACGGGTATTATGCCTGGCCGATGTATTGGGATGGCCCCTATATGTGGGGGGCTTCTCCCTATCTCATTCGTGACAGTAAAAGACAGAGAGAAACCAATCAAGGCGCAAAAGCCTGGGATCCCCATTTGCGCAGCACTCATGCAGTGCGAGGCTATCACATCCAAGCCACAGACGGCGAGATTGGCCATGTCGATGATTTTATTATCGATGACGAGACCTGGGCAATTCGTTATCTGATCATCGATACACAGAACTGGTGGCCGGGAAAAAAAGTTCTGGTTTCCCCGCGATGGATTGAGCGTGTTAGTTGGACCGACTCGAAAGTGTTTGTTAATCTTCCTCTCGAGGACATCAAGCAGTCGCCGGAATACACGGAGGAGTCTCTGCTGACCAGGGATTATGAAGCCGGACTGCATCGACATTACAATCGCAAAGGATACTGGGTCGATGAGACGGAGGCCAAGGATCATTTCCGTTGAAAAAATGACGAGAAATGGTTTCGTGCATGATAACCTTCTCACCTACGGAGTGTAGAGCGAAACGTAGCGGCTTCGGCCTCGAGCGATACGAATCATTGACCGAACGGATGCCGGTGAAGAAGGGCCTGCCGGTGTCGTGCCCATCTCAAAAGGAGAAATCTATGCAGGTCCAAATCAACACAGACAGTAATATCGAAGGAAACGAGGCGCTGGCCGCTTATGTCAGAAACGAGACTGAGCATACCTTGAGCCGCTTTAGCGATCATATCACGCGGGTAGAGGTCCACCTAAGCGATGAAAACAGCGACAAAAAGGTCGGTAATGACACCATGCGGTGCGTAATGGAAGCCCGACTCGAAGGGCGTCATCCCATTGCGGCCACTCACCAGGCAGCAACCCTGGAAATAGCTGTCAACGGAGCAGCAGACAAGTTAGTCAGATTGATCGAGAGCACCATTGGACGGATAAACGATCAGCGGGGTCGCAGGGTTGAACCGAGTCAGTCCGAACTGGATGAACAGGAGGAGTGATGTGTAGTGTACAACGAATGCAGACCTTTTGACCCTGGCGGACAACAAGGAACAGCAACCCACGAGCGTCCGATTCATGAGCTGGCTCAGTTATGGTTTGTTGCGATTGATGATGGGAATATCCGGGTATGTCGGTGAAAACAATCCGGCCAAGAGAGCACGAAAGTCAGCGACGGAGGAATTGATCCCACGTGGTGGGCCGGTCGCAGCGCAATGAAAGGAGACCTACGATGAACCATACAGACGGAGGCTCTATGATGAACCATACCGGTGGCTGGATGGGTGGCTGGGCGAGCGGAGGGATGTGGCTTTGGACGGTGATCGGCGTACTGGTGGTGGTCCTGCTGGTAGTCCTGATCATGAAGGTGTCCAAGAAATAATTCTATATTAACGACCAGCCTCTGAAGTGAGCTGTTAACGTGACAAGCTTTACGAGCTCACGCACTATATTCAAGACCTGCAGAAATCCGGAACTGGAAAGGATGATACCCCTATGGCACTGCGTTTGATTGAGATGATCTTGCGGGAGAAGGATGGCGACGAAGTCCGCGAGCATCTCAAGGAGCATAATATGCTTGAGTACCGCCAAATCGAACTCCCGGACGGTGAAGTGCTGGTGCGTATTTTGTTGGATGTTGAACATAGCGAAGGGGTGCTGAATTTTTTGGAGAAACGGTACGCCGATGCGGTGGGCAATCGGGTGGTGATTCTGCCTGTCGAAGCGACATTACCGCACCCCGAGCCGGAGCCGGCCGCCTCGCCCGAACAATCTGAGCCAGAGGAAAAACCACCGGAGCGGATCAGCCGGCATGAGTTGTACGAGGACATCCAAAATGGTGCGCGGTGTTCGCGAGTCTATCTGGCGATGGCGATGTTGGCCACCGTCGTAGCGGCTATCGGTCTGCAACACAACAGCGTGGCAATCATCATCGGGGCGATGGTGATTGCGCCGTTGCTCGGTCCGAACGTGGCAATGTCTCTCAGCACGACGTTGGGTGACATACCGCTGCTTCGGCGCTCGCTCCTTACGGCCCTGGCCGGTATTGCCGTATCAATGGTGTTGTCGGTGATCTTCGGCCTGCTGGTGCACGTCGACCCGGCATTGTCCGAAGTGGCATCCCGCACGCAGGTGAAGATGGGCGACATCGCGGTGGCATTAGCGTCGGGTTGCGCCGGCACACTGGCGTTTACGACCGGTGTCTCGGCAGCCTTGATCGGCGTGATGGTGGCGGTGGCGTTATTGCCGCCGCTGGTTACGTTTGGACTGATGCTGGGCGGCGGGCATCCGGAGCTGGCACTAGGCGCGCTGTCGCTATTTCTGGTGAACCTGATTTGCGTGAACCTTGCCGGAGTGATTACGTTTCTGGTGCAGGGCATTCGCCCGGCGAGTTGGTGGGAGAAAAACCGGGCGAAGAAAGCTACGCGAATCGCCATTGGGCTGTGGGTGGTACTGTTGGCGGGGTTGATCGGCATGATCCTGTGGTTCCAAGGGTTGAGTATGGTCAGAGAAACGGTGAAGCAAGGTGTTGAGCAAATCCAAAAAGGAAAAATCCCTGTGGATCCAAAACATCACTGACAGTAATATCGAAGGAATCAGGTGCTGGCCGATGAGGTCAGAAGCACAGTGGAGAGCGTACTGGACGCAAGTCATGAAGTCACTATAGGAGCGGCCTGACACATGGCAACGTCTTCCCGAAAAGTTATCTATGCCGCTCTGGCGGGCAATTGCCTCATTGCGATTACAAAGACATTTGCGTCCATCATGACCGGAAGCTCTGCCATGCTGTCTGAAGCAATCCACTCGGTTGCTGATACGGGTAACCAGATTCTGCTGCTGTATGGGTTGCGACGGGCAAAAATGCCCGCTGATAATGATTTCCCTTTCGGTCATGGCAAGGAAATCTATTTCTGGAGCTTTGTCGTTGCCATCGTATTATTTTCCGGCGGTGCAGGGCTCTCAGTGTACAAAGGGGTTGATCATCTCATTTCGCCGGTCCCGGTAAAGCACTCTTATGTCAACTACGTCGTTATCGGCCTGGCCTTTATTTTCGAAGGAATCAGCTGGTATATCGCGTTGAAGGAATTTGCAAAATCAAAAGGCCCATGGAGCTATTTTCAGGCCGTTCATAGAGGGAAAGATCCATCCATTTTTGTCGTGCTGCTGGAAGATTCTGCCGCAATCATCGGTCTTGTCGTTGCCTTTGTGGGAATTCTGCTCAGTCAGATAACCGGAAATCCCTCCTACGATGCCGCGGCTGCCGTCATCATCGGTCTGATACTGGCGGGAACCGCCATTTTGCTCGCTTCCGAGACAAAAAGCATGTTGATCGGAGAGAGTGCCAATAATGAGGTCGTCCAGGGGATTCGGGACATTGCCGGTTCATCCAAAGAAATCAAACAAGTAAATGAAGTGCTGACCATGCACATGGGCCCCGACTTTATTCTTGTGAATATCAGCGTTGATTTTGTCGATCCGATCCTGGCGACAGAGGTAGAGGTCACTGTGGCCGCTTTGGACAGGGCGATCAAGAAAGCTTGTCCAAAGGTCCAGCGCATTTTTGTCGAGATAGAAACGTGGCGGGCAAAGGATGTGCCCGGAGTTGAGGAGTAAAGGTGACGAGGTAGGCGTAAAGCCTTGCTGGGCTTGACATTGCCGGTTGTCTGGGTAAATATTAATGAATAGAGGCTTTACACGGGGAGAGGAGATGGCGCAAGGGGTGTCACGACGGGTACTGGTCACGGGCGGAACCGGTTTTGTAGGAAGTCATCTCGTTGAGCGGCTTCTCGGAAACGGCTATTCCGTAACCTGCCTGGTGAGGGATCTCCGGCATCTGCGCTGGCTTGAGGGCCGGGAGGTTCGACTGGTAGCGGGCGACTGCATACAGCCCGAGTCCCTTGTTGCCGCTGTGCAGGGCGTCTCGCAGGTATTCCATTGCGCTGGACTTACCAAGGCGATACATGCGCGCGACTATTACCGCGTGAATCACCTTGGCACGAAGAATCTTTTGGAAGCATGCGCGCGCCATAACCCCGGCATTGAGAAATTCATACTGGTATCCAGCCAGGCAGCAGCGGGTCCGAGCCCTGACGGGCAACCGGTCGACGCAGGCAGCAAACCGCATCCGGTGTCTGATTACGGCAGGAGCAAGCTGCTTGCCGAAGATGAGGTGCTCGGTTACAAAGACCGTTTTCCCGTTGTGATTCTCCGTCCGACAAGCGTCTACGGACCGAGAGATGTGGATGTGTTCGAACTGTTCCGCTGGGCCAGTCGCGGTCTGACAATTGAAATGACCGGCGGGGATCGGTATCTCAACCTGTGCTATGTCGAAGACCTGACAGCAGCGCTGATGTTGTCAGCCGAGCAAGGAACAGAGAGCGGCAGCGTCTATTTTGTTGCGGAGAACAGGGCTTACTCATGGTCGGAATTCAGGGCCTTGCTGCTCTCCACGGGTGGTGTGAATGCTCGCACAATCAAGCTTCCGTACGGAGCGGCCTACCTGGTCGGCCTCTTTTCCGAAATCGGGAGCCTGTTCACCAATAAGCCTGCGCTTGCGAACAGGCAGAAAGTGCGGGAAGCTGCGCAGCGCTATTGGCTGTGCGATGTAGGAAAGATCGAGAATGACCTCTGCTTCCGGGCAGAGTATCCTCTCCGGAAAGGACTGGAACTGACATGGCAATGGTACAGGAAAAACAACTGGCTGTAACGGCTGCAACGGGGCCGTTGGAGGCTCCTGAGGCAACGCCGCAGGATATATTTAAAAAATGCCGGGAATATACCCGTGCAAAAAAGGTCATGGCCGCCGGGCTCTATCCCTATTTTCGCGTTGTGGAATCGGAGCAGAGTCCCGAGGTGATTGTTGAGGGCAGGAAGATGATCATGCTCGGATCAAACAATTATCTCGGGCTTACCACCCATCCGAAGGTGAAGGAAGCAGCCATCGAGGCCGTGAAGAAGTACGGCAGTGGTTGCGCAGGTTCACGCTTCCTCAACGGAACCCTCGACCTCCACGTACAACTCGAGGAAAAGCTTGCCTCATTCTTTCAGAAGGAAGCGGCGCTCACTTTCTCCTCGGGCTATCAAACCAACCTCGGGATCATCTCATCCCTGGCCGGCAAGCGTGACGTGGTCGTGATCGACAAGCTCGATCACGCCAGCATCATCGATGCCTGCAGGCTCTCTTTTGCCGAGGTCAAAAAGTTCAAGCACGATGATATGGAAAACCTTGAGTACGTCCTCAAGGAAAGCGGGGACCGCGGCAAACTGGTGGTCGTGGACGGCGTGTACAGCATGGAAGGTGATATCGCACCGCTCCCCGACATTGTCAAGATTTGCAAGAAGTACGGGGCGCGGCTCATGGTGGACGACGCCCATGGCATCGGGGTGCTCGGCAAGACCGGACGAGGCACGGTGGAGCATTTCGGACTGGAGAATGAAGTCGACATCATCATGGGGACCTACAGTAAATCGCTGGGGTCCATCGGTGGCTTTGTCGTGGCGAGCGAAGAGGTGATCCATTACATGAAGCACACCTCGCGGCCCATGATTTTCTCGGCAAGCCCACCGCCGGCCTCTGTTGCTGCGGTCATTGCAGCGCTTGATGTCATCGACCAGGAACCGGAAAGAAGGGCGCAGCTTTGGCACAATACGAACAAGATGATGAAGGCTTTCAAGCAGATGGGCTTCGACACCGGCGCTGCCGAAACCCCTATCATCCCGCTCGTCATGGGTGAGATGGATCGGGCTTTCATGATGTGGAAAACCTTGTATGATGCCGGGGTGTTCGTGAATCCCGTGATCCCGCCGGCCACGACACCCGGCAGATGCCTCATTCGCACGAGCTACATGGCAACCCATACCGACGAAATGCTCGACCGCGTGCTTGACGTGATCGAGAAAGCCGGGAGAGAGCTCGGAGTGATTTCATAGTGGCTGAAGAAGCAAACGTGAACATCGAAGAGGTTCGAGGTGCGGGTGCCAAAAAGGAATTCATCCGACTCCCGTGGAAGGTGTACCGGGGAAACCCCAACTGGGTCCCGCCGCTCGAGAACGAAGTTAAATTCCTGCTGGACGAAAAGGAGAACCCCTTTTTTCAGCATTCCGAAGCCGCCTGTTTTCTTGCGCGCCGAAACGGGGAAACGGTCGGCAGGATCGCGGCGATCATCGACCGCAATCACATCAAATTCCACAATGAACAGGCCGGTTTTTTCGGCTTTTTCGAATGCCTTCCCGATTGTGCGGTCGCCCGGGCACTTCTGGCAGCTGCAGAGAGCTGGCTCAAAGAACGAGGTGTCGCGATCATGCGGGGCCCGATGAACCCTTCAACCAACGACGAGTGCGGGTTTCTTCTCGAAGGATTCGATTCACCGCCGATGATCATGATGCCTTATTCGCCTGAATACTACCTCGACTACATGGAGCGTTGCGGCCTGACCAAGGCCAAAGACCTCTTTGCCTATATATGCGTCATCAAGGACGTGGCTGCAGGTGGCAGGCTCGAAAGGCTCGCCTCAGCCGTTAAGGCTCGGGTTCCTGGACTCACCGTGCGGCCGGCGAACATGAAGCGGTTCCAGCAAGAGGTGGAAGCGGTACAGCTTATTTATAATTCCGCCTGGAGTCACAACTGGGGCTTTGTGCCGATGACCGATGCGGAAACCGTGTCCATGGCGAAAAAGCTCAGGCCTATCATCGCGCCGGAATTGATGATCATGGCAGAGGTGGACGGAAAGCCGGCGGCGTTCTTCGTGGCTCTGCCTGATTATAACCAGGTCCTGGGAAAGATTAATGGCAGGCTCGGGCCGGTGGGGTTTGCAAAATTCCTCTGGTATTCCCGGAAGATCAGCGATGTCCGTGTTCTGGCCATGGGGGTGACGGAACAGTACCGGAAAAAAGGCATTGAGGGCCTGCTCTATCTCGAATCCTTCAAGGCTGCCGTGAAGAAAGGCTACCAGCGGGCGGAGATGTCGTGGATCCTCGAGGACAATGTGCTGGTGCAGCGAGGATGTGAACTCATGGGGGGCATGCTTTACAAAAAATACCGTATTTACGAAAAGAGAATATCATGAAGAATTTCGGCAAATAGTGGTAGTATCACGAGGGCGGCCTCAAGCTGCTTTCTTCATGGCCCGGACGATTTGTTGCTGCTGAGAGCAGACGCCGCAGTCCCGGCGCCAGTGCTATTGTAGAGCCCGTCAATGCTATTCCCGCGACCACGTCGATTACGTAGTGATATCTGAGATAGACTGTCGAGATGAGCAGTCCCGTTACCACCGGAATCAAAACCGCAAAAAGCATTTTCTCCCGTTCTTTCCATGCATAATAAAGGCACACCAGTGAAACGGCTGTATGGCCGCTCGGGAAAGCATCGGTCTTATTTTTTTCGAGGGCGTTCAGCGCATCCTGAATCGTTTTGATGAATGGGGAAACCTGCAGGTCCCCTGTCTGGAGATGGCTGAGCGTAAAGCGGGGCCCGATTGCCGGGACGAGCAGGTAGCCGATGTAGGAGAGGTAGAAACAAAGCAGGATGCCGAAGAGAACCTCTTCGAATTCGCTGAACCTGCCTCTGGCAATGAGCACAATGCCGAGCGAGAGAGGGATGAGATAATAGCTGATATAGGCGAACTGGAGCAGGCCGGTGAGCAGAGGGTTAGCTAGCCGCTCCAGCCACACCGTGGGGTTAACGCCGAAGATTGCATAATCGATGGCGATGAGGCGGGTATCGAATGTCGCTGGATGAATGGTGGCAATGAGCGTTCCCAGGCTGTTAAAAATCATGAGAACCGTGATCACCGTTGCGACAACCGAAAGGTGGAACCCCCTCTTTGCCGGACTCACCTTCGTGCGATATGCGGCAGTCACCAGAATCGCAACCGCCAGCACCGCGTAGGTTGCAACAAGTCCGGACCACGAAGGGTTTACCGGCACGGAGTAAAGCGCAAGGCCTGCGAGTAGGGCAAGAAAAAAAAGCGTCAGCAGGTCGGAGGGGTTCAAGACTGGTCGCATAGTGATTGATGTATACCACTCCCTTCGGCGAAATTGCAACGGAACAGTGATTGCATTGGTTTTTAGACTAAAGGCTGAATATTCTGATACCATCGTTTTATCATGCCCGATTGATTCTATCGGGCATCCATGATTTTAGCATGTTACAAGCTGCATTCCCGCTCAGAATCACTGCGGGAATGACATTTTGAAAAAGAATGAAGATGTAATGTGCACATGCCACTATGAACTGGTTTGGAGATAACCTCTCGAAGGGAACATTTATGGCCGGAATAGAGATTGTAGCTGTGGAAGGTGGATCGGATTTAAAGGACTTCATTGACCTGCCTTGGAGGGTTTATGCCAAGCACCCCAACTGGGTTCCTCCCCTCAAGAAAGAGGTTCGCCGGTTGCTGGACCCCAAGAGTCACCCTTTCTGGGAATTCTCCGAGCGCATCCTCTTTCTGGCCCGGCGCGGTTCGGAGACGGTGGGCAGGATTGCGGGCATCATAGATCGAAATTATAACCAGTTCCATAACGAACAGATGGGAATCTGGGGGTTTTTCGAATGTGCTGACGACCCGGAGGCCGCGGAAGCCCTGTTCTCTTCCGTGGAAACGTGGGTTCGCCAAAAGGGGATGACCTTCATGAGGGGCCCTCTCAGCCCGTCTACCAATTATGAGGTGGGCTTGCTCATTGAAGGGTTCGAGTATCCGCCGGCCTTGATGATGGCCTACACCCCGCCGTACTACCAAAGCCTGGTCGAATCGTGCGGTTTCAGCAAAGAAAAGGACCTGCTGGCGTTTTTGATAGACGATGAGTATCAACTTCCCGATTGGATGGATCGTCTTGCAGAACGGATAGCCAGAAAAAAAGGTATCCGCATCAGGCGCTTTCGTCCGGAAGATGAGGATGCCGAGTATGCCCTGATCAGGGAGATATACAATGACTCCTGGTCTGACAATTGGGGTTTCGCCCCCCTGAGCGAAAAGGAAATGCAGGACATCCAGAAAAACGTAAAGACATTCGCTGATCCGGACTTGGCTTTTTTTATCTATTATGATGATGAACCCGCAGCGGTCTGCGTGATCTTTCCTGACATAAACCCCTTGCTCAAGCGTCTCAATGGCAGGATTGGTCTCCTGGGGTTGCTGAAATTCCTGCTGTTTCGGCATGAGATCAAGGGGCTGAGGTGTCTGATGTTCGGGGTCAAGGAGAAATACCGGCAGCTGGGAATTCCCATGCTTGCCTTTCACCACATCTATGAGATTGCGAGGAAACAAAAGAAATATCACTACCTGGAGATGGGCTGGACTTTAGAGGACAACGAGTCGATCAACGCTCTGGTAGAGGAAGCGGGCGCAAAAATATACAAGAAATATCGCATATTCAGAAAGTCCTTATGAGTAGAAAAACAACCGGACGAGGATATCAATCGGGTCTCCTCGCAGTGGTGAGATGGCTGGCGGGGATTGCGGTCAGATGTGCCGGCCGAACGCCCAGGCTTTTCGCTCCGCTGCAGCCCGATGGCTGGAGTGCCCAACCCATCTCGATCATGTGCCGTTTTGCCCCCGATGCCGACCTGGATCCCGCCACCGGAACGCCGGTGGGGGACGAGGGATATTACCTCTATATCCTGAACGAAGCCGCCAATTGGGACTACAGCACCACCAAGTCGCTTCTCTTCTCCATCTGGCAGCGTCCGTGGGGGCATAGCTGGCTCATCCTGGAAAGCCCCCGGGAATCGTCAGGAATTCGGCCACACCGGTGACTTGGGGCAACGAAACCGCGTTTCCATGAGGGCGTGTTTCAGGGAGTTCGGGATGGGGATCCCAATCCTATTGCCTACTTGTGGCAGACGATGTCCGATGGCCTATTCCAGACCGGCAAGCCCAATCGCCCCCCCTCATTCGTCTGGCGAATGCCGATTACCCGTCGTCGGTATCAATTGATTCAGGAATACGTGAAGCAGCGGAAGTACGAGCAGTTCGGCGTGAGGAGCAACAACTGCACCGATATGGCGGTAAAAGTAGCGGAGCTGGCGGGCATCAACCTGATCCATCGCATTCGCCTTACCGTGCCGCCGGAAACAAAGATTTGGGGTCGGACGGCGCGTGTCTGGACGGATCCCCAATACCGTGTACTGGAGTATAGCACTCCCGACGTTCTGGAAACGGATCTGCGCCAGCTTGGCCGGTTTGGAATCGGGAGTGATGTTACGGAGTGGTACCTGGCTTTGAAGTGGCAACGAGCGCGCTGAGACCTGGCCGCACTGATCTAAAGGGGAATTGTCATTAATAGGTATGTATCGGTGCGGTTAGCTTTTTTTCAGACCAGCTAAATTCCCCCTCTCCCATCTATCCAAATGTGAGAAGTAGAATTGAATTAGTCATTAAAGGTAAATTCTAATCCCCCTTTGCAACGGGGGACTTATCTGTATCTTAAAAAAGGAAATATATTGCATTTGAGCAGAAGTCTGAAACAACAGAGCATCAAGTTTCCATCATCGGTTTCGTCTGGCGGCCTGAGGAGATAACGCCGGCGCTGCTGCACATGGCTCAGCGAACCGGGAGCAGAGCTGTCTTCGATTTTTCCCTGATGGGGTTGGACGAGTTACGTTCTTTCTTGCGAAAGGCTGACCCTGCCGGCCAGGTCAGGAATATCAAGATTTCTGCCCCTGCCTTCCTGGATCCATCTTTGGGGCAAGTATTGAAGGAAACGGGTGTCCAGGACATCTGGGTAGAGTACCACTCCCCGTTATTTCACGGTGACCCTGCCGTCTTTCTGCAGAGATTGAGGGAATTGTCGGAAAACCACCGTTGATTTCCAATCACCGGTGACCTGGAGATCCTGGCAGAAATTGTCAAGGATACCTCGGGCATCGGGCGCATTGTCCTGAAAGGCTGCGAGGCCGCTGGATTCGTAAGCAGTGAGACGACCACGGCTCTCTATTCGACCGTCAAGGAAAAGCTGGCCAGATCCCCAAAGTCTCTCGACATCCTGGTCTGGGGAGGCGTCTTTACCCCTGAAGCGGCAGCGGCTTTCCTGTCGACCGGGGCGAGCGGGATCGTTTTCGAGAGTGTCCATTGGCTGACGGATATGGTTGCCATTGATGATGTTCAACGCCAGCGGATTTCCAAACTCCGCCTCGATGCTACCGAACTGATTGGCGTGAATCTCCAGGTTCCCTGTCGTCTTTTCAACAAGGGAAACTCGCTTGCGTTCAAGGAGATCAAGACCTTCGAGGACTCGCTGTACGGAGCAGAGAGCAGGGAGGAAAGCCGACGCTCCTTCGCAAGTCAGGTGCAGGCCAGGGCCATCCACCCTCTGGAGAGTCATTTCGGTCAGGACGAGGTCATTCCCCTGGGCGTGGAAGCTGCCTTTGCCGCGTCGTTCGTCCAGCGTTTCGGGGCCGGAACCGAGGAGGCTGTAGCAGCCTTCATGGATGAAATTCGTACCGCATGTCGCCTGGCTGAGACAAAAAAGGGCTGTTTTTTGGACAGCCCGGTAGCCGGAGAGATGGGAACCCTCTACCCCTTTATCCAGGGCGGCATGTCCTGGATCACTGATGTGCCGGAGTTTGCCGCAAGAGTTGCCGATGCCGGCGGCCTGCCCACCATCGCCCTTGGTATGATGGATGCGGAAACCCTTGACCAGAGACTGGGATGCCTGCCGGAGATCATGGCGGGGCGCCCGTATGCCGTGAATCTCATCTCCTTGGCGGAAAACCCATTCCGGGAGATGCATCTGCAGTGGATCAAGAAGCTGAGACCCCGTTTTGTCGTGATCGCGGGCGGCGATCTCTCCCCGATAAAAGAATTGCTGGAATGCGGCCTGGAGGTCATCTATATCGCGCCTGATGAAGCGCTGTTGAGGCTCGCCCTCGAGTCGGGCGTGAGATACGCCGTCTGCGAAGGGTATGAGGCCGGCGGACACGTTGGGAAGCAGAGCACGCTCACCCTTGCTCAAATGGTGCTGGATCTCAAACGGCGCTCGCCGGATCTGTTCCGGAACTGCCGCATGATCCTGGCCGGTGGGAATTTTCAATCGGGAGACCGCGTTCATGGCTGCCATGCTCGGCGCGGACGCCATCCAGATGGGCACCGCCTATCTGACCACCCCGGAGATTGTTGAAACAGGCACCTTGACGGCTCTCTATCAGCGGATGGTCCTGAACTCTCCTCCGGGGGGAACAGTTGTTTCAGGCCAGCATACCGGACTTCGGGTGCGGTCCCTGAGTACCCCGAGAGTGGAAGCAATTTTGTCCCTGGAAAGGGAGTATGCGGCAGGTCACCAGGACGAGGCTTCTTTTCGGACGAAAGTGGAAGAGATGGCTGCGGGTAGCCTCTTTGCTGCAGCCCGAGGCAAGGGGCAGGCCGGGTGATGTGCCTCTCGATGAGCAGACCTGTCTGGAACGTGGCCAGTTCATGAGCGGGGCTTGCGCCGGCCTTATTGGTGAGGTCCGTGATCTGCGGTCCTTTCACCGCGAGCTGGTCGAAGGTCCCCTCCTGCTTCATCAGCCAGTGGTGGGGGAGATCGGTCCTAGCGCGGAACCTTCTCTCGATGCGTCGCTGCAGCAGGAAACTCTCTCCTCCGGAGCCGGCAGTGGCCCCAGGATAATCGCTCCTCAGGAGGACGCGCACGATAGGATTGCCATCACCGGGATGAGTATTCTCAATTCCCTGGGCAGCAGTCCTGAAGAAATCTGGGCGGCAAGCCTGGCCATGAAGAGCGGGATTACCCTGGTCCCGCCGTCTCGCTGGGATCACCGTATCTTTTATGATTCCCGGCCACACGTTCTGGACAAGACCTATTGCAAGGTGGGCGCCTTCCTCGACTTCCCTATCTCCCGCAGTGATCTCGGTATTCCCCCCCAGGATTTCCGGACCATGACCGAGGCCACAAAGATCACCCTCTGGCTGGCGGACAAGGCGATCCGGGCTTCCGGCATCCTGGAGTCGGACATTCCCCGTGAGAGAATCGGCGTGATCATCGCCCAGAACTCGGGAGAGGCTGCGGGAACCCTTACCAGTATCATCATCAGGGCCTACGCGCACGACATCCTCACCGCCGTCAACAGGGCCGTTCACCTCACGCCGGAACAGGCGAGCGCGGTTGAACGTGAGGTGAAGGCCGGGCGCATGGCCCCGGATGACACCACACTCCTGGGCAGACTCAACTGTGCAGCCCCCGGCTTTATCTGCAACCGGTATGGTTTCATGGGACCCAGCTATGCCGTGTCCGCGGCCTGTGCGACCTCACTGGTCGCACTGTACAGTGCCATCCAGATGATCAGGAACGGCATCATCGATGCCGCCATTGTCGGTGGTGGCGAGGATAATCTCACGCACCTGCATTTCCTCGAATTCGCCGCGGTGGGAGCACTCTACGGGCTGTCGGGTCGGGAACGACCCCCTTACGAGACCTCCCGCCCCTTTGATGCTGAAAGAGACGGGATGGTCCTTGGTGAAGGCGGCGGGATGATTGTCATCGAGCGGGAGAGCCTGGCCCGCGCACGAGGGGCGCGCATCGACGCCATAATCACCGGCATGGGTGCGAGCAACAACACTTTGGGTATGGTTGAGTCCAATAGTGCCAGCCAGGAACTTGCCATCCGCGCCTCATTTCAGGATCTACCTTACGGGCCGGAAGCAGTTGATCTGGTGGAATGCCATGCCACCAGCACCCGGCAAGGGGACGTGGAGGAGGTTCGTGCACTGAAGGCATTCTTCAAGCCCTCCAAGCGCACCGTGCTCACGTCTTTCAAGTCCCAGATTGGCCACACGCTGGGTGCCTCGGGCATCAGCAACCTCATACGAGGAGCCATGGCCATGAAGGCCGGGGTTTTCCCCGCCACCCTCAACTACCACCACCCCGATCCGGAAATGGAACTGGAAGGATCGGGATTACTTATCCCGACAGAGCCGCTTGATTGGAAGGTCAGGGATGGCGAGCCAAGAAGGCTTCAGGTCAACGCCTTCGGCTTTGGCGGCTCCAATTACGTCGTGCATGTGGAGCAGGCCATGGACCAGGAGGATTCGGTCATGGTCTCACCGCACCTATCGTCTTGCCTCGCCGGAGAGAAGAAGGCAGCCCCACCTGCGATCAAGGGGGTTTCTTTCTTCCGGACGGAGATGGGCGGTCGTAGCTACAGGCTGGCTGTTGTGGCCCAATCCGATGATGAGGCTCTCACGGTAATCGAGAGGTCGACCGCTCTTGCCGAAGCCGGGATCGGCTCGCCCAAGGCCTTGAGAGCCCTGGCACAACAGGGGATCTTCGTGGGCCCCGATGATCTGCCGCTGCCGCCGCTCGCTTTACTATTCCCCGGGCAGGGGGCGCAGTATGGGGGAATGGGTCGGGATCTCTACGAGTCCTTCCCCGTCATCAAGGAATGGATCGATCGAGCCGCAGCCGCAGCGGATTTCGACCTCCTTCACCTGTTGTTCCACGACCAGGAAGAGAACCTGCTGAAGACCCGCTGGCAGCAACCTGCCCTGTTTGCCCTGGAACATGCCATGGCCCGCTACCTCATCTCCCTTGGAATCCAGCCCGTGGCCATGGCCGGCCACAGCCTTGGTGAACTGACCGCCTTGTGCCTGGCGGGTGTCTATTCCGTGGAGGACGGGTTCCGCATCGTGAACGAAAGGGCCCGCTGCATGGACGAGGTGGCCGTCGGGAACATCGACCCCGGCGTCATGGCGGCCGTGGACGCTCCGCTGGAGCTGCTGGAAGAGATGCTCCTGGGACGGGAAAATCTTTACATCGGCAATATCAATTCGCCGAATCAGATCGTTCTGAGCGGCAGCACCGAGGCGGTCAAGAAGCTTGGTGGCGAATTGAAAGAGAAGGGCTATCGGTCGACCCTTTTGCGGGTCAGCATGGCCTTTCACTCACCCATCATGAGTGTCATCCACGATGAACTCGACGCATTCGTTGCCACTATTCCGTTTCATCCTCCGCAGATTCCCGTTCTGTCAAACACAACCAGGGAGCTGTATCCGTCAGATCCCGCTGAGATCAGGCGAATTCTCATGGCCCACCTGGAATCTACCGTCCATTGGATGAGTAATCTTCAGACCCTCCGGGATGACCACGGCGTCCGCCTTTTCGTGGAAGTGGGCCCCGGCGATATCTTGAGCAATCTCACCGCCGACACGCTCCCTGATGCAACATGCATCCAGACCTGCCTTCCCTCCGCAGAGGGCCTGACCTACCGGGCCGCTCTTGCGCAGCTCTATGTTCAGGGTCATCTGAAGGTTGGAGGAGAACCAAGGTTTGTTTCCCTCTCTGGATCCGGAAAAGCTGCCGAATCTCGCCGAATCTCCCCAGCGCCCGCGTTGCGGCCGTCGGAACCGAGGTTTGCAGGCACCAACCCGGTGGAGAGAATCATCCAAAGGGAAGTCGACCGCTTCGTGATGGAGACCTTCGGCCAACTCCTTAAGCCCAGCATTCTGCAAGCCATTCGCCAGGAGCATAATCCGACATTCCAGGAAGGTGATCTCTCAGATGTTATCAAAGCCATGCTTGC
>CAVQWZ010000024.1:0-5790 GCA_963717775.1 uncultured delta proteobacterium
ACGGCTTGGTATCAGACGTCGATATCGCTGGGAAGAGCCGATGATCCTCAACCCCTTCGACCCTGCGCCCGGTTGCGGATGACGTAAACACAGCCGAAAGGATATTCCTGTACTACTTTGGTGCCGTGGTCTTCGTGAACTGTTCAACAAAAACCATCGAAACCTTCTGTGCCGGAATGGCACCTTACAGTGAAGCCTTTCGAAGCCTGGCGTCAGCCAAGTTCCATGACGAATACGCACTCCAAATCAGCATCGGAAGCGAATGCTCATAACCAATGATTCGGCGGTCATGCCGGATTATACCCCTGCCTTCAGCGGAATCATCTGTTTTGTTATCGCCAAGTCGGTTGCCCTGGAGCGGATAGAGGAGCGCCTCGACCAGGTGCTCGACGAGATCGAGGGGTTTATTACCCGACTGGAACACGGTTGGCTGGCTATCAAAGACAAGCAATTAGCCAGGATGGCTTCATCTATCCTGTCCTTCAAGTACGCTTCTCTGTCACATATCATGGTACTGGACAAGCCTGAAAGCACCTGGAAAAACGAGGAGGCCTATCAACTCTATCTGACCATGGCAAATCTCTTCGAGCTGACCGAACGCTACAACGAAATCCGGCACAAGTCGGAAACCTTGCTGGACATCACCGAGGTGTTTACCAGCCTCAGTCATGCACGTCGATCCTCACGGCTGGAATGGATCATCATAATACTGATCGCCATCGAGATAGTTATCTACCTGATAGACATCCTGAAATAGAGGTTCAGATAACCCGTGAAAGGGATCGCTCCTCTACAGCATGCGACTGCTCCGGCAGGGGATACGCTTTATGGCACGCACCACAAGAAACCTGCCTCTTTTCAAAACGAGTCCAAAGGGTAAGATTTTTGGAATCGCACCATTCACAATACCATGCATAGTAGTCACCCATCGGCATCAGTTTCATACAAATCTCCTTTTTCCGGCCTGAAAGCTTGCATGGGATACCATGGTTCAGGCCATAGTAAATCTCCGCTTTCTCTGTTACTAAAGTATTCCATAATCAGGTTACAGGCGTGTGAGGGAAAGAATATATCGGTGTAAATTTTGAGTTGATTCAATTTGCATTCCTGCGTGAGTGGTTTTGAGGAGATCGAGGATCCGGACAACGGAGAGGCAAATAGCCATATCATGCAAAAAAGGGGGGACTGATGTCCCCCCACCATGAAGAAGGCTCACGTGAAGTAAGCTTTGTTGCTGTGTTACACTGGTTAGAAAATAATCTGTGCCTGGAGACGGTATTCCATGTCATCTGTCGGCTGATTACCAGTTGCCTGCTGGTGAATATTGGTTACATCGGCCTGCAATTTTAGATTATGTTTGTCGAAGTAGTAGGAAATAGCGCCCTGGGTCTCGGTATGGAGATCGTTAGCCACATTGCGGTTCGGATCGACATACGAATAGCGAGCCGCCGCTTCCAGCTTCTTTGGAATGATGAAGTAACCTGCTTGGGCATAGAAACCCTGGGCTCGCTGGGAGTTCCTAACCAAAGAGGCACCATCACCCTGTGCCCAAAAATATTCACTCTGCACTGACAGTCCGCGCCACTTGAATGCCAGGTCGGCACCGGCAGTATTTACCGTAATTATCTCATTGGCGGCAAAGTCAGCACCCTTGTTCAGCCACCCTTTGTTGTAGAAAACGGTATTGTTTGTCTCTCCCTTAATAAACTCGTTGCGGTACCAGTTCGCCCCAATGGAGACAAGCGGTTTCTCGCTATATTCAACATCCGATTCCGAGTACTTCATCTCGCCGAGCGGGTTCACCTCAACACGAGCCGCAACAGCATTTCTGTTATTATTATTTGGATTCGACTGCCCCCCGCCGCCATACCAACCGGCAGCATATTTCAGCAAGCCTTTAGCAATTTTCCCATGTACCATGGCGCCAATGTCGCGGCCAGGCTTGAAGGTATCTGTGGCATTGGATCGGTCGACGAACTGCTGTGAACCTGAAGAGGTCAACTCCTGGCGGGCAAAGGGAACCTTATCTTGTCCGACCAGAATCTGGGCTTCCTTCAGAAAATTGTAATTAAGATAAGCGTCTTCCAACATTTTTGACGAACCGGAATCCGCAAAGTTTACCTGCAGCTTGTAGGTAAGGTCCTTGGTGTACGCATGCCCCTTTAACCAGAGTTTCGCTCTCCTGACTCTCCACTGGCTAACGTCCTGGCCCATGTCATTGTCAGTAAACGTGTACCGTGCTTGAATTCTCGATCCCAGCGACAGGGAAAACTTATCGTCATCCGAGGTAAAGGTAAAACCGCTCCCCACCTTGTACTTGATCGGACTGCTCTTCGCGACCTCCTTGTAATCGGCCTCAGTGATAACTCCCTTTTCCTTCAGGATGTCCTCGAGACTTTTCGCATCTGCGTTCCCCGCCACCGCCAAAGCTGCTAGAAGTCCTGCTGCAATAATCTTCCCTTTCACATTTTCCTCCTCATTCTCTCGTAATAAGAACATTGTGAGCCGACAGCATAAAAATGTGCTGTAACGACGTACACAAACATCCGTCTGCACTGCTCGGGAAGATACAGGAGAAACATTGCAGCTACGTTACACGTAAACAAAAGGTGTGTGACGACTGCAATTATTTATAAAAAAGGCGGGGTAGCAGTAACAGCTCAGCAGAGAAGGGTTACGGGAGGCTTTTGTAGAACTCTTGCTTTCGCAAAAGGAATGCAGATAAGAAGGGGTGGGCGGGAACCAGAATGGGTGGATGTTCAGGCCTGATTCAACACTAGCTTTCGTTGAAAGACACTTTCGAAAAGCGTGCCTTTTGCCTTACCGGAGAACAACTCAACGGAAAGATCCTCTTCTCCGTGCAAATAAACCCTAAAGACAGATTCCGTCAGTTCGCAGCGCAACTGCCTGACAAGGCAATTCCTCCTGCGATCAAGACCATCTGCCAGGCGGAGAATCCCGCCTAATCTACTTACCAGCAAACGGTCTGGTTCGGTCAGGCGTGCAAGACCGTCGTGCTTCTTTTTCGGTAGTGACTTGCGATGGTATCGGGCGATATTGGCGATAATCTCCCGCTCGCGGGGAGTAAAACCAAAGAGGTCGGCATGGCGGATCAGGTGGTAGGAATGTTTATGGTGGCTCGAGTAGCTGATGAAGTAGCCCGAATCATGCAGCAGGGCTGCTGCGTCAAGGAGTCGCCGCTCACGATCCCCCAAGTCAACAGCGCCGGCCAGAGCATCAAATATTTCCAGGGAGAGGCGGGCAACCTGGCGGGCATGCTCCTCATCAATCAGGCAGGAACGTCCGAAATCCAGGGCAGCGGCACGCCAACTCCGTTTGCGAGCACCATCTCCGATAAGGTTGTGTTTTCGGAGACTATCAAGAATGAGACCTTCCCTGATGCCTCTCTCGTTAACGCGGAGAATGTTGGCACCAAAAAACTTCATAAGTTCGTCGATAACGGCAACGCCGGCAACAATGATGTCCGCCCTGTCAGGATTGAGGCCGGGAATCCCCTTACGCCCCTTCACGTCTTTTCTCACCAGCATGGCGAGGAGATGGACGATATCCGAACGGAGCACCTCGTAGCCATGGACAGAGTCGTAGGCCTCCCCGCGAGTGGCCATAACCATGGCGGCAACAGAGGTAATTGTCCCTCCCGAAGCGACAAGAAAGCGGGCTTTGGCATCTTCCCCTTCAAATACCTCCTTCAGGGACATCCGAATATGTTTGGACAGTTTCTGCAGTTCTTGTTCGGCCACCGGATCACGGTGCAGGAATTTCTCGGTAAGAGTTACGGCACCCAATTCCAGAGAATAATATTCTTCAATTCTATTTCCCAAGGCCGTGACAATCTCAAGACTTCCGCCACCGATATCGATCATCCCGTAGCGGATCCCCTCCATATCAAAATTGTGCAACACGCTGAGAGAAACAAGACGCGCCTCTTCCTCCCCCGGTATAACAACGACCTTAATACCGGTACGTTCGGCAACAGAACGAATGAATTCATTACCATTTGACGCCCTGCGGACAGCACTCGTGGCAACTGCCTCCACATACTCGACACCATACCCGTCAACAATCTTTTTCATGCGGATCAGGTTTCCCATGGCCCTTTCCCAGGCAGCAGGAGAGATGCCCTTGCCCTCACCTAGGGCCTCGCCGAGACGAACCGCTGCCTTCTCGTCGTCAAGAATTCGAAAGCTGCCGCCGTTAACTACCTCCACCACAATGCAACGGATGGAATTGGAGCCGATGTCGATTGCAGCCAGTCGCTTCCCTCTTCGTGTCACAGCAGACTCCTGATCCGAGCACCGATCTCTTTAAAAGGTACGGTTTCGAGTTTTGTACAAAATGCTTTGAAGGATTCTTCTCTCTTTGCGAGCAAAAGGTCGGCAATTGCTGACTCCGTCACAGGCGAAAGCACCATTCCCCGTACCAATTCCATAAATACGTCCAGGTCATGGATACGGCCAAGTATATCCTGGTAGTCTTTCACCTGGGCGTGATCGTTGCGATATCCGTCATTCAAAAAAGGCGAAAGGACCTCAATCCGATAACGGTAATGCTTTACGGCAATGCGCAGACGATGCTGGCAAGCAGCCTGCTGCGGAATACGAGCCTCCGGCACCAGATCCAGCACTGTTGTAAGACGTTGGTCAACGCTTTCGCGTGCAAAATCATCGATGGGCCTGAAGGGGTCAGCTGCGTCAGGCGGTGGATTGAAAAGGTAGGGAGAGTTGATTGTTCTGACAAAATATTTCCTGAGAGCTGCCGGTTTGGTTTTTCGAAGATCACACTTCAGCTGCTTCTGCGCTTTCGAACGTTTTCCCAGGTACAGGTCAATACACCCCGCAAGCTCTGTTCCATGTACCGGTCCCAGTTCCTTCGTTTCGTCACGCAAAAAACCGAGACACTCATCTATGTTGCGCAGTTCCCCGAGAATATCCGTTATCTTCCGAACCGCTTTCCTCAAGTGCGAAATACGTTCTGCGGGATAGGATCGGCTAAAGAGTGAAAGCCCTTCACGAAGACGCCGGGAAGCAACTCGCAGGTCATGAATGTCTTCCGGATCAAAGGTTGTGGAGGCAGTTGCCAGGCAGCAAAAAAAATCAGTGCCACGCTCGGCAAGGAGCCCTTTTGAAGCCATCCAGAGTGGCGTTTTTTTAAAGAGTACCATGACACGTCCCCTCTGTCCGTTATCGATGGGAATAGATCTTGCCCAATGACTTGCGGGTCCTCTTCAGACATTTTCGAATCTTTTTCAACCCTGCGCACTCAGCAATAGCAAGTCTTTTTTCAGCCTTTGCAAGCCCTTTGACCACTCTTTTTTTTCGGCTTTTCAGGGAGCTACTGTCCAAATAGCCGGCAATTTTAAGGATCTCCTTTTCGACCTTTTTTAGCGGTCTTTCCCTGCAACTCATCGCCAAAACGAATTCTAACAGCTTGCGCGATCTCCTGAACTCGACCACTGAGAAGCAAAGCCCTGTCCAGATTATGGCTAACTGTTTTTTCCGATTCCTCGGCAATGATCTCGGCAGCCTGGGAAAGAATCGCAGGAATTGCCCGCGGGTTGATCCCCCTCATTTTTTGCAAACCATCCACTCCCGCATCTACAATTTTCTCAAAACTAACAAGACCGGAGTCTCTTAATCTGGCCGCAAGAACAAGCCCAACACCCCGTATGCGAGTAAGTTTTTTCGTCAATGGATCCATATAACCCTCCTGTATTCGCAATGAAGTCGCACGCCATGTTCCCGAGCAGGAATCAAAGTCAATTTTAATGCA
>CAVQWZ010000025.1:0-208501 GCA_963717775.1 uncultured delta proteobacterium
TGGTCAATACCTATGACAACGGGATTCGCTTTCAGGTGGATGAATTCTTCCGGGAGCTGGTCAGCAAAACAACCAATAAGAACTATGCGGTTCTGTACACATCGGACCATGGCCAGACGCTGGCTGAGCATGGTCAGGTGTATACCCATATGAAACCTGACCAGGAGATCGTCGATGTGCCCGAATTTATCGTGTCAGGGGAAGAGTACAGCAAGACAAGCGCTCCTGGACGGCATCGCCCCCGGAATCAGGGTTTCCCATCTCAACAATTTTGCGACACTTCTCGACCTGATGGACGTACCGATGTCTTTGCGGGTGCGTACCTACGACAAATCAATTTTTGCTTTAACGGAAGAGGATAACAGCGAGCGCCACTATATGAGCGGCTCACTTCATGGATTCGGCGATTACGTGGTGAAAAGTATTCCCTCACCACCGGATGCGGGCTGGGGCGTTTCGAGTCCTGTCGGCACGAGGAGCAATGATTGTGAAAATAAAACTTATAGCACCCCATGATTTTTCTGAAAGCACGATAGCCAGCCCCTTCAAGCTGCAGCGGGTGAATCTTCCTCTGTTGGCGGCGCTCACTCCACCTGGCCACTCGATTACCCTTGTCGAGGAGGCATTTGCCCCGGATGACGTCAATGAGGACGTGGACCTGGTGGGCATCACCGTCCTGACCGAACTCGCCGTACGAGCCTATCAGATCGGTGATGCCTATCGTCGGAAAGGTGTGAAGGTGGTAATGGGCGGGATTCACCCCACGGTGTTGCCTGAGGAAGCCCTGGAGCATGCTGATGCTGTCGTTGTGGGAGAGGCGGAGGGTATCTGGCCGCAACTCGTCGCGGATGCCTCCTCGGGACAGATGCAAAGAATCTATCGGGCCGATACAATGACCTGTCTCAACGCTCTGCCGATACCACGGCGGGATCTCTTCTCCGAAACCAAAGGCAAAGGGTCTATTCCCATCCCGATTGGTGTCGAGACATCCCGTGGCTGTCCGAACGATTGTGAATTCTGTTGCATTGGCCAGACATTGGGCCAGAAATATCGAGTCAGACCGGTAGAAGAGGTCATAACCGAAATTGAGTCTATCGATTCTCCTCACCTCTTCTTCGTCGATGACGCACTTGGACTGGACCGGAAAGCAGCGAAAAAACTCTTTACGGAAATGATACCTCTTCGGCGACGATGGCTGGCACAAGGCACCGTGTCGTTAGCGGAAGACCCGGAGCTGCTGGGATTGATGAAACGTGCGGGGTGCCTGGGGCTCTTGATCGGCTTCGAATCGGTACAGAGTGAAACACAGAATGAAGTGAATAAAATAAAGAACCTGAAGATCGATTTTTATGAGGCCATGCATCGATTCCATGCGGAAGGTTTCGGCATACTGGGTTGCTTTGTGTTTGGCTTTGATTACGAAAACAAGGATGTGTTCGAGCAGACCTTGGAGTTTGTCATGAAGAGTTGTATGGATTGTGTCCAGTTGAGGATTCTCACGCCCTATCCGGGAACGCGTTTATACACGCGTCTCTTACGCGAGGGCAGGCTGTTCGACAGTGACTGGTGGCTCAAGGGCTATCCGCCGGACACACTCCTCTATCAACCAACGGGCATGACCGCCGACGAGCTTGTCAACGGTTTCGCCCGATTAAACAGGCAAGCCTATTCTATCGGCGCAATAACAAAACGTTTCTTCGGCATGAGTCCCTGGAAACGAACCTTGTTCGGCTGCCAGGTATACGCCGGGCTCAATCTGTCTACCCGAAAACGATATTTCGAGGCTCTGAATAATCCACAGCCATTTGTGCAGGGACTTCCAGCTCAATAAGAAGACGGTAGCGATGCCGCAGCAGCGGTCATTCAGGGACTTCGAAAAAATCAGCGTCTGCCACGGTCGCGGCGACTAGATCCGATAATTACCAGGAGCGTGCCAAGAATCCCGCTGATAACCATTCCTTCGCCGATATAATGATGCCAGCCAGCAAGCGGTGCAGTCACCAGCATTGCACCGCCAAGTATGAGTGCTGCACTAACTATTGCTCCGATCAGTCGTTCGAGAATCCGGCTGATGCGCCCACCCAGGGCATCAATGCCCGGAGTCTGGACCGTGCCGAGATTCCCCCGGGCTATCCCACGGAGGATGCGTCGCGTGTCACCGGGCGCATCAGTCATAAATCGTTCCATTTCTCGCCCAAGTTTGATGGTCTTTTCTTTGATACTCTCCAGTGAATAGTGTTGCGCGGTCAGGCGTGTTATCTGTTCGCGAAACGATTCCATGTAGTTATGGTCCGGGTCCAGTTGTCGAATCAGCCCTTCCAGAATGACGAAGGCACGCGTCAAGTGGAAAAACTCTACGGGATTGCGGACTCCGTGACTGTTTCCGGCACGCAGCAGTGAATCAAAGGCCGCCCCAACGGATACATCCGCCAGGTCGCTCCTGTGGATTTCATAGAGTACTGCCTTTATGTCCAATAGTAGCGCAGCACGGTTAACCTTTTCGATGCCAAGCGGGGCCATTTCGAGATACGCCTCTTTGGTCGCCCGTGCATCACCTTTGACGACAGCTTCAAGCAGGTGCGTCAGTGATTCGCGCATCGCTTCATCAAGTTCGCCAGTCATCCCGAAATCCAGCAGGGAAAGCCGCCCGTCGGGCAGTACGAAAACATTACCGGGATGCGGATCAGCGTGAAACAGACCTTCCTCGAAAATAGTTTGCAACATCAGCCGTACCAGGGTGTTGATAAGCTTCGGCATTTCTTCCGGGTGCTGCTTGGCGTAAAGATCCACCCGCTCGCCTGCCGAAAACTCCAGCGTCAGCACGTTTTTACTTGAGTACTTTGTTATGACATCGGGAATCCATAGGTCAGGAATATCTGCCAGCGCAGTGCGAAAGAGCACAATTGATCGCGCTTCGCGATTGAAATCGGTTTCCCGTTTAAGACTTTTAGCAAATTCATTCACCAGAACCAAGAGGTCCAGCGCCCGTAAACGCGGGAAAAGGCTTTCCCCCAGCTTTACCAGGTAGGTCATCGCCGCGATGTCCGTGGAAATGATCTCTTCAAGGCCTGTCCGCTGAATCTTTACTGCCACATGACGCCCGTCTTTCATTGTCGCCTCATGTACCTGGGCGATAGTGGCGGCTGCAAGGGGCTCTTCGCTGAATGAAGTGAACAACTCCGTCAAAGGAGCTCCCAGTTCAGCTTCGACTGTTATGCGCACCGACGCAAAGCCCTGTGCCGGCAACTGATCGTGCAGCAGTTCCAACTCATTGATATAGGCGTCCGGCAGCAGGTCACGTCGCATCGCGAGTACTTGCCCTAACTTGAGAAAAGTCAGCCCTAGTTCCTCGAAGGTTTCCCGTACCTCTTTTGGCGGCGGCCAATGATTCTTGCCGCGCAACGCGCCCAGGAATTTGTGCCGGATGAGCACTTTAATGATTTGCAGCAGTCGCGGAGTCGCCTGCAGCAGGCTGCTTTTATCCGGGTTGATCATTACATCCATTTGTTCCTCCAGTGGTTATCCTGTATATCAAGTTTTAAGAGAACATAAACGGGGTAACGCTTGGCTATGACTGCTATGCTTCTTCACGATTGGCCGAAGGGCACTCTTTTACGACTAGAAACGTCACATAGTCTCCGTGCTGGTTCGCGGGTGGAGACTATGTGACGTTGATTTCCAGTACCATTTGTTATAATGGTTCCGACCCTTTGACAGAATCTAATAGACTTTTGTCCGCCGGACAGATTGAAGAAATTGCACTATTGCTAACTTCTCATCACCCTACCTTCCATCTTTTGCACCCCTTCCATGAGGTTTTCCCGGAGACTGCTGCTTTCCTGATTTACCCCTGTTTTGCTGGTATTGACGCTGAGGTTTCGGCTGTTGTGGTTGCTGCCGCCTCTGATGTTGCTGAACCTGCGGTTTTCGTTGTTGCTGATATCTCCGAACATCAGGTCTCTGCTGATATTGCCGTTGTCTTTGAATTCTTAGCTGCTGCTTCTGGTTGTGCGGTCGAGGCTGATAATTCTGCACACCCCAGCTATTTTCCCGCTCCCAATTACGATTATTTTCCCAGTGTTGCCAGTTCTGTTGAAGTTGTCGGGTAGGGATGCGTTGGTAGTTCCAGCGGTGTCCGTACCAACTCCGTTTTTTGTAGTAGCTTCTCCAGTGCGGGTTTACATCATAATAAAAACTTGGGACATTGTTATAATAACCCCAACCACGGTCATAATACTGTGAACGATACCAACGGCCATTCCATAAGCGCCACCACCAGCCATTCCAGAAGTACAGGTCGACATTGATATCCGGTACAGCATAAACATAGTTTGTGTCAGGAATAACGATCACTTCCGGAGGGGCCTGAAATGCAATGAGTGGAGGCAGAGAAATCCCAATACTTATATTTACCCCTGCCTCTGTCGGGTTTGGAAAGATAGTTGAGAGTGCTAGAAATAGTACACCCAAAAGCAACTTTTTCATTTTGTTGTCTCCTCTGCCCATTGTTTTAGTATTTGATAGGGATGTGTGTATCCTTCAAGACCTACAACTCGAAGGCTTGGCCTGGTGCAGGCATTTTTGCTCGTGTGTCTCTGCAAGTATAACCCATGTCGCTGATTTTTCCTGAATGCAGCCTTAATTGATGTTCCTGTTTCAAGTTTTCTTGCGTGGTGATCTTACCACCACCGCCATAGTGCCAGGATCAGGAGGATGCCTAAAACTGAAGTCAGGTTCAGGTAGGCAAGAAAGTAAAAGATCTTTTGCGGCAGAGTCATGCCGGTGCTTTCATCGCCCATGAACAAGCCTGGCGACAACAGGCATTCCTACTATTTTATCAACGTCGTGGGGAGCAAGTTTGAGAGCGTCTGTCAAATCTGACCCGGCATGATGTCTTCCCATGTGAACGCCGTTTTTCCAGAGTTTACTGGCTGTCCCGTCGAAGACTTGACCGTCATAGGCGAAATAGGCCGGCCTGTCATCCTTGCCGTCAAACTGGGACAGTTCGGTCACGGTTAGTTCGTCTTTTTTCGCGGGTGCCAGCTGCCGCTTTTTTTGGCGAAGTCGCGGGCCGATTAGCAGAACGACAGACAGTGCAGCAATAACCATAACGAGAAAAATGGCTATTTTGATGACAAGCAGGGTGCCAAATCGGCTATGAAAAAGCATGTCCAGGGAGGATACCCGGAAAAAGGTGAGTATAGCGCCGGTTACCGCCATGATGGACATGGAAACAAGACCGATCAGCATTTCACCCTTCGGCAGTCCTCCAATGGCATATTTGGGTTTCAGGACCAGATGAATATACAAAATGGTACCGAACCAGAAGAAGCCGGTTACTATGTGCAGGAATCCAATTACCAGCCTGAATAGTCGTTTTGCCGTGCCTGCCTCCGAGCTTGTCTTTGCGGGATGGATAGAACTCTGGTAAGCCTTGCCTGCCGCAGTCAGTTCACCTCCGCCGAATGGGTCGACATGGCAGACCTCACAACTTTGCCCGGTTTTTTGTGCATATTCTTCGGTGCTGAGACTCAGGCCCGGCAAAAGAAGGACCGCTCCAAACGTTATGAGTGTGATCAGGTAGATTTTCAGGGACGATACCTTCAGAACAACCATCTCTATCCTGCTCCTTTTCTAGAAAAAAACGAAATGTCGAAAAGTATTCGTTGCAAACAATCTGAATTGCACATGCGCATTCTGGAACGGCAATCCGTTCTGGATGTTAACGCTGCATGCTCAGGGACTGACAGCTGCGATGGGCTGCCAGATAGCGGGCGTCTTCGCCGTAATTGGTCGGGTAGACCTGGGGCACCGGCTGGGGATTCAGCTCGTCATCGACATTCATAAAGGTGAACAGGCAGGAGTTGGACAGGGCCTTGGTGGTCCGGTCGCGGCTGATGCGCTCGATGTTGGCTTCGACGCAGATAAGGCTGCCGCTGGTGTAGACAACCCGTGTGGTGTAATGAAGCTTGTCTCCCATGCGTACCGGGTGGAAAAAGTTGATCCGGTTGACCGCCGCGGGTATCGGGCGGTTGGGGGCCACCTGGTCGCAGCAGATGGAAGACAGCTCGTAGGCGCGACGGATGAGATAGCCGCCGAATATTTTTTTCGGTACGTTTTCCTGCTCCGGGTACATCCGTTCCCAGGCGCCGGCCGTGAGCTGTCCCGCCAACAGGCCTTTGAAACCGGGCTCATCCTGGGCAGCATGCAGTTCGGTGAGCATTTCGAACTCTTCCCGGCTGGGCGGTTCGCGCAGCAGCGCCTGCTGCTGCTTGTATTCTTCCCTTCGCTTCAGAGCTTTTGCCGCACGCTGCTTCTCGATTTCTTCCGTGTACTCCAAGCCAGGCAGGGCCACGCTGGTAGCACCCTCGCCCACAGTCGAACGGGCTACCATAGTGAAATAGCAGGAGGCGATATGTTTTACCGGGTTGCCTGGCTGCTCGACCCGGATGCCGATTTCAAGAGAGGAGCGGCCCACATGGTTGATTCGCGCGTTAAAATGCACATCTCTCGACATATCTGTAACATTGCGGATCGCGATATTGTCGATGGCTGCCGTTACTACCCGGGCCTCGGGAAAGAACTGGTTGACATAGCGGAGGGCGGTTTCTTCCGCAACCTTGTCGAGAACCTCCAGCAGCAACCGAAGCGCATATTGGCCTGGATTGTTTCGTCGTGGATCATGAAGCGTCGCCGTAATGTCTTCATCGCTGGTCATGGGAAGAATCTTGGTGAATGAAGTATCGACTGGCCTGGTCATAGTGGTTGTCTCCTGACTGTAGAGGTACTCAGAGTAAACAGAATATAACATATTCTATCCGAAACCAGGACATGCGTCAGTTATTTTGTTGCAAGTATATGCAGGCCCAGAGGCGCAAGTTCTCTTCTTGCCTTTACGGATTTATCAGCACTAAGGAATGGACGGATTCAGTCAAGAACGGTACAATAGAGCCCGAGGCTGCGCTGTGTTGGCTGCTGGGCGGTATATGTCCGGATATCTGGTGGCATGATGAAAGGATAAATTTTGTCCGGCTGACAGGCAAAGTTCTCCTGTGCGGTATGAAAATTCGATTAAATGTACCAGGCGGACATGAGAATACTGATTGCTGATGATGATCAGACGACACGACGAATACTCTTGGCAATATTGAATAAAAAGGGCTTTGAGGTCGTTTGTTGTTCAGACGGTAAGGAGGCTTTGCTCGCTCTTCAGGCCGAAGATGCACCAAAGCTGGCGATTCTCGACTGGATGATGCCTGGCATGGACGGGGTTGACATTTGCCGTGCCCTTCGCACGTCCGATGCCCCCTCGCAACCATACCTTATTCTCCTTACCTGCAAGGGCTATCAGGAGGATGTTGTTTCAGGGTTGGGATCCGGTGCTGACGACTATATTATGAAACCATTTAATTCGGACGAGCTGCTTGCTCGTATCAAGGTCGGGCAGCGTGTTCTTGGTTTGCAGTCTGCGCTTGCCGCTCGTGTGGAAGAGTTGACCAAAAGCAACCAGAAACTTGCGGAGGCGCAAGCCATCTCCCAGCTTGGACAGCAGCAGCTTCTTCAGGCGGAAAAAATGGCGGCCCTGGGTTTCCTCCTGGCTGGCATAGCCCATGAAATAAATAACCCCAATGGCTTGATTCTGTTAAACTTTCCGGTGCTGATGGAGGCTTACAAGGATGCGGAGCCGATACTGGATCAGCACTTTCGTGACCATGGGGACTTTCCGTTCGGGGGGCTCACCTATGCAAAAATGCGTGAAGAAATCCCGGAAATGTATGGAGACTTACTGGAAAGTGCCCGGCGCATAAAACGAATAGTCGATGACCTGAAGAATTTTACCCGTAGGGACGATGCAAGCTTTGAGGAGACTCTGGACCTTAACGAACTGGTGCGTACGTCCCTTCGTCTTGTGGGAACCATGCTGCGGGATTCGACGGACAACTTCTCGGCCCACTATGCGGATTCTTTGCCGAAAATTAAAGGAAATTGTCAACGAATTGAGCAGGTTGTCGTGAAT
Organism: uncultured delta proteobacterium; assembly: GCA_963717775.1. Lineage (GTDB taxonomy): Bacteria > Desulfobacterota > Desulfuromonadia > Geobacterales > Geobacteraceae > RPRC01. The sequence continues at coordinate 8,018 of CAVQWZ010000025.1, forward strand.
CTGCTTATGAATGCCTGTCAGGCTCTCGAGAATAAAGCCCAACGGATTACCGTGCAGACTTCCTTTGATGAGCAGAAAGGAATGGTTGAGCTTTTCGTGAGAGACGAAGGGGGTGGCATTAAGCCTGAGCATATCATCCATCTTACCTCGCCGTTTTTTACCACGAAAAGGGAAATTGGCGGAACCGGGCTCGGCCTCTCACTCTCGGAGCGAATCGTTACCGGTCATGGCGGAACCCTGACGTTTGCCTCGGAGTATGGAAAAGGTACGACAGTCAGATTGACTTTGCCCACGCAGAAGGAGATCTAGCCGGTATGCAGCAAGCATTATATCCTTCTTACAAAATAGTTCTTGTTGATGATGAGGCCCCCTGGCTGCGCAGCCTGGGCATCATTCTGGAAAGATCAGCGGGTATCAACAATATTGTAAAGTGTCTCGACAGCAGGCAGGTCATGGACATTCTGGCAACCCAGAACGTCGGCATCGTGCTGCTGGACCTCACCATGCCTCATCTTTCCGGCGAAGAGTTGCTGCCCATGATTACGGAAGAGTATCCTGATATCCCTGTTATCATTTTGAGCGGTATGAACCAATTGGAGACCGCAATCAAATGTATGAAGCTGGGAGCTTTTGATTATTTCGTCAAGACCGATGAAGAAGACCGTCTCGTCAAGGGAGTTTTGCGCACCATTAAGATGCTCGATCTGCAGCGGGAAAATATCGAGATGAGCAACCAGTTTCTCAGCGACAGGTTGAGCTGTCCTGAGGCATTCAAAGATATTGTTACGAACGACCCGGCAATGCTGGCAATCTTCAAATATCTGGAACTGGTTACCAAAAGCAATCAGCCGATACTTCTTACCGGTGAAAGCGGGGTGGGCAAGGAGTTGTTCGCCCGGGCGATTCATCACTGCAGCAAATGCACCGGACCCATGGTGTCTGTCAACGTGGCCGGTCTGGATGATACCATCTTCGCCGACACGCTGTACGGCCACGTCAGAGGGGCTTTTACCGGTGCGAACGAGGCTAGAAAAGGATTGGTTGAGAACGCCTCCGGCGGTACCTTGTTTCTTGACGAAATAGGTGATTTGAGTCAGGTTTCCCAGCTTAAGTTGTTACGATTGCTGCAGGAAGGGGAATATATCCCCTTGGGAAGCGACCGGCCCAAGCGCCTGGAAGCGCGCATTGTCGTGGCGACAAACCAGGATCTGCTGGCAAAGCAGTTATCGGGAATTTTTCGCAAGGATCTGTATTATCGGTTGAATATTCACCATGTCTGCATTCCTCCCTTGCGTGACCGCAAAGATGACCTGCCGATTCTGGTTGATTGTTTTCTGGACGAGGTTGTACAACTGCTCCACGTAAGGAAGCCGGTAGTGTCCAGGGAAATTTTCCTGCGACTAGCCAATTATTCTTTTCCCGGTAATGTCCGTGAATTGAAATCAATGGTATTCGATGCGGTGAGCACCAGCAAGTCAAGGTTGTTGCCTGTTGCCGCCTTTGAAAAGGTGCTTGGCCAGCCGGGAAAAGATGAGTTCAGGTCGCGTCATCAGGGATGGTGGTCAGCAAAACTGTTTCCAGCAGTGCCGCAACTTCCGACCATTCAAGAAACAATAGAAGATCTTGTCTCCGAAGCAATGGTACGTGCCGAAAACAATCAGACCCTTGCCGCGAGATTGCTGGGGATCTCTCAGCCTGCCTTGAGTAAACGGCTGAACCGCCGCCAGAAAATGACGAAATAATCTCGAGTTCTCCCTCGGCCTTACAGCTATAACAATTGTTATAATCATAACTATGGTTATAGCTGCCTGATTCTGAACACTTATCCCCTCTGGTTTACGAATGTATGTCGTCTGCCTATAACCAAAGTTATATTTGGTTCCCCGTATTGAAAGTCTCTTCATACCTGATAACCTTTCATTTTCAAATGGTTAGCTGAAACCGTGGTAATTGGCCGCAAAATTGCTAGCTGTTTGTTACAGCCAGCTCCATCAGCCTAGCTTAATCAAATCCAGACCATCGTAAGGAAAGACACGTTGCCATCTATGAAAAGACGAGCTCAAAAAATAGATAAGTTGCCTACTGTCAGGCGCTTGCCTGCTTACCTCTCCCTTCTCCGGGAGCTATTTTTACGAGGGGAGCAGTTCGTTTCATCCTCCTATCTTGCCGAGAAGATGGAAGTAGAGCCGATCCTGGTTCGCAAGGATCTCGAGTTGACCCGGATTAGCGGCACGCCCCGTATAGGGTACTGCATAGAAGATCTTATCAAGGGCATCGAGGATTTCCTCGGTTTGAGCGAGAACCTGGACGCCTTCCTTGTTGGCGTCGGGCAGTTCGGTAGTTCGATCCTCTACAACAAGGAACTGACAAACATGGGACTGAGGATTATCGCTGCCTTTGATAAAGAACCGAAAAAGATAAAGGCTCTGGTTCATGGGGTCCCAGTTTTCGATATTGCACGGCTTACCGAGCTTGTCAAAGAGAATTCGAGTCGGTATGGCCATCCTCTGTGTTCCGCCGGAAGATGCCCAGGAGGTAACGGATATCCTCGTTGCGTCGGGTATCAAGGGTATATGGAACTTTACCTCGACCAATATTGTCGTACCCGACGATGTCGTTGCCCAGAAGGAAGATCTGTCCTCCGGATTTGCGGTGCTCTCCGTGAAGTTGAACAGAATTCAACCAGCCCTTATTTAACTGAGGGAGATTCCCCATGCAGCTGGTACTAGAGGTCTGCATGGGGATTTCTGTTTTTTCCTGGAAACAAAAGAACTCGATAAGATACGCTTTATGTATGAGGCATTTCGTGTGCCGCCGGTGGTAAAACTGCCAGTTTCCATCCGGAAACGGTCTTTTTTCGCCCTGACTGCGTCAATCATCGGTTTTGTTTGTGCGACGTACAATAATACGTCTCCGCACAATCCCTCGATTTCCTTGTCAGAACAAAAAAATCCTCGTTTCCAAATTGATGGCTTCGCAAAGAGTCATTCCCCCGCCCTTGACGGGAGGGGGCTAGGGGGTGGGTGAAGCTGCAACCTGCTGATATATTGCCAACTTACCCCCCACCCTGACCCTCCCCCGCAAGTGGGGAGGGAACTGTTTGGAGAATTTGCGAGACCATCAAATTTGAAACCGCTGGTTTCACATCCGGTGTTTCCGGGATGAGTGCCGAATGGATCGAACCTCGAAATCAAGGGACAAGCATCTGCCGGACAAAGGATTCAGGAAATGAAGAAATTTCGTTATTTGGTACCCATAAATATTTTACTGGTGGCCTTGGCCATTGGAAGTGCCACGTCATTCTTTATTTCGGAAATTTATGTTGATGCCCAGGCGAAGGCTGAGCATATCCTTGACAATAATCTCAGGACCTTCTGGGAACTGGTCAAGTCAAAGGGTGATGGCTTCCATGTTGTCAAGGGGAAGCTGATGGTTGGTGACTATGTCCTGAACGGAAATTACGAACTTCCCGACAAGATCAAAGAGCTGACTGGCTGTACCGCCACCATTTTTATGGGTGATACCCGGGTTTCCACCAACCTGCGCAAGAGCGACGGCAGCCGGGCAGTCGGAACCGGTTTGCATGGTGCTGCCTATGATCCGGTTTTCAGCAATGGACAGTCATATCGCGGAGAGACGACAATTTTCGGTGTTCCCTACTTGTCCGCCTACGACCCGATACGCGATGCCAATGGCAAGGTCATCGGCGCTTTGTATGTGGGAGTTAAAAAATCAGATTTTTTCGATACCTATAAAGGTCTGAGAAATAACCTTTTGTTTACGTCGACGTTGTTAATTCTGTTGTTTACCGTTATTTCCGTTCTTCTGGTCAGGTATCGCCAGAAGGCAGAGCAGGCTCTGAAGGACAATGAAGCCAGTCTGCAGGGCGGTAATTCATGGTGCACCGTTTCCCACAATTCATCCTGGACCTCGATCACCGGGTAATCCACTGGAATGAGGCGATGGAGCTCTGTTCGGGGATACGTCGCAGAGTCAATCATCGGGACAAGCAGGCACACTGATATTTTCTACGGAGGCCAACGTCCGATGGTTGCCGACCTCTTGCTGGATAACAAGAGCGATGAAATTAGCACCTGGTATGCCGGGAAATATAACGAGTCCAAGTTGAAAGAAGGAATATACCAGGTAACCGACTTCTTTCCCCTGATGGGAGAAACAGGGAAATGGATACGTTTTACCTCAACGTTGATAAAAGACTCGAAGGGCGCGACCATCGGTTCGATGGTCGCATTCGAAGACCTGACCGAACTCAAACAGGCAAGTGAATACCTCCAGGAACAATGGTATTTTCTGCAGGAAATTATCGACAGTATTCCGTTGCCGCTTTATTACAAAGGATCTTGACGGCAAGTACCTTGGCTGCAACAAGGCTTTTGAGGAATTTGTCCAAATGCCCCGGCTGGAAATCATGAACAAGGCGGTATTTGAGATCATGCCGAAAGAGACCGCAGAGATATTGACCGGCATGGATGATGAGCTGTTGCGTTCTCCCGGGGTGAAAACAACAGAATCTCAACTGCAGTTAGCCGACGGCAGACAGCACAACATAATCTTCAAGAAAGCAACTTTTACCACAAAAGAGGGTGTTGTCGGCGGCGTCATCTCGATCATTTTTGATATCACCGAACGCACGACAAGCTGAACAAATGCTGCTTCAGGCCCACTCTGAGCTGGAGGAACGGGTCCATCAGCGCACCCTTGAACTGGCGAATCTGAACGAGATGCTGCGGCAGGAGGTGAATGAGCGTACCAAGGCCAAGGATGCACTCCAGGAGCAGAAGCTTTTTCTGAAAACAATTATGGAAAGCTTGCCAGGTGTTGTTTTTGTCCTCGATACGCATGGTCGTCTCTGTCGCTGGAATCGCCAACTAGAAGAGATAACGGGAATGTCTTCCGAAACTTTGCTGGATGTTGACGTAATTTCCCTCGTTCACGAAGAGGACCGGGTATTTGTGTCAGAAAAGTTTGCCGAAGTCTTTGAAACGGGTGAAGCAGAGACCGAATTCAGGCTGCTGAGCCGGGGCGGCACGGAGCACTGTTTCCTGTTGGACGGTAAACGGCTGGAGATCGGTTCGGTAACCTATCTGGTCGGTTGCGGAATCGACATCACGGCGCGCAAGAAAATGGAAGAAGAATTGTTCTGCTCGCAGCAGATGCTCCAGCTCGTTCTGGACAATATCCCCCAGCGGGTCTACTGGAAAGACTCGAACCTCAATTTCCTCGGCTGCAACAAGTCCTTTACCGAAGATATCGGCTTGAAGAATCCGGGTGAAATTTGTGGCATGAATGACTCTGAAATGCCGTGGAAAGACACTGCGGATGAAATGCGCCGGGATGATCAACAGGTTATCGAGCAGGGCATCCCGAAGATGAATTACGAACAGGCACAACTGCTGATTGACGGCAAGATATCGTGGTTGAGGAAAAACAAGATTCCACTGCGCGGCAAAGATAACAAGGTGTTTGGTGTCCTCGCCACCTACGATAATGTTACGGAAAGAAAGCTAGTGGAAGAAGAGTTGCGAAAGGCCAAGGAGGCAGCCGAGTCCGCCAGCAAGGCAAAAAGCCTGTTCCTCGCCAATATGAGTCACGAAATACGAACGCCGATGAATGGGGTGATCGGCATGACAGGCCTGCTCCTTGACTCGCACCTGGATCATGAACAGCGCGAGTTTGCGGAAATTGTCCGTGCTTCGGCAGATTCCCTCCTGACGATTATCAATGACATACTTGATTACTCCAAGATAGAGGCCGGCAAGCTGGGGATAGAAACCATTGGCTTTGACCTTCGTTCGACCGTTGAAGATACCGGCGATTTCATGGCGACGAGCATCTATACCAAGGGACTTGATTTCAACTGTATTATCAGTCCGGAGGTGCCGGCGCTGGTATCCGGTGATCCGGGGAAGCTGCGCCAGATTTTGGTCAACCTGCTCAGTAACGCAGTGAAGTTTACTCATCACGGTGAAATTGTTCTCAGGGCAACCTTGGACAAGCAGGATGACAGCCATGCCTGGGTTCGTTTCTCCGTACGCGATACCGGCATCGGCATTCCGCAGGAGCGGATCAAAGATATTTTTGCCTTATTCTCCCAGGTGGATGACTCCACCACCCGCAGATATGGCGGAACCGGTTTGGGGTTGGCCATCTCCCGGCAGTTGGCCGAGATGATGGGCGGAACCATTGAAGTGGAGAGTGAGGAAGGGAAGGGGTCCACCTTTTTCCTGGCAATGCGATTTGCCAAGCAGCCAGCATTGCACGACAGATCTTTTGTCATCCCCGAGGGGGTTCGCAACGAACGTCTCCTGGTCGTTGATGCCAATGCCACCAGTCGCCTGGCGATTACAGAAAAACTGGGTCTATGGGGATACCGTTTTGCCGAGGCGAGTGATGAAAAAGAGGCCTTATCCTACCTTCATGCGGGTCTGGCAGAGAAAGATCCGTTTTCCTATGCCTTCATCGGTCCGCAACTTTCACGGGGCAATGCCTCCAGCCTCGGAAAAGAGATCAAGCATGATGAAAGGCTGCGGGATACGGTTCTGATTCATGTTTCACCCCTGGGGGAAAAAGTAGCCACCGGTTCACTCTCTGACGACATATTTACTGCCCGCCTGCAAAAACCGGTAAAACTAGAAGAACTGTATTATTGTCTGATGGCACTGTCCGGAGATATGGAACCCTCCTATCAGGGCTATCGTCTCGGCGTCGAAAATCCGGAGGTTGTTCGGACGGGCGCAAAAAATAACATTCGTCTGCTGCTTGCCGAAGACAACAGCACGAACCAGAAAGTCATCTTGCGTATTTTGGACAACCTTGGTTATCGGGCCGATGCGGTCGCCAATGGGAGAGAAGCGCTGGAAGCACTGGACATGGTCCCCTATGATCTGGTGCTGATGGATATTCAGATGCCCGAACTGGATGGCTTCGAGACAACGGAAGCGATCAGGCGGAGAGAAACTGTTTCCGGCCGGCATCTTCCGATCATCGCCATGACGGCTCATGCCATGAAGGGTGACCGTGAAAAATGTCTGGCTGCCGGCATGGATGATTACATCTCCAAGCCTCTCTATCCCAAGGATCTTAAAGGGGTAATACAGCGCGCACTTTCCGGGTTGCCGCCCCGTAAGGACGCCACGGAAGAGCAACTTGGCCTGATGTCGAAAAGGGTTTTTGACCGGGATGACCTGAGGCGGCGGATTGGTTGCGATGAAGATATCCTGGAAGAAATTCTGCAAGGTTTCATCGATGATTATTCCGTTAACCTGGAGAAGTTGCAGCAGGCGTTATCCGATAAAAATAGCGACACCACGCAGCGCCTGGTACATCTGATGAAAGGTGCCGCGGCAAACATGTCGGCCAACCCGTTACGGGAATTGGTCTCAAAAATGGAGAAAGTGCTGATGAAGGGAGAGATCAGCCACGCCGCAACTCTTCTCAAGCAGATAAAGAAGGAGTTTGATGATTTCAAGGCATACGTAACAAAAGCCGCGTAGCCGGGCGGATTCGGACTGAGGTCAAAAAAGTGCCGGTAGTCGCCTGCCGCTGTGGGGGCGGGCCCGCCGTGGCCGCCCTCCACAAGGGCAGGCACAGGGGCCTGACCTGCCAGGTTTTACTTCAGTATCGCTGCATACATCAGCTCGAGATCCTCGAGAAGGGACTGCAGGTCCTCCTCATGTTCGACCTCTTGCTGGAGAATCTGCAGAACCATATTGTAGGTTACCGGGTCCGCGTCTTTGGTGATGTCCATGAGGCGTTTGTAAACGCCGATGGCGCACTGTTCGCCTTTGATGTTCTGGTGCAGGAGGGTCTTGACATTCGGGTCGTCGGGGGCTTCGTAACCGCAGTTCGTCAGCTTGTACCACTCCTCGGGCTTGGTAACGGGCGCGCCGCCCAGCTGTATGATCCGCATGGCCACCATATCAGCGTGCATCAGTTCTTCAGTGGCATGCTGGAGCAGTTCGGCACCAACCGCGTCTTTCATTGGCCCCTTCACCACCTTGGCTCCCAGCCAGTATTGATAGTAGGCAAGCCATTCGTCACTGAAGGCGCGCCGCAGTAAGCCAAGAAGTTCATCCACATCCATCCCGATTATTTCGCGTCCTTTTGATCCCATGTTGCATCCTCCTTTTTTCTTGGTCTTGTCACCGTACCTGATATAGTCTACTTTGAAATAATCATTGGTCAAATAGCCCGTTTCACGGTACGTTCAGTCACTATTCGCCGTGATGGAAAAAAGTGCCCGGACGAAGGAGATGTGCCCGAAGATGAAATTTGATGCCCTGAAGGAAAAACTCGGGAAACTGTTTTTCGCGACCAAGCTCGCTGTCCTTGCAACGGACCACGATGGCAGCCCGTATACCAGTCTCGTTGCCTTTGCCGCTTCCGATGACCTGCGGGAAATCCTTTTTGCTACCAGTAGGGACACCAGAAAATACAAATACCTGCAGGATAATAGCCGGGTAGCGCTCCTGGTGGATAACCGCTCCAACCTTGTCGAGGATTTCCGGGACGCCATGGCAGTCACGATCCTGGGAAGTGCGACGGAGCTGACAGGTGCCGAACGCGATCCTTCCCTCAGAATATACTCTGAAAAGTTGCCCGATCTGGCTGGTTTGTCCATTCCCCCTCCTGTGCACTCTTCCGGGTAACAATTTCCTCCTATTCCCTGGTTGAAGAGTTCGAAAAGGTTTCAGAATACCGCTTCGACTCCTGAAAACTATTACCCTCCTGCAATTCATCCATAGATCTCCCGTAGAAGAAGGCCGGAAGGTCAATCGACCTCTACCATAACCTCATTTCTCCGAGCTTCCGACGGAATCCATGGTGGGTCGTACAGCGCGATCCGCGGGGAATCCGAAAAATGAAAAAGGCCATATCCAAATTTGGATACGGCCTTTTTTTCTGCCTGGTCTTGTCTGTCGCAAAGGGTCCCGTCAAGCAACCTTATAGCGCTGGACGATCGTTTTCAGTGTGTCGGAAAGTCCCGCCAGGGAGGCTGATTCCTGCGTGCTGCTCCTTGCTTCGTCCGACGCCGTGCAGACTGCCTCGGAAATGCTCTGCAGACTCTGGGTCATTTCCTGGGTGGTGGCAGACTGCTGCTCGGCCGCCGTTGCAACCTGAGCGATCTTTTCGTCGAGCAGCGATACCAGGGAGATGATCTCCGCCACCGCCTGCCCCGATTTCTCCGAAGCTGCTGCCCCGAGCTTGACCTTTTCTGCTTCTTCGCCCATGGATTGGACAACCTCTTTCGTTTGGCCCTGGATGTCCTTGATCATGCCGGATATCTCACGAGTCGCCTGTGCGGTACGTTCCGCAAGCCTGCGAACTTCGTCCGCAACCACCGCAAAGCCTCTGCCTTGCTCACCGGCACGGGCAGCTTCGATTGCCGCATTCAGGGCCAGCAGGTTCGTCTGGTCGGCGATTCCTTCGATGGTGACGACAATTTCTTCGATCTTGTCGGAGCTTTCGCCCAAGATTCCGGACGATTTCCGTGGTGCGGACGGCGCCCTGTGAGAGGTTTTCCATCAGGGCGGCCGTTTCCATGATGACTTTTTCACTGTCCCTGGCCGCCTCGCTGGTCTGTTTTGCGCTGTCCGCTGCATGGCAGCAGTTTCTGGCGATCTCTTCGGCAGTGGCGTACATCTCTTCGGCCGCGGAGGCTGAGGTGGAGGACTGCATGGTGGCGTTGCTTACGGCGGATTCGAGGCTTTCGGCGCTCATGTTGAGGGTCGAGGTGGTTGAACCGAGATGCTCGATTGCCGACGTGAGTTTGGCGATTACATCGAGAGTCTGATCGGCCATGCTGTTGATCTTTACCGCGAGTTTTCCGAGTCCACCACCATGGGGAACGTTGGCTCTTACGGTCAGGTCGCCGGATTCCACTGCTTCCACGACCTTTGTTACGATTGCCAGCGGGTCGGCCACCGATTTGAAGACCAGGTAGCCGAAGAATGCACCGATGATCACTGCCGTGGCGAAGAGTGCTCCCGTGGTGAGGAGCAGTTGCTGGAAGGTCCCGGACAAAAAGTCCTGAGAGACTGCCGCTGCTCCACCGGCCGAGATGCGGTCGGCGATGTTTTTGCAGTGCGAAGAGTCCAGCTGCCGTGGTGCCGGCAACAAGCAGGACATTGCAGATGACCAGAGTCGCGATCTTGTGTCTGAGCTTCACCCTCATGTACCAGGTATGGATGGCTGAGAAAATTCCCCCGTTACCGAGAGTCGAATCGCTAGCCTTCTTTTCTGCCGCTTTGCCGGATTGCATCTCTCTCTTCATTGCAGTTCCTCCATGGGTCAGTTTCACCGGGCACTTTGGTTGGTAGACAAAGTTGGTCAACCCAATAAAAACATATCGGCTGAACTGGTGAAAAGTTTAGCGATTTTTCGAAACAATTTTGTGCAGTTTTTCATTTTGACAGGGCTGCTTATATGAGTGTAGTATCAATGGCAGTGATGCCAAGGTACCCCATTTTCCTCTGAGGAGATCAGTGAATATTTTCAGCATGCAGTTTTTCTTGTACACCTGCGTTCCGCTTTTCGATTTTACTGCTTATCCTGCTTGTCCTGGCTGGCTGCAATGATGAAAAGGTTATAGCTTCACCTTCCTTGGCGCCTGCCGGGAACGTGAAAAAGACCATCCCGGTTTTCCCTCAGCCCACCTCGTGCTTTAAAACCCTTTCTTCGGCAACTGCCAGCCCAGTCAGGAAAAAAACAGATGTGGTTCAGGGAAAGTATAGCGGTGCGGCAGCCGCAGAAGAGGCAGAAAAAAACTGCGTGGCAGGGGAAAATCCAGAATTTGCGAAAGAAATGGGTTGGCCGGTAAAGTCGCCCGCACTGCTTCCCGGGTCGCTCCTGCCGCGAACGCGTATCGTTGCCTACTACGGAAATCCGCTGTCTAAGAGGATGGGGGCTTTGGGCCAGTACGAGACAAAGGATATGATCCTCCGCCTCAAGGCTGAGGCGAAACGCTGGAGTGACGCGGAGCCTGTCAATACCGGTACAGCCGGCACTTCATCTGATCGCCGTGGTTGCCCAGGGAGAGCCGGGCAAGGCGGGAAAATACCGGATGATCATGCCGGATAAGATCGTCACGAAGGTCTATGACTGGGCCAAGGAGGCGAATTGCCTTCTGTTCATCGATATCCAGACCGGCCAGGAAGACATCCGGACACTTCTGCCGCGTTTCGAATGGATACTGAAGAACCCTGATGTGCACCTGGGAATTGATCCGGAGTTTAATCTCGTGGCGAGCAAAAGGATTCCTGGAACCAAGGTCGGCACCTTTGATGCCGCGGAGGTAAACTATGTCAGCGGCTATCTTACGGAGCTGGTGAAAAAGTACCATCTCCCGCCGAAGGTTCTGACGGTTCACCGCTTCACTCGCAAAGGAGTGACGAACTTTCGGAAGATCACTCTGTGCCCCGAGGTACAGATTGTCATGAATATGGACGGCTGGGGCGGGCCGTACCTGAAACGTGCCACCTACAAGGATTACATCGTTACCGAACCGGTCCAGTTCAGCGGCTTCAAGCTCTTTTACCACAATGACACCAAGAAGGGCGATCCGCTGATGACCCCGAAGGATGTTTTGCGGCTCAACCCGAAGCCGGTCTATATCATGTACCAGTAGATTCACGCTCCATTGACTCCGGAGAAAGAAAAGGCCACAACCGAGAAGGTTTGGCCTTTTCTTGTTGATGATCAGTACAATAAAAAAGTTGGCGAAAGCCCCTTAACTTCGCTGGCCTGCCCACTGGTATGATCTCTCAGATATTTTTCAATTATTTCAGATAAAAACCGATACAATACAGAAACCTTTTTGAAACGCAAGGGTAGCGTAATGCCTAAGCGGTTTCTTACGATAGGAACAGTCATGAATATATTGAAAGTAAACTGGACAGACCGGATTGCATCATTTCGGATCGTTGCAATTTATGGCCTTTTGGGAGGTCTCTGGATTCTGTTTTCCGATACCGTTCTTGGCTGGTATCATTCATGATCCTTCGGTGATAGCGCGCATCGCTATCTATAAGGGGCTGCTCTTTGTCCTGACAACCGCGTTACTTCTTTATCATCTTATTGCCCGTCATGTTCTGCGCCTGACCAGGGCAAATCGGGGCATCGCTGCTAGCGAAGAACGCTTTCAGGCAATCTACGACAATATGCTTGAGGCGGTTCTCATCCTTGATCCGGAATCGGGCAAGGTTGTCGATGTCAACCGCACTACCTGCGAGCTCTTCGGCTTTTCCCGGTCGGAAGCGTTTTCTCTCACTATTCAGGAAATTTGTTCCGATGACAGTTCCGTTTCGGAATCTGAGCCCCTGGCAAGGCTGCGACTGGCGGCTAAAGGGATTCCTCAGCTGGTTGATCGGGTTGCGCGGAAAAAGGACGGCAGCCTGTTCTGGGCGGACATCAGTATGCGAAAAGTGGATCTCAAGGGCGAGGAGCGGGTCATTGCCCTGGTGCGTGATATTTCCGAGCGGAAAAAAATCGAAGAAGAAGTATCCTTTTTTAAAAAACTCGTCGAATACACCCGCGACCCGGTCTATGTTCTCAGCCCCAGTCAGGGCTGGCGCTTGGTCTATGCTAACCAGGCGGCTTGCACACATTTCGGTGTGACACTTGAAGAACTGCAAGAGAAATGTATCCCTGATTGGGATCTCGGCTTTGACATGAGTGTTGTTGATTTTGCCTTTCAACAGATGAAAAAAGACGGGCAGTCCGTTCGGTTCGAGACGCTGCACCAGGTTGCCTCGGGGGGCTTGTGCCGGTCGAGGTGACTGCCAACTACCTGAAACACGGAGGGGAGGAACTTGCATTCGGCTATTTCTATGACATCACGGAGCGCAAGCGAGCCGAACAGGAGTTGCGCAAAAGTGAAGGCCACCTGCGCACTCTGGTACAAACTCTCCCTGACTTGGTCTGGCTGAAGGACAAGGATGGCGTTTATCTCTCCTGCAATTCGATGTTCGAACGATTTTTTGGTGACAGTGAAGCGGAAATCATCGGAAAAACAGATTTTGATTTTGTTGACAAAGAACTTGCCGAGTTCTTTGTCGAGAATGATCGTAAGGCTATGGCGGCGGGTAAACCAACCCGCAATGAGGAATGGATAACCTTTGCAGATGATGGCCATCGTGCTCTGCTGGACACAATCAAGACACCAATGTACGATGACCGGGGTGAGCTGATCGGAGTACTTGGCATCGGTCGGGATATCACCGAGCGCAAGCGGGCCGAAGAGGAGCTTCGAGAGAAAGAGGCACGTTACCGAGGCTTGGTAGAACTGTTTCCCGAAGCTATCTACATCCATACGGCTGGAAAGCTTGTTTTTGCCAATTCCCATGGGGCACGGCTTGTGGGGGCTGAGCGCCCCGAAGACCTTTACGGCAGGGAGGCGCTGGACTTTGTTCATCCGGATTACCGGGATTTTGTCACGAAACGAATCAGTAGTTCATACGAGCAGGGAATCTCCAATCCTCCGGCCGAGGAGGTGTTTCTTCGTTTAGATGGTGCCGCGGTCGAGGTGGAGGTGACTTCCAATGCGTTTACCTATCACGGTGAAAATGCCCTGCAGATTGTTGCCCGGGATATCAGCGAAAGGAAAAAGCGGCAGGAAGAGTTGCTCCGGGCACAGAAGCTGGAATCCCTCGGGGTTCTGGCGGGAGGGATTGCCCATGATTTCAACAATCTCCTCACCGGGATATTGGGTAATTTTTCCATGATGCAGGTAGAGTTGTCTGCAGACCATCCACTGCAAAACAGGCTCGCCCGCTGTGAAAAGGCGGTACGTCAGGCTACGAGCCTGGCCAGCCAGTTGCTTACTTTTTCCAAAGGTGGGGAGCCGGTAAAAAAACTCTTCGATCTCGGTCCCGTGATCCGTGAAGCGGCAGCCTTTGCCCTTCGGGGTGCCAATGTTGCCCTCGAACTGGAAATAGCTGACGATCTCTGGCTTCTGGAGGCAGATGAGGGGCAGCTCTGCCAGGTTCTCAATAACCTTATCATCAATGCCAACCAGGCAATGCCCACTGGTGGGGTTGTGCGGGTGACGGCGAAGAACTCTGCACGTGTCTCCTGATGAGGTGCCTCTCACTGGAGGCGGGTGACTATCTGCTGGTTTCCATTATCGATGAGGGGAGTGGTATTCCTGTTGAATCCCTCGACAAGATATTCGATCCCTATTTTACTACCAAGGAATCGGGGAGCGGTCTCGGCCTGACCACACTGTATTCCATTGTCAGAAAACATCACGGGCAGGTGCTGGTCTCTTCCCGCGTGGGAAGTCGGGACTGTTTTCCGCATCTACCTTCCCGCGTGTCCCGAGCAGCAGAGGTTTGTTCAAACAGCGGAAGAGCGCAGCACTATCTGCCGTTTCCTTCGAGGGGGCGATCGTTCTGGTGATGGATGACGAGCAGCTGATCCGTGACCTTTCGGAAGAAATGCTTCAGCTGTTGGGTTGCCGGGTGGAAACCTGTTCGAGCGGCGAGGAACTGATAAGTCTCTATCAGCAGAGGAATTTCCCAAGGATGCAAAGCAAATGCGGTTATTCATGGATCTCGACCATACCGGGGAAAATGGGGGGGCTGGAGGCGGCCTCACAAATCCTGGAAATAGATCGGGCGGCGCGTCTGATCGTTTCCAGCGGCTACTCCAACGACCCGGTAATGGCTAACTACCGTGCCTATGGTTTCGTCGATTTTCTTGTCAAGCCATACCGGATTGACGATCTTTCTGCGGCTCTGAAAAGGGTTCTGTTAGCGAGCGACGTGAGGCGTCTCCGGCTGGGCCATATCTGTGGTATACTGAAAAGCACTTTCAACCATAATGGAGAACGGAATGAGCGATCTGGACGAAAAAAAACTTGCCAAGCCTGCCCCCGCGGTCATGCAGGTCGGCAGCCCGGTACCGAAGAAATCGCCTTCCCCGCGCCCGCGAAAAAGTGTAAAGGCTCCTCTTCGTCCAGCGGCCAAAGCTGCCGTTTCCCTTTCGCCTGAAGATCTCTCTGCCTCCTCCCTGTATCTGAACCGGGAGCTGACCTGGCTTGAATTCAACTGGCGAGTTTTGCACGAGGCCGAGGATGACCGGACACCGCTTCTGGAACGGCTGAAATTCGTTGCGATCGTTAGCTCCAATCTTGACGAATTCTTCATGAAAAGGATTGGTGGCCTGAAGCAGCAGCACGGAGCTGGAATCAGAATCCTCACCGTTGACGGCCGTACTCCCCGACAGCAGATTGACGAGTGCTACGCAAAGGTACGGGCACTGGAGAAGTCCAAGCAGGATGTGTTGCCGGTGCTTCTGGGGCTTTTGAAGGAAAAAGGGATTGTCCTGCAGGATTACTCCGAACTCTCTGCCGCGGAAAAGAAGCAGCTGCGGCAATATTATTTGCGGAATATCTTTCCTCTTATCACCCCCCAATCCATTGATCCGGCGCACCCATTTCCCTTTATCTCCAACCTTTCCCTCAACCTGTTGGTGACCCTGCGCTATCCGAGGGAAAAAGACGTCTCCCTGGCAAGGGTTAAGGTGCCGGTGGGGGCGGGGATTGCGAGGCTGATCCGGGTCGGTTCGGCTGACCGGTTCGTTTTGCTTGAAGATCTCATGCGCTACAACCTGGATCTGCTTTTTCCGGGGATGCAAGTGGTCTGTTGCGAGTATTTCCGGGTAACCCGCAATGCCAATACGGAGAAGAACGAGGAGCAGGCCGATGACCTGATGGTAATGATCGAATCGGAACTGCAGGACCGGAAATTTGCACCTATCGTGCGTTTGGAGATAAGAAAAGGGATGGATTCGGTACGTCGCGGCATGTTGGCCGCGGAACTGGCCCTGGATGAGGGTTCGGATGTTTTCGAGGTGGAAGGAATGATGGCCATGCGCGATCTGATGGAGATTGCCTCGCTGGAGTACCCTGAATTGCGCGATCCGCCCCATCATCCCATCGATCACCCGCTACTCCAAAGCAAACGCAGTATTTTTCATAGTATCCGGGATGCCGGGTCTGTGCTCCTGCACCATCCCTACGAATCTTTTTCAACTTCCGTGGAGCGTTTTCTCCAGGAGGCGGCGGATGACCCTAAGGTCCGTGCCATCAAGATGACCTTATATCGAACTTCGCGCCAGAGCAGGATCATTGATGGTTTGATCCATGCCGCGCAGAACGGCAAACAGGTGGCGGTGGCCGTGGAACTGAAAGCCCGCTTCGATGAGGCAACCAACATCGTTCTTGCCACGCGCATGGAGGAGGCGGGCATCCATGTCACGTACGGTGTGGTCGGTCTCAAGACCCATTGCAAGGTGATCCTCGTGGTCCGACAGGATTATGACGGCATTCGTCGCTATGTGCACGTCGGTACCGGTAATTATCATGCTGTTACGGCACGCATCTATACCGACTTTGGCCTGTTGACCTGTAACGAGGCCATCGGACAGGATGCCACGGAACTTTTCAACTACTTGACGACCGGTTACACGCCGCGCCGCAAGTATGAGAAGATGCTGCCGGCACCGAAATTCCTGAAAAAGGCCCTTCTTACGGGAATTGGCCGGGAGATACGCCTCCATTCCGAAAAGCGACCTGGCTTGATTCAATTCAAGATGAATGCGTTGGAGGATGCGGACATCGTTCAGGCGCTTTACAAGGCATCCCAGGCGGGCGTCAAGGTTGATCTTGTCATCCGTGATACCTGCCGCTTGCGTCCCGGCTTGCCCAGGTTCTCAAAGAATATCCGTGTTGTCAGCATTGTCGGGCGCTTTCTCGAGCATTCGCGCATTTACTACTTCCATAATGGCGGTAAAGAGCAGTATCTCATCGGTTCCGCCGATGCCATGAAGAGAAACCTGGAGGCGCGTGTCGAGGTGGTTGTCCCGGTAGAGGACCGTAAGTTGCGTGCTGAGATCAAGACCCTCTTCGAAGTTCACCTCAACGACAATCGTAGTGCCTGGGATATGCAGCCTGACGGCTCATATGTCCAGCGAATGCCCATTCCTGGTCAGGATCCGCGCGGGAGTCATGAGATTCTGGTTGAACTTGCCGAGAAACGGCAGAAGAAAATGGCACGACTGAGGAAAAGAAAAACGCAAGGGGTCGGTGGGCGGAATTTGCGGTAATGCAAATACCGGAATCTCTCCACTTGGTGTCGGAAAATAAAACTCTTGGCTATTACCTGTTTTAGCGGTTGTCGTCCTTGCTGAAAACAAAAGAATCTCATCGCTGCGTTATGAGAACTCGGTACCTAGAAGTCTTCCTGTTGTATCTTTTCCTATTGAAAGTATTTTTGCGCACCTTCCTCATTCTAGACCAATCTGGTCAGACAACACGGTTTTAGCACCGAATAGACCTAATCTCATTCTTTCGAAAATCAGCTACAGCCTTGCTCCAATCCTATTGCCTCCCGGATTAGAGCCCGCGTTATCCTGAGTCCTGAAGTTTCCCTGCCCCTACAGTTTCTCAACCAGGAAATTTAACTGCGGTTGAATAAAGTAATTCCCGAATTATACTCAAAGTAATTCCTGGAAATAAACTAGTTTCAATAAGTTAACGCCTGTTTACGATATTTTGAGGGATCAAGCATGGAAAAAGATGTCCTTGCCACGATATTGGAGCTTGAAAAGGAAATTGAGGAGCAGCTGGAAAATGAAAGAAACAAGGCAAACCAGTGGCTTGATTCTGCCAAGCGAGATATCGAAACTGAACTGGCGGCGAAGGTCCGGGAATTGGATATTTCACTGCACGAAGCTGTTGCTGCCGCAAGAGAAAGCGCCGAAAAACAGGCAGACGCAATCTTGACTAAAGCAGTAGAACAGACCCGGCTTTTGTCGAAAATCAGTGATGATACCTTGAAGCGGATCATTTCGGACCATATTGGCAGGATCCTTCCCGGGAGTGACTATGATAGCCAGGATCTCCAAAGTTGAAATAGTCGGAAAGAAGAAGCTCTTGCTCGAGGTGCTTTCTGTAATCAGGAAACTTGGCGTATTTCATATCGAACAGGACTACAGAGGTTTTCTTGCAGACGAAAGAGCGTCCGGCATAGCGGAGCTTGCACCGGATGAACACGTTATCGCCGAGCGGTTGTCAGTCGAAGACCTTGGCGCAAAAATTGACGAGCTCACGGCATGCTTACCGAAAGTTCCTGTACGGGAGAGCTATCTCAAACCGGAAGCTGCAATCAGCTCTGTAGCTGTTATTGTCGAGAAGCATACTGCGTACTGCAGTGATTTGAGCCAGCAGCGTGAAGCACTGCGCAAGGAGCTGGCGGAATTGAACTGTCATACCCCGTTCATTGAAACCCTTGAAACTCTTATCGCTGGAACTGCAGTGACCGAAAACCTCGACCTCATCGCGGTTACACTGAAACATTCCGATGCGGTTGACCACATCAGGGGGATACTCACGAAACTGACGAACGGGCGGTTTGATATCTTTACCGCTTCAGCACAGGACGGTTCGCTGGTTGCATTAGTTGCGGTGCAGAAAGAATTTGCCGGGAAAGTGAGGCAATTGCTGAGTGACGAGCATATCCCTGAGCTGGTTTTTCCGCAGCTGGTCCAGAACCTGCCCTTTGCAGAGAAAGTCGGATACGTGAGGGCAAAGATGGAAGAACTTCCCGCCCGGATTGCAGCAATAGATGCCGATCTGGTCAAGTTTGCCCAGCGTTGGCTGGCGATCTACTATCGGGTGCGTGAGTGGCTGAGTGACCAGCAGTCTCTTTTCAGAACCACCGCGGCGGTTTACGAAACTACAATGTGTTTCATTATTTGCGGTTGGATACCATCTTCTGATATGCCAGGCCTGGTCGAAGAATTGAGCCTGGCATTCGGAGGGGAAGTGGTTGTAGAGGAAAAGGACATCCTGGAAAAGGATCTGGAAAAGGTCCCGGTTGTTATCAGTAATCCTCCCTACTTCCAACCTTTTGAGATTTTCGCCAGGCTTTTGCCGCTGCCGCACTATACGTCTTTCGATCCGACCATATTCATCGGCATATTTTTTCCGATCTTTTTCGGTATGATTCTCGGAGATGCCGGATTAGGATTGATTCTGCTCGGGTTGACAATCGTAGCGGTGAAAGTGTTCAAGGGGAGGGAAATCATCCGCAACGCAGCCAAGGTGCTGCTGATATGTTCGATATATTCGATATTTTTCGGGTTGTTATATGGAGAATTTCTGGGCGACCTTGGCCATACGCTCTTTGGCCTTCAGCCCCTTTGGATGTCAAGGGCCACATCGGT
Organism: uncultured delta proteobacterium; assembly: GCA_963717775.1. GTDB lineage: Bacteria > Desulfobacterota > Desulfuromonadia > Geobacterales > Geobacteraceae > RPRC01. The sequence goes on from CAVQWZ010000025.1 coordinate 27,266, forward strand.
CATGCCCATGTTGTATTTTGCCATATCCGTTGGCATTTTTCATGTTTCTCTGGGGCTGGTTCTCGGGTTTATATCCGCAGTGAAAAGAAAGCTTCTACGAGAGGCAGTTTTCAAGATGGCGAATATCCTGGCCATTCTTTGCCTGATTGCCTTCATTATCTTGCATTTTGTTGCTGCAGCACCGCATCTCAATAAAGTGCTTCTGATAGCATTCGGCATCTTCATCCCGGTACTGTTTATCGGCGGTGGATTGCTGGCGCCTCTGGAACTACTGAAAAGTGTTGGAAACATTATCTCCTATGCACGCATAATGGCAATCGGGCTTGCCTCTGCTCTGCTTGCTTCGGTAGCCAACACGCTCGGGGGTATGACCGGTGATATCATTACGGGTATTTTGGTGGCGGCTCTGTTGCACACCGTCAATCTGCTACTTGGGGTATTTGCACCGACCATCCAATCACTCAGGTTGCACTATGTGGAATTTTTCAGCAAGTTTCTGGAGCACGGAGGACGCAGATTTGACCCTTATAAAAAGAAGTCTTGAGTTAATGTCAAATCTCGAAACTAAAAACGGAGGATTACCATGGAAACTGCATTGCTAGCATTGGCGGCGGCACTCGCCATCGGATTGAGCGCACTTGCAACCGGATGGGCGCAGTCTAAAATCGGTTCCGCCGGGGCAGGCGCAATTGCTGAGAAGCCAGAGTTGGCCGGTACTATTTTTATCCTGCTGGCGATTCCTGAAACGATGGTAATTCTTGGCTTCGTCATAGCGGCTATGATCCTGAACCTGCGCTGACAGACGATCATGAGCTATCAGGAATTACTATCATCGCTTCGTCAGGAAGCTGACGACAAGGCAGAAAAATTTTGGCGGGAAGCCAAGAGTGGGGCTGAGCAGGCACGTAATGAAGCCAGTGCCGAACTCGATCGAATACAGGCAGAGCACCTCAGGCTACAAGCATCCGCGGTCAGGGATGCGACACGGCACGTTCTTTCCGCGGCTGAAAAAAATGTCAGAAGCATGCGACTCGCCGCCTTTTCTGGTTTGTCCGAAAGGTTGTCGCACCATGCAGCCTGCAAACTGCCGCAGCTCAGGGATCAGCAGTATGGGGAGCTGTTCGACGCACTGGTCCGTGAGCTTCCTCCCTATGCATGGGAAACCGTCAGAGTCAACCCGGAGGATACTGCCTTGGCCCAAAGGTACTTCCCCGAAGCGAAGGTCGTCCCCGACTCCCTCATTAGCGGAGGGATGGAAGTCAATGGAGGCAACGGACGGATACGCATCGTCAATACCTTCGAAAAAAGGCTTGAGAGGGGCTGGCCGGAGTTGCTGCCGGATTTGATTGACATGGTGTCCAGGGAGATTGAGCGTAATGCTATTGCGCGCGATAGATAATGGTGGATACCCTTTCGAGTACCTTCTGGCGAGGATCATGGTCAGGAGGGGCCGCCTGATAACCGACTGGCAATCCATCGTAAACGCAGCGGATCCACTGGCCTCAATCCCTGCCGGGAGCGGGGATAAAAACGCGGAAGACAGATCTGTCGAGCAGATCTGGAACTCCCTGCTTAGTGAGTATAGCTGGATCTACGGCCAGATGGATGAGGTGACAAAGAGAATCTTCGCCCCGTTTTTTATCTGTATCGAGCTGAAGACTCTGATCATTTGTCTAAGATGTAAGGTAGAAAATAAAAGGGCAAAAATACCTGAGCTGCTTACTGTCAGCCTTCTTTCGGAAACAGTGAAAAAGATTCTGGCTGGCGAACGGGACGCATTTGATGCAGTTGCTGCAGTGGAAAAGGCTTTAATGCCTTTTTCTGACTCCTTTCGCGGGTTGCGGGAAACTTTCCGGAACAATGGTCTGGCAGGACTTGAACAGGCGCTTACCAATACCTGGCTCGAACATGCGTCTGAAACTGAACATCATCCTGTACTCCGGGATTTTATCCGCAGCCTCGTCGATTTCCGCAATCTGCTGAACCTGTATAAACGGCTACACTGGGAAATGCCGGGCCCGGCCTCTTTTCTGAAAGGGGGTGTAATTGGCAAGGCACGTCTCGAGGAGGTTCTTACCACCCGGCAACCGGAAGGGATTGAAGCTCTTCTACACCGCTTCCCGGGTGTCCAGGGGGAGATCGATGCTTCCGGCAATCCGGAACATCTGCTCCTCAGGGAGATGACCCGATGTTTGCGCATCAAGAGCCGTGAGCCTTCAGGTTTTGGTCTGGTTCTGGACTATCTCTGGCGGTTGTATATCGAGACTGTCAATCTGGGAATCCTCTGCCACTGGAGGAGTTTTGACAGGGCCACCATTGCGATGGAGTTGATTATATGAAAAAAATCGTATTTATAACACCCGCCGAGTCAGGACTCGGGTTTGCGCTTGCCGGGGCTAGCCAGTATTCTTGTGGACCAGATCAGGTTGAGTCGCTTTTGAGGCGGGTAATGGCGGAGCCGGAGACCGGGGTCGTCATCATCGATGAAAGACTTGCCGGTGCGATCGATGAGGAACGGTTCAGCGAAATGGAAAGGCGTATGGTTCGGCATCCTCCTTGTTTTGCCAGCACCGGAGCCAACAGGAGGGAAAACCGCGGAGGACTATACTCTGCAGTTGATTCGGAAAGCTATCGGCTACCAAGTGAGGTTGCAGGTATGAGAGGAACCATCCGGGGTATATCTGGTCCGACGGTCAGCGTCGACGTGGTTGGGCTGAAGTTGTACGACAGGGTCTACGTTGGGAAGGGCATGCTTACCGGCGAAGTGGTCAAACTTGAGCGGGACAGGGCAGTGGTTCAGGTGTACGAAGATACCAAGGGTCTTGCTATCGGCGAACCGGTAGAGGGTGCCAACAAGCCGCTTATGGTCAAGCTGGGGCCGGGGCTCCTGTCTGGAATGTTTGACGGCCTGCAGAGACCACTGGAGAGATTGCGGCAAAAGGTCGGGCCATTTTTGCGGGGGGGTACGGAACTCAGTTCTCTGGACCCGGAACGGGCCTGGGATTTCTGCCCACTGAAACAACCCGGCGATGCCCTTGCTGCCGGGGAGGTAGTTGGATATGTAAATGAAGGAGCATTCAAGCATCTGGTTTTCAACACACTTCCAGCCGGGCAGGTCGTCGAGATTACCAGTGGTGAGTTTAAACCGGAGCAACCTATCTGTATGCTGGCTGACGGCGGAAGGCTATTTGCCGGGCAGGAGTGGCCGGTTCGCAAACCGCGCCCTTATCGCAGAAAACTTGCCCAATCAGCGCCACTTATAACGGGTCAGCGCTGTATTGACTTTCTGTTTCCGCTCGCCAGGGGAGGAACGGCGATTTTCCCGGGAGGATTTGGTACCGGTAAGACTATTTTGGAGCAGTCCATCGCAAAGTATGCCGATGTGGATATTGTCATCTATGTCGGCTGCGGCGAACGGGGCAATGAAATGGCTGAACTTCTTGAAGAGTTTCGGACCCTCAGCGACCCATGGACCGGCCGCGCGCTGATGGCGAGAACCATCGTCGTGGTCAATACCTCAAACATGCCGGTGGCGGCCCGTGAGGCATCCATCTATACGGCAGTCACCATGGCCGAGTATTACCGGGATATGGGATTGAATGTACTTCTCCTGGCCGACAGTATTTCCCGTTGGGCGGAGGCTCTCCGGGAAATCTCCTCATCTTTGGAAGAAATGCCGGGTGAGGAAGGTTATCCTACCTACCTTGCTTCGCGGTTGGCCGGGTTTTTCGAGCGGGCCGGGGTGGTGGAAACCATGAATGGCGACACCGGTTCGCTCAGCATGATCCTGTCGGTTTCACCGCCAGGCGGTGATTTTACAGAACCGGTAACCCAGGCTTGCCTGAGAATAGCTGGTGCCTTGCTGATGCTGGACACATCCCTGGCCCAGCGCAGGCATTTTCCCGCCATCAACTGGTTTCAAAGCTATTCTCTGTACGAAAAGGACATTACCCGGCATTTCCATGAACTTGTATCACCCCGCTGGGAGGAACTTAAACAAAGGACTGGTGATCTGCTGCAGCACGAAGAGGCGCTTCGGGAAGTGGCGGAAATCGTTGGCATCGAGGGCCTCCAGGACAAAGATCGGCTGCTGATGAAGATTGCCGAAAAAATCAGGATCACTTTCCTGGCGCAGAATGCCTATACGGAAGATGCCTTTTCCTCGCCGGAGCAAACACTGGACCTCATTACCGGTATCGTCGAGTTCTACGACTGTTCTCTGGAAAGACTCCAGCAGGGTGAGTTTTTGGGCGAGATACTGCTGGCCATTGACTAGACTTCTTCCGGATTCACCTTTGACGTATCGTGTTTTGAGTATCAGTCCATACTATAGTGGCTGTTTGTAAAGGGATATACTGATGAGACTCGCTGAACATCGCTACCGCAGCATAGCATCAATCAAAGGTCCGCTGTTGTTCATTGACAGTGTGTTCGATGCCAAAATCGGCGAAGTGGTCCGGATTATCTATCCTGACGAAAGCGCCATGGACGGGGAGATTTTGAAGATCGAAGGGCATACTGTTCTGGTTCAGGTCTATGGTGAGACCCGCGGGTTGGACATTAATTCCGAGGTTATATTTACCGATACCGTAAAAAAAGCCCCGCTCAGTCCCGATGTAATCGGCAGAATATTCAATGGCTCCTGCGAGCCCGTTGACGAAATGCCCATGTTTATTCCGGAAAAGTGGGCACCGGTGACCGGTTACCCATTGAACCCGACGGCACGGGCCAGGCCGGAAGAGTTCATAGAAACCGGGATATCTGTCATTGACGGCCTCAATACCCTGGTGAAAGGCCAGAAACTTCCGATATTTTCCTGTTCCGGCCTGCCTGCTCGGGAAATGGCCGCTGCTGTGCTTAAAAATGCCAGGCTTGCCGGCGAGTTGAGCGGTTCTGAGAAGAACGGCAACGCAAACGGTTTTGTCGTAGTATTTGTTGCCCTTGGTCTTGCCTGGCATGAATATGCTTTTTACATGAAGACGCTCAAAGAGATGCAGACAGGTTTCGTTGCCTTTGTCAACATTGCCGGAGAGCCGGTGGTGGAACGTCTGCTCGCGCCGCGACTTGGTCTGACAGTTGCGGAATACCTTGCTTTCGAACAGGGCATGGATGTGCTGGTGGTGATTACGGATATGACAAATTACTGCGATGCCTTGCGTGAAGTATCCACGGCCAGGGAAGAACTGCCCGGTAGACGGGGGTATCCAGGGTACATGTATTCCGATCTGGCGTCATTGTATGAGCGGGCCGGCCGGATCATTGGCCTGCCGGGTTCCGTGACTTTGCTGCCGGTAGTTACCATGCCGGAAGATGATATAACCCATCCTATCCCCGACCTGACCGGATATATCACAGAAGGACAGATTGTGTTGAGCCGGGAGCTTCACCAGAAGGGAATTTTTCCGCCGGTGGACGTGTTGCCGTGCCTTTCAAGGTTGATGCAACGAGGCATCGGTGCCGGGCACACCCGGGACGACCACAGAAAAACCGCAAACCTCCTCTACCGGCATTATGCCAAGGGGAGGGACTTGCGCAAACTTGAGGCAATAGTGGGAAGGGATGGCATGCTGGAGTCCGACAGGGTAATGTTGGACTTTGCCGATGCCTTTGAACGGGAATTCGTCAATCAGGGGATGTCCAGAAGGGAAATTAACGAAACTCTTGATACCGGCATTCAACTACTCAGGAAGTTCAATCTGGTGGTACCATGATTCATCCTACCAGAACAAATCTGCTTCTCCTGAAAGACAAGGCCCGGTCGGTAGAAAATAGCGTGGGGATTCTCAAAGCGCGCAGACAAGCTTTGATCAGGGAATTCCTCAGTACAACAATCCCCTTTTTACAATCCCGGGAAGAGGTTAAGGAGATGTATGCCGAGGGAATAGGGGAACTAGGTCTCAGCATCGGCCATGAAGGAAGGAACTATATCGAATCCTTGGCATTGGCTACGAACAGGGAATTGGGTTTGGAAATTGAGGAGAAAAGCATCATGGGCCTGCACTATCGGGATATCTCGGCACATGAGTCTGCGTTGCGGCTCGCCCGATGAAAGAGGTTATGACTATCTTTCCACCACAACGCATCTGGAGGAGTCGATCCATTTATTTGAGATGATTGTAGACTCAATGCTGGAGCTTGCATCCTATGACAGCAAGCTAAAGAGACTGAGCGCGGAGATCCAGCGAATTGCACGAAGAATAAAGGTGTTGGAGGAACGTATTCTTCCTGCTCTGCAGGGCCAGATAAAATCGATTGGCCAATATATTGCCGAACGGGAGCGTGAAGCTTACTATAGGCTGAAGATATTTAAGGAGGTTAGAAAAGCAGACTCTGAAAATAGTGCTTCTCTGGAATCGGGTGGCGAGGTATGATAGGAAGCAAGGAGACGGAAGTGCTTCCAGTGCTAAGACGTACCGTGCTCTTCCTCTCTTGCATCAGAAGCTGCATATGTGTATGTGTCAAAAGGAGAACTGCATGAAGAAAGAGTTGTATGTAGGAAATTTATCGTATGACATAACCGAAGACGATCTGCGTCGCGTATTTACGGTGGCCGGAACCGTCACCTCCGTTCATATTATCACCGACACTGTAACCGGTGCCTCGAAAGGTTGTGCCTATGTCCGGATGGCAGGTGCGGATGAGATTAAGGAGGCGGTTGAATCCCTTGACGGGGCTCTGCTGGGTGACCGTCTTATGACTGTCAGCATAGCCCGGCCCCAGAAACCGAAGGAACGGCCATTGCCTGGTCAAAGAGGAAAACCGGGTGGGGGTGGCCGATTCGGAAAAGACCGGAAATAGCCGGGCGAGGGAGATAAGATTCTTTCTCTTTCGAAACGATGGGGGGGGGCTTGCGGCATGATGTCGCAGCCCTCCTTTGTATTTGTCTTGGCGGCCAGTTCCGTATGTGCTGATTCAAAGTGTTTTGCCCAAGCTCTGCTTTACCAATGTTTCCAGCAACTGACGGAGTATGTGCCGAAGAAAAGTACCTTTATGGCTGGCAGTATTGATGCCTCTGCAAAATAGCAAAAGATGACATCTGCAGAAAGGGTACAAATCACCTGATGATCAGCTTCACCCATTGCTTGTGGTCAGTAACGTAGCGTATTAGCTCTTGACTGGAGATTGTTTCATCGTTTTTGGAGATATTTCCGAACTCTTTCCAGAAATCAGGGGTAAATCTTGTCAGGAATTCGGAAAGGTACTTTGTTTTCACATACACCCCCCGTCTCAGGAATGACTCCCCCAGGTCGGCCATAACCTTGTTGAATAGTTTTATCTGAATCAGTCCCTGTCCTTCTTTCTTGTCGGTTTCACCTTCATGGTAGGTAATGGAGCTTCGCATCCAGGTAAGGTCACCGTCTCTCCGCATGGCGGCCCCCACCAGACCTGGCATGGCAGCGGAAAGGGCAAGGGTTGTGCCATCCTTTATAATCGCGGTTTCAATGTTATCCACCGGGCTATACTCTAGAAAGATGACCTTGATGTCTACTCTGACGTACTCAGTGGGGGATTTGGAACTGTTCGCAGAGGAGATCGCGCATGGTTTTGCCGCACTCGACTTTGACGTAACAACCGTTGTGCATGAGAGTGCACAGGCGGGAAATCTGTTCTGATGTTGGTTCAAGCGTGAAGGTAACGAGTTCTTCTTCCGGGGGCATTTCGGCGAGTATCGGATTCTTTTTGTTGTGCATGCCATTCCTCTCTGTAGTTTGAATGTGCAAACGTTATCTGGTGCGATTCAGGGTTTCTGTTGCAGCACCTGTTCAAAAAAAATAGTGATAAAGTTCCGTAGTGGTGACGACGATTTCAGGACTTTGGAAACGAGCAGGGCCCCTTCGAAACCAGAAAGAAAAAATTGAGCGGTGAGTTCCGGAGAAATGTCTGCCGGAATTTCCCCCTGGTCCTGTGCCTCCTGGAGGCATTTCTCGAAATGAGTGGCCCATGTTTTGAAAATTCTTGCAAGATTTTGTCGGAATTCCTCATCCTGGTCGGCAAGTTCCTGTCCCATGTTGGCGACGAGACAGCCGATGCTGCAGTTGTTGTCCTCAAAGCGGGCAGCAAGGCTCTCTATGCAGTTTCTCAATCGGGTAATGGGTGATAGCGACTGGTCTTCCAGAAACGAGGTGAAAATTCTGTCAATCCCTACTGCAAAGCGGTCAAGGACCTTGAGACCAAAATCTTTCTTACTGGAAAAGTAGTGATAAAATGATCCTTTTGGTACGTTTGCCTTTTTCAGAATAGCTTCGATTCCGGTGGAGTTGAAGCCTTGTCGGGAGATGATGCTCATTCCCGCCTTCAGTATTTCCGATTTGGTGTCTTTTGTTGCCATTTGGTATAAATAGACCGGTCGTCTAGTGGTGTCAAGAGAATTTTAGGCTGATAGGGGACTGGTGTTGCAAAAGAGTATTTATGTGGATGAATACCTGTGATATTTACCGTCATCCAGGATGTGATGGTGGTAAAAAAACCCCGCACAGATCTTGTGCGGGGTTTTGGTGGGTCATTTTATGCTATTGAAAAGGTGTCGGACCTGGTATCAGTTCATATCCGAGGCGGCCGGACGATAGACAACGACCGGTCCTGATGCTTTTCGTGGTTTGCCCCAGGTTTTTTTACCAGCAGCGCCCGGTTTGCCGTTTCGAGCAGGTGCGCCGGATGGTCGCTTGCCGGCGTAGCGGCTGTACGTGTTTCCGCCACCACTCTTGCGGGCTGAAAGGCGTTGCATGGGGCGGCTTGGCTCTAGTCCCGGGATCTGTTCTTCGGGAAGACTTTTACCAATATATCTTTCAATGCGCTCGAGGTAACTCAGCTCCTTGATCGAGGCAAAGGAGATGGCGATTCCCGAAGCTCCAGCCCGTCCGGTGCGGCCGATGCGGTGGACGTAGTCTTCGGCGGCCTTAGGCAGATCAAAATTGATGACATGGCTGATACCGGAAACATCGAGACCCCGTGCCGCAACATCGGTTGCAACGAGGAGCCTGATCTTGCCACGACGCATTGCATCGATGGTCTTGTTGCGGGCACCCTGGGTCATGTCGCCATGGAGTGCTGCCACGGAATGGCCCTCAGCCTTTAGATTTACAGCAAGGGAGTCTGTGTCACGTTTTGTGGCGGAAAAAATAATAGCTTTACTCACTTCGTCGCCATCAATGAGGTGACGAAGAAGTCTATGTTTGTGTGAAAGGTCGTCTGCAACATGGAGACGCTGCTCGATATGATCGGCAGTAATTTTTTCGGGGGCGATTTCAATGCGCTCAGGATTGTTTAATAGTCGTGCAGCGAGCCGGGATGTTTCTCTGTCCATGGTTGCGGAGAACATGAGAGTCTGACGCTCGGTCGGGCACGCGGCGGCGATCTTGTCCACGTCTTCACTGAAACCCATATCCAGCATGCGGTCAGCCTCATCCAGCACCAGAATCTCAATGCGTGAGAGGTTTATCTTGCCGCTTTGCAAGTGATCGATCAGGCGTCCGGGGGTGGCTACGATGATATCAACCGGCGATGAGAGCAGGCGTAATTGCTCCCGATACGGCATGCCGCCGAGGATTACACCGGACTTGACACGCATATGGCGTCCGTAGATGCGGACGGCGTCGGTTATCTGTTTTGCCAATTCACGGGTGGGTGTTAGAACCAGGATTCTGGGGCCAATTCCCCGCAGGGTCGAACGGGTTGTGAGGCGTTGGAGAGCTGGCAGTACGAATGCCGCAGTTTTTCCTGTTCCGGTCTGGGCTGAGGCCAGAAGATCCCGACCAGCCATGGCCAAGGGTATTGCCTGGGCCTGGACCGGGGTGGGGGTCTCATAGCCGCATTCGGTTATAGCTTGGTTAATTGGTGCAGCAAGTTCAAATTTTGCAAATGTCATTCGTCTTCCTTTCGGCTTTCCCGGGCTAAGGAATATCAACTGTCCGCGTGCATTCGGCGTACAACGCCATTCGCCGCGCGGGGGACAATATAATTCCGGACGGAAAACCCTGAATAGGTTTTCGTGAGTCACCGCAGGGCACACGAGTGCTCTGAAAAAGGAAACGGTGGCAGCACATACTGACTGGCTTCTAAAACATCGTCGCCAACCAAATACTGCGCCACAGGAAAAAGACTAGAAGCAGTGGGGGGGTTAGTGATCGATGAAGCTTTGGACGGGTTACCTGCAAGAATTGTGAATATGGTGGGTGTTCCGTCGGTGCGTTGTTCAGTCAACTGAGTACTCTACGGCATATTTTTCCAAATGGCAAGACAATTCTTCTTTGTCAGTTAACTACTTTGTGTGCTGTCATGCTGTCAATAAAACCGATATTCGTTAGAGCTTGAATGCTACGGAGAGAATAGTGCCAGCCACAATTCGCTCTGCCGGCAAAAATATTTTAGCCAATTTAGCAGTTTCTGGTTGCTTTTGAGAAGAAAAATTTCTTATATATTGTATACTCCCTTAGAAGGTAGAAATCCCATCTTTTTGCAGGGTGATCCATGGCTGGTATCGACATTTTTATTGCGGATGACGAGCCTCATATTGTCAGAGCTCTCAGCTTTGTCTTTGAAAGGAATGGCTATACCGTTGAAACTGCCTCTAACGGTGAGGAAGCCCTGCGAGTAATAAAAATGACGAAACCAAAGATCGCCTTTCTCGACCTGATTATGCCGAAGATGACGGGAGACGTGGTTTGTAGAATGATCAAAGGTGACGAGCAACTGATGGACACCCATATTGTCATTCTCACCTGCAAAGGGCAGGAGCTGGATCGGGAGCTGAGTATCGACAGCGGTGCAAACAGTTTTATAACCAAGCCTTTCAGTCCCAAAGAGGTCCTGAAAATGGTCAAGGGCATCCTCGGGAGCTAGGCGCATGAAAACTAGGTTTCGAATAAGTTTTCTGTATTTTTCCATTCTCTGCCTCCTTTCTGCCTGCCTTGTAAGTGGTGGAACGGAAAGTCCTGTGAGATTCCTGTTTTTTCCTCTGATGGCAGTCTTTTCAATCTATGTTTCGTCTCGCCCCCTGCAAGCCGCTGGCCTTGCCTTCACTATCCTGTTTCCGCTTATGTACCTTTTTCGCCCGCCAACACAGGTTGATCTTTTTTCAGATCTTGCCGAAATTGCGGCGTTCTTTTTTTGCACCCTGGCAGTGGGATTCATTTCAAAGTGCATTCATGAGGAGCGGTTCCGCTACGAAAATGCTCTTGCGACTTTCCATGGTTTGAGCGAGGCCCTCAATCATAAAAATATGAACCTGCAGACCGCTCTGGATGCACTGTCTGAGGCACATAAAAAACTGCAGGAATTCGATAAAACCAAAACGGATTTTATTTCGAATGTCTCTCATGAATTGCGGACGCCGCTTTCATCAATCCGTTCCTACTCAGAGATACTGCTGAACTATGATGATATTGACCCAGAGACGCAGAGGGAGTTTCTCCAGACAATAAATGGGGAAAGCGTGAGGATGTCTGTCTTTACCACCGAGGTTCTCGATCTGATTCGAATCGGCTCGGGAAAGCTGGGAGCCGATTTTTCTCCCGTCGTTCCAACGGAGCTGCTTGCGGAGAGCGAGAGGATCATCCGTCCCATGACGATGGAACAGGGGTTGGAACTGATCCTGGAGAATAGTGAAGTCTTGCCGGATGTCAGAGGAGAGAAGAATCAGCTTATTCAGGTGCTGGTTAATTTACTCAATAATGCTGTCAAATTTACCCGGGATGGCACAATAAAACTTGGTGCCCACGCGAAGGAAGATTTCGTGGAGTTTTTTGTATCGGACACGGGTGAAGGGATTTTTCCCGAAGAGCGCGAATTGATATTCGAGCCATTCGCCAGAGTCGCGGAACACGGCATGAACCGCCCGAAAGGCTCGGGGCTCGGCCTGAGCATCTCAAAGGGTATCGTGGAGTTTCATGGTGGCAGAATATGGGTTGAAAGCGAACTGGGCAAGGGGAGTACCTTTTTCTTTACCGTGCCGGTTGCCGCAAGGCCGGCTCCCGACTTTGAACACCTCGACCACGGAATCAAGGATCCGCTTATGGCACACTACAAGCCAATCCTTGTTGTGAACTATGATACCGTAAGTCGACGCTGTCTGAGGAAGAAACTGGAAGATGTCGGTTACCAAACACTTGGAGCGGACACTCCCGCTCGGGCGCGTGATATTATCGAGACGATGCGCCCGGGACTCATCGTTACAGAGGTTCCGGAAGATTGGGAAGAGTTGGAAAAGCTGATTCGCTGGGCAAGGGAGTCAAAAATCAGAATTCTCCTGACAACACTTCACATACACGCCGGCGATGAACCCGCTCTGGCGGTGCATGGCTATGTTTCTAAACCCTTTGACAAATACGAGATTCACGCACTCCTTGAAAGTTATCAAGTTAAAGGACAACCCGTGATGATTATTTCTCCGGACAGAGATGAGTCAAGGACCCTGCAGGTCATTCTCGGTGCTGCCGGATATGAAACCGTTCTTTTTCATGAGGGTCGTCTGGCGGTCAAGGCCTGCAAAGGCTCATGTCCCGGTGCAATTTTTATCGGCTCTTTCGGCAAAGAGCGCCTTGAGGATATTTTGACAGGAATCAGATCCTCTCCACGGACAGGGAATGTTCCCACCTTTCTGGTTCTCGGGGCAGCCCTGAACAAGTATCTTAAAACAGTTACGATGAGTCCTGCGGGCCGCAAGGCGGAATCGAAAAGCCTCTATAAGCTGGTCGGAGAAATCGAGAAAGAGTACTCAATGGGCGTTGAGTAACGCTGTACATGGTAGGGGGAGTGCGTAATGGAAACTATCTTGCGGAACATGTCGCGACGAAAAATTGAAGAGGCCCTGGGTAGTCTCTCTGCGGGATTCGCGGCCCCTCTTCTTATTCTGGACAGCAAGGGGAAGGTGCTGATGGGGGCGGGGACGAACTGCCTGGACCGGGAAACCTTCAACTCTTCAGCAGGCCGGAACGGAAAGATGCTCTGCTCGGAGCCTTTGTTTTTCAATGAAAAGAGAGTCGGTACGCTCGAGATGTGTCTCGACTCGGGCATGGGGACAGTGGTCGCACCGGGGATTGCCCGATCGCTGGAGTCTTTTATTGGCCTCGAAGGCGAGATGGTGAACCTCTCCTCGGAGATAGTCAGGGTTTATGATGAATTGTCTCTTATCCAAAAAATATCAGGAATGCTAGGAAATGAGATGGATATTGAGAGGATCTGCCGGCTGGTCCTCGACGAGGCAGAAAAAATCCTTTCAGTAACCACCATCTTTATTATGCTTCTCGACGTGGAGCGGCAAGAACTTTATACCCGCTTCGCCAGCGGCAGGGACGGGCAGTTGCTGCGCGGCTACCGGCTTCCCAGTAGTCAGGGGCTTGTCGGACATGTCTTTCAGCAGAGAGAACCGGTAACGGTCTGCGATATTACCATCGACGGCAGACTCTGGCTCCCGTTTCCTGCGAAAAGCGTGCTTTGCGTTCCACTGATTGCGGACACAAAGCCCGTGGGCATGGTGATTGCGACAGACAAGAGTTCGGGAGAGGAATTCTGGTCGCAAGAACTCCAGTTGATGGGCATCTTTGCCGCAGAGGTTTCGTCAGCCATACAGAAAGCCAACCTCTACGCGGAGATCAACACGCTTTTTCTGAGCACGGTCGAGGCCTTGGCAACGGCCATTGAAGCGAAAGACCCTTACACCTATGGCCACTCCCGCCGTGTTGCGGAGCTTTCCGTGGCAATCAGCAGCGAGTTGGGGATGCCGAAGAACCGGATTCGGAAGTTGGAGCTTGCCGCGCTGCTTCACGACATCGGGAAGATCGGAACACCGGAGAGCATCCTGCGGAAGCCGGAGATGCTCCAACCCGAAGAATACGAGAAGATCAAGGAGCATCCAGCCAAAGGGGCTGAGATTCTGTCAATGATAACCGAATTCAAAGAAATCGTTACCTGGATACGTCATCACCATGAGTGGTATGACGGGAAGGGCTACCCGGACTGCCTCGCGGAGGAGCAAATTCCCATTGAGGCGCGGATCCTTTCCGTTGCCGATTCATACGATGCCATGACCTCCGACAGGCCATACCGAAAAGGCATGCCTTCCGACACGGTACTGAAAATCATGGAACAGTTTTCCCGAAGCCAGTTTGATCCTGCTGTTTTCGCGGCCTTTGAACGTTGTCTGCAGCAGGGGGTAAGCTCTAGCACGGTCGATGTATTCTGGGGAGAGAACTGCTTCTTCCCAGTTCCTGCCTGACTTTTTCCTTTTCCTTCGAGCCTGTCTTTGCTAAAGTATCCCGCGGTTTTTACCGATCTGGAGACGATGCCATGCAAGACAGGAGGTTCCATGTCTACCCCATATAAACCAAAGCAAAAACGCGGTCTCTGGTCCAGTCGGTTCGGTTTCATTATGGCATCGGCAGGATCAGCCGTAGGACTCGGCAATATCTGGAAGTTCCCCTATATTACCGGGATGCATGGTGGGGGTGCTTTTGTCCTCTTTTATATCTTCTGCATTTTTGTTGTTGGAATTCCGTTAATGCTTGGTGAGATGGTTATCGGTCGGCACACTCACAAGAACCCGGTTGGGGCTTTTAAATCACTACGAGGAGGGCCATGGACAGTGGTTGGCTGGCTTGGGGTGATTGCTGGCTTTGTAATCCTTTCCTACTACTCCGTAGTTGCCGGCTGGGCGGTGAATTACCTCTGGCTGGCCCTCCAGGGAACCTTCAGTAGTCAGCATGCAGCCAAAGTGCCGGAACTTTTTACCGAACTGTTATCATCTGATCTAAGCCAGCTCTTCTGGCAGTCGCTATTCATGGCTTCGGTGATCGGTATTGTCCTTGGTGGCGTAAGCAAAGGGCTCGAGAGGGCCAATAAGGTAATGATGCCGGTCCTTTTCCTTATCCTCGTATTTCTGGCTGGCTACGGAATCTTTTCGCCTGGCGGTCCGACAGCGCTCCGTTTTCTCTTTTACCCCGAATGGTCGAAGCTTGACGCCCAGAGTATGCTGGAGGCGCTGGGACACGCCCTTTTCAGCCTCAGCCTCGGCATGGGAGCCATGCTTACCTACGGCAGTTATGCTGATGATAAGACCAATCTCCCGACTGCAGCCTTTACGGTGTCCTTTATGGATACCTGTGTTGCTCTGCTTGCGGGAATTGCCATCTTTCCCATCGTTTTCACCTACGGGATGCAGCCTGCCGGGGGACCCGGGCTTGTTTTTAAGACATTGCCGATTGTTTTCAGTCGAATGCCGGCGGGAAGCATGTTTGCGGTTCTCTTTTTTCTTCTCTTGGTTTTTGCCGCTCTTACGTCGGGGATTTCCCTGCTGGAGGTTGTTGTTTCCTATTACTGCGATGAGCAGAAGTGGAGCAGGCGCAAAGCAACCCTGGTCATCGGTTTCCTCATCTTCCTGCTTGGTGTTCCTTCTGCACTTTCCAATAACCTGCTAAAAGATTTTCATGTGATTGGTGATCGAAATTTTCTCGACTCCATAGATTTCCTGGCAAGCAACTATCTTCTGCCCCTTGGCGGACTCCTCATAACGGTCTTTACCGGTTGGGTCCTTACGACCCGGGTGGCGAAGAGCGAAATCGAAAAGGGCGCAGTCCGTTTCCACTTCTACCCGATTTGGCATTTCCTCATCAAATATGTTTCGCCCGTTCTCGTGGCTATCGTCTTTCTCCATACAGCGGGGCTCATCTGATAAGCTGCACTCCTGCTGTACTGTTCTTCATCAATTAATCATTCATACATCTATAAAGTTGCAGAGAAAGCCTGCTCATTTTACGCTGCTGTCTTCGATACGAAGATTTGTCGTGCCGGATACTAACGTCCTTTGCCGTTTCCAGGACCGGGAATCAGCCGGTTGGTTTGAAGTTTTCGAATAATGGCTGGGACCGGCAGAGCGCCGAGCATCCCGAATGCGACAGCCCATGCTCCACCGAGAACTGCTTTCAGGAGAATTATATCTGCTGATGCGCCGGTGAAAAACATGATGATACCTTCGGTTATCCCCTTGGTTGCTGAAGCGATGCCGCCGATGATGAGGCATGTCAGGAAACCCGCTGCGAATCGAGGCAGGAAGATGCCGGCTGAATCAATGACAAGTGCCGGAAGCACGAAGTTCAGCATGATCAAGGGGCCCTTGTGCGCGAGGCCCAGGGCAATGCTGATCGCACCGGCCAGCAATGCAACCAGGGTTGCCGCACCGGTTTTCGGAACAATGCCTCGGGCAAGCAGCAGGAAAAATATCATGAAGAACATGGAATGACCGGAAAGCCCCAGTTTCATCCGTAGCGTTGCCTTGGTCAATACGATAAAAGTGGCGCAGAAACCCAGCAACAGCGCCTCCCGCATGGAAAATCGATTCCAGAGAAAATTTACGTTATTTTTCATTGTTCTCTCGTCTTTCTTTACTCGTTTATTTGTTGGTAACTATTCAGTGTAATGTGAACTGTTCTCAAAAAGGTCTGTCATCCTCGAGTGACTCTATCGGGGATCCCTGGTTTTGTATGCTGGATTCCCGATTACACCTTCGGGAATGGCAATTATTGACTGTGTTGAATGGCTTTCTCTTTCGAAGTAAGAAACTTTTCCAGCTCCTGTACGTCATAGTAGGTACGCTCCTTATTAGCTCCCATACCCCTTGCCTCAGCTGACAAGGCAGCTTCGTCGGCGGTTTTCAGTGCCCTGACGAGAAGCGGTATGATAATGCATGAGAAAAAATCTCTCCAGAAAACGGGCCGCCTTATGTCTTTTGGTGAGAGATGGGCTCCTCGAAGTTTTTGGGCCATATGGATCTCCTGCAGCTCCCGGGCAAAGAATGGGACGAAACGAAGAGACGTAAAGAGTAGGAAGAGCAATCGATAGGGCAGGATGCCACGAAGTCCTTTCATCATGCTCGAAACTTGCGTGGTCCGGAGAAAAACGATTCCGGGAATGAAGAAAAGAACGATCTGAATTGAGGTTCTTATTGCTGGCCAGACCCCTTCAGGATAGCCTTGTTGATAGATGTACAGGGAAAGCAGGATGACGAACTGTATCAGGAAAATCCGGATATCTCGCCACAGATCTGCCAAGGTAAGTCGGGCAAGGAAATAATAGAGAAAACAGAATGTGGTTGCCAAAAGGAGGGGCACAGGCTCACGCACCACAAGGATTAAGATGCTCAGAGCAGTGCTGAAGATCATCTTCCAACCAGCGGGCAGTTGATGGATGATTGAGTCTGCCGCGCGATACTGGCAGGCATAATCACTTCCCGTCATTCGTTTTCTCATCAGGCTGCTTTCTCCTGCACAGTGATGCTTCCTTTCTGCATGGTGATGACTCTGTCGGCCCATTCCATGTCTGGGAGCGGGTCATGGGAGGCGATGACAATGGTTGTCCCCCGCTCTTCCCTGAGTTGGGCAAGTATTTTCAGAAGTCGGAGTCGCTGTGTTGGGTCAAGTCCGGCAAAAGGTTCATCGAGAAGGATCAGTTTCGGGTTTGGCGCAATGACGGAGGCGAGAGCAACCCGATGCTGTTCGCCGAAGCTAAGGGTCAGGGGAAGCCGGTCTTTAAGATGCAAGGCCTCACAGGCAGTCAGTGCGGAGAGTACCCGTCGTTCAATCTCCGCCTTCGGCAACTTCAGCCGCTTCGGGGTAAAGGCGACTTCTTCGGTAACGGTGTCCTCGAAAAGCTGACGTTGCGGGTTCTGGAAAAGAAGAGCTACTGTTCCCAGCAGTTCTCCGGCCTTGGGAAAGCGCTTGCCGCAAACGTTGAGAGTTCCCGCGGCAGGTTGGATGGCTCCGGCCAGGGTTTTGAGCAGGGTCGATTTGCCGCAGCCGTTTTCTCCATGGAGATGCACGAGTTCGCCGGTCATGACGGAAAGAGTTACGTCATTGAGGATCGTCCCGCTGCTGCCTGGATAGGATACAGAAAGATTTTCGGCTGAAAGCACCGGATCATTCGTTCCCACTATCCTGTTGCGGTGAGAATCTACTGTAGCGTGCAAATGGCTACTGCGGTATTGTTCTGGCGGTTGAGTGCAGGGTGTCAGTGATTTTTCCGCCTGACATAAGGTAATATCTATCAATAATTTCGATAAATGGTTCGATATTATGTTCGGCAATAATGATAGATATCCCTTGTGCCTTCAATCCGTTCAGAATGTTCAGGAGGTCGTTCCTCCCCTTCCGGTCCAGCTGCGATGTGGGTTCATCCAGGAGAAGTATCTGTGGCTGCATGGAGTACACGGAAGCGATGCAGAGACGTTGTTTCTGGCCGGCGGAAAAACGCTCCACAGTTCCGATTGCCGAATTCCAGGAGGTCCACGGCTGATAGTGCCTCGAAGATCCGCTGGTTGATTTCGGCAGGAGGGACACAGAGGTTTTCCGGGCCAAAGGCAACTTCGTCATAGACCGTGGAGCAGAGCAGTTGTGTTTCGGCGTTCTGGAATACCAGTCCGAATCCGGAGAGAATCTCTTCGCGGGTCAGGGTGGTATCTCCAGACTTGATAGCTCCACCAAGTTCTCCTTCCTGAAGAAGTCCTTTCAGGGCAAGCAGTAGCGTGGTCTTACCGCATCCGGAATGGCCGCTGAAACAGATACACTCACCGGCAGCAAGCCTAAAGGAAGTATCTGTAAGGGCTGGGTGGTCTTCTCCCGGGTAGGTATATGTCAGGTCGGTTACGGTAAGCATGTTTTTCTGGTTCTTTCGTATGGAAACAGGAACGGAGGGGAAAGCCCCTCCGTTCCTGTTTCTATAGGTGTCTCTTTTTGGCAGGAAGCTTCGGAAAGTAGTCTGTCAAATCCTGAATTCCACACCGCCATAGAGGAAGCGGCCACGTTGGGGAACACCGTAACTGGTCTCATAGTTTTCATCAAAAAGATTATCCACCCCGATATAGAGTGTCCATGTGTCTTTCATGAGTTTCTGCGTTAGCTTCACGTTCACAAGGGCAAAGTCTTTGAGCTGTAATTTCTGCACCACCGGGGCACTGCTTTTCGTATAGGTATACTGGTCACCAATATAGGTGAAGGCAAAATAGGGTGTCAAGCCAAAGTCGAAATCATATTTCCCCTCCAGGGTAACCTTGTTTGCCGGGGTGTACTGGAATTCGTCATGACCCGGTGTCGAATTGTCCTGGGAGTCCAGATAGGTATAGGAAGCTCGGGCAAGAAGCCGGGGTACGATACGGGTTTCAGCGGACAGTTCGACGCCAAGGTAGCGGTACTCGGCATAGTTCAAGTTTTTATTGCTTGCATCATCTTTCTGGATGAAGTTTTTTGCCGTCGTGTGGAAACCGGTCAGGATTAGCTTGGTCTTTCCCGGTAGCTGTTGCTCGACACCTATCTGGTAGAGGTAGGCACGCTCCGGCTTAAGGAGAGGGTCACCGCTCGGCTCTTCATACAGTTGGCGGATGGATGCAAAGCGGATATTGCGTTGGAAAGCGGCCTTCAGGCGGGTTCCCTGCATGATGTCGTAGTAGGCGGAAGTGAGCAGGCTCCAGCCGTTGTCATTTCCCTCGTCCTTGTCCTGCCAGTGCTGGCCGAAGCCGATGGTGAGGCCAAAGTCAGGCAGCGGGGAAACCTCATATTCTACCGAGGCCGAGTACAGGGTTACATCCTTCTTTGTGGAGCCGTAACTAAAGATGGGCTCATCGGGTGTGTCCGCACCGGTTGCGGTCAAACCGCTGCTTTTCCAGCTGTCTTTTTCGGCAGAGAGGGAAAGGGTAACATTGCCGGCTTTTCCGAATTCGTATCTCGGCTGTAAAGTAAGCCCGATGATATCGGTGCTGGTGTCGTAGTTATACGAGCCTTTGACCAGGTTGTACGAGTTAAAGAGCTCATTATCGTACTGGGTTTCATTTTCGTCATACTTATTGTAGTAAAGCCACGATCGAACGCTGAAGGGTGTCGTCACCTGGTAATCGGTGGCCAGTTGCACAGAATATCCGTCGAAGTCGTTTACTCGTACATATTTGAGTGAGGATGCGTAGGGGTCATAGGGGTCTGCAATAACATTGGGCGGTTTATCGTAGTTACCCGACAGGTAGCTGACGGTCAGTGCCATGGAAAGGTCGGCCGTCGGTGAGAACCCGACATTGGCAAACACATTATTTCTTTCTGCGGAGCTGTTTACCCGGTAGTCGCTTAGCTGCAAAACCGTCGGGCTGAAGTCGTCGGAGAGGGGGAAGCTGTTTTGTTTTGTAGCGCTGCCGCTGACAAAGACATTGAACTTCCCGGCAGTTCCACCGACGCTTGCCTTTGCCCGGTAGGGTTCATGGTCTCCCACCTCCAGCCCCGCCATACCGCTGGTCTTCCTCGTTCCGCTTTTCGTGATGATGTTGATAACGCCGCCGAGACCCCCCTGGCCATAGAGAACGGAACTGGGGCCTTTGGTTACCTTGATTCGCGCAATATTTTCAACCGGGATCAAGGTCGGATCAAACTGTTGGTCAAAGGCAGAGTTAAAGGGGACTCCGTCCAGAAGGAGAATTACATGGCGGGTTTTTAAACCCCTGATGTCGATTCTGGGGACGCCGTCGCCACCGGTCCTGATGTTTACGCCGGGAAGAAGATCAATTGCTTCGTTAAGGTCACGGGCCCCTGATGCTTCGATGTCCGCTGCAGTTACTTCATCCACGTCGCCGGCAGCTTCTACTGCCGGTTTATCAGCGGAAACCACGACTTCACCGAGGGTAAAAACGTCAGTGCTGTCGTCGCCTTGCTCGGCGCGAGAGATCAACGGTGCTGCAATGAGGCCGCCAAGGATCATGATAAACATGCAGAGTTTCAATTGCTGATACATCGCAGTGCTCCTTGAGATAAAGAGTTTATGGTAGAATTTTCGAATTTCAGGAGTATTTTAGGTGTTAGAGTTAGATTTCGTTACGTTATATAATATTAGGTATAGGTATGTAAACCAATTATTTCAACTGATTTTAGCATGGGGTGTGATCATATAATTTCACATTAACTGAGTTCTCTCAAGATTGCGGTCGATGATTAGTCTTTTGTCCGGCTCTTTATCTTGTCAATGTTTAATAAAACTACAGATTCAGTGTGTTTGTACTTACTATGGATACTGTTTCGAAATATATTCTTGAATATAGCAATAGAATTGTCTATATTTCGGACGCATGGGCTCTTAGCTGTTACATTGTGTTGGTACAGGAAAACAATGTTCGATTGTGAAATGTGAGCTGTCTTTTCAAGTTAAGCACCCAGCATTGCTTGAAGGCTGGATTGACTACTCGAAAGGTATGGCACGTTCTTTTGGAAATTATACTACAGGGGGTGTTGAGTGAAAGGTAATTGGCGGCTGTTGTTATCAGTTCTTATGGTAGGTTCTCTTTGTCTGTCTCTTTGGGCATGCGGCGGCTCGGTGGCGCGTTATAATCCCGGTGCACCTGGTACCCCCAATGACCTTGCCGTCCTGGAAACAGGTACCGGCCAGGTTTCCCTTGCCTGGTCTGCAACGTTTAATACCGCGGCGTATAACATATATTACTCAACCTCACCAGGTGTAACGAAGTTTAACGGTACGAAATTCGGAACGACAACCGGGACGAATACTACTGTCACCGGGCTTGAGAACGGCACGCAGTACTATTTTGTAGTCACCTCTTTAAATTCCAGCGCAGAAAGCGGAATATCGAATGAGGTTTCCGCTACGCCTGCGGTTTCCGCGGCCTTTAACCAGACGGATTTGACGGGCACCTGGCGATTCAATATCCTTGTTTCCGGCTCCAGCTCGGGGTGGATGCGCGGCACCATTTTGGTTGACAGTACCGGTGCGGTGACTATCAACCCCTTCCTCGACAACACCGGCGGGACTGCTGCCCCGGCCTACCTTTTTCCCACTTTGCTGGTGAATCCCACCGGCCAGGTTCGTGATGCCGTCAATGAGGTAGACGCGCTTTTCAAGGGTGTCATCGGTGGTTCCCAGCGCAAGATAATCGTCGGATCATTGGTACCGGATACCGGTTTGCATTTGTTTGTTATTTTGCAGAAGCACAATCCACTGGTGACCTTCAGTAACGTTGGTGATCTCGCCGGTTTTGGTTCTGCTGCCGGTGGTGCCCGTCGTTTCTCATACTCCCAGATTTCCAGCGGCACTCTCCAGGAGTGGGAATTCGCCATAGGCCAATGCGGCCAGGACAGGGGGGTACAGTACTCGCTCTTGACTGCTCCGTCGAAACCGGGTACTTCGGGCATTCCAGGCAAGAAGGCAACCACCCTTTCCATTACCTCGGACGGTATTGTGACAGAGACCGGAAGTATAACCACCCCGCAGCCCACCGTTCTGATCCCGGCAGGTGTCATGTCTGATGACAAGTCTCTGATCGTGGCAACTGCCACTGATTCAGCGAAATCCAGGCAAGTATGTCCTGAGAATCTACAGTATGATCAATATCGTGCCTAGCGACACCAACTCCTTCACATTGACCGACTTGGCTGGCAGTTACAGCATCGAAAGCCTCATCGTCGGTACAACTACCATGACGGCATCCGGAATTTTTTCTGCAGACGGGGCAAGCGGCTCAGTCTCTTTCACTTCGTACCTGGACAGCAATGGCAACACGATCCCGCCGGCCGACTTTACTCTCGGAATATCATACGACGGCATTTTGTCCAGTCCAAACTATGCCACGCTGCATGGCAAGATGGCCTACTACAAGGACATCATGGTCTTTACCCAGACGGATTCCAGTGAAGTCTACAGTCTCTCCGTTGCCCTAAAATCCTATCTGGAGGAATGACGGGAACTACGTGGGTTCTGAAGTAAGCTGAAAAAATGAAAAGGGGCAGCCGCATTGGCTGCCCCTTTTCATTTGCAGGGAGGTTGCCCGGTAGGGAGTGCCAGTCGGCGTGTTTCCCTGTGGGAACTGAACACGTCTGAGACATAATCTGCAGTGTCATGGTGAATATGGGGCTTGGATATTATAGGCTATTGTCAGGTGACGAGGTTGGAGAAGAAGTTTGTATTGTGTCAGGATTGTGGTTTGAAAGCAGGTATTTCTGGGCAATCACTGAAAAGAAGATACACAAGACCTGCCAGGTTTTTGGAAACCTGGCAGGTCTTGTCTGGAGTAATGGGGGATTGGTCCAATTGTTTTCTCCTGCGGGGAGTACAGGTTGCCGTACCCTCGCAGGAGAGAGCGTACTCAATTTACAGGGTAGTAGCCGTTTTGGGACTGCTTTGTGCCCCGCTTTCGGCGGGTGCGTTTACTGCTGTTACCACGATGCTGTAAGTCGTGCCCGATGTCAGGCCCGGGATGGTGTACATTTGAGTGACATCGACACCGAAGGTGTCTGCGGGGATATTGACTTTCGTGACTCCCGTCACCTCTGCGAGGAGATCGGCGGTGGTGCTTGCAACGGCCGAGTCAGCATAGTAGACGTTGTAGGTAGTTGCGGTAAGAGACGTATACCAGACTACATCGATTGAAGTGGCACCTGCAGTAGTGGCCGAGACTCCGGCGGGACTTGGCGGAGGTTGCGGTTGCGTTGCCGACGGAATGGCAGATGTTTCACTCGAGGTCGGGCCTTCGCCAGCGCCGTTCACGGCGGTAATTACGAAGTAGTAGGTGGTACCGTTGAGGAGGCCTGTTACGGTTTGCGGATTGGTCATGCCGGTGATTTTATCGGTGTAGGTAGTCGTATTAACACCGGTAGTCGTAGAATAATAAAGGTTGTACGAAGTTGCAGAATTAACCGGTTGACAATAAACGACTGCCTGGTTATTGCCAGCGTAAGCCGATGAGCCTTTCGGTTTTGCGGGAAGCGGAGTCGGTGTTGCTGAAACTTCGGCCGATTCGCTGCTCTCCCCGAAGGCATTTACCGCGGTAACGACGAAGTAGTAGGGGGTGCCGTTTGTCAGGGGGGTGACTTCGTATGGGCTGGTTACTTTTTCAATCTTTGTTCCCGTACTTTTCGTTACGCCAGGGGTTGTTGCATAATAAATATTGTACGATGATGCGCCAAAAACTGCATTCCATCCAACGGTTACACTGGTATCTCCGGGTGTGGCGGAGACATTGGAAGGGCTACCGGGTGCTACAGGCAGAACGGTTGGCGATGTTCCTCCTCCACAGCCGTTCAGGGAGACTCCAAAAGCAAGCAGAATCAATGGTAGTGCGAAGAACCTCAAAATTCCTTTCATGTAACTTCCTCCTTTTTGATGAATTTCATGGAAAGGTCAATCGATAATTCGATTTCCCTTCACACGAGTGATAACTTGAAGCCAGGTCAGCAGTTGAGCTGATAGTAATTAAAGAACATAGTGATTTCTACTGTATACAATAATATATAGCGTTACGCAAATAGTTTGCTGTTGTTGCCAATTAAAATAATGGATCACTAATACCTTCGTGTCTATTTAGTTTTCATCTGGAAACACCGGATGTGAAACTAGCGGTTTCCAAATTTGGAAGCGAGGATATTTTTGTTCTGACAAGGAAATCAAGGTGTTTTGCGGAGACGTACTACTGTACGTCTCCGCACAAACAAGACCGATGATTGACACTGTCAGGACGAAAAAGGACCGTTCCCGTATGGAAACTACCTTAGTTCGTAGGTAATGGGCATGTTCAGTGTTACGGAGATGGGTGGTCTGGGAAAAGGTTCCACTTTCCTTATTGTTTCGACAAGATTCGAGTCAAGGAGGTCGTAACCTGTGCTTTTTATAATCCTGATATCCCGTACATGGCCGTTTTTCAACACATCAAAAGATACAACCACCCGGCCCGTCCAGCCCATTCGCTGCGCACGACGAGGGTAGGAAAGGTTTTTTTCGATTATTTTCTTAATATACACGAAGTTTTCCGCCCGGTATTTGTTGGAGAGCTGTTCTGCAGAGTCGCCGGTACTGATCCCTGTCGTTCGGGAAGTGCCAGCCATTCCGGTGCCTCCCGGGACAGCGTTCGTTGCCGTGGCTGGTGCCTGCTCCGGTGGCGCAGGGAGGGCTTCCTTCTGCTTCATGATGACAGGTATCGGTCCTTCCGGTTCCGATGCAGGTGCCGGGGTGGTGGTCTTCTGTTTCGGCGGTGTGGGCAGAGGAATCGACTTTGCGATGATTGTTGTTTCCGCCTTTTCTTGCGGAACATTGGTAGGCGGTGCCGGAGGTGCGCTTGGCTCAACGAGGGTGAAGTCGATAACAATCGGCTTGTCCTGCTTGGCCAGCGAACTGCTCAGGGCAAATACCAGGGAGATTGCAGCGCCGTGGAGCAATAGCGAAATTGTCATGGCTTTTGTGCGGCAATTCATCTTTTCAACTCGGTCTGGAGGCTCACCTTTTGGAAACCGGCATTCTTGACCGTGTCGAGGACGTCCACGAAATTCTGGAGCGCGAGGTCCCTGTCGGCTCTGATCAGGAAAGGCGTGCTGCGGTCAAGGGGTTTAACGGCTGCCAGGAGGTTCTGGAGTGTGACTGGTTTCCCATTGAAAAAAATGGAACCCTGACTGTCAATTTCGATTGTCCGGACTTTCAGTGCCTGTTCCTGGTTTTTCGATGCCTTGGGAAGGTTTACCGGTATGCCTCCGGTGGCGATAAACGTGGAGGTAGTCAATACGATAGTCAACAGGACCAGCATGATATCCACGAACGGGATAACATTTATATAATCAAACTCTTTCTCTTCCATTCATGATCTCCCAGCGCATAATGAGCACTTTTGCCTTCCTCAACAGGAGGTTGTACAGAACGACCGAAGGAATCGCCACCAGCAGGCCGACCGCGGTTGCTTTGAGGGCCAGTGCCAGCCCCATCATGATCTTGCCGGTATCCATGAATCCTTCGCTTCCCATGCTGTAAAAGGTCAGCATTATGCCGAGAACTGTTCCAAGAAGCCCCAGGTAGGGCGCGTTGCTGCCGATTGTCGCGATGATGTGGAGCTTTTTCGTCAGTTCCAGTTCCAGGCTCTTTTTGTCGGTAAAGTCTTTTAGGCGAATTCGTTTGAACACCATATTTCGTTCAATGGCGCAGGCAACGGCCACAATACTCAGCAGGATGAGCAGCCAGATGATCCCGTAGTCAATAACTAATTTAAGCCATTCCATAATAAATTCAACTCCTCTCTGCGTTTGTGCGAGAAAACTACGCGTAATATATCATGGCATACTGTGAATACCAAGCAGTGAAATAGCTCTCTAAGTGACGTGCAAAAAATCCATTACTGGTTATTTTGCCAAATATACAAGAGAAACGAGGATGGAAACTTTTCCTGTTTCACTAGAAGAAAAGGCTGCCGGCATAGAAACCGGCAGCCACATAGTACCATTAAAGGAAGGAGGTGAAGACAGCTATGTGCAATCCGCCCTTTCTCTTTTCCTGGGAAAGTTAAACCGCTTCCCCAAGATGATTAGAACTTCGCGGTAAGTCCGCCGTAGATGGTCCGACCCTCTGCGGGGAAGCCTGCTTCTGGCTCGTAGTTGCGATCAAAGATATTGTTTATGGCGACATATGCTTCGAAGTTGTTCAGGAACTTCTTCGATACCCGGGCGTTCATGACAAAATAACCAGGAACCCTCGTAGCCAAGTCGTCAGGCCTGGATATTGTTGGTACCTGGCTGTAGTAGTTGCTGAAGAGTATTCCGTTCAGGTCGATGCGGGTTATGATGTATGGAATGGTATACTGAGCGCCTAAGTCTAGCTTGTGCTGGGGAACGTTTCTCACCTTGTCGGTTACCCTGTTCTCGCTCTGGTCGCTGGGATTATTGAAATTGTACGCCAGTTTCAGGACCAGGTCTTTTGCCGGGTACAGTTCAGTGTTGGTTTCGATGCCGTATACCACGACATTCCCGAAGTTTTCCAGTCTGTCGGTCTTGTCCGGTCCAATTCTGTCGATCAGGTCGGTAATGTCATGGTAGAAAAATGCCAACTGGCCCCAGGCGAATTTTCCGAAGGAGCGTGACACGCCGATGGTGGAGTTGATGGATGATTCGGCGGTCAGGTTCGGGTTGCCGCCACTTTTTACCGAGGCGAACAGGTTGCTTAGGGTTGGGAAGCGCGTCTTGCGGGCCACCGAGGCAAAGAGCTTTGTTGAGTCCGGGAAAACATAATTTGCGCCGATCATCGGGTTGAAGCTGTTTGACGTCGGCTTCGTTTCCATATAATTTGCTTCTGCGATTTTAAACCAGTCGTAGCTTCCTCCTACGACAATGCTGGCATTCTTCCAATAGGTAATCTCGTCCTCGATACCGACGGAACCAGTCCAGGCATAATAGTTTTCATAAGGGGAGGTAGCTGTCGTCTCGCTGCTTGTGCGAGTCTCCATTGTAATGCATAGAGAGTCTTACGGTGTTCCACTTCACGGGTCTGAGTTCGGTGATGAGCGAGCCGCCGATAATGTAGTCCTGGTATTTACTCAGGGCGATCGACCTGGAGGAAGGTTTCATTGGAGTAGGATTGCAACTCGTCCACATGATTGTGATAGAAGAGTTTTGCCTTGAAGGTTACCAGGTCGTTCACCCGTTGCTCGCCGCTCAGGTCCACTCCCCAGTCGTTGTAGGTGGGGTATCGGAAAAAGTTGGAGAAAGCGGGCGGGTCGGGAAATACCCGTACCGAGTCAAGCGAGGGAGGGTTTCCCTTTTCCCGGTCTATGTAGTGGAAGTTGACGGAGTAATTGGCGTCCTTGGTCGGGGTGAAGCCGAACTTGGCCCAGATGCTGTCTGATCGGTAATCAGACTGGTTTCTGGTGCCGCCGTCTTCATCAATGGACTGGTACAAGCCGCCTGGTTTTAATGTTAACCGTGGTGAGCGAGGTGTGAAATCGTCTGACAGGCCCCAGCCGTGGGCCTGGCTGTGCTCATAATTGAGCCAGTAGTAGAACCGTCCCGTGTTCATGCCGTGGGAGACCGAAGCCTTATAATAATCCACTTCACCCCCTTCGACGTTGATATCAAAGGTAGGTTTTCCCACCGGCATTTTGGTGACGATGTTGATGACGCCACCCATGGCGTTGGCGCCGTAGAGGACGGATGCCGCTCCCTTGATCACCTCTATCTTGGCGACATTGCTGGTGGTGAATTGATTGAGGTCGAGTTTGCCGTATTTTGTCTCGTAATAGGGCACGCCGTCGATCATTACCAGGATACGACTCTGGTTGAAGATCCCGTGAATCGAGACGTCCGGCTCGCTCTTCGACCCGCTGGTAACGCGAATACCGGGAGTATTGGCCAGGGCCTCGGCAACAGTTTTGCTGTTGGTTGCCTGTATGTCTTCGGCGGTTACCTCGTTGGATATGGTGACTTCCTGGTCAATGGGGGGCTTATCGCCCTTGATGTACACCTCGCCGAGGGAATAGCTTTCAAATCCCTCCGTCGGAGCTTTCTCTTCCGCGAATGCAGGGGAGCTAATCAGAAAAAGACAGCTCATCAGCAGTGCTCCTGAAAAATTCATTCTTTGCATACAATTCCTCCTTGGTAAAATTTCACGTGAATATAACAATGTAGCCAATAAAAGTTTAAGCGTACGCTATATAACAAATAAAATAACGCTTTGCAAGCCATTTCCCTCATTAAAAACGAAATAATATATGTTGCATAAATTTATCGAGAATATTATTTGCTCTGCAATGATTCGTTTTGCAGGGGTCTCTGTCAGTGTGTCTTTCAGTTTGCTGTTTCACGCTGTATATTGTTGACTATAGCAAGGAGCGTTTGGTATGATTGCAAATCAAAATTTTTACGAGGTTTCCCATGACTGTTTTTGTCTGTATTGACGATACCGATTCCATCGATTCCCGGGGAACGGGAGAGCTTGCCGATCTGCTGGCCCGTGAGGTCGAAAACCGTGGCTGGGGCCGATGCAGTTCCATAACCCGGCATCAGTTGTTTGTCCATCCTGATATTCCTTATACCTCCCATAACAGTTCCATGTGTTTCATTGCCGATATGGATGAGGCGCACCTTGAGGCGCTTACCGAATATGCGTCCGATTTTCTGGCGCGTGAAAGTGCGGAAGGCTCCGATCCCGGCCTTTGTGTCGCCGTAGCGGAACGACTTCCGCAAACGGACACCCTTATAGACTTTGGCTACCGTGCGAAACGTACTGTCCTCGATATGCCGGAAGCATACAGGCTGGCGACAGAGTCGGGAGTTCATCTTTCCAGTCACGGCGGGACCGGTCAGGGGGTTATCGGTGCCCTGGCGGGTGTTGGCCTGCGTCTTGGCGGTAATGACGGCAGGATGCGGGGTAGTCTCACTATTCCTGTTATGGATGGAATTGCTGCGGTGAAAGACATTCTGAGTCATTCCGAGATAGATGTCGTTCGGACCATGGAGGGAGCCTGCTTGGCCCCGGAAGACCGGGTTCGTTTTGTTGATAAGGTGAAGACTGTGCTTATGGGTGGGAAGTTGGTTTTACTTGTACTGCCTGATGTTTCGGATAGTAGCGGTGCTCAGTGGAAGTCTTGTACGAGGCAGCAATTGAAAGCATATTAGAAATGCCGGAGGCGGGGTGTCTGCCCGATTTTCCTGCATGATTAATCCCTTAAGAGCCTTCCAGAGTTATGGGGGGCTTTTTTCTTGGAGCAATGCAGGGACAGCATTTACTAGTCAGCCTTCTTGACAGGATTGTCAATGTCGAACGATAATCCATGCCCCAATGATGAGAAGTGCTGCCCCGAGAGATCGTTTCAGGTCAATCTGCATGCCTCCGAATCCGAAGGCCCCTAAGTGGTCCAGGATGAGAGCGGCGATAAGCTGCGCTGCAATAGCGACAGCCATTGTTGCCGCAGTCCCTATCCTTGGCACGGCGAGGATGGTTGCTGAAACGAAGAAGGCACCGAGAAGTCCTCCTGTCCATTCCCACCAGGTTGTTTCGTGCAACCCCCGCAGGTTGGTTTTTCCCGATATCAGCACCGCAATTACAAGGCCGAGTGTTCCGACTGCGAATGAAATACAGGCGCTTTCCAGAAGTCCGGCCTTCTGCGCAAGCCGCGCATTGATGGAAGGTTGAAGAGCTACCGCCGCTCCGGCGCAAATCATGATGATGAGTGTAAGCAGGTTGGGCATGTGGGTTTCCTTTCTGGCTACAGTATAGATTACCTGTCCCTACTACACAAAGGGAACTGCTGCTCTTCTTTTGGCTAGTATCAATTTTGGCTTTATCTGTCAAGTTGCCAATAAATTGGGAAATAAAAAAGCAGATCCTTTGAGGGATCTGCTTTTTGTCTGGTTGTGGCTGACTTTAATAATTCCGGTGGCTGTCAGGATGGTCGAAGTATCAGGTATGAAGCATTTTCCGCTGTCATTTGTGAATACTTCACCATTTCCCGAAAGATTTCGTGTCTATAACGAATCCGTTTAATTTCATATGCGTCAGCCTGGGGGCCGACTCCGCAATAAAGTTTTTTTGCTCTTTTTAAATTTCCCTTTGCCATCTTGATCTTGGTGAGAAGTTCACGGACAGCCGCATCGGCACATTTTTCATCGTTACGCATGTCTTCGGGGTTGTAGCCGTGACTCCTTGCCCGGCTTGGCATCAGTTGCCAGACGCCCATGGCGCCCGCATAGGATACCGCTTTTCCTGAAAGCCCATACGTGCCGGTTTCCGCCAGGGCGATTTCAGCAATATCCATTGGCATCAAGGGTGAGTTGAGAGTTTTCAGATAGCAGAGCACTCCAAGTTTCCGGGCCCTCTGCGGGGTAGTCCTCTTGGCAAATGCCGAAATAATTGCGGGAAGCTGTCTTCTTCTTTCTTCTAGGTTTGCGCCCCTTTCAACTGCCTGGCGGTTCTCTTTATCTAGATCAGAAAGAGTCGGTATAGCTGCTGGCTGGGCTTGGCGAATCTGAGGCTGCTCGCATGACACAACGAACAGCGCGACTGCTGCAAGCAAAATAATAGTTTTCTTCATAAGTAAGGGGTTTTCGGTTTTTTCGGGTTTTTGCCGGACCAACGATTATGTTTTTCGTTGTGGAATTGTTCCTGATTTTCCGGCGAGAACCTCCTTTCAGTGGTTTTCCGCGCAGATGGCGGTTTGTTTATATGCTACCTGTTGCTGGACGATACTATTTGTCCAGGGTATTCGTTTTACGCGAGTTTGAAGGTGTCGGCAATGGGGCTAGGCTGTGGGGTGTGGATAACAATGCTTGGAAGTGAAGCCGGTGTCTGGAGAGTCACTAATCTATGAAACAGAATGGATAGTTTCTGTCTGATATTTCAGTGGACTCTCAATGGCAAATTATCACCATTAAAACAGCCGGTGCCTTGGGGAAAACTCGCGATGGGTTGTTAAAAAGTAAATTACATTAAACCATACTGGGAGGTAATGTCAAGGAAAGATGGTGTAAAATCCGTTCAGTAAATTGCAACATGCTGAAATAATTGGTTTATTTTGGTGTCGTTGAGATGCTGGCCAAAATTGGTCAATGATGCATCGTAAGGGTCAGCCATATTGCGGAAAGGGCAAAGATGAAGTTTGCTGCCCATGCTGATACCATAGGGGGGAGAATCCCGGTTTCACCGAATGAGATGAGAATGGCATTGATGATGAAATAAGCGAAGCCAATACCAATGCTGAGACCGATTCCCAGTGCAATGCCGCTGGAACGTCCACCTCGCAGGGAAAACGGAATCCCGACAAAAGCCATGATCAGGCAGGCAAAAGGCATGGATATTTTGGCATACATCTGAGCCTGGTACTTCGTTGCATTATATCCTGCTTTACGTAGCTTTTCCGTGTACTGTTTCAGGTTGAAAAAACCCATGTCATCTGCGTACTTGTCCCAGACCTTGAGGTCATTGATTTTGAGTTGCAGGGAAACCGGAAGGGACGCAGTTTTCTTGGTTTGCGTTACCTTGCCACCGGAGAAGCTTCTCTCTACGACATTTTTCAAGGTCCAGTAAGAACCGTTCCAGACCCCATCTTCCGCTTCCAATCGTTTGGTAGGATGCATTTCATCCGTTGTTTGCCAAAGCGTGATTCCCTTCAGGGTCCATGTCGATGGAATAAAGAGTTGTGCCTGGAGTATATAGTTTTTGTCACGATACCAGATATTATTGAGTCGGAAGAATGTGCTCGGATTCTTCCCCTCAATCAGAACTTCTTGGATATATTTTAATTTTTGTGAGGTGTTTGGAATGATGGCTTCGTTAGAGAAAAAGGTAAAGAGGCTCAGGATGAACGCAATAACGAGCAGCGGCATCGCAATCCTTTTCAGGCTGATACCGCAACTTTGCATTGCGACAATCTCACTTGATCGTGAAAGGATGCCAAGAGTCAGCAGGGTTGACATAAGAATGGCCAGCGGCATGACCTGATTGATAATTGCCGGTATCTTATATAAATAGAAAAACAGGATGTACTGAGGGTTGCTGCTGGCTTGGGAAAAGCGGCTGATCTTTTCCAGAAAGTCAATGACCAGATAGATTGCCACGAAGGAACCAGCAGTCAGCGCAAGAAGCTTGAGGTAGGTTGCTGTGATATAGCGGCTAAGTACGGTCATCGGTTTTTCCTCCACGAAGCAAACCGGACTTTTGCCCATGCAACGAGCCGTGTCGGCAGGTCAAAAATGGTCAATCTCTGTTCTTCAGCGGTTTTTTTGAAAAGATAAATGCCGAAGGTAATAAATAGGAGGTTTGGCAGCCACATGGCAACAGCGGGGGAAAGAATCGCCTTTTGTCCCATGGTTTTTCCGATTGAGAGTAGAATATAGTACCCCAGAAGAACTGCCAGGCAGAGGGCAAAACCCGACGATTTGCCGGAGCGTTTGTTCTGGAGACCTAGCGGGACTCCAATGAGGGCAAAGACAAAACAGGCGAAGGGGAAAGCCAGTCGGCGATGAAACTCCAGGTGGAGGTTTCGTATTATACCGGGGTCGAACCCGGTGAGTTTCATCGCCTGTCTCAGTTCCTTGAAGGTCATGTCGAGCTCATTAGCCGTGGGGACAATTTTATAGGTCTGATTGAAGTTGAAACTCAGGTCGTAACTGTCGAATTCCATCAGTTGATAGTCCGATTTTCCCTTCAGTCGGTGGACCCCACCATTGAGCAGGCGGAGACGAAGGGTCTTCCTGTCCGGATCTGTCATAATCATTCCGCTGCGGGCAAAGATGGTTGATGGGTCTGCAGAATTTCTTTCATCATAAATTAATACGCCGGTGATATGGTGGTTGGTTTCGTCGTATCGCGCGACATAAATAACCAGACCAGGGAAGTCATCGTTGAAGACCCGGTCCTTGAGACTGATATTAACCCTGACATTGATAGCATCGTAGAGAAGTGTCTTAAATGCGGTGTTTCCCCAGGGGAGTGCATAAACCGTGATGGCTGCAGTAGCGATATACGCACAAACGGCAAAAAAGATGACAGGTGGAAGAATGCCATAGAGACTCATGCCCCCAGACTTCAGGGCAGTTATTTCGTTGTCCGCGGAAAGCCTTCCGAACGCGAGAAGTAAGGCTAGTAGAAACGACATGGGGATGGTGATAAACGAGAAGGATGGTAGCATGTATAGCAGAAGTCGGGCCACATCGAAAACAGGAACGCCTTTAGCGATTACCAGGTCGGCCAGATTCATGAACCTTCCCATGAGAAGGGCAAAAGTGAAAACGGCAAAACCGAGGATAAAAGGAACGGTAATTTCCTTTAAAATATACAAATAAAGGGTTTTCTTCATAGCATCGGGCATGATACATGAGCAGGGCTGAAATAGCAACCGTTGCAGGCGCAACAACGCAAGGAAACCTTTCAGCTAATTCAACTTCCCGGGGTTGATGCTATAGGGTGATTTTAAAAATTTCCTTGCTAAATCATGGTCCTTTATGGTAAACAGATTTGCTATTTAACCACACACGCCCCCTTTGTCTCCGGTGGTGTCCGCTGTAAGCGGATTCCGGAAGTTTCAAGAGGGTGCGGAGGGAAAACCAAAGGAGAGAATTATGTCAAACATTACTATGAAAGAGTTGTTGGAAGCGGGTGTCCATTTCGGTCACCAGACCAAGCGTTGGAATCCGAAAATGAAACCGTACATCTTCGGCGCAAGAAATGGTATCTATATCATCGATCTGCAGAAGACCGTACGACTATTTAAAAATTCTTATAACTTCATCAGGGAAACCGCACGGGCCGGCGAGACCATCCTCTTTGTCGGTACCAAGAAGCAGGCCCAGGATTCCATTGCCGAAGAGGCACAGCGATGCAATATGTACTACGTGAATCAGCGCTGGCTTGGCGGCATGCTGACCAACTTTGCCACCGTGCGCCAGAGTATTGACCGTTTGAAGCGGCTTGATGCCATGGTTGCCGACGGTTCGATTGAAGGGTATACCAAGAAGGAGAGTCTCAGCCTTCTGAAACAGCGCGAGAAGCTTGAAAAGTCGCTTGGCGGTATCAAGGGCATGAACAAGCTACCGGGTGCGATTTTTGTCGTCGACCCGAAGAATGAGACAATAGCCGTTTCTGAGGCAAAAAAACTTGGCATTCCGATTGTTGCTGTCGTGGATACCAACTGTGACCCTGACCCTATTGATTATATCATCCCGGGTAATGACGATGCGATACGAGCTCTGCGCCTGCTTTCGAGCAAGATAGCCGATGCTATCATTGAAGGCGTACAGGCCAGGGAGATCGATCTGCAGACTGACGCAGAAGGCGAGTCCCAGACCGAGGTTGTTGCTGCTGAAGCTCCGGCGGAACCGGTTGCAGAAGCTGTTGCACCTGAGAACACCGAGGCCAAATAGTACTGGGCATTCCGGTCCTGATCTGAATCTCAGAGATCGGAATTGTTTCCGGCAAGTGGTTATAAAGCATTACTAAAAAGCTAGTTATCACGGCAAGGGGTTTTCCCTCGCCCGTGGAGGAGGATACACGTGACTATTACAGCTGCACAGGTGAGCGAATTGCGGAAAGCGACCGGCGCCGGTCTCATGGATTGCAAAAAGGCTTTGTCCGAAACTGGTGGCGATCAAGAGAAGGCTGTCGATTATTTGAGAACGAAGGGCCTTGCCGCTGCTTCCAAGAAAGCTGGTCGTGTCGCGACTGAAGGTGCTGTTGGTTCCTACATTCATGCCGGCGGCAAGATTGGTGTGCTGGTGGAAGTCAACTGTGAAACAGATTTCGTTGCCAAGAACGAGGCATTTCAGAATTTTGTCAAAGATGTTGCCATGCATATCGCGGCGGCAGCTCCCCAGTTTGTGAAACGTGAAGAGGTTTCCGCTGAGCTCCTGGAAAGAGAAAAGGAGATTTATCGGGCCAAGGCCAAGGAAACCGGCAAACCGGACAATATTATCGAAAAAATCGTCGAAGGCCAGATATCGAAATTCTATGCCGAAATCTGTCTTTTGGAGCAAACTTTCGTGAAGGACACGGACAAGACGATCCAGACCTATCTGAACGAAACCATTTCTGCCATTGGAGAAAATATGTCCATTCGTCGTTTCTCACGTTTCGTTCTCGGCGAAGGACTTGCAAAAAAAGAGTGCGATTTCGCTGCTGAGGTTGCTGCGGCAGTTGGCTCATAGTTTTACGTCCCGTAGTGGGCCGGAATCCTGAAAACAACTTTTTCCGGATTCCGGCCTTTTCGTTTGACAGTGTCTTGTCAGCACAGTTTCTTAGCTCCGTCATTGATGATTGCTTCGCGGCGGGAGAGTGAGTTGCTAGAACTATGAACAGATCGCGGTACAAGAGAGTGCTCTTGAAGCTGTCCGGTGAAGCGCTGGCCGGCGAGCAGAAATATGGTATTGATCCGAAGACCATTACGGAAATAGCCGCAGAGATCAAGGATGTTATCGCTTGCGGAACCGAGATGGCCCTTGTTATTGGCGGAGGCAATATCTTCCGCGGGCTAGCGGCCTCATCCAAGGGGATGGACAGGGCGAGTGCCGACTATATGGGCATGCTGGCCACTATGATTAACTCCCTGGCAATGCAGGATGCTCTTGAAAAGATTGGTGTGGATACTCGGGTCCAGTCCGCAATCGAGATGCGCGAGGTAGCTGAACCCTATATTCGCCGTCGTGCCATCAGGCATCTGGAAAAGGGCCGGATCATTATTCTTGGTGCAGGGACTGGAAACCCTTACTTTACCACGGATACCGCAGCCAGTCTCCGGGCAATGGAGATCGGTGCCGAGGTGATCTTGAAGGGGACCAAGGTTGATGGTGTTTATTCCGCTGACCCGAAGAAAGATCCGACCGCCCTGAAATTCGCCCAGTTGAGTTACATCGATGTTCTGAAAAAAGGGCTTCAGGTAATGGATGCCACCGCTACATCTCTCTGTATGGATAATCATCTGCCTATCATCATTTTTGATGTGACCACTCCAGGGAACATCATGAAGGTTGTTCTCGGGGAAGAAATAGGTACTATCGTAAAAGGAGAGTAATATGACAAAGGATGTCCTCGCTTCCATGAAAAGTCACATGGAGAAAACCCTTGATGCACTCCGCAAAGAGTATCAGAAGGTTCGGACCGGGCGCGCCAACACTGCTCTCCTGGAAGATATCAAAGTCAATTATTACGATACGCTGACACCAATCAGCCAGCTTGCAGCCATCGCAGTCCCGGAACCTCGGACTATGACCATTCAGCCGTGGGAGGCAAAGCTGATACCTTCCATCGAGAAGGCAATTCTCAACGCGAATATTGGTCTCACTCCGACAAATGACGGCAAGCTGATTCGTCTGGGAGTTCCACCTCTTACCGAAGATAGACGGAAAGAAATTGTCAAGCAGTTGAAAAAATTGGCCGAGGAGGCCAAGATCGCTCTCCGGAATATCCGCCGGGATGCCATCGACTCCCTGAAAAAACTGGAAAAGGACAAACAAATATCAGAAGATGACTTGAAGCGTGCAGAAAAGGAAGTTCAAGATGTTACAAATGTTTATGTGGCCAAGGTTGATGAAGTAGTGGTTGCTAAAGAAAAAGAGGTCATGGAAATCTGAAGTATCTTCCTGTGTTCAGAAAACACAGGCTTCCCTGTCTCCTGGCAAGTTTTTCCGGGGAAGGCTTCCCGCATTGCTCACGTAGTATCATCCGATAACCCCTTTACCAAAGGGGGTTTTTTTTAGGACCAGTCATGCAAAAACTTGATCCGGAAAAGTTGCCCAGGCACCTTGCGATAATCATGGATGGCAACGGACGCTGGGCTCAGGAACGGATGCTGAAAAGGATAGTTGGACACCGGAAAGGGGTCGAGACGGTCAGGACTGTCGTCGAAGAAAGCTCTCTTCTTGGGATAAAGTTCCTCACGCTATTCGCATTTTCTTCCGAGAACTGGCTACGACCGAAAACAGAGGTGCGTGCTCTCATGGCCCTGTTGAAAGCGTATCTGGCCAAGGAAACCACCCGCATGATGGCCAATAATATCAGGTTTGCTGTTATTGGTGACCGTGCAGATCTTCCTGAAGATGTTAACCGAGCTGTTGCCGAGGCAATTGCCAAGACATCTCAAAATACCGGCATGGTTCTTACCTTGGCCCTTTCCTACGGATCACGCCAGGAGATTTATCAGGCTTTTACACAGTTGATTGACAGTGTTCTGTCTGGCAAAATTCCTCGGGAAAAGCTTTCTGAGGATCTTATCTCATCATATCTATATACCAGTGAAATTCCTGACCCTGATTTTTTGATCCGAACTAGTGGTGAGATGCGCATCAGTAATTTTCTGCTCTGGCAGATTGCTTACACCGAATTGTATTTTACCGAGGTTAACTGGCCAGACTTCAGCAAAGAAGAGTTCCATAAAGCCCTTGCCAATTATCAGGCGAGAGAGCGACGTTACGGACTCATCAGTGACCAGGTTCGAAAGAGGAGGTAATTATCAAACGGCTTATAACAGGATTGATTGCTCTTCCGATTCTCCTTGTTTTTGTGTTGAAAAGCAGTTTTTTTTCATTCTTTTGCCTGATTCTGGGACTGACCGCAGTAGGTCTCCTCGAGTTTTACCGGATGGCATTTCCGCTGCGTCGTTACGCCGGCTTTATTGCTGCCTTTGCCGGTGCACTCCTTTTGCCGACAGTCGTTTTCAAGTGCCTGCCATTTTCACTTTCTCTAACCCTGCTGTTTCTCTTTATTGCTCTCCTGTCTCTGTTTAAAATTAGCGACATTAAGCGTTCTGCCGGAGAAGCGGGGCTGTTTCTGCTTGGGTTCCTGTATATTCCCTTGCTCATGAGCTACCTGGTCTTACTGCGAGAGATGGACCATGGGGTCAAGTGGATATTTCTGCTGCTGATTATTGTCATGTCCGGGGATACTGCAGCATTTTACGTGGGGAGCTCCATCGGGAAAAGGAAACTCTACCCGATTGTGAGTCCCAACAAGAGCGTCGAAGGCATGGTTGGCGGATTAGGGGGCAGTATCATCGGAACACTCCTTGCCGGAGTAACCTTCTTCCCGGAACTTACCCTTGTGGGAGCTGTCACGACTGCACTCTTTGTGGGGCTTTTGGGGCAACTGGGGGATCTGTTTGAATCTCTACTTAAGCGGAGCTTTGGTGTGAAAGATTCCGGCAACATTTTCCCCGGGCACGGTGGCATGCTTGACCGACTGGACAGTGTTCTTTTTGCTGCCCCGTCGCTGTATATCTATGCACGATACTTTTTTTGATCGATATCTGCTATTTTGTCTGCGGAGTTTGTCCGGCCAGTAAAACTGTCTCGCTCTATTCCCCGTTACCAATAAGAGCCTGTTCGTATCATGCAACGCTACGTGGGAATCGGTTGGAGTTCATTTTATATCGTTTGAAAATTTTGAGAAGGCAGTACTCTGGCATGGGATATTCCTAGCAAAACCTGGTTTTGCTGGCAATAGGCGAAAGATTGCATTATCCTTGCTCTTCGCTGTTACCCTGCCTGAATGAGAATCTGTCGAGGATTGCTATGAAGAGGCTTACCGTACTGGGTTCAACCGGTTCAATCGGTGTGAGTACCCTGGAAATTGTTGCTGCCCATCGTGATAAGTT
Organism: uncultured delta proteobacterium; assembly: GCA_963717775.1. GTDB lineage: Bacteria > Desulfobacterota > Desulfuromonadia > Geobacterales > Geobacteraceae > RPRC01. The sequence goes on from CAVQWZ010000025.1 coordinate 66,114, forward strand.
TGAAATTATTGCCCTGACTGGTGGGAAGAATCTGCAGCTCCTGAAGAAGCAGATAGAAGAGTTTTCTCCACAGGTGGCAGCGGTTATTTCTGAGGAATCGGCAATCGAGTTGCGCAAGATGCTTCCCGGGGTGAAAACTGAAATTCTCCACGGAGTACCGGGAATGATTTCTGCAGCTTCCGCCGCGGATGCTACCATGGTGGTTGCTGCAATCGTGGGTGCCGCCGGCCTTATTCCAACTGTTGCGGCGATCAAGGCTGGCAAGGATATTGCGCTTGCCAACAAGGAGACCCTTGTTACTGCCGGTCACCTGATCATGGATTTGATTAAAGAGCAAGGCGTTCAGCTGTTTCCAGTCGATAGTGAGCACAGTGCCATCTTTCAGTCACTCCAGGGGCATCGATGTGATGATGTGAAGCGGATTATTCTTACCGCTTCCGGTGGGCCATTCGCGCAATTTCCGCTCGAAAAACTGAAAGAAGTTTCCATTGCTGATGCTCTTAATCATCCCAATTGGAGCATGGGGCGCAAGATCACAATAGACTCGGCAACGATGATGAACAAGGGGCTCGAGGTTATCGAAGCCAAATGGTTGTTCGACCTTCCTCTTGACAGGATTTCTGTTGTTATCCATCCGCAGAGCATTATCCACTCGCTGGTGGAATACGTTGACGGATGTGTCATTGCGCAATTGGGAGTTCCTGACATGAAAGCTCCTATCGCCTATGCCCTAACGTATCCTGAAAGGGTTGCGACCGGGGTGCGTGGTCTTGACTTGACCGCAATTGCTTCGTTGAATTTTTTCGAGCCGGACCTTGAGCGCTTTCCCGCTTTACAACTGGCATACCGTGCAGCAGGAGACGGCGAAAGCATGCCCGCGGTCATGAACGCCGCGAATGAAGTGGCTGTCGATGCCTTCCTTGCCGGAATAATCAAATTTACCGATATCGCGCTGCTTATCGAAAAAACGATGAGTGCTCATGATGCCCATTCTCTCAGTTCCATTGAGGAGGTTATGAGTGCAGACCTCTGGGGTAGAAAGAAAACAAGAAAACTGCTAGGCCTGTAGGGAGAAAGCATGATTATTAACATACTGTCTGCAATTGTTGTCCTCGGAATACTGATATTTGTCCACGAACTTGGTCATTTTCTCTTTGCGAAATATTTTGGCGTTGGGGTTGAAGCCTTTTCCCTGGGGTTTGGCCCCAAGATCTTTGCGAAGAAGGTCGGTGAAACCGAATACCGTATTTCTGCGTTCCCTCTCGGCGGTTATGTGAAGATGATCGGTGAAAATCTGGATGATGAGCTTCCAGAGGAAGATGCCACCCGCTCTTTTATGGCAAAAACGCCACTGCGACGAATGGCAATCGTGGCTGCCGGGCCTTGCTTCAATCTCCTCTTTGCTTACCTGATCTTCATTGTTGTCTGCATGATCGGTATTCCCACGGCGACCTCGAAAATCGGTGAGGTGATGAAGGATATGCCGGCAGCGCGTGCCGGGCTCAAGGAAGGGGATCGGGTCACGAGTATCAATAGCCAGCCTGTTAGCCGCTGGAATGATCTTGCTCAGTTGATTTCAGAAAGTGGCGGCAAGCCCGTTGATCTGAAGATAGTGCGGGACGGTAAAACTTTGTCTGTTCAAGTTACTCCTGAAATGCGCACTGCGAAAAACCTGCTGGGCGATACAATTACCTCTCCAGCAATAGGTGTCATGGTCTCGAAGGAAGTCGTAATAGAGAGAGTCGGCCCTCTTCAGGCAATAGTTAAGGGGAGTGAGCATACCTGGAATGTTACGAAACTGACGGTTGTTGCCGTGGGCAAGATCTTCACTGGTTCCATTTCAGTGGATAATATCGGCGGACCGATCATGATCGCCAAAACGGCCGGTGATCAGGCCAAAACGGGACTTGTCTATTTCCTTTCATTCATGGCCTTGTTAAGCATTAATCTTGGGCTCCTCAATCTCTTGCCGGTGCCGATACTTGATGGCGGCCACCTGGTTTTCTATCTTTGGGAAATGGTAGTGGGGAAACCGGTCCACGTGAAGGCCCGGGAGATAGCTCAGCAAATCGGCCTGGTGCTGCTCGTGGGACTCATGGTGCTTGCTTTTTATAACGATATAGCAAGATATTTGCTCGGCCAGGGTTGATGTGAAGATCCTTACTATTGACACGTCCACAACTACAAACAGTGTCGCTGCCACGGTGGATGGGCGTCTTTTGGCGGAATACATCGTCAATCCGGACCGGAATCATTCCTCCAGTCTCATGTCTGGGCTTGACATGGTTTTGAGAGATTCTGGACTTTTGATAGACGAACTGGATGCCATCGGGGTTTCGCTCGGTCCCGGTTCTTTTACGGGCTTGCGGGTCGGCATTGCGACTGCCAAGGGGTTGGCACTTGCATCAGGAAAGCCTGTTGTTGCTTTTTCCTCTCTTGCTATGCTTGCCATGAACCTTCCCTACGCCGAATTTCCGGTCTGTACCATGTTCGACGCGAAAAAAAATGAGGTGTATGCAGCACTGTACCGCTGTCGAGCGTTGCCCGAAATCCTGCTTGCCGAGTGCGTTGTGCCGCCGGCAGATTTTCTTTCCCAGCTACGGGCTCCTACTCTTTTTGTCGGCAGCGGCGCACTGCGATACCGTGACTTGATTGTGGAGACTCTTGGCGAACTGGCCATCTTTGCTCCATCGCTTTGCCACCAGCCACATGCATCAGCTGGCGCCCTCCTGGCAGCCGACCTTTTTGCCCGGGGAGAACTTGCCCCGTCAGCAGCGCTTGTCCCCTCGTATTTACGGGCATCAGAGGCTGAGGTGGCGCGTATGAAAAAGGAATCGGAGTCATAAAGGCCTGGTTTCTCAGTATTGACAGTAATGGACGAATGTATTAAAGTGCTTCTTTATTCCCTTAAAAATGGGACAGACTCAAGAGGTTTAAATATATGCGCAGTGACATGATAACCAAAGGACTAGAGCGGACACCTCATCGTGCCCTTCTGAAAGGTGCTGGCGTTCCTCAGAGTGAGATGGAGAAACCCTTTATCGGTGTTGCCACAAGCTTTACCGACCTGATCCCGGGGCACGTAGGGATGCGGGATCTTGAACGTTTTATCGAAAAAGGCGTTCATACCGGTGGCGGCTATTCATTTTTCTTCGGCATCCCTGGCGTTTGTGACGGCATTGCCATGGGGCATAAGGGGATGCACTATTCGCTTCCGACCCGTGAACTGATTGCAGACATGGTGGAATCGGTAGCAGAGGCGCATCGCCTTGACGGCCTCGTTCTTCTTACCAATTGTGATAAAATCACTCCGGGGATGCTGATGGCTGCTGCCCGGCTTAATATTCCATCCATCGTAGTTACAGCCGGTCCGATGCTGTCCGGCCGTGGCTCTGATGGTCGACGCTACTCGTTTGTTACCGACACTTTCGAGGCCATGGCCCGTTACAAGGCCGGAGTAATCGATGGCAAAGAACTTCAGGCCTGTGAGGACAACGCCTGTCCAGGTGTCGGTTCCTGCCAGGGGCTTTTCACTGCTAACACCATGGCTATTTTGACGGAAACCCTCGGTATGAGCCTTCCCCGTTGTGGAACTGCCCTTGCCGTTTCCGCCCTCAAGCGCAGAATTGCCTTTGCTTCCGGAGAAAAAATCGTTGAGCTGGTCAGAAACCAGGTAACACCTCGCCAAATATTGACCCGCGAGGCTTTCGAGAATGCAATTCGTGTTGATCTTGCCCTCGGTGGATCGTCAAACACGGTTTTGCATCTGCTTGCCATTGCCCGAGAGGCCGGCGTTGATCTGCCCCTTGAAACCTTTGATATCTTGTCACGCGAGACGCCGCAGATTGCTTCCATGAATCCGGCCGGTGAGCATTTTATGGAAGACCTGGATGTGGCAGGAGGTGTCCTCGGCGTGCTGAAGCAGCTTGGTGACCGGGTGAAAGACAGCCAAACGGTCATGGGGCTCTCTACTCTGCAGCTGGTATCCGGGATTGACAAGATCGATGAGAGCGTCATTCGGCCGGTGGACAAGCCGGTGAAGAAGGAAGGCGGAATTGCCATACTTTTCGGGAATCTGGCCCCAAAGGGCGCTGTTGTCAAGCAGTCCGGTGTTTCTGATAAAATGATGAAATTTTCCGGAACGGCCCGTTGTTTCAATTCGGAAGAAGAGGCAATGGCGGCACTCATGGATGGCAAGATTGTTTCCGGGAATGTTGTTGTTATACGCTATGAAGGCCCGAAGGGCGGTCCAGGAATGCGGGAGATGCTGGCTCCTACTGCTGCACTCATGGGACTTGGTCTCGGTGATTCGGTTGCACTTATAACTGACGGACGTTTTTCCGGAGGCACACGCGGTCCCTGCATCGGTCATATTTCTCCTGAGGCAATGGAAGGCGGGCCAATCGCTCTTGTAGAAGAGGGTGATCAGATTGTGCTCGATATACCGAATCGAAAGCTGGAACTCATTGTGGATGACGAAACTCTGGAGCAACGTCTGGGAGCTTGGCAGCGTCCTGAGCCGAAAATCAAGACCGGCTGGCTGTCACGGTATGCCAAGGTGGTTACGTCAGCCTACACCGGAGCGATTACCACTGGTGACTAGTGGACATTCTTTTACTGACGGTGGAAGGATTTTTCGTTCCTTTTGCCCAACTCCTATAGGGAGGTTTATTGTATGAAACTCGCAGGTGCGAGAATATTGCTGGAATGCCTCAAGCTGGAGGGTGTTGATACGGTCTTTGGCTATCCGGGAGGCACCGTCATCAATATTTACGATGAACTCTACTCGTTTCCGGAAATCCGCCATATTCTCCCTCGACATGAGCAGGCAGGGGTCCATGCAGCCGACGGTTTTGCCCGGGCGACCGGCAAAGTAGGTGTTGCTATTGCGACATCCGGACCAGGAGCTACCAATACGGTCACTGGTATTGCTACTGCATACATGGACTCCATTCCACTGGTTGTCATAACCGGTCAGGTTCCAACGGCGCTTATCGGCAATGATGCTTTCCAGGAAGTGGATATCATCGGCATTACCCGGCCATGCACGAAACACAATTTCCTTGTCAAGAACGTCAAAGAACTTGCCGAAATTGTAAAAAAAGCCTTCTACATAGCCCGTACCGGTCGTCCCGGCCCGGTTCTTATTGATTTGCCCAAAGACGTACAGGTTGCCGTTACCGACTTCAAATACCCTGACAAAATAGAGATGCGAAGTTACAAGCCGACCGTTGAGGGACATGTAAAGCAGATCGAAAAAGCGGCTTCCATGATCCTTGCTGCGAAAAAGCCCGTGCTGTATGTTGGCGGTGGCGTGATTCTCGGCAATGCCTATGACGAATTGCGTCAACTGGCTGAGACGCTCCATGTTCCGGTTACCACGACTCTCATGGGTCTTGGTTCTTTCCCGGAGGACAATCCCCTCTCTCTCGGACTTCTCGGTATGCATGGTACCTATTACGCGAATATGGCGGTTACCAACTGCGATCTTCTTGTGGCTGTCGGGGCTCGCTTCGATGACCGCGTTACCGGGAAAATTCCCGCGTTTGCTCCCCATGCAAAGATAATTCATATGGACGTTGATCCAACCTCCATCAGAAAGAACGTCCGCGTCGATCTGCCGATCGTCGGTGCAGTTCAGTGGGTTTTGGAGAAACTTCTGAAAATCCTAGAGGATTATCGCGACGAAGTTTCGTCTTTCACCGCTGCTGTTCAACCATGGCTTGATGTAATTGATGGCTGGAAGGCAAAGCATCCCTTGTCGTATAAAGAGTCTTCCGAGGTCATCAAACCGCAGTCGGTAATTCGAAAACTTCGCGAACTTTGTGAGCCGGATGCCATAATTGCCACCGATGTGGGGCAGCATCAGATGTGGACAGCACAGTTCTTTACCTTTACCAAGCCGCGAACGCTCCTCACTTCGGGTGGTTTGGGAACCATGGGATACGGCCTTCCCGCTGCAATGGGAGCTCAGGCTGCATTTGCCGAGCGCCAGGTGATAGCTATCTGCGGGGATGGTGGTTTCCAGATGAATTTACAGGAATTGGCAACTCTGGTGCAAAACAAGTTGCCGGTAAAAATCTGTATTATGAACAATAACTATCTGGGGATGGTTCGACAGTGGCAGGAATTATTCTTTGAAAAACGCTATTCTCAGACGGTCATGGATCTGCCGATTGATTTTGTCAAATTGGCGGAGGCGTTTGGAGCGACAGGCTTCACCGTATCAAAGCCGGAAGACCTTGAGGAAACCATCCGGAAAGGCTTGGCTACCCCTGGTCCGGTTATCATGGAGTTCAAGATAGCACGGGAGGAGCAGGTTCTCCCCATGGTTCCTGCGGGCGCTTCCCTTGACGAAATGGTTCTTGCATCGTGATCTGCCGGGAGAAGCTACTCTTCCAAGACCTTTATTTCTCACACACTGAGGAGACTTCCCCATGAGACATACTATAACGGTACTTGTGGAAAACGAATTCGGAGTCTTGTCCCGTGTTGCTGGACTATTCTCCGGTCGGGGATTCAACATCGATTCGCTTTCTGTCGCGCCAACGAACGAGGAGTCGATCTCCCGCATGACGATCGTTACCCGCGGTGATGAACAGATTCTTGAACAGATTACCAAGCACCTCAATAAATTAATCGATGTTATTAAGGTTTTTGATTTCACTGACGGTAGTATCCTAGAGAGGGAAATCGCCCTTATCAAGGTAACTGCAGAGGATGCCGACAGGGCTGAGATTTTGAGACTTGTCGATATCTTTCGGGCAAATGTCATTGATGTAACGCCAAAAAGTTATACCATTGAGGTGACGGGGCCACCGTCAAAAATCGATGCAATACTCGAATTGCTGCGACCACTAGGTCTCAAGGAATTAGTGAGAACAGGGCCGGTTGCCATTGTTCGCGGCGCAAAAGGATGGAAAGGCTAACCGGCCTTTCCGAGAAAAATTAAGAAGGTATCGCCCCAATAACGGGGATGTACATATATCAAGGAGGAAAAAATGCGGATATATTATGACAAAGACTGTAACCTTGAAGTACTCAAGGGCAAAAAAGTGGCAGTTATTGGATACGGATCCCAAGGACATGCCCATGCGAATAATCTGAAGGATTCAGGTGTCGACGTGGTAGTCGGCCTGCGAGCGGACTCGACTTCGGTCAAGAAGGCGGAAAATGCCGGACTGACAGTTCTCCCCACCTCCGAAGCCGTTAAGATTGCTGACGTTATCATGATTCTGCTTCCGGATGAAATCCAGGGTGATGTCTATGATGTAGAAATTGGTCCCTTTATCAAGAAGGGTGCCTACCTTGCATTCAGCCATGGCTTCAATATTCATTTTGGCCAGATTGTTCCCCGTCATGACATTAATGTTATCATGGTTGCTCCCAAGGGACCAGGCCATCTGGTGCGTCATGAGTATACAAAAGGCGGCGGAGTTCCCAGCCTTATCGCGGTTCATCACGACCCGGCCGGTAACTCTCGCGATGTGGCGCTTGCCTATGCCTCAGCAAACGGCGGTGGACGTGCCGGTATCATCGAAACTTCTTTCCGTGAAGAGACCGAAACCGATCTCTTCGGCGAGCAGGCTGTCCTCTGCGGTGGCGTCAGTGCTCTGATTCAGGCTGGTTTTGAGACCCTAGTAGAAGCCGGATATGCCCCTGAAATGGCCTATTTCGAGTGTCTCCATGAACTGAAGCTGATTGTTGATCTGATCTATGAAGGCGGAATCGCGAATATGCGTTACTCCATCTCCACTACTGCTGAATACGGCGATCTGACCCGCGGTCCTCGCGTGATCAATGAGGACACCAAGGATGAGATGCGACAGATCCTCGCAGAGATCCAGACCGGTGAATTTGCCAAGGAGTGGATGTTGGAGAACAAGACCAAGAAGCCGGTCTTTAGTGCACTTCGTCGTCACGCAGCCGAGCATCCCATCGAAGAGGTTGGTGCACAGCTTCGCTCCATGATGTCTTGGATTGGTGCCTCTAAAATCGTCGATAAGACAAAAAACTAGAATAGATGCGAGATGAAGAGAGGCCGGATTAAGGACCATGGTTCAGCCATGAGCCTTATCCGGTCTTTCTTTATAAGCTGACAGGCACCAATTGAGGTTAGCAGACAATGCGAAATCAAAATACACCGATAGCCGTTGAAGGATACCCCTTTGTTCTTGGGGCTGCTTTCGTAACACTGGTTTTGGCACTGCTCTCATGGAAGATACCGGCGCTTTTGGCGCTTGGCATAACCTTCTTTGTTGCATATTTTTTCCGGAATCCGCAACGTCTTACCCCGGATGGAGAGAATCTTGTTGTTGCACCCGCTGACGGTGTGGTTATTTATCTCGGGAATGCCCCTGAGAAACATCTTGGCGAGGAGATGCTCAAGATCAGCATCTTCATGTCGGTTTTTAATGTGCACATTAACCGTGTTCCACTTTCAGGTCGGGTACTGGACACGTTTTACGTTCGAGGAAAGTTCCTGGATGTCCGTGACGAAAAAGCCACCTTTGAAAATGAGCAAAGCGGCATGGTGCTGGAAACGGAAAAGGGCCAGAAAATTGTTGTGGTCCAAGTTGCCGGTCTCATTGCACGTCGCATAATATCGTATCCGGAAAAAGGGGATATTCTCCGCAGGGGCTCACGGTACGGTTTGATCCGATTCGGCTCCCGTCTTGATGTGTTTCTGCCGAAAGATATAGACCTGAGGGTAGCGATCGGTGACAGGACGGTAGCGGGAGAAACGGTTCTCGGGTGTCTGCCATGAACAAAGAAATAAATGATACCAGCGAAAAAACTGGTGCCAGTGAAAAAATAGATATGGCTGAGGGCATGAGGAAGGGTATCTACATACTACCGAATCTCTTCACCACAGGCAGCCTTTTTGCCGGGTTTTACGGAATTGTGTCCACTATGAACGGGAAGTACGATGTAGCGGCACTCTGGATACTGGCAGCATCCGTTTTCGATGGTCTTGACGGCAAAGTGGCACGATTAACCGGGACCACCTCCAAGTTTGGAGTTGAGTACGACTCCCTGGCCGATCTGGTAGCATTTGGGGTGGCTCCCGGGATTCTCATGTACTCATGGGCCTTGAAACCCTTCGGACGGCTCGGATGGCTGGCGGCCTTCCTCTTTGTGGTCTGCGGAGCCCTTCGCCTTGCCCGGTTCAATGTCCAGGTCAATACCGTGGAGAGCAAGCGTTTTGTGGGACTTCCAATTCCGGCTGCTGCAAGCATGGTTTCCGCGATGGTACTCCTTTTTTACCATTTCGGCTGGCCCGGATCTTTCAAAAAGCTGGCAATTCTTCTCCTGATTTACCTGCTGGCATTCCTCATGGTGTCCAATTTTCGCTACTATTCATTCAAGGACCCCAGCATTATCAAGAGGCAGCCTTTTATCTTCCTGGTACTTGCCATTCTGTTGCTGATTATAATAGCCGCACAGCCGGTGTTGATGCTCTTCATTATTTTTATCTGCTATATTTTTTCCGGCCCAATTGCGTATTTCATGACCTTCCCGCGCAGAAGAAGGCTGCAAAAAGCCCTGCACAAGGCGCATAAGTAGAAAAATCGTTGAAGGTCCTTGACAGCTGCGAAACGATTTCATATTATCTCTAAAACAATTTGAAAAGGCTGTGAAGAGGAGTAGTAGTCCCCAATCTTTTCTCCAGAGAGCCGGTGGGTGGTGTAAACCGGTGTAAAGGGGGGGCGAACTCGCCTTGGAGCCGTTTCGGTGAACCTTATGTAACCGAAGCCGTGTCCCGCGTTAAGGGAATAATGAGGTCCGCAGCAGCGGATGAATTAGGGTGGTATCGCGAAGCAAAGCCTTCGCCCCTTGCTGGGGCGGAGGCTTTTTTACTTAGTTTCCAATTTGGAAACCGCTAGTTTTCCATCCGGAGATTCCGGATGTAAACTACTTAAAACTGTTTGTTGAATGGAGGTTTTATGGCAAAGGAAAAAACCATCAAGATATTTGACACGACACTGAGGGATGGCGAGCAGTCCCCGGGCGCCAGCATGAACATCGATGAGAAACTCCGGATAGCAAAACAGCTGCAAAAACTCAATGTGGATATCATAGAAGCTGGTTTTCCTATTGCCTCGGAAGGGGATTTCGAAGCGGTCAAGCGGGTCGCTCAATCAATAAAAGGCCCTCAGATAGCTGGACTTTGCCGAGCCAACTTGAAAGATATTGATCGGGGCTGGGAAGCTCTCCACTATGCGGGAGAGAAGGGTCGTATCCATACCTTCATTGCAACTTCTGACATCCATATGAAGTACAAACTGAAGATGACACCGGCTCAGGTCCTGGATGCTGCGGTAAAAGCGGTAAAGCATGCCCGTGCTTATACTCCGAATGTGGAGTTTTCTTGTGAGGACGCTGTTCGAACTGATCTGAAGTTCTTGGCGGAGGTTGTTGGGGCGGTCATCGATGCTGGTGCGACTGTGGTCAATATTCCTGATACGGTTGGCTATACGATTCCCTTTGAATACCATAACATCATCAGGTATCTGAAAGAGAATGTTGCCAATATCGAAAAAGCGATCATATCCGTACACTGCCACAACGATCTGGGGCTTGCGGTGGCCAATTCAATTGCTGCAATCCAGGCAGGGGCGGAACAGGTCGAGTGTACCATAAACGGGATCGGAGAGCGGGCCGGTAACTGCTCTCTCGAGGAGTTGGTCATGATACTGAAGACCCGGCATGACATTCTCCCCTTCAAGACCAATATTGTTACCGAACAGTTAACCCCTGCCAGTCGCCTGCTGACCACTGTTACCGGTATTGCCGTGCAACCGAATAAGGCGATAGTGGGAGCGAATGCCTTCGCCCATGAGGCTGGAATCCATCAGCATGGCATGTTAATGGATAAGTCTACCTATGAAATCATGACACCCGAGTCTGTTGGTCTTAAGGAAAATGCTCTTGTTCTCGGCAAGCATTCCGGGCGACATGCTTTTAAGAAACGGCTGGAGGAGCTTGGTTATGAGCTGAACGACGAGATGCTTAATAAGGCATTCGACCGCTTCAAGAGCCTGGCTGACTTGAAAAAGGATATCTTTGACGAGGATATTGATGCCATTGTTGCTGATGAGGTGATGCGGGTACCGGATAAATACAAGCTTAGTCACATTACTGTTACCTGCGGTTCCTTTGCCGTGGCAACCGCAACAGTCCAGATGGAAATCGAGGACAATTCGGTGAGGACGGCGGAACTGGGAGACGGCCCGGTGGACGCCACTCTCAAGGCTATCAAGAAACTTACCAAAACCAAGGCCAAACTTCTCCAGTACACGGTTGGCTCAATCACTGGTGGGACCGACGCCTTGGGCGAGGTAACTGTTAGGCTTTCTGAGAATGATCGAACCGTGATGGGCCGAGGCTCGTCCACCGATATTATTGAGGCTTCAGCAAAGGCGTACATCAATGCCTTGAATCGCTTGAGCATCAAAAAGGCAAAGATCCAAGAAGGTTTATAGAATCCGAGTCGTCGGTTCCGGAAAATAAAAACGGAACGTTTCCTTTGCCGTGATTATCATGGTAGGGGAGTCGTTCCGTTTTTTACGTGCGATGCAGATGACTGCTTTAGTACTGTATTTCGACAAATTCCATATCCAGCAGGTTTATATGGAGTTTACGCTTGGTGAGAGTTGTGCCTTGGCCAATGATGATTTTGCAGACTTCGGCGACCTGCAAGCTCGCAATAACTGCCGGCGTGAATGAGGGATTGCCCAAACCTTTTTCAATGCCCGTACCGTTAGCTGCGCGGCTATAAATTTTCTGCAAGGTGTCTTCGCCGGGGAACTGGGTTGATACCTGACCGTACCAACCAGCAATTGCACCATGAACCATGGGGATATTCAATGCGGAACTGACGTCGGATAGTTCCAGTCGGACCGGAATGCTGTCAAGTGCATCAACGACAATATGGACGTTTTGCAGAATATCGGCACCATTGATTTTGCTGAAGGCACATTTGAGAGGTAGCAGGGTCACTGCCGGATTTATCTCCGCCACACGTTTTCGCGCTGCTTCCACCTTCGGCTGACCAAGCAAGGCGGGGGTTGAATAAAGCTGACGGTTCAGGTTGTGCTCCTCAAAGACATCGGGGTCTACCGCTGTTATTCGTCCGACGCCGAGCCTTGTCAGTTCCTCAACGATGTAACAGCCAAGACCACCACAGCCGATCACTGCTACATGGGACTGAAAGAGCCGTAACTGATCTTGAACAGAGATTGTTTTGCGGTTTCTCTGGTAGCGGGATGGCAGGAGATCCGATTTCCAGGGCGAGCTTTTCCACCTGTCCCATGGTCAGCCCGAAGTAAGTAGAGGCGAATATCTGTTGTTTCCAGGGAAGAAGGTCTCCTTCCGCCAGCTTGCGCAAAAACGAGCGGACCTCTTCCATCGCTAACCTCCTCCGACGAGGGGGAAAATCGATAATACGTCACCATCTTGAAGAATCCGGTCTTCTTCCACGTGTATATGGTTGATCAGCGTCGCACCAATCTCATCAAGGGGAAGGTTCAATTCGGCCAGAATGTCTCCAACGGTTGTCGAAGGGCTATATTCGCGTTTCTCCTCTCCGAAGCGGCCATTTCGGAAGGTGGCAAACAGCTTGATTGTCACAATCATTGTACACTCTCCTTTTAGAAAGAAACGTGCAGCTCATTTTCTACCATAGAGACGAAAATCACGCTATAGATAATTTCTCAAAAATGTCGTCGAATATCTCTCGGATGCTTCGTTTGACAAACTCGTCGTTAGCCCGTAGTATGCAGAAATTGGTCTGTGCGATAGCCTGACTTTTCTGCCCTGTCACTATATTCCTGGACTGCTTTGAAAATACGGAGAGTTTCAGTGATGATCTCCTTCGAAACAGTATCTTTTGTCAAGAGAGTGCTGAGGCCTGCCAGGTAAAGATCTTTCAGTAGCTCTTCGAACCTCTCCTTGTTAAACCACTCAATGCCTTTGCTTTCATGTGCCTGCAGAAATTTCCGTACGTCATTGTCTGCAAACAGCCGTTCCATTCGTTCTTCGTCATTCTCTATTTCCAGCTGCTGCAGGAAGAAGGAATTGTGGACAAGCATTATTTTTAGCAGCAAATCCGCTTCTTTGCCCGCAGGGGAAGGTGGGGACCCGGGTGTCGAGGCAGATACCTGCTGGAAGCAGGAGCTAAGAGTCCTTGTTAAGGCAAACTCCGTTAAAACTTTTTCCGGGTGTTGTCGGAAGTTTTCTCCCAGACTGCCGGAAAGGTGGTGGAGTATGATGTAGAAAAGAGAAAGGGTCTTTTTGTCGTAGTCCTTTCCTGTGGCAAGGATTGCAGACAATGATTCCCTGGTCACCTTCCAGCCTTTTTTCCTGCTTTTAATTTGGGGAACATCGAACAATGTGGCTAAATCACGAAGAATGTTCTGTGTCAGGCGAGGGATATCCAGGGAAAGACCCCCTTCACTCTGAAGATAGAACAAAAACTTCCCGAGTTTTTCCGCGATCGAGAGTTCTGCCTCCTCGTGTTTCAACGCAGGAATGGTCGAGTCAAAAAGGAGGGAAAGAACGTTTGTTACAATGGAGATGAGCTCTGCAAGGGACGCCCGTGTCCCGGAGAATTGAATCTGGCGCAGTTCTTCGTCGAGATGTTCCACTGGTCTTCCTGCAAGCGCACGGCAGAGTTTCCCCCAGGTTCCGTAGTCGTCATCGCGGATTTCCTGAAAATCGAGAAAGGCATGGCACTCGAAAGCGTTCAGCTTCAAGAAGAGACCTTGTTCCGCAAGCTCCTTACCGTGACGCAGGTATTCCAGTCTACTGGCCGAGTCTCGAAAACGGTAGTAGTATCTACCGTCCGGATTAATACCGAGGGCTTCCCCAAGCGTTGTCCGCAATTGCCGGGTTTCACCGGAAGCATTTTTTGCTGCGCGGGAGCAGGAGGTGCGAATCCAGCCGGAGCTGGTTGCAAAACGGTTATGATAAACAATAAGAGCCCGTTCGTTTTTGCAGGAATTGGAATAGGCGAAGATGTTTTCGTCCACCACATCACCGGTTTGGAAGTCATAGAGAACGAAGTTCTCTGCACCACTGAAGAGGTGACGTTTTTTCATGAGCGGGAAGATCTGCCGTTCATGCATTCCCACCAGGTGGCGGTCAACCTCTTCAGCCCAATAAGCCCTTCGGTACTCCATGCCATATTTTTCGGTAAATCCTTCTATTTGACCGTGTCCGAACATTGGCAGGCCGGGCATGGTAACCAAGAGAACGGTGGCCCCGAAATATTTTCCCTCTTTGCCGAACTGTTCGACAGCGGTCTTTTCGTCAGGATTATTCATAAAGTTGACAAATCGTTGAAGAATCTCCGGATTGAATTCCAGAACATTCTTGATGGTTTGCCGGTACTTGGCATTTTCTTCCATTTTCATCATGTTCATGAAAGCGCTGTTGTAAACCCGGTGCATGCCGAGAGTCCGGACAAAATATCCCTCCATAAGCCAGAATGCCTCGGCGAGGAGCAGGGTGTCTGGTGCTTCTACGGAAACCCTGTCCACCACTTCGCGCCAGAACTCTTTGGGAAAGAGTTCGTCGAACCGTGCCCGGCTGAGGGCATGCTCGGCGCGGGACGGTATTCCGCCGCCAAGTCCGGTCTGAGGGAACCACAGTCGCTGAAAGTGCTTTTTAGCTAAGGTCATGGCGGCATCGAAACGAATGATGGGGAAGCTCCGGGCCACATGGAGAATGGTTTGGATTACCGTCTCCCGTACCTCCGGGAGGAGGTAGTTAAGTTGTGCCGTATCGTTCCAGGGCGTGCTGGTGCCGTCATTTCCATGGTAGATGTAGCGGACCCGCCCTGTCCGGTTGTCCACATGTTGGAAAACTACCGCTGCATCGGTCTTTGACCAATAGCCGTCCTCGATGCGCAGACTGATGTCCTGAGTGGAAGAGAGATCCGGCCCTTCGAAGCGATAGCCAGGGTAGGGGGGATAGTCAAGCTGGACAAACCAGTCGGGGTGTTCGCGGGTCCAGCGTGAATCGATCCCGGTATGGTTGGGAACCATGTCACTTGCCAAGCGAATTCCACGGAGAGCTGTCCGTTGTTTGAGGTTTTCCATGGCAGTATTGCCGCCGAGATCTTCGGCGATGACATAGTCATAGAGAGAGTAAGCCGATGAAATTGCCTCCGGATTGCCGCAAATCTGCTTGATTTTCCGTGAGGCGGGTGAGCGTTCCCAGACCCCGATCAGCCAGAGGCCGGTAAATCCCCAGGAAGCAAGGGTATCCAGTTCCGCATCGGGGATTTCATCCAGGCGTGATATCTGCCGGCCGTATTTCTTGCTTAACTGGTCCATCCAGACGTAGGCCATCTTGGCGATCAGGACTACGTTCGGCATCCAATCCCTGTCCGGAGAGAATCTTTCCGGTTCAGGATACTCATCAAATGGCGACAGGGCCTTTTTTTTCTGCCTTTGGGAGAATTCGAGCACGGCGGGAGGTCCCGGGCCAACCCCTCGGTGCCTTTCTTCCTCACTGATAGTGTCGAAAGCGGAGGCAATTTCCTCGAGCACGTCAGCGGGGAGCAGTTTCGCCCAATTTTTCTTGATGAATTCCAGTTGCCCGGCAAGTGAATGGGGGCAGGCCCGTTGCGGAGCTCGCAGCAGTTCCAGGATTGGAAACTCGAATGGTGCGCAGGGTGGGGCTTTTTCGAATTCTCTCTCCAGGATTGCTGTCACTGTGCCATAGGGCGAGCTAGTGGCCAAGTTGCTGTCATCGAAAAGGGGACGAAAAACGCTGAGCGCAGGATTCTCCATGAAAAGCCGCAGCAAAAGGGTTTCCCGGACAATGCGACGCCTTCTGGTGGCCCGCCTGGTGTCTCGTTCCAGATACTGCTTCGCTGTGGCGGTTTGCTTCCCGGTCGGAGCGTAAGGTGGATAGAGTTCGATAAACTGGTATATGACCTGGGCAAGTGAGCCGCTGGTTAAGTCAAGATTTCCTGCTGTCAGGATTTTATCCTCGAGGTGCGGGTGTTGATCGTCGAGGTAGCAGGTGAACAAGTAGCGGAAAATTCTGCTCATCAAAGCAAAGAGCCGCAATTCACCTGGTTTTACCAGGGATGATTCCCTTGCCGTAAGCCGATTCAGGCGGTCAGCCAGCTGCCGGTGGAAGAGAATGGCTGGCGAGGCCGCTCGGGCGGCAAGGTCCTCAACCGCGCGGGAGAGTTTTAGCGTTTTCCACATTGTCCCGGATATCTGGATTTCGTAGGGGAAGTAGGTGTTTTTCGTGAAAATTGATTTCATGAGAGGTCCCAGTATTTTTCCTGTGTCGAAGGTTTTAAAGAAATAGCACTATATTGGCAGATTACCTCAAGTAGGAAGGTGAGTCAATCGAAGCGCATGGCCTTGTTTTGGACAGAAGGGTGCCCAAGAGTATTAAAATCTTGACTTGCCTGCCGCGGTTGATTATCATGATAATCATTTTCAATTGGAGACGTCCTCGTGAAACGTGCAAAAAAGAAGCAGTTCCAAGATTTTATTGCCGCAAAAGGGCTCAAGTCAACCCGTCAGCGTGATCTGGTTCTTGAATGTTTTCTCGCTTCTGATTGCCACTTGACTACCGAAGAGCTCTATCTGAAGGTCCGGGCGAAAAATCCCTCCATCGGTTTTGCTACGGTCTACCGGACCCTGAAGCTTTTTGCGGAATCGGGTATTGCCCGGGAGATACACTTCGGCGACGGACAGTCGCGCTATGAGCATGTTGCGGAAGGTGAGCACCATGATCACCTTGTCTGCACCCGATGTGGTGCCGTGCAGGAGTTCGAGAACGAGGCGATTGAAAAGTTGCAGCAGGAAGTCGCCGAACAATTCGGGTTTCAGGTTGAAACCCACAAGATGGAACTCTACGGTGTTTGTTCCAAGTGCAAAAAATAGTTGAACGTAACCGAGCTTCCGAAAAGTATCAGTTTCTTCGGTAATTGAAACTGATTTTCATAAACAATACCTGCGAGAGAGGCACATGCTGAATTTTAGAAAGAGACCTACCTGCGTACCTGCCACCGATGGTTCCTGTTCCTGCTGTAAAAAGGTTGCCCTGGTGGGGAATCCCAATGTTGGCAAGAGTGTTCTCTTCAATGCACTGACAGGTGCTTATGTGACAGTTTCCAATTATCCCGGCACCTCCGTCGAGGTGGCGAGAGGGACGGTGCTTGTCAATGGCGTGCAGTGCGAGATCATCGATACTCCGGGGATGTACTCGATTCTTCCGATCACTGAAGAGGAGCGGGTTGCCCGGGAGATACTCCTTCATGAATCCCCCGATGTGGTGCTCCACGTCCTGGATGCGCGCAACCTGGAGCGCATGCTTGCCATGACACTCCAGTTGATTGAGGCGGGCCTACCGGTTATTCTGGTGGTAAACATCATGGATGAGGCGGAAAGAATGGGGCTCACCATCGATCTTCCGCTCCTGCAGGAAAAACTCGGTGTGCCGGTTATCGGTACTTCGGCGGCTAAAAAGATGGGCCTGCCTGAATTGCGGGAGGCTATCGTTGGCTATGATCGCAAGCGTCATGCCGTCTTTGGCTACGGCAGGCGAATGGAATCCGATCTCCTGGAAATCATGTCACTCCTCTCCGGCAATTATACGCTTTCCAAGAAATCTTTGGCCCTGCTCCTCCTGCAGAGGGACGACGAAGTCGTAAGCCTGGTGAGGGAAAAAGAGGGGGACGGCTATCCCCACATTGAAGAAAAGGTTCGAGAAAAGATTTTTGCCCGGCGTGACTCTTTCCATTTGGAGCTTTCCTTGGAGCGCAGGATGGTGGTCAAAGGGCTCATCGACAAGGTATTCCATGCCCCGGAAGAGAGAAAACCTGTCTTTAGCGAGCGACTTTCACGCTGGGCGGTTCGGCCTCTCACCGGGGTTCCCCTGCTGCTGATTGCACTGTATTTTGGCCTCTACAAATTTGTTGGCGTTTTCGGTGCCGGAACGCTCGTGGATTACCTGGAGGGAACGCTGTTCGAAGGGCATTTCAATCCCTGGATCACCAAAGTGGTGACGAATCTGATTCCCTGGCAGATTATTCAGGAACTCTTTGTCGGGGAGTATGGGATCATTACCCTTGGTCTTCGCTATGCGGTTGGGATAATTTTACCCATCGTCACGACCTTTTTTCTGTTCTTCTCGATCCTGGAGGACAGTGGCTATTTCCCTCGTCTGGCCCTTCTTGTGGACCGTCTTTTCAAGATGGTCGGCCTGACTGGCCGGGCGGTCATTCCCATGGTGCTCGGTTTTGGCTGCGATACCATGGCCACCATGGTGACCAGGACCCTGGAGACGGTCAGGGAGCGCATCATTGCCACCATACTCCTGGCGCTTGCCATTCCCTGTTCTGCGCAACTGGGGGTCATTCTGGCGCTGCTTTCCAAGTTCCCGGGCGCACTCGCCGTCTGGAGCGTCTGCTTGATCCTGATCTTTATCGTTGTGGGACTTCTGGCATCGTGGGTCGTTCCGGGGGAGTCTCCCATGTTCTACATGGAGCTTCCTCCCATGCGTCTTCCCCAGCTCTCCAATGTTTTCACAAAGACCTATTCCCGTATGCAGTGGTATCTGATGGAGATTCTACCACTGTTCATTCTGGCCTCGGTCCTGCTCTGGCTCGGCAAAATAACCCATTTTTTCCCGATCCTCATCGGTTGGATGAAGCCGGTCATGGCTCTAATCGGCTTGCCGCAAGAGACCGCAATTGCTTTCATTTTCGGGTTCTTTCGCCGCGACTATGGTGCTGCTGGACTCTATGATCTGCAGACACAGGGTCTTTTGGATGCCCGACAGTTGACGGTGGCGGCGGTCGCCCTGACTCTGTTTGTCCCGTGCATTGCCCAGTTCCTGGTCATGCAGAGAGAAAGGGGAACCAAAGTTGCCGTGGCCATCGCAGTGTTCGTCAGCCTCTTGGCATTCAGCAGTGGCTACTTACTGAATGAATTCCTGCTTTTTACCAGGATACTCTGATGCGCTGTGGGTTCTGCGGATATGAATTTCGCGAAGAAGATGCCAATCAGGGCTGTAGTAGCTGTCCGATGACCTCGGCCTGCAACAAGCTGAAATGCCCTCGCTGTAATTATGAAAACCCTCCGGAGCCGTCGCTGGTGCGGAAAATCAGAAATCTGTTAAAAAAGTCGGGGAGCTGACATGAAATTGTCTGAAAAAGCGGAAGAAATACTGGAGAAACTCTGGATTGAGGTCGAAGAAGAAGGAATCGTCTTCACGGATTTGGAGAAGATTCCCCTTGAGGTGGAGGATCCGGTCTATCATGAATTGACCGACCTTGCGCTTATTGAAGAGAAAGATGGGCGGGTATATCTTCGCCCTGAAGGAAAAGATGAGGGGCGAAAGATCGTCCGCCGCTTCCGCCTCGCAGAGCGGCTGATGATGGATGTCTTTAATATTCGCGGTGAGGCTGCCAAGGAAAAGGCCTGCCAGTTTGAACACCTCCTGAACGAAGGGGTGGACACGAAGGTCTGCACGTTGCTTAATCATCCTTCCACCAGTCCACACGGCAAGAATATTCCGCCTGGAGAGTGTTGCCTGGAAGCACAGCGCAGCGGAAACCTGGGGGTAGTCCCTCTTACGGAAATGAAGCCTGGTGAGGGAGGTGAGATTGCCTACATCCAGACCGAAGACAACAAGAAGATGCAGAAGCTCATGGCCATGGGGGTTCTCCCCGGCAATAGAATCAAGCTGCACCAAGCCTTTCCCTCCTACATATTCAGTGTCGGTTTTTCGGAATTCGCCATTGATACCAACATGGCACGCGAGATTTTCGTCAGGAAGTAGGATACATCATTGTACCTACTTCCTGGGGTGGTGAAAAAACAGTAAGGGCTGGGGGCAATTGACTCCTCCAGCCTTTACCGTTTTGAGCACATTGTTCTTCTTTATGCGCATTTCCACAAACGTATGACAAGAATCCCCTCCATTTCATTTCTTGACGAGCTCCCGACTCCATACTAATGAATTTCTATTATTTTAACTTTCATGTGTTCAATCGAGGGCAGAAGAAGCCGTCCTTGCCGGTTAGTTGCTGAAGTTTACTGATCAGCTTAATGAGGCGCATTAATTCTGGGAAAGATGTGCAAATGGTCTGTTGCTAGACTGTGTCAGTCGAGTATACTGTGACAGACAGGACTACTACGTAGAGATTGTTTCCCTGAGATGCTTCTGGCTGATTTTCGCTAAGAAAGCTTACAGGTATCTGCTAGTGTCTGTGCTATCCCACGGTTGATTTGCTGCTGGAAACAACGCTACAAAGTATGTAACGGGTGCTCTCACTATTTTACCGTACTGTGAACCGGGATCTGCCATGACTGATGCTATTCGTGAGAAGACACATGAAGAAAAGCTCCTCGAACTTGAGGCCATTATTAACCAGAGTCCTGCAGTTGCTTTTCGCTGGAACGCTGATGAAAAGTGGTCGGTTCAGTTTGTGTCCGACAACATTTGGCAGTTCGGATTCCGTTCGGAGGAATTTCTTTCAAACGGATTGAGTTTTGCCGATATCATTCATCCCGACGACCTGCCGCGTATGCGTGAAGAGGTGGAGAGGTACTCCCGGGAAGGTGTTGACGAATTCTCCGGTGAGTACCGAATCGTAGATGGAAAAGGCAGGGTACGCTGGCTTGACGACCGAACCGTAATCCTGCGGGATAAACAGTCGAGGCCTCTTGCCTACCAGGGGATGTTACTCGATGTTACGGATAGAAAAAATGCCGAGCATCATGTTATCCGACAGAAAGAGATGCTGCAGGCAATTCTCGATATAATTCCGGCTATGATAATATATTTTGACCCCAACCAGAGGGTTGCATACGGGAATATTGCCTGGGAAAAGATTTCCGGTTGGACCTTGAAGGACCTGCAGGAGCGTGATCTTCTGGAAGAGTTTTATCCTGACCCGGAATACCGACAATCCGTATGTGATTTCATCGCGAGGGCGGAGGGTGTCTGGCGGAACTTTCGTATCAGGGTGCGGGACGGACGGGTCATCGATACCCGCTGGGCAAATGTGAAGCTTTCGGACGGGACACATATCGGCATTGGCCAGGACATTACTGAGCAGGTACAGCTTGAGGAAAAGGGTCAGTTAAACCAGAAACTCGAGACCGTTGGTCGTCTTGCTGGCGGAATTGCCCATGACTTCAACAACATTCTCACGGCTATCATCGGCTTCAGTTCCTTGTCAAAAATGAAAACCGACGAGCATGATCCTGTCCACCAATATCAGGACCGGATCCTTTCCGCTGCGGAGAAAGCTGCCGGCCTGACTCAATCTCTCCTGGCATTCAGCCGTAAACAGATGATATCGGTCAGTCGGATCAATCTAGTTGCCTGCGTAAATGAGGTAGCGGAAAAAATAGCCCCAGACCTGGGTGAAAAGCTCAACCTTGAAGTCAGACACGAATTCCCGGAACTTTTGGTTGTTGCCGATTGTCATTGCATTGAGCAGATTCTCTTGAGTCTCACATCGAACTCTCTTGATGCCATGCCTGACGGAGGTACTATTGTTGTTGCAACATCCCTCGCCGAAATGGGCGAAGATTTTATCCGAACGAATGGTTTCGGCAAGGTGGGTCGCTATGCCTGTCTGACGGTTAGTGACACCGGGGTTGGCATGGACCCGGAGACCCAGAGAAATATCTTTGTGCCGTTTTTTACCACCAAGGACGTGGGGCAAGGCACGGGTCTCGGCCTCCCCAGCGCCTATGGAACGGTGAAACAGTTGGGCGGCTTCATTACCGCGCAGTCGACTCTCGGGGAAGGCAGCGTGTTTACAATCTACCTGCCCAGTGCCATGGACGAGATATGTCGCAGTCCGGTTGATCGCCCTGCTGTGGAACGATCGGAAAGCCCGGTAATTCTGTTGGCTGATGACAATAGTCTGGTCAGAGCGGTAAGCAGGGAAATTCTGGAAAGATCGGGTTTTACCGTTTTTGAGGCCGTCGATGGGGTTGATGCTGTGGAAAAATTCAGAGAAATGGAAAATGCTCCGGACCTGCTGCTGTTCGATATTGTCATGCCAAGGATGAATGGCATGGAGGCGTTTCAGAAAATTCATGAAGAGCGACCGGAAATCCCGGTGCTTTTTGTGAGCGGGTATCAGGGAAAAATTGATTCTGCCCACGGTTTGCCGGATGGTGCAGTCGAGATTATCGGAAAGCCTGTCACACCAGAGCAACTGGTGCGGAAAATCCGAGACATCCTCAATTAAGTGAGGATGCCTCGGCATGAATTTCGGGGCAAGGAAAGTTTTCAAAAAAGGAAAGGGTGAGGCGGGGGACTGGTGAGGTTTCCCGCCTTATTTTGTGAATGGCACAACGCTTGATGTTACTGGTTCCTCCGAGGAGGTCTGTTCCATGAAGTTCCTCAGAATTTCCGTAGTTTCATTGCTGATGTCCGAGAACTTGATCCCGAATTCGTCAAAGTCGGCCGATTGGTGACTCATGGCGCGCAGTTTTTTGTTTGTCTGCCGTTTATTTCTTCTGGGCCATTTGCTGTAGAATCTGCTTCAGTTTGCGTAGTTCCTCACCATACCCTGCCCAGTTTCCCACGCGTTGCATCTCAATGGCCTTCTCGTAGGCTTTCATCGCCTCAGCTGCCAGTCCATCCTGGGAGGCTGCCGGAGCAGGACCGGCTTCCCCGGTTGTTTCCGGGACCGCCCGAGTGCCGCCGAAAAGTTTCTGCAGAGCCAGCTCCAGTGTTTCTTCCATAACAACCTCGTCCCGGTAGGCGACAATGACCCTCTGGAGCTCAGGGAGGCCGATCTTATCCGTTGCCGCAAGATAGAGCGGTTGCACATACAGCAGCGATTTTTCGATGGGGATTATCAGCATGCTACCCCGGATGACTTCGGAGCCGCGTTGCCCCCAGAGGGTCAGCTGCTGTGAGATAGCGGAGTCCTGGTTGATTCGTGCGTCGATTTGTTTCGGTCCGTAGATGAGCCGATCCCGGGGGAAGGTATAGGCCAGGAGCTTTCCGTAGTTTGGACTGTCGCAGCGGGCGGTAAGCCAGGCCGCAAGGTTGTCTCTTTTTGCCGGAGTAAAGGGGAGCAGGAGAATATACTCTTCCTTCTTTTTGCCCGGGAGTTTCATGATGGTGTAGTAGGGTTCCATCGGATTTTCTCCGAGAGAGGGGATCTCCCAGAGGTTTTCTTTGTTGTAAAAAACCTTGGGGTCGGTCATGTGGTAAGCCGCGAACATGGCTGCCTGGATTTGTAGAAACTGATGGGGATAGCGTATATGGGAGAGCAGATCTTCCGGCATAGCTTCCATGGGCTTGAACAGTTTCGGAAAGATCCTGGCATAGACCTTGACCAGCGGATCTTGCGGGTCGCTGATGTAAAAGTCGAGAGTTCCGTCGTAGGCGTCAACGACAATTTTAACCGAGTTTCTCATGTAATTGATCCCATTCGAGACCGGCTTCGAGTAGGGGAGGTTGTCGGAGTATGTGTAGGCATCGATCATCCACATGAGTCGCCCGTCTTTGGTCACAACCATGTACGGATCGGAGTCCAGGAGCAGGAACGGGGCCACCGTTTTCACTCGCTCGACAATGTTCCGGTAATAGAGGATCCGGCTTTCCTTGCTGATATCCGATGAAAGGAGGATCTTTTCGGTCCTGAAATATGCCGCGAAAAGCATTCTTTTCAGCAGCGAGTCAAGGGGAACGCCACCCTTTCCGCTATAGGTGGTGTTGATGTTGCCCGTGGCGGTGGGATAGCTGAATTCCGGAACCCTGGTTTTGACGATGACGTAGTCGTTGGATAATTCACCGTAGTAGATTTCCGGCTTGGACACCGTAATGTCGGCAAGGCTGACCGCGGGAATGTCCTTGATGAAAAATTCGGGGAGACCTTCTTTGCTGATCCGGCTGACCGGTCCAAAGGTGAGGCCGTTGCCGTGTGTGAAGATGAGTCGCTCGTTTATCCAGTTCCTGCTGGGGAGATCGTTGTACGAGAGCTCACGGGGCGAGAGCATCACCTGAGTGTACTGGCCGTTGACCAGGTAGCGGTCGTTGTCCACATCGTGAAACTTGTAATAGGTCCTGATCTGCTGCAGCTGGCTGTAAGTCCTGAGGAGCGGGGCATGATCCCAGAGCCGAATGTTTTTGATTGTCAGGTCATTGTTGGCGATGTCTGCGGCGTTGAGTTTGTTGTCCACATCAAAGGGGATGGTTTCAATTTTGTCAAGATCATAGCCGAAACGGGTGAACTTGATGCCATGCTCGATATAGGGCATCTCCAAGGCAAGTTCAGTGGGGGCGACCTTGAATTTCTGCAACAGGCCGGGATACACCATGATCCCTATTCCATAGACGGCTATGAGTACAACAGGAGCCAGCAGTGCCAGACGCCAGCGGGCTTTCCAGACACCTGCCACGAGGACTATGGCTGCCAGTGGGGTAATGACGGCAAGGATGCGATACACCATGAGCCGTGCGGTTACGTCAGCATAGCCGGCTCCGTAGACCGCGCCGGTTTCCGAAAAGAGCAGCTTGAAGCAGTCCAGGTAGAAGCCTGCAGAAACGGTCAGGAGAAAAAATCCTGCTAATAGAGCCAGGTGTTTTCTAGCTTTCCCGGCAACGTTCGCACCGGTTGGTGTCAGGGCGATGCCTCCGTTGATGAAGTAGACAACGCTGACCAGAAGTATGGCGAATATTCCGGTCAATTTGGAAAACGCCGCCAGGGTCTGCAGAAAAGGCAGACTGAAAAGGTAGAACCCGATATCTTTACCCAGGATGGGATCCATAGTGCCGACCGGCAGCATGTTCCTGTACAGGAGGAGTTCTTCCCACTGCAGAGCACCCC
This sequence comes from uncultured delta proteobacterium, assembly GCA_963717775.1. Taxonomy (GTDB): domain Bacteria; phylum Desulfobacterota; class Desulfuromonadia; order Geobacterales; family Geobacteraceae; genus RPRC01. The sequence goes on from CAVQWZ010000025.1 coordinate 90,958, forward strand.
AATTGCCGGCAAAAAGGGCAAGGACAAAAGCGACGACCAGGGCGATCGGTTTGATGAGTCGCTCAGCCTCGTCGGTCTTCAGCTGATAGAGCGTGCCGTCTACGATGGTAATGGCGGTACGGGGGAATTTTGAGCGGAGTGCCGGGATCAGGTTGATCAGGAGAAATGCCAGCAAGATAGCCCCGAAGAAAAGCCCGCAGCCTATTTTTGCCAGAAGGGAGGTCGTGAGTACCCCCGTATAGCCTGTTTCCGCGAAGAATTGCCAGTCGATGTAAAGGTTCAGAAGTGAAGCAATAAAGGGCATGATCAGGATGAAGACGGCGATAATAATGAGAAAGGTTTTTCTTCCGGGCATGTGAGTTCTCCTTGGCATCTTTTCGGCTCGTGGAAAATCTGACGGAAGGTTCCGACGGATTGTTTCCTTCACACATACACTGTATGCCTCTTTATTGTCAAATTTTAAGGATCTCTCTAAGAATAGGCGATGGCGAGGCAAAGTAGCGTAATGTTGCCTGAATCCTAAGTTGCGGTATGATACACTATAGTACAATCATAGTATGGGGACGTGGTGTTCGACCTCTTCCCGCAGGGAGTTACCAGACATCATGGCAGTTACCTTTCAGGATTACTATCAGACCCTTGGGGTTGAGCGGTCCGCGTCTCATGAGGAGATCCAGCGTGCCTACCGTAAACTTGCGCGCAAGTACCATCCGGACATAAACAAAGACCCGGATGCCGAGGAGAAGTTCAAGCAGATAAACGAGGCCTACGAGGTGCTGAAAGACGCGGAGTCCCGCCAGAAGTACGACTCCATCGGCTCTGGGTTCAAGGACGGAGAAGAATTTACCGCCCCTCAGGGCTGGGAAAATGTACAATTTTACTATAGCGGCGATGAAGTGGCCGATTACAGTGAGTTCTTCAGGACCATCTTTGGCGGCCTCGGGGGTTTCTCTTCGGCGGAGACACCGGGCGGCGGTCGGCGACGGAGCAGAGGCCGCGATTATGACACCCATATCGAGATTACCTTGGAGGAAGCCTATAACGGTGCCAATAAGGTAATCGATCTTGAGATGATGGTTCTCGATAAGGATGGCAGACCGGGACGGACCCGTAAAAGTTATGAGGTGAAGATTCCCAAAGGCGTTACCGAGGGGTCGAAGATTCGCTTGCAGGGCCAGGGTGGCGAAGGTGTCGGCGGCGGAGAGAATGGGGATCTGTACTTGAAGGTGCACCTGAAAAAGGATCCTCGCTTTCAGGTCGAGAATCATGACCTCGTCAGCTCCATCGACATTGCTCCCTGGGAGGCTGCCCTTGGGTCAAAGGTTACTATCCCCCTTGTAGGCGGAGCGGTGAACATGTCCCTGCCACCGGGAACTCAGGGCGGCCAGGTCTTCCGACTGCGCGGAAAAGGGATTCCGCGGATGTCCGGCGACCCGGGAGATCTTCTCATTACGGCACGAATCGTCGTTCCGAAAAATTTGACTGAGCGGGAGAAACAGCTGTTTGAGGATCTTGCTCGGGAATCAGGGTTCCGGCCGCGGGACTGAAAATGGTGAGGAGAAAATGGTGGAGCAACGGATTACAATTCGATCACGGTACGAACTGGTGGGAGAAGATGGTGACCGCTCGGAGATGCAAGTCACGGTTTCCCTTACGGAGCTGGCAAAACGGTGCGGCTGTCGCGTGGAGGTGGTGAGGCGTCTTGTGAGCTTTGGTCTCGTCGATCCGGTGGAAGGATACCCTGACTCTCCCCGATTTTCCGGGACTGCCGTGTCGCGAGTAGCACGTGCACTGCGGCTTAAACAGGATCTTGGGCTGAACCTCAATGCCTTGGCTCTCGTCATTGAACTCCTTGATAGGATTGATGAGTTGGAGGACCAGTTGCGGAAAAGGTGATGTTACGATTATTCGATGGAAGTATACCGAACAAAAAAAGGCCTTACGATTGCGTTGCAAGGCCTTTTTTGTTGATCTGTTTCCGGGCTCTAGGTCAGCCCAGGTTTTTTGCGATATAGCCAGTCAGTTGACCGAGACAGTTTACATAGCTGCCGTATTCGTTGTCATACCAGCCGAAGATCTTTGCGTGGGTGACCGGTATCTGTACCTCAGTTTCAGCAGGAACACCAAGGCTTTGGAGAGTTTCCGGCGGGAGATTGATAAAGCCGGTGCGGGTGTGGGTTTCGTGCCCTTCGATGACAACGGCGGCCTGGACACCGATCATGTCGGCTGAGACGTTCTGTCGTTTGCTGAAGACGAGCAGGTCCTTTTGGGATCCTTCGCCTGCTTTGCGGTACATATCATTCAGAAGGGTGTGAGTGATAACCGGTTCACCCGCCTCGTCCAAAGGGTTGTGAAAGGTAAGGTTGAGAATAATCAGTGATACGGTGCTGGTGGGAATACGAACCGAGTCCGCCATGAATCCGACACGTTTGATCTCCGGCAGGACCATTTCCAAGGCCTTGGCGGATCCTGTTGTGGAAAGGATAATATTGTTCATGACTGAGCGGTTTTTGCGCAGATCCCCGGCCGCAGTCTTCGGCACCGAGTCGAGGACACTTTGGGTATTGGTCGCCGCGTGGATAGTGGACATGGAAGCGGTCAGGATGTTGGATGTTTCTTTCGCTTCCAACAGCGGCTTGATCATGTGTGCCAATCCGGTGGTGGTGCAGGATGCGGCGGAAATGACATGGTGCCGGGAGGGGTCGAAGTCGGTGTGGTTGATCCCCTGCACCAGGAGAATGCTGTCATCTGGCAGCGATTTGGTTTTGTCCTTAATCTTGAAGGGCGCCGATGCAAGAACTTTTTCCGCACCTGCTTCCAGGTGGCCACGGAGGCTGCCCGATTTATGGTCGGCTGGCAGAGTTGGGTCAAGGAACTGGCCGGTAGTCTCCACGACAAGTCGTACCCCTTCCTTTCTCCAGGCAATGTCTTTTGGATTCCTTGCTTCCCGGAGAATTTTTACCGTGATTCCGTCAATATCCAGGATTGCCTGGTCGGCATCAACAATTCTGATTTCGCATTTGCGCGAATAGCCGTACAGGAATCTGCTGAGGGTGCCGTAAGTGGAATCGGTCTCAATTACCTGGATAAGGTCTTCAAGGTTCTTGCCAACTTCCCTTCCGGTGTTAACGATGATCCTGTCGAAGCCTCTTGTGAGAAGATGGTTCCAAAGGGTCAGCTTCCCTATGCGCCCCAGACCGTTGATGCCCAACGGTTTAGATGACTTGTCTCCTGTACTCATTGTTGCCCTCCTTGTGATATGTCTGTCCAGTCCCGGCGCTTTTCCGAGTCCCGTTAGTAGCTTTCCGTGTATTCTACCGGATAATTTCCTCGATAGATATTTCCTAACCTGCCATCGATGCCGATTTTATCTCCCAGTCCGAGTTCTACACCGTTGATAAAACATTTTTTCTCCACTTCAACGACCTGGAGCACCTTACAGTTGACGATACAGATTTTGCCGAGTCGGGCCGCGGTAACCGCAGCGTGAGAGGTGGCCCCACCTCGTGCCGTCAGGAGTCCGTCGCAGTCGAAGATCATATCGATATCATCGGGGACGGTATCAGGACGAACGAGGATTTTTTTTATGCCAGGGAACTTGCTGACAGCTTCCTTCAAGTCATCCCGATCGAAAACGATCATGCCGTTCATTGCACCACCGCCAATTCCGATGCCGGAGCCGAGAAAATGCATGGAGTTCGGGTCCGTGGCAAAGACACACAGTTTTTCCGGTTGGCTAGTAGTATAGTCCCTTGTCTGGAGGATGTACAGATCCTCCTTGCGCGGAGACTCGAAGGTGAACTCGATTTCCTGGTGGTTGAATCCGTAGGATTCCACGAGAAGTTTCGCACTGTGGAGCAGCTCCTGGTACACTTCGGGGAAGTCCTTTTCCAGGGAAATCTTCAGGTTCCCAGGGGCATTCATGCGCTGTTTTTCAGAAATCGGCAGGGTATGAACCAGGCCGGAAACGACGTCCTCCCCCTGGCTGAAGAGGGTGAAGTCGCCATAGAGGTTGACCCCCGGCTTCTCCTCCATTGGGTCGCGCGTGAAGAAAACACCGGTGCCGGAGTCGGAACCGAGATTCCCAAGGACCATTTCCTGCACCATGACAGCTGTGCCCCATTCTTCTGCGATTTGCAGATGGCGGCGGTAGGTTTTGGCCCGATCCGTGTACCAGGAATCCATGGTTGAGAGGATCGCCTGGATGATCTGGCGGAATGGATCCTGTTCCACATGAACCCGGTGTTCTTTGAGAAGATTTTTGTATGATAGGGCTATCTCGCGTATCTGGGTTTCCGTGAACTGAACCTTGCGCGCCACCTGATAGAGGTGTTTGAAGTGGGACATTCTCCGGTCAAATTCATCCCGTGGGATGCCGTGGGCCATGCCCCAACCCTGGAGGAAGCGCCGATAGCAATCCCACGCGGTCCATCCCATGTGCGGTTTGCGACTCAGTCCTTCGGCAACCTTGTCATTCATTCCGACGTTTAGGTATGTATCCATAGCTCCCGGCATGGAGATAGCCGTACCGGAGCGGACAGAGAAAAGGAGCGGGTTTTCCGGGTGGCCGAGCTTTTTGCCGGTGATCTCTTCCAGTTCCATGATCTTCAGCCGAACCAGTTCCTCGATTTCTGCCGTCAGTTCCGGGTTCTGCAGGATTGCCCTGCGGTGCCGGAAGAGTTCGGTGGTCAGGACAAAGCCGGGAGGGATGGGAAAATTGTTGGCATAGAGCTGTTTCAGGAAATAGGCCTTGGCGCCGAGGAAGATCTGGTTGTCCATCTCCGGTGTGCTCCGGTAAATGGGACTGATGATCAGATCCGAGTCGAAGCTCATGATATTGTGCAGAACCTCGGGCGACAGACTGCCCACCATGGTCCGCAGGGTATTGAGCACGTCGGAGATGAAGTTGTCCAGCGGCTGCACGAGAAAGGCGGAAGAGAGTACTTCCCGGTAAAATTTTTCCGAAATCCGATGAACATCCTGCTGATCATCCGGCCCTGCTATACGCTCATGGCCGGTTTGATGGAGGGCCACGACTCTCAATGGCGTGTCAAAATTACGGAGGAAATACTCGTGGATGATCTCGCTGATGTTCTGGGCCATGAACTGGAAAAGGTTGACGAATTGATCCAGGGAAAAGCTTGCGGACGTAAGACTGTATTGGAACATCTTCAGGTTCGCGTCAAATCCCTGGTTGGTAATTCCGTCAAGCATAAGTCCGTGGCGGAACAGTTCGATGATCCGGGCAATCCTGCGGAGTGACTTGGCGGTGATGTAATTCATGTTCTTCTGGCCGATAAGTGTCGCCATCAGGGCTGTTGCCAGCCTTTCGAGACGGAAAGTAAGACCCATGGCTTCGAATTTTACTTCATGGTACTTCCCGTACATGGAGGGGATGCCAGCGGCAATGTGTCGCTTGTGGTAGATATCCTCGCATGCTTCCGATTTTTCCGGATTCAGGATGACTTCGCGCAGTCGTTCCATGAAATAGTACACTCGACGGAGAGCCGCTTCTGTGTTGTTTTCGTCGAGCTGTTTTCCGAAGTCTGCTATCTCTTCATCGGGGAATAGGTGGAGCTGATTCATTACCGGAATAATGTTGTGGTAGTCCAGCGTATATTTGGTTTTCAGAAGATGGTAGAGGTCAACCAGGCCTTTGAAACGAATCTGGTCCTTTTTAGGATGGCCTTTCAGATACTTCGAAAGGTTTAAATCCTCCCTGTCGAGAACTTCTTCCGGTGAGATTCCGCACTTTTCGCACAGGTTTGTGACGATTTCGTGGACTTGGTCGAACCATTCGCCGGAATTCTGCAGGGTCAAAAACACATCCTGGGGCACAAAGTTTTCCAGAGCCTCCACGTCGCCGTTGTGCCAGAAGCGAATAATCTTCTTTGTCAGTTCGATATGGGTGTTGTTGCTTTCCGTGTGGACCTGTTTGCGGAGAAAATGAATCAGGCGGTCCTGCCGGAAGGAAACCTCATCCATTTTCGTGGTGATGTCGCGCAGCTCGCCTTCGGCGCCGATCTCGTTATAGTAGACCGGAAAGATGCGGGCCAGCTGCTTTATCATCTTGAAGATGGGAGCGACATCTGAATTCAGGAGCTTGGTGATGTCCCTCTGGAACAGGTCCGTATCGGAGATAAAAATTCCCTGGACGCGGAGATTCACAATCAAGGCCGAGAGCAATTTTAGCATTTTCTCGGGGTTGCATTCGATCAGTTCCATCCAGACCCGGATGTTCTTGATGTGGTTTTTGTCGATGCAGACCTGCCAGTCCTGATTGATGCCGAAGACATTTCCCGGCACGAAGCCGAAGGAGATCAGCCGATCGATGAAGCTGTTGATGACGACCGGGTTCCCCAGTTCGATCACCTCTGTCCCGAGAGTTAGAATACAGTCAAGGAGTGTTCCCAGGTGACCGTCTTTTTGCGATTGGAAGAGATGGAATATTTTTTCCAGGAACGTTAACAGCTCTTTCTCGGTGCAGGCGCTTTTAATGATGCGGAGCATCCTGTTGAGATCCCAGAGGAGATGGTCCTTCAGGTGGGCCAAACCTGGAAGGCTCAGGAGATAGAAAAGATAATAGATCCGGTCGAGAGCTGGTTCCTCTTCGTCCATACAGCTGCGGAAGCGGTTGGCGATCCCGGAGAAGTCAGCCACCAGTTGGAGTTCCTCCCAGGTTGAGGCCTTGTCAAGCTGCTTTTGCAGTTCGGCAAAGAAGGGTTTTCCGATATGGTTGATTCGGGACGTCATATCTGAGTGGAACAGGGATTTTTTGTTGATCAGCCAAGACTCGATTGAGGTGCTTTTTTCCCAGAAGACGATATTTTCCTGAAGTGCCAGGCGGAGCATGCCGAGGCTAGTTTCGGTATAGCGGGAATCCTTGGCCACATGTTTCATTCTTTCTTTCAAAAATCCGGAAGAACGCACCATGACATACCGATTGATGGCAAGTGTTTCACGGAGCAGCGCTATGACTTCATCCATGATTTTGTCTGGTGTTTTTTTCTGGCGGTGGAGCAGGTCTGCAAATTCCAGAAGAGTCTGAAATGCCCTTTCCTGTTGCTGGTCAGGTAGCGGTTGGTTCAATAGTGCTCGGAAGATTTCCAGTAGCATTTCCAGCGGCTTTTCATGCTCTGGCAGTGAGAGATAGAACCAGAGGTCATCCAGGGCAATCCTGCGCAGAAGGTCAACCACCAGTTCCGGGTTTGCGTACGGATGGTGGTATTCCAGGATCAGTTCTTCCGCCCGACTGTGAATACCGAAATGGCTTTGGGAGAGGGAAAGAAACCATTGGTGCTCTGGCGGAATTTCTATCGTATTCCGGGTGACGGCTAGATTTACTTCCAAAGCCTGAGAAACGAATTTTTTCTTCGAAGTGTCTGACATAGTCACCAAACGTTAATGCCCTCGGGAGTGGTTGCGCCGTGAAGCGCCGTAGTGGGGCGGTATAGAGTGCCTGAATGTGAGGATGATCTGGGAGTTTGCGGCTAGAAGGGTTTTTGCGGCCTGATTTTCTCCACTTCCGCTCTTTCCGGATAACCATGCGGCAGGAAGTGATACCCTGGAAAATGTACCATAACCGCTGAGGTAAGAAAACAGAATAATTGAACAGTGAGAGAATTGGATAGGAAGCAAGTTCCGAGCGAGCAGGGCAAAAAGCTCAAAAATATCAGGACTGTGACAGGCAACACATCGATGAACCGTTGCTTTCTGGCCCTTGCCTGTTTTGTTCTGGCAGACTGACAACAGAGGTCTCTGTTGTCAAAGAGGGATCTTGACGTAATGGTTGTCGGAGACTACTATGTACTTTATGTTTACACTACACCCAGTGAACGGAAGTTGCTATGGGCTGGTCTAAGAAATTCGGTTTCGTTGCCCTTGTCGAAATAGTGCTTATTGCTGCTTTGTGTCTGACCGTACAGGCCTCCCCCTCAAAGACCAATGAAGTGAGGGAATCTCGCTATGATGTTTTTAGCCACGGAATGAAAGTGGGGCACGTAAAGACCGTGTGTGGCCCGGTAGTGCGGGACCGGAAAACGGCTTTTCGGTTTGAGTCATCAACCAGCATCGATGTCCATTTCCTCTTTTTCTCCTATCGACTTGAAAAAAAAGAGGAGGCAATGATAGGGAAGGACGGGACGTACAACTATCGGCGGGCCATGCAGGAAAATGATAAGGCTGTTCTGGTTGCGGGAAAGATGGAGACCGGCGCATTCCGGTTTGATATCGATGAGGGAGGTTTAAAGCGTACCCTGGTGATTCCGCGCGAGAAGTATGACTTTACCACGTTGGACTGTCCTGAGATAACAATGGGGCCAGATGAAAAGGAAAGGGTTCTGCGAATTCTCGACCTGGAAAGCCTGGTGATCGTCACGAGAAAATATAGCTGGGTAAAGGACGAGGACGTTGATCTTGAGGGGCACAAAATTCACTGTAAGGTAATTGATTTCGAGGACCTGAACAAGAAGGGGCGTCGTTGGGTGGAAGGTGACGATCTCGGTGTTCTGATTATGCGTCAGGATGGTAGCGGCAAAGGGGTGACCTATTCGTCACGACTTGCCTCTCAGGTGGTCAGACCCGGTTTGGGTGTTTGGTGACAGGTGTCAACAACTGTCGGCACGAGTTTCTGCCGATTATTTTTTTGTCATTTTAAATGTTTTCAGTTCGCTTTTCTGCAGTAAATACATTCTCCTTTCATAGCTCCCTTCGTGCCGCTGTAAAACTCCTCTTACTCCCCTGTTGGTTTTAAAGTCTTGAAATATTCTGTGGGTTCCCTTGTCCTAAGTCGTATGATTGTAACATGTGTAGTTGTAACTCTCGCCGGCTTTTGTATGAAAAGCCGTTTTATAGTGCTGTCAGGAAGGAGAGTGCTTTCTTGTTGCAGATAGATAAATGTAATTAAAGGTTTTAAATTGTGATATGTGTAGGTCATAATTAAGTTGACAGGCGTGTTGGTTTGTAGCTATATCAGGTTCATATTTAATGGGTTTAAATGTAAGGTTCCCTATAAAACGCTTTTATTTTTTAAAAGCAGGTTCCCTGCTATCCCGGTTCGGGAACGGCCGGCTTTGTTTTGCTGAGAACCACTGACTTCCATGTTCCAGTTTTTCTGTATAATGTGAAAAAAACAATGAGGAGGTATTTGAATGGCGGGAAAAATCAGGCAGATGATAGACTCCATCATTACTCAAAGAGCAAAGGACAATCCCATGCTCGAACGTGTTATCAAGACAAAACTTATTCTCAAGGGTATCAATCCGAACAAGTATACTCTTCAGTCCGAAGACGACCCCGTTGTAATTGGCAAGCTCGAGAAGATGATAGCAGACCTCAAATAGACCAAGAATACGACTATCGGTAGGAGGGTAAGAATGAATATAGTAACCGCTTTTTCCGAAAAAGAAACCGCTGAACAGAGTGTCAACGAAATTGCCCAACAATTCGAGATGTTTGACACTGAATTGGTACTTTTCTTTGCCTCTACGAAATATGCTCCGGAAACTGTCAGCAACTTGATGCAGAACGCCTTCCCCATGGCCCAGGTTTTCGGCTGTTCAACGGCAGGAGAGATTGTCTCCGGGAAGATGCTGGAAAATTCCATTGTGGCCATGGCCTTCAATGGCCAGGCGGTCAAAGACGTAAAGATCGAAGTTATAGAAAACCTTAAGGATGAGGATTCCGTGAAAAAGGCTTTTGCGTCCCTGGGAACCTACTTCAAGGAGCCTGTGGCTGAGATGGACCCGAGCAAGTATGTGGGGATCATCCTTATCGATGGCTTGAGCGGCGCAGAGGAAGGCCTGATGGAGACCATTGGCGATCTTACCAATGTGACAATCATCGGTGGTTCGGCAGGAGATGACCTGAAGTTTGCTTCAACGAATGTCTACGCAAACGGTAAAAGCTTTACCAATGCTGCTGTTTTGGCAATGATTAAGCCGGGTGTCGAGTTCAGCTTCATCAAGACACAGAGCTTCCGTGATCTTGGAAAGAGCCTGGAAGTCACGAAGGCAAATGAAGAGCTGCGCGAGGTTGTCGAGTTCAATGGCAAGCCTGCCGCAGTCGCCTATGCTGAAGCTCTTGGGACGACTGTCGAAGAGGCACCAAAGCATTTTATGCATAACCCCGTGGGTCTGTTTATCGAGGATGAGCCGTATGTCCGCAGTCCGCAGCAGATTAAGGGAAGCAGCATGATGTTTTATTGCAGTGTCATGGAGGGAATGGAACTGTCCCTTCTGGAAGGTACTGACGTAATCGGAGATACCCGGACGGCAATCCAGCAGGCAAAATCAGAGCTTGGAAATATCTCCGGCCTGATAAATTTCAACTGTATCCTCAGGACTCTGGAACTCAGACAGAATGGTCTTGACCAGGCATACGGAGAACTGTTTTCTGCAGTACCGACAATCGGTTTCAGCTCCTACGGAGAAGAATACATCGGGCACATCAATCAGACTGCAACGATGCTTGTATTTAAATAGTTTTCTTCGAAGTTTCATGCTGGAACAACATAGAATCCAGGTGGGCGGTAAAGGCTATTAGGACTTTGCCTGCCCTGTTTCCAAGCTTCATGCGATACGTTTGGTTTCAGGCCTTGCCCAAGTGCGCTACTTTTTCTCATGCCTGCGATCAGGCATTTTTATGGGAAGGGGTAACTGTTCTATAAGTATTTCTGTCTGTTCCTTTTGAGGGTAAAGCAATGCCTGTTCAAAGTGAAGAAAGCATCGACTTGCTGACGAAGGATAGTGGCCTGAAAGGGAATCTTGCGCTAACCAATATTACGGATTTACTGCAATTCCTTTCATCTAGCGCAAAAAGCGGAATGATCAGACTGGTAGGACATCCGGACGGTCAGGAAGGGAACATCCATTTTGTGGGCGGTGAGCTGGTTTCCGCTGTCTCGAAAAACGTAACCGGGTTGGAGGGCTTTGCCGATTTGCTTTCTTGGGATCAGGGCACCTTCCATTTTATTCCCGGGGTGGCTGCAGAAAAGACCAATATTGGATTATCAGTACAACACGCCATTATAGAAGCGGCTGTATTGTTGGATAAGCAGGCCAGAGACAATGCTGCAACAATAAAGAACGTTTCAGAAGAAAGGAGCTTTGAAATGCAACAGACCGAAAGGGGTTCCACAGATGTCTTGAATGATTTGCTGGAGGTTCCCGGGGTGGATGCTGTCGTTGTTGTCGGACGAGACGGTTTCGTTATCGAATCCGCTGGGAGCAGTTCCCGAATGAATATTGACGAATTAGGCGCATCACTTGCTCACTCGATCAACGGAATTGAGGAAATGGGAAGTGAGCTGAATGTCAATAAGTTCCAGGACATGTTCATAGAGTATGGGCGAGCGGTAATCATGTGCAGGCCGGTTGGAGACGCTGTTGCGGCGATCATTACCCCGGATGCTTCCAAGCTTGGAATTATCAGGCATAAAACCAAGAAGCTCTTTGAAGAGCTTGGACAATCATTCTAGGAGGAATGTTCAATGGCGTTGAGATTAGACTACAGTCACGATAATGAAACGCATCGTAACTATCTGAATGGTCAACCAGTCGTTATGCATTCCCACCATTATCTTGCCTTGTTAACCAAGCTGGTGGAGGATCAGGATGGCATCAATGCCCCGCAGATTCTTCGAGAATCAGTGGAAGACTCTATGCGGGCTGTCTTTGAAGATTATATTGAAAAAAACGGTCTGACTTCTGCACAGGACAGGTGTAACGTCGGAAGGGAGTATTATTCTGCTTTCGGCTTGGGAAAAATGGTGATTACTGGGGATGAAAACGGTGGAGAAGTTCGACTGGTCCGGTCCCATCTGGATGAGGGCTGGGTGAAAAAATGGGGCGTGCATAGCAAACCCATCAACCATTTTACCTGTGGCTATATAGCTGCCATGTTCGCAGTGGCGTTCAAAAAGCCCTCAAAAAGTTATCTGGTTACCGAGGTTGCCAGCATTGCGGTGGGTGATTCAGAAGGAAAGTTTATTGTTAAGGCATCTTGAGAGAGGAGGAGTTTTTTCATGACCGTAATGCGTGATACCGTTGTAAAGTCACTTGCCAAGATTACCGTCCAGGCTGATGAGAACGGTTTGATTCCTGAATACGAGGTGTTGGTTAACCTTCTTCCCATATCCCTTTTGAATACTTTCACAGAGAGAATCATGAAGGCGGCTCCTCCGGAAAAAAAGGCTGAGATAGAAGCCGGCTTTGTGGGCGCAGCGTATGAATGCGGATACCATACCGGTTGCGGCATCATCACCTCGGAGATTTTCAGCGATGTGGTTCTGCCAATGGTTACCGAAGGGGAAAAAGATATCCTGCGGGGCGCGTATGCAGCTTTTACTGCGTGGGGGTGGGCAAAATCGGGAATCGTGCAGCTGAAAGATGGCGAGAAAATGATAATTCGTGCTTTTGATTATTACGATTCGGACAGCGGTTGTGGGGGCTTGAGCGGATTCATGCTCCGAGGTCTTAGTCAGGCATTCTTTGATCTTGCGTATGCCGATCCCTACCCGGATGGGATGGACACCTATGTGTGTAAGCAAACCAAAGGAATTGAAGTGGGCGATCCCTATGGAGAGTTTGTTGTGACAAAGAAGTAACGGAAGTTATGTGCGTAATTTAGCAGGCATCTGTAGCGGTTTCTATGGGGTAAGTAGTGGGAGATCATGTCGTTGAAATAATTGATGGGCACTCCTTTGACGTGGCGCTGCGAAACGCCGTTGAAATCAAGTGGAGCGGCATTCTGAACGCCATGAAGGATTCTCAGCAGGTTGGCGTGGTTGTTCTTCGGGATGGTCATATTGCCTGGGCAGTCAGTAATACCCAGACGGAAAACTTCGCTTCTTTTCTTGAGCGCATCGGCATGGTTCCAAAGGACCGGCTCGATGAGGTTGTACTGAAATACCGAGCCATGGGGAAGTCAAAAAAACTCGGTGCTCTACTCGAAGAGACAGGTTTGATTTCTCATGCAACCTTGCGTGAATGCCTGAAGGCTCATGTGAGCGCCGCCATAGCCTCCATGATGGATGATTCTGGGATAATCCTTCAGGCCCGGGGCGGCGAGATGGTGGTTGATACCGGTCTGATATTCCTTCTGAGTGAGGTGTTTCCGACATTCTGCGAAGAGCATGCTCCAGAGGGTTCGCTGTACGATCCGGATGATTTCGGCACCGTAGTGAAAAATGAGGAGTTGCTTCCGGATGAAGGGTTGTTTCTGCAGGCCCTTGCCGTGCTGCCCGGCTACCTTTACTCAGTGGTTTCAAACCTAGAGGGGAACCAGCTTGCCTGCCATGTGGCAGATGGCGTGTCAGTGGATACAAAGAATCTGCTCCCGTCGCTCCTCGTCTGGCTCGGGGCCTCCTCACTCAGTTCTGCTGAATTGAAAATGGGTAAGGTCTTATTCGGATTTGTCCAGAGTGAGCAAGGTTCTCTGTTTGTGCATATGGTTGACACGGGCGGCAGCTATTTTCTTGCTGTTGCCTGCGATGAGAATGCAAAGCTTGGCGTTGTCAGGCATAAGATGAACGAACTGCTGCCAGAGGTTCGGAAATTGACGGAAATGCAGTAAACCCGATTGGGGAGACGAAATGGCGAATATTGTTTCCATCGTTAGTTCAAAAGGTGGCACCGGAAAAACCACGGTTGCCCTCAACTTAGCTGTTGCACTTGCCGAAGGAGGCGATCGTGTTCTGCTGATTGATGCGGATCCGCTCGGTGCAATTGGCTTCTCTTTAGCTCAAAGCGATACCGAGTGGATGGGGCTTGCAGAATGCCTGATGAAGAAGGCTACTCTTGATGATACGATCATCCAGACTAAACTTCCTACTCTGTCCATTTTGCCGAGGGGACGCCTGGACCCTCTTGATGTTGCGATGTATGAAGAGTTGCTTGCTTCCTCGGTTGTGCTGAGTGAGATAGTATCGGTGGCGAAGGAGACGTATCGCTATGTCATCATTGATACTCCTTCCGGCTTGGGGATGATTACCAGGGCTGCTCTGTCAGTCAGCACCTATGCCCTTATTCCCCTGCAAGCGGAACCGCTGGCTGTTCGCGCTATCTCGCAGACCTTGAGGGTTCTTCAGTACATCAAGGAAAACGAGAACTCAGAGCTGAACCTGCTTGGCATTCTTGCTACCATGGTGCAATTGAATAAAGACGTGTCGTTCAATATCATGAACACCGTTTGGGCGTCTTTGGATGGTGTGCTGGAAACCTATATCCCTCGGGCAGATGTCTTCCATGTTGCGAGTGAAAAGGGGGTACCTGTAGCGTTCCTTTCGGGTAAATACCCCCCGGAGGCGATCAGGTTCGAGTTGCTGGCCACGGAGATTAAAGACATCATCCAGGGCTTGGGTGGTGTGACAGGAGAGGTTGATGAAAGACCGCAGCGTGAACTCATATGATCTGAAAGATGCGCAACAGATCCTTACCACCCTTGCTCCATCGACAGGAACGGCGACCCGGCAAAAGCCTGTTTCAGGCTCCACGCCGGAATATCTGCGCCTTACGAATGAGTTTTTATCCGAGAAGGCTTCTCGAATATCAGTCCAACCTATTGGAGACCCCAAGGCTGCTCCTGCTGCTGGAATTGAAAACATTGAGCCGCAGAATTTTGCCAGTTGGGAAAGCTGCATTGCCTGGTGTATGAGTACGATACGTGCAGAAGCCGCTTTTGTGGTTGATTCCCAAGGGTTTATCATTGCAAGCAGGGGGCGGGTGCCCAGTCAGGGCTTTGAAGGGACTGGCGCGGAACTCGTCTGTTCCGTTGAGCAGTTGGAAAGAGTTGCGCCTGACGCCGGCAAGCTTCTCTGGGTCGACCTTGACTTCGATAAACGCCGGGTTGTTGCGCTTATTACCCCGACCGAAAGTGCTGAACATTATGTTGTTGGGTTTGTTGCACCTGACTCCGCATTCTATTCGCTCAAGCAGCATATTACCAACCAGATCATCGCTAACCTGCCGCACCTCGATTAGAAAAGCTACTTTGTTTCCATCCGGAAACACCGGATGTGAAACTACTTTGCCAGCATGACAAACTCCAGGATCATAGCCCCTCAGGGTAAAGATGCCTGGAGTTTGTCGTTTTAGACCCGTTATACACCGTCTGTTGTCATGTGGACGTATAGCTGAGTTGTGAAGAGATTTGCAGACAGTATGTGTCTGTTGCCAGTCACCTGAAGTATCTTCCAGCATTTCTTATTCTACTCTTTCAGGGGTATCGCTTCAGCGTAGTAGCGGGTATACTTTCGAAACAAGTCGTACAGTTTACTTTTGGGGAGTGCGTTGCCGCTGGGAATTCCAGGGTTAGGTCGTCCGGTGCGTTCTTTCTTCCATGAGGAATACATGAGGCAGCAAATTAACGAATGGCTCCAGACCGCGATAGAAATCCCTGCAGATTTTTCCGGCAAACTAGTAAGTTCTTTTGTCGTTATACTGCTCATTCTGTTTATTCGCATACTTGTGATGAAAGCGGTCTGGAGACGGACTGAAGTCTTTCAGGTTCGCTACCACTGGCGCAAGACCTCAAATTATATTGCTTTCTTTTTGGCAATTCTCTTTCTTGGCAGGGTTTGGTTTAAAGAATTTCAGTCGGTTGCCACCTTTTTGGGGCTCCTGTCAGCAGGTCTTGCCATAGCACTGAAAGATCCAATAGTGAACCTGGCCGGATGGCTTTTTATCCTCTGGAGAAGACCGTTCAGTGTCGGGTCTCGTATTCAGATAGGCTCTCACGCCGGAGATGTTATTGATACGAGGATTTTTCAGTTTACCCTTATGGAAATAGGGGGTTGGGTGGATGCGGACCAAAGTACCGGGAGGATTGTCCATATTCCTAACAGCAAGGTTTTCACGGAACCCCAGATCAATTACACGGAAGGATGGTTTGACTATATCTGGAATGAAATTCCTGTTCTTGTGACTTTCGAGAGCAACTGGAAACAAGCCAAACAGATGCTGGGGGAAATTGCGGAAAAGCATGCCGGCCACCTTGTTCCTTCAGCCCAGTTTAAAATGAAAGAGGCTTCCCGCCAATTTATGATATTTTCTCCCAATCTTGCCGCCTCTGTTTTTACCACTGTCGCTGAGAGCGGGGTTTTATTGACGATGCGCTATCTGTGTGACCCGCGCAAGCGTCGTGACAGCACTGCGGAGATCTGGGAAGAGATTCTTGATCGGTTTTCCCTGTTGGACGATATTGACTTTGCATACCCGACCCGTCGATTTTTCGATAATGTAAGGGAAGGGAAGCCGGGTAATACAGAAGTTGTTGGTCCTGAAAAGTCCTAACCTATCCAGTGAGGGTTGGGAAATTAGCACTCTGAAATGGTGAGGCTCTTAATTGTATGGGATGGTCATGAAACAAGATATGAAACCTGAAAGCACTGGTCACCATGGCTGGCGTAATCACTTGCATGAAATCATATTTGAGGCTGATACGCCGGCAGGTAAAGCCTTTGATGCGGCTTTGATCGTCTGTATTCTGCTTAGCGTCTGCGCTGTGATGTTGGAAAGTGTTGAACCTGTACGAGTACAATACGGTGGAGTTCTTAATGTCGCAGAATGGGTTTTTACCGTTCTGTTTACGGTGGAATATGTCTTGCGTTTACTCTGTGTCGGGAAACCGCTCAAATACGCCGGAAGTTTTTTCGGCGTCGTTGACGTTTTAGCGATTATTCCGACCTATGTAAGCTTGCTGCTGCCCGGCTCTCACTATCTGCTTGTTGTCCGCCTTCTGAGGATTCTGCGAATATTCCGACTTTTTAAGCTGGTTCAGTACGTGAATGAGGCGCGATTTCTGGTCCAGGCCTTGCGGGCGAGTTCGCGCAAGATATTCGTATTTCTTTTTGCGGTCCTGACACTGATTGTGATTTTTGGCTCTCTCATGTATATGGTTGAAGGCGAAGAAAATGGGTTCATCAACATTCCCCGCAGCATATATTGGACAATTGTTACGTTGACCACGGTGGGCTATGGTGACATATCTCCGAAAACCGGGCTTGGCCAGTTTTTGGCGTCCATTATCATGATTCTTGGTTATGGAATCATCGCAGTCCCCACCGGTATCGTTACAGTGGAAATGACTCAGGGCTTTAAGAAGGAGTGTTCTACCCGCGCATGTCACGCTTGCGGAGCAGAAGGGCATGATGCTGATGCTGAACACTGCAAGTTCTGCGGAGTCAAACTGTAGGCGCTACTGTTTTTGCCGTGTTTGAAGAAGTGTTTAAGAATTTTCCCTTGTTTTTGAATTAAACCGTATGTTTTATGGGCGAGAGAGTATTCGTGGCTTTGGGCGCGAGCCCTTTCTTCGGGGTGACTTTCGGTATTGTTGTTCCCGCTGAGTCAGGTCGGCGGACTTTGATAGGCCACAAGTTTCGACATTTGCGCGTATACCGCAATTATTTTTGCATCCGGTTCCGGTTGCTATCAGAAAGGAAGAGATACTAATGAGTGAAAAGAAGCCGCGGGTAAATAAATTGATTCTAGCACTGGTTGAGAAGCAGCTGGATTCCGGTACTCCTGTGCAGACGAGGGAGACGCTTGATCGTTTGCTGGTGCAAGGCTTCAGTGCGGAAGATGCAAAACATCTTATAGGATCGGCAATTGTTGTCGAAATGCGTTCCGTCGTTTCCGAAGGGAGAACTTTCCAGGAAGGACGCTTTGTCTCCCTGTTGCAGGACCTTCCCCAACTTCCATAGCCAGTACGACGTGCTTCTTTGCCCGAAGCGCAAATCATGCTCTTCAGGTTTCGTCTTGCCGTGGCTGCCTTAAGTCATGTTTGCCCCGGCAGTGCTTTTCACACCGATGATGCCGGGTGGTGTTCCCGTTACGAGACATGCTAGAACATTTCGTGCAGGATAGGAAACTCGCAGGATTCATCAGAAGACGTCGCCAAGCCCGATTCCAAAATGAAAAAAAGGATACGGATAGTCCTGGTCAGGTTCCTGGGATGAGCGTCTCTAGGGTGGAAAGGAGGCGCCCCGTGGCGGCAGAACCACGGGGCAAAAAGGAATGGAAAGATTATCTGTACGTTATATACAACAATATATTACGTATGGCAAGAAAAAATTTCTTGTTCGAATGACCGGCCATTTTGATGATTTACAACCGGACTCTTTTTCGTCATAGCAAAACAGCAAGCCGCTGAGACACTATTCATCTTCTGTAGCGGCCTCTTTCTTACTGGCATCTTCCGGTTCATGGTCGGAACTCTCGGTTTCTTTCTTTATTCTGCTGCCAAAAGAATCAACGGACTTCTTGAGATCGTCTGTTGCTTTTCCCAGTTTTTCCTTTGTTTCAGAAAAAGCATCTTTAAACTTGGATCCAACATCTTCCACGGATTTGTCAATATTTTTGCCGAGACGCTCGGCCGGGCCTTCTTTTTTCTGACAGCCAAGGAGTAGACAAAGGACGATGCAGATGATGAGGATGGCAATTTTCTTCATAAAATAATCCTTTCGTTTCCGTTTGGGAGCGTCTGGGTTCGATGGTGACGGAGAATCCTGAACCCTGATTTAGAGAGAAATGGTTTTGTCGATCACGGGATACTAGTCCTATCTCCGTCTTCGAATGAACACTTTGCGCAGGGTTCGAGGGCCTTGCTGCAAGGGTCAATATGGATGATGACCTCTGTGTTTGGCAGTGCCTCGCGGATATCCAGTTCAATCCGGTCGCTTTCCTTGTGTGCTTCTTCAATTGACCATTTTCTGGGTACGACGATGTGCATGTCGATAAACCTGACGGAACCGGATTTTCTGCTCCTCAACCGGTGGAAATTAATGCAACTCCCTTCGTAGTGGGAGAGAACCTCTCGAATTTTCTCCTCATCTTCCGCAGGGAGTCTGACATCGAAGATATCGCCCATGGCGCTGATGGTGAGCTCCATGGAAGACTTGATGATTAGCAGGGCCACGACGATGGCTGCAATGGAGTCAAGAATATTTATGTTGGTTACTGCTATGAGAACCAGGCCGAAAAGCACACCTAGGGAGGTGTAAACATCAGCCCGAAGGTGCCAGGCGTCCGCTTCCAGAGCAACCGAGCGCGTTTGTCGGGCTACCTTGAATAGGTAGCGAGAAACGAACCAGTTGACCAGTGCTGAAGTGGCCATAACGGCAGTTCCCATACCCAGGTGTTCGATCTCCGCCCCCCCCATGAGGCGGCGTGCGGCTTCATATATGATATAGATCGCAGCAGCAAGGATCAGGAGTGCTTCCACAACCCCTGAGACATTTTCCCATTTGCCATGCCCGTACGGATGTCGCTCATCGGCGGGTTCCCCTGACTTCCCCACTGCGTAGCAGGCAATGATAGATGCCAGGAGGTCAAGACCGCTGTGGATTGCTTCAGAGAGAACCGCAACCGATCCCATGAAGATACCGACGGCCAGTTTTATGCTGACGAGAATTGAGTTGGACAGCACGGAAATCCGGGCAGCCCTGACTTTTTCTCGTTGGTGATTCTCGATTTGGATATCCATTATTTTCTTTTTCTATTGGCTGAAAGGGACAGTAGCCTTCTTCGTTTTTTACCGGGACATTTCGATTACCAACTGTATAACATAGCAGAAATTTGTGTGTCCGGACAATGCTAAATCATTCAGGAATAGAAAGTACGGAAAGTCGCTGACGATCGGTAGTTTGGAAATGCCAATTTAAGTTTTGTGGATAGAAGTATCAGTTCACAACTCGTGACAGTGTAACTCTATTACGGCGCAGGATGTGACCGAGCTTGCTGTTTATGAACATCGTCATTTGGAAGGAACAAAGTTGTCAGCTTTCCTTGATCCGTTCCCCCTGTCTTTTCTTTCTGAGGTGATTAAATAGTAATCATATGCTCTTTTCTTCAGCGTATACGGCGAACTAGAACACGTAAAAACTCATAAAATAAGACACTTGTGGTTTTGGCATACCGAATGCATTATGTTTTGCCATAGCAGGGATTTGAAAAGTAAAACAAAATAGACGAATACGTCGCAGTATTCGAAAGCAGTCAGGCAAAGGCGCCACCATTAACAAAAATGGGGCGCCTTTTTTGTTGCCCCGAAAATTTACGGACGTTCCACGGATTAGTGGACGAAAGGAGAAACAAAATGAGACAGATCGCAATTTACGGCAAAGGCGGAATCGGCAAGTCAACCACAACCCAGAATACGGTGGCAGGCTTGGCGGCACTCGGCAAGAAGGTAATGATTGTCGGTTGTGATCCCAAGGCGGATTCAACCCGTTTGATCCTCCATGCAAAAGCACAGTCAACGGTTATGGACCTGGTCAGGGAACTGGGGACGGTCGAGGATCTGGAACTTGATGATGTTCTCAAGGTAGGATACGGCGATATCAAGTGCGTTGAATCTGGTGGTCCCGAGCCGGGCGTCGGTTGTGCCGGTCGAGGTGTTATCACCGCCATTAACTTTCTTGAGGAGAACGGCGCCTATACACCTGACCTTGACTTCGTGTTTTACGACGTCCTTGGTGACGTTGTCTGCGGCGGGTTTGCCATGCCGATCCGGGAAGGCAAGGCGGAGGAGATCTATATCGTTTGTTCCGGTGAGATGATGGCCATGTATGCAGCCAACAATATCGCCAAGGGTATTTTGAAATATGCTACTTCCGGCAAGGTTCGCCTGGCCGGGTTAATATGCAACGCCAGGAAGACCGACAAGGAGTTCGAGCTTGTCTCAGCCCTTGCAGCGAAACTCGGTACCCAGATGATCCACTTTGTCCCTCGTGATAACCAGGTACAGAGGGCTGAGATGCGCCGGATGACCGTTATCGAGTACTCTCCGGAGCACCCGCAGGCACAGGAGTACCGAGAACTGGCCAGAAAAATTTCTGAAAACAAGATGCTCGTGGTTCCGAACCCGCTCTCTATGGATGAGCTCGAAGAATTGCTGATGGAGTTCGGTATTTTGGAAGTTGAAGACGAGACTATCGTCGGTGTTGCGGAAGCCGCAGCTAAGTAAGGTATCCAGAAAACATGGGCGCGGCTCTTGAAAGTTTCAACAATAAGTCCGCGCCCTTTTTAAACCCTTTTTCCCAACAAATGAGCGGCGAGAGGCACAAGGGGAGAGTTGTATTGTGATCCTAAGGCCTTCGGCCCTTACGCTAAAGGAGTTATCAATGTCAGGTACCGCGAAAAAAGTAGATGGAATTACCAAAGAGTCGACTCAGGAGATGATCGATAAGGCCCTGGAAGTCTATCCCGAGAAGGCAAAGAAAAAGAGGGCGCCGCATCTGGCTCCCAACGACCCGAACGCAGGTTCTGCCTGCGTCAAGTCCAACCGCAAAACGGTGCCCGGCGTGATGAGTGCTCGCGGCTGTGCTTACGCAGGTGCCAAAGGGGTTGTCTGGGGACCAATCCGTGACATGGTGCACGTCTCCCACGGTCCGGTCGGCTGCGGCTGGTATTCCTGGGGAACCAGACGCAACATGATGACCGGCATCTGCGGTGTCAGCAACTTTGCTATGCAGTTCACCTCCGATTTTCAGGAAAAAGACATTGTTTATGGTGGCGATAAGAAACTGAAGCAGCTGCTGGGTGAGGTCACGGACCTCTTCCCGTTGGCCAAGGGAATTTCGGTCCTTTCAGAATGCCCGGTGGGTCTGATCGGAGACGACATCAACTCGGTGGCAAAGCAGACCTCGGAAGAGCTGGGTCTTCCCATTGTTCCGTGCAACTGTGAAGGTTTTCGTGGTGTTTCCCAATCTCTGGGGCATCATATCTCCAACGATACCATTCGTGACTATATTATCGGCACCCGCGAATTTGCCGAACCGGAGACACCCTATGACATCGCTCTGATCGGGGAATATAACATTGGTGGTGATGCCTGGTCGGTCAAGCCGATGCTGGAGGAGATCGGTCTTAACGTTAAGGCGATCTGGACCGGCGACGGCCAACTGGAGCACATCGCAGCCACCCACAAGGTCAAGCTGAACCTGATCCACTGCTACCGTTCCATGAACTACATGTGCAAGGTCATGGAAGAGAAATACGGTATCCCCTGGCTGGAGATCAACTTTTTCGGTCCCGCCAAAATCAAGGAGAGTCTGCGTAAAATCGCGGATCTGTTCGACGATACCATTAAGGAGAACGTGGAAAAGGTCATCGCCAAGTATGAACCGAGGATGCAGGCCGTAATCGACGAGTACCGGCCACGTCTGGAAGGAAAGAAGGTCATGCTGTACGTTGGTGGCCTCCGTCCCCGTCATACGGTCAATGCCTATGAGGAACTGGGTATGGCAGTGGTAGGCTCAGGCTATGAATTTGCCCACAATGACGATTACGAGCGTACCAGTGCTGAAATGCCTGAAGCAACGGTTATCTATGATGACATATCCGAGTATGAGCTGGAGGAGTTCGTCCATACGCTCCGTCCCGATCTGGTGGGCAGTGGTATCAAAGAGAAATACCTGTTACAGAAGATGGGAGTACCGTTTCGCCAGATGCACAGCTGGGATTATTCCGGTCCCTATGAGGGCTACGAGGGCTTTGCGGTTTTTGCACGGGACATAGACATGGCGATCAACAGCCCAACCTGGAAGTTTGTGAAGTCGCCGTTTTAGAACCCGTTGGCTTCATAACCCCTCCCAATCTCCCCTTATCGTAAGGGGAGGAGAGGATTCGTAAGTTACGATACTCCCCCCTTACGGTAAGAGGGGGCCGGGGGGAGCTAGGTTGACGGATAGTTTTAGAATACATCCGGACCGTGGGACAGATTGGTCCCCGGCCGTACAAGGAGAGAATTATGAGCGCAGATACTGCCGTCAAATATGTTACCGAGATAACCGAGGAGGACGAAAAACGGGTTTCCGAGTGGATAAATACCGAGGAGTACAAGGAAAAAAACTTCGCCCGCCAGGCCCTTGTCATTAACCCTGCCCATACCTGCCAGCCGCTCGGGGCCGAACTGGTGGGCCATTCCTTTGAAGGCTGCCTCCCCTTTGTGCATGGTTCCCAAGGGTGTGCCTCGTACTACCGATCCACTCTAAACCGGCACTTCCGGGAGCCGGCTCCTGCGGTATCCGATGCCATGACCGAAGACGGTGCCGTGTTCGGTGGACAGAACAACCTGCATGAGGCGCTGGAAAATGCCTATGCGCTTTACAAGCCTAAAATGATGGCGATCTTTACCTCCTGCATGCCGGAGATTATCGGTGACGACCTGACCGCCTTCATCAAGAACGCTAAAAACAAGGAGATTGTTCCCAAAGACTTTCCCCTTCCATATGCCAATACTCCGAGCTTCAACGGCACTCACATCCACGGCTACGATGCTATGCTGCTCGCGATTCTCCAGTACCTGACCGAAGGGAAACAGGTGGAAGGCCGCTGCACCGGAAAGCTCAACCTGATCCCCGGTTTTGACTGCAACACGGGAAACTACCGTGAGTACAAGCGGATATTGGAAGCATTCGGTATTCCGTACACCCTGCTGGCCGATATTTCCGACGTGTTCGATTCTCCGCTTGACGGTACTTACCGGATCTACCCGGGTGGGACCAAGCTTGACGAAGCTGCCGATTCCATCAACGGCAAGGCAACCATTACTCTCGGTCCCTATGCCACACCCAAGACCTTCGGCTGGATCAAGGACAACTATTCGGGCAAGCATGTTTCCATGCCCACCCCGTTCGGTATCGAAAAGACCGATGACTTTGTCATGAAGGTGGCCAGTCTGTTCGGCAAAGAGGTTCCCAAATCCATCAAGGATGAGAGGGGCCGCGCAGTGGATGCCATGACCGACTCCCACCAGTATATCCACAACAAGAAGTTTGCCATTTACGGTGACCCGGATTATCTGCTGGGCTATGTATCCTTCCTCCTGGAAATGGGTGCCAGGCCGTACCACATCCTTTGCAGCAGGGGCAGCAAGAAGTTGGAGAAGGAGCTTCAGGCGCTGCTTGATTCCTCTCCTTATGGCAAGGACGGCAAGATCTATATAAACAAGGACCTCTGGCACCTGCGCAGCCTGGTCATGACCGATCCGGTTGATGCAATCATCGGTGATACCCACGGCAAGTTCATAACCCGTGATGCCAAGATTCCACTGTTCCGGTTTGGTTTTCCGATCTTTGACAGGGTCAACCTGCACCGCTCGCCGCTGGTCGGCTACCAGGGTGTCATCAACATGGTGACAACTATCTGCAATAAGTTCATCGATATTACTGACGATACTTGCGTTGACCGGGATTTCGAGATGATGAGGTAGCAGAATCTTACCGCAGCAGTTGTTACATTAAAAGGGACGCTCTCCATGAATGGAAGCGTCCCTTTTATTATTTGCGGGATGGTTGGAGCCTTCAGGTGAGTTATTTTTGCAGTAGTGTCTTACTTATGCCGGAGCAGGCAGCCATTTGGCGATCATTTCCTGAAGTTCGTTGATGGTGAACGGTTTTTGCAGATAGTCATCCATTCCGGCCGCAAGGCAATGCCCCCGACCTTCCTCATTGGGGTGTCCGGAAAGTGCCACGATAGGCGTTTTGGAGCGTCCAGCTTCGGTCTCCACAGTTCGGATGCGACGCGTCGCTTCAAAGCCATCCACTACCGGCATCTGGCAGTCCATCAGAATCAGGTCAAAGGTTTGCTGGAACGCAATATTTAGGGCTAATTCACCATTCTCTACCGCATGCACGGCAAAGCCCAAAAATTCCAGGATGTCCTGCGCAAGCACCCGGTTTACATCATTATCTTCTGCAATGAGAATGTGATGAGGTTTTGCAGCTGATTGGTCCACGAAAGACTCCTTGATGTCGGAGTAATCTGATAGTTGTTTGGATCTACTCATTGCATAGAGGTCGGATATGGATACCTGCTGCGGGTATTTTATTTACATGGACTCATTAAAGCAAGATGCTGGACTGAATGTAGCATCGCTATGTTATGGCAGGTCAAGAACCATTCCGTTTGTGGTGACAGTTCTCGGACATATGCAACAAAGCATCTTGTACCGCCTTCAATCCGTGAAGACCATCCCGTGAAGTTCGTCCTCCGCTGAAACGATGAACTGCTCCAGTTCGTCATCTGATGCGTTTGCCATCTCTCCGAGGGTGGTTGTCTTAAGGGTGTCAATTTCATAGGAACATGGAATTGTACGTTGAGGAATAGAAAGCGAGATGTTTCGCACTTTTCAGGCCCATGTCCAGTAGTTGACGTGCTCCACTCCGGAGGCTTTTCAGCTTGACGTGCAAATCATCCAGAGTTGAAACCGTCCAGACACCGAGATGGATGGGACTGGCAATGTTCCTGATATCGCCTACGAATTCGCCGCGGAGAAGAAGGTCGCGACTCTGGTTGAAAATAGGGGACGAAATCCATATGCTCGGCAAGCTTCCTGTCGGTTGCAAAGAAGTTCCCTGTTTCCGGGTCCAGGGTGAAGATAATTGTTCGTCCAACGGCCTGACCGTAGCTTTTGAAGAGGATTCCCTTATATTCATCAAAGGGGAAGGTGGTCCTTCAGGAAGGTTTCGTTCCGTTTGATTCGCTTGACGGTGCCCAAAAGCCATGATTTTATGGCTTCGTTATCGATCCTGCATTTCCGCAGCTCCGTCTTCAGGAAGTCGAAGTCTTTTCCGCCATAGCGGTAGAGAAGAATGTTTCGGAAGATGTCTCTGACATTGTTGTAGAGGCTGAAGTAATAGATGAGTTCGTAGCTGAATATCTCCATTTGTCGCAATTGCCAGATGAAGGCTGCGACATTAGTTCGGTTGCTGGCATCGTTGATCCCGATTTTTTCGGTGGATTTGATGAACATGACATAGCGTGATTTCAGATTCTGACAACGAGAACGGTTTCCATGCTTGCTGCTTTTCTTCAGGTGCACGGTCCAGCGGGTTCCTTCCCCTACGGTACTTTCAATAGTAATATTCGTTGGCCCAAAGGTAGAAACTATCTGCCGGGTGCCGAACCCTTCCCCTGTATTTCCTTTTTTGGTCGTTTTGCCCACAAACAAAGGCAGTGCATCCGGCCCGATAGCCAGCCTTTCCTGTTCGATGCCAACCCCGTTATCCTCTAGTGTGAGGGTAACGGTATCATCGCTTTCTTTTAAGCTGATTTCGATGAGGCCTTTTCTTCCCGCCTCCCTGATGGCGTCAAGTGAGTTCGATACTATATTGATCAATGCCCTGCTGAAGTTGACGTAATTACCGATAACGGCAGGAATATTCGAGCCGAGAATCAACCGAATCTCACAGGGAACATCGGCAACCTCGATAACTGGTATGACCCGATCGGTTATCAGTTCCTTGATGTGAACCTCATGATGACGCGGTGATCTGGTCTTCATACATATTGAGGGTATTGAGAAGGGCCGTTGTTTCCCGGTTGATGTCTTCAATAACCTTGTTGCAGTTGTCGACCGATAACATGGAGACCATGTCAAAGAGGATTTTTAGACCCTTCTTAGCATCGTGCCGCACTTTTCCGAGTTCTTCAGCCGAGGAATAGTCCTTGTCCTTCGTCTGGGTAATGTTTTCGAGGATCGTTTCCGCAGTGGCGGACATCAGATGGAAGGTCATCTTGCGGTAGACGATGGCTTCTTGGAAAGTGAATCCCTTACTCATGAAGAAGTCAATGGAGCTGCTCAGCTTTTCCCAGACATAGAGGTAAATCTGGGACTCGGCAGACACATCCGAGGCAAGCTTTTCCATAAAGCTCGAACCGATGCCTTTTCCCCTGCCGAAGGGGCTCGTGACCTGTTTGTAGATATGGAACTTGGTCTTGTCCGGGTTGGAATAGACCAGTAAATACCCGAGGTATTCTCCCTCTTCTTCCCAGACATAGCTGTGCTGGTAGTCAATGTCTATCGTCTTGTCCTTGATAAATGGGGAAGGGATCAGCATGGAATCGATATT
The DNA here is from genome assembly GCA_963717775.1 of uncultured delta proteobacterium. Taxonomy (GTDB): domain Bacteria; phylum Desulfobacterota; class Desulfuromonadia; order Geobacterales; family Geobacteraceae; genus RPRC01. The sequence continues at coordinate 117,809 of CAVQWZ010000025.1, forward strand.
GAGAAAAGGGATGTGACGAATTCGTTTTTCGTCATCATGAGTCAGACAACGTATATAGCTGAAATCATTGCTAAGCTGAGCCATGTTTGAAGAGTTCCTTCTCGCGACCCCGGCAGCAGGCGGATGACCGCGGTGAGTGGTTTTCGTATTCCCCTACCGGTTAATGAAGTACCGTCATTGATAGCTGCTATTGTACCGTGGAAATGGCGAGAGTGCATCTACCATATTCGCATCTTGCAATCAATGCTTTGTGCTGGCGGCGGCGGTGCGGTCAATTAGAAAGGGGCACATCGCGTTTGTAATGTGCCCCTGGCAAGACTTTGTCGAGTGATAATTGTTTTCTTGCATAGTAATCTCTCATAATGGCAGGGTTTTCTTGTGCCATAGGACACAGAGTATTGTCAAGTGATTGGGTATCACCCTCTTATGTAGCGACAGACTCTTAGCCCTGCTGATCATCCAAAAGGTGGGTCTGGTCGTGCGTCCATTTTTGGAGGATGGTGGCAATCTGGTCTGAGTTAAAGGGTTTCGAAAGGTAGTCGTCCATGCCGGCCGCAAGGCAGAGTTCCCGATCGCCCTCCAAGGCATGGGCGGTCAACGCTACGATGGGTATGTGATGACCACCCTCTCCGGCAAGTGCTTCCCGCTGTCGAATCATTCTCGCCGCTTCATAACCGTCAACCTCAGGCATCTGGCAGTCCATGAAAACCAGGTCATAGCTGTTTCTGAAAACTGTTTCAACTGCAATTGCCCCATCACCAACCACATCAACCTGGCAATTCAGGTTTTCCAGAATAAGTTTGCCCACTTCCTGGTTTATGAGATTGTCTTCCGCTAGTAATACGCGCAGTTTGCGGGTGTTTGGCGTACTTTCAGCCGGTATTTTTCTAGTCTCAACGAAATGGTCCTGTTTAAGAGGGGAAAGACTTCGAGGGAGCTGAGCTGTGAACCAGAACCGTGAACCTTTTCCGAGGGTAGTTTCCACGTTAAGCGACCCACCCAGCATTTCAACCAGTTGCTTTGAAATGGCCAGCCCCAGTCCGGTTCCCTCGTGTCGACGTGCCATGGACGCATCGGCTTGCGAGAAGGCTTCAAAGATGTGGGGAAGGGTGGTTATGTCAATGCCCTGACCAGTGTCTTGGACATTGAAGCGAAGGGTCAACTCTTTCCCGTAATCCTCTAGAAGGCTCACATGAAGAAAGACCTCCCCCTCGTCGGTAAATTTCAGGGCATTACCGAGGAGATTAATCAGCACCTGGCGAAGACGAAGCATATCTCCATGTAGTGCATCCGGAACATTACCGTCTATAGTGGTCGAGAGCAGAAGGCCTTTTTCCTGTGCTTTAACGAAGAAGAGTCCCCTGACATCGTTTACCAATTCACGCAGGCTGAAATCCACGGGCAGCAGTTTCATCCGCCCCGCTTCAATCTTGGAAAAATCGAGGATATCGTTGATAACATCCAGGAGTTTTTCCGCTGAGCTATGGGCCATGCGGGCAAGGCGGAGTTGCGATTCTTCCATTTTCGAGTCGAGCAGCAGGTCAAGCATGCCGAGAACGCCATTCATGGGTGTGCGGATTTCATGGCTCATGTTGGCAAGAAACTGCGACTTCGCAAGATTTGCCGTTTCTGCGGCGTCCTTTGCCAGGTGCAGTGCCTCCTCGGCGCGCTTTCGTTCGGTAATGTCAAGGGCTACGCATACAATCCCCTGGACCGTGCTTCTTGATCCGTGCATGACGGAAGCAGAGAAAATGACGGGTATCATGTCGCCGTTTTTTGCCCGGTAGGTAGTTTCAACATTGCTGACGTATCCTTTCGAGACGATTCTGGCAAGGTTGTCGAGATTTCCCCCATCATCTTTCAAGCCATCGTTGTATTGGAGAATCTGATAGATGGGAGCGCCAAGCAATTCTTGCTCCTCATAATCTAGAAGTACCAGGGTCGCATTGTTTACCTGTTCTATAATGCCCTCGGGTGAAATGACGATCAGGGTGTCGTTCATCGATTTGATAATGTTTTCCGTATATTCCCGGGAGGAAATGATCTCACGTTGGGAATTTTGCAACGCGCACGTCATGGAATTGAAGGAGTGGCCGAGATGTTCCAGTTCATCTCCCGTATGAATGTCCGCCCGAGCTGTCAGGTCACCGTGGGCAACCTGTTCAGTGGTGCGTGCGAGGGAAGAGATGGGCTTTGTCAGCCTCCGGGCAAAGAAAAAAGCGACAAAAATGCCGACGATGAGACTGAGGAGAGCCATCAGAGAGGTGCGGAGGTACATGTTACCGATGTCGGAATTGAATTTTTTCAGGGACAGACCGATGTGTATCCAACCCCAATCGATGCCGGAATACTGGAACGGGTGTGAATAATTGAACACCTCTTCCTTCGATATTTCAGTGCTCAGAAACCTGCTGCTTGCAACCCGCCCTCCTGGGGAAAGCCATACTCCCTTCAGAGTTTTCTGCTTCCAGCCTTGTTTCGTTATGATCAGGGAAAACCCGTCATTGCGGGTGACCACCACATACACAATTGACGGACTATCCTGTACGACACGCAGACAATGCTCGACAACTGTGCCGAAATCTTCGGTAATAATGGCACTTGCCGTGACCTGGTCGATGGAGGTGACGGTGCTCTTTGCTTCCGATTTCATTGCGTCGAGAATTGCAGTTCGCTGGTATGGTATCGTAGCCAGGATAAAAAGCCCGAGGCTGATGATAATTAGGGTCGATGAAATCAGCGCGACCCGGATAACGATTCTATGTGGAGTAAAGAAGCTCAGAAAGCGATTTTGCTTCCTTTTCTTCGGATTTTCCATGGGATTTTCTGTACGCATCTCAGTTCCTCTTTATTGTACGGGACACTCGCTGTTCGTCTTTTGTCAGAGTAACCCTACTTTAGATGGAGTTTAAAGGTCCTGTTCTCCCTGGAAAGCCCTTCCAGTTGAGTTAGATATTCGGGTCGAAACGAAACCAGACTGTCCATCCGGAACAGGGTAAGAAGTTGTTTCCCCTGGGTGCTTTGGTCAAGGGTGCCAAGGACCTCTTGGATGGCTTCCCGGCGCTGAACCGGGAGCCCCTTTCTTACGGCAATGATGCTGGTGGGCCATGGCGGGGATTCCTCCAGGATCAGCAGGTCTCTCGACAGTTGCGGGTTGAGTTCGGCCATTACCCGCAGACTGCGCTGCGTTACGATACAGGCATCAGCCTTCCGAAAAAAGACCGCAAATATGGAGGCGGATGGTTTTGTCATTTCCCGAGCGTCTGAAAAGAAACGCTCCGGATTCCGCACACCCTGGCGCATAAGCAGCGTATCGAGCCACAGGTCATCGTTGAGATTTCTCTGCTTGAAGAGTGTCTTGCCTTTCAGGTCTGACAGAGAGCGTGAGCCGCTGTCTTTTCGGACGACCAGGACCAGTCGGTCGTAGAGATCTTTGCCTTTTACCGGAATAAACAGCGGATCAAGGGGCACCTTTTCCCGGAGGGCCAGATATTCACCGGAGATAAGAACCACCAGGTCGATCTTTTTTGATCTGATGTCCGTTTCGAGTTCTGCAAGAGTGTTGTAAATGTGTGTGCTTGAGGTACTGCCCCAGTTGCTGGCAACGATATCGGTCCAGAGTGCTGCTATGGACTGAGCCTGCTCTTTGCTCACATCGACGAAGGTGCCTTTGGAAAACGCTACGGAGGTATGGAGCACTTCAGCGCCGCTTGCAGTTCGCGGGGGTACGGCGAGCTGCATGAACAGCAGCAACGGTATCAGGGCGCGGCAGCAACTGGTCAGTATGTCGGCAAAAGTCGTCGCGGATTTTTCGGTTGTCAAATTAATAATCCTTTTTTCACCTGTTTGGCCAGCAACCGGTCACGTTCCAGCAGCAGTTCTTCCAGACCCGAAAGATAGGATGGATTGAACGGAATCACCCTGTCGATCTGGAACAGGGTGAACATCTGTTTGCCCGTGGTTGTTTCGTGCACATGCAGGGCCGAATTTGTGATGGAGTTCCGCAGTTTCTCGCTGATATTATTCGGGACGCAGGTGATATCGCCATGCAGCGGTTTTGACTCGACAATTACCGCAAGCTCTCTTCCGATCTGTGGATTCAAGACGCTGCTGGTTTCAAGAGCACCATGGCTGACGATTGCAGCATCTGCCTGTTTGAAGAACACTTTCAAAATTGCCTTGGAAGCTGAAGAAGATTCCCGCACTTGACGAAAAAATAGCGTGCGATCCTGTTCTATTTCCCTCATCAGCAGAACGTGGAGCCAGATGTGACTTGCTTCGTACTTAGTCGAGGAGGGGATGATAATTGTCTTGCCCCGCAGGTCCACAAGAGACTTGATACCACTGTCACGTCTGACGATCAGGGCATACTGCCGTGCACTACCGGAATTGCTGGCTGCAACGATAACGGCGGTCATGGGGGCTTTGTTTCGGATCTGCAGGTATTCAATGGCCGGAAGGGTGACGACAGTCAGTTCCCCTTTCTTGACCGCTTCCAGCAGGTCGGCGGGATTTTTGTAGATTGACGTTACCGGTGTGTTCTTGATGCCCATGCCGCGGGCCAGTTCTCTGGTCCATAGCTCCATGGCTACCCGGGCATCACGCTGGTCCACATCGGGAAATACCCGCGATGAAAAACCTACCCGCAATGTGGATGATAGTCCGTCCCACTGGTCTGCGAGAACGAGCGGAACATATCCGAGCAGTACGATTGCCATTGCCAGTGCCAAGAACAGCGAATGAACCAAGCAGGGGGCTTGATAGGCTCTGTAAGCAGGCGGTATTTTTACGATTATGATATGAGTTTTCCGTGCAATTTTCATCGCTTGGCGAACCTGGTCTTGAGCTGTTGATGCTCAGTAAATAGTGCCTCTGTTGCAGTGAGGTACTCAGGTCGGAACGGGATCATCTTGCTTAACTGGAAAAGCATGAGGAGCTGTTTGCCCTCTGGAGACTCGGGGAGGCTCAGAAATGCCTGCTTGATCTTCTCTCTGAGGTTATCGGGCAATCTGCGGTCCACGGATATGATGCCTTGAGACAGCTTGTTTATACTGGTAATAGGTACCAGTTCTCGGCCGATTTGCGGGTTCAATTCTGCGGCCAGATTGAAAAGCTGGCGGGTCACGACGCATGCATCCGCCTGACGGAAGAAAACGGTCATGATTCCGCGCGAGGATGTCTGGGTTTCCTTCTGCGATGAAAAAAATGTTTCAATATTGGAGCACCCATCGCGCATCAGCAGGGTCTCAATCCAGACCTGGAACATGCTGTCGACCTTGGTATTCCGGACCGGCATGACGAGCGTCTTGTTTTTCAGGTCACGCAGGGAGCGGAAGCCGCTGTCTTTTCTCACCAAGAGAAGCAGTTCTGTTTCATGGCCGCTGCTCGATGCGGTAATAAGGATCGGATCAACGGGCGCGCGAGCCCTCAACTCCATGAAATCCTCGGGGCCAACGCACAGGACCTGGACCGTGCCGCTTTTCAGGGCCGCGGCCATCTCGGAAACACTATCATAGAATTGGGCCTTGCTTCTGCCGAAATGTTTCCAGGCAACCTTTTGGAGCAACATACTGACTGCGGCTTTTATGTCCTTATTGGTTGTTTCCTGGTAGGTATTACCCGTGTAGCCCAGACTGAGGTGGAACTCTTCTCCTGCAGCTTTTTGCACGGAGGGGAAAAAACACAGGACGGCGATCAAGGCTGCGATTACCGGGGGAGAAACAGTATTTTTACCGAAGATATTTTTCATTTTTATTCCTTTGGTTCGCCAGCCTCTTGCGTTTCTGTTATTACCTCATTTCCAGACCTGATTAGTGTCAATCTTCCGCCAGTTCCCAAAACTGTCATTCCCGAAGCGATTTTGATCGGGAATCCAGCTTCTAACCGACTGAAATCATGGATCCCCGATAGAGACATTCGGGGATGACAATCTTCAAAGCTGAAGAATAGCGCTAATCTGGTTTCCAGATGACTTATCGCTACAGGTAATCCTTCAGGGGGATCGGTGATTTTCAGTCTTTCAAAGCGGTTACCTGAAACGTCAAGATAGCCCCTCCATATTCTCTAATGCCTGCGGGCGACTCGTCTCTTAAGATCTCGATGTTCATCAAAAAAAAGTCGGGTTTCTCGCAGGTACTCGGGTCGGTAGGGGATCAGTCTGTTCAACTGGAAGAGGAGAAACAGTTGCCGACCCTCCTGGTCCTCATGGAGCGTCTGGAGAGCCTGGCGGAGTTTCTGTTTGCGATCCTCCGGAAGATCACTTCGAAATACGATAATTCCCCCGGCCAGTTTACCGACCCGTGCGATTATTGTCAGCTCCCTGCCGATCTGTGGATTGAGCTCGGTTGCCAGTTCGAGCACTTGTCCGGTCACGACGCAGGCATCGGCTTTGCGGAAAAAGACCTGCATCAGGGCCCGGGAAGGGGTTCGCGCTTCACTGACTGAGGAGAAATAGCCTTCAATGGACTGGAACCCTTCCCGCATGAGCAGTATTTCGGCCCAGGTAAAGTACATGTTGCCGTACTGGACGACTTTTGCCGGGATCGAGATGGTCCGGTTCTTCAGCTCCCGAAAGGTGCGGATGTGGCTATCTTTTCTTGCCAGCAGAAGTAGCTCGACCTCATGGCCCATGCTGGTGGCGGTAACCATGACCGGGTCCAGGGGGGTGTGGGAACTGAGCTCGAGAAAATCCTCGGGTGTCAGAGCCACGGCATCGAGCTTCTTTGCATTCAGATCCCGCTCGATATCCGAGATGGAGTCATAGATCTGCGAATTGGCAGAACCGACCGTGTTGCGGGCTACCTTCTGCGAGAGAATCCGGACGGCAACCCTGATATCTTCACGGGGGACATTTACGAATGCCCGTGTGGAAAAGCCGATATTTACGTGAAACTTTCCTGCTTCGGCTGCACAGGAACTCTGCCACATGGCGCATGATACCATGAAAACAGTGGCGGAAATTGCCACAAGGTTCCACAGTAGTCGCCTGTTGGTTGGCCTTGCCATCAGCGCTTTCTCCATTTGGTGCTTGCAAGGCTGTTCCGGTGTTCTTTTAGTACTTTTTCTATGGCTGCCAGATGCTCAGGCTTGAATTCAACCAGGCGGTTGATGCGGAATATGGTGAGCAGCTGCCGGCCCTTCGGATCGTTTTGTATCCCCAGAAATGCTTTCACCATGGCATCGCGTCGCGGGTTGTGGATGTCGCTGCGGACAGCCAGCAGTCCGGTAACGAAGCCGGGTGATGTCTCAAGAATGCGGAGTGTCCGAGCGATCTGAGGGTTCAGTTCGCTCATGGTTTCCAGGGAATCCCTGCTTGCCAGGCAGGCATCGGTCTGTTTGAAAAAGAGCGACATGATAACTTGTGAGGCCTTGGGGTGTTCGGTGATATCGCTGAAAAAGTCCTGTGAGTCGCTGGCAACCTGTGCCATGAGATATGAATCAAGCCATTGGATGGGGATTGAGCCTTTCTGGCACGACTCAATGCGAATCGATTTCCCGCGTAGTTGGCTAGGTCGGGATATGCCGCTGTCATTTCGTACCAGCAGCAGCAGTTCGTTGTAAAAATGCCTGCCGGAGTCTGCCGTCAGTACCGGCTTGAGCGGCACGCGCTCCCGCAGTTGAGTAAACTCCTGAGCGATTAGTACAACTATATCAACCTCATTGGTCTGTAGTGCTTTTTCCATCTCACCAGAATCATTGAAAAAGACAACATTGGACGGGACGTCATTCTTCATGGTGCGGTCGGCGTTCTGAACCCATACTTTTGTCAGTCCGATAGCGTCCCGGGGGGCAACGTTAGAGAAAACCTTGCTCGAATAGCCGATAACCAAGGGTTTGTCTTTGGCAAGTCCCAGGTCATCGGCTGATGCGGAGCCATGGCCGATGATGCAGTAGAGGGCAACAGCTACTGTCATTATGATGGACTTCTGCAACGTCACGGTCTTGATATCCTTTTTCCCGTCCAGAGAGGGTGCTGTTACTGAGCTCCTTCAATAAGAGCCGTTACCTCTTTGCCCACCACAAAGTCAAGGTTTGCACTTGCGTCCAGATGGTCGTAGAGGGTTTTCAAGTGTTGCGCCTTCATCAGGGATTCCATAAGCTGGGCTTCAATGACATCTTTCGTCTCCACCAGCTCTTCCTGGTAAGCCCGCTCATTAAGGGACCTGTTTTCTTCCGCTGCAATCGCGGCGGCTCCGGTGGAAGTCTGCTGGTCCTGCGATCTCATGAGCTGGATGAAGAGGTGTTTTACCTGGAGTGCAAGGCCTTCGCGAAGGAGGACCTGCTGCTCTTTTAGCTTTGCAAGTCGCGCCTTTGCTTCACGCACTTCATTTGTGGTGCGAAGACCGTCAAAGAGGGGGATTTCAAGCCCGACACCGACCGCCCAGGAATTTCTGTTTTCCGGGGTCACGATTCCCTTGTCATAGGAGTTCACGATTCTGGTCAAGCTGCCAAAAAGTCCGACTTTCGGCAAGTGGCCACTTTTGGCTTCGCTGATCTTCGCATCGGCAGCTGTCAAGCCGGCTTCCATTCTAGCCCAATCGGGATTGAAACGATAGGCTTCACTTACCAGGTTTTGCAGATCACTCCGAACCGGTCTAAAGGGCAAGGTTTCGGCCGCTACTTCGATCGGTGTGTTCCAAGGGATCCCCATGGTGTTGGTGAGTGCCGCTCGTGCCAGCTTTTCGTTCGCTTCCAGCGAAGAAACCGCGGAGCGCAGCCATTCGACCACCGTCTTGTTGCGCAGGTAATCGGTCTTTTTTACCCTGCCGGAACCCTTGGTGTAGAGGTTTTCGGTCAAATCCAGGGTGACTTCCATGCGGGAGAGGGTGTCTCTGCCGATCTTGAGAAGCTCCTTGCCAAGAACGGCTCCGTAATAGTAGCGGGTGGTATCGTAGGCGACCTGCAGAGCTGTTCGGCGGGATTCTTCTTTAGCTGCACGGATCCCTTGCTCAGCCTGCCGCACGATCGAGCTTATCTTGCCACCGGTGTAGAGGGGCAGGGTGGCGTTCAGGGAGGCAACGAAGTTCTGGCGGTCCATCAGTTTGACGTTTTGTTCAGGTACCGGCAAACTGGCGAGTTCGAGCGGTCCGTAGGGGGTGTTTACCGGAATCGTTACCCCCTGCGGCAAGGGTATGTCTCTCCCAGGAAAAATAAAGTTCGGGTTCTCATCCATGATCGAGTAGGTTGCCTTGACCCCGACCTGTGGCCAGTAAGCCGAGAGGGCCTGGCGATGCTGGGCCTCGGCGATTTCTATGCCGAAACGAGAGGCTGACCTTGCGTGGTTGTTCTGGAGTGCAAGGTCGATACAGTTCTGTAGAGTCAGCTTTGTGAGCTGGGGGGCCGACATATCAATAGCGGAGGGCGAGACTCTTTCATTTTCATCTGCCTGAGATGCAGAAAGCGGCAGGATGCTGAAGAATAGTACCCCGACAAAAAACAGGGTGTTACGGGCCAAGCGGGGTGATCTCGCAGTTCTGGTTCTTTTCATATGTCTCCCATTTATCAAATGACTTGGTACGGTAATTTTCAGGGCCACCTATGCGACGTCCCTAAAACCATTGCGCTGAAATGTGTGGCGCTGCAATCAGTTTTCGTTTTCGGACACAAACTTCCCGAAGGCTGTTTTTACGGCGGCATACTCATGCTCTACCCTGGCAAAAAGGTCGTCGGCTTTTTCCGTGACTCCGCTTCTGCCGATTTTTTCGAGTTGTGTGCAGAGCTCACCGAGTACCGTGGCACCCATATTCAAACTGCCCGATTTCATGGAGTGGGCTGCTTTGGCCAGGGACTCGGGGTCTGCTGTCTGAAGGGCCGTGTGCATTGCTTTCAGTAACGCCGGCGAGGAGTCGAGAAAAATAGTGATCAGCCGGATGCAAGGGTCAGGGCCTCCCTGCTTGCGGCAGGACCGAAGAGTTCCCAGAACACTCCAGTCTATCGTTTCATTGTTTGCGGCAGCTGTTTTGGGCAGGTTTATTTTTGTCACTATCTAATTCTCCTATCTACTCTTTTGTTTCGGGTTTAATGAAACAAGACTTTAGCAAAATCGAACATTGTGGCGTGATATTGATGTATTGGCCTGATTTGTTTGGAAGAACAGTATCATAGTCTTTTTGGAATTTGAAGTTTGGAGGGTTCGGGAGACTACTATTTCTACTCCGCATGGGTGGTGTTTACCGGAGTATCTCCCGTTTTCGTGCTGCAATGGTTTGCGTAAGAAAGAAAATAGCTGACTAAAAAAAAGGCATTCTGTTGTGCGAATCGTGCAATGAAAGCAAGCCGCATATTTGCAACTTACTGAAATATCGACAGTTATATCTTTGGCACGCCTAATGCTAAGAAGGTATTCAGTACAGATAAGTTCTCAACAGCGAGTATTGGCAAAGGCGCCAACTGTCCCGGGAGAGGGGTGGGGCGCCTTTTTTCCGTTTTTCGGTTCCTGACAAAAGTTGCCTGAACCGAAATCGTAAAATATAAATGGGAGAAAATTATGGCAAAGCCCGATTATTATGATGTAACCGAATGCGATACCCACGATAAGGGCGCTCCCAAATTCTGTAAGAAAGCGGAGCCCGGCGAAGGAGCTGAAAAGAGCTGTGCCTATGACGGCGCCCGGGTAGTCCTGATGCCGATTACCGACGTTATCCACCTAGTGCATGGCCCTATCGCCTGTGCCGGTAATTCCTGGGACAATCGGGGTGCCCGTTCTTCGGGATCGCAACTGTTCCGGCGCGGTTTCACTACCGAGATCCTCGAAAATGATGTGGTATTCGGCGGTGAAAAGAAACTTTACAAGGCCATCCGTGAGTTGGCGGAACGCTATCCGGAGGCAAAGGCAATCTTCGTCTATGCCACCTGCGTCACCGCCATGACTGGCGATGATATCGAGGCGGTCTGCACGGCGGCTCAGGACAAGGTGTCGATGCCTGTTATTCCGGTAAATGCTCCTGGCTTCATCGGTGACAAGAACATCGGTAACCGCTTGGCCGGCGAGGTTATGTTCAAATACGTGATCGGAACTGCCGAGCCGGAGTTTGTTACCGACTATGACATCAATCTGATTGGCGAATACAATATCGCCGGTGACTTGTGGGGGATGCTGCCCCTCTTTGACAGGCTCGGTATTCGTATTCTTTCCTGCTTCAGCGGCGATGCCCGGTTCGAGGACCTTCGCTATGCCCATCGAGCCAAGCTGAATGTGATCATCTGCTCGAAAAGCCTTACGAACCTGGCGAAAAAGATGCAGAAAAAATATGGCATGCCGTACCTTGAGGAGTCGTTCTACGGTATGACCGACATTGCCAAGGCCTTGCGCGATATTGCCCGGGAGCTGGACAATGCCGTGAACGGGTTGGAAAAAAGGGTTATGCAGGAGCGGGTGGAGAGGCTCATTGCCGAGGAAGAGGTGAAGTGCCGTGAAAAGCTCGCCCCGTACCGGGCCCGGCTGGAAGGGAAGAGTTCGGTGCTCTTTACCGGTGGCGTCAAGACCTGGTCCATGGTCAATGCCCTTCGCGAACTCGGCGTCGAGATACTGGCTGCCGGAACCCAGAACTCCACCCTGGAAGATTTCTACCGGATGAAGGCCCTGATGCACAAGGATGCCCAGATCATTGAGGACACCAGCAGTGCCGGACTTCTGCAGGTTATGTACCAGAAGCTGCCGGACCTGATCGTGGCCGGAGGCAAGACCAAGTTCCTGGCCCTGAAAACCAAGACGCCGTTTCTTGATATTAATCATGGCCGCTCCCATCCCTATGCCGGATACGAGGGCATGGTAACCTTTGCCAATCAGTTGGACCTGACGGTGAACAATCCCATCTGGCCGGTCCTGAACGCAAAAGCCCCGTGGGAAAAGAGCCCGGAAGAGCTGGATGCGGATGTTTCATCGGCAATGGGGCATGCAGAGAGGTATCTCTCCGAAAACATGAAGGAATCGCGGGTCATGGTGCCGACCAAGAATGCTACGGTCAATCCGCAGAAGAATTCGCCGGCTCTGGGTGCGACACTGGCCTTTCTGGGGCTCGACCAGATGCTTGGTTTGCTCCATGGTGCCCAAGGCTGCTCAACCTTCATCCGCCTTCAGTTGTCCCGGCATTTCAAGGAGCCCATCGCTCTCAACTGTACCAGTATGAGTGAAGATACCGCTATCTTCGGAGGATGGGAGAACCTGAAGAAAGGTCTGAAAAAGGTCATCGGGAAATTTAATCCAGGCGTGGTTGGGGTGATGACCTCCGGTCTTACGGAAACTATGGGTGATGACGTACGGAGTGCCATCTTCCAGTTCCGGGAAGAGAACCCGGAATTGGCAGGGGTGCCGGTGATACATGCTTCCACCCCTGACTACTGCGGTTCGCTCCAGGAAGGTTATGCAGCTGCGGTGGAGGCAATCTGCTCCACTCTGCCGGAGGCCGGCGAGGTGATCCCGAACCAGGTGACCATTCTCCCTGGCGCTTTTCTGACCCCGGCGGACGTGGAAGAGGTGAAGGAGATTTGTGAGGCCTTTGGTCTCGATCCGGTGGTTCTTCCAGATATCTCCTGCGCTTTGGACGGCCATGTGGACGATACTGTTTCTGCCCTCTCCGTGGGTGGGATAACGATTGACCGGATCAGGTTGGCAGGTCGGAGCGTCGCCACGATGTATATTGGCGATTCGCTGGCCAAGTCGGCACAAAAGCTTAGCGAGCGATTTGGTACCCCGGCCTACGGATTCACCTCCATCACCGGCTTTGCTGAAATGGATCTGTTCATGGAGATCTTGAGCGCTATCTCCGGACGATTGATTCCCGAGAAATTCCGTCGCCAGCGGAGCAGACTCATGGATGCTATGGTGGACTCCCATTACCAATTCGGCAACAAGCAGATTACCCTTGCCTTGGAGGGCGACCTGCTGAAGGTTATGGTGAATTTCCTGGCCGGCATGGGTTGCAAAATCCAGTCTGCCCTGTCAGCCACCAGGGTGCGTGGGCTGGATGCCCTGCCGGCAGAGAACGTCTACGTGGGCGACCTGGAAGATTTGGAAGGGGTGATTGCCGAGAGCAGCCTGCTGGTTGCTAACAGTAATGGCCGCCAGGCAGCGGCAAAGATGGGCGGCATTCCCCATCTGCGGGCAGGTCTGCCAGTGTTCGATCGTCTTGGCGCCCATCAGAAGATGAGAGTTGGCTACAAAGGAACCATGAACCTTCTGTTCGAAACGGCCAATATTTTTCAGGAAAATGCGAAAGAGGCGCAGAAGTTGGCGCATAACTAAAAAACGGGAAATCCACAAATTCCACAGATTGATGAAAAAATTGGAAGCCGCTTATAGCTTGATAACTCCTTGTTGAATGCCTTATCTGTTACCGAAAAATCTGTGAAATCTGTGGATGACAAAGGGGTAAATTATGAAAGTAGCATTTACCAGTACTACCGGCGAAATGATCGATCAGCACTTTGGCATGGCAAGCAGCTTCTGTGTCTGGGAGATTGGGCCGGACGAGGCCCATTTTCTGGAGACTGTTCCTGTTGTGCAATCGGGTGATGATGAAGATGACAGGATAGCCTCGCGTGTCTCCGTTTTGGGCGATTGTGCCATCGTCTACACCATGCAGATTGGCGGACCTGCGGCGGCCAAGGTGGTTGCCTGCAAGGTTCACCCTATGAAGACGGGCAAAGAAATTAGTGTGGTAGAAATCGTCGAAAAACTCCAGGAAGTTCTGCGGGGGAACCCTCCGCCATGGATAAGAAAAGCGATGAACAAGGGGAGTATCCCCTCCTTTATGGAGGATTGAGGGTATTGAGAGCACAGTACGTTTAGATTTCAGATCGGGCAGGGTCTATCCTGACCCAATAACAAAACCCATACGGAGGAATAGTAACATGGCATACATTACCGGACTAACCAGAGACAAAAAAGAGTGGACTCCTGAATTCGTCATGTCCATTGACGAAGAAACCTGCATCGGCTGCGGTCGCTGTTACAAGGTCTGTGCGCACGATGTGCTTACCTTTGAAGAGGTGGACGAGGACGATTCCGCAAAAATGTTCATGAAGGTTGAGAATCCCGGCAATTGCATTGGCTGCAAGGCCTGTGGCAGGACCTGCGCGAAGAAGTCGTTCACGTTTGCGCCGATCGTGCTGTAAAAAGTCTGTGAAATATAAGACGTAAGATGTCAGACGGGAGACGCAAGACATGGTCGCATAGGTAGAGGATGGAGGTATTCGCTGTTGATAGCGGGGCTATTATTGAATCTGTCGAATTTATTGCGCATATCTTGCGTCTTCCGTTGTCTTTAAGGAGAAAGTTATGCTGATTGCCGTAGCTTCACGGGATGGTAAAGAGATTAATGAGCACTTCGGTCACGCTGAGGTCTTTTATGTTTACGAGGTCGAGGGAGAAAACGTTTCCCTGAAGGAGGAGAAGAGGGTGGAAAAATACTGTTCGGACGATCCCGATCATGGCCTGCGGAAACCGGTTCTCACTACCACTGCAGAGGCATTGAAGGATTGTCGGGCTGTTGTCTGTGCACAGATCGGGCAGGCGCCTCAAATGGAGTTGGAGCAGTTAGGGATTGATGTCTATGCTGCTCCCGGTCCGATTCGAGAAACTCTCATTGAACTGGCGAAAGTCATTTAGTCCTTACCTTGAGCATTTGGATGGAGACTATTTGACCTGATCCAAACCGGCTGGTATCTTCCGTTATGACTATTTCCTATAATCATTGTAATCTGCCACCGTGGGCCATTGCCTCACGACATTTTAACGAAAATCCTCAGCCGATTGAGCTCATGGGGGTTCGTGAGGCAAACCGCTTTCTCTTTCAGCGACTTGAAGAAATTCTCACGTCCGATGAAAGGGCAGTTTTTTTCAATGATTACATGTCGGTGAAGTTCCAACTACACCAGTGGGAAGAGCAGTCGAGCGAAAAGGCTCGCAAAAGCATCAAAAATAGTTACCTTCGTTTTCTTCGCGGCTGGGGAATGGAATCGAATTCCATCGAGGGGGCAGTGCTCAAGGGCTGGGTGGAGAGTCGTATCGGATTGCCCCCTACGTTCCACAAGCTGAAAATTACTGATGTCCATTCCGAAGAGTACCTCGTTTTTGCCATTGACCGGACCAAGGGAAGTGCGCGCACCAATGCTATTAATTCTCAACTTGACCTGCTTTTTGAGTATTCTCAATTCGATCTGGCGCGGAGGTTTCCGAGCGATCGCTGGCTGACACTCTACCGGGGAGTCACCAATGCCGAAGAGCATGAGGTACTGGAAGTCGTTTCCAAGACTGAGCAGTATGTACGTCTCAACAACCTTTCTTCCTTTACCGACGATATGGAGCGGGCCTGGGAGTTTGGTTATACTGTTTGGCAAGTGCAGGTTCCAATCTCCAAAATCTTCTTCTTTACCGGGCTCCTGCCCAGTAGCATCCTCAGAGGGGAGCGTGAGTTCATGGTAATCGGAGGCGAATACCGGGTCAGAATGGTCACTTGGTGAAATTCTACCTTCTCTTTGCCTGTGAAATTATGCCATGCAAACAAAATAGATGCTCAATAATTGGTCATGTTTTCATTCGACGTTGTCTGTTATTTCCCGCCTAGCTTATTTGTATACCCTGCCCATCTTTTAAACATGAATTTCTTCTTCTACTGAACTAGCTGGATATATACCTTCAGAGCAGCTTTCGCCAAAGCTTCCGGGAAAAATGCTGTGGGTTTAGTAATCTGGCATTTACCGTGCAATTGCTACCCTATTGATCTATTTCCCTAGGAGCAGAGCGTATGCTTGAACCGATACTTCTTTCTTTAAAGGTAGCCGTTGCGGCGGTGGCTGTCGACTTTTTCATCGGCCTCGGCATTGCCCGGACCATGGCACGGAAGGATTTCCCGGGCAAGAATGTCGTGGAATCTCTTATCATTCTTCCGATGGTGCTGCCTCCTACGGTGTTGGGCTACGGTCTGCTGATCCTTTTGGGCAAGAGGGGGTTGATCGGGAGTTTCCTGCTGGAGACGTTTGATCTGCAGCTGGTATTTACCTGGTGGGCGGCGGTCATTGCTTCGGCGGTTGTCTCTTTTCCGCTCATGTACCAGAGCGCCAAGGCGGCTTTTGCCGGAGTAGACCAATCACTGGAGCAGGCGGCACGTACCCTCGGTGCGAAGGAGTTGCGGATCTTCCTGACAATAACTTTGCCGCTGGCCTGGCCCGGGATCCTGGCGGGACTGGTTTTGTCCTTTGCGCGCGCGCTAGGGGAATTCGGTGCAACGCTGATGGTGGCGGGGAACATACCGGGGAAGACCCAAACGATACCGCTGGCTATCTACTTTGCCGTGGAGTCCGGGGATACGGCTGTGGCCCGGAACCTGGTGCTGGTGATTACCCTGATATCCTTTGCCGTCGTTTTCTGGCTCAATTGGTGGAGTCGCAGTAAGCTTCAGGGGTGGAAGAAAGGAGGTTCGTGCCATGCTGAAAGTCAACATCCATAAGCACCTGCCCGGCATCAGTATCGATGTGAATTTCAGTGTCACCGAAGGAATTATGGTGATTTTTGGTCCTTCCGGTGCCGGTAAAAGCACGATATTGAACTGCATTTCCGGCCTGCAATTGCCGGACAATGGGAGTATCTCACTAAATGGGAAGGTTTTCTACTCCTCAAAGGACGGGATTGCCATTCCGGCCCGCAACCGTCACATCGGCTACGTATTTCAGGATTACGCACTCTTCCCCCACATGTCTGTAAAGGATAATGTGATGTATGGTATACCGAGCCGCTGCAAGACTGGTGGCGGTTTTCGAATGACTGTACTGGATGTGTTGGAGATGTTGAAGATAACCTGCTTACAGGACCGTTATCCCTGCGAGCTCTCAGGAGGCGAGAAACAGCGGGTTGCCCTCGCACGTGCCTTGATGGTCGAGCCAGACCTGCTTTTGCTGGATGAGCCGCTGTCGGCCCTTGACCATGGTAACCGAAAGGCACTTCAGGGTGAGCTTCTGGAGTTCCAGCGGATTTGGCAGATACCGTTTCTTCTTGTTACCCATAGCAGAAGGGAGATGGCGGTCCTTGCTGACGAGGTGTTGTTTCTGGAAAAAGGCAAGCAGGTAGCGATTGCCCCCGTGGTATAACCCGTCCTGACCCTGATGATAAAAAGCAAAAAGGCCATCCGAAGCAGTATGCTTCGGATGGCCTTTTTTTTTAATGGACACGGGTTGATGCGGCTGTTACTTGATCAATTGGCCGATGCTGCCCCAGCGTACCCGCCAGTTCTCTCCATCCCATGACCAGTACTTGATAAAGGCGAGACCTTTGATTTTATCCTTCTTGACGAAACCCCAGAACCGGCTGTCATAAGAGCGGTCCCGGTTGTCGCCCATGACGAAGTAGCTTCCTGCAGGAACCTTGACAGGACCAAATGTGTCCCTGGGGTTCTGATCTTCAGGCACCAGATCATTTTCCTTGTGAACCTCGTGGGGATTCTTGTAGAGTTTACCGTTTACATAGACATTCTTATTGATTCCCTGTACCACATCGCCGGGAACTCCAACTATCCGCTTGATGAAATCCTTGCTCGGATCCTCCGGATATTCAAACACGATGACATCTCCCCGGTGCGGATCGCGCAACGCGAAGACCTGTTTATCGGTGAAGGGGATGGTTGTGCCGAAGATGAACTTATTCACCAGTAGATGATCGCCAACCTGGAGGGTGTCTTCCATGGATCCGGACGGAATTTTGAAAGCCTGCACCACGAATGTCCTGATAAAAAGTGCCAGGACAACGGCGATGATGATTGATTCGGCGTATTCCCTGACGAGATGCTTCTTTTTCCCGGTGTGGGCACCGTTCGATTCCGTTTCCGGTTCATTGCGAAGTTTGTTTTTTTCCATGGTCTGGTATCCTTGCTGAGTTTAGTCTTCTACCTTGAGAATTGCCAAGAAGGCTTCCTGAGGAAGTTCAACATTCCCCACGTTTTTCATTCTTTTCTTTCCTTCTTTCTGTTTTTCCAGCAGCTTTCTTTTTCGGGTTATGTCACCGCCATAACATTTTGACAGAACATCCTTGCGGAGGGCCTTGACTGTCTCGCGTGCGATGATCTTGTTGCCGATTGCTGCCTGGATGGCGACCTCGAACATCTGGCGGGGAATAAGCTCCTTCATCTTGGAAACGAGATCCCGGCCGCGATAATAGGCCTTGTCCTTGTGAATAATGAGGGAAAGGGCGTCAACCACCTCACCATTGATCATGATATTGAGGCGGGACAGCTCACTAAGGCGGTAGTCGAGATACTCGTAGTCGAGGGACGCGTATCCTTTGCTTATGGATTTCAGTCGGTCGTAAAAGTCGAGAACTATTTCGTTGAGGGGCATCTCATAGATAATCATGACACGTGTCTGGGTAAGGTACTTGATTTCCCGCTGGTAGCCGCGCTTGTCTTCGCAGAGGGCCAGGACGCCTCCCACAAACTCGTTTGGAACATGGATCGAGGCGAGGATGAACGGTTCTTCGATATGATCGATGACCTGGAGTTCTGGCAGCTGGTTGGCGCTCTCGATGGTGACTATCGAACCATCCGTTTTGTGCACCCGGTACACGACCGTGGGGGCTGTGGTGATGAGCTGCAGGCCGAATTCCCGTTCAAGACGTTCCTGGATGATTTCCATGTGCAGGAGCCCGAGGAAACCACAGCGATAACCGAAGCCCAGGGCAACCGAGTTTTCCGGCTCGTAGCTGAAAGATGCATCGTTCAGGCGGAGTTTTGCCAGAGCGTCGCGAAGCTGCTCGTATTGGGCCGTATCAATGGGATAAAGCCCGGAAAATACCATGGGCTTCACTTCTTTGAACCCGGAAAGGGGAACGGCACACGGTCTGTGAAAGAGGGTCACGGTGTCGCCTACTTTGGCGTCCTTAACCTCCTTGATGCCGGCAATGATGAATCCGACTTCGCCGGCGGAGAGCGAGGGGACCTCGACCATTGCAGGGGCGAACACTCCGACCTTGAGGGCCTCGTGGGTTTGGCCGCCTGCTACAAGTTTGATTTTGTCGCCTTTTTTCAAGGTGCCGTCGTAAATCCGAACCAGGATGATGACTCCCTGGTACTGGTCATACCAGGAATCAAAGAGCAGCGCCTTGAGGGGAGCACTTGGGTCTCCCTTTGGTGGTGGTATCTTGCGGACGATCTCTTCAAGGATTTCCCGTGTTCCGATCCCTTCCTTTGCGCTTGCCAGAACTGCATCGTGGGCATCGATACCGATGATTTCCTCGATTTCCTCCTTGACCCGTTCCGGGTCTGCGGCAGGGAGGTCAATTTTGTTCAGTACCGGAAAGACTTCGAGATTGTTTTCGATAGCCAGATAGACGTTGGCAAGAGTCTGAGCCTCGACTCCCTGGGAAGCATCCACCACCAGCAGTGCGCCTTCGCAGGCAGCCAGAGAGCGTGATACCTCGTAGGTGAAATCCACATGACCCGGGGTGTCGATGAGGTTGAGGATATAGGTGACGCCGTCAGCTGCACGGTACGAGAGTCGAACTGTCTGGGCTTTGATGGTGATGCCGCGTTCCCGCTCAAGATCCATCTTGTCCAGGAACTGGTTCTGTTTCTCCCTGTCTGTCAGTGCTCCGGTATATTCAAGGAGTCGGTCCGCGAGGGTAGATTTTCCGTGGTCAATGTGGGCGATAATGGAGAAATTGCGGATCGTGCTGATTTTCATTCAGTATCCTGCTTTAGTGTAGAAGGCTCCGCACCGGCTGACTAGCCGGTTTGCGGCGAAAAGATATCAGCTGCGCAAGCGGCGGCAGGGCTCCGATTTAGGAGAAAACCATCCGTTTTGGCTATGGCAAAAGATCATCAAAATATAGAAGAATATAGAAATTTCCAGTTGTTGTAAAGGGAAAACAGGAAAGCTGTGGGAGGCGTGTCTGCTAGAAAGCTTTGAATTTTCCTAATGCCCCTATCCCTGAAAGGGTGAAGCTTACCAGAAAACTCGTGTCGCCGGGACGTTCGCGATAGGAAAAGTTCAGGCCCCAGCACTGTTGCTTGAATTCCAGGGCATAGTAGGATTCCAGAAAATCGTTTGTGTCGAAAGAATAGCGGGTCATGTAGTGGAAAACGAACGGTTCAATGTAGCTGATTGATAAACCTCCCTCAAGGTAACGGACTTCGTCACGGGAAAAACTGTAGCCGATCCGTGCTGCGTTGCCCACACTGTCGGAGACTTTGGCGGCAATGTTTATGGATGAGATATTTGCCTGATAGGTGTTAAAGCGGCTGTCCAGTAAGAGGGAAAGACGGTCTGTTGGATTCACCTTGGCTTCGACCCTGACGTCGGTGAAGGAATGCTTATCGTCAACAAGCGTCAGGACGTCGCGACGGGTGCCGCTGAATTCGTACCCCTGGGATATTCTCAGATAGGCAAGATCCCGGTAGGTGGAAGGGTTGTCTGGTGAAAGATATTTGCCGGTCAGATAGTTTGTTATTGAGTAATTGATCATGTTCTGGGCTACCTGCCTGTCGGTATAGTCGAAGAACGGAAGACCATCCTGATTTCTTAGCGGCAAATAGGAGTATCTGATTTCTGGGATGATGGTGTGCTGTACCTTTTTCAGGTTGCCCCAATCCATGTCGTAGACGCGAGAGAGCGTGGTGGAGAGCGATGCTCCCACCTCGATAATCCCCATATCGCTTGAGCCCGTGGCAATATCCCCCCCATAGGTATTATAGAACCTTTGATGGTATCCGACCCATGCGGAACTTTCAATCCCTGGTAACGGGGAGTTGTAGAAGGTGATCATCGGAGTGAGGTAGATCCTCTGTCCTTGCAACCCGTTCTGTCGATGGAAGTTGGTGAAGTTGGAGTCCAGGGAAACATAGAGCGGGGTATCAGCCAGTTGCTGCTTGAGGCCAGTGAAGGTGATGATGGGCAGTTCCTGGAGAGTCGCTTTGTTGTTGACGGCGTAAAGGTTCTCGGTATAGCGCAACTCTGTTGTCAAGGAGTACTTTTCCCAGTGTTTAGTGATGAATGCAGAACTTTCAAGATACTGCATGTTGTACACCCCGGTGGCGTCACTGAAGTCCTGATAAAACTGGCGATCGAGGGTCAGGTTGATATCTGCACTGAGGAAGAGGGTCGGAGAGAATGACTGTTGGTGTTTCAGGTCAAAGATACCGCGAAATTCACTTTTTTCGGTGTCATAGATGAAATAGGAGTTTGCCACCCCGTGCCCTCCCGAACGCAACAGATAGCGGTAATCAGCTCCAATTCCCGCACCGCGTTTGCTCTGGATATCCAGGTAGAAGGTTGCATCCTGACTTGGCGATATGACCTGGTAGTAGGGGATTTCGAGGTAGAAGCCCTTTTTGGATGACACTCCGGCGCGGGGCATCAGGAACCCCGACTGTCGTTCTTCCTGGACCGGATAAATGATATAGGGGAAGTAAAGGACCGGGATGTCCTTGATATAGAATACGGCATGCTTTCCGACAGCATAATTGTTTCTCGTCACGTCCAGTTCCGCTGCTTTGAATTTCCAGCTGGGAACCTTTCCGTCGCAGGTGGTAAAGGTTCCGTTCTCGATATGATAGTCTTCCTCTCCCGTTTTTTGCAGTTTCTTACCGGTGAGGCGGAAGTTTCCGTTTTTGACGAACAGGGCGGCGTCCTGGATTTCACCTTTAGCCGTTTCCATGTCCATGGATGCACGGGTTCCCCGAAGAGTGTTTTCACCTTTTATGAAAAGAACATTACCTTCTGCAACGGCCAGATTATCCTTTTGCCGGAGGGAAACCGCATCGGCGAAAAGAATAATCCCGCTCCAGTCGATCCGTACTTTACCGGTAGCATTGTACGAGTCACTGTTTTTGTCGTAGCCGATGGTGTCAGCCTTGATTTTTATCCCCTCCGTGTTGGGGGGAGCTGCCTCGAGTGCAGTAGACGGGACGACATAGGCAAAAAGCAAAGAGATGCGAGCAGGAATTGTAGGAGAGAAGTTTTCATGGAATCCGGGTGCTATCCGCGAAATGGTTCGAATGTCTGTGAAAGTAAAATTGACCGTGCTTCGCCCACCACGAAAAGTGATCCGCAGACGAGGATTAGATCATCCGGTTCAGCTTTGTTGAATGCTGCTTCCAATCCCTTGGCAACACTGCCGGCTTCAATTGCCTGGTGACCGAGACCCCGGCAGTGAACTGCAAGTTCATGTGAGGTAAGGCCGCGCGGAACCGCAGGGCATACCGCAATTACTGAGTCGGCCGAAGGGAGGAGCGGCTCAAGGATCCCATTTGCGTCCTTGTCTCCGACAACGCCTGCTACCAGAATGAGCGCTCTCCGGGGGATATCAACTAAAGCCTCTGCCAGTGCCGTTGCTCCTGCCGGGTTGTGTGCGCCGTCGAGAAGAACACGGGGTGGACCGGTGAAAATTTCCATCCTTCCCGGCCAGGATGCGTTTGCCGCACCCGTTCGCACGGAGTCCTTGGTAAGAGACATTCCCTGCTGGTCCAATAATTCCGCAGCACAGATTGCCGTTGCGAGATTCATTGCCTGATAACGGCCTGGTATTCCCGGGTGCAGAGCGTTAAGTTTCCAATTGATACCGGAATAGGCCAGGCCGTCACTTTCCCAGGTGGCGATAAAGTCGCTTCCTTCCTGGTAAAGAGGGCTTTTCGTTCCCAGACAATGCTGACGGATTAACTCCCGTGCAGCGGGGGGCTGGGAAGAACTGACCACCGGGCGTCCTGCTTTGATGACACCGGCTTTTTCGCGAGCAATCATGCTAATGGTGTCGCCGAGGTATTGAGAGTGGTCAAAGGCTATCGGGGTGATGATCGAAAGGATGCCTGATGCGACATTCGTTGCATCGAAGCGTCCGCCCATGCCGACTTCCATCACCGCAGCTCCCACCCCCTGTTCGGCAAAGTGGAGATAGGCCATGGCGGTGACAATCTCAAAAAAAGTGGTTCCTTCCGGAGCAACGGAGAGTACCTGCTCAGCTAGAGAAACCACCTCTTTTTCAGAAATATCCCTGCCGTTAATGCGAATCCGCTCCGTGAATGCGACTAGGTGCGGAGACGTGAACAGCCCGACCTTGTGACCTCCCGACCTGAGAATCGAAGACAGGAAGGCCGCTGTCGATCCTTTGCCGTTGGTCCCGGCCACATGGATAGTCTGCAGGGCATCTTGAGGGTCAGAAAGGGCGCGCAGTGTGGCTCGAATCCGTTCAAGTCCGGGTTTCATGCCGAAACGGACCAGTCCGTAGATGTGGGACATCGTTTCCTGATAGGTCATGGTGAATGAGACGGCGTGCTGCCCGCTTCTCAGCTACGGGAAGCTTTTCCTGCTTTTGCCGGTGCTGGCCGGTAGAGCATGTTCACGACCTGGGAAAGTTGTTCTCTCATATCCTTCCTCGGAACAATCAGGTCTACCATGCCGTGTTCCAGGAGATACTCGGCACGCTGGAAACCCTCGGGCAGCTTCTGTCTGATGGTCTGCTCGATGACCCGGGGGCCGGCAAATCCGATCAGGGCCTTGGGCTCAGCCATGATTATATCGCCGAGCATGGCAAAACTCGCGGTTACACCGCCGGTGGTCGGATCGGTGAGCACCGAAATATAGGGCAGCCCCGCTTCACGGAGGCGGGCAAGAGCCGCGGATGTCTTCACCATCTGCATGAGAGAGATGATACTCTCCTGCATCCGTGCGCCTCCCGATGAGGAAAAGACCACGGCCGGAGTCTGCCGTTCAATGGCTCTCTCAATGACCCTGGTAATCTTTTCTCCAACCACGCTCCCCATGCTTCCGCCCATGAAGGTGAATTCAAATACGGCAACCTGGACGGGAGTGCCATCGAGCATGCCCTCGCCACAGACCACGGCCTCTTTGCCGGGTCCTTTCTTCATGGCTGCCTGGATTCTGTCCTGATAGCTCTTCGTGTCCTGGAACTCAAGAAAGTCGATTGATTCCAGGTCACGATCAAACTCGGTGAAGGTGTCCAGATCAAGGATAAGGTCGAGACGCTCTTTGGCGGGGATACGGAAATGATAGTCGCACTTAGGGCAGACGTTGAGATTTTTCTCCACCTCTTTCGTATAAATAATCTCACTACAACTCTTGCATTTCGTCCAGAGCCCCTCGGGAACCCGGACCTTTTTTTCATCGTTTGGTACAATTGGTGCTTTTTCTCGTGAAAACCAGCCCATAGTTATGCCTCGTAAATGTAAAGTTCCCGTGCTGCGTACCGTGGCGGCTTCCGCAGTTGACGGTTGGCATTTCTCCTGCTGATGAACTGCCTGCCGAGAATGCCGGAAAAGTGATAAGGTTGCCACGGTACCATGATGGTGTGGAAAAAGGAAAGTGAAAAGGGCGGGGCAGCCGCGGTTTTACTCAGTTTCCTGAGGTAACGGTACGAATGCCTTCCTTGAGGGAAGAGACGAATTCCCGAACCTTGTCCTGTAATTCCCTGCCTCGGTATTCCTCAAACAGCTTTACCAGGGCACTGCCTACTACCACACCATCCCCGAGCGCTGCAACGGTCCCGGCCTGGGTGGCGTCGGAAATGCCGAAGCCGACGACCAGAGGCATGTCGGTTGCGTTCCGGATGCTTTTCAATTCTTCAGCCAGCGTTGCCGAGATGTCCTTTCTTGCGCCTGTTACGCCGGTGACCGACACATAGTACAGAAAGCCTCTGCCACGTTTTACTACTTTCGCAATGCGTCCGGCGTCGGAGGTCGGGGTCAGCAGGAAGATACTATCCAGGCCGCCTTTTCGGGCAAGTGCTGAGAAACCTTCTGCGTCAGACTCTTCCGGAGGAAGGTCCACCAGGATAATGCCGTCCACTCCGGCGTCGACAGCGTCAGCGACAAAACGCTCCAAACCGTAGAAAAAGACCGGATTGTAGTATCCCATGAGTACCAGCGGAATTTCGGATGTTTTTCTCACCG
This sequence comes from uncultured delta proteobacterium, assembly GCA_963717775.1. GTDB lineage: Bacteria > Desulfobacterota > Desulfuromonadia > Geobacterales > Geobacteraceae > RPRC01. Next base: position 142,696 of record CAVQWZ010000025.1, read on the forward strand.
AACGGACCATTTCCAGGATTTTTGGCAACGTTGTTCCGCCGCTGAGAGCCCGCTCGGAAGACAGCTGGATGGTCGGCCCATCAGCCATCGGGTCTGAGAAGGGAATACCGAGTTCGATGATATCAGCGCCGGCGCTTTCCAGTTCGCGGATAATGTCGGTGGTGGTTTCCAGGTCGGGATCTCCGGCCGTGATAAAGGTTACGAGAGCCTTCTCGTTCTTCCTGCGCAATTTTCTAAAGGTTTCGGCAAGTCTGCCCATGGTCTTTACCTGTGTTCTTTCAGTGAGAAGGTGCTTATTTCCTTTTTTAAAACCTCAACCTGCTGAAAGAGGCCGTTAACCGCTTTTTCCATGGTACCGGCCGCACTCAGATTTTCGTGGGTTGAGGTCTGTATGTCTCCAACGGCAATTACAATCTGCTCGCTACCGCGCGATTGCTCATCGCAGGCACGTTTTATCTGCTGGATCATGCTGGTAATATTTTCGGTGGATCCGGCGATAAGGGAGCCGACTTTGCTCTGTTCCCGCGTCGAAGAGCGAACCTGCGACGTAAGTACTTTCATCCGCTCAACGGCCGTCGTGATTAATTCACTTCCCTTGTTTTGCTGCTGAGTGGCATTTGCGATCTGCATGATCATGTCGGTGACCTGCTCCATTGCTTCCCTGATCATCAAGCTGCCTTTGGCCTGCTCGGCAGCTGCACGTGCAATTTCACCCACCTGTTCAGATGCCATTTCGACGCCTGAGACTATTTTACCCAAGGCAACTCCCGATTTTTGAGACAGGAGTTCGCCATCGGCAATACTCTTCTCTGCAAGGTTTATGGCATCGACGGCACGCCGTGTTTCTATCTGAACACCCTGGATCAGGTCTTCTATTTCACGAGTCGAGCTGCTGGTCCTGTCAGCCAGTTCTTTGATTTCGTCCGCCACCACTGCGAAGCCTTTGCCTTGCTCTCCCGCCTGTGCGGCAATGATTGCAGCATTCAGTGCAAGAAGATTTGTCTGTTCGGCAACTTCGTTGATTACCGAGAGAATTGTGCCGATATCGCTTGCCTTTTCCGAGAGGGTGACGATTACTTCGTGGGTTATGTGGGAGGAACGCTTGATCTCCTGCATGCCCTTGATGGTTGCTTCAACCGAAATTTTCCCCGTTTCGGCGTCGCGTCGGACCTCTTCGGAAATTGCGGTCGTGTCAAGGGCGCTCTTTTCCACCTGGCGGATCGAACTGTCCATCTGGATAACTGACGAGGCGGTAACGGTCGAAGAGTCGATGAGGCCGTTGACACTGTCGTTGATGTGCTTGATTGCAGCGGCCATCTCGATGATGGAAGAACTGACATCATCTACCGATTGTGCCAGATTTTCCACGTTCAGGGCAACTTCCTCAACGCTGGCTGCCATTTCCAGCACCGAGGATGAGTTTTCCGAGGCAGAGAGGGAGAGACCATCGATGCCGTGGGAAACTTCCTTGATGGATGCGTTTATCTCCGCGACTGCCGATGAGGTTTCTTCAACACGGGTGTTTGATTGTTCAGCACCGCTGAGAACTTTATTGGATGCGTCGGAAAGGGTTCGGGAGATACGGGAGAGTTCCCCCGAGGAAACATCTACCTTCGAAACCATTTCGTGGAGCATAGTGACCAGCTGATTGAGTGACCTGGCAAGGTCGCCGATTTCATCCTCTCTCTCGATGGTAAGCCTGTCGGACAGGTTACCTTCACTGACCACTGCATTGGCAAATTCGGCCTCTTTGGAAATGGCGCGGACAATTGACATTGCGACGGAGCCTGCGATCAGGAGAAGCAGAAGAAATAGTCCACCACCAACGCCGAATCCCATGATAACGGTCTTGTTGACATACGCAGTTTCCTGAGACTCATTAGTGGCAGCTTCCGTACGAAGTGTATCGATCAGGGTGTCCAGGTTCGCTGATATCCGATCGAATCGGGAAGCCATGGGACCGGTGGCCAGTTCTTGCAGCCGAGCCCGGTCTCCCGCGGGAACGATCTCTTCCTGAACGATAACTGCCAACTCATTCCAGGTTTTTCTGGCTTCAGCTAACTTTGCTTTCGCCTCCGGGGAGGAAATGTTGTTGGATAGTGCTGAGAATTCGGTCGGAATATTTGAGGTAATAGCGGTAACACTGGCAATGCCTGTTTGGGTCTTTTCGCTGCTGGAGTTTTCATCTAACTCCTGGAGTGTGGAGCGAAGCTTCACTATATCTGCTTTCAGGAGCAGACTTCCAGCAAGTGTGTCCCGCGTGAGGATTATTTTCTGATAGCTGTCGCTGCCGATCCTGACCCTGGTGAGGGTCTGGAAAACAGTCAGGGTTATAAGCAGGGAGCCGATGAGCATTACGGTCATCAAGAGGAGCAGCTTTGTGCGCAGGCGCATTGTGCTGAAGATCTTCGTAAAATCAGCAAAACCCATCGTTTTTCCCTCCGCGGTTCCCGATTATAGTCGGGACCGAGTACGTCATTACCTGCAGGCGGTCCGCTCCTATTCCTGACGCGGAGAACCGGTAGCGGATGTGTCAAAAGCTATGAAAACTTGTGCACTTGTAGCACCAGACGGCATTTTTTTCAAGGTAAAAACGTGACGAAATCTCCGAAAGGAAGCGTACAAGCAGCTTCCCCGTTCTTCTGAAGTCATTCAAAGAGAGCCAGGCAACGCGCAGGTCGGATAGAGTTTTCTCCTTCTGCCGGCTAGGGCTCCCGGAATCTTTTTAAAATATGAATTATTTCATGTCTTTCTTCTTGACAGAAAATAGCGACAAGCTACAATAAGCTGCTTCATGGAGCGGCGGAGATACACCACATAAGATTATCATGTGCTTGTGTCATGCTTTCTGAAACAAGTTTTTATCCGGGAGATCTATCCTTGAAAAATCAAACTAGCGATTTTGGCACGTCCTTGTGGCGCTTCTTTTCTTCTCTGAAGCTCACTATTTTTCTCCTGATTGGCTTGGCTGTGGTGTCGGTTATCGGAACGATTATCCCCCAGGGAAATCCTCCACCGGTAGAGTATCTACAGGCCATATCTCAGGCGAAATACGAATTGTACGGCAAGTTGGGTTTCTTTAACATGTACCATTCCTGGTGGTTTGTTCTGCTACTCTATCTGCTCACCTTGAATCTTGTCGCATGCTCCCTTCGCCGACTTCCCCATGACTGGAAGCTTCTCAACGAACATGTCCCCGTACTCGATGAGCAGAAGGAAAAATCATTAGCGAACGTTCAGTCATGGAAAGTGTCGCAGAGCGCGGGAAAACTTAAAGCTTCTGTTGCTGATATTCTCGGACGAAGTTTTACCGCTCCTGTTGTCACAAAGGTCAACGACGAATACCATTTTTTCGCCCAGAAAGGCCGTTTCAGTCGCCTTGGGGTCTATATCCTCCATTTCAGCATCATCATTATCTTTATTGGAGCCATGATCGGGTCCTTTTTTGGCTACAAGGGCTTCGTGCAGATTGCTGAGGGAGATGCCGTTACTACGGCGTCAACCACGACGGGGAAGATCATTGATCTCGGCTTTGCAGTGCGCTGCGACTCTTTTTCACTTACCCTCTACGATACGGGCGCACCGAAAGAGTATCGGAGCGTCCTCAGTGTCATCGACAACGGCACTACCGTTATCGACAAGCAAGCGGTCATTGTCAACTCCCCCCTGACCTATCGTGGGATTACCTTTTACCAGTCCAGTTACAGCCAAGAGGGCAATCCCTCTTTCCACTTTGCGATTCGTGACCGCAAAACTGGTACAGAAACCCAGTTAACGGTTACCGGAGATCAGCCGCTAACGCTCCCCGACGGAGAGACCCTGACCGTGCTCGGTTTTGCTCCGGATGTCGGCAGTATCTACCCGGGGTTTTCCGGTCCAGCCGTGCAGGTGCAGTTGCACGGGAAAAGCGCAGCTACGGAACCCTTTGCGTTGCTGGAGAAGTATCCGGCCTTCAATGCCGACAAGGGTGGCGCGTATGTATTCACCTTTGCGGGAATTGACCAGAAGTGGAGCACCGGCCTTCAGGTCACCAAGGATCCGGGTGTCTGGGTTGTCTGGCTTGGTTGTTTTCTGCTGGTGTCAGGGATATTTGTTTCCTTTTTTCTCTCGCATCGGCGGATCTGGGTCCGTCTCAGCAGTGGGCGTATCGTAGTGGCGGGAAGCACCAGCAAGAACCAGGCTGCGTTCCGCACTTCCTTTGATGAAATTGTAGATAAACTGAAAAATATTTAGTTTCGGAGGTATGCGGATGTCCAGTTCTCTCCTCTTCAATATTGCAACACTTTCCTACTTTGTGGCAACGGTGATATTTTTTGCCTTCCTTGCCAGCAAAAACAGGACTATTGGTCTTGCCGGCACAATTGCCTCTTTAATCGGCTTTCTTGTCCAGACCGTTGCCTTCTTCCTTCGCTGGAAAGAATCGTATGATATTGGCCATGGCCATGCGCCCCTCTCGAACCTTTACGAATCGGTGGTGTTTTTTGCCTGGACCATTGTCCTGATTTTTCTCCTCATTGATGCGAAGTATCGCTACCGGGCGGTTGGTGCGTTCGTGCTTCCCTTTGCCCTGCTGGGGATGGCCTGGGCCCAGTTGATGGTTGAATCGCAGAAAGAAATACAGCCTTTGGTGCCGGCTCTCCAGAGCAACTGGCTCCTGTATCACGTGGTTACCTGCTTCCTTGGCTATGCGGCCTTTGCGGTGGCCTGTGGTGTTTCCATTATGTACCTTATCAAGGCGAGGCAGGAAGTCTCTGACGGAAAATCGCCCGCAGGGGGGATACTCTCCCTCTTCCCCTCCTCGAAAATCCTTGACGATCTCAATTACCGGGCCATCATGGTCGGTTTTCCCCTCCTTACTCTGGGGATTATTACCGGTGCAGCTTGGGCTAATTATGCCTGGGGCTCCTACTGGAGTTGGGATCCAAAGGAAACCTGGTCCCTGATAGTCTGGTTTATCTATGCCGCATTCCTCCATGCCCGGATTACCCGGGGTTGGGTTGGTAAGCGTGCCGCAATTCTTTCCATAGTAGGTTTTGCTGCAACGATTTTTTGTTATCTGGGTGTGAACCTGTTCCTTTCCGGCTTGCATAGCTATGGGGGAGGGTAACGCCGGACGAAACTAGGACGGCGCGGTTTGATGGAATATCCTGCGGTTTCAATAATAATTCCGGTCAAACCGGGAGGGTTGGTACGTGCCCTTAACGGGTTGCGGAACGTCGAATATCCTGAAGGATTGTTTGAGGTGCTTGTCTCTGAGGGGACCTGTCCCAGCCGCCAACGAAATCTGGCAGCCAGGGGGGCGCGGGGACAGATCCTGTATTTTCTCGATGACGACTCCCTTGTTTCCCCCGATTTCTTGCGGAAGGCTGTTCACCACTACGGAAAGGACACTGTCGCCGTGGTCGGGGGGCCTTCCCTCACTCCGGAGGGAGATTCGTCACTTCGGCAGGCCTTTGGACTCGCGCTGTCTTCCCCATTCGGCGCTGGAAGTGTCTGTAACCGCTATCGCCGGCACGGCGTCTGCCGGGAGACTGGGGATCACGAACTTATCCTTTGCAACCTTAGTATCTCAGCCTCCGCTTTTAGCGAGGCTGACGGTTTCGACGAACGTCTCTATCCCAATGAGGAAAACGAGCTGTTGGTGAGGCTTCGCAGGTCGGGGTTGAAACTTCTCCATGATCCCGAACTGGCAGTTTACCGCAGTCAACGTTCTACCATTGGTGCCTTTGTCCGCCAGTTGTTCGGTTACGGCCGAGGGAGGGCCCAACAGATTCTTCTGGGTGGTGGGAGCGGTGTCGCAACCTTTGTCCCGGTCATTTTCCTGCTCTACATCCTGAGCCTGCCTTTTCTCCATCTCCCTGTGTACTATCTGCCGCTTTTGTGCTACCTAGTGATGACTCTTTTGGGTGCTCTTCACTCTGCCATCACGAGTGGGAAAACAGGTCCCGCATTCTTTCTTCCGCTGCTTTTTCCCGTCCTCCACCTTTCCTATGGCGCCGGTTTGCTGTACGGTCTCGCTGTGTACGGTGCCGGGAAGAGGGTGCGGCCAACCGGAGAGGTGACTGTGAAGCGGATAAAGCCTTTTGGCAACGGACGCGACTGGTAAATATTTTACCGATGTTTGCTGCAATGATCGTACTTTTTTAAGAGTTTCGGTTCACGCTGGAAAGGTGGGGGTATCCCCGGCTTTTCCCTGACCCTTTGTAAGAAAGGTGGTAGTACTTGGATCTGAGTATCGTAGTTCCGATTTTCAATGAGGAAGAGAATATCTCCGCCCTTCATCGAGAAGTTGTGGCGGCATTGGAAAAGAGTGAGATAGAGTATGAACTCATCCTGGTTGATGACGGCTCGACGGACGCTTCGCTTCGCTTTCTCCGCGAGATTGCAGCAGGAGACAAGCGAGTCAAGGTGATCAGCTTTCGGCGTAACTTCGGCCAGACAGCCGCGATGGCGGCCGGCTTTGATGCGGCTTCCGGCAGGATTGTCGTCCCAATGGATGGTGATTTGCAGAACGATCCAGCCGACATTCCAAAACTTCTGGCAAAAATTGACGAAGGGTTCGATGTGGTTTCCGGCTGGCGCAAAGACAGGAAGGACTCTTTCCTCAACCGGACCTTACCTTCTATCCTGGCAAACAGTTTCATCTCCCGGATGACCGGGATCCGGCTCCATGATTACGGATGCACCCTGAAGGCCTATCGCCGGGAAGTTCTGGACGGGATCAATCTCTATGGTGAGATGCATCGTTTTGTCCCGGCCCTGGTATCTCAGTTTGGAGCCCTGGTGACCGAAATCCCCGTTGGACACCGCCCGCGACTTTACGGGACGAGTAAATACGGTATTTCCCGAACCATGCGTGTGATACTGGACCTGTTAACGGTAAAATTCCTCCTCAACTATTCTACCCGGCCGATCCAGCTTTTTGGTCGGCTCGGCATCTACACCTTATTCGCCTCGCTCATTACCGGCGGGGCTACGGTCTATATGAAATTCCTCCAGAACACCAGCATGAATCGGAATCCGTTGTTGCTCCTTACTGCCTTTCTCGTCTTCATGGGCGTCCAGTTCATCGTCCTGGGACTTCTCGGAGAAGTGAACGCCCGGACCTACTATGAGGCGCAGGGGAAGCCGATTTATGTGGTGAAGGAAAAGATCAATCTCGATTCCTGAGATGAAAGTTCAGGAGACCAGCCTTGAAAAACGGAAAACTCCGCATCCTGATGCTGGCCCCGACCCCGTATTTTTCCGATCGCGGCTGCCACGTGAGGATTTATGAAGAGGCCCGTGCTCTGATCCGGCGTGGCCATGAGGTGCGAATCGTCACCTACCACCTGGGCAGGGACATGCCTGAAATACCCACCAGACGCATTCCTTCCATTCCCTGGTACCGCAAGCTTGCCGCGGGTCCTTCCTGGCATAAACCCTATCTCGATATACTGCTCTTCTTCACGGCAGCATCAGAAATTCGCCGTTTCCGTCCCGACCTGCTCTACGCCCATCTCCATGAAGGGGCCTTTCTCGGGATCTTTCTGAAAATGCTTTTTCGCATTCCCCTCCTGTTCGATTGCCAGGGGAGCCTGACCACGGAGATCGTTGATCACAATTTTGTTCGAGCGGGTTCTCTGCCGTATCGTCTTTTTCAAAGGATCGAGAGTTTTGTCAATGCCCGGGCCGACCTTATATTGACCAGTTCCGGGACTGCTGCCCGTGATCTGAGTCGAGCGATGGGACATCCCGAGGGCGAGAGTTCGCTCACTTATGGATGGTGTTGATACCGAGGAGTTCCGGCCCTTCGAAGGTGAAGCGGTTCGCGGAGAGCTGAATCTGCCGGCCGGTGTCCCGGTGGCAGTCTTTCTTGGTGTCCTCAACCGCTATCAGGGTATCGACATTCTCCTGGAGGTGGTGAAGATCATCAGTGAGAGTGGCGTTCCGCTCCATTTCCTGATCATGGGGTTTCCCCACCACCAGTACCAGCAGCGAGCGGTTGCGGAGGGGCTTGCCGACCGTATTACTTTTACCGGCAGAATTGACTATCATGATGCGGCACGCCTGCTTTCGGCCGGTGATGTGGCTCTGTCCCCAAAGGTTTCCCTTTCCGAAGCCAATGGCAAGCTTTTCAATTATATGGCCTGTGGCATCCCGGTCCTTGCTTTCGACACTCCGATCAACCGGGAGATACTGGGAGAAGCCGGTGTCTATGCGCGTTTTGCTGATGCTGCGGATTTTGCCGCACGATTGGTGGAACTGGTCCTGAATGAAGGGCTGCTGTGTGAGTTGGCCGAAAAGGTCCGGCAAAAGGCTGTTGCCGATCACTCCTGGGAGGCGAGAGGACGGGAGTTGGAGGATGCCTGCCGGGAAGCGGTAACGAAGTAGCAATCACCCGTATCTGCTGATAAAACGGGCAACCACTGCTGGCTGCCCGCCAAAGATTTCCCCCGCTTCGACTCGTGACAACGGGGGTAGCATGAGTCTATTTCACCAGCGCCCCGAATTCCACCCGACTGGCGCTATTTCCTTTTTCCTTAGGCTCTTTGTAGATATCGCCGTTTTTCAGAAAGACCCTCTCCTGGTTTACCTTTCCTTGTTCTGTCAGAAAATTCCGGACAACGGCGGCACGCTCCTGCGCCAGTTTCTTCAGTTCCGCGTCTCCTACGACCGTATTTGCGAAAATGAGCTTCCTCATTTCGCTGTCCGGCAGGTCCTTGAGCATGCCGATGAAGTTACGAGGTTTGGGGAATTTTTCATTCCGATAGACAATTTTCAGATAGGTCGAATACTCCGCTGGCAGAATTTCGGTGGAATTCGGTGTCTGGCCCGGAAGGTTCTTCTTATCCTTGACCAGGGCCAGGAATTTCTCCGTCCGCATCTTACGTGCAAGGTATTCATTGCGATAGCCCTCGGGATCATTTTCCTTGTCAACAAATCCGGTTACATCAACACTCAGGTTCGGGCGCTCCTGAATCGCACCCGCTAGCTTGAGGAGCTTGTCTTTTTCCTGCGGTGTCAAGGTAGTAGAACCGGGAGCAAAGGTGACGCTGCTGAAATCTTCGCTGCCGCCGCCGATTGCAGCCTGCAGCAAGGCAAAGGGTGAGGTTGCCGCCTTTACCAGCAGGTTGCGCAAGACCTGGAAAACCAGTCGCCAGATGCTGAACTCGGGATCATCCGTTCTGCCGGTTACTGGCAGGTCAATGTGGATTTCCCCTTTCCGGTCCTTCAGAAGCGCCACTGCCAGGCGTACCGGCAGGCTGGTCGCTTTGTCGCTGTCCACCTTTTTGCCGAATTCCAGTTGGTCGAAATACAGCTTGTTTTCCGAGGTGAGGTTTTTGTCTTCGATATGATAGGCAAGCTCCAGGAACAGCTTGCCTTTCTCCACCGTATAGCCGAGGTAGGTGCCGGTATAAGGACTTGTCGGGGAAAGTTCGATGTCGGAAAAATTGATCTTCAGGTCAAGGAAGAGATTCTTGCGCAGCGGGTTGATGGTGCCTGCGATGGTGAGTGGCGAATGATTTTCCAGATTGCCGCGCAGGTCAACATCTGCCACGTTTTTTTCATCGGAGGTAATACCGCTGATTCTTCCGCCGAGATTGTAGAAGGTAGTGACAAATGGAAGCTTGAGATGATAGTCGCTGAAGACCATGGTTCCGCCCTGAAGGGTTATCGAATTGATCCTGATGTCCGGTCTTATCGCGGAGACAGCTGGTGTTGGTGGCGGCGGTGGAGATTTGCCACCGGGTTGAATGGCGGGCTGGGAAGTTTCGGTCATCAGGTTCTCCAGATTGAGGGTCTGATCCTTGGTGATGGTTACCCGTGAGTAAAAATTGGTGAGCGATACGTCGCTGACTTTCAGACTGAAAGGGCTGAGGACTCCTTTGATGCCGCTCAGTTGCATGCGCTCCCACTTCAGCAGGTCTTCATTATCTTTTGTGTCAAGACAGTAGAAGGAGCGTATCCCGAGGGAACCGTCGAATGTCCCGTTGATCTTCTCTCCCGTCTTGGCCAGGTTGAAACCCAGCCGGGTATCCACCGCTCCTCCGGCGATGGACAGGGCCAGGTTGTCCGGGAGATAGGCATCAAAATCCCGCAGCGGGATTCTTTTCAGTTCAAGGATGCCCTTGAGTTTGAGGGGTGAGGGCAGGGCAGTGCCGGAAACCTTGATCTTTCCGCTCTTTCCGTAGCCCGTTGCGAGTGTAAACGGGATTGTGCCGCTGGTCGGTTCGCTGTAGTCCTGCAGGGTAAAGCTGAGCCCCTTCAGGGGAAAGGTCGGGTTTCCCTGAAGGCTATGGTCGCTGAAGGTGATATTCAAGCCGCTTCCCTCAACCTTCCTGACCCGGTAGGTAAATGGGGCGGCAGTGGGCGAATCACTTGCGTGCGTCATCGTTTTTGTTTTTGTCAGGACCAGTATTCTCTCAAAGGAAAAACCGCCTCTCTTCTCACGGGAAAAATTGACATCTCCGCCCGCAAGGGTAACCGATTCCACTTCGGCCGCTTTATCCTTCAGGGAGATCTTTCCTCCCTTGAGAGAGACCTCTGCCAGTCGAACCCTTTCTTTCTTGCCGAAATCAGCGGCAAGGTCATGTCCGGCCAAGGTCATGTCGGTCACCTTCAATCCAACGTCGCTGTTGAAACTTACCGTGGCTGTGGTGTCGAGTTTCCCGGTAAGGGGAGTATTCAGTCGGTCAGCAAGGTAGGGGTAGTAACTCCCGATGTCTAAACCGGTTGCCTTCAACTGTGCCGAAAGGGCAAGTGGGGTGAGGGTCAGTTGGCCGTTCAGAGAGACCGACTCGTTACGCGGGGAGTGAAAGGACAGGTTCCAGGTGGCATTGCCGTTCTTTTGCGTAGTCAGTCCCGTGACGGTCATGTCAAGTGAAGTCAGGTCGGTTCTGAAACCACCCTGAGGGACTCTGTCAAGGACATGGACCTTTCCGCCCGTACTCTTTATGCTGGCTACTTTCAGAAAGGGCTTCGGTGACTCTTTCGTTTTCTCGGGTGTCGAATCCGTGGCGGGAGGCTGCAGCTTCTGCCAGGTCCATCTACCCTGTGCATCCCGCTCCAGGAAAACTTCAAGACCTGCGGTTTGCAGAGCCGCTAGATCAAATTTGCGGGCAAAGAGATCAGCCTGGTTGATCCGCATCAGCCCACTGTCCATTGAGAGGAGCGGTTTTCCCTGTTTGTTCTTTACCATGATGTTATCCAGTTTCAGGGCACCCGTCACGGTGACTTCGGGTTTTGCCGTGGTTGAAACCCGGTAGGTTATTTCTGTGGTTGTGGAAAAGGTCCCGGAACTGAAAGAGATCGGCGTCGACAGGGGGAGATAGGCCATGTAATGGGGAATGTCCATTTTTCGGATGGTGATGATGGCGGATGTTTCCACGGCTTTGGCCAAAGGCCTGAGTTTGCCGTCGGCGACGAAACGGGCTCCGTTAATTTCGGCGCTGAAATGTGGAGCAACATAGATGTCCGCCAGGTAGGGGATGTTACTGATGAAGGGCACGGAAATCTTCATCTGTCGAATTGTATGTGCAGTTGTACTGCCGGCAGCCTGGTCGAGAAAATCAACCGATCCATTGCCGATTTCAATGTTATTGATCGAGTAAAGAAGACTTGATCCCTTCTCGGATTTCTTACTGGTGAGAAGATCGGAAAAGTTATAGCTGTTCGCTGCGGTACGGACGATGTTCAGACGGGGCCTGGATATCTGCAGCTTTGACACGATGAAGGCCCTTTTTGTCAGAGATGCCGGGCTGAGCTTTATCCGGGCGCTGCTGAAGGAGACAAAGGCCTTGTTTCTTGCTTTATTCGTGAGGCGGAAGTCGCTGACCTCCGCGGTCCAGGTAAAAGGATTTAATGTGATGCGGCCGATGGAGGCCTTGCGTCCCGTTGCCTCTTCCAGTTTGTCCGTTATCACGTTGCGCAGTATGCCGGGCAGGAGAAGAATAATGAAGAGCAGGATAACAGCAAGGATGCCAATGCTCCAGAGAGTCGGTTTGCCGGGAAGTTTCATCAGGGTCTCCTTGATGGTGGTCTGTGTCTGCGATCCTTGGCAGGCTCATACCGTACAGTATAAGCTACCCGTCAAGAAAGGAAAGTTTCGTTTACTGTTTTATGCCGGGGGAATTGTCGATAGATTGGTTATGCTTGTCATATGAATAAATATACATATAATTATTGTAACTATTCAGCATGCTTCACGATCTGCAGGTTACAAAAGGAAAGCATTCGCCTGCAAGGAGACCTCTCATGACTCCCCGCAGTAAAATTCCGCTGTTGATCAGTCTGGCCCTTGCTGCACTGTTTCTTATTCTGCTGTTTGGTGCCCGCATTATTTTGTTGGGGAGTTATGAAGACCTCGAAGAAAAAAGAGGTTCGCGCGAACGTCGAGAGAGTCATCAATGCCTTGAAAGCGGAGTTGGGGAGTATTACTTCCCTGGCCAAGGACTACGCGGGCTGGGACGACAGCTACCGGTTTGTTCAGGACGGCAACAGTGCGTTTATCCGCAAAAACCTTGGTGATCCGAATTTTGAACAACTGGGGATGAATCTGATTGTCTATGTTAACACAAGGGGGCAATGGGTATATTTCCGTGCTTTCGATCAGCAGAAGAAGCAGGAGAGCCCTTTTCCGCAAAGTCTACGAGAAATAATTACGCCCTCGAGTCCTTTACTGAAAGAGAATGCCAGGAGTAAGGCTTGGACCGGGATTCTAACTCTTCCCGAGGGAATCCTCCTTATCTCCGGAGTCCCAATTCTCACGAGTGACATTCGTGGTCCGTCGACGGGGACACTTGTCATGGGGCGTTTTCTAATCGTGCCGAAGTCGAGAGGTTTTCGCTCATCACCAAGCTTCAACTGCGAGTCTATCCTGCCTCAGGCCGGAATCTTCCGCTGCCCCTTTTTTCCTTTGACCAGGAAAAATCCCTGGTTGTCCGTGGGGGCAATAATAAATATATCTCAGGATTTTCCCTCCTTTCCGATGTCTATGGTAACCCGGCACTGGTTGTCCAGGTCGATACGCCACGGACAACCTATCACCAGGGGATTAGAACCATAGGGTATTTTGCGGCCTGGTTTGCCGGCTTCTCGCTCCTGATAGCCGGCATCAGCATATATGTCGCTCGCAAAATGCTTCTGGTTCAGCAAAAGGGCAAGGAAAGCCACAGTCGCTACCAGGCTGTTGTCGATGGGTACGATGGACTGATTTACATTGTTTCTGCAGCGAGGCGGATCGAGTTCATGAACCGGAAACTGATCGAGCGCCTCGGCAGGGACGCTACAGGGGAAATATGTCATGAGGCCCTGCAGAATTTCGGTGATATCTGTGAATGGTGTGATAATGAAAGAATAGTTTCAGGGGAGACGGTTCGTTGCGAGATCTATAATCCGAAGGATCAAAACTGGTACTATGTGATCAGCGCTCCTGTGTATAATCCTGACGGTACGGTTTCAAAGCAGTCCATGTTGACGGATATCACTGAAATAAAACAGGCTGCAAGTGAGAAGGCAGAACTGGAGTCTCAGCTTCGCCAGGCACAGAAAATGGAAGCGGTTGGACAGTTGGCTGGTGGGGTTGCCCATGATTTCAATAATATCCTCTGTGCCATCATCGGTTTTGCTTCGCTGGTCGAGATGAACTTGAAGGAGGACGATCCTGCCCGACCGCATCTGGAGCAGATTCTTGGGGCAAGTGATCGGGCCAGCCATTTGGTCTCCGCGCTGCTTGCCTTCAGTAGAAAGCAGGTCATCAACCCCCACCCGATCGACATGAACCGGATTGTGCGTGATGTCCAGAAGATATTGGGGAGGCTCATTACCGAGGATATCGACCTGCAGATTCAACAGATTGAACAAGAATTGAATGTGCTGGTTGACCCGGGCCAGATCGATCAAGTGATCATTAACCTGGTGACCAATGCCAAGGATGCGATGCCGGGCGGTGGGGTTCTTGCGCTAGAGACCGCCAGGGAACCGCTTCCCATTGAACTCCTCAAGGCGGACGGAGCCGTTTCGGAGGTTCCCTATGCCGTGCTTGCCGTGAAAGATACCGGAACCGGAATGGACAGTGTAGCACGAGAGAAACTGTTTGAACCGTTCTTCACCACAAAAGAGGTTGGCAAAGGGACCGGGCTTGGCCTTTCCATTGTCTACGGGATCGTGAAGCAGCATAACGGGTTCATAACCGTTGACAGCGAGCCGGGAAAAGGGACTACATTTAAAGTGTTCTTCCCTCTGGTCATGGTACCTGCCGGAACACGGGTATCGTATGAACCTCAGACCGCTGGCCTTCACGGTATGGAGACAATCCTGGTCGTTGAGGACAATTTTGCGGTGAGAGTTCTGAACAGAACCATACTGGAGACGTTTGGATACCGGGTGATAGAAGCGCTGGATGGCAGCGATGCCCTGACGAAGTTCAACGCGCACCAGAATGAGATTCAACTAGTGGTGATGGATGTTGTCATGCCAAAGATGAACGGCCGGCAGGCTTACGAAGAGATGTGTCGGACTTGCCCTGGTGTGAAGGTGGTATTCATGAGCGGCTATGCATCTGATATTATGATGGAAAAGGGTTTTTTTACGGATGAGTTTCACTTCATCACCAAGCCCATCAAGCCGATTGACTTTCTTGAGAAGGTGCGCATGGTTCTCGATCAGTAGCAGGGACTTCTGCCAACGATCCTTTCCGAATTTTCACGTCGACTTCCTAAGCACGACAGACTCCTAGGCAATAGACTATTTCTCTTCGGGCTGGTATTATTATCAAATGTGGGTCATTGGTCGCTAGCATTTTTCAGACCACTGTCGCTACATACTGAGGTTCAGGAATGATATGTCACCGTTGCGGGAAGTTTTTCCAGGAGGGATCTCGATTTTGTCCCGGATGTGGTCTTCAATTGGCCGGAACTGCACCACCGGATGATCAAGCCCGGTCGATTTCTGATCCTTCCCTACAATCCTGTTCGCCGTCTCCTGTCTTGTATGCCGGCTTCTGGCGTCGGGTTGTGGCTTTTCTGATCGACAGGTTTCTGTTGGGCTTTGTGAATGTGTCTCTGTGTCTCTTCTATTTTTTCCTGTCAGGAATGTCTTGGAATAGTGAAGATCTGCGCACACTATCTCTGGCTAGCGCCGTTTTCGGTTTTTTGCTAAAATGGCTCTACTTTACCTTGCTGGAGAGCTCAGTTTTGCAGGCGACGCTTGGGAAAACTTTCATCGGCATCAGGGTAACCGACGAACAAGGGCGCAGGATCTCCATTCTCAAGGCAAACGCACGCTACTGGGCGAAGATACTCTCGGTGCTTACTCTCGGGGTTGGCTTTCTCATGGCGGGATTCACCCGGAGGAAACAGGCACTGCATGATTTTGTTGCCGGGACTCTTGTTGTCCGCGGATAGTATATTTCTCTTCTGAAGTTTCCAGTCGGTACCCATCACTGCGGTTGGTATGGAGGTGAGCACATGGACAGAAGACAGTTTCTCAAGCTGCTCGGATTATCCCCCCTTTATTCAAACTTTCTTCTCCGTGAAGCGTTGGCGGCAGAAAAATCGCTGGTGGCGATCGCGGATGATCGCGACTATTCGCAAGCAACCATCAAGGCCCTTAATGCACTCGGCGGTATGCGGCGTTTTGTCCGGCCGGGGAACGTGGTTGTCGTCAAACCGAATATCGGTTGGGATCGAACTCCGGAACAGGCGGCCAATACCCATCCCCTGGTTGTGCGTGCGGTGGTGTCCGAGGCTCTCCGGGCCGGCGCGAGTAAGGTCAAGGTGTTTGACCGCTCCTGCAACGATCCCAGGCGTTGTTATGTCACCAGTGGTATTGCTGCGGCCTTGAGGGGAATGAAGAATGTTGATCTCAAACACATCGAGGAGGAAAGGTTCAAAGCGGTTCGTCTCAATGGCCGCACTCTTCGTGAATGGGATTTGTACGATGAAGCCCTGTCTGCCGACGTCTTCATCAATGTCCCGGTGGCAAAACAACATGGCCTTACCGGTCTGACCCTCGGGCTGAAGAACATCATGGGCGTCATGGGTGGGAACCGGGGAAGCATTCACAAGTATATCGACTCTGCTCTGGCGGACGTCAATGCTGTTTTGAAGAGTCAGTTGACGGTGATTGATGCAACCCGGATACTGACTGCTCACGGTCCGCAGGGCGGCGAGCCGCGCGATGTAAAGATCCTCAACAAGGTACTCGCTTCCAGCGATATCGTGGCTGCCGATGCTGTTGCAACAACTTTTTTCGGACTCAGGCCTGAGGCGATATCGACGACTGTAGCTGCGTACCGGCGGGGTCTTGGGGAGATGAAAATGTCTGGAATACGGATCATCAAGGTTTGACGGAGATGAAGCCGGGGAAAGTACCATCAGCACGCATCTCTCAAGTACTGTTTCTGCTTCTATTCCTCTTCCTGTTCGTTCAGACGGAATACCGGGGCAGCGACCGGATATCCTTTGCGGTGAACAGTTTCTTCCGTGCCGATCCCCTGGTCGGGCTCAGTTATCTCCTGGCCGAAAAATCGTATATTATTCTTCTCCTTCCGGCACTTCTCATGGCAATGGCTACGCTCTTTTTGGGTCGTTTTTTCTGCGGCTGGATCTGCCCACTTGGCACGATACTGGATCTGGTGACCAAAAAAATCAGGAAGACGGCGCCGCTGAAATTTCTGCAGGGCAGGGTTAAATATTGGCTGCTCTTTCCGGTGCTGTTTGCCGCCCTCTTCAACATCAATCTCGCCGGACTCCTTGACCCGATCGCCATTCTGGTCCGGGCACTGACATTCTCCTTCTATCCGCTGTTCGGTGACACGGTACGCCAGGGATGGGTCGGCCTCTACCGGGTTCTTGGAGAAAATCGGGACGTCCTTTCCCCCGGTTACAGCATTTTACGAGACCAGCTGCTGCCATTTCGGGAAACCTTTTACCCTCTGGCCTTTTTGTCTTTCGGCCTGTTTCTCGGCATTGTCTTTCTCGAGCGATATGAAACACGACTCTGGTGCCGGCGCCTCTGTCCTTTGGGAACTCTGCTCGGACTCCTGGCTCGCTTTTCACCCTTTCGACGCACTCCCGCGACTCTTTGCCCGGACTGTGGGGACTGTCGCAGTCTCTGCCCTACATCCTTTGAAAAAGATTTTCTGCAGCAGGAAGATTGCCTCCGTTGTATGTCCTGCAGCGTGAAGTGCCGTTTCGGCCGGGCTTCTTTCCGATTTAGCGGCTCTGGCGACGGGACTCCGTATCTCCCTGAGCGGCGAGTTGTCCTGGGCGGGCTGATATCCGGGTTTTTTCTGGCACGCCTGTTCCGTTTCCGCTTTCCCTGGTCACAGGCCGCTGTTCTGCGTCCCCCCGGTGTGCGTGACGAGGATGTCTTCCTGAAAAAATGCGTACGCTGCGGTGAATGCATGAAGGTCTGTCTGCGGAGCGCGCTCTATCCGGCGATCTTTCAGGCCGGAGCCGAAGGCCTCTATACGCCGGTTGTGATCCCCCGTCTCGGCTACTGCGAATATAACTGTACCCTGTGCGGGCAGGTCTGCCCGACCGGGGCGATACCCGATCTTCCGGTGGAGGAGAAGAAACGGGAGGTGCTTGGCAAGGCGGTGCTGGACAGAAACCACTGTCTTCCCCTTGCGAAAAACATAAACTGCATCGTCTGCGAAGAGCACTGCCCAATCCCGCGCAAGGCAATCCGCTCCGAGGAGGTTCAGTCGGTTGATGCTTCAGGCCGAAGCTTCGTGCTGAGAAAGCCCTACGTGGTGGATGCGCTCTGCAATGGTTGCGGGATTTGCGAATATGTCTGTCCTCTGGAAGAAAAGTCTGGAATCAAGGTCTTTGCGGTGAAAAACCGGGAACCCCTGTCAACGGGCGGTTACGAGGGTGACAGTCCATACTGACAGACCCTCCTGTCGGTACTTTTCCCTTGCGTTACCGGGGTGTTTGGATTAATCTGTAACAGATTCAGGACACAATCCGCCCGATATTTTAGAGGATACAATGTGCTGATCGGACAGCTGGAATCGGTCTTTACCGGCTGTACCGATGATGTGGAAAAGGCGCTTGAATTTCTGAATGAGGAATAATCAGCTGATAAAAGAGTCGTAAATGCGTCCTGATGTTCCGCTCACCATAGTAAATGTTTTTATCAATCACTCAAAAGGGCCCCGGTCAGATACGTTTTAACCGGGTAAAGAAAGGTCTAAAGAAACATCATGCCAGACGAAGGAAAACCGCAAAGGCTTTGCAGCGAAATACAGCTTTTCGACTTATGCTCGGATGAAACTTGTTCGAATAAAAAAGGTCGCTACTGTATGGATGAGGTTCTGCTCAATAAATTCGAGGCTATCAGCATTGAGGAGGACTTTTCGTCCGACCAGTACCTGGATGATGAAGCCGAAGATGATGGGGAAGATAGCGAATGCTCCGGATCAGAAGAAGATGATGATTATGTCGACGGTGATGAGGATTTTGAGGATGAGTTTTAGCTTAGGGATATAATTCTGACCCACTTACAATAAAACAAGAAGGCCACTTTCAGTAGAAGTGGCCTTCTTTTATGCCCTGAGCAATCAAAGAGGCATTCTTTGGATAGCGGAACGTGATGTCAGCTGTTATTTGTGGTGTCCCCTTGGTTAAGTAAAGTATCATGGAAAAGACTTGGGAAAAACATGAGATAGTGTTAACGTGTGCTCATGTCGGAACGACCCCTTCTCATCCCGCTCTTTTCACTCATCGCCGGAATTTCTGCGGCAAACCAGTGGCAATTTTCTCTGCCGCTCTCCCTCCTTTTCTTTCTTTTTGCCACCTGCCTTCTTACCGTCTTCTTTGCCCGCCGATTTCTTTTCCTGATGTGCCTTTCCCTCTGTTTCTTAATGGCTGGGGTGGGCGCCATGGCGCCCTTTCTCTCACCTCTTTTTCCTGCTGATTCGATTGTTCGTTTTGTCGGGGAAGAACCGCTTGTAATCGAAGGCATTATCGATGCCCGGCCGGAGTGGCAGGAAGCCGGCGGCAGGATATACCTGCGTGCGGTGCGAATCTTTCGGAATAAAACCGAGGAGCAGGTCAGAGGCCGAATACTACTTTATGTGGGAGAGGGGCACGCTGCCTTAGCAACCGGTGATCTGATACGGTTTGTTTCCCGGATCAGCAGGCCGAGAAATTTTGGAATCCCGGGGGAATTTGACTACGAACGGTATCTGGCTTTTCAGAAGGTTTATGCCACGGCCTTTTCCCGAACCGCATCCGAGGTGATCCTCATCAGGGAAGGTGTCGCCGATCCTCTGCAAAATCAGATGGACCAGCTTGCCGCAGACTTGGGAAAGCAAATCGGGCTGCTCCTGCCCTCTGATGAGGGGGCGGTGCTGCGGGCACTGTTGCTGGGAGAGTCAGGTCTCGTACCGAAGGATACCCGGGAACTGTATGCACGAACGGGAGTCAACCATATCCTCTGCATCTCCGGCTTCCATGTGGGCGTGATAGCGCTGTTTTTCTTTTCCATGATGTACTGCGCGGCACGCTGTTCACAACTACTGCTGCTTCGCATAAATCTCCGCCTGACGATTCTTGTCCTGACAATACCGGTTCTGCTCTTCTATCTCTCTCTGACAGGCGGCGCGCCGGCCACAGTGCGTTCGGTTGTCATGATTTCAGCGTATATCATCGCCATTCTCCTGCAGCGGGAGACTGATCCGATTAACTCGTTGATGTTGGCAGCCCTCCTTATCCTTGCCTGGTCACCTGTCGCGCTATTCAATATCTCATTCCAGCTCTCATTCCTGGCCCTCTGGGGAATTCTTGTCACTGACTCCGCTGCTTATGCAGCCATTTCAGAGAATGCAGCCAGGGATAGTCCGAAAGCTCCTGTTGTTTCTGATGGTATCCGTTGCGGCCACTACTGCCACACTGCTTCCGGCAGCCAGTTATTTTCACAAGCCGACAGTGACCGGGTTGGTAGCAAATTTCTTTATTATACCTCTCATGGGCTACGGCGGGGTGGTGCTTGGCATATCGAGCCTTCCTTTCCTCCATGTCGTACCGTCACTTGCCGGGTTTCTCCTCATGGTCGCCGGTTTTTTTGTCTATCTGTCCGGTAAAATTCTCTCCTGCCTGGATTCCATTCCTCTTCTGCCGGTGTGGGGGAGCAGCCGTTTCGATCTGTTGTTGCTGGTCGCATTTCTCTCTGCCAGTACATTTTTTGTGCGAAAGACGCGGATTATTGTATGCTGTCTGGTGGTTGCTGCTTTCTGTCTGGTCAGGATGGTGCCTGGCGAAACAGCTTCCGGAAAGCTACGCCTGGATTTCTTCAGCGTTGGACAGGGTGAAGCCAGTCTGATCACCTTTCCCGATGGAAAAAGGATGCTGGTAGACGGCGGCGGCAGTTTTCGCGAAGGGGGGCTGGACCCGGGAGAGAGACTCCTGGCACCGGCATTCTGGCGCAGGGGCATCGATCGGCTGGACTACCTGGTGCTGACCCATCCCCATCCCGACCATCTGAATGGGCTGCTCTTCCTGGCCAGGAACTTTCCGGTTGGCGAGTTTTGGGAAAGTGGTATCCATGATGGGAGCAGCAACTACCTGGCCTTGAAAAAACTGTTACAGGAGAAGGGGGTTCCCATTCGGCGCATTGATGCAACGTCAAAGCCGATATCTCTTGGTGGGGTTATTTTTGAGACCCTTTCCCCTCGGAGACCTCCTGCAGTTGCAGGAACGGCAAGCAGTGGTAATCTGAACGAAGCATCCTTGGTGTTCCGCCTTCGGTACGGGGCACTCTCGGTCCTCTTTACCGGGGATATCGGCCAGAACACCGAAAAGCGGCTGGTAGAGGAATCTGCTGGACTGCATTGCACGGTTCTCAAGGTCCCTCACCACGGTAGCAGAATGTCTTCATCGGAGCTTTTTCTCGCAGCCAGTTCTCCAGAATGTGCCCTGGTCAGCGCGGGATATGGTAATCGTTTTCGACTGCCGGCAACGGCAACTCTGGTGCGTTTGCGGCGACGGGGCATACCAATTTACCGCACTGATCTGGATGGAACAATAACCGTTACTCTCGAAGACGGTAGCTGGTCTGTCGCTACTTTCCGGAGAAATAGGCATTTTCATTGACAAACTTCCGATTTCTTTGATAGTTTGTGGGCCGATAGAAGCACCTTCTTCAGCGTTCACAAAGTTAAAAACCGGTGTTCGGGGTATCCTGAATGGAAAAAATTCTAGTCGTTGAAGATGATCGATTTTTTCGCGAGATGTACTCCCACCTCCTGAGTGGCGAAGGGTATGAGGTTCATACCGCGGCTTCGGTGAACGAGGCAATGGGACTATTACGGGAGACAGAGTATCCCCTGATCATCTCCGATCTGGTCATGCCGGGAGAGACCGGGATTGATCTCCTCTTTCAGGTGAAACGGCATAATCCGGATATCGACGTTATCATGGTTACCGGTAATACCGATGTGGAATCGGCTATCCACGCCTTGAAAAACGGGGCACGGGATTACCTCCTGAAACCGGTTAACCCCGATGAGTTCAGGCATACCGTGGCCCTTTGCATGGAGCAGCGTCGTCTCCTGAACGAAAATACCGAGCTGAAAGGCCTTGTCCACCTGTTCCAAGTGGGCCAGACGATCTCGAACTGCCTCGAAATTGAACGTCTGGGGACCTTGGTTGTGGATTGCTTTGCCAATGAGCTGGGCACGGACAGGGCGCTGGGGATCTTTCCCGATGATGACGGCCGCTTGTCCCTGCGAGAGTTGCGTGGCATCGGATTTGAAGAAGCGGAGCTGATCTCTGAAACCCTCCTGGCCAGATACTCGGAAAGTACCGATACCTTCTGGCTCCGGGAAAAGATTTCGGATCTGCTCTTACCGGCTTCCGCTTCCACTACTCAGCTTTCGGAGGAAATGGATGAAGTACTGATCCTGTTCGTCCGTTCGAAGAAAGACCTCCAGGGGATAGTGGCACTGTTTGCTCCGGAGGTTGGCTCGCTACCGATTGACATCAATCAGAGAAGCCTCCACTTTCTTCAGAACCAGACGTCGCTTGCCTTCGAGAATGCTGGCCGCTTCGCCTCGGCGCGCAATATGCTCTACATTGACGAGCTCACCGGCCTGTTTAACTACCGCTATCTCGATCTGGCCCTTGACCGGGAACTGAAGAGGGCGGAACGTTACGGATCCAGTGTTGCGCTGCTCTTCATCGACCTGGATCTTTTCAAGGGAGTGAACGACACCCACGGACACCTCATCGGCAGCCGCGTTTTGGGCGAGGTCGGGTCGCTGCTGCGGAAGTCGGTGCGCGACGTGGACCTGGTGATTCGCTATGGCGGTGACGAGTATACCATCATCCTGGTTGAGACGGATGCGGAGAGCGCTGCCTACGTTGCGGAGCGTATCCGCGCTACCATCGAACGTCACGATTTCATTGCTGACGAGGGGTATGATATCCATTTGTCAGCCTGCATTGGGTTTGCCTGCTTTCCTGAGGATACCAAATCAAAGCTCGAACTGCTCGAAGTGGCGGACAAGGCCATGTATCGCGGTAAATTCAGTGGCCGGAACAGAGTGTTCCGGGCGCTGATGGAAGAATAACACTAGTAGAGAGAAGGGACAGGTATTGTGGCTTTAACCGGTATTAAAGGATTCAATGACATACTTCCCGGCGAGGTCCGGAAATGGCAGCACGTGGAAGCGACCGCCCGGCGTGTTTTCGAGACATACGGCTTCTCCGAGATTCGCGTTCCGGTTCTTGAAAAAACCGAACTTTTTGCCCGATCCATTGGTGATGCAACCGACATAGTGGAAAAGGAAATGTATTCTTTTGTCGACAAGGGGGATAATGCCATTACCCTTCGACCGGAAGGAACGGCCGGTGTTATCAGGGCTTTCATCGAACACAAGCTCCATGTGGCGGACTCGGTTGCCAAGCTGTACTATCTGGGCCCCATGTTCCGCTACGAGCGGCCCCAGAAAGGTCGCTACCGGCAATTTCACCAGATAGGGGTAGAGGTGGCTGGTGTCTCGGACCCGAAGGTCGATGCCCAGGTCCTGACCATGCTCTGCCATTTCTTTGCCGAGCTTGGCCTGGTCGAACCGCGGCTGCAGATAAATTCCCTCGGCTGTCACGAATGCCGACCGGAGTATCGTCAGAAGCTTCGCGACTTTCTCCGGGCGCGTCTGGACTTGCTCTGTGATGACTGCAAGCGACGCTACGAAACCAACCCTCTTCGAGCCCTGGACTGCAAGTCGGCAGGCTGCAAGGAAGCTACCGTCGGTGCACCTTCGGTCCTTGATAACCTCTGTGCAGGTTGTGACGACCACTTTGCCCGGACCAGGAGCTATCTGGACTCGGCCGGCACCGCCTATGAAATTAACCCGCGCATGGTTCGCGGGCTTGACTATTACACCCGCACCACCTTCGAACTGGTAACAGCCCGGCTTGGCTCCCAGAGCGCGGTGGCGGCCGGCGGCCGCTACGACCGACTCATTGAGGAGCTTGGCGGTCCGGCGTCTCCGGGAATCGGCTTTGCCCTGGGCGTTGAAAGGGTTGTTCTCTTGCTTGATGATGAAGGCTTTGGTACGCGTCCGGATCTCTTTATTGCCTTTCACGGGGAGCCCGCGGGCAACGAGACCTTTCGCATCATGAGCTGGCTGCAGCGTCGTGGCGTCTCGGTGGAAATCGACTACGAGGGAAAAAGTCTGAAGAGCCAGATGCGGCGTGCGGACAAGTTCAAGGCTCGCTATACCCTGATCATCGGAGAGGATGAACTGACAAAGGGAGTCGCTGCTCTTAAGGAAATGGATACAGGAGTACAGTCCGAAGTCGCGCTTGACCCGGAACTGATTGCCAGGATTGTGCGTGGCGGGGTTGACGCAACGGCTGGTGGGGGGAATTACCTATGAAGCCAGAGGTTCGATTTCGTTATGATATTCCCGAAGACTATGCTCCCGTGTATGTGAACGGTGCCCATGGCGGGGTATCGCCGCGGGGTGAAATAATAATTCATTTTTATCATGAGCGCCCGCCGCTGCCCGTTTCTATTACCCATGAAATTACCCCGGCCGGAACCATCGGCAAGGAGATTGCCCAGGAACCGGACGAGCCGGGAAATACCTTGTGCCGGGCAGTGGATGCGGGAGTAATCCTTTCCTACGAAAACGCGAAGAATTTCCATCACTGGCTCGGCGAGAGGGTGAAGGAAATGGAGGCGCTGGAAAAGGCCCGAACAGCTTTTGTCCAAGGAGCCCATGAGGATGGGTTTGGCGTTACCCACTGATTCGAATTCTTCCCGGTTAAAAGGGGATTCTCAAGGCCGCTGCATCGTGGAGTTTTCTGATGCTGCGGCTTTTTGCTTTTTGGAAAAAATTCAGTTCAAGGAGTTGTGAGGTATGGAATATCTTCTGCTCATCACCGGTTTTCTTCTTGGCGGGGGTGTTGTTTGGCTCCTGTTCAAATCCCGGCTAGAACTTGCCTTCAGTCGCGGCAAGGCTGAACTTCAGAGCGAAGTTGCAGCCCTGGCGGAACGTCTGCAGGGCAAGGAGGCGCAGATAGTCGACCTCAAGTCTTCCCTTGTCACGGCAACTGACGAGATTGCCGCCTTGCGTGTTACCGTGAAAACGGAGTCCGAGAGAAGGTCCACCGCGGAAGAGAAGAACACGCGCATTGTCGCGCTTGAAGAGGCGCTGAAGGGCCGTGAAGAAAAAATTACTGAAATGTATGGTGAGAATGCTTCCCTGAAGGCAAAAGTCTCGGAACTGGCCACCCTTGTCCAGGAGGAGCGAAAGGGCAGCGAGGAGAAGCTGGCGGTGCTTGATGCTGCTCAAGCGAAGCTCTCTGATGCTTTCAAGGCTCTCTCCGCTGAGGCACTCCAGAGCAACAATCAATCGTTTCTAGAGCTGGCCCGGACTCACCTGGAAAAATTTCAGGAAGGGGCCAAGGGTGATCTTGAGCATCGGCAGCTCGCTATTGATGAGCTGGTAAAACCACTCCGCGAGTCCCTTGAAAAGGTCGACGGTAAAATCCAGGATCTGGAAAAGGTGCGGACGACGGCATACGTCAGCCTTACCGAACAGATCAAATACCTCGCTTCCGGCCAGTCGCAACTGCAGGAAGAGACTGCTAATCTGGTCAAGGCTCTTCGTTCCCCAACGGTGAGGGGGCGCTGGGGAGAAATCCAGCTCCGGCGCGTGGCCGAGATTGCCGGGATGGTGAACTACTGCGACTTTGTGGAACAGGAGACAAGCTCCGGGCCGGATGGCCGTCTGCGGCCCGACATGATCGTCAAACTGCCCAACGGTAAAAACGTAGTTGTGGACTCCAAGGCCCCGCTTGCTGCCTACCTGGAGGCTCTTGAAGCCCCGGACGAAAAGACGAAACTCCAGAAGTTGAAGGATCATGCCCGTCAGATCAGGGTCCACCTGGTCAAGCTGTCGGCAAAATCCTATTGGGATCAGTTCAAGGCGACTCCCGAGTTTGTTGTCCTTTTTCTGCCAGGGGAAAACTTCTTCAGCGCCGCCCTTGAGCAGGATCCCTCTCTTATTGAATTTGGTGTTGAGCAGAAGGTTATCCTCGCCACCCCCACGACCCTTATTGCCCTGCTCCGCGCAGTTGCCTATGGTTGGCGCCAGGAGCACATCGCCGAAAATGCGCAGGCCATCAGCGATCTGGGGAAAACCCTCTATGATCGCGTGTCAATTCTCGCTTCGCATTTCAGCGATCTCCGGCGCTCACTTGAGCGGTCCGTCGAATCCTACAATCGGGCGGTCGGTTCCCTGGAGAGTCGGGTGCTGGTTTCCGCCCGTCGTTTCAAGGAGCTTGGTGCCTCTACCGGCAAGGATATTGATACCCTTGAGGTAATCGATACTCGTCCTCGGAACGTGGATGCCCCGGATTTCCTGCCGGACGATGATGAAACACTGGGGTAAGGGTGCGGGCTCATATTTTGCCATTGAAATATCTGAATAAAACCCATAGTATCAATGATCTCCGTTCCACTTTTTCAGGATCGTTTGCTCTGTTGATACACGAACTTCGAGGGAGATTTTATGACAATCAAGACGGTGGATGCCTGCGGGTTGCGATGCCCCCAGCCATTGATGCTGGCTAAGAAGGCACTGGAGACGATGGCCGAAGGTCAACGCCTCCGGGTGCTGATCGATAACGAGATTTCCCGGGATAATCTGATTCGTTTCCTGCGGGACCACGGCATGGCGCCAGTTCTTTCCTTTGATGCGGGTGTCTATGCCCTGGAGCTGGAGAAGGTTGTCGGGGCAACTTCTCTTGCTGATGCCGCGGCCTATTGCTCGCCGGATAGGCCACCATCGGGTGCCGTGATCGTCATCAACAACCATGGCATGGGTTCCGGTTCGGAAGAGTTGGGGAAAATACTCCTGCAGGCATGCGTAAACACACTGGGAGAGGTATCTCCGTTGCCGTCGGCCATTTTGTGCTATAATTCCGGCATTTTCGTTGCAGCAGAAGGTGCTCCCACCGTTCCCGCGCTGGCGGATCTGGTTGATCGAGGCGTTACCCTGCTCGTTTGTGGTACCTGTGTTGACTATTTCGATCTGAAAGGCAAGATCGCCGCCGGTACAATCTCCAACATGTATGACATCCTCCAGCAACTTTCGATCGCAGAGCGGATTATAACCCTGTAGGTGTTGATGAAACGAAATAACTATTTTGATAATGCCGCCACGTCGTTCCCCAAACCGCCGGCAGTTGCCGCGGCAATGGCTCGTTACCTGAATGAGGTGGGAGGCTCCTATGGCCGCAGTGCCTACGCCCGAGCGTTCGACGTTGCCAGAACGGTGGAAAAGACCCGCGACCTCCTTGCTGAAAAAATGGGGGCCCGGGATGCGGCTCAGGTCATTTTTGCCCCCAATGCCACCTATGCCATCAATCTGGTGCTGCGGAGCGTCCTGCGCCTCGGTGGGCGGGTGCTGATCTCGCCGCTGGAGCACAATGCCGTTACTCGCCCGCTCGCAGCATTCGCCTCCCAGTGCGGAGTGGTTTTTGATCTATTACCGCACCATCAGGACGGTCGTGTAGATTTGAACAGGATCAAGGAGAAGGTAACGTCTGATACGGTGCTGGCAATAATCAACCACCAGAGCAATGTTAACGGTGTGATTCAGCCGCTGGGAGAGATCAAGGAACGACTCGGTAGTGTCCCGCTTCTGGTTGACGCCAGCCAATCATTTGGTTCTGTTCCGGTGCGTATTGATGACTGGAATATCGATTTTCTGGCCTTTACGGGCCATAAAGCCCTTCTTGGCCCCACCGGCATCGGGGGACTCTACCTGCGGAATCCTGCTGAAGTGGAGCCGCTGGTGTACGGAGGTACCGGCAGCGCTTCCGAAAGTTTCGAGATGCCCGATTTCGTGCCGGATCGTTTTGAGGCCGGAACACCGAATATTGCCGGGATCTACGGTCTGCAAGCCGCGCTCGAAGAACAGCCGGCCAGCCGTCACACCCGAGAGGAGTATCATTGCTTCCTCGAAGAGCTGAAAGGACTGCCGTCCCTCAGGGTGCTGTGCGCGGAACGTTTCGAAGATCAGGGGGATGTCTTCTCGCTGTTTCAGCCCGGCTGCGATCCCGCAACCCTCGGTCGCACGCTGTTCGACACTTTCGGCATCGAGACGCGTGTCGGGCTCCATTGCGCGCCGCTGGCACATCGGACGCTCGGTACCTTTCCGAGTGGCACCGTGCGGATCGGGGTCTCTTCGTACCATTCAGCCGCTGATTTTTCCCATGTGACGGAAGCAGTAAGGAAAAGCATACAACCATGAATATTTATCTGATCTTCACTTCAACACGCTCGGTCATCAAGGCCGAGGAGTGTCTTCGTTCGCATAATGTTGACTGCCAGGTGATTCCGGTTCCGAAAGACATCTCCCCCGAATGCGGCATGGCCCTCTCCATTGCAACCGAAATCAGTGCGCGTGCCGAGTCGCTTCTGGCTGAGCTCGGCCTGGAGGTGCTGGTTCACGAGCCGGCCGGAAGAAGAGCCATTCTTTTCGACCTTCTTACCACTGTCGAACAGGGTGGCTGTTCCGCGAAGCTCCCACCGGATGTCCTCTTTGACGCCCTTGGCCGATTGTCGGTGCCCAGCGACCCAAATCTGCTGGTGGGAATCGGAACCGGGGATGATGCCGGCGTCTATCGTCTTACCGATGAGATCGCCCTGATCGAGACAACGGACTTTTTCCCTCCGGTCTGCTCGGATCCCTTTGATTTTGGACAGATCGCGGCTGCAAATGCACTCAGCGACGTCTATGCCATGGGCGGAAAGGTGCTCACTGCCATGAACCTCGTCATGTTCCCTGCCAGCGGAATCCCTTTCGAGGTGCTGCACGAAATTGTCCGCGGCGGTCATGAAAAAGTCCTTGAAGCCGGTGGAATCCTGGTGGGAGGCCACACCATAGCGGATTATCCCCCGAAGTACGGTCTGTCGGTGTCAGGGGTTGTGCATCCCGAGCGTCTGATCAATAATTCCAATGCCGAACCCGACCAGATTCTTATTCTGACCAAACCGCTCGGAACAGGAGCCCTGGTGGCCGGTCAGCGTCTTGGGCAGGCGTCCGCCGCCGATTATCAGCGGGCCCTTGATTCCATGAAGCAGCTCAACCGGGAAGCCGCTGAAATCATGCAGCAGTTTCATGTCCGTGCTGCAACCGATATCACCGGCTTCGGCCTGCTCGGGCATGCCCTCAATGTTGCCAAGGCCAGCGGTGTTGCCATGGAAATCGACTCGGCACAGATCCCCGTATTGCCGGGTGCCCTGGAGTTGCTGGACGTGGGCTGCATCCCCGGTGCCAGTTTCCGTAACCTCAGCCATGTGGAAGCGTCCGCCGACTTTGCTCCCGACCTTTCCTATTCCCGCAAGATGCTAACTCTCGACCCCCAGACCTCCGGAGGTATCCTCATGTGCGCGCCTGCGGATCAGGCAGAGGCAATTCTTGCCGAGCTTCACAGGCGCGGTTGCCCTGCTTCGGCCATTATCGGCCGGACGAGCAGGCTTGGACGGAAGCACCTTGTTGTTCTGTAAGAGCGATGTAATTCTCCCCGTCGCTCGAATCTCCGTCATTGTTTTTTTCGGGCGGAATGTTCTACAATAACCAAATGAAAGTTCTCCTTCACATGTGTTGCGCCCCGTGCGCCATCTACCCCCTGGAAACCCTCCGCTCGTCCGGATTTGAGGTCGACGGCTATTTTTTTAACCATAATATCCACCCCTATCAGGAGTACCGTCGTCGCCTGGATACGGTGCAACACTACGCATCCCTCGTGCAGCTGAAATTGATCTGCCATGATGAATACCTTCTTGAGGAGTTCCTGGCCGCAACCGCGTCCCGGCCCGAAGAGCGCTGCCGCTACTGCTATGTTTCGCGGCTTGACAGGACCGCACGGACTGCTGCCGAATTGGGCTATGACGCCTTTAGCAGTTCGCTCCTCTACAGCCGTTATCAGCAGCACGAGCAGATTCGCCGGGAAGGGGAGCAGGTCGGCGAACGGCATGGCGTGCGCTTCCTTTATGACGATTACCGGGTCGGCTGGCAGCAGGGGATTGCACGGTCAAAGGAGCTGGGGCTCTACCGCCAGCAGTACTGCGGCTGCATATACAGTGAAAAGGACCGCTATTATCCCAAACCACCTCGGTCCGGAAAAGGGTCACCGTGAGCGGAATGGGTAAAATACTAATCATTTTCGGCTGTCTGATGGCCGCACTGGGTGTACTCCTGCTTTTCTCCGATAAAATTCCCTGGCTCGGCAGACTCCCGGGTGATATTTCCATCAAGCGTGAAAATTTCACTTTCTACTTTCCCCTTACCACCTGCATCCTTCTTTCCCTCCTTCTTTCCCTGATTTTTTCCTTTTTTAGAAAATAGAGGGTGCCTGCCTGGTGTTAGCGGTCTTGCCCCTTGCGAAGGTGCTGTCCTGGCGGGTAGAGGGTGTTGTTGCGATTACGCAACGATAGCTGTGGCTTTTACGCAACAGTTGTGTGTTTGTACAGGCAACTTTTATATTCACCATATCCTAATAGTCTGTAATTATTACTGTTTTGGCTGA
This sequence comes from uncultured delta proteobacterium, assembly GCA_963717775.1. Lineage (GTDB taxonomy): Bacteria > Desulfobacterota > Desulfuromonadia > Geobacterales > Geobacteraceae > RPRC01. Next base: position 172,737 of record CAVQWZ010000025.1, read on the forward strand.
AAAGTCTTTCTGTGAAATTTGGCCCGGATGTTGCTAGCTATTAATACGTAAACTGACTAAAACTTCAAAGGAGCCTTCCATGGCCTTACAGCAAACAGTAAAAGATAAGGTAGTATTCTCGGGGATTGGCCTTCATTCCGGAAAAGATGTAACCATGACAATCCGTCCCGCGGATGCCGGAACCGGTGTGGTTTTTCACCGAATCGACCTGAGTCCTTCTGTTTCCATAGATGCGGTTGCACAAAATGTGGTGAATACACGTCTTTCTACAACCATCGGCAAGGGTGGGGCGGTGGTTTCCACCATCGAGCACCTCATGGCTGCCTTGACCGGTTGCGGTATTGATAATGTTCACGTGGATATTGATGGACCCGAAGTTCCGATCATGGACGGCAGCGCGGCTCCTTTTGTGGAAGGGCTCCGCAAGGTTGGTACCAGCAGCCTTTCCCGCCCGAAAAAGTATCTCGTGGTAAAGAAACCGATTACCGTTGTCGATGGCGACAAGAAAATAACCATCATCCCTTCCCGCTACTACCGCATCTCTTTCGACATGCGTTTCAATCATCCGGTAGTAAACAATCAGTTCCGCAGTATGAAATTCAGCCAGGAAGTTTTCGGCCGCGACTATGCCGCTGCCAGAACGTTCGGCTTTCTTATTGAAGTGGAGACACTGAAGGCAAACGGTCTTGCGCGTGGCGGGTCTCTCGACAATGCTGTGGTCATTGGTGATGATGGTATTCTCAACGAGGGCGGCCTGCGGTACGAGGACGAATTCGTCCGTCACAAAATCATGGACTCGGTCGGCGATCTTGCCCTGGCCGGCTATCCATTGATAGGTCACGTGAAGGCCTACAAATCGGGTCACGATCTGAACCATAAGCTGGTGACGGAAATCCTTGCTAGAACCGACTGCTGGAAGCTGGTGGAAATGGACGAAGTACAGGGAGTCCGATCGGCCGGTCCCGTTTCTTCGCCAGAACTGGCGTGGTCGGAAGCATAGTAGTACTGCTTCAGCAGCATCCTCCATTGAGCAGCCCTTCGGGGCTGCTTTTTTTATTTGGTGCTACAATAAAAAGCGCTGAAGACACCATGGCACTTTTTTCCTTTCTTGAATTGACCGGTTTCTTCAGCTACAGTGGAAAAAAATAACGGTCTGGTACAAGCTATGAAACGATCCAGGAAAAACAGGTTCAGCGCGTTAGAGGTTAAGAAAAGCAAAAGAGAGGCGTTGATAATCATCCTTTCTCTCTTGCTGATTGTCTTTCTCACCCATGCTGAGTTGCGACTTTCCGATATCAGTTCCGATGTTCGGACGGTAGACAACATTCTGATTTTCGGTCTCATCAATGTCGTCATACTCCTGATCGTCCTCCTGGTTTACCTGGTGTGCCGCAATATCGCCCGGATCCTCCTGGAACGAAAGCGCAACCCATTCGGCTCAAAGCTTCGCGGCAAGCTGGTTGTGGCCTTTGTCGCGCTCTCCCTTATTCCTACGTTGCTCCTTTTCTTCGTTTCAGCGAGTTTCATCAATAGCAGCATTAAAAACTGGTTCAACAAGCAAATTGAATGGTCTCTGTCCGAATCTCTGGAGGTTGCCCAAACCTACTACCGTAAAACCGCGGAGGATGCCCTTCATTTTGGGCGCCAGATAAGTACGGTCCTGGCGGACAGGGGACTTCTCGATGGCCGGAACAGTGACGGGTTGGGTACCTACGTCGATAAAATACGGACTGAATATGGCATCGGGATAATTGAAGTCTATTCCGCCAGCAAAGAAGAATTGGCCCGCTCTATCAGCCACGACGTGCCGCATAGTCGATTATTTCAGGCCCCTTCCAGAGGACATTGCCGCTGCTCTTGGCGGCAAAGAGTTCAGCCGTGTCAACTCGCAGGGGAAGGCAGATCTGATTCGCGGGATAGTTCCCGTGTTTTCCCGCGGCGAACCTCGGGCGGTGATTGGTGTTGTCGTGATCAGCTACTATGTGCCGGATGCCCTGGTGAGCAAGATGCAGCAGATTTCCGGTGCCTATGATAAGTATCGGCAGTTGAAGTCCCTCAAGTATCCCATCAGGAGCGGCTATATCCTCACCCTGTTCCTGATTACCATGGTTATTATTTTTCTGGCTATCTGGTTCGGTGTTTACCTGGCCAACAGCCTTTCCACGCCCATTCGGGAGCTTGCCGAGGCGACCGGGCAGGTTGCAGCCGGAAATCTCCACGTTCGTCTCGAAGGGGAGGGTGATGACGAGATCGGGATGCTTGTTGCTTCATTCAACAAGATGACGGAAGATCTCCTGAACAACCAGCTTGCCCTCAGGGAGGCAAATGAAGGCCTGACGCGAACCAACCTGGAACTTGAGCAGCGGCGACGGTATATGGAGATTGTGTTGCGGAACGTGACCGCCGGTGTTATTTCCGTTGATAAGAGCGGAATCCTCACCACGGTCAATACCTCGGCAGAGCGTCTGCTCAATATTTCTCCGGAGAAGGTGAAGGGGCATCACTTCCGGGAGGTTCTGCGTCCGGAACAGCTGGACATGATCAAAGGGCTTCTGCGTGATATGGTGAATTCCAAAAAGGACACCATCAGCAAGCAGGTTGATATTCGCCTGAAGGACAGAAAACTTACCCTTTTGATGAATCTGTCGGTCATGCGGGACGAAAACGGGGATTTCCTCGGTACCGTGGTGGTCTTTGATGATCTCACCCAACTTATGAAGGCTCAGCGTATGGCTGCCTGGAGGGAGGTGGCCCGTCGTATCGCCCATGAGATCAAGAACCCCCTCACTCCCATCAAGCTTTCCGCCCAGCGACTCCGCAAAAGGTACCTGTCCCGCTTCGGCGAGGACGAAAAGGTCTTTGACGAATGCACCGGGATGATCATCAAGTCGGTTGATGAACTGAAAACACTGGTGGACGAATTTTCCAGTTTTGCCCGCATGCCGGCAGCTCAGCCGACGCCCAATGATCTCAACGAAATTGTCAGGGAATCGCTCACCCTCTACCAGGAAGCGCACCGGCAGGTTGATTTTTCATTTCTGCCCGATCAGGCGATTCCCATGATCCGGCTTGACAGGGATCAGATCAAGCGGGTGCTGATCAATCTTCTCGACAACGCCATAGCTGCTCTTGACGAAAAAGGGGATATTCGCATCGAAACCCGTTATGACCAGGAGCTGCGAATGGTGACCCTGACGGTGGCTGACACTGGCCACGGGATTGCTCCGGAAGACAAGGCTCGCCTTTTTGAGCCCTATTTTTCGACGAAAAAGGCGGGAACCGGGCTGGGGTTGGCTATCGTTACCACGATTGTGGCGGACCACGGAGGTTTCATTCGGTTCAAGGACAATGAGCCGCGGGGAACTGTCTTTATTATTGAATTTCCTGCAAGCGGGGAGATTGTCTGACAGGCTGCTGAAAATCTTCACCGGTCTGCAACGGAAAGCAGAAAACGAAAAATTGCCGAAAGAGCAGGGGAAACAAAGCTCATGGATGAAAAAATACTGGTAGTGGACGATGAAGATAGTATTCGGACCACGTTGGCGGGAATTCTGGAAGATGATGGCTTCCGGGTTCTGTTCGCCAATGACGGTGTGACTGCTTTGGATGCAGTGAAAAAGGAAATGCCGGACCTGGTTCTGCTGGATATCTGGATGCCGCGCATGGATGGAATCGAGACCCTGCAGAAATTGAAGGAGCTCTATCCGTCGCTGCTGGTCATCATGATGTCCGGTCACGGAACCATCGAGACCGCGGTCAAGTCAACGAAAATGGGGGCCTACGACTTTGTCGAAAAGCCCCTGTCCCTGGAAAAACTTCTGCTCTGCATCCGCAACGCACTCGGCATGCTGCGCCTGAAGGACGAAAACGAAACCTTGCGCGACCTTGCCTTGAGCGACTTGGCCTTCCGCGACCGTCAGATGACCGGCTCCTCTCCCGCCATGGTGGAGCTGAAGGAGCAGATAAAACTGGTGGCCCCCAGCAATGCCTCGGTACTGATCACCGGCGAAAACGGCACGGGCAAGGAACTGGTTGCACGCTCGATCCATTTCCACAGCAACCGTAAAAATAAGCCCTTTGTGGAAATTAATTGTGCCGCCATCCCCGAAGAGCTGATCGAGAGTGAGCTCTTCGGCCACGAGAAGGGTGCTTTTACCGGAGCTGTAGCCCAGAAGAAGGGGAAATTCGATCTTGCCGATGGTGGCACCATCTTTCTCGACGAAATAGGCGACATGTCCCTCAAAACACAGGCAAAGGTCCTGCGTATCCTCCAGGAGCGTAAGTTCGAACGCGTGGGGGGAAACCGCACCATCGAGGTTGATGTCCGGATCATCGCCGCCACCAACAAGGTGCTGGAAGAGGAAATACGCTCAGGAGCCTTTCGCGAGGATCTCTATTATCGTCTCAATGTCGTGCCGTTTGTTGTCCCACCGCTGCGGGAGCGGCGGGAGGATATCCCGGCGCTGATCGAACATTTTCTGGAGATGTTTTGCGTCAGGGAGGGGTTGGAGCGAAAGAACATTACCCTGGAAGCCTTGGAATTAATGAAAAAAGGCACCTGGCCCGGAAATGTGCGGGAGTTGAAAAATGTGGTGGAACGACTGGTGATCATGTCGCCGGGAAAGCTCATCACCGTGAATCACATCCCTGAGTCCATTGTCTCCGGAGAGATTCCTCTCGAGGGGGGCGTTGGGCGTCTGGATACGGTCCTTGAGATGCCTAGTCTTCGTGAAGCGCGGGAAGAGTTTGAGAAGGAATTCATCCTGCAGAAGCTTGAGGAGAACGGCTGGAACATTAGCAAGACCGCCGAGGCTATTGAGCTGGAGCGGAGTAATCTTCATCGGAAGATCAAGTCGTATGGGATTGAGTTGAAGAAGTAGGGGCGGGTTTGTAACCCGCCCTTGTTGTAGGCCGAATCGGGGCATTACTAAACTTGACTTTGGCCATTAGGTAAATGGAATGTCCCTCTAAGGCCAGAGTGTCTCTCCATGTTTCTCCATGTCTGCAGTCCGCTGGGGCCTGTCAATCTGATTGTGTAAATGACTTTTCGGTTTACCTCTATCATCGGAGTTATTGAGTGGTAGTAAACTTGAGACCAACGATGCCTGCAAAGATGAGAGCCAAGCTTAACAGTCGAGCTATGGTCACCGGCTCATGAAATAAGACAATACCCAATATTGCCGTGCCAATCGCGCCGATACCAACCCAAACAGCATAGGCCGTTCCAACAGGAAGCGATTTCAGTGCAAAGCCGAGCAAAGCAAGACTGATTATCATCGCGCACACGGTACCAATAGTTGGCCATATACGCGTAAAGCCATTTGTGTACTTGAGCCCGATAGCCCATCCCATTTCAAATAGTCCAGCAACAACTAAAATTACCCAATTCATGGTGACCTCGAAGAATTGGGGGTCGTCCCCCTTCTGGTGATGGAGTAGTGAGGTCGTCCTCACTTCCTTTTAAGCCTAACTCGCTATTGAACTGTCGTCCGATGTATATACTTGTAGATACAAACGACTATATGTAGATGTTTTTCCCTGACTCAAAAGGTCGGCAACCTACCGCGGAACATGATGCTAAACTGGTTCAATGCTGACTTCCAGTCTCTGATTGGCATTGTCCACTTCTTCGCAATATTTATCAAGGCCAGATAAAGCAACTTGAACATCGCTTCGTCACTGGGAAAGTGACCACGATTCTTGGTGACCTTACGAAGTGACATGTTCAAAGATTCTATGGCGTTTGTCGTGTAGATTGCTTTGCGTATCTCAGTCGGATAGGAAAACAGAGGAATAATCCGTTCCCAGTTGTTTCGCCATGACCTTGCTATAGTCGGATGACTAGCATCCCATTTGGCAGCAAATGCATCAAGATTTTTCTCTGAGGCTAGCGGGACGTTGTTTCTAAATATGCTTTAATCTTAGCAAGTATTAATCATGCAACTATTGTCACCTGATGCCAACTTATATAGGGGCATCCATTGAAAGTTGGGATAGGAGCGGACGTTCCTTAGGATATGGGTGACCCCTTTTTTCTCCTGATGGCCGCTAGTCGTGCTAGAATCCGGGCCTATTCAGGTTTGATCTTCAACCAACCAAAGGAGCAACGATGAACCCATTTATGACGCGGATGCTGCGTGCGGCGAAACTAGATGTTCCATTTTATGAAGAGGTCGAAGCCGACAAGGGCGCAATGCCTCAGGCCATGGGGGTGGTTGTCCTTTCCAGCTTGGCGGCCGGGGTCGGAAGTGTCGCCAACCTGGGGCTGGGTGGGATTCTGCTCGGAACCCTTGCCGCCCTTGGCAGCTGGTACATCTGGGCCTGGCTCACCTACTTCATCGGAACCAGATTTCTAGCCGAGGCGCAAACCGAAGCCGATCTCGGTCAATTGTTGCGCACCACCGGATTTTCGAGTTCTCCCGGCCTGATTCGGGTTTTGGGGATCATCCTGGGCTAGGACCGATCGTTTTTGCCTTGGCGTCCATCTGGATGCTGGTGGCCATGGTAATCGCGGTCCGACAGGCGCTGGATTACACGAGCACCCTGCGGGCTGTTGGCGTGTGCGTGATCGGCTGGATCGTTCAGACTCTCATCCTGGTGCTGCTGTTCGCGCTACTGGGTGGCGGGGTCAACTGATCTTAGGGGTCGTGTCTGCACTTTTTATTAATGGAAACGTGTAGACGCGACCCCTTCATCAGCCCCTCAAGGTCGTACCGGCAATGAAGCGACTCCGGTATGTTCATAACCGGAGACAACAGGTTCAGTCAGCTCAAAAGTAAGAAATCTCGCTCATTGATCATTTGAGGAAAAGTATGTCAGAGATAACTATTGAACTTGCGAGTGCTGTTGATGCGGAAACGCTCAAAAATATGGCGATAATAGCTTTTACGGGCGATTTTAAGCAGTATGGGTCTTTTCCTCCTCATATTCAGTCTGTTGAATGGCATCTGTCTCAAATTGAAAAGGGTCACTATTATAAAATCAAATATAATGGTGAAATGGTAGGAGGAATATGCTTAATCCTTCAAGGTGATTCAGTTGTTAAAATCAAGTACCTTTTCATAGCTGAGTGCTTCCAGAATAAAAGAATTGGTTCTCAAGCCATGAAGTTAATTGAGGAACACTATAGTAATGTGGCTACATGGTCACTTGTTACAGCCTATAAGGCATATCGAAACCATCATTTCTATGAGAAATTAGGGTATGTAAAAATAAGGGAAATTCAACCTGACCCAAATGACGAATTTAAAGTATTTAAATACATTAAACATATAATGGGGTCTAGAAAAGAAAGAAACTAACTTTCAAGACCTGCTCCCCACCCTGAGCACATAGGATCATGCTTCTGCTGTTTGCCAGCTCGGCCTACCGACTCCTGCATCCTGGACCTCCTGTCTCCCTCCTGCGAGATTGTTCCATTTTCTTCTTTTGCAATGAAAAACCCCGTGCGGTTGATATACTGAAAACAGAACAAGACATCAGCCGTATGAAGATGTTCCGAAAGGAGGTATATGAAATGGCTACTCCGGAAGGCGGCCTGCTGGCGCAAAAAATACGCAAGAACATGGCGGAGTTCAAGAAAGTCTGTGCGGACATTGACGAGGCTGCGGCGAATCGCGCCCCCGGGGACAGGTGGTCACCGAAACAGATCGTCTCGCATCTCTGCGGACCGGAAGGCTCGGGATTCCTGCAGACGATCCGGGCCATCCTTGACCAGGACACTCCTCAGCTCGATATCGAAGCCGAAAACCCATTTTTCAGCGGGAAACGCGCATCCATGACCATGGTGGAACTACTCGCGGAATTCGAACGGGAATACGGCCGGATGGCCGAACTCGTTGAAGACCTGACGCAAGAACAGCTCGACCGCAAGGCGCACATCCCGCTGCTGAAAGAGAGCCCGTTTGGCGAGTACCCGACTCTGGCCGAATGGGTCGGCGTCCTGACCGATTACCACATAGACTTTCACGTCAATCATATGAAGGAGATTGTGCAGGAGTTGGGCTGAGAATCAGACCTGCCAGGTTTTCAAAACCTGGCAGGTCTTTGTTCCTGAAATACTATAAATAAAGCTATGGGGGCCAGTCTGCAAAACTGCAAAATGAGCGTATAGGGGGTGGCAGCAAGGGAATGTTGTTTGTTCACCGAGCATGAGGTACGTTGAAAGAAATGGCCCTAAAGTCATGGTATACTTAGATGCAAGTACTTGGGCGCATCACGACCAGGGGCATCATCACGGCAGACGGCACGGCGGTTATGGCAACCGGGTCTTCATATCTCCGAAGTGGCGTCTCATCACCATGCCAACAATACAACACTGACTTGAGCTCTCCGACATCAACCTGATCAGGGCGTCATGTGACGAGTTGATGGAACTCTTGGACAATTATCCCGATCTTACTTCAACGGTGTGGCTGCCTCTGTTTGGGAAATGTGAGGGATGCTATCGAGCCTGTCCTTGATGTCGGGGTTGTTGTGATCGATCGGGAAGAACTGGAAATGTTTATGGCAAAACCATAGTGACGCGCCGCCGGTCACGTAACCGGCAGAGGGGAGAGTGAGATGAAAACTCAATTTACAATTACTCTAATACAACTGTACGGAGACAGAGAGAACTTCGGCGCAAATCTCGTAATAAATGATGAATTTTTAATTCATTACGATATGGATGGCAAATTTTCTGTGCCAAACTCAAAGCTGGCTTGCTGGCGCGATAATGATGCTCAGGATTACGCTTCTGATAATTACGATGCAGACAAAATAGCTGAAGCAACGAGCGCGGTCGACGCCATAGAAGAAGCCAAGGAATTTACCTCAAATTGGTTTTGACCACGTATCAGATTTTCAGAACTGATAATGCAGGGGCCGTTCGGAGTCTGGCAAGCGTATCCATAATTACGCCTTAACTTTCAGCCAAAATAGTCCCTGAAAGGAAAACACATGTATAAGGTAAAATATCAAGAAGCAGGTTTAGTAGAAATGAACAATGAAATTGCCAAGGGAATTACCGCAAGGGTTGCAATAGGAAAGGCCAACGGGGCCAGCAATTTTTGCATGCGCGTTTTCGAGATTTCGCCCGGTGGCCATACTCCCAAACATACCCATGCCTGGGAACACGAAATATTCGTGCATAGTGGTACCGGCGAGATCTTCGGGAATCAGGAATGGAACAGCTTCAAAACCGGCGATGTTGTCCTTGTGCCCGGCAATGAAGAGCATCAGATAAAAAACAGCGGAAGCGAGACGTTGACATTTATATGTCTGGTCCCCTCCAGTGCCCCTGAACTCTAACTGTCGGCAGTCAGCTTGGAAACCGCTAGTTTCACATCCGGTGTTTCTGGATGGAAACTAACTAGAGTCACTTCACTGTTTTTCAAGGAAAGTTGCTAAGTATCCCTGTCGGTTCAAGATAGCAACATAGGACAGTTATGGATTTCTCAGTTGCAATGAAAGGTCTACCTGCTAATATCCATTCAAACGTCAGGCGTTTTCGGATGCCGGAAAGGGGGCAATATTGCATTTTTTACAGATACTATGGGAGGGAATAGGTGGTCTTGGGGTTGGCACTGTGATCCTCAAAGCGCTGTTTATCCTTGTTCTATGTGCAACATTCTGGGTGTTTTGCGAACTGGTCAAATATATAGTGAATATTTTTTCGAAACTGGCAGTGGAGGCAATGCGCTACCTTGTTGTTCTTGTACGGGGTTGGCCCCAAAATGCCGAAGAGGAAAAAGAGAGGCAGGAAAAGGTTTGGAGCAGTGACAAAAAAGGCATGCGCTAAGGCTTGATTACTGTCTGCAAAGCAAGCGCAATGGGTGACCCCAATGCCTTTACATCGCTTTTACGGCTGCAATCCTATCTCAGCGGGGCTGAGAAGAATAGATTTGGCCTGCCAGGTCAAAGGCAATAGGGGCAGGTTCGTATTATTTGCTGTTTGCGGGTCAGAGTGTTATCACCTATACGGCAGTTCAGTAAAGGTTTACAGTTAGAACACTTTTCACCCTCGTTAAATCCGGGAATCCAAGACGGATGCTACACTAACTCCGTCGTATACGAGGATTCCCATGTCTGTAATCCCGTTTCTCCCTATCCAGCCCGATCCCGGCTTGCTGCTCCAGCAGCAGCATATCGAATCCAATCGCCGTGAATACGGTCTTCAGTATGACCTGCTGACTTTTGCCAACCCTGAACAACTCATCGCCGCCAATGCCGAACGTAAGGATTTGCTGCGCTGGCTTGGACAGCACGCTGCTTTCGGTTATGCCGACACCAAGGTGGATTGCAACGGCCTCTCCCCCGGCTGTCGCAGTTGTGGTGAAGGGGGCTGGTCATGCCTGTTCATCAACGGCCGTTGTAATGGCCAGTGTTTCTACTGTCCCACCCCACAGGATGATGACGGCCCGCCGGTGACCAACGGTATTGCATTTGCCTCCCCGGAGGAGTATGCCGCCTATGTGGCTGTCATGGGGTTTAGCGGCGTCAGCATCAGCGGCGGTGAACCGCTGCTTACCCCCGAATTGACGCTGGCCTATCTGGCTGCTGTGCGTCAACGTTGCGGCGATGCCGTGCATCTCTGGATGTACACCAACGGCACCATGCTGACAGCTAATCTGTGCAAGCGGCTTTTGAATGCCGGTCTGAACGAAATTCGTTTCGACCTGGGCGCGGTCCGCTATAACCTTAAGAAACTGCGGCTGGCGGTGGGGTGCATACCGACGGTGACGGTGGAGATACCGGCGGTGCCGGAGGATGAAACTCTGCTGAGGCTGAAGATGGTGGAAATGGCCGAAGCGGGGGTAGATCATCTCAATCTCCACCAGATGCGCCTGACTCCCCATAATTTTGCCCCTTTGACCGAGCGTAGGTACACCTTTATCCACGGCGAGAAGGTCACACTGCTGGAATCGGAGCTGTGTGCATTGCGGAGTGTCAGATTTGGGCTGGAACAAAAAATTAAGCTGCCGGTCAACTACTGTTCATTTCCCTACAAGCGGCGCTTCCAGCGTGCCGCTGCCCGTCGGCGCGCGGCCTTGCCGGTTTGTACCGGGGTAGAAGTCGTGACGGAAGCGGGGTATCTCCGGACCCTCTCAGAATCCGGGGTTCGCTACAGCGAGGCTGTGCTGCTGCAAAATCCCAGCTACCGTCATCCGTTTGAGAAGATCACGCTGGAAACAGGGCGTTCCCTGTATCTGGAGCGGCGGCCGCAAATATCGGAGCAGAAGTTGACTACTCTAGAACGGAGTGATCTGGAGGCCGGACGTCCGCCGGAGCGGTTGGTTCGTTTTGAGCGGATCGAGAGCGGCCTGGCTGAATATTTCTAATTTTATGATTTTCCGAGGGCATAGGGGGTAGGGGGGCAACCCCTTTACCACAACAGCTTCCCGGAACATTATCGGTAGTGAGCTAAAACCATCGCCAAAAGCAAACAGATCAACCCTCAGCATGAATGCAGCCAGGTCAACGAGGAACCCGATGAAAGAATATTTTTACCCTTTCAACCATATCCTCAAAGAGCGAGTAAAAGATAGGCACATACAGCAGCGTCAGGAACGTCGAGACCATCAGCCCACCGATGGCCACCACCGCCAAAGGTGAAAGCCGTTCCAGGCCTATAGCCCACTCCATGGCGATGGGAATCATACCGACCGCTGTGCCAAAGGCGGTCATCAGGATCGGGCGGGTCCTGACCCGCACGCTCTCCCTGAGCGCATCATAGGTTGACATCCCCTGCTCTTTGGCCATCTCGATGAAGTCGATCAAGAGGATGGAGTTTTTGACCACGATTCCGGACAAAAGGATCAGCCCCATGAATGAAGCCATGGACTGGTGCTTGCCGGAAACCAGCATCGACCAACTCGCCCCGATCATGGCCAGAGGAATGGCAACCATGATCGTGAGAGGATTGATGAACGATCTGAAGGCCGGGATCAGGGAGAAGTAGAGCAGCACCATGCCAATCATCAGCGCCGACATGAGGGCTGAGAATGACTCCTTGGCCTGTTTGGCGTCTCCTTCCTGAGAGATGGAGTAGCCCGGTGGGAGCTTCAACCCTTTGAGCGCCGCCTGGACATTGTCCATAATGTGGGAAACCGCCGCTTTTTCCCGGTAACCGAAGACATCAATGGTATTCTGCATGCTCTGGCGGGTCAGCAGCATCGGCACGTAAGAGCTGGTGATACTGCCCAGTGCAGAAAGCGGTACCTCACCCAGTGGGGTCTTTACTTTCAGCTGTGGCATCTCGGCCACGCTGTCCCGCTGCGAGGCATCATAACGGGCACGGATCAGGAAGCCGTCCTCGCCGGCGACCCGAAAAAGGGAAGCAGCCCCGCCTTGGACGGCGGCCTGCACCTGGGCGGCGATATCCTTGGGTGAGATACCATACAGGGCACATTTTTCATGGCTGGCGATGAAATTTATCTCCTTCTTATCGGCGGTCCAGGAGAGGGAAACCGACTTGAGACCCCGGACGGTTTCCAGCCGTTGCCGGATATCACGGCCGATACCGGCCAGCACCTGTGGATCGGGGCCGCTCACCATTACGTCCACGGTGGAGCGGATGGATGAGAGGGGGGTGGCGCCGTAGTCGAAGACATCCACCGACTTCATCCCCGGAATCATCAGAAACTTGCGACGCATGTCGTCTTCAATCTGCCACATGGTCTGTTTGCGGTGAAACCGGTCCACCAGGTTGATGGTGATGTTTCCCTGCTGAGGGTTCTTGCCGCTGCCGAATGAGACAACCGAAGGCTCCGACCCCAGGGTGGAGCTGATGGCGACAACCCCTTCTTCACTGTTGATGATCTTCTCCATCCGGGAGAGAATGACATTGGTCTGGGACAGGGAGGAGTTGCTGTCCGCTTCGAAGTTGATCTTGACGATGCCGGTATCCATGGGAGGCATGACATCCTTGCCGATAAGGGGTGTCACGATCTTGCCGCTGATAACCAACAGCAGAAAGGCCGGCAACAGGAACATCAGGCGGTGCTTGAGGGCGTAGCCGAGGATGTTGGTAAAAAAGTCCCGGATAGTGCCGACAAACCGGTCGCTTCCCCGTTTGACAATCCGCTCGAAACGGTTCTCTTTTGCCCCTTTCTTTAGGATGAACGGCGCCAGGATCGGGATGATAGTCACCGAGACGACATATGAGGCAACCAGTGCAATAGTGAGCGACAGTGACAGGGGGCGGAGCACGGTCTGAACATACCCGCCGATGAAGATGATCGGCAGCAGCACGACGATGGTGGCGTAGGTGCCGGAGAAGATGGCGAGCATCACTTCCTCAGTACTTCCGGCAACCAGCTCGGTTAGATCCCTGTCAGACTCATGGTAGTGGCGCTCGATGTTCTCGATTACCACAATCGCGTCATCCAGCAGCATCCCCACCGCCAGGATCACCCCTGTGAGCGTTACCATATGGAACTCGAACCCAAACAGCCACATGACGGCAAAGGTAATCAGATAGGTAAAGGGAATCGAGATGGCACAGAGCAGCATGGTGCGTAGATTCCCCAGGAACAGGAAGATCACAATGATGGTGATAATAATTGCGTCCCTGAGCGCCACCAACATGTTGTCGACACTCCGCTCGATCAGGTCTTTCTGGGTATAACTAACCGCGAAGTTGATGAATGGGTATTCTTTTTTCAGGGTGGGGAGATTCGCCTCGGTCGAGTGGATCGAATCCAGTGTGTGGCCGTTTTGAGCCCGTAGGATATTGATGCCGATCGCCTCCACGCCGTTGCCATGGTAGGCTGACTGAGATTCCTGCACCCCGGCTGAAACCTTGGCCACGTCGCGCAAATGGACCGAACCCCCATCTTTGCGGGAGATAATCAGTTCGCTCAACTCCTCAGGCTTTTTTACCTCACCGGAGGTCTTGAACAGATATTGCCCCTCTTTGCGGATAATCAATCCCTGCGGAATGTTCTGGTTTTGTGCGGCCAGCGCCCCCATTACATCTACCATGCTCACCCCGAAGCGGGTCAGCTGGTCCTGATCAACAGTGACTGCCACCTCTGGCTGATTGGCGCCAAACACTTCAACGTTGGCGACATCGGGAAGACGCAGAAGCTCTTCCTTGATCTGGTTGTCGGCCAACTCACGTATTTTGCGCAGATCAACCGGAAAACCGGCTTTAGGGGAAAGAGAAAGGGTCATGGTCGGCTGGGTTGCCTGGCTGATCTTGAAGATCTGTGGCGGTCTGATCCCTTGGGGAAGCCGGGCGCTTACTTTGCTGAGCGCGTTGGCCACGTCGGTGGCGGCGGCGTCCAACCCCTTGTCATACTGAAACTCGGCAGTCACCACCGAGACCTCATCCTTGGAGGTGGAGGTAACCCGCCGAACCATATCGATGGTGGAGAGTTCCTTCTCAATGGTGCGGGTGATGTCGGATTCCACATCAGTGGAAGCGGCACCCGGCATGACCGTTATCACGCTGATCTGGGGCCGGTCGGTATCAGGAAAAAGATTAAACGGCATCTTGTGGTAGCCGATGATCCCCATCATAGCAAAGAGCAGGACCACCGACAGCACCAGGTGCGGTTTTTTTATATACTGTTCTACAAACTTCATGGTTTGGCTCCCACTGTGGCTGCAGGGACCGTCTTGTCTGTGACGACCGGTGCACTAGCATTTTTCGACACCGGAGTGACCGTGCCACCCTCAATCAAAGTTAACAGCCTGTTTTCCTGGGCCACGGCCACCCGCTCGCCCGGATGAAGATCACCACTCACCGCCGCCGTGCCGTTTTCCATGCCCAACAACGTGACCGGCCGCAGATGAACCGTGCTACCGGTAACAACATAGATGAATGCCTGCTTACCGTTTTTAACTACCGCCTGGTCAGGAACGATCAGACCGGTTGCTTTCCGGGCCACCAGATCAACCCCGACTGTTGAATCGGCGGGGAGCCTGAAAGGGGCCACAGGTACAATCATTTCAACAGTTGCCAGCATACTTTTCCCCAGCGCCGGATATATCCTGTTCACCCGTGTGGAAAGGCGCTGATCGCCGTTTGTCAGGTAAACCTGGGTTCCGGTTTGGAGCGTAGCAAGTTCTTCCTGAGGCACTTGGATAAGCACCTTGAACGGAGCAATCTTGTCAATAGTCAGAATCGGCTTGCCCGGGACCGCCAGATCTCCTGGTTCATTCCAACGCTTGGAGACCACACCGTCAAATGGCGCGTAAATTCGGGCATACCCCGCTTGAATTTTGGCCACATTGGTATTCATGGCCAGCCCCTTTAAACTCTCGTTATAGGCGTTAACCACTGATCTGGTTGCGTCCCTGGCTGCACGGGAGTGCTCCAACGCCTCCTGCGAAATGGCCCCTGACTTGTACAATAGTTGATCTCGTTCGTACACCGCCTTCTGTGTCTCATAGGCACTCCGGGCACCGGCCAGTTTCTGACGGGTGGCCAACACCTCGGAATTCACTGCTATGGTCCGGTCCTGCAGCTCTCGCGCATCAATGGCAACAAGGAGCTCACCTTTACGGACCGGATCTCCCTCCCGCTTGGCAATACTGAGAATATTGCCGGAGATACGCGCCGAGAGGTCACTTCTGACAAACGGCACAATAGTTCCCAAATAGTGGGCGGTCACCTCAAGTGTGCCCTGTGTCACCGGTACAACCTGCACGGCAGGCGGTGACAGTTGAGGAGGCGCAAGGCGGGCAATTTCCCTTTTCTTCCAGACGACAAGAAGAGCTCCGGCCACGACCAGGACAATCACAATTAGAATAAAGACGCTTTTTCGTTTCATTTGAGATATTCCTCCAGAGTTCCGTTCGCCTTGCGCCAGGCGACCTGGGCAGCGGTGTAATCAAAAATGGCCTGACTCAGGTTTGCTTCTGCCGTCATATCCGCTGATTGGGCGAGCAACAGATCGCTCATGGTGCCGGCGCCTGCTCCGTATTTCTGCTGTTCAATCCGAAAAGACTCATGCGCCTGTTCGATGGCCTGACGAGCCGTGGTCACCCTGTTGGCGCTTTCGCGCAGAGATGCGTCTGCGGTTGTCAGGTCAAGCCGCAACTGCTGCTCCACAACCGCTTGCCGCGCAGCGGATTTCTCCTTCAGGATCGTGTCACGGCGGAATTCTGCATACAGTGAACGCTCAAAGAGCGGGATGCTTACCTGTAGTCCGAAATACCAGTTTGCCTCCTTGTACCAGGGTGAAAATCCGGCCTGATCGGCATAGCCTGCCACCGCGTTAACAGTTGGAAGAAACTTGCCGAAGGTGATCCTGCGGGTTTGTTCCGCCTCTTTAACGCCAAGAAGGGCAGCCTGATATTCAGGTCGGGCGTTCCAGGGCTTTATGGCATCAGGCGAAGTAGTAGTGGTTGTGACGTTTGGCATGGTCAGGGGATCAGCCAGTACGAGCGGTTCTCTGTTAGTCGAGGGATCATCACCCATCAGGTAGCGCAGCGTCGCGCCGGTTGTGGCCAGCGCCTCATCAATCGTCAACTGACGCTGTAGTTCATTTGCCAGTTGCACCTCAACCTTCAGCAGATCAACCCGGGCGATGCGTCCAACATCGAACAACAGCCTGGCGTTATTCTTTTGTGTTTCAAGCGCCTTGACAGTGGCGGCAGAAGCTGCCCGGAGCTGTTGCAACTGTAACAGTTTGTGATACGTGTTAACGGTGTTGGCGATCATCTCGTTTCTGGTCTGTGAAAGGGAGAGTTGCTGCAGGTTGCGGCGCACGCTAGATAATCGCACATTGGCGGCCATCTGCCCCCCCTGGTAGATTGGCAATGTCAGAAGCAGTCCAAGCGAGGCATAGTCATCGCTGAACCGGGCCGGAATCAACGTGGACTGGGCCGGGATATAGGGGACCGGATCCTGGCGCCGATTATAGTCGAAAGTAAGGGAGAGTTTCGGCCAGTGTTTTCCCTGGCTGCCGGCTATTCCCTCTTCGCTCGCGTCAACTCCAAGATGAGCTTCTGTCATGAGCGGGTTCCGCTCCAGCGCCCGATTGAGGGCATCTTGGAGTGTAAGTCCTTCGTCTGCGAATGCAGACATTGCATAGGAAAGAGCAAAAAGCAGTACTACGATAATTTGAAGAATTCGGTTTGTTTTCATATGGTATCCAGTGTTTGTACTATATCCAGGCAAGAGATCCTCCCTTGCCTGGGTTTCAGTTTTGTACTTAGTTTCCATCCGGAAACGGTCTTTTTGCCCTGACTGCGTCAATCATCGGTTTTGTTTGTGCGACGTACAGTATCCGTCTCCGCACAATCCCTTGATTTTGACTCGTTCGCAGGTTTCACCGTCTTTGACAAAACACTTCCATTCGACCTGCAGTTTTTTCATAACCCATTGCGTCCAGCACATAAACCTGACGATATACCACTATATGATTATATACTCATATGTCAATTGAATTACCCCAAGGCTGCAATAGGAAAAGACAACGGTAAGTAATGGTAGCAGGCTTTAACTGTTTGATAATTCATGCAAAATGTGGATGTTTACCTGTTTTGTCTGTCTTGGGAATACAGAAAGATCGTGAAAAATAAAAGAGGACAAGCCTGACATGATCACCGCAATGTACTTAGTTTTCATCCGAAAACGGTCTTTTTTCGCGCGTTAGTTGCTATGTAGTATTCAATGTGCCAAGGTCGCTGAATAGGCGACTTCCACCTTGGTAGGGAATTTGGGGGATGCCCGTTAGATATTTTATTTGCTGCTTCTCGTAGACTACACAATACCGAAGCGGCCACAGTGAAGGCAGTTACACTGTTTATTCATACATTGAAGTATTCAGTCAGTAAATTAAATTTCAGGAGTTATTGCATGATAAAAGCTATTTTAGCAGTAATTTTTACTGTATTTGTGTTTGGTACGATAGTAACAGGCTACGCAGCGCAGAGCGATTGGCGTGAGGAAATACGCTCCATGATTCAGGTGTCAAAGCAAAAGATTGAACATGGTATCAAACGTGGAACTCTCGACAGGCATGAAGCAAATAAGCTGAATGCAGAGTTGGGCACTATTCTCAATAAGATTGACCGAATGAAAGCAGATGGATATTTCAATCAAAGAGAGCGGGATAATGTAATTTCTAAACTCGACAAATTGGACAGGGACATTTTCAAAGAAAAGCATGCTGATAACCGAAGGCACTGAGATGATCGCGATTGTCACCAGTGCATAATCAGGGGATGGTTTCCAGGATGAAAAGTTGAGATTGAATACAAAAGGCGGCCGATTGGCCGCCTTTATTGGTTCTGTGCTAGGAAAATAGGGACATTTCCCTGTATTCTTGCGAATAAATTATGAAGGGGAAAGGTAGTTTCTTATGCTTCAAGACCTGATCCCGTATACATGAATGGTCCTATTTGATCAGCATACATGTGTCAGGAACTTCTTTAGAAAATTGAACTTTATCCGATAGATACAGAGTGGTGTAAATAATCCCCCTGATGATTTTATGATATTTATAAAGGACAAGAGCTTATGGATGCGACGTACATCCCGGTTAGTATTGAAAGTATAGAGTCTGCCATTTTCCCTGATGTCGCGTTATATCTAAAAACTGGTCAGAAGTATGTTCTTTACAAGAGTCACGGTCGTGATTTTTCTAAAGAGGATGCCGACCGGCTCTCCAGCAACAAGGTTGAGTTTCTCTTTGTGAGTCCGGAAGATATGGATGTCATAACAGAGCACATGGAAAAAAGTGCAGAAAGGTTTCTCAAGAGTGACAAATTTGATGGTAAGGCCAAAGGGAAAATCATTTACCAAACCTCAATCAATTTTATGGGAGATATTTTCACTAATCCGCACAAGGCCGGGGACCTGGAACGAAGCCAGAGGCTGGTCGAAAATCTGCTTCTTTATGTTTCCAAGGATCCCACAGCCATTACTTCGCTTGAATCGGTCATGGCACATAATTTCCCCACGTTTGTTCATAGTCTCCATGTAACGACACTTTCCCTGCTACTTCATTCCGAAGCTTTTCTCCTTTCCCATGATGAAGCGGTTGATGTCGGAATTGGTTGTATTCTTCACGATATTGGAATGCTTTTTGTCCCGCAGGAGGTCTTGTCTAAAACAGGGAAACTGACTCCAAGCGAAATAACTGCTATCAAAAAGCATCCTGAAGAAGGGTTTACTTACCTGCAAGCAAACAGTTCCTTGAGTTCCGTTTCGCTTGCTATTGTAAGGAACCATCATGAGCGTAATAATGGTGGCGGCTATCCGCGGGGACTCAAGAATGTATCGATTTCCCGTAGCGCACAGATATGCGCCATTTGTGATGTATACTGCAATCTGACAGTTGATCGAAATGGAAACAAAACCCTTCCCCCTAACATTGCTCTTCATGTGATGAAGCAGGAAATGAAAGGAGCTTTTAGCGAGCGGTTTTTGGGTTTTTTCGAAAATGTTGTGGGCGTGGACGATGATAACACTCTGGAGCTGCTTCTTTAAGTCTCCCACAATTGGCTGAGCCAACTATGAAAAAGTCCGGTCAGGCGCGAGGCAATGGGGTCAGAGGCAATGGGGTCAGGCTTGCACTATTTGATAATTCTGATAAACTTCCGCCATGGCAAGAAAAGCAAGAATCCATTATCCCGGCGCCCTCTACCATGTGATACTGAGAGGAAATGCCCGGCAGGACATCTTTATTGACGACGGGGACCGTTACCGGTTCTACCTCCTCATGCAGGAAGGGATAGTGCGTTACCGTCATAGTATCCATGCGTTTTGTCTTATGACAAATCACCTGCATCTGCTGATTCAGGTGGCGGACATTCCCTTGTCACGTATCATGCAGAACCTGTCCTTCCGCTATACACGCTGGTCCAACGGGAGGCAGGGAAAGTCAGGGCACCTCTTCCAGGGGAGATACAAAGCTCTATTGGTCAACGCCGATGAGTATCTCCTTGAACTGGTACGTTACCTCCACCTCAATCCCGTGCGAGCAGGCCTGGTAAAAGATCCGTTTGAGTTTCCCTGGAGCAGTCATCGCGCCTATTGCGGCAAGGAAAATATTCCTTGGTTAAACACTGATCTTACCCTGTCGGCCTTCGGTAAACGTCGAGATCCGGCCCGGAGGAGATTCCTGCAATTCGTTTCAGAAGGACTGGATGAAGGGCACCGCCCCGAATTTCACGGGGGTATCGGAGTTGACAGTAGGGTATTGGGTGACGATTCTTTTATCGAGAAGGTACTGGTTGAACGCGAAGATATCCCTGTTCGCAGGATCGGAATCGATGAAATTGCGTCGGCGGTATGCATGTTTTATGGGGCTCAAGATGAGGAACTTCGTGGGAGAACGCACCGCTCATCACGGCTGCGAGCGATGACGGCATGGATTGCACTGGAAACAGAAGGGTGCACGCTAACAGCGCTTGCCGAAATAACGGGACGAGACATTTCGACGCTGAGTTGCGCGGTGAGAAAACTGCAGGCAATGGCAGGGAAAGATTCTAGTCTGGCAGAGGAATACCGAATGATCATGGAAGATACAAGAGTACAAGCCTGATCCTTAGGTTTCTGATAGCAACCAAAACACATGACCTGGCAACTACAGTGAATCTTTTGATGTCTGATTAAGTCGCTGCCTCACTGATTATTAAAGATTGGACTCTTTAACAAGCATATCAGGAAGTCATCTGACGATGCCAGGAGGTGCCTTTTAGATGATTATCAGGTCTGAGCGGCCTGTTGCCCAAGCGGCAGGTGTCTTGGCGCTCAACAATTAGGTTCCGGCTTCGTCGAGGAATCTTTTGAGAGACTTGTACACATATTTCGCGTCCTCGTTAGGGAGAGTTGCAGACTCCAAAAATAAACTTAGAAGCACAGTTCCATATCCCCTGCCCATATCAAAATCGAAACAGTTTTTTGCCTCTTCACGTAGAATGTTGGCAAGCTCTGCTTTTACATTGTTTGAAACGTTTGTGAGAGGGCCGAAGTTCTCTTGAAACCTGCTAAATCCTGCGACCATGCATCTTGCACATGAATCAGCAATCTGTTCATCCAGGCTTTCGATACGAAGCATGACGTCATTATATTCTTGAATCAAAAGAGTTCCGCGCGCCTCATTCTGTTCCTTACTTAGTCGCTCGAACATGGATTGTTCTCCTTAATTTGCTTTGTAATTACTTCCCTTGGCATGGTTAAGGCGTTAGTCCTCTCTGGAATTGGGGTCATTATTCGAAGGAGAGATATGCAAAATGCATCGACATGTCTCTGCCTTTCAGTAAAAATAAGCATCAGTGTCACTATTAAATATTTTACACTATAAAATAATTATTCAAGATTATTTTTTTAAAAAATAGTTGGAAGTGTGGAAGCGGGGTCAGGGTTGCAAAACTTCAAAAAAGGGTAAAAATATTCAAATGCAAGGAATGGTCGGGGGACGGTGCCTCTAGGTGTGCTTTAATCCTGGCAAGCGTTATCCAGGAAACTATATTCCTGTTTGACAAGACAAGCCCACCTCAAGTACGCAGAGGTTCAATGGCTAAAGGCAATTGTTAGAAACAAAGTCCCCAAAATCCCACACAAGAGAATAACTTGACCCCAAAGCTTGACCCAAGGCTCTCAGCTCTTTTTTCTTCCCATAATCAGCATCACTGCGCCGGCAATAATAGCAAGGCCTCCAATGATCGGAGGGAGCGGAATGGTTTTCTCCTTCTCAGCTGTCATTTGGATCGGACCGAGATCAATGACTTTCTCTCTGGTCGTGTAGGTGATGCCTTGATACGCAAGGGCCAGAGTTCCTAAAACAATGAGGATGATACCTATCACTATGTTCGTTTTCATTTTGCCCCTTTTTACTCCTACATTTTAGATCTTCTGTTGAAATAACCTTCAGACTCTTCATGAAACTCGCAATAACATCTCCCGCCATTCCATGTAATATAGCGTATCCTTTAGAAAGAGTAACCCATTGATCATCCCTGTCAATTGTTCTGATATCTGTTTGTCTGGTACATAAAATTGGAACCATCTCGCCAGAAATGTTTATTTACCCGATTCAATACGCAATGATTGTTCCTATTTATCGCATAGGGGCAAAAATCTTTCCCTGGGGGCCGTCCGTGTCAGTAGACATTATTTTTAAAGAAATCATGAAAAACTGGTTTGGCTATATAGCCCTCATTTTTGCTGCAACCCTCAAAGCCATAGCGGTATGGCTTTGAGGGTTGCAGCACCTCTGTCTTTATTGCTGTATTTCCTTTTATTTTCAATATTTGCTAGAATGCCCAGATTCATGGATGCCTCAGGCACTGATAGTATGTAATGATTCATCAGACTGCGATAAACTATTTTTGGACACCATCTGGTGCTAATTCAATACCATCACCTTTTCGTCGAGAACGGTGGTTGTGTGCTTCTTAATCACATGCACTTTTAAACTTGTAATAGGAGTACTTTATGGAATGGATCCAAAAATTCAGTGGACTCAGCGAATGGCCTGCGGCTACTGTTTCGGCATTTGCCCTGGCTGTTGCTTTAATGTTCGGCCTGCTCAGTTACGCAATCCTCTTCAAGGTGCTGCTCCGCTTTGCTGCCAGGCCCGACTCCGCTTTGCAACAGTCTTTGGTGCGGCGCTGGCGACATCCGTCCAAAATGCTGATTCCACTACTGGCGGCACTCGTGGCTTTGCCCTCGCTTCGATTCCCTGTGGAATTGGCCGAACTGCTGCGGCACTTGGGCAGCCTGGCCCTGATCGGGGCCGTTGCCTGGCTGATGACCTCCACCATTTTTGGTCTGCGGGAAATGATCCTGCAGCGCTATGACATAAGCGCCAGCGATAACCTCAAGGCCAGGGCGGTCTCTACCCAGGTCAATGTGCTAGTCAAGATTGCCGTGGTGCTGGTCCTCATATTGGCCGGGGCGACCATGCTTATGACCTTTGATAAAGTGCGGCAGGTGGGGGTAAGTGTGCTGGCTTCGGCCGGGGTCATCGGGATTGTCGTCGGTTTTGCCGCGCAGCGCAGCCTGGCAACTCTTTTGGCCGGCATCCAGATTGCTATCACTCAGCCGATCCGGCTTGACGATGTGGTGATAGTCGAAGGGGAGTGGGGGCGTATCGAGGAGATTACTCTGACCTACGTTGTGGTCTGCATCTGGGATTTGCGGCGACTAGTGTTGCCGATTACCTATTTTCTGGAAAAGCCTTTCCAGAACTGGACACGGGTTTCGGCTGACCTGCTTGGTACCGTGACCCTGCACTGCGACTACCGGGTGCCGGTAGCGGCGGTTCGTGCCGAGCTGGAGAGCATCCTCGCGGGCACTGATCTGTGGGACGGTAAGTCGTCTGGACTGATTGTTCTTGATGCAACTGAAAGAACGGTTGTCCTACGTGCCCTGGTAAGCGCCAGGAATTCAGGCAATGCCTGGGATTTGCGCTGCCATGTGCGTGAAAAACTGGTTGAATTTTTGCAACGCGAATACCCCGACTGCCTGCCCCGGCTGAGGGCCGAGGTGGTAAACCTGGACCTCCATGATAAATAATGTCAAGGGGTGACGGAGATTTCCTTCTCCTGTCATCCTGATCCCTGAAAACATTGAATAAGAGGTATTATTATTTAGTTTCCATCCGGAAACGGTCCTTTTTCGCCCTGACAGCGTCAATCAACGGTCTTGTTTGTGCGGCGTACAGTAGTACGTCTCCGCACAATCCCTTGATTTCCTTGTCAAGACAAAAAAATCCTCGTTTCCAAATTGGAAACCGCTCGTTTCACATCCGGAGTTTCCGGATGAAAACTATTTAGCCGGGCATGTAAAGGCGTTTGTAAAATGCCGCAGGAAAGAAGCGAGTTTTCTTTGTCCCTTTGTCCCCAAGATTCTCCAATCCCCATTATTATCATCCCTCGCAACTCACCAAAGATATCGACTATCATCAGATGAGCATGAAATACTCTTACTCCGAAAAGAAGTGCAGCCCGATACTGGTCAAGCAGGATGGCTCGGCTTGCTTTCCACAACTTGTGGCCTTAGATTAGACGATCCCATTTTTTGAAACAAAAGGGCGGGATGGTGTTCATTAAATGTTCCCGAATGGATATCCGCTGACGTTTTTTGTTACTCCTTCCTTTTGGAGTTGTCGTTGTCGACCAATTTTAATTAAAATTTCCGACAACAGGAAGCATGTTGTCACCATTGCGAAAAAGGCCGATAGGACAGGTTGGTAGCAAGACTGTGAGGGCATGAATCCTGCCTCCGCACGACGCTAAATTGTCCATTTCGTAAAGAACGGAGCGCCTTGCTGGAGCGAATCTTGCGTGAACCTGCCTTGGACCCTCTGCCCTGGCTTCCGAGAGCTGTACGAAAAAAGAGTAAAAACAATTTCGTTCTGAAACATCCGGTGATGAGCTGGAGGCAGAAGAGAGCCGCCAATTTAGCTTTACGATTAATCAGGAGAGTTTTTTGTCCAGATATCTGATATATTTTTTTCTTATCGTGTTGACCGGTTGCTCCACCAGTAACAGGGGATTTGTTGCGGCCGATTCGTCCGGATTTTCGGAGCCCGCCCATGCCAAAAAATCAGCGTCAGCCTTGTCGAACTGTCCAGTCGCAGCGGAAGCGCTGACAGCAGATAATGCTGCGGCCGATGATCGGGAGGAAACGACGAAAGAGGATACGGTAGCCGCTGAGGATATGCAATTGCTATCGGGTGCGGATCAGGCCACACCCAATAATGAAGGTGAAATGATCGTTAACGATGAGGTCACCTTTGATTTGCCGGTGGTGGAAAATGCCAAGGTTCGTTATTTCGTCGAATATTATTCCGGCCCGGCCCGCCAGGGATTCAGGCGCTGGCTCGAGCGTTCCGGGCGTTTTCTGCCCATGATGCGAGAGGTATTCGCCGAAGAAGGACTGCCGCTTGATTTGACGTACCTGGCCATGATTGAGTCCGGTTTTAATACCCGGGCCGTCAGCAGCGCCCAGGCTGTTGGGCCCTGGCAATTTATGAAGAAGACCGGCCATGTATTTGGGTTGGACAAGGACTGGTGGCATGATGAAAGAAGGGACCCTTTAAAGGCGACCCGCGCTGCGGCTCGTTATCTGGATGAGCTCTATCGGCAATTCGACGACTGGAGTCTGGCAATCGCCGCCTATAACGCAGGCGCGGGCAAAGTGTCGCGTGCCATCCGGGCGTCGGGAAGCCGGGATTTCTGGGAGTTGAGCTACAGCGGATATCTGAAGAAGGAAACCAGCCACTACCTGCCCAAATTGTTTGCGGCGCTTCTTATCGCCAAAGAACCAGCAAAATACGGCTTTTCCGATCTGGAATATCAGCAGCCCCTCGAATTTGATGTGGTCAAGTTATCTAGTTCGACCGACCTGGAAATCATAGCTCGTCTATCTGATGTTTCCCGCGAAGAGATCCATAAACTCAATCCGGAACTCAATCGCTGGTGCACCCCACCGGGCCTGACCAGTTATCCGGTACGCCTGCCTGCCGGCAAGGCGAAGTCCTTCAAGCGCAGGTACGCCAAAATCGACCCCGTTCACCGGTCGAATTTCCGGCGGCATCGAATCAAGCACGGCGATACGCTTTTAAGTTTGGCCCGCCACTACGGCATACCCTCCCGGGATATCGCCGCGTTGAACAAAATCCGCAATCCGAGGGCTTTGAAGGTCGGCCGCAATCTGATTCTACCCCTGCTGCCCGGCGCTAGTCCGGCTGCTTCCGAAGTGGCTGAAGATTATACTCGCAGCCGTCAGGATGCCTACAAGGTCCGCAAAGGTGATAATTTGTGGAGGATTGCGCGCCGCTTCCATTTGGCGACCAGCCAGTTGTGTTCCTGGAACAACATTCAGCCGAGAGAAGTTCTGCAACCTGGTCGGGTTTTGCTGCTTGCAGGGTCTGGCGGCCAGGGCAATAGGGGAACGAAAGAAGTGGTTTATCAGGTGCGTTCCGGCGACACGCTATGGGATATTGGACGACGCTTTAACTTGAAAGCCAGTGACATCGTGGACTGGAACAAGCTCAAGAGCAACCATGTGCTGCAGCCCGGTGACAGTTTGACCCTGAAGCTGTCGGACGAACAAAGAGGGTAAATACGTGAAGTGCGGCCAAATCTGGAGACGCCACTACTTTGGCCACCTATGAGGAATTAATCAAGTATGCAGATACTGCTTTGTATCGGGCAAAAGACCTAGGTCGTAATCAAGTCAACTTATGCAGTTGAAATAGACAAGAGCGTCTCCCGAAAGGGGGAGAATTTTTAGGCCCGTTTCCAGAGAGGAAGCGGGCCTTTTATTCAATAGTGCGTGTGTCCCTGCATGAACATGGGGCGGAACAGATCTTGGGCAATCTCTTGCAGTTCCGGTGAACAGCGTGCCGGACCGATTACCATGCCCCGGGCCATGCTTTTCCAGGCTGGCGGCAGATCCTGGAATCTCCTGGCCATGCCACCTTCGATATCAGGGGCGGCATAGTAAATTTCTTTTACGCCCGCATTGATGATGCGACCGAGGCACATGGGGCAGGGTTCCACCGAGGTATAGAGGACCAACCCCTCCATGTTGCGCGGGTTGCGAAAGGTCGGATCTTTCGGGTCGCGCGATCTGGTTTTCCGCATCTTTTCTTCATAGCGGTCCAGCAGGTCCATCTCAGCATGCAGGTCGCTACGGAAATAGGGCTCATACTGGCGGTTATGCCCCTGCTCGATGATCTTGCCGGTTGCTTTCCGCACCAGGCAGGCACCAATGCCGCCATTCCGTTCCCTTCCTCCCAGTAGTCCTTCCCGTACCGTTACAAGAACAAAGGCATCGTCAGGATAGCGCGAATCAGGAACATAGCTGTTGATCCGTTTCTCGATGAGGGTCAGGTCGAAGAACGCCGTTGCCGGTTCGCGGTTGTGGGCCGGTACATGCTCGCAGCCGGCAAGTACCATGAAAAGCAATGGAAACAATAAAAACACATAACGCTGCGTGCGAACGGAAAGTTTGGCTCTAGTTTTTTCAGGCAATGCTCACTCTCCTTTTCTCGAACTAAAAACGTACGGACACGCTTTTGGTTATTTCCTCCCCAGGCAGGTTCCCAGGTAGATCATGCCGGCCATCTTTTCGCTATCCGCTTCCACAACCTTGCGGAGTTCTCCGAGGGTAGTTCTGACGAGGCGTGCTTCCTTTGCAGAGCCTGCTTTATAGGCGATGGCCACCGGCGCCTCCGGCGGATAGTACTTTTTTAGTAACGGCTCAAGAATATCCATTTCTGTGAGACCCATGAAAATGGCGAGGGTGTCACCGTTCTTCGCGATCGCTTTCAGCAGCCCTTCATTGGCCGCCAGGCTGTGGGGCGCACTGATGATTGCCGAGCCCTTGTTGCAGAGCAGATTATCCTGTTTGCCCTTACCAAAGGCGCTGATGCCCGAGAATATCTTCTGGTTTGCAAACAGTGCATTGGCGGCATTGTATGCGCTGATGCCGGTTACCACTTCAAAGCGGCCGGCTACTTCCGGCTCGATCCAGTGCTGCCAGCCGCCATAGATTGTCGGATCACCATGGTCGAGCAGGGCGATAGTCTTGCCGGCTGCAAGGGCGTCACGGATCTGTTTCATGTCGGCGGCGCGTTGCGCTTCCAGTTGCTTTTTCAGCTCCACCGGGGAAAGATCGGGATGGCTTTTGCGGAACCGTGGTTCAAAATTCCCCATGGGATCGAACAGGAGCGGTTTGCCTGCCAGATAGCGGGCATATCTTTCCATGGTTTCCTTTGAGGCGATAAAGGCATCGGCCTTGCCCATGGCGGAAATCGCTTCCAGGGTTATCAGGTTCGGGTCTGCGCAGCCGATACTGATGACATAAAGTTTCGGCTCCTCTTTCAAGGACAGTATTTCAATCGTGTCGATGGTTTTAAGCATCCGGTCGGCGGCCTGGTCATCCGGAGGTACGAGGGTGAAGTTCTTTTCTCCGGGAGAAGTTCCCTTTGATTCGGCAATGATGAGTCGTTCTCCGAGTGGGTCCAGGAAAACTTCCCCGAAGGAAAAAGCGGAGCGATAGCCGTCTTTCGAGGTGAGCAGCAGGATCTTGTCCAGTTTCTGAAGGCCGTCGACTTTGTGCAGAATATCGCGCAAAGGCACCCCACTGTAGTGCCTGACGCCGTGAAAGCCCCGGCCGTCGCCAAATTCCTTGTATGTCACTGAAGTTGTAGAATAGCCTGACAGGGAAGAAAACTTCACGTTTTTACCCGCGCTGTCCGTGATGGTGAAGCTGTCCTTAGTGATGGCTGCGGGTTTCTTTTTCATAGCGTCTGCTTTGATGTCAACCACCTCGATACTGACGATGTCTTCCAGGCAGCGATCCGAATAGAAATCGTTGGAAAGGACCAGTTTCGGATATGTTATTTTTCGCTTGAGCTCGTCGAGGACCGGCTGGTAAAGACTTGCCGGATGGCACTTTATGCAGCTGTCTTCGTGGTGGGGAATCACCGGGCTGGCCGCGTAGGCAATCACCACATTCGACGGATTCTTGTATAACACCTCGCCCCAGGAGAGAACCGTCCTTTTCCCTTCCCGGTTGCGGACTACCATTGCCAGGTCCGTTGACTTACCGAAGCCTCGACCGTCTTTTGCTATTGTCGCCATCTCCAGCAGATTCCGCAGCGGGACGCCTTTGTACATGAAGACGCCCTTGAATTGCTTGTCCCGGGTCAGGTCGTTGAGCCGTACTGTCACGCTGTCGAAACGTGCCAGGTCGTCAGTGCTGAGATTAAGTGGCTGTCGGACTGCGCCGCCGATGGTCAGTGCCGGAGAAGAGGCTGGCGCTGCAATCAGCGTGATGAGAAATACGGCAAAAACAATTCCGAGACGGCTTTTCATGGGGGGCTCCTTTTAACGAAAGACAGATGTCACCTGGCTGAAATAACAATAAATGTAACAATTCGGCAGATGCGGAAAGTGCTGGATATCTCCCCAGTCTCTAAGCGGGAGGGGGCTAAATTCATGACTTCAGCAAAGCCATGTTGGACAGATATTGATAACCGTGCATTCATTCTATTCAGGGTTTGAGGGACTAGAGCAACTTCTATGGATCGGGAGCGTCGGCTGTAAAGTCTTTCAGTGAGGGAAAGCAGGCTTTGCGATTAACCCCTTCGCCCACCTGCAGCACCTTTACCTCGATGCCGTAGGCCTTTCCCAGGTTCTCCTCGGTGATAACGTCATCCGGCGGACCTTTCCGGATCATTCGACCATTGTCGAGGATCGCCGCTTCTGATGCTGCGACAAAGGCGTGGTCGGGGAAATGGGATGCCATGATAATGCCGAGGCCTTTTTCGGCCAGAGAGCGTATTACCCGGAGGATCTTCACCTGGTTGCCCATGTCGAGGTGGGAGGTGGGCTCGTCCAGGATCATGATCCTCGGTTCCTGGGCCAGGGACCGCGCGATGAGCGTAAGCTGCCATTCGCCGCCGCTGAGCATGGTGCAGGGCCGCTCGGCAAGGTGGAGAATGCCGACCGTTTCCATTGCCGTGCGGGCAATCTCCCGGTCCCGCTGGGATGGCGAGGAGAAGACGTTGAGGTGCGGCGCCCGGCCCATTACCACGATGTCATGGACCAGGAAGGGAAAGGCCGATACCTGATTCTGCGGGACATAGGCGATCCCTTTGGCCACTTCGGCAGTCCTCATGCGGGAGATATCTTTGTCACCGAGAAGAATGGTGCCGTGCCAGCCCTGGAGAACATTGGACACACACTTGAGGAGTGTGGATTTCCCGGTACCGTTGGGTCCAAGCAGGCAGAAGACATCGCCGGGATTCACCGAAAAGGATACCTCACGGAAAATGGCAGGAGCAGAGTCTCCGGGATAACTGAATGTCAGGTTCTGTACGGTTAGAAGAGCACTCATAATTACCACCCTGAACGGTTTTTGCGCAGCAGGTAGGCAAAAATGGGAGCGCCCACCAAAGCGGTCAGGATGCCGATCGGGATCTCCATTTCCATTGCCGTTCTGGCGATGGTATCCACGGCAACCAGGTACGATGCC
Organism: uncultured delta proteobacterium; assembly: GCA_963717775.1. Lineage (GTDB taxonomy): Bacteria > Desulfobacterota > Desulfuromonadia > Geobacterales > Geobacteraceae > RPRC01. Next base: position 202,678 of record CAVQWZ010000025.1, read on the forward strand.
CCCACCAGGACCGTGACCGGAAGGAGGACCTTGTTGTCCGGCCCGGCGAGAATTCTGCCGATGTGCGGGATAACCAGTCCGATCCAGCCGATGATACCGCCGATCGAGACGGTTGCTGCGGAAATCATGGTTGCGCAGAGGATCACGGTTGCCCTGATGCGCCCCGTATCAACACCAAGAGCCCGCGCGTCTTCTTCACCCATAGCGAGCAGGTTGATCCTCCAGCGAATGAGGATCAGCACGCTGATGCCAAGGAGGATGATCGGCCCGACAACCGCCATGTCTTTGTTTGAGGCGTTGTTGAGGGAGCCCAGCAGCCAGAAGACGATGGAGGGCATTTCGTTCACCGGATCGGCAATATATTTGATGAGCGAGGTTGCAGCGGAGAAAAGCGAACCGACGATGATGCCCGAGAGCACCAGCATCAGCACCGGTGTGGTCCGGTAGACCCTGCTCAGGCCGTAGGTCATCAGCACCGCGAGCAAGCCGCCGGCGAAGGAACAGACCTGGATGGCGAGGATATTGCCGAAAAAGAGGATGGCCATGGCCGCGCCAAGTCCGGCGCCGGATGACACGCCGAGGATGTGCGGAGAAACAAGGGGGTTGCGGAACAGTCCCTGGAATGCCGCTCCTGAGATGGACAGGCCGGATCCCACCAGAATGCCGGCAAGGAGCCGTGGTACGCGAACATCGAAAATGATCGATTCGAGAGTCGGGGACCAGGTCTGTTTGATCGGCAGAACAACGGAAGCGAAAATTTTGAAAATTGTCCAGGGCGGGATATATATCTGCCCGAGCATGAGAGAGCATGTTGCAACAGCCACAAGCAGAATTGCCAAAATCAGGATGAGTTTGCCCGGGTTGGCAAAAATGCAGCTTTTGTTCTCCGCGGAATGCATGGGCAGTACTTACCTTTTTCCTTCCATCTTGGCGAACTCGATCCCAAAATCACCGTTAAGGAGTTCGTGAGCCTGGGCATCGCTCAGGTTGAAGGACATGATTTCGCCGTAGAATTTCTTTACCTCCTTGACCATGTCAACATCCGAGAAAAGCTCGGGATGTGCCGTTTTTGCCAGCCATAGCGGGTAGAGGACCGCTGCTTCGGCAGTTGGTCTGTCCCAGATGAAGACGCCGACCGGCTGCTTGAAGACCTGCCGGTTCTTGACCGCATTGACAGTTTTCCACCTCGGATCGCGGTAGATCTCTTCGGCGGTTCCCGAATCGATCACCAGGATATCCGGATTCCAGCCGAGGACCTTTTCCATGGACATCTCCGAGAGCCCGGAATGGAGTCCTTCCTTTACGCCCACTGTACTGATGGCGGATGTGGCATCACTGCAGCCTGCGGTGATGATGCGTTCGTGCATGAAGGTATCTCCGCCCAAGGTCACCAGGTGCTTTGGCCCATAGCCGTTGAAGACCTTTTTCCTTTTCTCGGTGGGGATAGAGTCGGTGCGGGATTTTATCAGGGCAAGGGTTTTGTCCAGGTAGGCAATATATTTTTCCCCTCGTTCCTCTTTGCCGAATACTGAAGCATAGAAGCGGATCTCGTTTTTCAGAAGGCTTGTGTCATGGTTCATTGTACTTACCGTATAGGCAACCGGGATGCCGGTTTTTTTATGTACAATGGAACCGTCGAGGGTCCCGGCTATTACCAGTTGCGGACGGGAGATGAGCAGCGATTCGATATTGATGTGGCCGCTGGTGCTTCTCGGGCCGGGAAGGTCCTTTATGGACGGGTCGAAGGCAAGGACGAGTTCGGAACGCTTCAGGGTGCTGGTAACGGCGCAGAGTTGGTCGCGAGCCCCGAGGATATAGGCGATCTGGCCCGTTGGTCCGCCAAACAGCGCGACCCGGACGAGAGGGTCTGAAACCTTGACCTTATTCCCGATCATGTCGGTGATCCAGCGCGTTTTTCCTGATGCCGCAGTCTTTTCGGTCCTCAGCATGGCAAGGACGAAAACAAGAATCGCAAAAAGTGCGAAAATGATGAGTATTTTCTTGATATGTCTGTTGGTTTCCATCGGTTTCTCCTTTTGATGCCCGTGGCTACTTCCTGAACCGTGTTACCGGTTCGATACCTTCGATCTTTTTATAGAACTTAACCCCCTGCCCGATACTCCGGAAAAGCTTTTCCCGGTCCACTATTCTGACGCCCCCTATGATCGAGGCGCCGAAATCGAACAGGATGTCATTCATGGGGGTGCTGGGTCCGAGGACAATGGCAGTACTGTTTCGCGACAGTTCCAGGAGTCGCTCGAGGGATTTATTGATCAGGGATGTTCCGGTGATAATGACCAGGTCGGATTCCGGAATGACTTCTTCGGCGGCAAACGGGGGCAGTTCGCCCGCCTGCGGATTCATTTCGAGCAGGTAGGAGCGTGCCGCTGTCCGGGCCAGACGCTCGTAGAAAGGGAACCTGCCGATACAGGTTACGGTCTTGCCCGGTGCGCGACTCATAATATAGTCAAAGACATTGACATTTTCTCCCTGCGGATTGATCAGCGAAGAGAGTGCTGCCAGCCCGAGGCTTGCCTCTAAAGGTTCCCAACTTTTCAGCCCTGCAGCAATCTCCAGGATATCCTTTTCCTCAATTGCTCCGGCATCCGAGAGTTCGAAGCCTTCCCTGCCGCGAAATATATGGGCCATGCCGGTGTGCCTGCTCTGTACTGCAATCCAATGGAGTCCGATCAATACCCTGGCAGCTTTTTCTTCAGCCCCGGAAACGCTTTCCAGCAGGGCGTCCACGAGCTTCATGGGCAGTCCTCCAGCGTTTCGTAGTAAGCGCCGCGGAGACACGAGATGCAGAATGGACCCGATTCGCCGGCGTCTTCGCTGATGTCCTTGCTGTCAAAGACTTTTTCCCCGCAGGTAACGCAACGTACAATCCGCTCCGGTTTGCCCGGCAGGTCCTCTTTTTTCAGGTTTACCCGCACCTTCTTCCAGGAAAGTAGTTCCTCGTCCGCCATGGAAAGCACCCGTTCCTTTGCTTCTTCCTTGGAGGCGTCCCCCAGATCGAACGGTTGCAGTCCTACCCGGTAGGCCAGGTCTTTGCCAATATTGACGAAGGTGGCCGCCATCTTGCCGTAATCCACCAGCTTGAGGCTGCGCCTTCCCAGGCGGGTTCCGGTTGCGATAAGGACGGCATCGGCAATGCAGCGGTCGTTTTCAACGAACACGATCAAATCCTTTTCGCTTTCCGGGGCGGCAAGTTCCAAGCCTTTTTTGGCGATCCTGACCCCCAATGATTGGCCGAGGCAGAAATGGCCGTGGTAGTCGATACAGCGCTGCAACACCTCGTGTACATCGGTTACACGCATCGTTATGTTGTCTCCTTTTCAGGTGGCATAAAAATCAGGTCCGAGTCGGCTGGGGCGGCCGAATTCTAATTAATACTTGACATGAACAAACGCGCTATGTCAAGAAGTAAATAGCGAATCAATATCTCTGTCGTTATAGTGTTAATGGTATGTTCCTTAACGCCTATATTCAGAGGGCTGGCTGGATTCTCACAGATACAGTAGATGAGGTTGCCGTCCTTCAGTCATACTTTATTCAACTGCCTGGTAAGGCATGGGGTTACAGATATGAGTGTGCTGGTTTCGGTTGCCGGACTCGGTTTCGGGTGTCGGAAAAAACCGGTTCTAAGTGATATCACTTTCGAGGTAAAGAGGGGCGAGTGGCAGAACTAAATCGTGAGGAACAATGAGTCATATTTCGTGGAATTCAAAAGGGTATGAAAAGTTTGACGAACAGCGGGCCGGAGAGTATGCGGCCATCGCCAATGAAGTCTTTGCCCCTATCTATCCGGTGATCGCCGGCCAGATTCTGGAGCGTTGTGGTGTGAAAAACGGGCTTTGCATCGATGTGGGCTGCGGCCCGGCAAATCTTTCCCTGGCCCTGGCAAAACTGACTTCTCTCAGCTTCTGCGCCATGGATTTTGCACCGCATATCCTGGATTTTGCCCAGGCAAACATTGACCGGGAAGGGCTTGCGGCACGCGTCTGCCACCGTTGTCGGGGATGTGCACCGGATGCCTTTTTCGGATGGGCTCGCCTCACTGATCATCAGCCGTGGTTCCATGCGCTTCTGGCGCAACCGCCCCGCTGCCTTCCGGGAGATGTGGCGGGTTCTTGCGCCGGGTGGCAAAGGATATGTCGGGGGAGGTCTCGGCTCGTCACTTCTGGCGGAGGAAATCAATCGGGAGATGATCAGACGGGGTGCGGACTGGCAGAATAAGCCGAAGCCCCAGGCACGGAAAAACGACACGGCCGAGTGGCGGGAAATCATGGTAAAGGCAGGGTTTTCGAGCTACGAGATCATCCGTGACGATTCGGGATCCTGGGTGTATTTCGCGAAAGAGGGGTAAAGGGGTGGCAGGCTTGTGTCGTTGCCATTGCGAGAGGGACGTTATTCTGTGAGCCCGGTCAATTCAGTGCAGGGCTTTAACCATAACCTTGTAGATATCGGTGTTGTCTAGGGACCGGGCAAGGCCTTCGCTGCCCGGGCCTTCGCTCCAGACCAGCGTGTCCACCGCGCTGTGCCCCTTGCCGGTCCAGGCTGTTTCCATGGTTGTCCCGGGCTCTGGAAGTGACTTGTAAGGGCCGGTTACGGCAAATCCGCCGGTTTCATGGTCGGCCAGGACAATCAGCAGGGTGGTGTTGGCGCGTTTCCGGTCGGCCTTGAGCCAGTTCTTGACGACCGTTACCGCCTCGTCGAAGGCAAGGACCTCCCCCCGTTGCATGGGGTAGTTGTTCCGGTGGTTCGCCTTGTCCACCAGGGCACCTTCCACCAGCAGGAAAAAGCCGTCCCGGTCCTTCTCCAGTACCGTGAGTGCTGCTGTGGTCATCTCCGGCAGGCGTGGTTCAAGGGTTTCGGGTGTTCGCTGGTACTCCGGTGTCATGCCGCGGGTGTTGAACAGTCCGAGGATTTTTCCGGAACCGGTGGCGACCGCTTTTTTTAGTTCCTCCCTATCATTGACCACCGTATAGCCATTTTTGCAGCCGTCAGCAGCAGGTCTCCTTTAGTCCCGCCTTGGTCCGCAGTTTTCGTGGTGAATTCAGACCGTCCCCCACCCAGCAGAACGTTCACCGCTGTTGTTTCCAGGTACTGGCGGCCGATTTCCTGGCGGCAGTCCCGAGTCGGCACATGGGCGCCGAAAGCCGCCGGGGTTGCTTCGGTAATGCCGTCGGTTGTGACCAGCCCCGTAGCCTTGCCCGCCCTTCCGGCCAGTTCCAGGATGCTTGGCTGTACCGGGCGACCATCGCCGTGATAACAGATTTCATTGTTGTCGAATTTTTCCCCGCAGGCCCAGGCCGAGGCTGCAGCAGCCGAATCAGTGACCAGGCTGTTAGCGGAATGGCTGCGCTGGTAGCCGATATGCTGCAGCGTTTCGAAACTGAGCGGGGCGCCGTTCGGACCGTTTTTGAAGGTGCGGGCGGCGGTAACATCGGCCAGGCCCATACCGTCTGGCACCATGATGATGATATTTTTCGTGTTGCCGGCAAGGGTTAGGGTGGGTAGGAGAGTCAGGAGGAAGAGGCTGGTTGCTGTGGAAAGCAGGAGCTTGCGAAGCGTGGGCATGGTAGAGTATCCTCGAATGATAGTATGTTTTCTGATTACAACATTGGCTTTTCCGTGGTCCTGACCATCCATCCCTACCTTGTTCCGGATTCAAACCGGACCCCGGGATGCCACCTCCGGATAACAAAACCCTTTTGTGCTCCCGTATTATTTCCCTCATACTCATTCAGTGGCAGTCGGCTGACAAGAAGCCGCCTGAGAGCCTCGCTCAAATTCCGTATCGTAACTCCGCCAGCTGTCC
>CAVQWZ010000026.1:0-68319 GCA_963717775.1 uncultured delta proteobacterium
CCATACTGTCAATTTTTACCGCGATTGGCTGAAGCTCTTCAGGAACATAAGAGCCAGTCAATTCAGGGCCTCCATATAAGTGCGGTCCATATAAAACCGACTCATCAAGGCCCGTGATTGGAATTGATTTTATCCAGAGTTTTTCACCAGAGAGAGGTTCCAGCATGATGATGTTTACTCTGGCGTTAACGTTGATGCGACCCTTAATGTTGGTACTCGAAAAAAGGAAGAATCTGATATGCTCCCACATAGACTTTTCATCAATATCAATATCAATCTGTGGGTAAAAAAGAGCACTCGTATTCCTTTTTTGCGTAAAGGTCATGTTATTGTAGCTCTCATAGGTATTAGTAATGGTGAACCCTTTTGAAAGCAGAACCTTCTGCACCTCCTTAGTCAAATAAAATGAAACTTTATTCGTATCGTATTTGACTCGCTCAAACAAACCTGATGTTGTTGTATCAGTTAGATTCGTTTTCACCTTGATTTCCGGCTGGGCCATGGCAAACGACAGATTAGAAACTTCTTCGGGTTTCGGGTAATTTTTCTGTTCAAGAGAAATATCCGGCATTTGAACGTAGCTAGCGCAACCAGACAGGAAAAATACAGGAATCAGCAGTAAAAACAAAAACTTTTCAATACGCATGATACAATTCCTCCAAAATGATTAGTTGCATGGTTTGGCATGGTAGGTCTCTGCAAACGTTCGTTCAGGGTGAGTTGATACACACCCCACCAGCACCGCCTGAATTAACAGTGCGACAACAAGCAAAATAATTTTCCTCATTTCACTTCCTCCTTTCATTAGTTAGCGTTCTGCAGGATATTTCGGATGTGACACAAAGTCGTTACCATCCGAAAGTTATTTAGTCGCAGAGACATCCATGTTTCTTCCTAAGATAAAGTCATGTCCCGTGGTATTTCTGATCGCCTCCTGTCGATAACCCCACTTCCTTTCAGTCAACTCTGGAAGGTGCTTGCTGACATAGACTGACAATTCATCAACGGTGATTGAATCACTTCGCGTATAGTCCGCACCACCCTGTAATGCATCAAGAACGATTGAAGTAAAAACGCCGTGATTCTTGTACCCTTCGAAAGCAACCTGTTCCTTGCTGCTTGCCATCAGGGATGCTCTCCCGAGCTTGTGGATGAGGTCCAGTTGCATCGCCGTGACGTGCCCGGAATTTTTGATAAATCCATCGAAACCGCCACTCTGGCATGTATCAATCAGAAGCAGAGTCTGTGATGAGGCAATCTTTTCGAGATACTTCATCAATTCGCTCGTACTCAAAGAAGTTTTAATGAGATTTTTAGTGGTGTCGGCCTTGACCTCGTAGGGAAGGAAATAGTACTCGGAGGTATCGTCCAGATAGATTCCATGACCTGCCAGGAATAAGATGAAAACATCGTCAGGGGCAACTGCCTTGGATAATTTCGAAAAGAACTCGTCCAGGTTATGTTTCTTGGCATTGTCGTCATACAGTGAATATATGTCGACCGATTCAAACTCCCCATACCCCAATTTTTCAAAGGCGTTAATTATTGCTTTAGCGTCTTTTACAGGGTATTTCAAACCGAATTTCTTTTCCTGATACGTGGTTACCGCAATAGCGGCAATATGCAGTTTGGCTGAGTTCTTCTTCCTGACTCATAGGTGACTGAAGCCTTACAAGGTAAAGATTCAAAGCCAGCTTGATTAAATGCTTTCAAAACTATTTCATTTTCGCCTTTTTCCAATGAAATAGGTCTGGAGTATGTAGTACAGCCTGTTGCATTGATCTCCTTCTCTTTTAAGGAAATGCCACGAGATGCCTCGGTAATATCAATGTTAGTTCCGCGCAAGGATAGAATTGCGGACTGAATTCCTCCGCCTTTATCGCATAAGCGGAAGGTTAAATCGATATCACGTTTATGGGTTATCTTCGGCAGGTCAACCACTGTAACTATGGGTAACTCGATATTCCTCCCCCTGAATTTCTGTGCCAGCAGTATGTAGTACTGCTTGGGCGAAGATATCTTCTTACTCAGCAAATCGGGCCTGCAATATTGTTCTCTCACCACTTCATTTCCGGCCTCAACCGTGGCAACGCGCACCAGTGGGGCACCGTTCGCAGAAGCGGCATATATACCTTCGGCTGTCCAGATAGCCCATTCCCCGGTTTTCGAATACGACAGGCTTAAATATGGGAGGGATTTTTTCTTCCCTCTCTTGACGAAGTCATCGGTATCCCATAGGTTCATTCGTCCGGAAGAGTCCCAGATAGGAGCCATTTCCCATCAAAGGCCACGGCAGTCACGGTCCCAGTATGTCCTTCAAGGGTTGCAACTTTTTCCGCTAGCTTATTGTATACCGCTAAGGCACCGTTTTCTCCGCCACTGACCAGAAACCCTCCCCTGATGAAACCGAAAACTACATGACGCTTACCGGGTTGGTCCTTCCAGTCGATCACTGAAACAAGCGCTCCCAAGTGCCGCAGTTCAAGTTTCGAGTTATCACTCATTCCCATAGGAACATTGACAGAATATTCGTTCCATGCTTTTTCAACTACATTGAATCCCAGGTTTTGAGTAAGGTATCATCAACTAGGGACATGGATTTCATGCTAAAAACATGATCAAAATTATTCCCTACTGATTGTTTGGTGGAAAAGGCAATGTTATTGCCATTAATACCTACTTCCTTAATTGCAGCAGAAGGACTCATATCAATTTCAATGGCACTGGCGACACAGCGGTCTACTGATAAGAAACACAACCATCACCGTTATCACAATACTGCTACACGAGAATTTCATTAATTATCCTTTTCAGCGGATAGAAAGTTTTCTAATTTAACATTGGACGGACACTTCCTTTTATTTCCCCACATCAATCAGGTCATCAAACGAAAGCCCCTGTTTAATGAGCATTTCACGGCAGCGAACAAGTATCCTTCTCACCCGGTTATCCACTGTCTACAAAGCCCCCCCCTTTGCAGTCGTATAAACTGGCAAAAGGGGGGGGCTTGTATATCACAATCAACTTTTTAATATCTTTAAATCATGGGATATATTTTACTAATCGATTTCCTATTTCAAATCAGTCGTAAAGCAACTTTAAAGGAATTCCGTGAGGTATTTTCTACCGCGGCTACAGGAACACCTTGTTCATCAAGATACCTTGCCCTTAATGAATTTGATCCGCCATAATCTGGGTCATTTTTGTATCCCAGCTTTTCAAATTTAAAATTTAGTGCTTTGAAAATTTCAGGATCTTTATTTTGTGCCTTGCTGTCAGTAACCCGGATGCTGTAGAAGACAACAGCTAATTTAGCGGAATAATTGGGATGGTATTCGGTTGTTGTACCATAATAGTTGGGGTTCGCTTGTTCAGTTGACTCTGATATGGAACCATCGAAATTAAATTCTGGCACTACCACCGCAAATTTTTCTAAGTTCTTAACAGGCAAACAGGTTAATGAGTTTCAGTAACTTGGAACCGAGCTTTCTTGGATATTGTAGGTTTTCATAATTGCTGCCAGAGTTGTGTTTTTGGACATACCATTAATTTGGTTTTTAGAAACATTTTTAATTATCAGATTTGCCATCACATCGGCATCGAAGAAATCACTATCCACAAAATCATTTTCGTTGTGATTGTAAATTGACCCTATTTCTAGAGCATTGCATACAGCAAAGTCTTTTTTCCCGACTTGTTCGCCTTTCTTATCAATAATTATAAACTTATTACCATCTTTAACTATAGTGTTCTTACCATAAAAAGGCAGCCCTCTTTCATATTCAGGCCGTATGACTTCTTCATTGTTGTAATCCAGATATCCTGCCTTTCCTCTGTCACCAACTAATATCAACCCATTTTCAGGAAACGCATAATCATATTTTGCCCTAACGATTACTTCTCCTTTTTTGTCGATAACACCCCACTTGCTGCCGTCATAGAAAGAGGCAAGACCATCCTTGAAATAATTAATAATTCATGAGGTTTTTAGAGGGCTTGACAACCTTGTCTCCCTTAACATTTAGCACTCCATATGTGTCTCCACCATTATCCGAGTAAATTATCATCCCTTCCGAAACCAGCGGTCGAGCGAAGTCTCCTTTGGATAGTTTGACAACCTCTTCGCCCGACTTATTAACAAAAAAGACAGCTTTCTCAGCCGATCCTGACTCTGAAGATGTGTCTAAAATTGCCATGGCGAGTCCTTCGTTAAATTCACCGACAGCTGTATACTTTGCCTTAACTGCAACCATGCCTTTCTTATCAAGAAAACCCCACTTACCATCTTCGTCCCGAAAGGAAGCAAGCCCCTGCTTAAACTGGCCCACCCTCTCGATTTGTTTTCCGTCAGCCTCTTTAAGCTTCATTACTTCCTTGCCTTTTGTATTAATTACCGTGACATATTCGTTATCCCTCGCAACGGCTGCCAAGCCACCGCTGAAGTCGGTGGCACTCCGGTACTCATCCCCTATCCGAACAGGTTTCTCAGCAACTTTATAGAATTCTATCAAATTGTCATTGTTTCTTACTTTTATAATGCCGTCTGATTCGACAGAAGGCTTATTCTCCCATTCGTTTTCAATAACGATTTTACCTGACGACAACTCAAGAATACCCCAACGATCCTCATCATCCGCTTTAAAAGCAACATACTTTAGAGGAGATAGCGTTTCAGAAGAGAACAATCCTAAAATATTACCCCTGAAAACAAATCCAACCAAAACAGCGGCGACAACTAAGACCGCCGTTAACACAACAGCACTTTGCCTGTTTTGCAATAAACTTTTCAAATTACTCATCATCTATGCCCCTGTTAAGTTTCCCGCTAAAACGGGGTTGATTGATCAACTATCTGAATCGCCCCCAGCTTTCTAAACACTCCTGAGGCACAAAAAAAGACTTTAGGATGCCCAGAAACCAAATCAGGTCTGGGTAAAGGATATTACTCATATTCGTACCTATGAAAGCTGGCAAGACATCTTCAGATATATCGAAATGTTTTATATCCCGGTACGTCGTCTTGTCCACAATGACGACCTGTCATCTGTAGGTTTTGAAAGAGGCACTTTATGAAAACAGTACGTGTCAAAAATCAGATGCCGATTCATTTTATTAATATGACGGACACTCCTCACTATTTCCCCACATCTATCAAGTCTTCAAAAGATATTCCCTGTTTGAGGACCATTTCACGGCAGCGAACAAGTATCCTCCTCACCCGGTTATCCACAGCCTTTTCAGTGAGGCCCAGCATCTCGGCAATTTCGCGATTCCCCATTGGCTGCTTGTCATCGCACATCGGGAACCTCAACGAAAGGATCAGTCGCTCTTCTCCAGACAGTTCGTCAAGAAGCAGGTCAAGAACTTGACGAGAAAGATCTTTCCTTTCCCTGTGCACCAACAACTCATCGGCTGTTTGGGCAGGATCTGCAACAACAACCTCCAAACCGTCATCTGTCAGGATCTCCTTCCCGACATACGGCCAACTCTCTTCACCTGCAGACAATTTTCCTAGAACTCACACCCCCGAATCCGTTCCAACATCCCGTTAAGTTCATCGTGACTAGCAGTAATTCCCCAAGTAGTCTGAAGGTAGCCATGGGCCTCGACAAGAGAATAGCCTCGGCAAAACACACTGTCGTACAGTCGCTCGGCGACATCACCCATTTTTTTGGCGCGTTCTTTTGCCCTGCTCCGCCCTTTCTTCACCCGAAGAAGATCGACAACCAGATTGGCTATAATGGTAGTAAGGTAGGTTGTCAGTTTCGCTTTTCCACGGAATTCTCTGAGGACACGATAGTCATCGGCTTTGAGACGATCCAGCACTTCATTAATGAGTTCGTCACCATCGTTATCAATACAAGAACTATCTTTTGACCACCAACCATGCTTGGGTAATTTGGTAAAAACTGAAGGATAGCGGGAAACCGCACGGTGACATTGCTTCTCGATAAAGGGGAGATTTTCGACAATAAGGCGAGCAAAATCATTTTCCACTGAAATTGCGGGTAAAGGTAGCTCTGCGGGTAGTTTTCTAGAAAATATTTTCACAGTTTGGTCAGGTCGTTTAATAGTTTTTCAAATATTTACTACTACCTAAAATGGGGATTGAGCAACAATTCCACAATAGGGTGTTCTTGTTAGGATAATTGTTTGGTGTCCTCCAAGTGAGGTTCATCTGTACAAACAGAATAATGCCCAGAAAAAATATATTTAGGGAGAACAGTCTCAAGAACTGTAAAAATGTAGAGCCCTAATGGATCAAGATCGTTAGATCGATAAAAAACAATATATTTGCCTAAAATAATTCACACAGCCTTATATAACAAAAATCCAACAAAGTTGCCATCAATTTCTATACAAATAATCAATTTTGTCATTTCAGTACTGCCGTATCGCAACGCACTGAATTAGCGAAGCAAAAACATTAGAACATAACAATTGTCGAAACGATACAAAGTGTTTTGGTAACAAGGGAAACAGGTTTACCTGTCACAGGGAATTCCTTCAGGGGCAGTCTATAAACAACCTGTCAAGCATTAATTAGTTTTCATCCGGAAACACCGGATGTGAAACTAGCGGTTTCCAAATTGGAAACGAGGATTGTTTTGATCAGACAAGGAAATCAAGGGATTGTGCGGAGACGTACTACTGTACGTCGCACAAACAAGACCGCTGATTGACGCTGTCAGGGAGAAAAAAGACCGTTTCCGGATGGAAACTGATTAAGCTCTCTTACAATCGGTTGATAGCAAGACAAGGCAACCAAAGACGAGAAGGATTTTTCTGAAACGATTGGTGCGGTAGCTGCGGATCGGCATACAGAAGATAGGCGGGGCTGCTCAGGGGTTATCAGTGGGTTTCCATACCAGTGTTGCCGCTCACGGCGAGGAGCAGCTTCTTCATTCAGCGACAAAAACAGTTCGGCATCTTTGCAGACACGGTCGATTTCCAAGCCTCTACGGATACTCGCTTGCGATGTTTTTGCCAAGGACGACGCTATTTAAACCACAGGCTGAAAGTACACTAAAACAGAAAAAAGGCTTCTTACAAATAGAAGCCTTTTCTCTATCCCTTGTGTTTATTGGCGCGCTCGGAGAGATTCGAACTCCCGACCGACGGATTCGAAGTCCGTTGCTCTATCCAGCTGAGCTACGAGCGCACAAAGTTGTTTATAGGCAGGGGTAAAGCTGGAACATGCAGTGCGTGTATCGGTACACTGTATCCCAAGAGTGGAAAAGAAATCAAGACATTTTGATCGCTCTTGTGGGAGCAGGACATTCTGCTATTCTTGTTCCATGCTTTTGGAAATGCACTCCCATACCGCAGAACATTCCCGCTGCAGTTCTATTCCCGCAGCCGAACTGATCCGCCAAGCCTTTGCCAAGGGCTTGCAGGGCATCGTCTTTACCGATCACCACTATCTTTGGAGCGACAAGGAAATTCTCCAGGTTCGCCGTTCAGGAGCAGTTCCGGACCATTTTCTGATCCTTTCCGGACAGGAAGTGGCTACCCCGGAGATAGGTGATGCTATCGTCTATGGTGCCTGTATGCTGTTCCCGCACCGCACTTCGCTCGAAGAGATCCGTGTAAGCTGCCCCGAAGCTGCGTTGATCTGGGCCCACCCGTACCGTAAAGGAAGAAGGCCCGAGGACGCATCGCTGCTGCTGCCCTTGCTGGACGGAGTGGAAATCTTCAGTTCGAACCACTCGGTACGCGAAAACAGCCGGGGGCTTAGGGACTGGCACCGACTACGTTTCACCGCCATTGGCGGAACCGATACCCATGGGAACGGTTATGCAGGACTCTATCCGACCCATTTTGACCATCCGATAGACAACATTGCCAGCCTTGCCGCTGAAATCAAAAAGGGGCGCTGCCGTCCGTTTCTGAAAGAGATCCCCCGCTCGGGAGCCGGCAGCCTGGTGACCGAAGTGACTATCGGCGCCAAAGGCCTGGACGAAGTTCGGGAGCGAATTATCATCAGGGACATCTCCAGCCAGCACCAATGGGATGCCGCCGACCGTGCTTTTCATATTGAGGAGCAACTCATCAAGCAAGGTTTTGCTTGCGGCCCCTATCGGGTTCCTGTGCCTATCGACCAAGACCACGAATCCATGACCCTTATCGAACAAGGCATCAGGGGGAAATCTCTCTTTGATAAAATCCGTTATGCATCCCGGGAAGATGGCCAACGATATCTTGACATGGCTGCCCGCTGGTTGGCAAAACTCCATGCCTGTCGCCTCACCCTGACACCTGCCGACGAATTTCTGGCCCGCGAACCTGATCGTCTGGGAAGGTATCTGGAACGGTTTACTGCCATCAACCACCCCCACACCAAAAGAGCTGAAGAAATACTTTGCGCCATACAAAAAGAAGAAGTGAGCCGCTATGCCGATAATCCCGGGCGCCTTGTCCAGGGGCATGGCGACTTTCATCCGAAAAACATCCTGATCGGACAGGACATTCAGGAAAACAGGGAGACCCTTTACGTTGCCGCCATAGATTTCGAAAGCTCATTACGCCTCCCGCCCGCCTTTGATGTAGGGTGTTTTCTGGCCCAGTTCAGGAACCAGTTTTTTTGTCATGAGAATATCATTCGGGATTTCCCCGAGGAGCTTTTTCTCACTGCCTATCGGGAGGAGTCCGGGACCATTGAGGATGATTTTTCCAACCAGGTTGAGCTCTTCCGGGCCCGGGCAAACATGAGTATCGCGGCGTACCTCATCAAGCTCGGCCTTGGCAACAGTGCTGATCTGTGGAGAGTTCTCCTCGAAGCGGAAAAGGCTCTGACAGGGCGCTGAAGCCAGGAAGTATTTCAATATTTTACTGGCATAGCCACAAATTCCAGTTATAATTAGATACCAGCAAATATTTTAAAGGAGGATTCAATTCATGATAAGCAAAAAAATGGTTCAGGCACTGAACAAGCAAGTTAATAACGAGATTTATTCCGCATATTTATACCTTTCCATGTCTTCCTACACCAACTATATAGGACTGAAGGGTTCCGCAAACTGGTTCATGGTGCAGTACCAGGAAGAAATGGTCCATGCCATGAAAATCTATGACTATGTTAACAGCCAGGGAAATCATGCCCAGCTCGCTGCGATTGCCGCCCCCCCGGCTGAATTCGGGACCCTTCTTTCCATATTCGAGCAGACCCTGAAGCACGAGCAGTTCATCACCAACTGCATCAACGAACTCATGGATCTGGCAATCAAGGAAAAGGACCATGCTACCCAGATATTCCTCCAGTGGTTCGTGACCGAACAGATCGAAGAAGAAGGTAACGACAACGATATCATCGCCAAACTGAAACTGGTAGGCGACAGCCCGCAGGGCCTTATGATGGTGGACAGAGATCTGGCTGCACGCGTCTTCACTCCTCCGGCAACAACCGCAGCGTGATTTCCAGGCCCTCGCAGGAAAGGACATACACATGAAAGTACGGCTCTGTGACAAAAACAAGGGTAAATCAAAGGTCGCCAAACGACTTGAAGAAGAAAGCCCTGATCTGGATGTCAAGATAAAGAAGTGTCTCGACTTGTGCGGTGACTGCTCAAAAGCCAAGGTTGCCCGGGTTGATGGGAAGAAGGTCGTGGCCGAGGATGCCGGCGAACTGGTAAAGAAGATAACTAAAGCCGCGAAGAAGGCGTAAGTTCAAAGTTGGCGAAACGGTTTTTTAGTTGAAAGTGTAGGTATTAAGACGACCGCTGATGCTTTTCTATAAGCAAGACCTGCCAGGTTTCCTAAAACCTGGCAGGTCTAACCTGAAACAGTCGGGGCATAAATAACGATCAGCAGAAGAATGATTCCGGCAGGTGGAGTAGCGTAAGACTCCCCTGCTTCATTTATTGCCCGACATTTCGCACTTTTCAGCACAACCAGTGCACAATCCCCACTTGGCAATTCCTCTTCATGTGTTTCGACACCCCAGCCTGAATAATTGACAATTTTTATCGGGTATGTTATTCGATAAAAATAGAAATTCTCACCATGCTTATGGTCAACAAAAGGGGCTTCCATGTTCAAAAGGATGCGGGAGGACATACACGTAGTATTCGAAAGGGATCCGGCGGCACGAAGCGTCCTCGAAGTACTCTTCTGCTATCCCGGATTACATGCCATTTGGCTGCACAGAATTTCGCACTGGTTTTGGATTCATAATGCAAACTTCCTTGCCAGGTTTGTTTCCCATTTGGCCCGTTTCCTGACCGGGATCGAAATCCATCCGGGAGCCACCATCGGCAGAGGAGTTTTTATCGACCACGGCATGGGTGTCGTGATCGGTGAAACAGCAGAAATCGGAGATAACGTAACTCTCTACCATGGCGTAACCCTCGGAGGCGTAAGCCTTGAGCGTGTCAAGCGCCACCCCACGATTGCCGAAAACGTCGTCATCGGCTCGGGGGCAAAGGTCCTGGGTCCGTTCACCGTCGGCAAAGGAAGCAGGATCGGATCCAATTCGGTGGTCATCAAAGAGGTCCCCCCCAATTCAACGGTTGTCGGCGTACCGGGCAGGATGGTTATGGCCGCAGAAACACGCGCGGAAAAGACCGATCTGGAACATGGCAAAATGCCAGACCCGGAAGCAAAGGCAATCGCCTGCCTCTTCGATCAGATCAGGGAACTTGAACGAAAATATAACGAGCTGGCGCAGGACCATGAGGCCCTGAAACAGCGCCTGAATGGATAGTTCTGAGATGGAGAAAAATACAAACAACCCGAAGCGCATAGCAGTCGCCATGAGCGGCGGGGTTGATTCATCGGTAACAGCGGCCCTCTTGACGGAGCAGGGGCATGATGTGATCGGCATTACCATGCGGGTCTGGGACCCTTCAACGTGCGGCGCATCCGAAGAAGATGCGGAAGCCAGCTGCTGCTCGCCGGACGATGTGCGCGATGCCGGTCGCATTGCCGATCAGCTCGGCATTCCCTTTTATGTAGTCAATTTCGAAGATGAGTTTCGACGTCTTGTCATTAACGATTTTATCAGTGAATATCACCAAGGCCGGACACCAAACCCCTGTGTACGCTGCAATGAGCTGGTCAAGTTTGGCTTGTTGCTGGAAAAGGCCAAGGAATTGGGCGCCGAGTTTCTGGCAACCGGGCACTATGCACAAGTAAAAAAAGGCGACGACGGCTTCTTCCACTTGCTGAAAGGCCTCGACCCGAAAAAAGATCAGTCCTATTTCCTTTTTGCCCTCTCCCAGGAACAGCTGGCAAGTACCCTGTTTCCCCTTGGCGGAATCACCAAGCAGGAGGTTCGCACCCTGGCATCACGCTTTGAACTCCGCGTTGCCGAAAAGGGCGAAAGCCAGGAGATCTGTTTTATCCCCGATGACAACTATGTGCGCTTTCTTGAAGCGGAAAAGGACGCCGAAAACCTTTCCGGTGCCATCGTGGATCAGAAAGGGAACGTGCTCGGCCAGCATCACGGCACCTACCGCTATACGGTGGGACAGCGAAGGGGGTTGGGCATAGCCTGGAAAGAACCCCTCTACGTCCTCGGCGTTAATGCAAAAACACATGAAGTTATTGTCGGCCCCCACGATGAACTCTACAAGAATGGGCTGAGAGCCTCCCATATGAACTGGATGATGCCACAACCGACCAGCGAATTTTCCACCACCTGCCGGATCCGCTATCGTCACCAGGCGGTTGCTTGTCGCGTCATCCCCTTGCCGGACAACCGGGTCGAGGTATTTTTCACAGAGCCGGAAAAATCAGTGACCCCAGGCCAGGCGGTTGTTTTCTATGACGAAAACCGGGTTCTCGGCGGGGGCTGGATCGAAGAAGGACTATGAAGAAGATTTCTTTTGTAACCCTCGGATGCAAAACCAACCAGTTTGAATCCGCCGCCATGACAGAAGCAGCCCGCAAGGAAGGCTACCAGATCGTTTCCGCAGGAGACGCGGCCGACATCTGCGTCATCAACACCTGCACGGTAACAGCCAAAACCGACACCGAGTCGCGGCGCCTCATCCGCAGGGCATTGAGAACTAACCCTGCCGCACGAATCGTTGTCACCGGCTGCTATGCCCAAATCGCCGCCGAAGAAATCAGCCCCATGCCAGGCGTAGCGCTGATCATCGGCAACACCGAAAAGCGCGAACTGCTGCAGCTTTTGCGGAACCTTGGCGAAGAGCAGCAGATCAAAGTAGCCGATATCTCACAAGTCCGGAAAACCGGCCCTCTCATTCTCGAAACCTTTGCAGAGCACACCAGGGCATTTCTCCAGGTGCAGAACGGTTGCGACTCCCGGTGCTCCTACTGCATCGTTCCCCATGTCCGGGGCCCCAGCAGAAGCGTGTGCCTCGACGATGCCCTGGAAGGCATCCGAACCTTTGCCCGGCAAGGTTTTCAGGAAGTGGTACTGACCGGGATACACTTGGGCGCTTTCGGACTCGACCTATCTCCGGCAACCAGTCTGCAGGAGCTCCTCTCGATCGCTGAACATGAAAAGATCGTTCCCCGTCTACGGCTCGGTTCCATCGAACCGACGGAAATTTCCGCGGAGCTGATCGAACTCATTGCCACCGGGCAGACGCTCTGTCCACACCTCCACATCCCTCTCCAGAGCGGCGACGACGGCGTGCTTGCGGCAATGAACCGTCCCTACAACAGCGACTTTTTCCGGGAGCTGATTGGCAAACTTATCGCAGCCGCGCCTTCTCTCTGTATCGGCACCGACATCATTGCCGGTTTTCCCGGAGAAACGGCTGAGGCATTCGAACGCGGCTACCGTTTTTTGGAAAAACTCCCCCTCGCTTACTTCCATGTCTTTCCCTTTTCCCCGCGGCAAGGGACTCCGGCGGCAACCATGCCGGACCCGGTTCCGCCGGCAGTGGTCAAGAAACGGGCCGAAGCGCTCAGAATCCTTTCTTTGAGAAAAAAAAGAGCCTATTTCGAGAGCTTTCTCGGCAGGGAAGTCCAGGTGCTCATCCAGGAAAAACGTAACGGTGGAAATCTCAAGGGACTTTCCAGGAACTATCTTTCCGTAGCGATATCTGGACATACCGCGCCAGTCAACACCGAGGTAACAGTGCGGATTACCGGGATAGAAGCTGATCAGGTTTCAGGCGTTATCGTCCCCTAGGCCCGACAGACTCCTAGCAGTCTTCAGCGGCCGGCGCCTCATCTTTTCGGAGATTCAGGTCAAGCAGGTGGCGGGGCTGGACATTCGACAGGGCTCGCAGCATGCTCCGCTTCACATGGGGGTTATCCTTCTCCAGAGAGCTCAAAAGTTCTTTTATCTTCTTTCGCTGCATATCAGCAACACCACAAACAGGACAGCGGCAGCAGACGATCGGATAGGCGTTTCCTTTGGCAAAGGGAATGATATCCTGCTCTTGCACGTAGACAAGCGGACGGATGACCGTGGTTTCTCCATTATCGGCCAGCATCTTTGCTGCCATGGCCTTCAGCGATCCGACGAAAAACTGGTTCAGCAGCAAGGTTTCAATGAAGTCGTCCATATGGTGCCCAAGTGCCAGCTTGTTGCAGTTGAACCGCTTGACCAGGGCATAAAGCGCGCCGCGCTTGAGCCGTGCACAGAAGGAGCAGTACGAAGAGCCGGGCCGCCTTTTCTCCTGTATGATCTCGAAATGGTTGCTTTTCTCCATATGGTATGCAAAACCATGCTGTGCAAGATGTTCCTCAATGATGTCGGCACGATAGCCAGGATAGCCCGAATCAATATTAATGGCCATGATTTCGTAGCGAATCGGCGCCCTCTTGCGCAGAGCCTCGAGGATATGCAGCAAAGCGTAGGAATCCTTTCCCCCGGAAACCCCCACTGCAATCCGGTCTCCTTCTTCTATCAGCCCAAAATCGGCGATGGCTCTACCCACCCCATTCTTTATTTTCTTGTAGAGTTTTTCTTCTGCTGATACCACGTGTACCTCTCTTCTCTGTCGTTCCTACTAATCATTCAATCATTGTAACTATTCAGCAGCTGCTGAAAGAGCAAGATATGTATCCCCGGATCCACTTCGGAGGCATCGCTACACCGTACCGGAAACCAAGAAAAAAAGTCAAGTTTCCCGGCTCGGAAATTTTCCCGCCGAGCGCCCAGATCGTTCCTTGCCCGGAATCTGCAGCTCTGCTATTGTGATGGTAACAGCGATTCGCCAGCCACCATACTACCACGTTTGAAAAGGCCGTTTCAGAAATGCCCCACACCCGTTATCAAACCATTGAGGTCGTAGTTCCTCTTCCCGTCGACCGAACATTCCACTACAGCGTTCCGGAATCGCTCAGGAGTTCTGTTCGGCCGGGGGTCAGGGTACTTGTTCCCTTCGGCCGCAGGAAGCTGACCGGCTATGTGCTGGGATCCGCAACACCTGTTTCCGGGGAATTAAAAGACATCATTGAGATCCTCGACTGCGAACCGCTCTTCACTACCCGGGAGATTGCCTTCTATCGCTGGATTGCCTCCTATTACCTCTACCCGCTGGGGGAGGTAATCAAGACCGCCCTGCCTTCGGGTATCAATATCGAAAGCCGCCGAAAAACAGTGACCGGCGAGGACGGCTCCCTGAGCATCGAAGAGCATCTCACCACAGGGAAAGGCATTCGCCGGGAACGATTTTACCATGCAGCCCCCAACGCCGCGGATTCCTCCGGAATTCGGGGAATGGGAGCCAGCATCCTCCTTTTTCTGCTGGAAAACGGCAGCACGTCGCGGGCGCAAATCAACGATCTGTTCCTCAACCCGTCGGCACCCTTAAAACGCCTGACGGAACTGGGCCTCGTAACAGTCGAAGAACGTGAGGTCTATCGGGACCCGTTTCGTGAAGAGACTGTTGCCGCCGAGACATCACTGAGTCTCAATGACCATCAGGCAGCTGCCTTTAGCAGAATTGCCGAGACGGTTTCCGCCGGTGAGTTTTCCCCTTTCTCCTCCATGGTGTCACGGGAAGCGGCAAAACGGAGGTCTACCTCCATGCCATCGCCCATACCCTGAGCCAAGGCAAACGAGCCCTGGTACTGACACCGGAAATTGCCCTCACTCCCCAACTGGTGCGAAGGTTTCGCGGACGTTTTAGCGAAGGAATTGCCGTTCTTCACAGCGGGCTTTCCCTTGGCGAACGCTACGACGAATGGCGCCGCATCCGGCGGGGAGAAGTCGACATTGTCATTGGGGCACGTTCGGCAATCTTCGCCCCCTTGGACAATCTCGGCATCATCGTAGTGGACGAGGAGCATGAGGCCTCATACAAACAATCCGAAGGAGTTACCTACAACGCCCGGGATCTCGCCCTGGTGCGGGGGAAACTGGAGAAGGCAACGGTGGTGCTCGGCTCAGCCACACCCCTCATCACCACCTTCCACGCCGCAAAGGAAGGGCGGATTCATTATCTCCACCTTCCAGAAAGGGTCCAGGGCCGGCCAATGCCGGAAACCAGGATACTTGACATACGGAAGCTGAGAGGTGTCACCTTTTCTCCGGAAATGATTGCAGCCATTGCTGAAAACATCGAAAAGGGCGGGCAGACCCTACTCTTTCTCAACCGACGGGGTTTCGCAACATTTCTCCTCTGCAAGGACTGCGGCCATGTCTACCGCTGCCCCAACTGTTCGGTCACCCTAACCCACCATCGGGCAAAACAAAGGCATTTCTGCCACTACTGCGACTATTCCCTCCCGGCTCCATCGATCTGTCCCGAATGTAACGGCACGGATATCGGTCTGTTCGGACGCGGCACGGAACGTGTGGAGGACGAGGTAAAAGAACTGTTCCCCGATGCCCGGGTAGCCAGAATGGACAGCGACACCACCACCGGCCGTGGCGGTCATGCCCGCATTCTGAAGCAGCTGGAAAACGGCAGCATTGATATCCTCATCGGCACCCAGATGATTGCGAAGGGGCACGATTATCCCGGAGTAACCCTGGTGGGCATTGTTTCGGCTGACGCAACCCTGAACATTCCCGATTTCAGGAGTGCCGAACGCACCTTCCAGCTGGTCAGCCAGGTCATGGGACGGGCCGGTCGGGGGGACTCGCCAGGAAAGGTCATTATTCAGGGGATATCATACGACCACTATGCCCTTCTCAGGGCAGCTGCTCACGACTACGAGGGATTTTACGATGAAGAAATTGCCTTCCGCGAAGATGCCGGCTACCCTCCGTTCTCACATCTGGCAATGGTCGTCATCTCAGGCACGGCCGAAAAGGCGGTTGAAAAAGGCGCTCAGGATGCGGCACGCAGTCTGCGGGAAGAACGGCAAAGCCTGAAAATACGAGCGGAAATCCTTGGCCCGGCACCGGCGCCTCTCGCAAAGGTACGAGGCAGATTTCGCTGGCAGATTCTGTTGAAGGCCCGAAATCGTACCGAATTAAAGCGACTCCTCCACACCTTTCAAAGGGAATGGAATCCCCCGCGTATTTTGCGGACTGTCATCGATGTTGATCCCGTGGATACACTCTGACAGGTTTTTTCCGAAACATTTCAGCCTGTTCCGAAGGATGCTTTCTAAAAAACTCCAACGGCCCTTGACGAAGCACAAATTAATGAGAGACTGTTATCTGGACACACTGAAACAGTGCCAGGAAAAGAGTATTCCGGCTGCAAATTTTCTTGTAACAGGAGATGCAGATGAAAAAGGCCGATACGAAGAAAATTCAGAGTTCATCGTCACCAAACACACCACGATGGATGAGTTCGACTAAGGAAATGACGGAAGAGGAAATCGAAAAGTTCAAGAACATGAACTGGGAATGGTACTATAACTGTTATCTTTACCTGGACGAACCGCTTGAGATAATATGCAAAATCTGCGGTGGACTGAATTTCTTTCTGCCAAGAGAAATGAGCAAAAAATGCAGCCACTGCGGTATTGAATGCCACAGATGCGAAGTAACTGAAAAATTGAAATAAAGGATTCAGCCCGACAACGTAGCCAAAGAATGAACACAGCGAAAAGAGTCCTCTGTCCAGCGACGATATCGGCAGTTGTAGCATGACCTGTCCTCATCGGCCACCCACTCCTCCTCCACATCTTCACGAAAGGAAACGCACTGGAGTGCCTCTTTAGCGGCTCCAGACCAGTCACTCTGCCTACCCAGATACTCCCGGTAACCATTTTCAAGAATTTTCCACACTATCTTCTGCCTCCTGCGAAATTTATCACGACCAGGCACCCATCAACCGGCCCCATCGCCGAAAGTCATGACCGATAACAAAACCCTCGAAGAGCAAACCATCTCCACAGCGGAAAAGAGGACAAAACTTAGATTCTCTTGCCCAATGCTGTATATTTTGCTATACAACGTCACAGACTAGCAGATCGTAAACTTTTTGTAAACACTCGCTGAGGGCAAAAAAGGCATAAATTCGTTCTTCCCCTGAAACAGCCATGGAGGATCATCATGAACACAGCAATACCCTTTTTTCTTTCAGCATTTATGCTGTTTTTTTGCTGTTCTCCCGGCCTTGCTCCGGCGGCCTACCACCATATGGGTGAGTCGGACACGCCAAAATTCCTCCAGGCGTACCCTGACAAGGCGGGGACGAAACTCGACAACTGTGTACTCTGTCACCGGGGCGGATCGTATTCCCAGGCAAACAGGAAAAAAGTAGACCTGGGAAGTTGCCAGTGGTGCCATCACACCTTCGGCTATGACGGAAAGGGAGATATCAATGCCACTCTCAACCGTTTCGGTAAGGAGTATCGGGCGAACGGTCGAAACGTGACAGCCTTCCGGACCATTGAAAAGAACGACTCAGATGGTGACAGTTTTTCCAATATCGAGGAAATCGTCGCGGTCCGCTATCCGGGTAACCCGCAAGACGATCCTTCAAAGGTCGTAGCGCCCTATCGCATTTTCACCAAGAAACAGCTTCTTGCGATGCCACAACATAGCCAGATTCTGTTGATGAACACCGCCAAAGCGGTCGACACCTATGCCGAATTCTCCGGTGTACCAGTGGAGTTTCTGCTCGGAAAAGCGGGGCTGGACTCCTCTGCGACAAAGATTACCGTCTATTCGCCGGATGGGTACGCCCAAGGACATCCACTAGAGGCCGACAGTTCCAGTGACCCCTTCGTGAAAGGAACATATCCGGCAGCGACGTACTACTACAACATCGCTGCCGACAAGGACAAAACCCCTGATGGATGGTGCGATTACAGCTCTCCCGCCACTAAGGGCCTCAGTGGTGGAGCGCCAATTTACGTTCATGACGGTCTGAGACTGCTACTGGCCCTTCGTTCCGAGGGAAAGGATCTACAGCCGGGAAGCCTCGGTTCTGCCAACGCACTGAAAAAGGACAGTCAAGGACCATTTTGCCTTGTGGCTCCCCAGAAAACCGCCAGCCCCCCTGACCAGCGATCCACCAGATCGAGAAACGACATCATCTGGCCGTACGACAAGAATCTTGACCATAATGGCGGCTGCTCGACAAAATGTGCAACCATCATAAAGATTGAACCCCTGCCTGCCGGAACCACCGACATTGACGTAACGGAAGCCGGCTGGGCCTTCATCGAACAGGGAAAAATCATACTCTACGGGGCACTTCAGGGTCCGAAACTCCTTGCACCCGAAAATGGGGCCAGCGGAATCTCGTGGAACCCGGCCCGGTTATCCTGGGAAAAGAGCCCGGGCATTGAACCAGGCGATGTCACTGACTACCGACTTGAATACACCAAGGATAACCCCTCGAAAGAGGGCTGGAAATCAGTGTCCAAAGCAACGACAAAAGCCACCCTTGTTCTGCAACCAAACACGAGGTACTACTGGAGGGTAAGGGATCTGGATAAAAACGGGGGCACAACAGTAAGTCCGGTCTACCGCTTCACAACCGGGAATTGATTCTCTATTCCCAGCAAAAGCTTCAGTTATTTGCTAACCAATGGGCCGCTGATCGACACGGTAAAGCGACGGCTGCCTGAGGAAAAGAGTACCCGTGAGGGCAGAATCTCCTCGACTGTTGCCCCATCCACTTGAGCGCCTTCCTTCACCAGATCGCCGTTTATCACGGCCCTGCGTGCCGAGGGGGCTTCCTGCCAGGCAATTCCCGAAACTTTTGGCCCGGACCCGCCCGAACTGGAGCCTTCCCCGGAAGGATGTGTGGGCCGTGCCATGAAATCTGGTCTCGAAAGCCTCGTTGCTTCGTTCCGCTCTCTTTGCGATGTCCTTTTTGCCGCCACGGGAAGAGGTGAAGGTTCAGCCGCCTCATCCGCCATCGGCCTGACCTCAGGAACAACAGGCTCTGCCATAATGGTGCCTTGCGAAGCTTCTGACCTCTTCGACGCAGCAGGGAGTGTCTGCTCAGGGCCCATGGCAACGACTTTCGATTGATCGCCACCATGTTTGAACCACAAGAAAGCCCCTGAAGCCCCAAGCAGGAGCACCAACCCAAGAGCAATAAGCACAACACTCATCGGTACAGAGCGTCTCGCCTTACGCATTCCCCGTCGATTTTCCCTGACAATCTCATCAGAAATCTTGACATCGCCACCCTTTCGAGCAGCTTTTTCCTGTTCCAGTTTTTTCAGGGCATCCAGAATAAAACTCATAACGTTATGATTCCCCTTTTTCTACAAGTCTTGGCACTTCTACCAAGTCGCTGGCACGATAGAGGAGAAGGAGCGTTCGGTCGCCAACAACGCCATCCACATCGATACCTCGGGCCGCCTGAAAACGCTTGACCGAGGCAAGCATTTCTTCATCAAACAGATCGTTTGAAAGACCTAGATAAAAACCTGCTTTTTCAAGGAGTAGCTTGAGACTCTTTATGGATTCCCCACTGTCACCCAATTTGCTGACAAGCGGCAGATTCAGCACATTTTTCCAGGGAAGATAGCTCCGACCGGACCAGAGCTTTTCGAGCTCGCCACTGCTGATGCTGGTCTGCCCCTGAAGCGGGGGGGCAACAACCAAGAGCCCCCCCTTCCGGCCAATCAAGGTGACATAGCGCAGCCCCTTGCCCTCTGGCAAGGACAGCTCAAGGATAGCGGGATAATCCAGACGGAGCAAGGCTCCCAGGTTCCCCCTCATGCGGGAAAGCCGCAGACCACTCCTTTCAGCATACCCTTCCAAATCGGCAGGTTTTGTCGAGGCTTGATCGACGGAAACCGGAGCAGCACCCCAAATTCTGGCAAGAGCATTGAAAGCTGCGGCGGCGCTCTCCCCTTCGGTTTTCCCGATCCATTGAGGTTGCAGATCGAGCGAAGCACGCTGTTCAGGCTGGGGCTGAACAGCATTGCCTCTGACGGTCTCACGGGAAGAGGCAGAAGTCTCCGTTGGTGCGATATGCCCCCCATGATTTCATAGAGGCCGAAGATCGCAAGAATAACGACTATTCCTACGGCAAGATAGCGCGTAATTTGCATGGGTAGGCCGCGTGATTCCTGCTTCTTCACATCCGCTATTGCGTCAGAAACCATTCGTGCAGAAACCTCGCGGCTCCCTTTCGTATAGGCGATCAAAAGAGCACGGTCAGAGACGACATTGATGAGCCGGGGCAACCCGCCAGAGAAGCGAAAAATTTGTTTCAACGCTCCCGGTGAAAATATTTCGAAGCTCTGTCCCGCAGCTACTTCCAGACGGTGCTCAATATATTCCACGGTATCGTTAAAATCCAACGGGCAGAGATGATACCTGACCGTTATTCGCTGGCTCAGCTGACGAAGCTCCGGCTTCTTCAGTTTTTCGCGCAGCTCAGGCTGACCCACCAGAACAATCTGAATAAGTTTGTCCTTTTCCGTTTCCAGATTCGAGATGAGGCGAATCTGTTCCAACACCTGAGGATCGAGATTCTGGGCCTCATCGATAACAAGGACAATGGTACGACCCTCTGCATTCTGCTGCAGAAGAAAGTGATTCAGCGAGTGCAGCAGTAAAGAGTTCTTTTGCTCTTCACAAGGGAGACCATACTCATGGTTGATGTTCTGGAGAAGCTCGATAGCGGAAAGAGACGGGTTAAAAATAAGGGCTGTGCGGTAGGTATCGTTATCAAGCTGGCTAAGAAGAGATCTGAGCACTGTGGTTTTACCGGTACCTACTTCTCCAGTAAGTTCGATAAACCCGGCATGGGTGTCTATTCCGTAGAGAAGATGGGCAAAAGCCTCTTTGTGGTTCTTGCTGAGGAATATGAACCGGGGATTGGGGGTTATGGTAAAAGGCTTTTCATTGAAACCGAAGAAACTGTTATACATGCTAGGCTCCTGATGTATGACTCGCGAAGGAGCCGGTCCAGAACCCCGATCGGGTGAATTCCTGCGCGTCAGCTTCCTGGAGGACCGGCAAAACATTCGATATTCTTTGCAGTTATGAGGCCACAAAGCCGTGACATTATATACCTGATACGAAAGAGACGGAAGCTTTTTTTCCCCGGAAATAGTCAACCGTACCTGTCTCACTCAAAACAGAACGGGGCATCTGTCCCTCCACAGAAACAGAGTAGGCAAATATCGTTAGAATTTTTACATTGTATTTTATGCCTGTTTTGTTATTATCTCCCCACTATTGTCAAGTATTCCAGCTTGCCCCACCCTTCTTTTTCCGATTTTATAGCAGAATCTTTCCAGAGAAGGTTGAACGTGGGTCATTATTTTTCCTGATTAGTATCAATCTTCCGCTTGCTGCAAAAACTGTCTTTCCCGAAGAGATTCTGATCGGGAATCCAGCTTCTAACCGAGTGAAATCATGGATCCCCGATAGGGACATTCGGGGATGACAATCTTCATAGCGGGTGGATAGCGCTACTCTGGTTTTTTTATTATGAGGACTGCCCCTATGCGTTACCTACTGCTGCTGGTTCTCATACACTCCTTTAGTATCTCATCTGTCTGTTCTGCAGCGCACCCATACCACCGAAACGAGGCCTCCACAGCTCTTGAACGGATACAAAAAAATGCTCCGCCAAACTCCCTGTACGAGGAATACAACAGCATCATTGAAACATTTTCCAAGGCTGAGCAGTTATGGGAACAGAACAGCCCTGATGATGCTGAAAAGCTTTTTCGACTTACCCTTTTGAAATCCTCCCTGTATGAAAAGAAATTTGCTTCTCTGCCAGGAGAGCCAAGGACAGAATCAGCGACCAACTCTAAAGGACCGGCACCAGCAGAAAATCCTGCCACCACCATTCCCGCTCATAGGCCCAAGCGCTCCTTATCTCCCGCAACTGCTCCTTCACTGGAGTCAAGCCCTGCGTCAAAAGGCACCTCTTTGCATACTTCAGCCGGACAGGGCGCGGATGATACCGTGCGGCCGCCCGAAACACATCTGATGATATTTGGGAAGAAGCAGATCTATTCCGTCAGGAAAGGCGATACCTTGCGACTGATCGGCGCAAAATTTGGCGTCGACTGGAGGCGTGTTGCACGACAAAACCGCCTCAATCCGAAGAAATTTCTGAAACCGGGACAAAAACTCACCATCAACACCCGGAGAATTGTGCCGATGATTATTCAGGACGGCATTGTCATCAACATTCCGGACCGCACCCTGTATCTCTTCAAAAACCGGAAACTTGAAAGGGCCTTGCCCGTCGCTCTCGGAATGACGAATTTGCATGACCTGGTGACCTGGCAGACACCCACCGGAAAGTTCAGGATTCTTTCCAAAATAAAGGATCCAGCCTGGCATGTTCCGGTCTCTATCCAAAATGAAATGGAACAGAAGGGGAAGCCGGTCAAAACCTTTGTTCCCCCAGGAGACGATAACCCCCTTGGCAAATACGCACTCAAAACCTCCCTGCCGGGAATTATGATCCACAGCACCATTGTTCCCGAATCAATATACACCTTCAGCAGTCATGGCTGCATTCGCGTCTTTCCCAGCAACATGGAAGCAATCTTCAATGAAATTCCTATTAATACCAGAGGTGAAATCATTTACCAACCGGTAAAGCTCGCTATTTCTGATAACGGTCTGATTTTACTCGAGGTCCACCGTGATGCCTATGCTCGCCACAAGAACCTGTCTGCCCTGGCAAAACGATTGATCAAAAAGAACAATCTGGACTTGCTGGTTGACTGGGACAAGGTCAATTCATCGCTGCAAAGGAAAGCCGGGATTCCGGAAGACATTACTGGCACCACAGCTCCGAAACAAGTGACAACCAGGAATAATCTGGCAGCAGCCAACATCCCACCCAAAACCAATTTCAAGAGGGTTTCACCGTAAGAAGCCGTCCGTCGCATTTATTAATTGACTGAATCCTGCGCATCCCTGGCCCGAGTCAGGGTTTTTTATTGACCACTCCCTGTGGACATAGTATATATAGAAAGTTTAATCCTCTCACCTCCCAGGCGAGGGGTTTTTCTCAGTGTTCCCGGTATCTTCGGTCATATCATTTTACTACTCAGGAGGAGAGAATGCATTTTATTGACAAAATCAAGGCAAAGGCAAAATCGAACCCGCAAATCGTAGTACTCCCGGAAAGTTACGATGACAGAATGTTGTTTGCGGCGGAAAAGATTGTTGCGCAAGGGCTCGCAAAGGTCGTACTGCTGGGGAACCCGGCAAAGGTGAATGAAGCGGCCGCAGCCAAGGGCGCAAGTCTCGCCGGTGTCGAGATTCTTGACCCCTGCACCGCTCCGAAACTCGAATCTTATGTGGAAGCACTCGTTGAGATTCGCAAAAAGAAGGGGCTTACACCGGAAGATGCCCGCAAGCTCCTGACTGCCGAAGACAACCTCTATTTCTCCGGCATGATGGTTCGCATGGGTGATGCAGGCGGCTGCGTGGCAGGTGCAACCAGCACCACCGGCAGCGTTCTCAGATCGGCCATTCAAACCATTGGAACCTCCCCTGGCATGAAGACCGTTTCCTCATTCTTCGTGATGATTTCAAAGGACAAGAACTTTGGTGAAGACGGCATCCTCTTTTTTGCTGACTGTGCCGTTAATCCTAATCCTGATTCACAGGCCCTTGCGGAAATTGCCGTTGAAACTGCCCGCAACTGCAAGGCATTCCTCGATGTGGATGCCCGGGTGGCCATGCTTTCCTTCTCCACCAAGGGTAGCGCTTCCCACCCCGACGTGGATAAAGTCGCCAAGGCCCTCGAAATCGCCAAGCAGATCGACCCGAATCTCCTGATTGACGGTGAGCTTCAAGCTGATGCTGCGCTCATCCCAAGCATTGGCGAAAAGAAAGCCCCGGGCAGCCCTGTAGCAGGCAAGGCAAACGTTCTTATCTTCCCTGACCTGGACGCCGCGAACATCGGCTACAAGCTCACGGAACGGATCGGCGGCGCCGAAGCCATCGGACCGATCCTTCAGGGTCTGGCCAAGCCGGTAAACGACCTTTCCCGCGGATGCTCGGTGGAAGATATTGTTGGTGTTGCGGCAATCACCGCCGTTCAGGCACAATAAATAGCACCTGACAACGACAGCTGAGGATTTCTTGAGTAGGAACTGAATTAAAACCTGCCAAGCATGATGATCTCGCAAATGCTCCAAACAGTTCCCTCCCCACTTGCGGGGGAGGGTCAGGGTGGGGGGTAAGTTGCCAACATATCTGCAGGTTGCAGCTTCACCCACCCCCTAGCCCCCTCCCTCTTTCGCACCGTAGCGCTTCAGCGCGCAGGCCCGTCAAGGGCGGGGGAATGACCTCGAACAAAGCCCTTTCCCCCGTCAGCGGGGAAGGGGCTTTGTTATTAGTTTCACCGCATCAACTATCGGAAACACAAAAAAGGCCAGCAAAATTTGCCGGCCTTTCTTGTATCCAGAAGTGTCTCGTGATTACTATTTGCCGAAATCAGCCTTGGCGAAGGAATACTCGAAGTTCATATGATCGGTATAGGTACCATCGAGAATTGCAGCAACGTCCTCAGTGAAGACAAGTTCTTCATCCGTTGGAATAACAAATACCTTGATCGGAGAGTCATCAGTCGTTATGAGGCATTCCTCACCCTTGACAGCTGCACGATTCCTCTCGAGGTCCAGATGAATGCCCATATGCTCGAGACCGTGGCAAGCCATTTCCCGAATCTGCCAGCCACGCTCACCAACGCCGGCTGTGAACACGACAGCATCAAGTCGTCCAAGAACCGCCATGTAGCTGCCGATATACTTGCGTAAACGATACGCTTCAATATCCATAGCCAGTTTGCAGGTCTTATCGCCCTTCTCGGCATGGGCTGTCACATCCCGGCGGTCGGTAAACTTACCGGTAATGCCCAAGATACCGCTCTTCTTGTTGAGAATACTATCGATTTCCGAGGCAGACAGACCTTCGATCTGCATCATGAAGCCGGGGATCGCCGGATCGATGTCACCACAGCGGGTACCCATCACAGCACCTTCAAGAGGGGTCAGACCCATGCTGGTATCAACCGAAACGCCGTTCCTGATGGCAGCATGGGAAACGCCGTTACCGATGTGCATGGTGATGATATTGCAATCTTTCGGCTTTTTATCCAGAAGAACCGCAGCTCTCTTGGAAACATAGAGGTGTGAAGTGCCATGGAATCCGTAACGACGAACACCGTAGCGCACATACCAGTCGTAGGGCAACGGGTAGATGTAGGCATATTCCGGCATGGTCTGATGGAAGGCCGTATCAAAGATAGCAATATTGGGAACGCCCGGTAGAACCGCCATCATAGCCTCAATACCGGCGATATTGGGCGGATTGTGCAGAGGAGCAAGATGCTGCACGGCCTTTACGGCGTCGAGCACTTGCTCATCGATCATCACTGACTGGGTAAACTGCTCCCCACCATGCACGACGCGATGTCCAACAGCAGATATCTCTTTGATATCATTGATTACGCCATTCTCAGGATCCGTAAGGGTCTTGATGATCAGGTCCATTGCAACGGTGTGATTCGGGCACTCATGCTCAACCTTGTACTTCTGACGGCCCGGCACCTCCTGCTGAATGAAGGACCCTCCGACAACAACCCTTTCAACGACACCCTTTGCAATAAGCTCCTTGCGTGTCCAGCTATAAAGCTGGTACTTGACAGACGAACTGCCACAGTTAATGGCGAGAATATCCATGTGACTTCCTCCCTGTATGATATTTACCTAAGTATGATTTGAAGTGGTCGAGGTAATCTGATATGCCTGGAACGACGACAGTGGCGTTTACAGAAGCAAAGAAGAATAACCGTTATTTTATACAATAGTGTTCCAGCAATTTCAACAGTTTTGTTGATTTCTCGAACAGGGACCGCAAGCCGCATCAGCTGCCGCTGATCGGTCAGGAGAGGAATCTTCACGACAAATTGAAATGTATCGTCACTGCTGGGAAGTACTTCGAAGAAAGACTTGAAGCTTTTCAAAGGCAACGGCAATGTTTTTAGCGCAATACCCACTTAACCCCTCGCCATAGCCGAAATCAATCCCGGGAATAGTAATCTGCCAGGCCGGAAGAGGGGAGCCACGGAGAAGCTCCGTATAGCGAAGGAGATCAGCAGAGGAAAAATTGTGACCAAATGCAGGAGAGCTTGCTTCACCGCCCACGGGACGGATTTCAACCATTTCCGAATCTTTAGAATCGTTCGCACTGGCATCCAGGAACAGGACCGCCAGCACCCCGGTCTCCGCCAGATCTTCAGCGAGTTCCGGAACAAGCTGATGAGGGGTCAGCACCTTGATATCGTTCGGTCCGCCCCATTCCTCGACCATCCTGGCAAGAGCCGGACCGGCACCGTCATCCCGGCAAAGAGGATTTCCAAAACCAATCAGCATAATCATAGGTGATCTTAACCGATCCTCCTGAACGGTTCCCCGACAGACTCGGGGCTACCGCAATTCAGAATTTGCGCGAAAGCTCAGTCCCGTGAAAACTCTTTCACCACAAGACCATCAGAGGATAAGACCCGAATCACCAGCGGCATCCGACCGACAGCATGGGTGGAGCAACTGAGACACGGGTCGTAGGCCCGAATGCCATGTTCCACCCGATTGAGCATCACTTCCGTCACATCACCAGACACATATTCCTTGGCAATATTGGTAATCGTGCGGTTCATGGCCAGGTTATTATGACCGGTTGAGACGATTAGATTGACGTCAGTGATGAGGCCGTTGCGATCCACGGAATAATCATGGATCAGGGTGCCCCGGGGCGCCTCGACCATCCCGACCCCTTTCAGCCGGTTCACACCCGCATCGGCTCGCACCCAATCATCGAGGATCTCCTCATCGGCCAGGGTCTGCTCAATCTTTTCCAGGGAGAACAGGATCTCTATCAGGCGGGCATAGTGGTAGTAAAAACTGCTGGTCACGGTACGACCGTTGCCGAGATGTCGAAAGGCGGCCAGTTCTTCGTCGGCCCGAGGCGTACCGGCAAAATCGCAGACATTGAGGCGCGCCAACGGACCGACGCGATACATCCCCGCATACTCGGTCCGGTTATACGGGCCATGGGGTTTGAAGAAAGGAAATTTCAGGTAGCTCCAGTCCTCCGATGCCTCCTCAATAACGTCCCGATAGTGCTCGTTGGCGACCCCGGACTCGATCAGCGTCCCGTCACTGGCAGCAAAACGCAGCAGACCGTCATACTGCTCCAACCCACCCTCGGGAGTCACCAGGCCAGCGAACAGGGACGGAAAATCATAGACCGCAACCTCCGCGGCAAACTGCGCAAAACTCTTTTTCAAGAGCCCAAGGGCCATACTGATGGTCTCAAAGGCCTCCGGCAGCAGGTTCTTGATGGCATCCCTCTTTTCCGCAGTCAACGGCTGACGAACCCCCCCTGGAACAGCCCAAGCCTGATGGATGCTCTTATCGGCGAGAATCCGGATGATATCCTGGCCCATTCCTCGCAGGCGGATCCCTTTCCGGGCCACATCGGGATATTTCTGAATCAGCCCCATTACATTGCGCGTCGCCGGGTCATGGTCAAAGCCCAGCAGCAGGTCCGGGGCGCTGAGGTGAAAGAAACTCAAGGCATGGCTCTGAATATACTGGGCCCAATTGAAGATTCTGCGAAGCTTTACCGCCACCGGCGGGATCGCAACCCCCATAATGGCGTCACCGGCCTTTACTGAGGCGAGCGCATGGCTGGTGGGACAGATTCCACAAATCCGGTTGGTGATCCCGGGCATTTCATAAAAAGGCCGCCCAACACAGAACTTTTCAAAGGCGCGAAACTCCACCACATGCAGCCGGGCCTCGCTGACCTCTCCGGCATCGTCCAGATAAATGGAAACCTTTGCATGACCCTCGATCCTGGTAATCGGTTCAATACGCACCATAGTAGCCATAGCCCGACACTCCTTAGCCAAACGTAATGGACTCGGCCGGCAACATCGGCTTCTCTCCAGCCAGCAACGCAGCAACCGTTTTGAGAATACGATCCGGGTCAGGCGGGCAGCCCGGCAGGTAAAAGTCCACGGGAACAGCAGCATGCAGCGGGTAGACCTTGGGAAGCAACACCGGCAGAACATCCAGGGCCTCCGGTCCCTTGGGGATGCTTCCCGGACCAGCCTGATAGACCTGGGTCAGCACATCGTCAATTTTCAGATGGTTGCGTAACTGTGAGGTATTTCCGGTAACGGCGCAATCACCGAAACTGACCAAAACCCGGGACCGTTCCCTGACTTTCAGCAACAGTTCCAGGTTTTCGGTATTGCAGAGGGCACCCTCCACCAGCACCACATCAACATTCTCCGGATACTCCTTTATATCGACAAGTGGGCTGTACACCAGTTCGATCCGATCCGCCAGATCGATCAACTGCTCGTCAATATCGAGAAAGCTCATGTGACAACCGGAACAACCACCCAACCAGACAGTCGCGACTCTTGCTTTGCTTGTCATAGGTAACTCCACGTTTTCTTCTCTCTGCCACCCCTGATCCAGTGGAGGAATCCCACCTCCTTCTCCATCTCGGCCACAGTCGAGCCTTTCCAGAACAGGGTCCCGGTCGGACAGACATTCACACATTTACCGCATTTCGTGCAGGTTCTACTGGTGCCCCATTTCTGGTTCATATCGATAATAATCTGGTTTTCGATGCCGCGTCCTTCCATGTCAAGTGTGTGTGCTCCCTCGATCTGGTCGCAGGCCCTGATGCAGCGCGTGCAGCTGATGCAGCGATTGTGGTCAAGCCCATTCCGTTCGTGACTGGTGTCAATGGGAGGCAGGTCGGGGCAACGGTACTCAAAGCGGGAGTGATCGACTCCGAGTTCCGCGCACAGGCTCCGCAGCTCACAGGAGCCGTTGGCGACGCACACCGAACAGATGTGGTTCCGCTCCGAGAGGAGCAGCTCGAGGGTCATCTTGCGGTACTTCACCAGTTTTTCCGTATGGGTCTGAATGACCATTCCTTGTTGGGCCTCGGTGACGCAGGCCGGCAGCAGGCGTCTCGCCCCTTCCACCTGGACCAGGCAAAGCCTGCAGGCACCGATCGGGGTCAGTCCCTCGAGATGGCAGAGCGTGGGCAGTTCGACACCATTCTGACGGCAGGCCTCCAGTAGTGTTGCTCCCGCAGGCGCGCTCCCTTCCACTCCATTTATGGTCACAGTGATGACTGACATCGGTCGCCCTCCCCTTTCCAGACAGTTACGACTTCGATCCTTCCCGGATGCGTCGCGGCAGTTCGACAGCGAGCTCCCGCAACGGCACCTCGTTTATCACGCAAACCCCGACCGGACACCTTCTGTCACGGATGTGGGTCTCGTATTCCTCGCGGAAATACCGGAGCGTACTGAGCGTCGGATTGGGCGAAGTGAAACCGAGTCCGCAGAGGCTCGTATCCTGCACCATCTCGGCCAGCTCCCGGAGCTTCTCCAGGTCCTCCATGACAGCACTGCCATTGCAGATTTTCTCCAGTAACCCGAGCATCTGCGAGGTTCCAACCCGGCAGGGAATACATTTCCCGCAACTCTCGTCCCGGCAGAAATCCATGAAAAACCGCGCCACGTCGACCATGCAGCTGCGGTCATTCATGATCACGAGACCGCCGGAACCCATGATAGAGCCGAGGGCTGCCAGGTTCTCGTAATCGATGGGGGTATCCAGGAAATCGGCCGGGATGCAGCCGCCGCTCGGCCCGCCGGTCTGGGCAGCCTTGAACTCTGCACCACCGGGTATACCGCCACCGATTTCGTACACTATCTCGCGGAGCGTAATCCCCATCGGCACTTCAATAAGGCCGGTATTATTGATCTCGCCGGCCAGGGCAAAGATCTTCGTTCCCTTGCTCTTTTCCGTGCCGATACTTGCATACCAGTCGCCGCCCCGGTTGATGATCGGTGCGATATTGCCGAAGGTCTCGACGTTGTTGATCAGAGTGGGAGAACCCCATAGGCCGCTATTTGCCGGGAATGGCGGACGAGGATACGGCTGCCCCCGTCGGCCCATGATAGAGGTGAGTAGCCCTGTCTCCTCGCCGCAGACGAACGCGCCTGCCCCCAAACGGATGTCGACACGAAAGTTGAAACTGCTGCCGAAGATGCGGTTGCCGAGAATCTCCGCCTTCTCCGCCTTCTTGATCGCCTTTGCCAGGCGTTCCGCCGCCAACGGATATTCGGCCCGCACGTAGAAGTATCCCTGATCGGCCCCCACGGCATACGCGGCAATCGCCATTCCTTCCAGAACCAGGAAGGGATCCGATTCCATGGTCGTCCGGTCCATATAGGCCCCTGGATCACCTTCGTCACCGTTGGCAACAATATATTTCTTCTCGCCTTTTGCCTTCCTTACGAGGTCCCACTTCAAGCCGGTAGGAAACCCGCCGCCGCCGCGTCCCCGTAAACCACTTTTTTTTATCTCCTCCACCACCTGCTCCGGAGCCATTTCCTCAAGGACCTTGGAAAGTGCCGTAAAACCACCCGTACTCACATAGGATTCAAGACTCTCAGGATCAATAGTGGCACTATTGGCAAGCACCACCTTGAGCTGCTTGGTAAAAAAAGGCAGCTCCCCGGGCAGGAGGTTTTCCTCAAGAGGCTTGTTTTCGATCACATGCTTTTCCAGGATCTGAATAACGAACTCCGGGGTAACGTGCTGGTAGATAATGTCTTCGCACCCCTTCCGGCAAACCGTTACCAGCGGACCACGGCTACACGGCCCGACACAGCCGGTGCGGGTCACATCAACCTCTGCCTCGAGATTGCGTTCTTTCAGCGCCGCCACCAAGGCCTTGTACACCGCTTCGGCACCGGACGAGAGACAGGGCGAGCTGTAACAGACAAGCAAACGACAGGGAAAGGCATTCCTCTTTTCCTGTTCCTTCCTGGCCATGTTCCGCAGTTCTTCACGTGTCATTTTTTCTCTCCCCCAGCATCTCCGGATCTCAGCCTTTCAACACTTTTCGGCATTCCTCGAGCAGGGATTCGGCTGTCTGCCTGGCATGCACCTTGCCATCCATGATGACCATCGGCGCCAGACCACAATTTCCAAGACAGCGGACGATATTGATGCTGAGCTTTCCGTCCGCCGTGGTTTCACCGGCCTTGACACAGAATTCTCTCTCCATCGCCTCGACGATCTCTCCGGCCCGCTTGACAAAACAGGCTGTTCCCATGCAGATATTGCAGGAGTGTTCTCCTTGAGGCTTGAGATTGAAGTGATGATAGAAACTCGCCACTCCGTAGACCCAGCTCAGGGGAAGCTTCAACTCATGGGCAATATAGGTCAAGGTGTCTTCGCTGAGAAAGCCGAAGGTTTCCTGAGCGGTGTGCAAAACCTCTATGAGGGCGTCCTGACTGTACTGGCAGCGTTTCAAGGCACGATCAACCTGGATATAGGGAGAATCCACCCCTACGGCCTCTGCAGTTCCGGTGTCGGTGGTCACTCCCTGCCGACTGCCCTTCGCACGAATTTCCGACTCACGCTTCAAGGAAGCACCGGTTCCTTTAGAAGGAGTACCGGGCCCCTCCTTCTTCGTGGCGACAAGAGTATTGTTTAAGCTTTCCTCAGCACCCATGGTAATTCCTCCATGCTTAACGGAAATCCGGCGTCTCCAGAGCCTTGAAAGCGCCAGGCACCCTTATTGCCGCGACGTGACGAAATATTTCCCGGAAGAAATACGCCCACCACTATCGAAGGGGAAACTCAACCACAGAGTGATCAGTTGGACTGAATTCGAAAAAAATCAAGATAGGTACTTCAGAAAAGGAAAAATGGAAGGAATAGCGATATACTGATCACATAGTGCAAGGGTACTTCCGATTTCAGGTTTGTCAAACTAGACAGCCGAACCAGCTGTAATAATGGGGGGGCAAGTTGCCAATATATCAGCATGTTGCAGTTTCACCCACCCCCTAACCCCCTCCCGCTTGCGCGCCGAAGCGCTACAGCGCGCAGGCCCGTCAAGGGCGGGGGAATGACTTTTTGCGAAGCCACCAATTTTAGCACGAGTAAAATTATTTATTTATGATATATTTATTCTCGATCTATTACGAGATGTCGGCTGCCACTTTCGCAGGGAGGTTTCCAAAGAAACTGCGACCGTCTGCACGAGTTCATACAGTTCATTGCGCCACACATGACAGATATCTACTGGATGCAACTTGTACGCTTCAACAGGAGGAGGGATTTATGATTGAAACATGGACTGAACTGGTGCATCAAATGCACGCAATGGGAAAAAAAACAGGAGAATGTCTGGCTATGCTGCAGAAAGCTTTCATCTACTCTGATCGCGAGTCGCTCGACCACTGCTTGGCGCAACTCGCTACAATCAGAGCAGGGGAGCCGGGACTTTCAAAAAAAATCGCAGAAATGGCACGGCAGGAAAAAGTACGGAAAGTGTATGCTGACATCCCGAAACATTTTCTCGGCATATGCACCCACCTGGAAACTCTCGCTGGAATGCTGAAAAAAAAGATTGACGATAACATTCTGTTCAGCGACCGGGCGGTCACTGAGATAAGTTTCCTCTCCCAAAACCTGATGGAGATTTTGAACGCAGCGACAGACCTGGTGCTGGTAAAGAATCCGATCCTGGTTCGCTACCTGGAGGAATCGGAAACCATGGTGGAGAAGGCAACCATTCAATACGCTACGCACCACGAAGAGCGTTTGATAGAAGGCTTATGCGAGTCGGTGTCTTCGTCAGTCTTCCTCAAAATTCTCGAGACATTCAAGGGAATTGCCCGAGAGGCCAAGTGTGTTGCGGAAAGCATGTCACAGTAATCACTCTGCGGTCCTGCTGCCAAATCAACCCGGAAAGGGTTCCCGGCAAACGGCGACTGCCTCATCTACGGCGTTTGCAATGGAGCCAGAGTCTTTCGAGGGGAATTGGCTCGTAATGGACAGCCTCACGAGTCGGAACACCTTCAAGACCGGTACTGAGACTGTATCCGCGGATGACTTTTCGCAGTTCATCATCATCCATTCCCAGAAAAAGGAACTTTTCTACCGAGGCCAGAAACTCTCCACCTCGTTCCAGGGACTGTTCCCATAGTCTCTGGAAGTCGCCAGCGTGTGCTTCTCCGGTTACCGGATGACGAAAAGAGCTGAAGTTGATTATTTCTTCAGGCACCTTCAAATCTCCCCACGGATAGAAGAGCGCGAGAAAAGTTTGCATACGGCCGGACAGGAGTTTGTCGACAAAACAAAGCGATTTGCCCAGCAAGGCACTGCGAAACGCTGCAGTCAGTATCATCTGTACCCGATATCCCCGCAATAGATAGCGCCAGGAATCGGGATCGATCTGAAAAGATTTTTCACAGGCAGTAAACAAAAAACGCATCAACTCCCTGTTCAGTGACCCTTTATTCCTGATTTTTTGCAGATAGCTGCAGCGAGCCAAACGCTGCGAAGCTTGTTGGAGCAAATAGAGATCGAGCCAGGATTCAATAAGACGGTGCCTGGCCTGTGATTCCTGACGCGCAACCGGGCAGTCATCGTAATAATTGCCGCTGACATGGTACACGTACGGATGGAGTGTCGTATCAAGGGCAATATGAGTCAGAAAACCACAGATGAAAGCAGTCTTTTCCCCATACAGGACATCGTTCGGCGAATCGCGCAGAGCCTTCAGCATCTCATGGACCGGCCCGCCGGTATCATTTCCCTCCGCGCCATGAATCATGTCCCCCCAGCAGAGAGAGGTAGCCGATTCGAAAGGAAGCCGGACCGCATAGAAAAAGGTGTCCGCGACAATTGCACCAAAATGGTATGCCGTGGAATAATCTCTCAACAGAGAAAGGAAGCCACCGCCGACAGTGTTAGTGAGGCTTGCTGCCGTCTGTTCGGCGCAGATAATATGTGACAGCTCTTTTCCCATTTCCTTGTCCCGTTTTCCTCTGCAGGCAGAAGACTGAAAAAACCAAGGGCGCAACCTTTTAGAATCGCGCCCTGCAGTAAACTTCACCGTACTTTCAGACAGCTACCAGATGGGCGATTCTATTTTGCCCGCCCGCTTGATGAGAACATCCACAATTGCCAGGTCAAAAATGTTGGTGGCAGCCAGTTCCGGGGTTATGCGGGTCGCGAAATGCTGCCGGCCTTCCTGCAGTTCACTCGCAAGAACTTCAAAGATGGTATCGTTCAGGATCCCCTCGACGACCTTCTCCCGGTTATAGATAGCCACATCTGAGATGATGGCCCTTGCCAGTCGTCGTGCATGATCCGGATTGTCTATCAGACTCATTCCCTGCCCCCTTCGGCCTATCGTGTATTCAGTACGAAATAGATACTGGCGCTGCCCCTTTTTACAAGCAGCACTACCGAACCTTTCCTGTCGCTTTCAGCTACGAGCCTGGCATACTCGGCAAGATTTTCGACCCTCTTCCGATTGATAGAAACAATGATATCTCCCTGTTGCAAACCTGCTTCCGCGGCAACTCCATCAGGGTCAACCTCACTGACAATGACACCCGAGAAGCCCTTCATGTGCATTTCGCGCGGAAGGTCCGCCACGGCCATCCCAAGCCACGTTGCCGGTTGCGGCTCCTCAGTCTGCACCTGTTTTGATGCAGCACTTTCGGCGCTGCCGATGATCAGCGGGAGCTTGACGTGTTTTCCCTCGCGGAAAACCGTCACTTCGACACGTTTCCCAACAGCCAATTCTCCAACCAGTCGCTGGAGATGAGAGACTTCCTTGATATTGTTACCATCAACGGCAACAATGATATCACCCTGCTTGATTCCTGCCTTGGCTGCGGGGCTCCCGGCAACAACCTCGTTGACGAGCGCTCCAGCCGCTTTTTTCAGACCGAACGAAGCAGCAATGTCCTCGGTAACCGGTTGAATGGAAACACCCAGCCATCCACGACTGACGGTCCCCTTGCTGATAAGCTGTTCCACCACATGTTTGGCCATGTTGATGGGAATGGCAAAACCGATCCCCTGGCCCGAAGCAACGATGGCGGAGTTGATACCAATGACCTCGCCATGGATATTGAGGAGCGGCCCGCCGGAATTTCCCGGATTAATCGAGGCATCCGTCTGGATGAAGTCTTCGTAGGTCTCGATGCCCATATTGGAGCGGCCGGTTGCTGAAACAACGCCAACGGTGACCGTACGGTCGAGGCCAAAAGGGTTCCCGATTGCAATCGCCCACTGTCCAACCTGCAGCTTCGAAGAATCCCCCAGAACAGCAACCGGCAAAGGCTCCTTGCTATCGATCTTGATAACGGCGATATCGGTTTTCGGATCGCCACCCACGACTTTGCCGGTGTAGGTGGTGTCGTTCGAAAGCTTGACCTTGATGGTTTCAGCATCCCGGACCACATGATCGTTGGTTAGTATGTAGCCATCACGATTGATGATGAAACCTGATCCGAGGCTGGCATCTCTGCGGAAGCGAGGTTGGCTGCCGTCGGGAAAATCGTGGAAGAACGGAGAAAATTGAAAAAGTGGCTGGACAAGCTTCTTCTTGCTGATGGTGGAAATATTGACAACAGAGGGGGTTACCTGCTTCACCAGTTCGGTGAAGGCCTGTTGAGTGGCAAGGATATCCTTCGGAACATCCTTTACCGGCGCCTCCGCCGTCCCCTTGCGACTTGATTCGTAAAACAGGACCCCGTCTTTCTTCTCGCACCCGGAAGAAAGTATCAGGGTCAGCAAGACAACAAGGCAGGATATGGAGCGAAACCCTTTCATAAAGAAAACCTCGCCTAACGTTTGGAATTCCGAGGATAATTGTGGACAGGGTAGCCAAAAAGTACCGGGATGTCAATGCAATTCCCCCCCGGCCAGCCCCGAAGTCCGGGCATGCAGCAAGCGTGTTTCCACTTCCGGCATATTTTCCTTTTCTTCCCCCGTTTTTTCTGCTAGGAGTCTGTCGGATCAAGGAAATCGAAGCGAAAATTCGGCTGGGTGAGCAGTGAAATGCCCGACTCTAACGATTTACACACACTACTCAAAAGATGCGCTACCGGCAAAAGACAGGTATAGTTTCCAGCTGAAAAGCTTTTATCCCGGAGCCCCATGGACAAAATACTCCTCATAACCGGCATTTTCTGCCTTGCATTAATTCTTCGCCGCGTCGGCGTGGTGCAGGAAAAACACCTGACCCGACTGCTACGCTATGTGATTTCATTCTCACTTCCGTGCCTGACTCTCATAACCATCGGCAGCCTTGACCTGCGGAAAGCTCACTTCGACATAGCGGTCATTGCCTGGGTCGTGATGATCGCCGGGGCGGCCATTGCCTATGCAATGGCCAGGCTCCTTCGGCTCGAAGGTGCACGACTGCGCGTATTTATCCTTGTCTCGACCTTCCCCAACACAGCCTTGCTCGGCTATCCGCTCTCCTATGCGCTATTCGGAGAAACCGGCCTTTCCTATGCCGTTATATACGACCAGATGGGTATGTTCCCTGTTATCCTCACCCTTGGTTTTTTCATTGCGGGAGGAAAGGAGAGCCTTTTCCACTGCCTGAAATTCCCCCCTTTTCTGGCACTTCTGGCAGCTCTGGCCCTCAACATATTTGGAATCAGCTTTCCCGCTCCCGTTGCTACGGTTATCGGCTGGCTTGGCTGGACAACTCTGCCTCTCACCATTTTCCTCATTGGCGCGAGGGTCCAATTCAGCTCTCTACGGGATATCAAACCCATTGCGGCCTGCCTTAGCGTACGAATGTTTCTCATCCCCCTCCTGCTGCTGACCGCTTTCCATTTCCTGGGAAAACATGGGCTCCCGTACAAGGTGACACTTCTGGAATCGGCCATGCCCCCAGCCCTGACGACTAGCATCATCGCCCTCCAGTACCGACTTGACGAGGAATTCGCCATCGCCTGCATCAGTGCGGGGTCCCTGCTCTGTATACTGCTGTTTACGGCCAGTACGCTATTTTTCTGACACTGACCGGACGGATCGCAGTGGAATATGGACGCCTCCCGCTCCTTGACATCAAGCATTTCTCTGGTATTAGTGGGCCATAATCCAAAACCCAGTCAGAAGGAGGTTCGCATGAAACTAATCGCTACCTTTATCGCCGCCACACTGCTCACAGCATCCGTTGCCCTCGCCGGCATGCCGAAAACGTACCAGGTAACCGGGCCGGTGCTGGACCTCAAACCGGACATGGTGACCATCCAGAAAGGGAAAGAAAAGTGGGAAATCGCCCGCGACAAGGAGACCAAGGTTACCGGCGATCTAAAAGTGGGCTCCAAGGTTACAATTCAATACCGGATGAAGGCAGCAAGCATCGAAGCAAAGAAGTAACTCCCGCTCAGATCCTCCAGGAGCCTGTCCACGTCTCCCTCTCGCAGCACCACATCATTCTTGCGAAAGAGCGCATTTAGACCTAAAATTACTTTGTATCGGCTGCGGACAACTGATGAGAAACTATTGGACTAGAGGAGGATTCCATGAAAAAGAAAATCGGCGTGGTACTTTCCGGATGCGGAGTACGGGATGGCAGCGAGATCCACGAAGCGGTGCTGACCCTGCTGGCAATCGACAGGAACGGTGCGGAGGCGGTCTGTATGGCCCCTGATATTGAATTTGCCGAGGTGAACCATCTGACCATGAAGGAAACAGGAGCAATGCGAAACGTACTGGTGGAATCGGCAAGGATCGCCCGCGGATCCATCAGAAACATCAAGGATATAACGGCCAGTGACCTGGATGCGATCATCTTCCCCGGTGGCTTTGGTGCAGCCAAAAATCTTTGCGACTTTGCTGTCAAAGGAGCGAATGCGGCTATTCAGCCGGACGTTGCCAGACTCGTCCGGGAAATGGCGGAGTCTGAAAAACCGATCGGTGCCATCTGCATTGCACCTACACTGATTGCAGCCGTGCTCGGAAAAGACTACGCACCTTCTGTTACCATCGGCAACGACGCCGGCACGGCGACG
The DNA here is from genome assembly GCA_963717775.1 of uncultured delta proteobacterium. Taxonomy (GTDB): domain Bacteria; phylum Desulfobacterota; class Desulfuromonadia; order Geobacterales; family Geobacteraceae; genus RPRC01. Next base: position 38,181 of record CAVQWZ010000026.1, read on the forward strand.
GCCATCAACCAGACCGGCAGCAAGCATGTGGCCTGCCCGGTCAGAGAATTCGTGGTGGACAAAGAAAACAAGATCGTTTCTACCCCCGCCTACATGCTGGCGACCCGGATTTCGGAAGCTGCCGAGGGTATCGAGAAAACGGTAAAGGCTTTGCTGGAGCTCATTTAAATCCCTCTGCCCGACAAAAAGTCACTTGCTGCCCAAAAATAAGGCAACCATGACCCTCTTTTCCAGGATAGCACCCGGTTTTCCCTGTGGATAGCAGGTCTTTCCCGCTGGCACAATTTGTGAAACAACAAAAGCTGTGAAAAGAAAGAAGCACGTCAGCTAAACCGACAAGAGCCTTTTTTTTCCCTCCTTGGGCGACCGCACGGTCGCCCCTTTTTTTATCCTGTTTCCAGCATATAACCAACATTCGCAGGATGAAACTCGCGAGGAAATTCCCGCTGCAATCTGAACGAAGCGGCAAAACCGGTGCAGTGACTTGCGCTGATTTTGCCGATCCCGAAGTCGTGCAGAGACTTCACGGTCGCTTCTGTCTGCTCATGAGAACTGAAACTGAGATGGGTGCCGCCGATCACGGCATAGACCCGCTCCTCGCCGGTCTTTTCCCGGACATACTCGATGGTGTTCACCAACCCTGCATGACAACAGCCCAGCAGCAAAACAAGTCCTTTCGATGTCTTGATTACCAGTGACTGGTCATCCGCCAGCGGATCGACTTCGCGCCCTTCAGGGTCGAGGAACATACCTCGGTCTCCTTTTTCGAAGGAGGTTTTCCGCGGCACCTCCCCGGTGAGGAAAACGTCAGGGGCGATCTCCCGGAACCGGTGGTCCAGGTTGAACCGCGCCTTCATGCCCCGCAGGAAGGCCTCGTCATAGGGGATGCCGATTGGAATGCTTTCGCCGTTATCTTTAAACCGATAGCGCCGGGAAAAAACCGCAGGGTGAGCATAGACCTCCTTACCACCACAATTTCTCAGCAGAGGCAAAAGGCCGCCGGTATGGTCGCAGTGTCCATGGGACAGGACCACTTGCTCAACCCGGTGCAGATCCCGATTCATCCGCAGCGCGTTCCGCAACAGAGTTTCCCCCATACCGGTATCAAAGAGAATGCTCAACCCTTCGCCCTCCAGCAGAGCGGCAAAGCCGTGCTCGCCCAGGGTTCCGGAAACAGGGCCAACGGTATTCTCGCAGAGGACGGTAATTCGGAGTTTATTCGGCATAGTACCCTTTCGGGAAACGCGGCACGCCAAGCTTTTCCAAAATGGTGATCATCGGGCACCAGTTGGTAAAGCCAGACTGAAACAGGTTCAGGCCGACAAAGGCGGTGAACCAGAGCCAGTTGAGGTTGACCGTTACGGCCAGGACAACCGACAACAAAATGAATGCCCCAGCGATGATTCTCAGCAATCTGTCAATGTACATGGTATTCCTCCTCGAACCAGGTGCCTGTTCTCACGTCTCACGTCTTTCGTCTCACGTCTTCCTTCTCACTCACTTCTTCGCGCCGCCCGCTTCTCCCCCCAGTCCTCCACCAGATAATAAAGAACCGGTATTGTCACGCGCGACAAGGTGGTGGAGGCAATTTCGCCGCACATGAGGGCAATGGCCAGCCCCTGGAAGATCGGATCGAAGACAATCACGAAACTGCCGACCACAACAGCAGCTCCGGTCAGGAGCATGGGCCGGAACCGCACCGCACCCGCCTCGATGATTGCCTCGTCGAGAGGCAGCCCCTCCCGCCTTTTCAGCTCGGCGAAGTCAATGAGGATGATGGAATTCCGAACAATGATCCCGGCAAGGGCGATGAAGCCGATCATGCTGGTGGCGGTGAAGAAGGCGCCGAACAGTGCATGCCCCGGCAGAATGCCGATCAGAGTCAGGGGTATGGGCGCCATAATCACCAGCGGCGTGGTGAAACTCCGGAACCAGGCCACCACCAGGACGTAGATGAGGACCATCACCGCGCCAAAGGCGATGCCCAGGTCGCGGAACACCTCGTAGGTAATCTGCCACTCACCGTCCCACTTGATTGACGGCCGTTCCTCGCTCCATGGCTGGTGGGAGGCCAGCTGACCGACCTGGTAGCCATCGGGAAGCTTGATTTTGTCGATCTCCTTGCCCATTTTCAGGATGGCGTAGACCGGTGCTTCAATCTCGCCGGCCACATCTCCGATCACGTACACGGTGTTTTTCAGATTTTTGCGATAGATGCTCTTGTTTTCGATTCCCCTGCTCACGCGGACCAGCTGGGACAGCGGAACATTCCCGCCCGGCGACGGAACATAGATGGAGGAAAGCGCTTCCACCGAACTTCTCCTGTTCAGGGGAAGCCGCACGTTGACAAGGACCGACTCCAGTTCCCCCGGCAGGTGCAAAAGACCGGCATCCATCCCGCCCAGTGCGGTACGCAGAGTTTTCGCCACGTCGTCAGTGGAGATGCCGGAAAGGGCGGCCTTTTCCTTGTCCACGGCAAAGGTATAGAGGGTCTGGTCATCTTCCAGGTACCAGTCAACGTCCACCACGCCGGGGGTTTTGTTGAAGATGTCCTTGATCTTCCTGGCGATATCGATTCTGGTCTGCTGGTCAGGGCCATACACCTCCGCCACCAACGTGGAAAGTACCGGCGGCCCGGGGGGAATCTCGGCCACCTTGATGCGGGCACCGTAGCGGTCGGCAATCTTCTTCAGGAGCGGACGGATTCGCTTTGCTATATCATGGGACTGGTCCGACGCGCTCGGACTTACCGACAAAGTTTACCTGAATGTCGGCCAGATTCGCGCCGCGCCTCAGATAGTAGTGACGGACCAGGCCATTGAAGTTGAACGGGGCACTGGTGCCGATATAGCTCTGAAAATCGGTCACCTCGGGAATGGTGCGCAGGGCATCTCCCATGCTCCGAGACCAGGCGGGCCGTCTCTTCCAAAGCGGTGCCGCTCGGGGCATCAACGATTACCTGCAGTTCGCTCTTGTTGTCGAAGGGGAGCATCTTCACCGTAACGACTTTGAAAAACAACAGGCTCACCGAAAGCAGGAGAAGAACCACGACTCCGACAAGGAAACCGACGCGAATCTTCCGGTCGTGGAGAAGCTTTCCCATGGCTGTCCGGTAGAAACGGGTAAGCCGTGACTCCTCTGGCGGTGCATCACTGCCGAAATGGGACTCGCCCTTCATCAGCCGGTAAGCATAATAGGGGGTAACGGTAAAGGCGATCAGCATCGAAAAGAGCATGGCCATGCTCGCCCCCACCGGAATGGGCCGCATGTAGGGGCCCATGAGTCCGCCAACAAAGCCCATGGGCAGGATCGAGGCGATGACCGCAAAGGTAGCGAGTACCGTGGGGTTGCCGATTTCGTCCACAGCCCGGATTGCCGCCTCCAGAGGCTTGAAGCTGGTGGTGGTAAAATAGCGGTGGATATTTTCCACCACCACGATGGCATCGTCCACCAGGATGCCGATGGAGAAGATCAGGGCAAACAGGGTAATCCGGTTCAGGGTATAGCCGAGCAGCGAAAAGATGAACAAGGTCAAGGCCAGGGTAACCGGTATGGCAATAGCTGCCACGGCCCCGGCCCGCCAGCCCATGAACAGGGCAATAAGAATTGTTACCGAGAGGGCCGCCAGGAACATGTGGAAGAGCAGCTCATTATTCTTCTCCCGGGCGGACTCGCCGTAATTGCGGGTCACGGTAACCTGAATATCCGCGGGAATCATTTTTCCCTTCAGGGATTCTACCCGTTTCAGCAGATCCTCTGCCACCCAGGTGGCATTGGCCCCTTTCCGTTTAGCCACGGAAATGGTGACCGCAGGGTAATTTCTCCATGACTCACCACTGATTCCCTTCGTATCCGCTGCAGGACCCAGGCCGAAAAAAGATACTGCTCCGCCTCTTCGGCACCGTCCCGGATATCTGCCAGATCGGCAAGATAGACCGGGCGTCCGTCATGGACGCTCACGACCAGACGTTTTACTGCTTCCACATCACCAAGGAAATCGCCACCTTCCACCAGGTACTCCCGGTTGTCTCCCGGAAAGTTTCCTGGATCGGACCGAAACGTTGCCCTTCTGCAGGGCACCAATCACCTGGAGCGGCGACATGCCATACGCCGCCAGCCGACCCGGGTCGAGCCTAACCTTCAATTGTCGCCGGAGACCTCCCTTGATTTCGGTCTCAGCGACATTGTGACTCTTTTTTAACTCATCGCAAAGTTCCCGGGCCACACGGCGCAGGGTATAGGAATCATACCGTCCGGACCAAAGGGTCAGAGTCACAATCGGCACGTCATCGATGGACTTGGGCACCACCAGCGGCTCGCCTGCGCCAGGGGGAAGAATTCCACGATTGCTCATCACCTTGTTGTAAAGCTTGACCAGGGACTTCTCCATGTCCTCGCCAACCAGGAAACGGACGGTAACAATCCCCATGCCCGGCCTGCTCATGGAATAGACATACTCGACCCCTTTGATCTCCCACATCTTGCCCTCGAAGGGCTTGACCACCCGCTCCTCCACTTCTTTCGGGGTCGAGCCGGGAAGCGGCAGGTAGATGTCCACCATCGGCACCACAATCTGCGGTTCCTCCTCTCGCGGGGTCACCAGAATCGCGTACACTCCAAGAAACAGAGATGCAATAACGATGAGAGGGGTCAGCTTTGAATCGATAAAAGCGCGGGCAATTTTGCCGGCCAGGCCGAGCTTGTCCATGTAAGACTCCAAAGGCTTTCTTTATCAGGATGAACCGGATTAAGGATTAAGGGGTAAGAAACTTAAATTCCACCTTTTACTTTACCTGCGCCCCGTCAGTCACCTTCTCGGTGCCGCCCACCACGATCCGCTCACCTGCGGAAAGTCCGGCAAGAATCTCGATTTGGTTGGCGACGACAGTACCCGGTTTCACCAGCCTCATGCGGGTAATATTCCCGTCATCGACAACCCAGACAAAGGTCAGTTCCCCCCGTTTCAAAACAGCCTTTTTCGGAATCAGAAGACCCTGTTTTTCACCAACCGGCAGCAGTGCCCGGCCGAACTGCCCGGAATGCAGCCCCTTGGCGGAAATATCCAGCTTTACCGTAAAAGTACGACTAACCGGGTCCACCTTGGGTACGATTTCCACCACCGTTCCGGTCACATTGTTGCTGCCGCCATCAAGGGAAACAGGCACAGACATTCCCAAGGAAACTTTTCCCTGAAGAGATGCCGGTACCGCCAACTCGAGACGGTACAGACCTTCTTCCTCGATAGTCAGTAACGGCATGCCCGGAAAAACGGTGCTGCCCGGATCAACCATTTTGACAGTGACAACACCACTCATGGGCGCAGTAATCCTGGTATAACCGGCGACTGCCGCAGCGGCCCGTGCAGCCTCCCGAGCCCTGGCCAGCGACTGGTCGGCCACGTCCCGCTCGGCCCGGCGAGTGTCCAGTTCCTGCCCGGTGACAGCCTGTTCTTTGTAGAGCCTGGCAAACCTTGCAAAGGTCACATCTGCCAGCTTCTTGCGAGCCATCGCCTCCTCCACGGCATGGGTAGCGCCGATTGCGCCAGAGGTGCTTTCAAGGGCCACAAGTGTCACCAGCAGGCTTCCGCGCTGGACGTGATCACCTTCCCGTGCGTGAATTTCTGAAACAGTGCCGCTGATGCGGGCGGCAAGCTGGGCAGTATTTTTTGCCTTCACCGTACCCGATGCCTCGAACTGTTCGGGAACGGAAACGAGAAGCGTTTTTTCCACAGTCAGACCGGTAACAATTGCATGGGTCTCCTGCCCCTCTTTACCATTGTCCGAGCATCCTGTTACAGAAGTAGCAAGCAGGGCGGCAAGGAGAACAGCAAAACCCGCTGTCAGTACTTTCATTTCATGACCTCCTGGAGAAAAATCCCCGCACTGTACCAGACCCGGGCGGTTGCCAGGGCATATTCGGCGTCATTATCCACCACCGAAGCCCGCGCCCTGTTCAGGGCTGACTGGGTATCCAAAACATCAACCAGGGTAGCGAGGGAATTGATAAAACGTTTTCTAACAAGACGCTCGCTTTCTTCCGCATCATTCAGGGCGGCACGGGCAACAGTCAGCCTCTTTTCCGCCTCGTCACGTCGCAAGAGGCTTTCCCGAACCTGAAAAGCCACTTCGCGCTGCCGGTCTATCAGGGATTCACGGGCAGAGCTTTCCAGGGACCGGGCACGGGCACGTTCATCAAAACGACGTAAGCCATCGAAGAGTTCCCAACGGAGATTCACCCCGGCAATCCAGGAGTCATTATCCCGGCCAAAGGGAATGTCGCGGTCATTCATCTGGTAGCTGGCATTGCCATAGAGGGTCGGCAGGAAAGCGCTCCCGGCCAGACTGACGCCAACCTGAGCCTTTTCCGCTGTTTTTTCCATCTCCTTCAGATCCTTGCGGTTTGCAAGGGCGATTGCCACGAAATCCTCTTTCTCGCGGCCAAGGGTCCTGCCAGTCAGGTACTCACTGATAGCGAGACTCTCACCTTCTGGTTCGCCGGTTACCAAGGCAAGTCTCATGCCTGCCAGTAAGACGTTATTTTTGGCTGTGATGTACTGCTGCTCCATCTCCGCCAGGAAAGTCCCGGCCCGCAGCACATCGGACTTCAGGCCAGTCTCGGACTCATTTCTCACTTGCGCCAGCCTTCGATGTTCTTCCGCGTCACTCACCGCCTTTTCCGCAGAAACTAGCATCGCTCGAGCCTTCTGCACCTCGAGATACGAGCCGAAGACGGCAAAGGCAACCTCTTCTCTGCGTCGTTGCAGCACAAGGCTCTGCTCTTCCGCCTCTTTTGCAGCTAAATCCGCACCAAAGACAATGCTCAAGTCAAAAATCGGCTGTTCCAAGCTGAAAGCAGTTCGGAAGTCGCCGGTTGAAGCTGGATGATTAAGACTGTTGATCTGAAAGTCATTGCTGGTAAAGCGCCCCTGGTCGAGTTTCATCATAAAGACGCGGGTTGGGGCATTGGAAGCGGAAAAGTTTTCATCGAGGAAAATACGGGGCAGGAACCGACTGCGGCTGGCGGCAACACTGTGCCGTGCGGCCATTTCCCGCTGCTCTGCTGCCTTTAGCAGGTTATTCCTTGCAAGGGACAGGCGTATCGCTTCCTGGAGGGAAACGGCCCTATCCCCGGCGAAGGTAATGGACGGGGAAAACAACAGAAGCACTACAATTACAGAAAATACCTTCACAGGAGCCTCCTGAAGGGAACATGAACTGATTGCCGCAGACTCCTGCAGCAAGAGCGAATCAGCTCCGTAGCACCCCACCGAATAGGGGAATAACATCGAAACTGGAACCCCTGATGAAATAAAAAGCGGCGGATCAAAAAAGCTGGGGACCCAACATTCCCTTGAATTCTATCAGGGGACTCCTTTCATGTATAGCCAACAGGGTAAGAAGTCAACCTGAATCCATTAGAACAGTACAGCCGTATGAGCGAAGGTTCCCAGGGCGCAACCAATGCGGGTAGCGAAATACCAGCGCTGGACCGAGAACCGGTCCAAGCAAAATGTTGCTTCACGGACACCCTTTGCCCATAAGCTCAGACGACATAAGCACTGTGAGAAGGGGAAATCGGTTGACAAGAAAGGTGGGAGAGCTTTAGACTTGGTAAGTTTGCGGGAGGAATTTTTTTGATCGATATCGTAAAATGGAAAAAAAGGATCCGTTCACTTCTCACGCTGGACAACCATCCGGGCCATATTTCGATGGGATTCGCGGTCGGGGTATTCATCAGCTTCACCCCTTTTTTCGGCCTGCACTGCCTTCTGGCGATCGCGGCGGCCTTTCTCCTGCGCATCAACAAGGTTACCTGCATTACCGGATCATGGGTCAACACCCCCTTCACGGTAGTGCCGGTTCTCATGGCCAGCTACCGGCTCGGCGAATACATCCTCGGCCATCAGCCCGAGAAAATCATCCTGAAGGACCTGTCCCTGTCGTACGCCATCGAACTGCTGGGATCCCATGGGACGCCGCTTCTTATCGGCAGCTCTCTCTTCGGTTTCGCAGCCGCCCTGGTTTCCTATGCCTCTCTTTACTACATTATCGTCCGTTTCCGCCGCAAGAACGAAACCCTCAAATACCTCACCCAGGAAATGGAAGATGTCGGCGAAGAATTGGAATAGCGGTGCAGCTCCTCATGCCAATAAAAAAGGGCAGGCCGAAGTGGCCTGCCCTTTTATTATTCAGGTGCTACAGAATTATTTTGCCAGAAGCGGGCTCAGAGTTTGATAGGCCACGTACGCAACCGTCGCGGAAGCAGGTATGGTGAGAACCCAGGCCCAGACAATGCGGTAGGCAATCTGCCAGTTTATGGCCGAGAGGCGCTTCGTAAGACCAACTCCAAGGATGGAAGAAGTGATAACATGCGTGGTGCTGGTCGGCATACCGATGAAGGAAGCACCGAGGATAACTCCCGCAGAGGCAGTTTCAACGCAGAAGCCGTGAACAGGCTGCAGTTTGACAAAATCATGACCAACGGTTTTGATGATGCGCCAGCCGCCTATGGCGGTCCCGAGTGCCATTGCCACGGCGCAGGCAACCTTGACCCAGGTGGGGACGGCAAAAGTCTCGATCCAGCCGTAGCTCAGCAGTGCCATGGTAATAACACCCATGGATTTCTGGGCGTCGGCGGTCCCATGGGCAAAAGCCATGGTGGCGGCGGATAATACCTGAAGTTTTCTGAAGCCCTTGTTCAGGCCGTGGGGAGATTTGTTCCGGAAGGTCCACATCAAGATCACCATGAAAATAAAACCGAGGGCAACACCGATGATCGGGGACAGTATCAGCGCAAGGATAATCGTCTTCAGCCCGGCAGCGTGGAGGGCCGAGATACCGGCATGTGCGATGACCGCACCCATAATCCCGCCGATGATAGCATGGGAGGAAGAGGAGGGAAGCCCATAGTACCAGGTTATCAGATTCCAGATAATGGCTCCGATAATTCCAGACAGGACCACCATCTGCGTAACGTGCGAAGGGTCCACGATCCCCTTGCCGATGGTGCCGGCAACCTTGGTGGAGATCATGGCACCGGCAAAGTTGAGAACAGCGGCCATTAAAATTGCCGACCTGATGGAAAGTGCCCGGGTAGAAATGCAGGTGGCAATGGCATTGGCGGTATCGTGGAAGCCATTTATAAAATCGAAGATCAGGGCAGCCGCGATAACGAGGAGCAGCATTACCAGGGTGAAATCAAGCATTTTTCAGAACCACGCTTTCGAGAATATTAACGGCATCTTCGCACTTGTCACAGGCATGTTCCAGGGTCTCGTAGATCTCTTTCCACTTGATGAGCTGAATCGGATCCTTTTCCTCGTCGAACAAGCGGCTTATGGCTTCGCGGCAGACCCGGTCCGCCTCGTTCTCCAGAGAATTGACCTCCACGCAGAACCGGTTGATCTGCTCAAGGTTGCTGCCGAGCAGGGCAATGGCCCCCTCGAGAGACTGGCAGGACCTGAGGATCAGGAAGGCCATCTCCTTGGCAGCGGCAGTGGGCTGTTCCACATTATACATAACAAAGCGCTGGGCGCAGGCATCGATCAGATCCAATATATCGTCCAGTGCCCCTGAAAGTGCATAAATATCCTCCCGGTCGAACGGTGTGATGAAACTCTTGTTCAGTTTCTTCACGATGTCGTGGGTCAGGATGTCGCCAATGTGCTCGACCTGTTTGATCTTTTTCTGACTGGCAACCGGATCGCTGAAGTCGTCTAGCATCTCTTTAAAGAGCTGTGCACCCTCAACAATATTGCACGCCAACTCCTTGAACAGGATGAAAAATTTTTCTTCCTTGGGGATAAGTCCAAACATAGGGGTTTCCTCCACTACCCGGACCCTGAGAGCCCGGCGAATTATAAACCGGTTATAGATAGCATATTTTTGCTTCACATCCTATAGGAATGTTGCCTTCGCGTTACGAATCATCCAGCTTGAGCCATTTCCCCTTGATTTTTCCCTGTCGCTTCCAGTATTGTCGCACAGCAGTTATTTTGGCGAATAGTTACAGGAGAAAGCGTGACCGGTTTTGAAGCAGGCATTTTAGGTATTGTTGAAGGGTTGACGGAATTCTTGCCGGTTTCCTCCACGGGACACCTCATCCTCGCCTCAGAAATTCTCCATATCCCGCAGACCGAGGCACACAAGGTCTTCGAAGTGGCGATTCAACTCGGTGCAATCCTGGCGGTAGCCTGCCTTTATTGGCGCAAACTCGTTGCCCGCTCTGACCTGCTGCTGAAACTGGCCGTCGCTTTTTTGCCGACCGGCATTATCGGTCTGACGCTCTACAAACTGGTTAAAAATCTTTTCGATCCTTCTGTAGTCAGCATTTCACTCATTGTCGGCGGTTTTGTTTTCTTTGTAGTGGAGTATTATCTGAGAGACCACAAACCAACGACCCATGACGCCAGCGACGTTAGCTACCGCACCGCATTCACCATCGGACTCGTTCAATGCCTCGCCATGGTCCCCGGCGTGTCCCGCTCCGGAGCCACCATCATCGGTGGACTGCTGTGCGGCATGGACCGCACTGCCGCGGCCGAATTCTCATTCCTGCTGGCCCTGCCCACCATGCTTGCCGCAACCTGCTACGATGTTTACAAAAACATGGCAGCATTTCAAGGTGGCGACTGGGACAACCTCCTGATCGGTTTCATCATCTCCTTCATTTTCTCCATCATCGGCATCAAAGTGCTGATCCGCTATGTTGCCAACCACACCTTCATCCCCTTCGGAGTATACCGCATCATTGCCGGCGCGCTGTTTCTTCTACTGGTAGTGTAAGGCAGTGTTGAGTGTTGAGTGTTGAGTTGAAAAAACCTGAAAACCATTGCCAGGTGTCAGGTTTTAGATGGTTTCTTACGTCTCACGTCTCACCTCTCACCTCTCACGCCTTCCTCAAGCAGTTAACTCAAAACTAAAAACCAAAAACTCAAAACCGTTTTCGCTTCCTCCCCGCGCCATTCCGTGCTACATACCAAATAGTGTATCAGGTCTAATGTGTTATTTCTTACAAATAAACACGTGGTATGCCACAAGGGAGACACCTGATGGCAGGCGGAATCAAAGCATGGCCGGAAGACGAACGGCCGCGGGAAAAGATGCAGAAACTGGGGGCGCAAGCGTTGAGTGATGCGGAACTCCTCGCCCTCGTCATCCGCACTGGTGATCCGGTGGCAAAGCAGAGCGCCGTGGACATTGGGCGCCTGCTTCTGCAGGAATTCGGCAGCCTGCGAGCGCTCGCGGGAGCCACGATCGTGGAAATCTGCCGCATCAAGGGAGCTGGTCCGGCAAAAGCCACGGCCATCAAGGCCGCTCTCGAGATCGGCACCCGTCTCAATACCGACCGCCTGACGCATGGCGAACGCTTCACCTCTCCCGAACAGGTGTACCAGCACTTTCACTACTCGTTCCGCGACCGGTGTAAAGAGTACTTCATTGTCCTGCTGCTTGACGGAAAAAACCGTATTATCAGGGAAGTACAGATCTCCGAAGGGTCGCTGAATCAAAGCATTGTCCATCCGCGGGAGGTCTTCAACCCGGCGGTACGCGATTCAGCGGCCGCCATGATCCTCGTACATAATCATCCCTCGGGCGATCCGACCCCAAGCAGGGAAGACCGGGAGATAACCCGACGATTGAAGGAAGCGGGCGAACTGATGGGTGTCGCAGTGCTCGACCACATCATCATCGGCGACGGCAGGTATATCAGCTTTACCTCCCAGGGGATACTGTAGCGAAAGTGCGCTGCAAAAATTTTCCCGAAGTTCTTTTTGCCATTGCCATGTCCATGACCGGCTATGGTGTGGCACTTCCGGACTACGAAGGGCTGGGGATAAATACCAATATCCAGCCTTTTGCCCACGCTGAAACGCTGGCGGTGCAGGTTGTGGACATGCTGCGCGCCACCCGTGACGGGCTCAATGGTTCCGTCATCGGGCTAACGCCGCCTTGCACCTGGAACAGCAAACTCTTTCTCATGGGCTACTCCGAGGGAGGCTTTGTCACCCTGGCCGCCACCAGAGAACTGCAACAGAATGCGTCTGCCGAATTCACCGTTACCGCAGCAGCTCCTTTGTCCGGTCCCCACGACCTCTCCGGGACCATGCGCACCCTTATCCTTTCGGACACACCCTTCAAGGCACCCTACTACCTCCCCTTCCTCCTCACCAGTCAATGTATCAGCGATCTGCAGAGCACAACCTCCGCTGTCTACGGCTACCTTTTGGAGAACGACACCTACGGCAACTGACCTCCGAAAAACTTCCCACGATTAGCCTTGGCAAGATCTTTCGCCAAGGCTAATCCCCCGCCCTTACCCAGGAACGATTCGCTTCTTTTCTCAGCACCTGTGGAAAAAGAAATTCACTTTCTGCAAAAACTTGATACAGATCAAGGTAGATCCTCCCGATTACGATATAGTCCAAGTCACCAGGCGAGAAAAACCGCCGCCAAGACAACGACGTTACCAAGGGAAAAACCAATAATCAGGAGGAAAAAACATGTTTTGTCATCAATGTGAACAAGCAGCAAAGGGGATCGGTTGCGACGTGCAGGGTATCTGCGGAAAGAAGCCTGAAGTTTCTGACCTTCAGGACAACTTGCTCTATGGACTGAAAGGGCTTGCGTTCTTCGCGGACAAGGCGCGGAAACTCGGCGCCAAGGACCAGGCAATTGACGTCTTCCTGCTGGAAGGACTCTTTGCCACCGTCACCAACGTGGACTTCGATCCGGCCCGCCTCGAAGCGACCATCAAGAAATGTTTCGAGATGAAGGAAAAGGCCAGAGCCATTTATGAAGAAGCCTTCTGCAAAGCAAACGGCGTCATCAAAGCCCGGGTTTTCAGCGATGGACCTGCCGCCTGGGTTCCAGCGGCTGACCTGGTGAAGCAGGGCGAGCAGTACGGCATCCTCACCTTCCATGAGAACGAAGACATCCGCTCCGCCATCGAAATACTTATCTCCGGCCTTAAGGGTATGGCCGCCTATGCCGACCATTGCCAGATCCTCGGCAAGCACAATGACGAGGTTTACGCCTTCTTCCACAAGGCCTTGGCCGCAACGGCCGACCCGACCCTCGGTCTGATGGATTTTGTCGGCCTGGCCATGGAGTGCGGCAAACACAACCTGACCGTCATGGGTCTTCTTAACGAAGGACATGTGGAGCGCTACGGTCACCCGGTTCCCACTCCGGTTCAGCTCGGTACCAAAGCCGGCAAGGCCATCCTGGTCTCCGGTCACGACCTGCTCATGCTCGAGGAAATCCTCAAGCAGACCGAAGGCAAGGGCATCAACATCTATACCCACGGCGAGATGCTTCCGGCCCACGGTTATCCCGGCCTCAAGAAGTACGCACACCTGGTGGGCAACTTCGGCGGCGCCTGGCAGGACCAGCACAAGGAATTCCCCGAATTCCCCGGCGCCATCATCTTTAACACCAACTGCATCCAGAAGCCTGCCGACTCCTACACCGGTCGCCTCTTCACCTGGGGCCTGGTGGCCTGGCCCGGTATCCAGCATATTGAAGGCTGGGACTTCACTCCGGTAATCGAGAAAGCCTTGTCACTGCCCGGTTTCACTGATGCTCCCGGCAAGGAAATCCTGGTAGGCTTCGGCCACAACGCGGTACTCGGCGTTGCCGACAAGGTAATCGAAGCGGTAAAGGGTGGTGCAGTGAAGCACTTCTTCCTGATCGGCGGCTGCGACGGCGCCAAATCGGGCCGCAACTACTACACCGAGTTTGCCGAGAAGGTCCCGCAGGATTGTGTAATCTTGACCCTGGCCTGCGGCAAGTACCGCTTCAACAAGCTGGACTTCGGCGACATCGGCGGCATCCCGCGACTTCTTGATATCGGCCAGTGCAACGATGCCTACTCGGCGATCCAGATTGCCGTAGCCCTGGCCGGTGCCTTCGAGTGCGGCGTGAACGACCTGCCGCTCTCCATGGTCCTTTCCTGGTACGAGCAGAAGGCGGTGGTCATCCTGTTGACGCTCTTGCACCTGGGCATCAAGAACATCAAGCTGGGACCCAGCCTCCCGGCCTTCATCACCCCGAACGTCCTCAACTTCCTGGTGGAGAACTTTAACATTGCCCCCATCACCACCCCGGACGCGGACCTCAAGCAGATCCTCGGCTAACTGACACACCTCCTTTTTGGCATCCGGGGCGGAACCCCCTCCCCGGATGCATTTTTTACTTTGCGAACGGAGTAACTATTCAGCATGGTTTGCTGAAGCCAAGAATGTTGCTCCCCTCCCGCAAGGGGCGGGGTACATATCTTGCGCTTTCAGTATGTGCTTAATAGTTACCGAACAGAGAGGTTCTTCAATGCAGATAACAGAGTTGAAAAACGCCGAAAAAGTACCCATTTCAATCGATGCCCGCAAGTTGCTAACCAGGAATGACTGCGAACTCATCCACCTGACTCTGAAACCGACTGAGATCCTTGAAAAGCACAGCAACCCTTTCGATGTGGCCTTTTACGTCCTGTCCGGCTCCGGCGAGCTGGAAGTGGGCGACGAAACCGCAACAATTTCCGCCGACACGGTGATCGAAATCGCGGCAGACGAATTGCGGGGATGGACGAACAGCGGCACGGAAGATCTGCGGGTGCTGGTAGTGAAGCTGCTCTAGTAGTCACTTCACGGGACGTCCACCCCGAGTTCCTCGGCAACCTCCTGAAAAAAATCGTTGAGATCCTGGTTGATAAAGTAACGCCCGCGACCAGGCGGCAGCATAACCTCGCCCTGGTTCACCACTATCACGGTTCCGACGGCCATCCTGGGCAGCACGGCCGCCGGATATACCGCCAGAGACGAGCCCAGAACCAGCAGCAGGTCGCACCGGGACACCATGGCAGCCGCCTCTTCAAAGTCCTTGACCGCTTCACCGAAAAAGACCACATCCGGCTTGATCACGCCTCCACAGACCGGACAACAGACAATCGGGGACCGCGAACTGGTCCGCATTGCGTTGTCCCACCAGGCACAGGATACGCCGCTGACATCGCCTCTTGGGCAACTGGTACAGGTGGCCGACCAATAGGAACCATGCAGTTCAATAACCCGGCGTGAGCCTGCCTGATGATGGAGCGCATCGATATTCTGGGTAATGACACCGTCAATGAGTCCGCAATCTTCAAAGAATGAAAGTGCCCGGTGGGTAAAGGTAGTCCTGCTATCCTTGGCCAGGCCCATGAAATCCTGGGTAAATTGATAAAAAAGCAACGGATCGCGACGAAAATGGTCAATGCTGAAGACCAGGTCGGGATTGTACTTACGGGTAGCGTAGAGACCTTTTGGCCCTCGAAAATCGGGAATCCCGGCAGCAGTGGAGAGACCGGCTCCGGTCAGTACCACCAGGGATCCGGTACTGCGGATTAAATCGGCACACTCGCCAGCTCCGAGACTTCGCACAGTTCGATTCATTCGCACCTCCTTTCCAGCAGCAACTTCAGCTCATGACAACATGGTGAAGCATGCCCTTACTTAGTTTCCATCCGGAAACGGTCTTTTTTCGCATTGACTGCGTCAATCATCGGTTTCGTTTGTGCGACGTACAGTACTACGTCTCCGCACAATCCCTTGATTTCCTTGTCAGAACAAAAATATCCTCGCTTCCAAATTAGAAACCGCTAGTTTCACATCCGGTGTTTCCGGATGGAAACTACTCATAAGTATATCGCGAAATCCAGGCGATGGAAGATACCTTCCAGCGAAAGAAAGAGACGGAAGCGCTCCGAAATTTATTTTGACAACTAGTTCTATTTGGTATAATGTACCAAAAAAACCAAGAGCCGCCCCGAGCGGAGGAAAGGATTTGCAATGGCTGACCTTAAAGGCACGAAAACTGAAAAAAATCTTCAAGAGGCATTTGCAGGAGAGTCTCAGGCACGGAATAAATATTCCTACTACGCTTCCGTAGCCAAAAAAGAAGGCTACGAGCAACTGGCCGAGATATTCCTGGAGACGGCAGAAAATGAGAAGGAGCACGCCAAGCTCCATTTTAAGGCCCTGATGGGGATCGAAAGCACCATCAAGAATCTGCAGGCGGCAGCTTCCGGTGAAAACGCCGAATGGACGAAAATGTATCCCCGCATGGCCCAGGAAGCCCGCGAAGAAGGCTTTGAAGACCTGGCCTATATGTTCGAGGCAATTGCCGCGATCGAAAAGGCCCACCAGGAACGCTATCAGCATCTCCTCAAAGCCATAGAAGAGGGAACCGTATTCAAGAAATCCGCACCGGTCATCTGGAAGTGCCGGAACTGC
This sequence comes from uncultured delta proteobacterium, assembly GCA_963717775.1. Taxonomy (GTDB): domain Bacteria; phylum Desulfobacterota; class Desulfuromonadia; order Geobacterales; family Geobacteraceae; genus RPRC01. The sequence continues at coordinate 54,448 of CAVQWZ010000026.1, forward strand.
GGGCACCTCCATGAGGGCACCGAGGCTCCCCAGCTCTGCCCCGTGTGCAAACATCCCCAGGGGTACTTCGAGGTCAAGGCCTGCAACTACTGATTCCGGCTGCACTCACAGGATAAAGACGACAAAGGCCCATGGTTTTCCCCATGGGCCTTTGTCGTTGGTCTTCATGAACCCGTTTCTTCCTGCCAGTCTCGAAGTTCAGCCCCGGGGCCCGTTATGCCACAGCAGTCATGAGGTCCGCCGCTAAATCTCCCGAGTTTACAAAAGCGGCAATCCGATATACCATGCGCGAGACCTGCCAACCCGTCCAAGGGCCGGCACGGTCAAAATATCAATCGCGGAGAAATCCCCATGGAAATGCTGACAGACCCTCAGGCAATCATCGCACTGATAACCCTTACCGCACTGGAAATAGTTCTCGGTATCGACAATATCATCTTCATCTCGATCCTGGCCGGCAAGCTCCCCCGTCACCAGCAGAACCGGGCCCGCATCATCGGCCTCGGACTTGCCATGTTCACCCGCATCGGCCTCCTCTTTTCTCTCACCTGGCTCATGAGGCTGACTTCGCCCCTTTTCAGCGTGCTCGGAAATGAAATTTCCGGCCGCGACCTGATCCTCATTCTGGGAGGACTCTTTCTTCTCGGCAAGAGCACCCTCGAGATCCACGACAAGCTGGAAGGAGAGGAAGAAGAATCCTTGGCGCGGGCAGCGGCATCCTTTGTCGGGATCCTCATCCAGATCATGTTCCTGGATATCATTTTCTCCCTTGACTCCATCATCACCGCGATCGGCATGGCAAGCCAGCTGGCCATCATGGTCACCGCGGTGGTCATCGCCGTCGGCTTCATGATGCTTTTCTCCGGAGCCGTCAGTGCTTTCATCGACCGGAATCCCACCATCAAGATCCTGGCCCTGAGCTTCCTGATCCTGATCGGGGTCGCTCTCATCGGCGATGGTCTCGGAATGCATATCCCGAAGGGCTACGTCTACTTCGCCATGGCCTTCTCCGTCGGCGTGGAAATGCTGAACATCCGCATCAGGGGACGAGGAAAGCATCCGGTTAAACTTCATCTGCCCCACATTGACGTAAACGAGCCCTCATAACTGCGGAAGCTCCGCAAAGATACCCCCGCACGAAAGGCCGGAAACGGCCGGGGCCTTGACAGACTGGACTGAACCTTTTACTGTGGTAAAGTTGCCAAAACGGCAGCTCGATGGAAAAACCCAAGGAGGTCAGTAATGAAAAAGGTCCTATCTCTCGGCCTGTCTTTCTCCCTCAGTTTGCTCCTGATCGGAGTCCTCAACGCTGCTGCAGCGGGAACCGGATCATGTATGCAGGGTGACAGCGACAATAACGGTGCCCTCAGCTGCAGTGAGGCAAAAAGTCTGGCGTCCGAGCGCTTCACGGCCATGGATACCACCGGAGACAACAGGCTGAGCATGGATGAAATGGAAACCGGTATGACAGGCCTCCATAAAGCCATGGACAGCAACAAGGACCGCAAGGTCAACGTCCAGGAATACGTCAACTACTGGTGCGGTTCTTCAAACAAGACAGGAAAGGCTTCAGGCCGGGGAAACAGTCAGCCGCAGTTCAAAAAAATGGATACCAACAGAGACGGCACGGTATCAACCGGAGAATGCGTGGCACTCTGGACGGTCCGCTTCCGGGAAGCCGACGATAACCGTGACGGCAGCCTGACCTCACGGGAATATACCCAGAGTCTTATCATGTGGTTTGCCGACATGGACCCGAACAGGGACAGTTTAGTCACCAAGAGCGAATGGAATAATTACTGGATCGGTAAGTGCCGCTAGAATAGATGAAGCAGGCTCCCGGCAGAAGACGCCGAGATCGGAAGGAGCTTCGCAGCGTAGAACGAAAAACCCCCTTTGGCTTTCTCAAGCACAAAGGGGGTTTTTGCATTCGGAACCTGTGGAATTTCCTGCAATCTCTAAAGCCTCAGTCCGGAACAACTCCGGGCATCTGCCTCTGGAAATCCTCTGTTTCTATCGAATCCGATTCCGCATAGGGATCCACCACGTAGCCGGTTTCGGAGGTTATCTCCGGGTGCCCTTTATCGTCATAGACAACCGTTTCCTGGCCAGTTTCCATTCCGTCATCATACTCGGTTACCAGCATTGGCCCGGAACATCCGAACAGGGAAGCAAACACCATCAACATGAAGCTACCCCGGGCAATGCGACCCGGCAGGGGTAAATCCCACCTGAAATCCACCACTCATCATATTCTTCAAGAATCCTCCCTGTGTCCCCGACAGGGGCACATCCTTTAGGCTAAACAGCCTTACCTCTTTCAGAAAAGCCCGGGTGTAACGGGTTTCGGCATGGCATCCCAGGCAGACGTCACAGATTTTCCGGTCACTTCCCAGTATCACCCGCTACACTCTATCACTATATCGGTGAACATTTGAAATCCTTAAATGCTAATTTCAGGGAAAGGATAAATCCTCTTATACGTAACAATCTTCCACAAGAGATTATTTTGCTTCATAGAGTGCCACCCCTTGGAACATAAAGTTCCTAAATAATAACTCCCCTCGCCCAATCGGGGCACGGCGCGCCGTGCCCCTACATCAGGATTGTGATGTTTAATTGCCGAAGTAATAACAGGAAATTTTTGCTTCCCGGTTCTGCCTTTACCAGCAGAGCAGATGCTGTCAACGTGGCTTCCCGCGCAGCGCCCGGTTGGTCTTTCCGGTCGGCACGGCATTCCAGGGGTCGTCCGGCCAGGGATGCTTCGGATAGCGCCCCTTCAGCTCCCGCTTCACCTCCCGGTAGCAGCTTTCCCAGAAGCCTTTCAGATCCCGCGTCACCTGTACCGGCCGTCGGGCCGGAGAAAGGAGCTGAAGAACGAGCTTTACCCGCCCCCCGGCAATTACCGGGGTGTCCGCGCAGCCAAACATTTCCTGCAGCTTCACCGCCAGAAACGGCTCCTCCCCGCTGACATAATCGATCTCGATGCGACTGCCGCTCGGGACAGTGATATGGGTCGGCGCCCGCTCCTCCAACAGTCGCAGCTGCTCCCTGGTAAAGAGCGCTCGAAGCGCAGCGGTCAAATCGAGTCCGAAGATATCGCGGCGACTCCGGACCCGGAAGAGGAACGGGGCAAGCCATTCCGAAAGGGTTGCCAAGAGTCGCTCATCCTCAAGGTCCGGCCACTCCTCTGCGGGAAAAGCGTCTCGGACAAGCCGCACTCGCCCCCGGAACCGAGCGGCCTCCCGATCCCAGTTCAAGAACGTCAAACGGGAATCCCTGATAACATCAAGTAGCAGCGGGATACTCTCATCGTCAGAAGGCACAACCTGACGCCGGGAAAGGTACACAGCGCCGAGAACTTCTTCCTCCCAGGCCATCAGCCGCTCCTGGCCGCTATCCCAGACAACTCTTCGTTCGGTCACGATCTGCTCTCCGCAGGCAGAGCGAACCAGTTCCGGGGTGAGAGAGCAGGCCTGATGAATGAGCCCTTCGCCTTTTTCCCCGGCATCTACCTGAACCGCCAGGATACAGGTATGATTTCTTACGCCGCTTTTCCGGGAGAGTCGGGCGCCACGGCCATTGGCAAGCAGATAACCGTCACTACCCTCCTCCCGCTGCCGGGCAACGCGGTCCGGGTACGCGGCAAGGAGGAGGCGAGCTGCGTCATCTGCCCGCAACGTCGAGGGAAGACGCGCCCCATCACCTTCCTTCATGGAACGTAAAAGCTGTGCGGCACTCCTCTCCACCGCCCGGACAGCAGCGGCCTGCACTCGCAGATCCCGACGCTGTTTCCGGTCCGCAAATGCCTCATATCGCTCCAGCAGGTCCGACTCGCACAGGGGGGCAACCTCCCCCGGGCCATAGCGAAAGATGTCCCGTTCGGCAAGGAGCGCTCCAAGGACGGCGGCGCTCTCCACCGTTCCCGCAGCCCTGCCCCGGAGCAGCATCCGGGCGATGCGCGGATGGACAGGCAGTTCCGCCATCTTTCTACCGGTTTCCGTAGCCCTGTTGTCCCGGTCCAGTGCGCCCAGGCAGCGGAGCAGCTCCCGGGCGGCAGCAAGCGCGGCCGCGGGAGGCGGGTCGAGCCATGACAGGGTTGCCGGGTCCCTCACCCCCCAGACAGCCAACTCCAGGGCAAGCGAAGAGAGATCGGATACCAGAATTTCAGGAGGCGGAAAACCGGTCATGGCATTGAAGGTGTGCTGTCCGAACAGGCGGTAGCATATCCCCGGGGCAAGCCTTCCGGCCCGCCCGGCCCGCTGTTCCGCCGAGGCACGGGACTCCCGCACCGTCAGCAGGCGGTTCATACCGGTAGCGGGGTCGTGGCGCATGACCCGTGACAGACCGCTGTCAACCACCGCCCTGACCCCTTGGATGGTAAGGCTTGTCTCGGCAATGTTCGTAGCAAGGACAACCTTGCGCCCCGGACCCGGAAGAATGGCCTTTTGCTGCTCCTCAAAGGGCAGGTCACCGTAGAGCTGATGGATTGCCAGGGAGGCACCATTGGTCGTTTGCCGGAGCTGCTCAGCGCTGGCTCGAATCTCACCGGCCCCGGGCAGGAAGGCGAGGATATCACCCTCCGTTTCCAGCAGCGCGGTCCGCACGGCAGCAGCCATACGGACCGACACCGGGCGATGGTCGGCATCCTCCAGAAAGCGGACTGCAACCGGAAATGAACGTCCCTCTGAAATCACGACCGGTGCCTTCCCCAGCAGGGCAGCAAGCGGCGCGCAATCGAGGGTCGCCGACATCACCAGGATTTTCAGGTCGGGCCGCACCTCCCGCTGTACCTCCAAACAGAGCGCCAGGGCAAAGTCCGCATTGAGGCTCCTTTCATGGAACTCGTCGAAGATTACCAGTGAAACCCCTTCCAGGCAGGGATCCCGCTGCAGACGACGGGTAAGAATCCCCTCAGTGACCACCTCGATCCGGGTCCGCGACGAGACACGCCGTTCGAAGCGGATGGTATAGCCCACTGTCTGTCCAGCCTCCTCACCAAGAGTGAACGCCATGCGGTTCGCTGCATTGACCGCAGCAAGCCGGCGCGGCTCCAGCATCACAATGCGTCCAGCGCCGACACCCGGAAGATCGAGCAGCGCCAGCGGTACGCGCGTCGTTTTGCCGGCCCCCGGCGGTGCCTGCAGCACCGTATTCGTAGAAACGGCAACCGTCCGCAACAGTTCGGGGAGGATCGGGTCGATGGGAAGGGAAAAATTTTCCATGAAAAGGTACCTGTTGTGGTTGGTGGTTTCGCAAATTCTTAAAAAGATTGAAGGTAGCCCTCTTCTCCTGATTGTGTCAATGGGAAAGCAACAAGAAAGAGACTCTACGCTCGAACCACTTTCACGCATAACCACTTGATTTACCGATGACAACTGGTAAAGTTTTTTATAGCAAGTTTCCATCCGGAAACAGCGGATGTGAAACTAATAAGCAGCAAAGGAGAAATATAATGATCGAGATACTGACCGGCCTGCCCGATGACGTGCTCGGTTTCATCGCCAGAGGCAAGGTAACAGGCAAAGACTACGAAACAGTTCTGATTCCCGCAGTCGAGGAGAAGCTCAAAAAATACGAAAAAATCAGCCTTCTCTACCACCTGGGAAAGGATTTTTCCAGCTTCGAGGCAGAGGCCATGTGGGACGACTTGAAGGTTGGGCTCCATCACATCACCGCATGGAAAAAGATCGCCGTGGTCAGTGACGTGGGCTGGATTCGCTCTGCCACCAAGGCTATGGGGTTTGTTATGCCCGCGCAGGTAAAAGTCTTTGCGAATGAAGAGTTCGACGACGCCTGCAAGTGGATCGGAGAATGAAATCCGATCCGGGCAGGTGATTATTCCCCGGCTATTTTCCGTTGACGTTGCCCTCCGGACCATGAGATACCTGTTTTCCATGAAGGCTCAGACAGTAGTCAAGCTTCTGCACACAGAGCTGTCTTCATGATAAACCGGGGAAACGAATGTATACACAAAAAGATGTACCTTTCAATGCAGCAACGCTCTCGTTTTCAGACTCAGAGCTCGAAGCGGCCTTCCGAGCCGACTATTTCGATAAAAATATCCGCGACTTACGGCGCTATCTGCTATTGGGGTTCCTTCTCTATGGACTGTTCGGCATCCATGACTACTGGGTAATTCCGGACATCCTGCGTCAGGCATGGGGTATCCGTTACCTTCTGGTCTGCCCATTGCTGCTGGGACTCTATCTATTCACCTACTCGAAAAACTATTTCCAGGCATTGCAGCCCTCCCTGTTCCTCGCCGGCTTCGCGGCCGGCGCTGGAATCGTCGTCATGAGCATCAAGGCAGCCCCACCCGGCAATTCACTCTACTATACCGGCCTGTTACTGTGCCTGCTCTTCTACTTCCGCCTCCGGTTCCTTACCGCCAGCCTTCTCTCCTGGAGTCTTTTTTTTCTCTATGAAGCCGCGGCACTCCTGACAATTAAAACCCCGTCCCTGACCCTGTTCAGCAATTCCTTCATCTTTCTCTCCTTCATCATTACCGGGATGTTCGCCTGTTACACAATGGAGCGCTACTACCGTTCCGACTTCCTGCTCCGGCGGACCATTACACAGCAGAATCATGAAATAAACACATCAAACCAGGCACTGGAAAAAGAAATCCTCGACCACAAGCAGTCCCTGGAGCAAAATATACGCCTTGAGGCACAACTCTCCCAGGCCCAAAAGATGGAAGCAGTAGGACAGCTCGCCGGAGGGATCGCCCACGAATTCAACAACATCCTTACCGCGGTGGTCGGCTATGCAAACTATCTCCAAATGAAGATGAACGAGGACGACCCCTTATACATCTATTCCGGAAAAATCATCACCTCAGCGAACAGGGCTTCCCGCTTGACGAACGACCTGCTCGCCTTCAGCAGAAAAAAACAGTCCGAACCAAGAGTAGCCAACCTCAACGAAATCATCCTGAAAGCGGAAAACTTTCTACCCCTGATGGCCGGCAGAAAGATCAGGGTATCCATTGTGGTCTGCGATAAGCCCCTTATTGCCCTTGCGGATGAAATCCTCCTGGAACAGGTACTGGTGAACCTGGTCGCCAACGCCCGGGATGCCATGCCGAACGGAGGCGTACTGACCATCACCACTGACCTGTTCGAAATGAATCGTGAATTTTCCCTTGCAACCGGCACAGCGCAAGCAGGCAGGTACGGTCGAATCTCGGTAACCGACATGGGCATCGGAATGACTGAAAATACGCGGGCACGCATTCTCGAGCCTTTTTACACCACAAAAGAGGCCGACAAGGGAACCGGGCTCGGACTTTCCATGGTCCACGACGTCATCAGCAAGCACAACGGCTTCGTTGATTTCACTACCCAGATCGGAACGGGAACAACCTTCAGGTTACTGATCCCCCTCATCAGCGAGGAGACAGCATGACCCACCGATCCGGCTGCCTTCTCTGCGGCGCAGACCTCGAATATTTTACCGAACATCTGCAACTTACCTGCAATTTCTGCGGCACAACAACAACCGATAATGCCCGCTGCCTACACGGTCACTACATTTGTGACACCTGCCACCGCAGCTCCGCCCATGACATTATCGAGCATACCTGCATCAGCAGCGATTCCCACGATCCTGTGCTCCTGGCAGAGACGCTCATGAAGCACCCATCAATGAACATGCACGGCCCTGAGCACCATTTTCTTGTGCCCGCGGTGCTGCTCGCAACATACTGTGAAATAAAAGACCTGCCAGGAGAGGAAAAAACGACCATGATTCGCACGGCGCGTCAGCGGTCCGAGGATGTCAAGGGGGGATTCTGCGGTCTGCACGGAGCGTGCGGCGCGGGAATAGGAACGGGAATATTCATCAGCCTGATAACCGGTGCAACTCCCCTGTCAACCGGCGAAAGAGGACTGAGTAACCGGATGACGGCGGAAAGCTTGCTGGCAATTGCCCAAACCGGAGGGGCTCGCTGCTGTAAACGCGATTCGCTGCTGGCAATCTTCACTGCCGTACGATTTCTGAAAGAGCACTTCGGGGTCCTGCTGCCCATCAGCAAAGAAATCCGTTGTTCCTTCAGCCACCTGAACAGGGAATGTTTGGAGCAGGGATGTCAATTCAATTAGGAAGGGCGGAATAGGAAGGGCGGATTATGGATTAGGAAAAGCGGATTTTGGATTAGGAAGGGCGGATTTTGGATTAGGAGAGGCGGATTATGGATTAGGAAAGGTGGATTATGGATTAGGAAAGGCGGATTATGGATTATGTCATACCCCGTACCCCGCCTCTTTTTTAATCCTTACCCCGATTCTCTCTTAATCCTTACCCCGCCTCTCTTCTAATCCCTACCCCGCCTCTCTTTTAATCCCTACCCCGCCTCTCCTTAATCCCTACCCCGCCTCTGCCTTTTCCCCAGCCACTCTCGCAGTTCGGAACAAACAGCCTGCTGCTTCTGCAATCTTTTCATCATCTCTTCGGGAAACAGCTCCTGACCGAGCACTTCCTCGATGTTTCCCGCCATGGAGATAAACTCGTCAAGGCTAATGGTCGTCTCCCGAGCGTGAATTTCCGCCGCCTTCGCCACAGGATATGCTTCCGCATCGAGGAAGTCTTCTACGGTCTCCCTCTCCCCGACATAAAACCTCCGGGCTTCCCTGTCCAGCAGCAGCCAGTGTCGTGCGGGGAAATCAGCCGAACCGAAATCAAAAGAATGCACGTAGCGCCTGACGAACGGGTGTTGCGTAAAAAGCAGCCAGCCGGCGGAATCGAGCGTTCCGGAATCCAGCAAATCATCATGGAAACACAATTCGTCGCACTGCTCCCAGGAAAAGGCCACGAAGCGGCCTTCCCCCGCATACCCCAGGCAACTTTCGAACATCGGGGGGACCGGAAGAAAAAGGGGTGTCATTCCGGCCTTGAGTGCTGGTGTATCCATGAATACTCCGGATAAAAACCGCATGAAGTGAGAGGGCGCAAGAAATTCCGCTTGCGGATCGGCACCACTGCATGCCGAACTGTGACACTCTCTGTTACTTCATCTTCTATCGGCAGTTTTTTCGAAGAATTGAGAATTTTTTACAAAGCCTTCACATGAGATCTGGAATCAAGAGCGCTGATTGACGCAGTCAGGGCGAAAAAGGACCGTTTCCGAAACGAGCGGTTTCCAGTTCGGAAACGAGGATTTTTTTGTCCTGACAAGGAAATCAAGGGATTGTGCGGAGACGTACGACCGTACGTCGCACAAACAAGAGCGCTGATTGACGCAGTCAGGGCGGAAAAGGAGCGGTTTCCAGTTCGGAAACGAGGATTTTTTTGTCCTGACAAGAAAATCAAGGGATTGTGCGGAGACGTACGACCGTACGTCGCACAAACAAGAGCGCTGATTGACGCAGTCAGGGCGGAAAAGGACCGTTTCCGGATGGAAACTATTTGGGGCGGGCCTTAATCTTGGGCTTCCCGTCTTCCACGAGAACCCGAAATTCCAGGTCACCACAGTTGTACTTCTCCCTGATGGCGATCCGGTGCTTTTCGAGAGTGGCCGAAATTGCATCCCTGGTGATTTTGGCCGTTGTAACATTGCACAACCGGCAGGCTTCGGTAAATTCGCGATATACCTGATCCACCTGAGATTCGGCAGAGACCGCCACAGGTTGCGGCCCAGAGGCCTGGTTCCTCTGCATCTTGAAGCGGTCCCGGGAATATTTCCCCTCATCGATCAGTCGATTGATACGGGTCCAGTACTGCCGATAGCTAACAAGGCGCGCTTTGGCGGAATTGTATCGGAACAGGAGCATGGTATTGGAAACGGCGGCCGCGTTGTAACGCCGTGCCAGGCGCTCCACCTCTTCCAGAAGCTTCATCGGTTCCCGCTTCTCCAGGCCGATAAAGTACTGTTCATACTTGATGATCAGCTCCTTCAGGCTCCGCTCAAAAAGTTCGATATCTTCTACAACTCCCATGAAGCTCCCTTCCGGCAAGACAAACAACCGTTTCACCTGCAGTGTTTCCGGATGAAACCGGATTAGTAAAATCCTAATGGCAGGAACCCGTTCTGTAAAGGGAAATATTTCCTGCCGCTCAAAACAGTAACTGATTGGCATAGTCTTCCGCTATAGATTGTCATCCCCGAATGCCTCTATCGGGGATCCATGATTTCAGTCGGTTAGAAGCTGGATTCCCGATCAGAATCTCTTCGGGAATGACAGTTTTTGGAACTGGCGGAAGATTGAGGCTAATCAGGAAACAGTACGTTTTATCCCGCAACAGGGTTAAATTCCTCATATCGGCAAAACCAACTTGACTTGCCCTGTCCGGTTGTTTACAGTTAAACGTTTTTTAAACCAGTTAGTTGGGAGGTTAGTCCCATGAAATCCATAGCAGCAATCATCCTGGCGGCAGGCAAGGGAACGAGAATGAAGTCGAAGCTCGTGAAGGTCATGCACCCCCTGGCCGGAGCCCCCCTCATAGAATATCCACTGACCGCGGCACAGGAAGCAAACGCCTCGCAGATTGTCGTCGTGATCGGCCACCAGGCGGACGCCCTGCGGGACTTTTTCTCCGACCGGAACGATATCTCCTTCGCCCTCCAGGAAGAACAGAACGGCACCGGCCACGCCGTTGCCTGCGCTGCACCGCAGCTCCAGGGCTTTCACGGCCGGGTCCTGATCCTGAGCGGCGATGTACCGCTCACGGAAGCCGCAACCCTGCGGGACCTTTTGCAGCGCCACGAAGAACAGCGGGCAACCGTAACGGTCCTCACCGCATCCCTCGACAATCCGTTCGGCTACGGCAGAATTATCAAAAACAGCGCCGGCGAGGTAACGGCAATTGTCGAAGAAAAGGACGCTACTCCCGACCAGCGCGCTATCCGGGAGATCAATTCCGGCATCTACTGCGTAGAAGCCGACTTCCTCTTCGCTGCCGTATCCCAACTCGGCAGTGACAATGCCCAGGGTGAACAGTACCTGACCGACATTATCCGCATGGCCGTGGAAAAAGGCCTCAGCTGCGCCGCCCACCCCATCTCCGACCCGCTCGAAGTGATGGGAATCAACGATCGGGTCCAGCTTGCCGAAGCGGAAACGGTCCTGCGGAAACGGATCAACGAAGGCCATATGCGCAACGGCGTCACGCTCAGGGATCCCGCTGCCAGCTACATCGACCGGGGAACCCTCATCGGCCATGACACGGTGGTCGGCCCGGGTGTCCACATCTCCGGCCAGAGCGAAATCGGCGAAGAATGCCACATCGAACCAGGGGTTATCATCCGCAACTGCCGAATCGGCAACCGGGTAGTCGTCAAAGCGGGCTCGGTCCTGGAAGGAGCCATCGTTCACGATGCCGTCTCCATCGGCCCCATGGCCCACCTCCGCCCCGGCACGGAACTGCTGGAAGAGGTAAAGATCGGCAACTTCGTCGAAACCAAGAAGGTCATCATGGGCAAGGGCTCCAAGGCCTCCCACCTCACCTACCTGGGCGACGCCAGCATCGGCAGCGACGTAAACATCGGCTGTGGCACCATCACCTGCAACTACGACGGCGTATCCAAACACCGCACCGTCATCGAAGACGACGTCTTCGTCGGCAGCGACGTCCAACTTGTGGCCCCGGTCACCGTCGGCCACAACTCGGTAATTGCCGCCGGCAGCACGATAACAAAGGATGTTCCGGCCAACTCCCTGGCCTTCGCCCGAGCGCGCCAGGTGAATAAGGAAGGGTGGAGGAAGAAGAAGCGGGGTAGGGATTAACGGTAGAGGCGGGGTATGGATTAAAAATGAATCGGGGTATGGATTAATAAAGATGCGGGGTAAGGATTAAAAAAAAAGCGGGGTATGGATTAATAAAGATGCGGGGTAAGGATTAAAAAAAAAGCGGGGTAAGGATTAAGGGGTAATCCGTAATCCGTAATCCGCCTTTCCTAATCCGCAGTTCCTAATCCGTCTTTTGTCCCCTAATCCGCCTTTCCTAATCCGCAGTTCCTAATCCGTCTTTTGTCCCCTAATCCGCCTTTCCTAATAGATAACTCAACACTCATCACTGCTGTACGGAGATTGCCATGTGCGGAATAGTCGGTTACATCGGGGCGCAGGAAGCGACCCCCATAATTCTAGACGGACTGAAAAAACTGGAATACCGGGGCTACGATTCCGCCGGGATCTGTACCCTGCTGGACGGCCAGTCCTCCATTCGGCGGAGCCAGGGCAAACTGGTAAACCTCGAAAATCGTCTGCAGGCGGAACCGCTCGCGGGAACCATCGGCATCGGCCATACCCGCTGGGCAACCCATGGCAGACCCACGGAAATTAACGCCCATCCCCACAAGGGCGGCCCGTTCATCGTCGTGCACAACGGCATCATCGAAAACTATCTGGCCCTGAAGGAAATGCTGATCGGTAAAGGCCATACCTTCAAGAGCGAGACAGACACCGAAGTCATCTCCCACCTCCTGGAGGAGAGTTACCATGCCATCAGCGACTTCGAAGAGGCCGTGCGCCTTTCCCTGGGTCAGCTGCGCGGCGCCTACGCCGTCTGCATCCTCTGCGAGCAGGAACCGGGCACCCTCATTGCCGCCAAGCTCGGTTCACCCATGGTGGTCGGCCTGGGCGACAGCGAATACTTCGTTGCCTCCGATATCCCGGCCATCCTGGCCCACACCCGCGAGATGGTCTTCATGGAAGACGGCGAACTGGTAGTCTTCCGCGACAACCAGGCGCTTTTCACCACCATCTGCGGCGAACCGCTGGAAAAGCAACCACGACACATCGACTGGTCGCCCCTCATGGCCGAAAAGGGCGGCTACAGACACTTCATGCTCAAGGAAATCTTCGAGCAGCCCCGGGCAATCCGCGATACCATCACCGGCCGACTGCTGGAGGAAGAGGGCGATGTCTACCTGGAGACGCTCAAACTCTCCGACACCGATCTTCGTGCCGTGGAGCGGATCTGCATCATCGCCTGCGGCACCTCCTGGCACGCCGCCCTGGTGGGGAAATTCCTCATCGAAGAGCACTGCCGCATCCCGGTTGAGGTGGATATCGCCTCGGAATTCCGCTACCGCAACCCGATCGTCAACGACAAGACCCTCATGGTGCTGATCTCCCAGTCAGGAGAGACGGCCGACACCCTGGCAGCACTGCGCGAAGGTAAATCCCGCGGCGCGAAAAACATCGCCATCTGCAACGTAGTGGACTCGTCCATCGCGCGGGAATCGAACGGCGTGATCTACACCCATGCCGGACCCGAGATTGGTGTCGCCTCCACCAAGGCCTTCATCACCCAGCTAATCGCGCTCTATCTCTTCACCATCAAGCTCGGACGCGCCATCGGCACCCTTGACCGCAACAAAGGGCTGGAAATGAACCAGGCCCTGCTCCACCTGCCGACCCTGGTCGACGAAACGCTGCTCCTCAACCCCCAGGTGGAACAACTGGCCCGCACCTACATGAATGCAACCGATTTCCTCTACCTCGGCCGGGGCATCAATTACCCCATCGCTCTGGAAGGAGCGCTGAAACTGAAAGAGATCTCCTATATCCACGCCGAAGGCTACCCGGCCGGAGAGATGAAGCACGGCCCGATCGCCCTCATCGACGAAAAGATGCCGGTAGTTGTCCTGGTGCCCCGCAACGACACCTACGAAAAAGTTGCCTCCAACATGGAAGAGGTCATCGCCCGCGGCGGCCGGGTCATCGCCGTCTGCACGGCCGGAGACTCGGAACTTGCCCAAAAAGCCGAGGCGACCATCGAGATCCCACCCTGCAGCGAAGATCTGCTCCCGGTGATCCTGGCAATCCCTCTCCAGCTTCTCGCCTATCACGTAGCGGTCATGAAGGGCACCGACGTTGACCAACCGCGCAACCTGGCAAAAAGCGTCACTGTGGAATAGGGCCTTTT
>CAVQWZ010000027.1:0-126092 GCA_963717775.1 uncultured delta proteobacterium
GGCCGCACTGCTGCACCCCGCAGGGCGGGGTCATATCGCCGCTGTTGGCCAATATCTACCTGTACTATGCCCTTGACCTCTGGTTTGAGAAGATAGTCCCCGCAAGAGATGCACCGGCTTTGCCCGCATGATTCGGTACGCCGATGACTTTGTCGTCTGCTTCCAGTATGAGCTGGACGCGGCAAAGATTCCGCCGCGAACGGGAAGGCCGACTGGGCAAATTCGGACTTGAAGTGGAGCCGACGAAGACCAGGGTAGTGAAGTTTGGGAGATTTGCCGTCCAGAATGCCAAGGCAAAAGGTGAGAGACCGGAAACGTTCGACTTTCTGGGGTTCACCCACTACTGCGGCACGAGAAGAGACGGCAAAGGTTTCGGATGAAACGGAAAACCGCGCGCAAGAAATTTACCGCCAAGGTAAAAGCCTTCAAGGAATGGCTGAAGAAAGCCAGAACAATGAAGACAGCTGACCTCTGGGAGACAGTCAAAGCCAAGCTTAGGGGCCATTACGCCTACTATGGCGTCACCGATAACCTGTCTCGGCATCAAGAGATATCACGAAGAAGTCAGAAAGCTCCTGATGAAGCGGCTGAAAAAAATGATGCAAAAGGCAATGTCTCTCGCGGAGAAATTCAAGGGAATGCTGGAGCGGTATTCCGCTACCAAAACTACGGATCAAGGTCAAGATGTTCCCTGCAACCGTGAAGTGATCATGTGAGGAGCCGTGTGCGTGAATAGCGCAAGCACGGTTGTGCGTCCAGCGAAGGCTGGCATGTTCAGCAGGAGACAGTCCTGCCGGGGTAAAAGTCAGAAGCCCCGTAGCTTGGGTAGCAGGGTGGAGGAAACTGAAATTCTGAAGCCTACTGACAGCATCATCGCAAGGATGATGGCGAGTTGTCGGGCCGTAACGAAAGTGAACGCATAGGTGGCCCCGAAAGTGCGTAATCCCGGAGGTCGAGCCCCCAACCGTAGGGCGAAGACAGCATGAGTTGACGCACACTGACTGAAGCGTCAACTGACTCCGGCGGGGTGGTAGCGATGGCACGATAACAAGGACATGCTAAGCAACTGGAGAAGCCCTCCTCGCCCCAGCCAGAAATGGCTGGAGCAAGGTAGGTCCTATAACCGGAAACACCGGGAAGTGGATCGAAGGCGAGAGGGTGGCGGATGGGTGTGTATGAGCTGTGAAGCGGAGTAACTGCCCGTGGAGCAAAGGCACCCTGCTGACTGTATTTCTTCCAACAGAGGGAGGCAAGGGTGAGATGACAAAGACACCCATCAGTTTGCAGGATCTGAGGAGGAAGATATACATCAAAGCGAAGGCTGATAAAGCCTGTTGTTTTTGGGGTCTGTATGTTCATGTCTGCAAAATGGAAACACTCAGGGAATCTTACATGCAAGCACGGAAGAATGCCGGAGCCCCGGGAATAGATGGAGAAACATTTGAATCCATAGAAGCCCGTGGCATTGAGGATTTCCTGAGGCAATTAGCAGAAGAGCTGACCTCAGGCGGCTACCGACCGCCCCGAATCGGCGGAAGGAGATACCCAAGGGAGATGGGAAAGTCCGCATCCTTGGGATTCCAACGATTCGGGATCGGGTGGTTCAGGGAGCCCTCAAGCTAATCCTTGAGCCGATTTTCGAAGCAGATTTTCAAGAAGGATCGTATGGATACCGTCCGAAGCGTACGGCCCATCAGGCGGTAGAGAGAGTTGCGGCAGCGGTTATACAGCGCAAGACAAGAGTTATTGATGTTGATCTGCGCTCCTATTTCGATACAGTGCGTCATGACGTGCTGCTAAGAAAAGTTGCCTGTCGGGTTAATGACAAGCAAATCATGCGCTTGCTGAAGCAAATCTTGAAAGTCGGAGGAAAACGTGGAGTGCCACAGGGAGGAGTTATCTCTCCCTTGCTCAGCAATATTTACCTCAACGAGGTGGACAAAATGCTGGAAAAAGCAAAAGAAGTGACACGGCACGAACGGTACACATATCTTGAGTACGCTCGTTTTGCGGATGATCTGATTATTCTCGTCGATGGCTACAAGCAAAGTGGGAATGGCTGGCAAAGAGTGCGTACAAGAGACTTCTGGAAGAACTGGCAACTCTCGGTGTTGAATTGAATACCGAGAAAACGCGATTTGTTGATCTGGAGAAGGGTGAAAATTTCAGTTTCCTTGGATTTGACTACCGTCGTTGCAAAACCATGACAGGAAAGATGGGAGTTCGTGTGGTGCCAAAAATGAAAGCAAGAACGGCACTCTGAGGAAACTGAAGGACGTTTTTCGCCGCTTTGTTTCGCAGCCTGTTGATCGGGTGATTCAGCTTATCAATCCGATCCTGCGTGGGTGGGTCAACTATTTTCGCGTAGGCCAGTCCAGTCGATGTTTTGGTTATGTGAGAGACTGGGTGGAGAAAAAGGTTAGACGTCATTTGATGAGGGCACGTAAGCGACAGGGCTTCGGTTGGGACCAGGTGGAGTAGGAGTTGGTTGTATCAGACGTTGGGCTTGTTTTCAGATTACAAGGTCCGACGACAATTAACACCGAAAGCGCTGCCAGCAGGATAGGTCCCATAAGCTTTGATATGAAACAGTCAGGAAAGCGTAGTGCGGGAAAACCGCATGCTGCGTTTGACGTGGCGGGATCTGGAAACGTGGCAAGGATGAGATGGTGTGACACTCGCAGACGAAAGGGCGAGCCAACAGTGAAAACAAACGTCATCCTAAACTGGCGCGCCAGAGATCGACCCTACCTGAGAGGGGCTTGGGGCCAACTGATGTATCAGTCTGATTAGTGCGACATCTTCTGCGAAATCAGGGGGTAACATAAACGATAATCTACCAATATATTAGGAGAAACCGGTCTACTCAGCAAAGACTTGGTTGGAAGGTAATGCGGTAATGACCAAGTTCCGGGCCTTTAAATAGCATGTCGCAATCAGTTGCCATAGAAACCATTAAATCGTATGGTGTTAGCTTATTTGAGTCCTGTGCCGAGAGCTAATTTTGCTTCCGTAAATATGGATGGATACACGATAACCTGTTCCACAAACGCTGCTAAAAAATCTGAATGTATAGGATACTATATGAATATATCAGAGGAACTTCGTAGACTTGCTGATTTACTCCGAGAAGGCCACCTCACTGAGGAAGAATTTGCCGAGGCAAAGAGGCAGGTACTCTTTGAAGGCAATTCAGAGTCAAAAACACAACTAAATTATCAAAATGAAGGAATGACAGAACGCTTCAGTCTGATTGAAGAAAAAACATATCACTCTAGCCGGTGGACATCCGGAAATACATTCTATCCGGATGCTATAGGTCTTGTTGGAGACGGTGTAGTATTCCGCAAAGGCCGTATATTCGGTTCAACTGAAGAGCATATTAATTACAAAGCTGTCGCTTCCTTTCGTATAACGAACGGCATATTCTTTTCAACAATATCGATAGAGACTTCTGGTGGGAGCCAACCAATCGTGGTTAATGGCCTTTGGAAATCTGAAGCGAAAGAGATACAGGATGCTCTTAATAAATTACAAAGACAAGCCAAACGTTGAATATTTGACAAGTTTCCTTTGATCTGAATAGTTATGATATTACAAATGTTATACTTGAAAGATTTGCTATTTAACCATATTCTAAAGGTTGATAAAAAATTTATAAAATCTATAATGTAGATACAAGTTCAATTGAAAAAATACCGCCAAGCATATTGATATGTAACTGAGGTAATATGATGAATGGTCCATTTGTAATATGTGTGTCTAATAATACTTGTAATAATAACTGTACTATTCGTATTAATAGTATTGAATACGTTATGCTGCATAACCTAGACATATTGAGTAATGTAAATAATGACATCTCTGCTAGTTGTTTAAGCTGTGGAACATTTTATGTTAAAGCAAAAACAATCTATGACAGGCTAGCTTTAGCCAGACCTAGAGTACGTGACGATTACCATGGTAATAAAGATAAACTATTAGAAATAATAGCATTGATAATGCACAATATAACAAAACCAGTTGGACTTACAATAAGTGAGTACCGTAGTTTGAAAGTAATAGATGAACCAATACCAGATGTTGATTACAACCTTGAAGACTTGTTAGATCCATTAGAAAATGGAAATTTATATGAATTGGCATATGATGAAATTGCCTTTAAAATAGGAGGTTGCTCTGATGTTTGTAAAAGATAGATATCAAATAAGGGTAGCATCTTTCAGTTGCCTCATTGTTGAGTTGACAAAAAACCAAAATCAAGTATATGGAGGTATATGAATATACCAAAACAATGGGGTCAGCTATGGAATATGACAAGAATAAGGATTTTGACAACGAGGCTAAAATTTTCAAAATGCTCAGTCACCCTATACGTCTGAAGATAGTTGCAGGACTCTGCGCCCAGGAGTGCAATGTGAAGCATATCTGGGAGTGCCTTGGCCTTCCACAGTCAACGGTTTCTCAGCATCTCGCCCTTCTCAAGAACAAGGGTGTCATCTCCGGAAAGCGTGAAGGAGTCGAAGTACATTACAGAGTAATCGACCCCTTGGCCAAAAAAATTATCGCTCTCTTGATGCAAGGCTAACTTTGTCGTCATCAGCACATTAAAAGAAGAGGACAGAGAACATCTCAATCCTTTCTTTATAAATATCTTAGTGACTTCGCATACAATTGCTTTGATATATAAGAACAACAGCGGTTAGACATGCAATCGAGAATAAAACTAACATAAATATGAAGGCACCGGAGATGACATGATTCGAGGATCTTCTTTGATTTTCTGAAAAGTTGCCAAATTTATAGAAAATCAGTATTATATATACAGAGTGTAAAGAAGTTTTTCGTTCGGCGGTTCCGGTTGGAACCGGCATTTTCCCACTCCGAAAGGGGGTTAAATCAATGAAAGAAACAACAAAAAAAATATGTGAGATCAATGATCCTAACGAACTGAGAGCGGAGATTTTGAGAGATAAGGGCGGCGAATTTACCTGCTCCACATGCTGTGCTGTTTCTCACGATGAAGCGGATCTCTGCAAACCTGTCAAAACTGAGGATGCAAAACTGTTCTGTGAAATTGAAGTATAATTTTGTGTAGAATATAAAGAAAAAGGCTCGCCCGAGCGCGAGCACTTCGACTTTTAAGTGATAGATTGAAATACCCCTCTTAGCGATTCAGGTTGAGAGGGGTATTATTTTACTACAGTGGAGAATTCCTGGGACACCTTACTTGTTTGTTTGCTGGTTATTTGAATAGAGGGGGCAACAGGGTCAGGATAGTATTGTTTGAAATTTAAAAATAATAGTTAAAGTTGCAAAAAAGGTGTGAAAGTATTCAAGATCAGACCTGCCAGGTTTTTAAAACCTGGCAGGTCTCTAGGTGTAAATAGGGATCTTCAGGGAACGTACTTGTCTAATTGTTTAAATTAGCCAATAGAAAAACAGACAAGTATGTCCCTTATTTCTCATTACTCCCCCGGGAGTTTGCAGGGGAGCACTATGTTGTGGGAAAATGGTAGCGCAAATTCACTTATTTGGGGTAAAATCAAAAGGCTGGTTAACAGCTCGTGCCGCAAGCCAACCTCGAAGGATACTGAATAATCACAAAAAAGCTGATTTAAAAGGTTGTTTGTCACCGTTCAGCAGGCTAACATCGAGGGCGCTAAAGCAGAGAGGAAAATAAATATGGATTGGCTTTATCTGGTTGGTATCATCGTTGCCTGGTTTGCTCTCAATCGCTGGATTCTACCCAGAATGGGAGTCCAGACCTGAATGTCGGACAGTTGTCAATTTCCGCGTGACGGAAAGAAAAAACAGCCTGGAGACAATCCCGGCACCAAGCAATAATTTTCTGGCCTTTTCCCCGAGGGGCCGATGATGAACTCATAATGTGCCGATCAGTCAGCGACAAAAACAGCCCCTATGAGGTTGTCGGGGGCAAGTATTGAAAAATAAGCCACAGTCTTTTCAAGCCCCCGTAAGCCTTCGTTTGTAAAATGAATTTACCGCAAATTCTGACGTCTCCCCTGTTTATCATCTGCATCCCGCCTGAAAGTCCTTGCAGCATCATTGTTTATCCGGTTGAAGTTTTGTGGTTATAGAAACTTGAAATGTTGTTTTAGTTGGAAATTTTCGGAGGATTGCGCTATATAGATAGACCATATTTCGATGGTTGGTGTCGACCGGCTTATTGTCGGCCGTAAAATATCGCAGAAAATGGAGATGATTATGAAAAATTGTCGGAGCTACCTGTTTCTTATTGCAATTCTTATCCTGTCGATACCTTTGTCCGCATCGGCCGAGTCCCTGACGCTTTATGCTGCGGGGAGTTTGAAAACTGCCATGGGAGATATCGTAGCGTCTTATGAGGCGGCCTACAATACGAAGGTGACTACCAAATTCGGTCCGAGCGGGCTTCTTAGAAAGGCCATTGAGTCGGGTGAGAAGCCGGATGTTTTTGCTTCTGCCAATATGGCGCACCCAGGAAAATTGGCCTCCGCCGGCTGGGGAAGCCCGGTTGTATTATTTACCCGCAATCAGCTTTGTGCCATGGCTCAGCCAGACGTAAAGGTAACTACCGACACTCTGCTCGAAACAATGTTAGACAAAAAAGTCAAGTTGGGGACTTCCACTCCCAAGGCCGATCCAAGCGGTGACTATGCATGGGATCTTTTCAAAAAGGCCGATGCCGTCAAAAAGGGTAGCTTCGACAAACTTTCGAATAAGGCACTGCAGTTGACCGGTGGACCGAAAAGCGAAAAAGCCCCCAAGGGCCACAATCAGTACGGCTGGGTAATGGGCGAGAAGAAAGCCGATGTTTTTCTGACCTACTGTACCAATGCCGTATTGGCACAAAAAGAAGTTCCTGGTCTTCAGATTGTCAAGATTCCTGAAGATCTTTCCGTGGGCGCTGACTACGGGCTGTTGGTGCGGGGCGATTCACCCGCTGATGCCTGGCGGCTTGCCATGTTTATCTTGTCTCCCGAGGGACAAAAAATTCTGAAGAGTTATGGATTCGAAGCTACGGCTATCCCTAAGTAGTTCGGAGAATTCCGGGGACTTTTGCCTTGCCTTGGTGAAGTGGGGAAGGGGTTATTCCAGAAATCAGTATCAATTACTGTCAGCCGAGGAACTCATAATCCGCAGATATTCCTTTTCGCTGATCAGTTCCAAATTGTTTTCGACGCGGTCGAGAAAAACGGTGGCATGAAGATGGTCGAATTCGTGCTGAAAGATCCGGGCGAGGAAGCCGCTGTATTCCTCCTCCCGGATCACCCCTGAGCGTGTGAGATATTCTATGCCGATCTTCTTGCTTCTTGGTACGAAACCTCGAATGCCAGGAATGCTCAGGCAGCCTTCCCAATCGTTTTCTTTTTCATCCGATAACCAGATCAGTTCGGGGTTCAGCATGGCCGTCGGTTTCATCAGCGGTGCATGGGGGTAACGGATGCTGGGACGAGAGGCGACGATGAAGATACGGAGCGGTTCGTACACCTGCGGTGCCGCTATTCCAACCCCGTTGACCTCGGTTACCGTCGCCAGCATGTCATCGATGAGCGACTGAATGACCGGACTGGAAGGGTCGGGCACGAGCTGTGCTTCCTGCCTCAGGATCGGGTGTCCGAGTTGGGCAATCTGGCGAAGTATCGACATTGGTGCTCCTTTGCTGAAGTATCATGATATAAAAAGTGTAATACGAGATCTTAACGACGCAAGCGGTGGCTCCAAATTGTAATAGGGCAGCGGGGCTTGTATTATTTGATATTTTAGAGTCCAGCCGGTCAAGCTAGATTTTTTAGTTTTCTCTGGGACAACTGACAAGAAAACCACGCATCCACTATCCCGGTGCAGTCTATCTACTTCGCTTTTTTCATCATTATCTCGCGGACTCTCGCCAGATGTTTTGGAAGATCTTGGTCTTCCATGTCGGCAGCGACCTGAACGAGGACGTCAGGGATCGGGATCTGCTGAGGGCATTTATCGATACATTGACCGCATTGAGTGCACTGGGACGCGTAGCCTGAGACTCCATTGGTCAGATCGCCGCACATCCTGAAGGCGTAACCGAACTTGGCTGCGTCAGGCTGATCAAACATATGCAGGTTGTTATACATCTCGAAACAGATGGGAATTGCCACATTTGCAGGGCAAGGCATGCAGTATCCACAGCCGGTACAGCCCACCTTCATCAGTTCCCGATAGGTATTGGCTGCCCGGGTTACCAACTCCAGTTCCGCAGGCTGCAAAACACCGGCATGGCCCTGATCGGCCAGTGCGATGTTTTCATCGATGTGGGCTTCTTCGTTCATGCCGGACAGGATCACCGTGACCGCGGGATGATTCCAGATCCACAGCAGCGCCCAGCCCACGGGAGTTCGGGGTGTTTCTGCCTCGTCCCAGATCTGCTTGATGGGCGGCGGTGGTGTCGGCCGCGCCAGATTGCCGCCACGCAATGGTTCCATGATGATGACGGCCAGATCTTTGGATGCTGCGTATTCTAAGCCTGCTGTTCCGGCCTGGTAGGCTTCGTCGAGATAATTGTACTGAATCTGGCAAAAGTCCCAGGGGTAGTCGTCCACGATCCGGTTAAAATCTTCGGGCAGGCCGTGATATGAAAATCCTGCATTGACAATGCGGCCGTCGGCCTTGGCCTGGTCGAGAAAATCGTGAACACCAAAGTTCACCATGGCATCCCACACAGGTCCCGTGAGGGTGTGGATCAGATAATAATCGATTCGATCCGTTGCGAGTTTTTTTAACTGGGCGTTGAGGTAGCTGTCCATATCCTCCCGACTTGTAATCAAAAAGGATGGCAGCTTGGTTGCCAACTTGATACGCTCACGGTAGCCGTCCTGCAAGGCTTTGGCCACGAGAGGCTCGCTCTCGCCGCCGTGATAAGGCCAGGCGGTATCGAGATAATTTACCCCCCGGTCAATGGCCGAGCGGATTTGCCGGATAGCCCGGGGTTCATCGATCTTCCCCTCGACCTGAGGCAGACGCATGCAACCGAAACCCAGGATGGACAACTCATCTCCGTTTTTTGGAACTTTTCTGTATAACATGGTTATTCCCCCTCAGCAGTTAACGTCTGTTCTGAGCTTTTCCAGATCACCATTTGCAGTGAATGTTTTTATAAGTATGATACCTTGATGTCTCAGTGTCAAATCAACAAAGTAGCGGAACAGGCCCGGGCGGAGCAGGTGCAGAACTACGTAACGGCAAGACAGGATTATGCAGAGAATAACTCGAACGGGTATTAGGTATGAAAATGCCAAAACAGGCAATAAACAACGATTTAGCATAGTACGAAGCGGTTGAAAAGCGTCTGGAGAAGGAACTAATGGGGGCAGTATCGGTTAGACCTGCCAGGTTTTGAAAACCTGGCAGGTCTCTGTACTCCAAGCTGACGATATTCTATTGGTAATGCTACTTTTGCTTGTAATGGCCGTACTTATGACCATGGCCCTTGTGATGCTTGTTGTGTTTTTTCTCTTTAAGATAAACTCGGTGTCCCTGTTCGACATAGTACGGACGCCCACTGTAGAACTGAATTGATACCCCTGGCGGTGCCGGCAGGAAGCCATTAATGCTGATATTCACGTTGGGAGTGGGAGGAGCCGGCAGACCGGGAAGGCCTGGAAGCCCCGCATTGGCCTCGTTTAAACCGAAGGTGCTGGTTACTGCTGTCATTATCAGCATGGAAAGAATAAACTTTAAACGCATTATTGCTCCTTTTTCAAATGGTAGATATTTCCTTTTCTTTCGCGATTTCTACTTCTATCCATCAGTTCCAGCCTGTGGAAACAGAAAAACCGGGGCTGAAATATAAATGATATTTCGGCAACCCGGCTATCTCGTTGAGACCCTTTAGGCTTTCCGCCCCATCCTCACGGATGGTTGAGTATTATCGTCTACCAGTAGTTGAAAATATTGGCCTATGGTACCTCATAGTAAATATATGTCAACGTCAAATAACCTCGAATTACGGGGGCGGGGGGGCAGGATTGACTTTTTGACATTTACTGGCATAAATCACCCATGGCAAGAAAGACACGCATTAACGGCTTCTGCCTCATGACGAACCACATCCACATCGTCATGCAGGCGGGTGAACTCCCCCTTTCGCGGATCATGCATAACATATTCATTCGCTATACTAAATCGATAAATTTCACCAGATCGTGTGCCGGGCGCCCTCGTCAGGGAAAATCGAAGGAAAGTGCGTTACTTCCCCTCTGCTGATTTGATGGTATGACATGCCTTATCAAGAGCAGCTTCCTTGCCCAGTGGTGTTGGGCCTGCAACTGCAATGAATCCCGGCCAAAACAAACATCAGATCGGAATAAATGCCGTTACCAGCGATTGCAGAACATTCTTGATCGTCCGGTTGGATCTGTCTGCCATAATCTGGGCTATCATATCCTGGGCATTGATCATCTTTCCGAACAATCGTTCAAAACCCACGTCTATTTTGCCCCCTTCGTCTAAACTCAGGAGAAACAGCGTGTTGTTGTTATCGTGTTTGGTGCGGATCAGCCACGAGGCTAGTTCGATATTTCGGGCACTGTTATAGAGTTTCTGCGCATCAAGCATGTTGTAAAAGTATAGCTTCCTGTGCCCGTCATAGGAATCCAGCACCATGGTTTCCAGGCCGACAACAAATGCCTTGACCCTGTCCCCGTGAAATTCCTCATTAAAGGCAAGGCGTATACAGTCGATACTTGTCTTCCCCCCAACACTTGGGAATGGATCGGTAGAAAGGGCCGCTACTGCAACTTCCAGGGACTTGTTTCCTTCCTTTTTCCATTCCCGGGGATTGCGCTTGTACAACTTGACCGCCAGTTCCCTGAGGGTGGCAAAGACAACCCGCTGATGCGTTTCAGTCACCAGATCTATATCATTCTTCACCAGACAGCTCATATCAAAGCTTTGCCTCTTCACATCCTCGCCACTACTTGCACAGCCAGCCAAGACCAGGATAGAAAAAAGGCAAGTAATGACTGAAAACAAGTTTCTTTTAACTAAAATCATTACCACCTCCGCTATGAGAGAAGCGCCTTCGGACAGATACTGGTAGATTCTAGTCGTAAGTGCACCACGCAGGTAGTTTCCATCCGGAAACACCGGATGTGAAACTAGCGGTTTCCAATTTGGAAACGAGGATTTTTTTGCTCTGACAAGGAAATCAAGGGATTGTGCGGAGAAGTACTACTGTACGTCGCACAAACAAAACCGATGATTGACGCAGTCAGGGCGAAAAAAGTCCTTTTCCGGATGGAAAATAGGTAAGGGCAGGACATAGACATCAGGTACCAGTCTGGAAGACCAGCAAGCTAAGATTAAACAGCCTCGCAGTGAGCTGAAGCGAGTCACTGAAAAACGAGATATACAATAAATGGCCACCGCGTGCTTCGCCAAAGAATCCCGCTGAAGTATGAATTTGTCCGGGCGCATCAACACAAGTTTGGCAGGGGAAAATCGTCTATTGATAGTACTTTTGTCTCCAGTTTTATAACGTCTTCAGCGCGCTCCCTTGTTTCCACTGTTCCAATCTGTCCCTTGTTTACCTTCTTCATCCTCCGCAACATTCTTAGGCCATCCTCTGGCAACTATAGCCAGGTAGCGCAAGGCATCTACGGCAAGTTTCGAGAGAATATTCACGATGTATTTGACTAGTTCGCAAATCATCCAGAAAACCGCTCCCAGAAAAATTATGAACAGCGCTTTCAGGATCACGGTGCCCATACCAAGGCCACTTATCCCGTTCCATATCATCTGTAAAAGCTGCAATTTGCCCCCTTTTCTGGCATGCGAAAGAGCCAGGCCTTTTCACGGATAGTACCAGGATGATCTTCTGGTGAAATAGTGTACATACATTCGTTTCTATAATAACATGGCATGCAAAAATTTCAGCTTCTTTACCCCTGCTATCCTATTTAGTTTCCATCCGGAAACGGGCCTTTCCCGCCCTGACTGCGTCAATCAGCGGTCTTGTTTGTGCGACGTACAGTAGTACGTCTTCGCACAAACCCTTGATTTTCTTGTCAGGACAAAATAATCCTCGTTTCAAAATTGGAAACGCTCTTTTCACATCCGGAGTTTCCGGATGGAAATAAAGTAACTTTGTTGAAATTAATCAATTGGTCTGCCAAGGAACCAATGGGGGCAGGTTTGACTTTTTGACTTTTGCTGGTATATATCACCCCTGGCAAGAAAACCACGCATCCACTATACCGGCGCTGTCTACCATGTCATTCTTCGTGGCAACGCAGGAGATCTGATCATGGCAATGAAATACATTCTTATGCTGGTGTTCGTGTTGATCGCTGCCGACACGTCGTGGGCCATCACCTCGTGCAGCCAGGGGGCTGATGTCCGTATCTGGAGCGCTCCGCTCGTTGCGCGGCCGGGCGAAAAACTTGAGATCATGGTGGTCTCGACCAGTGGCGAACTGTCGGAGCTGCTCGTCACCGATCCCGCAGGGCGTCGGACCAGGATGGATACCGTGAGAGGCGGCGGTCCCCCTTGGAGTCTGCGGGCGGTACTCCCGGCGCCTGCACGCGGCAGCTACCTGATCGAGGCGACACGGGAAGGGAAGGTGGCGGCCTGCACCGAGATCCAGGTCGGGAAGGGCGCCGGTAACCGGGGAAGTGGGGAGTGGGACCTGTCAACGCAAGCGCTATACGCCGCCTGGGTCGAGCATCTGTTCGATGCCCCGCCTGAGGAATCTCTCAGTTTCCCCTCTCTTGAGCCGGTGCTACGCGACCCACGGCGCAACTTCCTGCATGACTACCTGCACAGGGGGGAGGACAGTCAGTTCCCTGCCGAGCCGGATTGCGCCGACCTCCCGTACTTCCTGCGTGCCTACTTTGCTTGGAAGCTGGGTCTTCCCGTCAGCTATCGCGCCTGCAGCCGTGGCAGCGCCGGCGCCCCCCCGCGCTGTGGCCCGCCGGAGATTGACCATTCCTTTGTCCACACCGTCGCTCCCTCCAGCGCCTTCCGGAAGACGAGCCGCAGGATCATGGACCGGGTAATTTCCGGCAACGGACGCACGGCTCTTCGAGACAACGCCACCGATTTCTACCCGGTTCCGCTCGAGCGCTCGACCCTCTGGCCCGGCACCGTCTACGCAGATCCCTACGGTCACACCCTGGTCATCGTCAAGTGGATTCCGCAGACAGCGGAGCACAGCGGGCTGCTCCTTGCGGTTGACGCTCAGCCCGATAATACGATCGCCCGCAAGCGCTTCTGGGAGGGTAACTTTCTCTTCGCAGTAAGCCCGAACGCCGGTCCCGGTTTCAAGGCCTACCGGGCGCCGGTCGACGGCGGCGGGAAGAGGGGGTGGATCACGCTGACCAACGCCGCACTGGATCAACAACCCGGCTTTCCCCCTTATTCTACCGAACAGGCAGATCTAACGCCCGGGGAGTTTTATGCCGGCATGGAGCGTCTCATCAACCCGCGCGGTCTCGATCCGGCCGAGACCTACGAGGCCACCTTGGATGCGCTGATGGAACAGCTCGAAACCCGCGTCCGCTCGGTTGACAATGGAGAAGAGTACATGCGGGCCCATCCGGGGACGGTCATCCCCATGCCGCGCGGCCCAGCCATCTTCGAGACCGTCGGTCCCTGGGAGGATTTTGCGACCCCCTCCCGCGATATGCGACTGCTGATAGCTTTGAGAGTGCTCGCCAACCTGCCCGAGCGCATCCGCCGCCATCCTGAACTCTATCTGCTGAAGGGCGAAAGCGCGGCCGCGGCAGCTGAGCGCATCGAACAGCTCCATGCCCGGCGTTCCCGAGAGCGTTTCGTTACTGTATACCCGCAGCGACGGCACCCCCTGGCGGCTTAGTCTGGCAGAGATCTACACACGCCGTCCGGGGTTGGAGATTGCCTACAATCCCAACGATTGTGTGGAGCGGCGCTGGGGTGCGGTTCCCGACACGCCGGAATTCGTCACCTGCCGTCGCCGTTCTCCCGCCGAGCAGCGGGAGCGGATGGAAAAGTACCGACCTTGGTTCCGCGAGGCCCGCAGGCCCCCGCGTTAGATTTCATAGGAACATTCGGCACCATTACGCCTTCATTGTCTCGAAGATCAGACCTGCCAGGTTTTTAAAACCTGGCAGGTCTCTTTCGGGCAAAGGGGTGAATCCATGTGACTTCAATATTCGACATTCAATATGTATTCAAATGCCTGCTTAGCTACTTTCCTGCTGCTTGATTAATAGGCACACTGTATAGCGCATGACCATTATTGTTTGGTAATCTTTTTTCGAACGTATGCACTAAGGGTCTGAGGGGTCATCAGACGGGGGCTGACGAATTATTAAACCGTTGGCACGGTTAGTGTAACTTCTTCTGTCAGGGTGACCGGATCAATTGTCACCACAACAACCATCAAACTCTGTCAACCAGGCCCTACGCCCCGCTCTCAGTCATGAGATGCGGGGTTTTTTGTTTCAGTTGCTTGGTTGAGAGAAATATACAGATATGAATGGAGCACAGGGCTCAAAAGGCCGGGGATCTTGGTGCACTGTTTTCAGTCGCCATCAGGCGCCTCATTTCGCCACCCCCGAGACATGTTGACGTCCAAAGCTACGGATGAAGGAGATACCTATGAGACAGATTGCAATTTATGGAAAAGGCGGCATCGGCAAGTCAACCACAACCCAGAACACCGTGGCAGGTCTCGCGGCATTGGGAAAGAAAATCATGATCGTCGGCTGTGATCCCAAGGCCGATTCAACCCGGCTGATCCTGCATGCCAAGGCACAAAACACGGTCATGGATCTGGTGCGTGAACTGGGAACGGTTGAGGACTTGGAACTTGATAGTGTGATGAAAGTCGGTTACGGCGGAATCAAATGTGCCGAGTCCGGCGGACCTGAACCGGGTGTCGGTTGCGCCGGTCGTGGTGTCATTACCGCCATCAACTTCCTGGAAGAGAATGGCGCCTATACACCGGATCTGGATTTTGTCTTTTATGATGTTCTGGGCGACGTTGTCTGCGGCGGATTTGCCATGCCGATCCGCGAAGGAAAGGCAGAGGAGATCTATATCGTCTGTTCCGGCGAAATGATGGCCATGTATGCGGCCAACAACATTGCTAAAGGTATTCTCAAATATGCCACTTCAGGCAAGGTCCGTTTGGCAGGACTGATCTGCAATGCCAGGAAAACCGACAAGGAGTTTGAACTGGTCAGCGCACTGGCTGCAAAGCTCGGTACCCAGATGATCCATTTTATACCCCGTGACAATCAGGTGCAGCGAGCAGAGATGCGCCGTATGACAGTCATCGAGTACTCTCCCGAGCATCCCCAGGCCCAGGAGTATCGGACTCTGGCACAGAAGATAAATGACAATAAGATGCTGGTCATTCCCAAGCCGCTGAGTATGGATGAACTGGAAGAACTCCTTATGGAGTTTGGGATTATGGAAGCGGAAGATGAAAGCGCCGTAGGCGTGATAGAGGCAGCCTGATACTCAGCCCTGTTTCTTCGGTCAGTTTAATGCAGTAAGATCAACAGGATCAACAGCAGATCAGCAGGGTCAGGCTTCTATTATTTGATAAATATATTTCAAATTGTCAAAGCCTGACCCTGTGAGGTCTCCTATGTCCAGCCCTTACCTAGTTTTCATCCGGAAACGGTCCTTTTTCGCCCTGACAGCGTCAATCAGCGGTCTTGTTTGTGCGACGTACAGTAGTACGTCTCCGCACAATCCCTTGATTCCCTTGCCAGAACAAAAAAATCCTCGTTTCCAAATTGGAAACCGCTAGTTTCACATCCGTAGTTTCCGGATGGAAACTACCTAAATGGTGCCCTTACGACTAGAATCTACCTCGCCTGATAAAATTCTTCTCTGACGCAATCTTGCAATCTTTTCCCCCGTCTGTTAAGTAAGAGACTCGTGTGTATAAAGGAGCTACTACCATGAGTGAATTTTTCGCTACGCTGGAATTGATTTTTCAAGAGACCTTCCTCGGCATCAGTTTGAGCCACTTCGCCGGTGCTTTTCTCACCATGATCGTCGCATTAACCCTGAAAAAGACTGTTAACTATCTGTTTTTCAAGGTAATATACCCAATTGCAAAAAAAACCAGGAGCCGATACGACGATTTGTTCTTTCAGTCAATCAGGAAACCTGCCGAGTGGCTGGTGGTTATCATCGGTGCCTATATTGCAATTCAGATCCTCCGGTTGCCTGTGGAACCTGTTAATATCAAGCATGGTGCCATAGCATTGATCAAGCTACTTGCCACCTTTGACCTGGCCTGGGTCCTGTACAATTTTGTTGGGCTGCTTGAAACCTTCCTGGAGGGTTGGGTGTCGAAGACCGAATCGACCCTGGATGACCATCTCCTGCCGTTTATCCGTAAAAGTCTCCGTGCTTTTGTCATCTTTCTGGCTGTGATCATGATGATCCAGAATCTGGGCTACTCCATCTCCGGATTGCTGGCATCCCTCGGCATTGGCGGTCTGGCAGTGGCACTGGCAGCCAAGGATACCTTATCGAATATTTTTGGCTCGTTCATGATCCTTCTTGACCGACCGTTTCATGTGGGAGACTGGGTGAAAGCGGGGGACCTTGAGGGAATCGTCGAAGAGGTCGGATTTCGCTCCACCAAGATCCGCACCTTTGCGAAAACCCAGATTACCGTACCGAACAACGTGATAGCCAATCTGGCGATTGACAACATCAGCCGCAGGCCGCAGCGGCGTATCAAGCTTAATGTCGGTGTGACCTATGAAACAAAACCGGAGGAAATGCGCCAGGCGGTTTCTGATATACGCGAAATGCTTGCCGGCCATCCGGCCATTGACCAGGAATTTTTCCTGGTGAACTTTACCGAGTTCGGAGCATCTTCCCTCGATATCCTTGTGTATTGCTTTACAAAAACTGTTGTATGGAAGGATTATCTCGACATACGTGAGGACGTTTGCCTGAAAATTATGACAATCCTAGAAGGCCTGGGTCTGGAGATTGCTTTCCCGAGCCGCAGCATCTATCTTCGGGGTACTGCCGAAGAGCAGGCGGCAGCGGAATTGAGCGTTTCCTCAAAGGCGGGCAGCAGTGCCTCATAGCCTTCCGTGCAGGCTAATGCGTTCCCTGTCGGGCGGCAAGCATAAAGGGGAAGGTGCCAATGCAAAAACTGGATTTTTCTGAAGGGGAGTAGTTTGACAGATATGGCTGATACCAATGAAAGCGGAAAAGAAAAAAAGAGGCGTCCCGGTTGGGTTCAGGCACTGGACCTTATTTTGCGTACCTGGCATATCGGAGTGACCAGCGTTCTATTCGGCGGGGTTGTTTGTGCCGTATCGTTCGCACAGCTCTTTACCTGGCATCACCTGGCTATTGTCTCGGGAGCTGCTCTGATTATATCCAGGCTCTGCCAGAGTCGTCACTGGCTGTATCAGGTACGCGGCGTTATCGCCTTAACGCATGTCGGGCTGCTCGGGATTGTCCATATTTTCCCGGAATATTCCATGTCGATTCTCACAACAGTATTGATACTTGGTGTTTTCGCAGCCAACCTGCCGGGGCACATAAAGAAGTGGTCGCTCCTTCACTGGTGTCAAGTTGAATAGCAACACTTTTGCATTTTTGCATGATGCTCGAAAAATAAGAGATTTTCCATTCGAAAACTGCGGATGAAAAAGGGCCGTTTCCGGATCAAAACTAGAGAATCGGCGGCAACAACGGAACGCCGCTCCCCTGCTTTTCCATGAAAAAAAGATCTCCCTCAGCTTGAAAACTGTCTCTCCTATTTTTTCTCATCGTTGAAAATACCAACAGAATGTTTCTTAAAAGCAGTGTAAAGCTTACTATCCTCCCTAAAGATACCGGCCTGGGATTTGCTATTTGCAAACAGCTGGTGGAGATGAATGGTCGCTGTCTCGATGTGGAGAGCACACCGGGGCGAGGGTCACTGTTCTAACTATTGAAATAGACACGTCTAATAAAAAACTGTATATTGTGCTACGTTAACATGTGTGGCAATTTCCATAACAAACAGATATCCTGGTGGAATTTGATAAATACGTGAGAGGCAACCCGTAAGATGTCACGGCCAATACGCACTCTACTCATATTCTGATCGTGAACCATCAGAAGACTTTAGACAATATTACAAGAGCTAACCTCAGCCTTGAGAAGGCCGTTTGTTGCGTTGCCGTCTTCACCAGTTCTGCAAGCTGGCCGTTGGGTATAGGGAGGGAGAGAATCCATGCATGATTTCCCGGCGTTTATGAAGAATCCGATCAATCGAATCGTTCCTTCCTCCCAATATACGCCGGGAGTTGAAGGCTACGTTTACGACGGCGCAGATGGGAGTCAAATGGCATTCTGGACCTGCAAACAAACGGCAAGTTCAGCCGAACATGTTCATGACTATGAAGAGTATGTGCTTGTCGTTGATGGCTATTATACACTCATCATCGAAGGGCAGCGGATCATTCTGAAAACGGGGCAGGAGTACGTTGTTCCAAGGGGCGCCCTACATGCCAGCGAGGTGTTAGCCGGCACAAGGACTATTCACGCCTTTGGGGGTGCCCGGGTAAGCCGTGCCACTGACCCTGCTCGTTAGCCATGGTCAGGAGACCCTGAAAAAAAATCATCGTAAAAGGGTTCGAACCGTCTTCTGTATCAACAGACAGTCGAAAAGATTCGCTCCATGTCAACTGTAAGAAAATACAGGTGAATATTGGTTTGTTTTGAAAGATGATCTGTAAAAACAGTACCCAATCGGAGCCTTATTCAAGGTTTCGCTCCTTGTGTAAAAATACCTGTTCTCAAATCCGGTTTCGTCGAACAGGAGGACTCACGTGGAAATACTTGACGCGACTATTGACGATGCGCCTGAAATTCTCTCCTTGCAGAAGCTTTCCTATCACTCGGAGGCGCAAATTTACGATGACTACGGCATCCCTCCACTTACCCAGACGCTAGGGGAACTAAAAGCCGATTTTGAACATAAGAGTATCCTCAAAGCCATACAAGATGGTCGTATAGTTGGTTCGGTCAACGGTTTTACGAAGGACGACAGCTGTTTCATCGGGCGCCTCATGGTTCACCCAAAGTACCAGGGGCGCGGTATCGGCTCCATGCTCATGGAGGCAATCGAGAACAGATTTGCCGATGTCAGTTCCTGGGAGCTATTTACCGGTGAACTGAGCGTGCGAAACATCAGGCTGTACGAGTGCCTTGGCTATTCTGTTATCCGCAAGGAAAAATTTGAAGGTAGCCGCTTTTCCGTTGTCATCATGATAAAAACTAAATCACAAGAAAGGGGAAAATGATGAAAAAATTAACCATTTTCTGTTTTGTTTTCATGTCCGTAGTATTGTGCAGCGGGGCATTCGCCCAGGAAGGCCTGACAAAAATCGCGGACAATGTCTACTCCTACGTGGACGAAAAAAACGGGTCGGCCGCGAACAGTTTCGCCGCCAACGCGGGGATTATCGTCGGAAAAGACGGGATCGTCGTTGTCGATACCCTGATTTCGGCAAAGCAGGCGCAACGGTTCATAAAAGACATACGCAAAATCTCGTGTAAGCCAATCCTGTATGTGATCGATACCCATTACCATCTTGACCACACCTTCGGCAATGCCGAATTCGCCAAACTCGGGGCCGTGATAGTCGCCCATGCAAACTGCAGGCAAAACATGCTCAAAAGCGCCGAAGGCACCTTGAAGAACAGCAAGGAGTACGGCCTGACCCCCGAGCAGATGGAAGGTACGTCAATAGCCTATCCCAACCTGACCTTTACGGATAGGATGTCCATCGACCTTGGCGATGAAAGTGTAGAGCTGATATACGTCGCCCCCTCCCATACTACGGGAAATATCCTGATCAGCATTCCGGATAAAAAGGTCCTGTTCACCGGCGATAATCTCTTTACGGATTTTCACCCGTACCTGGCGGACAGCGACATCCCTGGCTGGATCAAAAACCTTGACTACATTGAGACGCTCGATGTGGACCGGATCATACCCGGCCATGGTCCGATTTCGGACAAGAAGGATATTTGCGAGATGAAAAACTATCTCATTGCGTTTGATACCAAAGCGAAGGAACTGGCGGCACACTCAAACGACCCCAAGGCGATCTCTGCCGAAATGTTGAAGTCGCTTCCGGTCAGGGCCCAGGGGGAATGGATGATACCGGTTAACATTCAGATGAAGTATCTGAAAAAGGACATGACGCCATGATAATAGGCGAGAAGAGTAGGGCGAGGAGCTTGCGGAGTTGCGGTACTTGTTTACCGGTCCTCGGTAGTTCATGCCGTCAGAATGATTAGGTGGAGGCGTAGATTATGAATTTATGATGGCATAAGGAGAAAATATGAAAATAATCAGCTGTATTTTGTTTGCTCTCTGCACCGTAATATATCTTTCTGGTTGCTCAATGTTTCAGACAATCTCCCTACTTAAGGGTGGAGAAACTCATGTCAGGGCGAATCAAGAATCGGTCATCCCGTTCGAGTTGAGTGGTAACCTGATACTGATGACCGGGCGGATCAATAACTCAAGCCGCAACTACGCATTTATGCTGGACACTGGTGCGCTCACCGTGATTGGCAAAGATGTTGCCAATGAGTTAGGGCTTGCGGAAGAAGTCGCGATCGAGATGAAGGATGGTGCTGAAGGCAAAGAGGATGTTTATCTGACAAGACTAAAAAGTCTCACAATAGGAGGATTCAAGGTAGACGATATCTCGGCAGCCGTATTCGACCTGAGCAGAATTCGGCGGTTGAGCGGGATACAAATAGACGGTATCATCGGCTCCAATTTTCTCCACTTCTTCAAAGTAAAGATCAACTACCAAAAGCGGCTTGTCACCCTCTCAGGCGATACTGCTCCGCTCAAATCAGTTCCAGGAGCGAGCCCGCTCAAAATCGAACAGCTCATGACTATGGGCTTTGCGCCGCAGGTGACGGTTTCCTGCGGAGATGACACATTCGATGCGTTAATAGACACGGGACTCAAATATCCTCTTGCGCTCCCCCCGGCATTAATGAAAAAGTTACATCGGGGGATGGTGGTCGAGGGAAAGGGTGTGATGGGGGGAGGCGCTTTCAAGGATAACGAAAATCCTCGCCTGATCAGGCTCAACGGCCTCAGGATCGGTTCAAGTGAAATGGGAAAAGTAGTGGCAACAACGACAGAAGGGCAGAATAATGCGCTGATAGGTTACCCGCTTCTCTCCCATTATGTTGTCATTCTGAACTATCCGGCAGGAGAGATGCTGCTCATTCCGACTGAAGGGGGGAAAAATGTCGGCAATGTCTTTACTGCGGGAATGACTGTCAGGCGGGATGACACCGGCAAGACACAGGTCTCGGGAGTCTGGAATGGCTCGCCTGTCGACCGGCGAGGGGTCGCACTGGGGGACGAAATCGTCTCGGTCAACGGCAGGTCAGCGGGAGACTTCACTCTTCAGGAGTTGCGAGATCAGTTGCACGATGATGACAGTATAAAAACAGTTCAGCTCTTGGTGAAAAATCCGGCTGGCGAGAACAGTTTGACAATACAAAAGGAAGACCTTTTCCCTGATGCGGATAGGGTAACGCAAAAAGATGATTAAAACTGGTGGTCAGACGTCTTGGATATCGAGCCACTCCCTGACTTTCTCAAACTAAATATACCCATTTTGGTAGGCATCGGCGAGCGGGACGAGAGTGTTCCGGTTGAATCTGCACGGTTTCTGGAATCGGAGTTCAATGCGGCTGGCAAGAGAAACCTTATTCTCAAGATTTATCCCGGTGCGGATCACCGCTTGAGCGGTAATGGCGTTTCTTATCGTAGCGAGTTTTTTGCAGAGCTGAGCAGAATGATACTATTAAAAGGAGCAAGAATTGTCAGCAATCCTTGACACGAGTTTAAAAAGGGAATAACGAAGAGGGCAGGCCTTCATAATTAACTTTGTGAAGAATGTGACCCTGCCCCCCGTAGTTAACCGAGGAGGAAATTGCTGATGCTTTGCTTCCACCGTTTCATGCACGCCACCCTGCTTTTCCTGGCCACGGTGTCAGTCCTGCTGGTACCGCATATCGCCTCCGCGTTCCCCCAACCGTCCGTTGCCATCAGTTCCGGAAACACAACCGGAGCCAATTATGCCGTATCAAGCGCAATAGCTAAGATATTTAACCGCAAAGCCGCCGATTACGGAATACGGATTGCCACTGTTTCGTCCCAGGGATCACTGGCCAATATCGATAACGTTTTCGAGGGGAAAACCGCCTTCGGCATAGCCCAGTCGGGAATTCTCCAGCATGCGGTGAAAGGCATCGGCCACTGGCAGGGAAAGCCCCGGGAAGGGTTGCGCGCAGTACTCGGCCTCCATCTGGAAACCGTAACGATCGTCGCTGCCGTCGACCGTGACATCAGACAATTCAGCGATCTGAAGGGAAAGCGGGTGAATATCGAGGCGCCTGGTTCGAGCGATAACGAATATGGCGCGCTTCTTTTCGAACTATCCGGGATAAACCCGAAAGACGTTACCCTCTCAGAGCATCCCGCCGCCCTTGCTTCCGAATATTTGCAAAACGATAAGATCGACGCGTACCTCTACACGGTGGGCCATCCAAACCTCTCCGTGCTGGAGGCAAGTTCCGGCTCGCGGAAGGTGCTGCTGGTTCCGCTCGATAATGCATTCATCGCCAGAGTAACCAATGATTACCCGCTGCTTATCCCCACGGTAGTTCCCACCAACTATTATCCGCGCCTGAAGTGCCAGGGGGCGGTGGCGACTATCGGCGTCAGGGCGGTTCTTTTCACACGCGCCGACATGGCGGAAGAAACCGTCTACCGTCTGGTGAGGGAAGTGATGACTAACTTCGATCTTTTCCGGCGCCAGCACCCGGTCCTGCAGGGTCTGACACCCCATGAGTCAGCCGACGTCACTGCCATTCCCCTTCATCCTGGTGCAGAACGCTATTTTCGAGAGGCTGGCCTTTCCCCCTGAGGTGCGTTCCGACTGACGCTGTTTATAAAACATTTTTCGGAGGAAACGATGCCGCGAATCTTCGCCCTGGTACTCCTGACCTGTTGTATTTTCTGGACGCGGAACGCGACGGCCACGCCGCAAGCTTATTTCTACCCATTCGTTAACCCATACGAGGCAACCGTCATGGAGTTGCCGGAATTCTTCGAAGTAAAACTGCCGGAAACAGTCCCCACCAGAGAGTTCACCCTGCGGGTCTTGCCCACGCGTGAAATTCCCGAGGTGTTCTGGTATGAAGACGGGCTGGCCTGCACCCTGACTTACCAGGACCACAAGGCGCCGCTCGTCTTCGTCATCGCCGGAACCGGCTCACGCCACAATTCTCCGCGCATGATAAAGCTCCAGAAGGTGCTCTACCAGGGCGGATTTCACGTCATCTCCATCACCTCGCCGAGCCACATGGATTTCGTGGTAAACGCCTCGACCGGTCTGCCGGGGGACTCTTATGACGATGCCAAGGACCTCTACCGGGTCATGGAACTCGCTTACGAAAAGGTACGCGGCTCGATCGATGTGTCGGACTTTCTGCTTTCCGGCTACAGCCTCGGTGCCTTCAATGCTGCGTTTGTCGCCAAGCTTGACGAACAGCAAAAGAGCTTCAATTTTCGCAGGGTCCTGCTCCTCAATCCGCCGGTAAGTCTCTATGATTCGGTGTCGGCCCTGGACCTGCTGCTGGTGGAGAATGTCCCGGGCGGCATGGAGAAGTTCGATCTGTGGTTCCGGGATGCCCTGGTGAAACTTGCTTCCGTGACCGAGGAAATGGGCCAAACGGAGCTGAGCGGAGATTTCCTCTACAAGGCATACAAGCGACTTTCGCCGAGCGAGGAGAATCTGGCCGCCCTGATCGGCCTTTCGTTCCGCATGAGCTCGGCAAATATGATCTTCACCGCCGATGTGATGAACGGCGGCGGTTACATTGTTCCGCAGAATGCCCGCCTTACCGCATCGACATCACTGACCCGCTATGCCATCGTCTCGTACCGCACCCGGTTCGAAGATTACTTCAACGAGTATTTGTTACCTTACTGCCAAAAGCGGGATCCACACCTGACTCGGCAAGATCTCCTGGAGCGTCTGAACCTCCACAGCATCGAAACCTATCTCAGGAACAGCAGTAAAATAGGGCTGATTCACAACGAGGACGACATTATCCTGCTGCCCGGCCAGATCGACTATCTAGAGGGTCTATTCGGCGACAGGGCTCGGATATTTCCCACCGGTGGCCATATGGGCAATATGCTTCATCCTGAAGTGGTTTCGTTCATGATCGAATTTTTGACCGGGAAGGAGAACTGAGAATGGGATATTCAGGTGAAAGAATGTCGCTTGTGATGGTTATCGCTGCTGCCATGCTCCTGATAGGCGGCTGCAGCACTCTTCCCGAGAACGGCCAAGGTACCGTTCTCCCTTTGCGCACTTACGAAGATGTGGTACCGGCCGAAAAAACCAGTATCCTCGAAGTGAGTGACTCCATCGAGGGGTTCAACCGCGGCGTGTACCGTTTCAATTACTATTTTGACGAGTATCTCTTCCTGCCGGTGGTCCGTACCTATGAATTCATTCTTCCGGACTATGTCGAAGACCGGGTTTCCAACGCCATAGACAACATAAACGAATTCGGTAACCTTACCAACAACCTCTTCCAACTCAAGTTCAAGTCCGTCGGAATAACCCTGGGACGCTTGATCATCAACACCTCTGTCGGTGTTGCCGGCCTCTGGGACCCTGCCGGAAGCTGGGGTCTCGTGCGCCAGACCGAGGACTTCGGTCAGACCCTCGCCCATTATGGGGTGGGCAACGGCTCATACATTGTTCTGCCGATTCTTGGCCCATCCAATGTCCGCGACACGGTCGGCTTTGCTGCCGACACGGCATCTTTCAGTCTTGCTGGCCCCGCCGCATGGGTCGATGACACCG
Organism: uncultured delta proteobacterium; assembly: GCA_963717775.1. Lineage (GTDB taxonomy): Bacteria > Desulfobacterota > Desulfuromonadia > Geobacterales > Geobacteraceae > RPRC01. Next base: position 24,924 of record CAVQWZ010000027.1, read on the forward strand.
GAGCCACTCTGGCATTCACCGGAACCTCGGCCGTGGACAAGCGGCACCGGATTCCATTCCGATACAGTCAGACCGGTTCCCCGTTCGAATATGAGCTGCTGCGGATGCTGTATACCATGAAGCGCGATAATGACATAGACAACTGATCCGGGGCCGAAGCAGCAAAAAAACGAAGGGGTCAAAAAATGGGGATGGCTTACTTTGTCACTAATTAGTCTAAATGGTGTCCTGTCTTCCTTCTCCGGAGAAACAAACCAATGATCCGCTTCATACTTTATGTAGTATTCGGCTTGATAGTAGTAGCTGTGGGATGTATCGCATTCCAGCGGAGGCTCTTATATTATCCAACGCATCATCATGAACACAATGGACTTTCCGAGTGGCTCTATGAAGGACAGCTTATCGGTTATGCACGCGTAGTGTCGTCACCAAAGAATGTCTGGTTGATGCTGCACGGTAACGGTGGTCAGGCGAGTGATAGAGTGTACGCTCTTCCTGCGTTTTCGAGCCAGGATTCGGTCTTCATTCTTGAATATCCCGGTTATGGCTTGCGGCCCGGATCGCCGTCCCGGTCGTCCATCAATGCTGCAGCGCAGCAGGCCTATGCGGTACTCAAGTCGAGGTTCCCTGGTATTCCGCTAGGTGTTGTGGGGGAGTCAATCGGCAGCGGACCTGCCGCATTTCTGGCGAAGAATCATCAGCCACCGGACAAGATTGTATTGATCGTACCCTTTGATATACTTTCCAGAGTTGCGGCCCACCATTTTCCGTATCTTCCGGTAGCTCTTTGCTTGCAGGACAACTGGAATAATATCGAATTACTGAAAGGCTATAAAGGGCCTCTGGAGATTTACGGTGCACGTGATGATGCAATTATCCCGATTGTTCATGCTAAGGTCTTGGCTGAAAGTATACCGTCCTCAAAATTTCACGAGATTCCCGGAGGGCATAACGATTGGGTCGATACCGGTCAGGTCAAGATTGTGAACCAGTAACCAGAAACGCATTGCAAAAAAAGGGAAAACCCATGATCGGTGCATTGACAGGTGACATTGTTGGTTCCATCTACGAATTCAACAATATCAAGACGACTTTTTTTCCGCTTTTTCAGGAGACCTGTTGCTTTACCGATGATACGGTGCTGACCGTGGCACTGGCCGATTCTCTCCTTACCGGGAAGAGCTACGAAGTGATCATGCGCGATTATTACCTCAGGTATCCGGAGGCCGGTTACGGTGGCACTTTCCACCGCTGGGCGTGCCGGGAGATCGAAGGGCCGTATCAAAGTTGGGGAAACGGTTCTGCCATGAGAACGAGCCCGGTAGGGTGGGCATTCAATTCTCTCGAAGAGGTGCTGCACAAAGCCGAAGAGTATGCCGCAATAACCCATAACCACCCGGAGGGGATCAAGGGTGCGCAGGCTGCAGCGACGGCGATCTTTCTCGGTCGGACCGGTGCATCAAAGGATGATATCAGGAGATATGCGAGCACAATGTTCGGGTACGACTTGTCACGCACCTGTGACCAGATACGCCCTGCGTACCGGTTTGACGTCTCCTGCCAGGGAACACTGCCACCTGCTATAACCGCCTTCCTCGAGTCAACGGATTTTGAAAGCGCACTCCGTCTTGCCGTCTCGCTCGGTGGCGATACGGACACGCTCACCTGCATTACCGGCGGCATTGCCGAGGCGTTTTACGGAGGAGTCCCGCAGCCTATTTTTAGGCAAACCATGGATTTCCTCGATGAAAAACTCAGGTCGGTTGCGGAAAAATTCGTTCAGCACTACGGCGTCCCCTCATTCCATGCTGCCGCTGAAATCGATGATGGAGAAACTGGGTGTGCTCATGGCAACAATAAATAACCTGATTAACACTGTTCTTCCGCTATGAAGATTGTCACCCTCGAAAGCCTTTATCGGGGGTCCACATTTCAGTCAGTTAGAAGCTGGATTCCCGATCAGAACCACTTCGGGAATGACAGGTTTGGGAACTGGCGGAAGATTGAGGCTAATCAGGATAAATAATGTGACGGATTCCAATCATAAAGGATATGTTTTGAAAAACGGATTCTTCAAAATCTGTAGTATTTCTTCGGTTATTCAAAAAATGTTGCCAAAGAAGTCTTCTATTTGAATTCTCGCCTTTAAGGTAACGCCTCGCGTGCCCAGGAATTTGCCATCAATCAGGTCGATGACAAGCCGGTGATCAAGTCTGTTTTTTTTGGACCAGGAAGTGACTGTTTCTCCCATTGATTCCAGTTTCTCATCTACGATCGCTTTTCTTTCTTCTATATTCATAGACATCTCCAGTTCTTAGCAAAAATTCAGGACTTTTCAGGCAGCGGAAGCTGTCCTACCTGAAAGTGACGAAACACATCATCCGCTTTTCCCGATTAGGTTTGGCAAATTGGGCCCATAAAAAAAGCCGGGGCCAAATATCGTATGATATTTCGGCGACCCGGCTGTCTCGTGGAGACCCTGTAGGCTTTCCGTCCCACCCTTGCGAGTGGTTTAGTATTATCGTGTATCACTCTGCTGTTAAATGCAGTTTATTGATAACCCAAAAACGTGGGGTCTGTCAAGGAGGGAGAGTAATTTGTTGATGAAGCGGTCAGGAGACCGCAAATGTACCAGGATTCTGCTTTTGTGCAGATGTTATTGGTTGTTCTCTCATTTTGCTGATTTACTGTTTCTATTTTAGCAGTTCCGCTTTTACCTCTTCAGCGATAAAACTCTCATCAATCGCTTCCCGAGCCCACGGCTCCTTGCAGGTGGCCAGCACGCGCGCCGCGCCTTCGGCAACAGCCGGAATGTCGCTCCACAGGGCGTCACGGATGGAGCGCAGTTCATTCAGGTCGGGCTTCTGACCGTTCGCAAGGTCTCGGCAGCGTCCGCACAGCAGTGCCAGGGTAGCCGGTTCCGGTTCTCGCTCTGGTTGGTAGTCCCAGAGACGCAGGTCCTCTTTGCTCCCGCACCACTCACACTTGAAAGCTGCTCTTTTGCCGATTTGCTTGCCCAAAAGACTGACGGCTTCCTGTCGATCTTTATTTGCCTGGTATCCTTTTGCCATATGACACTATCCTCCATTGTACTCAGCTTCAAAAGGCATTGTACCTGATAAATCAGCATCGGTAAGGATATAATATGTTCCAGCCACGAGCATTGAGCTACGAGCTAAACTTCGGCAGTTTTGCTGCTGTCATTCTTGTCTTAATTGAAATTATTTTAATGGTAATGAATTTTAGCTTCTGCTATTAATATCTTGCGGCGCAAGTGATCGTAGTTGTTTGCTGGTATGTGGTTCAAATCAATCTATTGTCAAATGGGAGAGTCTGAGGGTCGGGTCGGCATACCTGCAAAAATAGGGTAAAAGACCAGACCTGCCAGGTTTTGAAAACCTGGCAGGTCTCTGTAACTAGTACGACTCAGGTAACGTGTCGATTCTTGAAGCGAAATACCGCAAGAAAACCTCCCAAAATGACGTGGGACCGGGATCCTTGAAAAATTAACAAAAGATTACTTGATGAATGGGTGAATTTGGGCGATATCTTATCGACTATGATTTGCCCAGCAATAATCTGAAAGGGTAAGGCCCATTCAACTATTAGCTCGCAATGCAAAGCATCTGTCGACAATGTTCCGAACATCCTTGCTTATGGAGAGTCCTCCCGAAATGTACCACGAGTCCAATATATGATTGAATTGAAAAACGTTACCAAACGATACAGTTCCCTTACGGCTGTTGACGATGTCTCTTTCTCTGTAAAGGCAGGTGATTATTTCGCTCTGCTTGGGCCCAATGGGGCAGGGAAGACGACAATCGTCAAGATGCTGCTCAGCTTTACACAACCGACATCGGGAAGCTTAGTAATAAATGGCATTCCCAGTACCCAGCCGGAATGTCGAACAACAATCGGGTATCTGGCCGAAAATCACCATATTCCAGCATACCTTTCAGGCTGGCAATACCTGTTGCGTTGTGCAGAATTATTGGCTATAAGCCGGTCCGATGCTGTTGATCAAAGCCGGCGCATCGTCGAGCAGATCGGCATGCAGGGCAGGGAACATACAAAAGCGGGGACCTATTCCAAGGGCATGATTCAACGGTTTGGATTAGGCGCGGCACTGGTGGGAAAGCCAAAGCTGTTGATTCTCGACGAGCCCACCTCCGGATTGGATCCCATCGGTATCAGAGAAATACGCCAGCTCCTGGAGTCGCTAAAAGCTCAAGGCATGACGATCTTTCTGAATTCACACCTGCTGTCGGAAGTTGAAAAAATCTGCGATAGTGCGGCTATAATCAACCGCGGCAAGCTTTTGGTGAAAGACGCAATTTCCGCAATTGTCAAGGACGGCGAAACGCTGGAAGATCTGTTTGTAAGACTTGTGAAAGGTTGATATGGAAATGTTGAAAGCTCTTCCCTCCATTACCAGGATTGCCAAATATACGCTTTTTGATGAAGTGCGGCATAAAAGCTTCGTCATCATGTTTGTTTTCTGCGCCATCTGCGTATTTCTCCTCCGTGGTTGCTTTGGAGGCAATTACATGGTGAACGGACATGCTCTTGATGCCGAAACCATTGTCATGACTCTGTCGAAAGTGACCTTCCACATCATTGGTGTAGGCGTGATGGTCATCGCCGCTTTACTTTCGATGCGAATATTCAGGCGCGACCGGAACGACGGGCTGCAATCGTGTGTTTTGTCAAAACCGATAGCTCGCTGGCAGTATGTTATGGGAAAAATCATCGGTTTATGGGCCTTATCGGTACTATTCATGTTCATCTTGCATAGCATCGTGTTCTTGATCACTTCTGTTAATTTGCAGGTATTTATGCCGGAATACCTTGTTGCTTCACTGCTCTGTTCAGTTAACCTGCTTTTTGTGGTTATTGCAGTGCTTCTTTTGTCGCTTCTAATGCCGGATATTGTCGCTTTTCTTTGTGTGCTGGGCATCGGTGTCGTGGGCTTTGTGGCCGACGGCATAGCTGCTGTCAGCCACAGCCAGGTGGCGCAGACGATAATGCAGCAATCGGGCGCCCAGCCACTGTCAGATTTGACATGGTGGAAAGCTGTTTACCTTGTATGGCCGAAGCTGTTGGGTGTTCAGCAGTTGGCAGCTTTGTTGATCGGGAACGAAACATTCCATGGTTTTGGCCCTTTTTATCCATTCATAAATGTCCTTCTATACTGCCTAATTTTGGGTGTAGTACTTTTCCTGCGTTTCAGGAAAGAAGATATTATCTAGGTTTGCGGGATATCTCTAATTGTTTTGTTATAGTAATACTTTAGACAAGTGCATGATTACTGCTGTAATTACTTATTATATTGACTGAAGGAGCCCTGCAATGTCCCAATATGATGTCATCATTATAGGCGGTGGAATCAGCGGTATGTCTCTTGCCCATTATTGCGTAAAGGCTGGATTGAAACCGCTCGTTATGGATAAAAGCAGCCAGATGGGCGGCACCTTCAACACCTGCCGCAAGGACAACTTCTGGTTTGAGCTCGGCGCCCACACCTGTTACAACTCTTATGGCAACCTGGTGGACCTGCTCCGTGAGACTGGCAGCCTGGACAAGATCACAAAGCCTGCGAGTGTTGGCTACAAGCTGTTTACCAGGGACGGGATAAAATCCATCATGTCTCAAATGAGTTTCTCTGAACTTCTCTTTTCACTGCCACGAATGTTCGGCGCGAAGATGGAGGGCGAAACTGTTGAGTCTTACTATTCGAAGATCTTCGGCACGAGGAATTTCGCGCAGGTAATAGGGCCGATGTTCAACGCCGTTATCTGTCAGAAGTCTAATGATTTTCCCGCGGACATGCTTTTCAAGAAGAGGCCGCGGCGCAAAGAAGTAATCAAGAAATTCAGTCTGCAGGGTGGGCTTCAGTCGATCACTGACGCCATTGCCGCTGATCCGGCGATTGAAACTGTTGCAGGCAAGGAAGTGCAAGGGATCGATTTTGATGCGAAAATTTTTACCGTAACAACAACCGATGGCAGTACCTTTCAAGCAAAATACCTCGCTCTGGCCATCCCTTCGGAACCAGCCGCCAAGCTGCTGCAAAAAACATTTCCGGAGATTGCGAAGAATCTCAGTGCTGTGAAAGCCGAGAAAATTGAGACACTGGGAGTGATCGTCAAGAAAGAGGAAGTTAAGATAGGGCTAATAGCGGCACTTGCCGCAACGGATGACATCTTTTACTCCTTTGTTTCGCGAGACACCTTTCCCGATTCTCTCTATCGGGCGTTTGCCTTTCACTTTAAGGCCGGTGTTGGCAGCCGCGAGGCTCGGCTTAATCGCATAGCTCAGGTGCTTGGTACGGAGAATTTCGACCATATAGACAGTGCCGAGCATGTTATTCCCTCCCTGCGTCTCGGCCACAAGGAAGCAATTGCTGAGCTGGATGGCCTTCTTGCCGGCATGCCCCTGCTGCTCACCGGGAACTACTTTTCCGGCGTCGCAATCGAGGATTGTGTCTCACGCTCACTTCAGGAGAGTAAGAGGTTGGGGCGTTGATTTTATTTGGAAACCAGCAGTTTCTCGTCCGGATTTCCTTGAAGGAAAGCCACTAGTGTGCGGGCTCAGCCAGCAGCAGCCGATTTTTCTTGGTAATATCTTCAGGAATAAGCTGAGTAAAGACCTGGTAACCATGAGAGCGTAAACGTGCGACCCGTGCTGCATCCATTGCCAGGGGACCATCCATCCACCCCTGCAGCCCGCCAAGGTCAGCGCCGTCAAGGTTGTGACAGCAGGGCAGTACCGCCAGCCGTGCTCCGGCAGCCATTGCCCTTTCAATAACCAGATCGGTCAGTCCACCGCACGCGTGGACGGATACGATCAAATCGTCTTGGTCTAACGGCATTTCCTCCAACGCAATTTCCATAAACCGCACCCGATCCGCAAGCCGTGACCAGTCTGCCGTCAGGGATCGAGCCAGGGTCGCAGCACTTGCCGGCATACGCTGATCAACTGCCAATGCTTCGGGAGAGCTGTCGTCGAGCAGAAGGAGGATCATTGCCAGTAAGCCGTGTCCGCAGGCCAGGTCCACTATTCGTCCGCCCCGGAAACGGCGGCGCACCCGCCGTGCAACCTCCCACGCCTCGTACAGTTCCTTGCGCGGCAGGCAACCGGCCCGACAGACCGACCTGGCGATAGCATCAAAAAGGGTGTCTCCGCAGAAGTGTGGCAGGAGCTTTTCGGTAAGCCGGTTTCGTGATGACCTGTCAAGGGACGTCAAATTGAACACCTACATATTGGCGCGGATTTTGCTGCATAGCCTGAACTATGCCGATTTGACAGTCTTCTCGCTCGAGTGTGATTCCGTACGAGTGGAGCGGGGAGCTGTTCATTATTCCGTACGATCGTGGTAGCAAGGCCGGGATGGAAACTTATTCTGTGTTTTTCTTTCATTCACTCACCTGACGACTTTGTGTCTGTTTCCCATGAGGTGATGATACAGCCTCTTGCGCAAAAAGTCTTTCGCGTTGTGCAGGTTTAAATTGAAAAGGTGCGGAGGTAGATGCTTGTTGAAAGAGCAGGGGAGTTTCTTGCTCTTGGCAGTAAAAAAACTTTTGTTGGTAACGTAGTACTATGATAAAAAGGATGGTAATTTTATCAAAAGTTAGTTCATCCGCTTTTTGACTATGTTTTTCAAACCCTTGGGGTACAAATTGTGAGCGCATTTAGTTACTGTTTTGGCGCCTTTACATAGTTAATAGCCAAAATAGGTTAAAGCAATCCAGAGTGGGGTTCTCATGTCCGAAAATGAATTCGTCGATTATTACGAGTTGTTGCAACTGAGTCCGAACGCCGACAGTGATACTATTGAACGTATCTTTCGTCATCTCGCCAAGAAGACTCATCCCGATAGCACCGAATTTCCGGACAATGACCGCTTTCAACAGATCGTCAAGGCTCACCGGATCCTCGCAGACCCTGCTTCCCGTGCTGGTTTCGATGCTAAGTACCAGGATTACTGGAACAGCAAATGGAAGCTCGCGTCGGAGGCCAGTGATATGTCCTCGTTTGATAACGACCAGTTAACACGAGAGCGTATACTGTCACTGTTGTATGTTCAGCGTCGGCGAAATATGAGAAATCCGGGACTGGGTGAGCTAGCAATTGCCCGCCTTCTTCTCACTCCGCCTGAATTGCTTGAGTTTCACTTGTGGTACCTCAAGGCGCAGAGTTGGGTGGAGCGCCTTGATTCAGGTCTGTTGGCGATCACCGCAAAGGGTGTTGATCAGGTTGAGCAGAGCCGACTCATACTCATGCCCGACCATCTGATCGAAGATCACTTTCCCTCTAATGGAAATGGGGCGGAAGAGGCGACTATGGACAGGGAGACGGATTTGCTTTATTCGGGTGGGGATTGAGGCCATTCCGAACCGTTGCGAACAGACCATTTCTTATTGTCGGATAGTTGACCTTCAGATTCAGTGCTTCGGGTACTGACGATGATGGACAACATTGTTAGTGAAGCGGGCCACTGCCAAAAGAATAAGAGCCCTTGCCAGGACCAGGACGGGAACCAGGATAAAGGCTAAGTCCGCGTGCCCCTGCACCCCGGTCAGGGCAGTCGCACCGCCAGGCGGGTAGGTTGTATGGGTTATGTGCATCAGGAAAATCGCAACGCCCACGCTTAAGGCTATGGTGTATGGGTTTGAACCAAGCAGCAACACAATGGCAACGGCCTCGCAGCCTCTGAACTGCGAGGCCAAATTTGTTTTTCAGCCGCTGGCTCAGAACGAATCTTCGGCGCTTGTGATTGGACACGGAAGCGAGGTAGAATCTCCATTCAAATAGACAGATTGTCGACAGACTGCAAGGCTGCTTTGCCGTCCGCGAATCTTGTGGAAATGATGTCCATAGAAGTTACTTAAATCAAGTACCTTAACTGACAACTCTATTTCCCCCGGCCATTAGTGCCTGTTCCGTGAGAGACTGAGCATTGTCCTTGAGTGCTTCGACCGTAGTAGCGCATCTGGAATCAGTCAGGCCCACACTGACACTAACCGGCAGCCCTTCAGCCAGCGTGTTCCAATCAATTTCTCGTATCCTAGTGAGTAATCGTTCACACAGAACCAGCAGGTCGGCAGCTGCGGCGTTCATAAATACCAGACCAAAGGTGTTATCGCCGTGTCGACTGGCAATATCGCTGGACCGCATGGATGAGGTGAAAACGGCAGCAATCGCTTTCAGTACTTGATCGGCAACTTCCTCTGAGAAAATTCCGCTGATCTGATCAAATCCATCTACGGAGACAAGCGCGAATGAAACCGGAGTATCTTTCCTGACGGCCATCCTGAAGGCTTTCTCTAGGTTTTCGTCAAGGTAGGCACGGTTAAACAGTCCGGTTACCGTGTCTTCATGGCTGCCGATTACCTGGTGCTTCCGGCAGACCCTTTCCAGTGCGTCCACCGTGGCGTCGATATGCTCTTTTCGGTGAGCTGCGTTAAGGATGAGCCGTATCCGTCCTTCGTCGACCTTAACGGCCGGAAAGCAGATGGGTGTGGAGTAAATTCCCTCCTGATAGAGTTCTCGGGCAACCAGTTGCAGTTTGCGGTGATCTTCTATGAAGATGGGGATGATAGGGCTTTTGCTGTTCCCCAGGTTGAACCCCCGGGAAGTTAGAAGATTCCGCATGTACTGGTTTTTTTTATGGAGATCCGTGATCATTTTCGGATTTTGCTCGATCTCTTCCAGGCAGGCGAGAACCGCTGCCGCGTCGGCAGGAGAGATACAGGCTTGGAAAACATAGGGATCTGACCATTTCAGGAGGGAGCAGTACTCCTCCTTGGCAGCCACAAACCCGCCAATGGAGGCCGTTGCCTTGGAAAGGGTTGACATGATGAAGTCCACGTCATCGGTAACCCCTTGCTCATGGCAGTATCCCTGTCCCTTGTCGCCATAGATGCCGAAAGTATGAGCCTCGTCCACGTAGAGGTAGAATTGATAGTCGTTCTTCATCGCGACAATTTCCTTGAGTGGTGCAAGGTCGCCGCTCATTGAATAGGCCGATTCCACAACAACGAAAATGTTTTGGTACGAGTTCCTATATTTGCGCAGCTTTATTTCAAGGTCTTTGACATTGTTATGCTTGAAGGATATCCACTTGGCATCTGCAAGCTTAAGCCCATTGATAAGCGATGAGTGGCTCTCTCGATCAAAGATGATCAGGTCTTCCTTGCCGGCCAGGTAGGAAATTGCCGCTACATTGGCGGTAAATCCGGTGGGGTAGAGGATCGCTTTTTCTTTACCCACGACTTCGGCAACTTTTTTTTCGATCTGTTTGTGGAGAGAACTCATTCCGCACGAGGCGGCCGAGGTTCCGCATCCGGTTCCGTATTCCTCTAAGGCACGAGTCGCTTTTGCGATCACGTTCGGGTTTCTGTTCAGGCTCAGGTAGTGGTTGACGCACCAGAGGATACACTCCTTCGTGGCTCCGGAGTTTTCGGTGACGACATTTGCAAAGTTTGACGCTCCCCGCTCCATGTAGCGGTCATACTCATATCCGGCACCTTCGTTGGCCGTGTCGATGAAGTTCTGGATGAGTTTCGCCCTCTCCTCGACATTGCTGATGTTGCTCTTCTTCAGATAAAACAGAACTTCTCCCATGGAGAAAAATCGGTTTTCCATATATCAGTGCCTCCTGTCGTTTGGCGATTAATATGCTCAGCATGAGCAGACCTTTGAAGCCTGCTGCAAAGCTTTTCCAAATCTTATCGGCGGAGGAAGGCAATTGTTTAGGCCACGGCAAGAAAATTACATTATTTCTGATAGATCATGGCAGTTGCTGGGTGGGGTCTGGATGTCCATCTGTTCACTTTTATCCGGGAAAGTGCTATAAGTTCACTTGGTGATATTTGCGGGGAGAGGATGATTTAATGGTTTGGAAAATATTAATAATCTCTAATTTATCAGAGTTGTCATTCAATCAATAAACAGGAGGTAGCATGAGCACTTTGCCAAAATGCCCGAAATGCGGCTCAGAATACACATATGAAGACGGAATTCTGTATGTTTGCCCTGAATGTGCACATGAATGGGCAATAGACGCGGTGGTAGATAGTGCTGAGCAACGATCTGTCGTGCGTGATGCCTATGGGAGTGAGCTTCAGGACGGCGATACTGTTACCGTTATCAAGGACCTGAAATTAAAAGGTTCGTCATCGGTCATTAAGGTTGGCACCAAAGTAAGAAATATCCGCCTCGTGGAGGGCGATCATGATATTGACTGTAAAATTGATGGTATAGGTGCTATGCAGTTGAAATCAGAATTTGTAAAGAAGGTATGAAATACTAGGGAGATATTCACATTTTCGTATCAAGAAAATGAGATAACTTCATGTTCTGGAATTAACCGGATTGATGAATTTACGAGGTTCTCTGTTCGGGAAGCGCAAGACGGGAGTTGTTCTTGATGAATGATGATTTGCTACAACCTTGTAGTGTGGTGTCAGGCGACTCGCGTGAGTTGCTGGAGTTGACAGCAATGAGGATGCCGTTTGGCAAGTATCAAGGGCTGTTGTTGATAGACCTACCGGAACCTTATGTGGTCTGGTTTGCCAGGAAAGGATTTCCGGAAGGTAAGCTGGGCATGATGCTGAAGACTGTCTACGAGATTAAGGTAAATGGGTTGGAGTATTTATTTGCGCCGTTACGCCAAGGTGGGCCGACAAACGAAAGACTTTTGTCCGATTCGACCCAACATCACATTATACATCGTCAAAAAAAAAAGTAACAGACTGTACTTTTGCATCAGAATGAATATACTGAAAACAGGTGGCGCCACCTGAATTAAAAACGCTGAAAAAGGAGCAACATCGTATTCGAAGATGATTCTACCAGGTAAGCAATAAACAAGGAGGATCGTATGAACGAGGACACTCCACCCTGCTATTATCGTACTAGATAAGATCGTACTACATAGGAAATATGCAGGTTGCTAAATCAGTTGCCTGAGACCCATGGAATGGGTGTATAGATGAATTACTAAAAAATGAGGCCCGCTCTTGTAGCGGGCCTTTCCTGTTGGTGCTCCAAGTATGCCGCGATGCGCGTAAGTGGGGTAAAGTTCCCTAAGGTGACAGATGGTTTTCTAGTCGCTATATCGTACGAGGCTGGACCATCAAACCAATGTCTACTCCCACTTAATTGCATCGACTGGGCAGACATCATCACACTCTCCGCAATCAGTGCAGATATCTTTGTCAATTTCAAAGATAGGGTCTCCTGGACTGATGGCCTTGACAGGACAAACAGTTTCGCAGGCACCGCAGGCTATGCATTCGTCCAGTAATGAAATGAGTACCCATAATGTTCTCCTTTTTCTGGGATTGGAATCTTGTGTATCTATTCTACCATTGTTTCAGAGAATTTCAGCCTGGCTGTGGATACTCTTCCCTCTGGGAATTTTAGTAAATCACCTCAATCGGTGTTCCTTAAAACCTTCAATAACGGCAAATTTGTGCGATACGAAGTACCAGATTTCGTTTTTAAAGGTCCCGGTCTTCCCCACATAACGCATGCTTTCGATGTCTCCGATTCCCACTCCCACTACCTTTCCTAGTATTACATCGCCATCTTTTCGCAGGACCCTGATTTTGACCGGCGAAAGTCCGCCTTCAAGGAAGCCGAAGTTCATGCCGCTATGAAAGTCGCTGATGAGCAGATCGCCAGATATGATCTCAGTGTTATGGATGACTCTTGTGACGCCAGGAAACAGATAGGAAATTGTCAGGAAGCGTTCTTCAATTTTCAGGTAACAGTGAAAAACGGCACTCCAGAAGTTATGCATGTTATTGCGGAATATTGCTCGTTGTGAGGCCCTCCCTGCCACATCAATAACTTTTTTCGTTGCAATTATGCGCAGTTTTTCCATTTTTGCTCTCCTTATACTGTGGAAAACAACCGCCAAAGTGGCGTGCCGGAAAATTCCTGATACTACTATTTTATCACCATTTATAGTTTTTTGCGGTGCTGCGGGCATTGAAAGATAAAAGAGGCTGGATGCAGGGGAATTTCGGGGGCAGGACTTAAGGCTATTACCAGAAACAGGCCCTCAGAGAGGTCCGTTTTCCTGTTCCTTCAGGTCTTCGTAGGGACTGACCTTCTTCCGGTACAACTCCAGTTTGCAGCATTCCAAGGCTCCGACCATATCATTAAACCGCTGGTAGTTCGGTTCCGGATACAGGGTGAAAAGCAGTTTTGTGATGGTGTAATTGAGGTTGCCGGCAAAATTGCCATCGTCGGCAAGCTTGATGAAAGCGTCGGCCAGTTGACGGATGGCCGGATCAAGAATTGTGCGCTTTTCCTTGAGGATATAGGGCATTGTTGACTTCCTTTTTGAAACTTTTGATCCGATTCGATGGGCTCTTCATCTGTCTGAGAATCAATCCGGAAAAACTTTGTGTTTATCAGCCAAGGTATAGCCAAGAGCTAAAATGATCTTTCGTCTGGTTTCCATTCGGCAATTTTCGCCTTGCTCAACTCTTTCAATGGTTGCTGCAGATACTCCTGCCAGGCGAGCCAATTCCATTTTGCTTATCAGGCGCGCTTCCCGGATATTTTTTAAATTATTTTTGTTGCTCATTTCATGTCCTCACAGTAGGCATTACAATCCCTCACATTTCAGAAATCTTGACTTGAATGGACGTATGTATATTTTAATATGATATTATAGCTCATTTGTCAATCTCTGAGAGATGTAAATTGTCTTAAGAGCTCAGTAAATCTTCATATATTTGGTATGGCTTTCATGGATGTAAGTCTTTTTACTGAAATATTCATAGCGTTAGGCAGTTGGTTCTGGTAAACACTGAGTTGTCGTCTCATGTTTAAATTTTGAATCGATAAGTATAGATTCAGTTCTGATTTTGGCTCTTCTGATGGTCCATGCGACGAGTTAATGTCTGAGAATGGTGCGTGACTGGACACATTATTTTCGGATTCCTCTGACAAGTGGTAATTTCTTGCTATGCATTGATAGATAATGGTTGAGGAGACTGTTAAATGGCGAAAAAGCTGATTCCTTTTGCAATTGCATATGATTTTGACGGGACCCTGGCAGCTGGCAATATGCAGGAATACGATTTCGTGCCGGCGATTGGGATGACCAAAAAAGCATTCTGGTTAGAGGTGGGCGAACTGGCAAAAAAACACGATGCTGACAGTATCCTTATGTACATGATGCATATGCTTGATAAAGCAGACGCTGCCCGCGTCCCGGTGCGGAAAAAAGATTTTATCGATTTCGGACGTTCCGTGAGTCTTTTCGAGGGAGTAGAGGGCTGGTTTGATCGGATCAATAGCTACGGTAAAGACCGTGGAGTAAAGGTGGAGCATTTCATCATCTCTTCCGGAATTCGCGAGATGATCGAAGGAACTGCGCTGGCAAAGAAGTTTTCATTCATCTACGCATCTTCCTTCGTCTACGATCATAACGGGGTGGCGAAATGGCCGGCTCTTGCCGTGAACTACACTACCAAAACCCAGTTCCTGTTCAGGATTAACAAGGGTGTACTGAATGTTTACGACAACAGCCGGATCAATGAATTCGTCCAGAACGAGGACCGACCCGTGCCGTTTGACAATATGATGTTTGTTGGCGACGGTGAAACCGATATTCCTTGTTTCCGCTTGGTAAAAGAACAGGGGGGGCATTCCATTGCCGTCTTCAAACCAAGCACCAAGGGCGCCAAGGGGAAAGCCGAGAAATTGGTAGAGGACGGCAGAGTCAATTTTATTGCACCCGCCAATTATGTTGAAGGAAGCGAAATCGACGCGTTTGTGAAAGGTGTCATTGACAAGGTAGTGGCGGATGGTGCACTGAAGCACTTGGGGAAAATAGTTTGAGATGGAATTCCAACTGCATGGCATTGTCGGGTTCTTGAGAAGTTCGGCAGAAATTGGATCCATTATTATATCCCATGCTTGACAAGCCGATTCCCTGGTTGCGCGACATCCTCACGGCAGCGGGAGGCGTACTCTGCTTCTACCTGCTAATAAAGAATCGCGACTATCTGTAAGTTGACATGTCAGTATATATCCTCAGGCCTGCATATATCTTGTTTCCATCCGGAAAGGGTGCTTTATCCCCCGGCGGTGTCAATCTTCGGCTTTGCTTGTGCGGCATACCAACGTACGCCTCCGCGCAATCCCCCCGATTCCTTGCCAGATGAATAAATTCAGCTTTCCAAATCGGAAACAAGCAGTTCCTCATCCAGAGTTTCCGGATGGAAATTATCCAACCTTTCTGAAACATTCCTCTCCAATCCTAACTCATCATTGTGTGCTGGTTTCTGCTCTTCGCGGGGGTATGGCAATTGCACGCCTCTGAGCAGTGATTTACGGTTTTAATGAAATTGATTTGTGAGAATCAGGTGCTGTTTCGGCAATATTGTTAATGTAATTATACTACTTATGTTGTTTAGCAATAATAGGTGTGCAAACATTTGCACCTTTTGGGGGTTCCGTAGAAGGATAGCGGGTGCCACAAAATGTCACAGTAGTTTGCCGTTTTAGTAATAAGTTTGCGTTAATATTGTACCTTGTTTTTTAAGATAGGTACAATTATGTGGTGCTGGTAGTTGAGATCATTACAATGGAGGGTTAGATGCATAGGGTCCGATTGTTTTTTAAAAAAAACTTTACTCCCGTCACTATTATGCTTGTGCCGCACAGCCGGTTCCGGTCCTACAGTATTAAGCTGCCTGTTTTCGGTCTGTACGTAATTCTCTTGTTGAGCATAGTCGGGTCTGTATCCCTGGTTGGTGCTTCTCTACAAGCGGCTAAATTCTATCAGGCCAAGGCGCGGCTTGCCTACGTTAACTCCAAGTTTACTGAAATTAGTAATACTGTACGCTCCCTCAAGGAATCGGAGAGCAACTTCCGTAAATTGTTTTCGCTGAAATCGAAAACAGCTGTGATGGACGCCGTGCTGGAGGAAGACACTGGCTCCGTCGATATAAATGCTTTAAAAAAGCAGATCGATTCATCCATAAAGTCCGTACGTGAGATCAGAGTTTACCTTGCCGAGCAGAAGGATATTTATCTTTCAACTCCGATTGGATGGCCGGCAAAAGGCCACATCTCCTCAAATTACGGTATCCGTCTTCATCCTCTGTTGGGCAGGCGAAATGATGCACTCCGGGGTTGATATTTCCATTCCATCCGGAACTTTGCTAAAGGCCACGGCTGAAGGCGTTGTTAGTTTTGCCGGTTGGGGGGGGCGGGGTGGGAACACGGTTGTGGTTGAAGACGGCAACGGTTTCAGAACCGCTTTTGCCCATAACCTGAAAAATGTCGTTACGGTGGGGCAGAGGGTGCAGCGAGGTGATGTGATTGCCTATTCTGGTGCCACGGGAGCCACCTCGGGACCGCATGTTCATTATGAAGTGTGGAAAAATGGCAAAAGTGTCAATCCGGCCGATTACCTAAATCGTTGGGTAGATTAGCGCTGGTTTTTACTGGTGAGTAATTAAAGAAAGGAATTGATCATGTTTGGAAAGAAACAGCCAAAGCTGGAAACAATTATCGGTCCAGACACAACACTTACCGGCGAATTGAATACAAAAGGTACGGTACGTATTGATGGTGTCTTGGAGGGGGATTTAAGCGCTGAATGGGTTATTGTCGGTGAAAAAGGCTGTATTAATGGTGACGTAACCGCAAGAGGAATGGTGGTGGGCGGTAAGGTTATCGGAAATAGCCGTTCAAGCGATGTGGTGGAAATCAAGCAGAAGGGAGAGGTGGTAGGAGAAATTTATACCACGAACCTAATTATCATGGAGGGGGCCGTGTTTGAAGGCCACTCGTATCATGCAGCGAACACGAGAAATTGAGTGCCGGACTTTAGAGCCTGAAATGGTGGAGTAGCTTCGTGGCCAGTGGTCGGACTCTAAAGTCCTTTCTCTCAACCGTGTACATCTAATTTTTTTCTATGTCAGCTCTTGCCAATCGAGCTCTGTCGTAATGGCGATGGCTGTGCTTATAGAACGGTAAACCGGACAGTTTTCCAAATGAAGCGCATAGACCCGTTCGACGGTCTCCTTGTCATCAGCCGCTGTGGAGAGCTGATAGCGGACATGAATCCGCTTGATGATGAGGACCTTTCCCTCCAATTCCACTTCGCCTCGCGCAACACCCACCAGATCTTCTGAGCCGAGCAGAACTTTACGTGACTCCAGCGTACCGCCGAAGGTTCCGGTCATTCAACCGGCAGCAGCGGCAATGATGTAGTCGAGGGTGGTAGCATGGGGTTCAGCAATGTCCGGGATAATACCGTAATGGGCGGCGATTGCCCCGTGGACACCGAATAGAACCGGCTCCGACTCTGCAGGGAGATATGCTCGACGCAAAGGTCCCTTGACCCGTTCGATTCGTACCTCTGAAACATATGCTACAGTTGGCATATGCAGCCTCCTTTTTGTGCCAGACATCGGCTTTCTACTCAGCAGTGCCCGGCTCTTTTCTTATAGTGTAGTACTCGTATGGTGAGACGCAACCAGGAAAATTGGTTTACCGCTTCTGTCGGCTGTGACTGGCTGCACGGACCGGACTGCGAGGCAACGACTAGAACCTCTACCTGTGCTTTAATGTCGGTTTTGCTGCGATCTGCTACAGGTAACCGCAAGCCTCGCAAGAAAGACATTGTCGCCGTGGCTGCCAGCGTGGTATATATAAAGTACACAAAAACCACAGGATACCCCTGTGGTTTTTATTTTTCGTAATGAACTGCCATTTTAGCTGTGTCCATACAAGGAGTCCGATCAATGTCTTTTGAATCTCTTGGCCTGCGCGCCGAACTGCTGAGCGCGATTGCCGCTCGCGGCTATACCACCCCAACCCCCATCCAGACCGAGGCGATCCCGGTTATTTTTGAGGGCTGTGATCTGCTTGCCGGCGCTCAGACCGGTACCGGTAAGACTGCGGCATTCGCTTTGCCGATTGTGCAGCGGCTTGGTGAAAAGATCCCCCCGGAGAAACGCCGAAAACCACGTGCGCTGGTTTTGGTGCCGACCCGAGAATTGGCGGCCCAGGTCAGCGAACATATGAACGATTTTGCCCGGCGCCTGTCGCTACGCTCCACGATGATCTACGGAGGCGTTAGCATCCAGGCGCAGATCGAGCGGCTGCATCGTGGTGTTGATATTGTCGTTGCGACACCGGGACGGCTGCTTGATCACGCGGATCGGGGCACTATAGATCTTTCCCGAATCAAGTTTCTTGTTCTGGATGAGGCCGACCGCATGCTCGATCTGGGGTTTATCGACGATATTCACCGGGTTGCTGAGTATTTACCGGCCAAGCGCCAAACGCTTCTTTTTTCGGCAACCTACTCGCAAAGCATCAAGCAGCTCGCAGACGAATTGCTCAATCACCCGCGGCGAGTAGAAGTGGCTCGACGCAATGTTGCTGCAGATGCAGTAACTCAGGCGGTTTATCAGGTGGAAAAGAGCCGTAAACGCGAAATGCTCTCGCTGATGATCCGCAAGGGGAGTTGGAATCAAGTACTGGTCTTTGCCCGTACCCGCTACGGTGCGGACAAGCTGACTGAAGAATTGCGCTTTGATGGGATCAAGGCTGCCGCCATCCATAGCAACAAGAGCCAGTCGCTCCGGACGCGTACTCTGGCGGAGTTCAAGCAGGGTGAGTTTCGAGTGCTGGTGGCGACCGATGTAGCGGCGCGAGGACTCGACATCGAACATCTGCCGCATGTGGTGAATTATGATTTGCCCCAGGTTCCGGAAGATTATGTGCATCGGATCGGTCGTACCGGCCGGGCCGGAGAGGATGGAGTTGCGCTCTCGTTGGTCAGCCCGGAAGAGCATTCATTGCTGCAGGCGATTGAGAAACTGCTGAAGTCTTCCATCCCGCGTCAGATAATGGCGGAATTTCCCCAGTACGCTGCCGCTCGGATTGGTAAGCCGAAGGTGAGCAGAAAGTCCAAAGGGCCGGCCAAGACAAAGAAAAGACTGGAAAAACCGGCTCCGGATGCCGCTCTGGTGGCGACCCCGGCTCCGGCACTGGCGAAACACATGTCTTCCCGGCGGAAAAAGGAGCTGGTTGAGCGGCCGGCGCCCAAGACCGGTCGGCGTGGTAGTCGGAGCAAGTAGTAAGCCGTGGCGGAGAAATACGATTTGCGACATAGCAACCTTTAGCTACGCTATGGGTTGCTATGCTGTGGCGATATCAATAGTGAACATCAAAAGAAGAGCTCCCACGCACAGATCGCCAGCTTTCGGAAGGTTATCTTGCCCCTGCTGGAAGCTTGCTTGAACCCCTGGGTGGCTTCTTTCGAACGTCGATAAAATTTTACAAAAGCCTTGATTAGCAGAAACTGCAGATAATGGCGGGGTATCAGGGGATGGCGGAAGACGAGATGTAATCCGTCGTAAAACTTCCAGCGTCTGCAGAAGATCCTATCCTTGATTTGCTCGTAAAGCTTTGTACCGGGATACGGGGTCAGGATGGTAAACTGGGCAATGTTGGTGTTCAGCCTGACTGCCAGGTCTATAGTCTTTTCCACGTCGGTTGCGCTCTCATTTAGGTTGCCAATGATGTAACTGCCATAGGTTTCTATGCCGTTTTGCCGTAATATATCCACTGCCTTGATAACATCTGTTGCCTTGGAGTTCTTGCCGAGCGAGTTTAAGGTGTCCTCATTGCCGCTCTCAATACCAAGATAAACCGTTGTTGAACCGGCGGCTGCCATCTTGGAGACCATGGCCGGATACCTCACAATGGTGTCAACCCGTGAAAAATTCCACCATTTCACGTCATATCCTCGTTCAATAATCCCATCAGCAATCTGTTCGACCCTCTGCGGCGAGAGGGTGAAGTTGTCATCCATGAAACAGACGGCTCGAAAACCATAACGGTTATAGACCTCATCCAGTTCGGCTAGCACCGATGCTGCACTGCGGCTGCGCCACCCCGTACCGAAAAAACTCGAGGAGGAGCAGAAATGGCAGGCGCTGGGGCAGCCTCGACTGGTGATAATGGGTGTTATGGGACGGTTGCAGGTGCTGGCTCGGTACTGATGGAGGTCTACCAGGTGTCGGGCGGGAAAGGGGAGGGTCTCGACATTAACCGGATCGGCGGCAGGAGTCTCGATTATGTGACCACCATCCTTGATGATTAACCCTTTTACCGAGGCAACAATGTCCCGATTTTGGATGGCGCTCAGAAGGTTGGTGAAGACCAGTTCTCCTTCCCCTTTGACAATATAATCAACGTCCCCGGAGGCAAAGATATCAGCTGCCATGAATTGCGGATGAGGACCGCCCATTACAACCGGTCTGCCGATAGCGGATACCCTGCGGGCGATGGAAAGTGCCTTGCCTGCCCTGGTTGTGTCTGTTGAAATACCAACCAGGTCGGCGAGTCGGATGTCCTCATCATCCAGTCTACTGCCTTCTGCGGCCAGGTCCCGTACTGACACGTTGTGGCCCGCCAGTTCCAGACTGGCGGCAACGTAAAGCAGGCCGATGGGTGGCAGACTTAGACCAAAGGTGTTAAATACGCTGGACGATTGAGGGTTCACAAGCAGGACGTTCATCGTTAACCGCCGCATTTTTCAGAAATATTGTAGATGGTACCTTGGGTAGTTAAAACTGGGAAGGATCGTCCATCTTTGTCTAGGTTCCGGAGTTTTTTCCAAGGAACTCATCGCTATTAGTTTCGATTTTTTTAATCAGTGTAGCACCAAATTGCTTATTGCCAATAAGGAAGGCAGTAAAGTACATTTATGGTGTTTTCACATGCGGCAGGTAACCATTGTTTGATTTGTCACGTGGGGTACCAAGAATTCAGATGCACGAGGCGGGCAAATTTAGGTAAGTGTTTTCCTCTTTTAGAGAGGTGAAAGTTGCAGCCCCGAAATCGAAAGGTATCATGGCACATAGACTCACTGCAGGTTTCTCTTCTGATTGGAGAACATAGTTCTGCAAGAACTGATACTGGACTGTTGGTACCAGGATACGTGTGCCAAGTGAGAAGCGGGCATGAAAAGGAGTAAATATGAAACGATCAAACGATTCCATCGGTTGTGAAGATCCCTTTGATTTGAGTCGATTTGTAACATGCGCAGGAAAAAGTTTATGACTGCTGTTTTGGCAGAGTTGAGAAGCGGCCAGAAGCGATCTCACTGGATGTGGTTTGTTTTTCCGCAGATTTACGGTTTGGGTCACAGTCCGACTGCACAACACTATGCCATAAAAAGCATTGAGGAAGCTCGGCAGTATCTCAAGCATACCGGTTCTCGGCGCCAGACTTCTGGAGTGCACGGAGGCGGTTTTGGCTGTCGAAGGGCGTTCTGCTTCGGCAATTTTCGGCTATCCTGATGATCTGAAACTCAAGTCGTCGATGACACTTGTTTTCATCGGTTGCGGATGATCCGCACTCCTGTTCAGCCGTGATCCTTGAAAAGTACTTCCTTGGTGAGAAGGATGCGCGGACGCTTCAAGCTGCTGGAGAAGGCACTATGAGCACAGAAATTCCGACTCGAAAACTGGGAAATACAGGGGTTGAGGTATCCATCCTCGGTCTCGGCGGGGAGGGGATACTCCGCACGCACGGCTATGACCGGGAGGCCTACAGGCTGATCAATCGTGCCCTGGATCTGGGTATCAGATTACTGCGAGTCGGCACGCGCCTACGATGGGAGCGAGTCCTATTATGGCAAGGCCCTGCGGGAGCGGCGAAGCGAGGTATTTCTCACCAGTAAATCGCACGATCGCAGAAAGGCAGGAGCGCTGGCCCACTTGAGCATGACCCTCCGTCACCTGCAAACCGATCACCTCGATCTCTGGCAAGTGCATGACGTACGAACCATCGATGACATAGAGGAAATCTTTACTCCTGGCGGTGCCATAGAGGCGTTTGTCGAGGCAAAGAAAAGGGTATTGTGCGCTTCATCGGCGTAACCGGCCACCACGATCCAGCTATTATCCGCGCCTGCATAGAGCGTTTTCCATTCGATACCGTGCTTCTCCCGGTAAATCCTGCCGAACCTGCCCATCAGAGCTTCATCGCCGAGGCGATACCCACGGCGTGCGAGAGAAATATGGGGATCATTGGCATGAAGGTCTATTTGCGTGGTCTAGCGGCCAAAATTCCCGGCTACACCGGGATGGAGCCATATCTCAGATTTGCTCTCTCCCAACCTGTCAGCACAGTTGTCATTGGTTGTGATGATCTGCGGCAGCTGGAAGAAAACGTCAGTTTTGCCTCTTGCTTCAAACCGATGACGAAAGATGAATCCGAGGCTCTGGTCAAGCAGGTTGCCCCCCTGGCCCGGAAGCTCATGTATTACAAGCCCTAAGACCCGTTTTTGGTGAAGGAAAGAATTGGGTCAGATTTGGCTTGTTAAGTCTCTTCTTCAGTGTATAAAGTGTTATGATGTAAACAAATGTTTCAGGGGTGTGCACGTAGCAAAACCGCTATAATAAGGAGACAAAAGAATGAGCAAAGGTCAGGACAGCAAGAAGACCACCAAGAAGGATCCAGCCAAAACTCCGAAGGAAAAAAAGGCCGAAAAAAAGATTAAAAAAGAAGAAAAAAAGAAATAATTAAGTAAGGGGTCAAGTCTCCAGAGATCATACTTGTTAATTTGGAGATTTGGCCCTAAACTGCTGCTCCTGAGTGGATTTAACTGCAGTGGATGAGCTCCACTCAGACGAATAATATTCCTAGGAGTCTGGTGTGGACGAGGCGCTCTCGTTCTGAAAATAGAGAAAGGCAGGTCCCATGGCACAGCCCTGGAAGGTCATTGAAAGCGTTTCAACCGTTGAAGGTATACTTGAACTGCGTCAGCGGGGGGAGCGGGATTTCCTGATTATGATCGGCAGCCAGGTCTTGATGAACAGCTTTGCCAACCGTTCAGAGGTCGTACTGGGGGAGCAAGGCTGCAGTCACTTGAAGGGCCGGCCTGGTGCCCACGTTCTGGTGGGGGGGCTGGGCATGGGCTGCACACTGCGTGGGGCGCTGGACACTCTTTCCGCTGATGCGAGCGTGGTGGTGGCTGAACTGAACCCGGTGGTGCTTGAGTGGTGTCGGGGGCCGCTGGCATCACTTACCGAGAGTGCTGTTACTGATTCCCGGGTAACACTGGAAATTTGCGATGTGATGACCTTGATTCGCAGCGCTGCCCAAAGTGGTGTTGCTCGTTTTGACGCTATCGTGCTTGACCTGTACCGGGGGCCTGGTGCCAATACTGACCGGATCAACGATCCGTTCTACGGCAGCCGGGCTATCGAGTCGATGAGAAAAGCGTTGACAGCGGGTGGGGTGCTGGCTGTGTGGGGTGAGAATTACGACGAGGGGTACGTACAACGGCTGCGGAACGCAGGTTTCACGGTAACCTCAAAACGTCCCGGGCGCGGCGGACTGCGTCATGTGGTTTTTCAAGCTCGGCTGCCAGGGCAGGGCGAGAGCTGAACTGATTGCCGAGAAGGATTATAGGGCCTTTTCCCCCAGTCCGAAAAAGGGTACAAGTCCCTAAAGTTTAGAGCGCCTGATAGAAGGATTTCTTGAGGAATGTAAAAGAGTTTACAAATTTGTCAAAGACATCGAAAGCGTTACTGTCGTATGGGCTGTCAATGGACCTCCACTGGTTTATATAAAAGAGTACTATCCGTTCTCCACGATAGCCGAAAACCAGCATTGATTTAACCTTTATTTTTTTACTGGGGTCTTTTACCTCAAAAGTTACCGCGAGGCCTTCTCCGCCAAGAATGTTTATTTTCTTTTTCTCCAAAATGTTTTTCTGCAGCATTGATGCCCAAAAGTACCGCTTAAGACATTCCTGAGAACGGATCTCCAGATCTCTGGACGTACCATAGGGATCTTCATCATAGGCAATAAAGCTTGATGCAATGCTGCTTTTGTCGAGGTCTTTCCGGTAAAAGCCAACAACATAATGCGTGAATTGACTACCTTCGAGCAATTCCCACTGGGAAGGTGGCGGCTGAAACTCGTATTCGTCGTTGTAAAGCATCGTCCCACGTGACGTGATTTCGGGAAGAGTGTTCATGTTGACATCTTTTTGGGGCGCTTTTTGGGAGGCACATCCGAAAAGAAATGAAAACGCGCACAAACAACAAAAAATACGCCAGACTCTTTTTGATTTCATGATTCCTCTCCTTCGCTGTGTAGTTTCTTTAGAAAGAGAAGTATGTCCTTGTAGTCTGGTGACCCATCCCGAACATAACGAATGTTACCTTTTTTGTCGATAATCACTGTCCTTCTATCAAAAACAAGTTGATTGCCGGACTGAGCACCGAAACTCTGGCCAAGATAGGCGCTGATGTTGGAGAGTAGCGGAAAAGTTATTCCGAGCTCTTTGGCCCAGTACTGTAAGGTTATCACATCATCACGGCTGACACCCAGGACCTGGGCGTTGAAGCGCTCATAGAGGTAGAGGTTCCTCTGATGGCCCTCCATTTCTTCCGTTCAGACAGGGGTAAACGCTGCCGGGAAAAAGGTGATGATTACATTGTGTTTGCCATAGTATTCTTGCCCGTAATTTATCAGTCGCCCGTGTGTGGAAGCCAGACTGAAATTAATGGTTGGGCTTCCGATCAGAGCTGATTCGCCTCCGGCGGCTTCCGTGCTGGTAACGGGACATAAAACTGCAGCAAACAGGAAAGCAAAAATCCAAACTTTTAGTGATCTTTCCATCATAATGACTCCTTTCGTGAATTAGAAAAACAGTACCGTATTTTAAGACAAATGCAACGGGCATTGACAACAGGAAAAATGGAACAGTGCAGTATTTCCCTGTTTAAAAGGGAAGAGTCTCTCTCGTTGACAGACGATGTTTGCAAAACCAGCTTTCAACGCTAGTATTTTATTACCTGCAGTTAGAACAACAGCTGGTCTCATGACCTGTTGGTGTGCTTCGGACTGTTAACAACACAAGGAGTTGGGAAAATATGGATGACAACGCTGTCGCAGTATTCCTATGCAAAGATGTGGTGGAACGATTTTGCCGCTACGTGAGAGTAAATACCGCGAGCTGCGAAGAAAGCAAAACCAGTCCGTCCACGTTAGCACAACTGGATCTGGCAAAAGTACTGAAATTGGAGCTCCAGGAGCTTGGTCTTTCCGCTGTTACTCTTGACGAGTACGGATATGTTTATGCAACATTGCCGGCTTCATCCGGAATAACGGCAGAGCCGCTGTCACTGCTCGCGCACATGGATACGTCGCCTTCTGAATCAGGAGAAAACGTTGCTCCTGTCCTTCATGAAAATTACGATGGCGGATTAATCACTTTTGTTGACGACCCGACACTGATCCTCTCGCCGGCCGATTCTCCCGAACTTCTGCTGTTCAAGGGGGAGACTATTATCACTGCCTCGGGTCAAACCCTGCTAGGAGCGGACAACAAGGCCGGCGTTGCCGAGATTATGACGATTTTAGCTGTTTTTTCACGTTTTCCAGAGCTAAGGCATCCGGAACTCCGCATCGTCTTTACACCGGACGAAGAGATAGGCCGCGGCACGGAGCACATTGATAGACAATCGCTGGGGCAGGTCGGCTATACCGTTGATGGAGGAATGATCGGCGAGATTGATGTGGAGTGTTTTCATGCCCTGCGAGTCGTGGTTGAATTCAGAGGAATGAATGTTCATCCGGGATATGCCAAAAACAGGATGATCAATGCCGGGCAAATCGCGGCTCGCTTCGCAGCCTCCCTGCCTGAATTCGAGGTCCCTGAACATACCGAGGGGCGGGAGGGTTTCTTTCATCTTACCGGTCTCGTAGGGGAGGAAACCCGGGCAACCATAAAATATATCCTGCGCGATTTTGACGGTACAGAGAATCTTCGTCGTGTTGAATTGCTTGAGCTGTTAAAGGATGCGTTTACACTGCGCTACCCGGGACTGGGGATAGAGCTTTCCGTTACTGAACAGTACCGGAATATGGCCGAGATTCTGGATCTGCATCCGGATTGTATCACTTTGGCAGAGCAGGCCATGACCATGGCCGGGGTGGCTCCGCACCGTAAACCAGTCCGGGGCGGAACCGACGGAGCCAGGCTCTGCTTCATGGGGTTGCCCACGCCCAATCTCTTTACCGGCGGCATGCTCTTCCACTCACGAAAGGAATGGATCGCGGTTCCAGCCATGCAGAAAGCCTGCGAAGTACTTATCAACCTCTGTAGTTTGTATGCGGGAGGGCCATCGCATACTTGACGCATATTTATTCTGATAGCCGGCTTCTCTCTGATCTGAGAGCATCGACGCTCCAGATTCCACCCCCCTCTGTGGAGATGAACAGAAAAACGAAACAGTACAGAACCGCGAGTTCACCTTTGTTCTGGATCGGCAGCAGCGCATTGGTACCGTGGCCGATCCAATACGCTGCAGCCATCTGACCGCTGGTAATAAAGGCCGACCAACAGGTAAACAGGCCGACCATGATCAGGGTACCGCCAATCAGTTCAATCGGACCGGCAACGACGGTAATGAACGAGGGGACATTCCCCGGCATTGCACTTGGAATGCTAAACAGTTTCTGGGTTCCGTGCCAGAGAAAAAGAAATCCTACGACGATCCTCATTAGTGCGTAGCACTGGGAATTGTATCTAGACATGAAATTGTTCAATGACAAACTCCTTTCGGCTTGTAGCTCATGATAGGAATATTTCTCGCTTCTACATTTGAATATTATTGTAACGAGCGATAGTGAACAAGACCGTTTCCACGATAGGGATTCCTTGCTTTTGTGTGCTGCATCGAATAAAAGCCTATTCAACTGCCTTCTTGAGGTAGTAATTCCGGCAACCGCCCCTGCAAGTCTTCCGGACGGAATGGTCCCGGTTCGGCAATTAACCTGCGGGCCGCGTCCACTTGTTCCCAGACATTGCGTAGCAGCACGCCCCGCACCCGTCCCCCGGCCAGGTAATAGATGACGCCCTTGCGATAGGGTGTCTGCCAGTCGCAAAAAATCTCCAGACCTGCATCAATTTCGCCGACAGCCTCATAACCAAGCTCGAACATGTCTGAATAGAAAAACGGAAGATGATGATACGGCTGCATTGCGTCTGCCATGTTTCTTCCCGCAATAAGTCCCATTGTGAGGGCGTTGTCTTCATGTTCTACACGCATGCGCTTACCCAGTAGATGATTGTGAAAGAAGGCAACATCTCCTGCCGCAAAAATGTCAGGATTATCGGTGCGCAGGTATTCATCCACGACGATTCCGTTCTCTACTGTCAGTCCTGCCTCTTGGGCGAGTGTAACGTTGGGCAGGATACCCAACCCGGCAACAATGCCGTCCACTGCTATGTTTTCATTTCCGCTTGTTTTCACTGTTAAAGAACCACCGTTCCGTTCCACGCCGGTAACTGTCTGACCGTTTAGCAATCGGACACCCTTTTTTCGGTAATAATCGCTCAGGTATTTTGCCATGTCAGCGGGAAAAATCCGGGAACATAGATCTTCGCCAGGAAAAATCATAGACACTTCCATCCCATTCATGGTAAGGGCCGCAGCTATTTCACTGCCGATAAAACCGCCACCGATAACGGCAAACCTTTTCCCTTCACCGGATAGTTCTCTCAGCCTCTTATAATCATCAAGGGTGCGAAAATAAAGTATATCGTCACCGCCGAAAGAAAGACGCTTAGGTGTGCCTCCAGTTGCCAGAAGCAGTTTTTCCCACGTGTATTTTTGCCCTTCCTTATCCACGGCACTTTTGCCAATCGGGTCGATGGCAATAACTTCTGTGCCGGCATGGAATTTGAGATCCTGCTTTTCCGTCCCACGCCAAATAGTCTCCAGCGCTTGTCCCTTCCAGAGCTTTTTTGATAGAGGCGGGCGGTCATAGGGTAGGTGTGGTTCGCTGCCAATCATACCGATGGAGCCATCCGAATCAGATTCCCGTATTCCGTGGACAGCCGCATCGGCCGTCATACCAGCGCCAATTATGAGATATTTGTAGTGAGGCATAGTCTGTACCCTTTCTCAGCCGGCGTGCCGGCGGATGAATGAAATGTATTGTACTGCTGAAAAATCTTACCAGTAAATGAGCAATGTTCAAATTTACTACGTCCCGGAATAGCCATCAGACATTCGTCCCTCGAAAAAATAACTTCATAGCTGAAATTTCGCCGATCAACTGTCAGTTCCAGTCCCGCCCAGTTCAGGTCACGGCCGATTTCCCGTCCACCAGCAAGGTGCCAGTGCGCATGAGCAAGCGGATCATCCGGGCTAATCGTAAACCCGATCCCTGCAGAAGGATTTTCAAGGATTGCTGCAAACGGCAAAGGCTGCCAGGCCGGTATGCTTTTATCTTCCTGAACACTTGTGCCGATACGCAAGCGACAGAAAGGCTTCCCAGATACCTCGTTGAGCAGAATCAACTCGCCGTCCCCTCGCAGTGAGCTACCGTCTACCGTTATCAGTAATTTATCTGATTGAGCTTCGTAGGTTACGCGGCAGTTGCCCTGATTGGTAGCGCACATCATAGAACTTTTCATCTGCAGTGCGCCGAACAGTGCGTTTCGTACTCGTAATAGAAAGTGCTGTTGTCCGGGTCTCTCCATGTAAGCTCGGGTAAGTTTTTCCAGAGCAGTCGAAATTATTTCCGGCAGCTGGATGCCGAGCAGCTGCCAGCACACCACCCGATCCAGTTGAAAGACCTTTTCGAAGATATTCCGCTCAAGCCATCTCGCAGACACCAGCGTCGGGAAGAACGTTTGCCGCGAAGTTTTCCAGACCGGCAAGCCGAATCCGGCAGATTCTCCGGCATAGAGTTCATCCTGATAGCTGAGAAAAAGACCCTTTGCCATTCCGGCGGTTTTTCCCGCGTCCTGTGAGGGATCATGGATCAGTATCAGTTGGTCGAAAACCGGCAGATGCTGGTTCATTACCGGTCACCCCGTCGCTGCAGTGAACTGCACTTTCGTTCGGATTCGAACAGAGCATATACCTCTGTTATTCGTTGTTTCAGGTATTCCTCGTTAAAATCAGAGCGATAGATAAAACGGTTTTCGTTTTCATACAGCCAGTCGACCTTGCTCCGGACTGCAAACGCTTTTTCGAAAAACCGGGTGCCCGGCAAAGGGTAGGGAATGGTAAAAGATATTTCGTCCAGCGGTAGCGTCAACGCCCAGTGAAAGGTTTTCTCGATCGAGTCATACGTTTCTCCGGGATAGCCAACCATGAAAAAACCTGCACTACGTATGCCGCTTTGCGCAAATTGGGATACCGTTTCCTCTGCCATTTCGACGGTAGTCTGCTTGTTCATCAGACGCAGTATTTCATTACTACCCGACTCCAGCCCCAAAAAGACCTTTTCGCAGCCGGCCTGTTGCATCAGTTCCATATCTCGACTGGTTATCGTATCCACCCGTGAGAGGCAGAACCATTTCATTCCCAGTTTTTCCCTGATCATTCTTTCGCAGAAGTCGCGAAGATGCCTAAGGTCCAGGGTAAAGCCGTCATCGGCGATCCATAGCCCGTCATATCCCAGTGCCTTGATAGAAAGGATTTCCTCAAAGATTCGATCCATGCTTCTTCGCCGGAAAACGTCGCCAAAAATTGGTTTTGAGCAGAAATCGCACTGGAATGGGCAGCCGTAGCTGGTCATGATTCCAGCCAGTGAAAAGCCTTCCCGTTTGTTCCAGAAATCCTGATACCTGCCATGATCGTAATCATTGCGGTCGGGAGCAGGGAGCCGGTTCAGAACCTCAGCATCGGATGAGGCCGGTTGGCTCTGGACAATCGAGTGACTGATCGGGTCCTGATGATAGATACCTGGATATTGTTCCGGATGTGCAAGAAGGAACAAGAGGTCCTGTACCGAAGTTCCGGGCTGCAGATACTCCTTGCAAAAAGCCGGCAGTGAATGAATTGCTTCGCCACGCAGAACAAGATGAAATGTAGAGTGAAACTGCTCCGGTTTGAGGGTCGGCAGTGGACCGCCGCACAGGAATAAAGTGTCCGGTAACTGGTGACGAAGTTCTCTTGCAATACTGAGGGCATTGTCAGAAATAGACACCATCGCATAGATTCCGACAATCCGTGGCTTCGCCGCTACAATCTCTTCAATGACATCAGCACGCTGTCGGAAGGTGCAATCGATTGCTCTAACGTCGATACCTTCCTGCCGCAACAGGGCGGTCAGTTGGGCAATTCCCAGTGGGTGAAAGAGCATGGATTGGGGAGACTGCGTGTCAAAGTAAGGGAAAACAAAAATAATGTCGGACATGTGCAATCCTTATAAAAATTTCGCAGGTCGTAATCCATCACAGTTCTTCTTGAATAGTAGCAGGTTTTTGACCAACTGCTGGTAGTTGACCGTTACATGACAGCTGCCTCAGGGCGACATGCCTTGGTTGAGAGAAATTGCCTGGAATTGCCGGCACAGTTCTGGTAAAAGTTTCAGAGTAGCTGCAAAGGGAGATTACATGTCCACACGAGAGAAAATAATTTTGTTGATTATCGGAGCGGTTCTTTTAACGATCTCCGGGATTTCGCCCTATGACCGGGCAACCTGGTGGATGGAAGTTGCGCCGATTCTTATCGCCGTTCCTGTCCTGCTTGTCAGCGCAAAACGCTTTCCCCTGACGCCACTTTCCTATCGTTTGATTTTCCTCCACGCCCTGATCCTCATGGTCGGTGGGCACTACACCTATGCACGGGTACCGCTCGGTTACTGGGTCCAGAATCTGCTCGACCTGAGTCGCAACAATTACGACCGCCTCGGACACCTGGCCCAGGGCTTTGTACCGGCCATCATCGTCAGAGAGTTGCTCCTGAGGACATCGCCTTTGCGCTCCGGGAAATGGCTTTTTTTTCTGGTCACCAGCGTTTGCCTTGCCATCAGTGCCTGTTACGAATTTATCGAGTGGTGGGCTGCGCTCTTGGGCGGGGATGGGGCGACTGATTTTCTCGGCACCCAGGGGGATCCCTGGGATACGCAATGGGATATGTTCCTGGCTTTTGTCGGGGCTATTACCGCCCAGCTTCTCCTGAGCCGTCGGCATGACCGTGAGCTTCAGGCGCTTGTTTGCGATAAAGCGGCTGCTCCAATACTAGATAAGGCCACAGTGATCAAGACCTGATCATAACAACAGTAGATGATGTGTTGTAATCATCCCGTGAGGAGGTATACTCGACACAATGTCTACCAGCATCTGCTATGTGACTGCCCCTTGTGGACGCGGGTTGGGGGGGCTGAAAGGGAACCATTCCGGGAGGGATTCATGAACAGCACATCACCCACACCGGGTGACCGAGAGGAAACTTCGCGTCGGCAATTCCTGAAGATTTTCACGGGTATCATCGGCTTTTTTATTGCCGTAGTGCTCGCTGTGCCGCTGCTTTCTTCATTGCTTGGACCTTTACTTAGTCGGAAAAAGGGCCAGTGGACGAAAGTCGGCAAGCTTCCTGAACTTGGTTCCGGTCAGCCGGTAAGTATTTCGTTCAGCGACCGGGCTGTGGATGCCTATATCCGCGAGAACATAACCCGTGACATCTGGGTGGTTACCCTTCCCGGTAGCGGTTTGACCGTTTATTCGCCGATCTGCACTCATCTGGGCTGTCATTATAACTGGGATGCGGCCAAGAAGCATTTCGCCTGTCCATGCCATGGCAGTTTTTTTGCCCTTGACGGTGCCGTGCTCGGAGGACCGGCACCACGGCCGCTTGACACCCTTCCTGCCAAGGTGGTAAACGGTGAACTGTATATAGAATGGGAGCGGTTTGAACCCGGTACCCCGAAAAAAATACGAGTCTAGGAGGGTACCGACATGCTGAACCGACTGGGTAACTGGATTAACGAGCGCTGGCCCCTTTCTGAACTGATCCGTATTGGGCTGGAAGAGGACATCCCCGGCGGAAGTAGTTATGCCTATGTCTTCGGTAGCCTTCTGTTGTTCACCTTTTCTTTACAGGCAGTGACCGGAATCTGGCAGCTTTTCTACTACGTACCTTCCGTACAATACGCCTATGATAGTCTCAATTATCTTCGCATCGAGATACCTTTTGGCTGGCTGATCCATGGTCTCCATTATTGGGGTGCCAATGCCATGATCATTTTGCTGTTGTGTCATGCCACCCGTGTTTTTGTCTGGGGAGCATACAAACCTCCCCGCGAATTAACCTGGCTTGCCGGAGTCGGCCTGTTTCTCATAACTCTTGCCATGAGTTTTACTGGCGCCCCTCTGCCATGGGACGAGCAAGGATTCTGGGCAACCGAGGTCGGTACGAGCATCGCCGGCACTGTGCCGTTTGTCGGGAATCTGGTCAAACAGTTGATGCGTGGCGGGCAGGAAATGGGCCAACTCGCTCTTTCGCGGATGTTTATCCTCCATGTGGCAATCTTTCCGATAGCTCTTCTTGGACTAGCCGGTTTCCATCTGGTTGCATTTCGCAAGTTCGGTGGCAGCGGCCCGTGGGATGAGGCGAAGCATGCACGTAGCGGGCGTTTCTGGCCGGATCAGGTTTTCAAGGACACGCTTTCCTGTGCAGTGCTCCTGGTGATTCTCATTGCTCTGGTGGTGATCGTTCCTCCTCCTTTTGCAGGACCTGCCGACCCTCTTGACGCAACATATATTCCGAAGCCGGAGTGGAATTTTCTCTTTCTATACCAAATCTTGAAATTCTTTCCCGGCAAGTTCGAGGCGATTGGTACGGTGGGGGTTCCAACATTGGGGATACTGGTGCTCGTCCTGTTGCCATTCTTCGACAAAAGAAGCGAGCGTGCCCCGGCACGGCGCCTTCTTGCCATGTCGATAGCGGGAGTGAGCATTCTGGGACTGATCGGTCTGACCCTTGCCGGTCATTACAGCAACCCGGCCGGTGAGCAGGGAGGGGCCCCGTCCCCCGTGGTCGTGCAATCCGAGCAGTCCTCAAATATCGGTTTGGGAAAGGCCCTGTTTCAATCTCAGGGCTGCACCGCCTGTCATATGATCAGCGGCAGTGGCGGGAATGTCGGTCCGGACTTGTCCGGCGAGGGTGAGAAGGGGCGATCCCGGGAATGGCTCAAAACACAGATCCGCAACCCGAAAGCACATGATCCGAAGTCCCTGATGCCGGCATATACTTCACTCACCGACAAGCAGGTTGATCAATTGATCGAGTATCTCCTCAACCTAACCGGTGCAAGCCCTGCGCTCAGCAGCGGTGCAACTCCTCTGGCACTGCCGGAAGTCTCTGCATCGTCTGCTCTGGTCCCGGGGAAGGCCGCTTTCATCATCGGCAGTGCTGAACATGGAACTGTCCTGTTCGAAAAGAACTGTGCTGCTTGTCATGGCCCGCGTGGCGCAGACAAGATGTCTAATCCCGGTTCAGCCGATGGTTTTGTGCCGCTGCTGCAACCGATCGACCGAGCTTTATACAATAAAAATCCGCAGCTCTTTGCCTCAGCCATTGACCTGATTATTCAGCATGGCGCACGACCTGATGGCCCTCATCCTGCCTTGATCATGCCGGCTTTTGGCGATACCCAGGCCTTGAGCCAGCAGGAGATAGCGGATCTTGAAGCCTTTATTCTCGATTTGAATGGCGTGAACAGGGGTGAGATCGTGCATCCGGGGATGCAGCCGGGGAAATTTTTTCTGATCGTTTCCGGTTTGTTCCTGTTCTTGTTGATCTTTGTCTTTTACTGGATGAAAATATCGAAAGATTAATAACGTACAGTTACGTACACAAAAGAAGGAGGTAAAGGACATGAAAAAGTCATTGATTACTGGCGTGGTAGTATTGGCGGTCGGTTTTACTGCTGCGAGCGGCCTCTGTGATACCACGAAAGGTGAGACGATCAACGGCAAGAGCGAGTTTCAGAAGCATTGTGCGGTCTGCCATCCCAATGGCGGGAATATCATAAATAAAATGAAGCCGTTGTCCGTTAAATCGCTCAAGGCTAATGGAGTCGTCGGAGTCAAAGGCATCATTGCAAAGATGCGCAATCCGGGTCCGGCCATGACCAAATTCGATGAGAAAACCATCCCCAATATAGAAGCAAAAGCCATTGCGGAATATATTCTGAAAGCCTTTAAATAGGCCGAAAAATGCAGTTACTGAGTTCTACACAGCACGTTTGTGCGAGACTGTTATTTTGTCTCGTGACACTTGACAGCTTTACCTAGAGTTGCCTAACACATCGAGGTATACATGTAAACGAAACTTCGGTCAATTCTGCCCGATCAGGAGCTTTTGAAATTCTACGAACAGATGGCTCTGTGCCGCGAGTTTGAGGAGTCGTGTGCCGAGCAGTACACCAAGGGGCACATCACCGATTTTCTCCATCTCTACAGTGGCCAGGAAGCGGTGGCTGTTGGCGCAACTGCTGGTTTGCACAGTGACGATTATATCCTGTCAGCCTACCGTGAACACCCACAGGCAATTGTCCGGGGTGCCGATCCGAAGCGGGTAATGGCTGAGCTGTTCGGTAAAGCCACCGGCATCTGCAAGGGCAAGGGTGGTTCTATGCATCTCTTCGATCCGAAGCTGTCCTTCATGGGGGGCTACGCTATTGTTGGCGGCCAGTTCCCCATTGCCGTTGGGCTTGCCTTTGCCGCCAAGTTTCGGAAAGAGGGGCGTATCAGCGCCTGTTTTTTCGGCGATGGCGCCGTGAACCAAGGGACTTTCCACGAGGGACTGAACTGGGCCCGCTTCTGGGAATTACCGGTTCTCTTTGTCTGTGAGAACAATTTTTACGGTATCGGTACCGAGGTACATCGCTCGTCAGCGCTGGCCGATATCCACAAACGGACCTGTGGCTATAACATCCCCTCGGAAAAGGTCGACGGCATGGATGTGATGGCAGTCTACCAGGCTGTCAAGAGGGCTTCTGATTGGGTCCGGGAGCGCAACCGCCCCTACCTGATCGAAGCCGATCACCTACCGCTTTCGCGGCCATTCAATGTCTGACCCGGGAAAGTACCGCAGCCTAGCCGAGGTGGATCTCTGGAAAGAGCGGGACCCGCTGCCCAACTTTTGCCGCCCAGCTCATGTCTGAAGGGATCACAACAGAGGATAACTCTCGCCTGCCTGCGAGCCAAAGCCAGCGCCGTGGTCAAGGAAGCTGTGCAATTCGCCGAGGAGTCACCTTGGCCGGAAGACGGGGAAGTCTTCGCGGACGTCCTCGCCGCAAATGGAGAGGAGGCGTGCCCATGGCTGAAATAAACTACCGCGATGCCCTGAACCTTGCCCTGAAAGAGGAGATGCGCCGCGATCCGTCCATTGTCGTCTGGGGAGAGGATGTGGCGCTTTACGAGGGGTCGTTCAAGGTAACCCGCGGCTTGCTGGCGGAATTCGGCGAGGAGCGCGTCAAGGATACTCCTATTTCTGAAAACTCCATCGTCGGAGTGGCGATCGGTGCTGCCATGGGCGGTCTTCGTCCCATAGCGGAACTGATGACCGTTAACTTCGCCCTCCTGGCAATGGACCAGATTGTGAACCACATGTCCAAGATCCGCTATATGTTCGGCGGACAGGCGACCCTGCCAATCGTGGTACGGGCGCCGGGAGGAGGAGGCAGCCAGCTTGCGGCTCAGCATTCCCAGAGCCTGGAGAGTTATTTCATGCATTGCCCCGGACTGTATGTGGCGGTTCCGGCAACCCCTGCCGATGCCTACGGACTGTTGAAGGCGGCCATTCGAGACAATAATCCGGTCATGTTCCTGGAACACGAACTCCTCTATAACAGTAAAGGTACTGTGCCTGACAACCCGGAGCACACCATACCTTTCGGTTCTGCGGAGATCAATGTTGGAGTTGCCGTCACGGTGGCCGATGGTCTGCTCGTTCCGGTACTTCGAAATTGTGGAAATACCTCTCTGCGTGAAGTTGCTCAACAAAGCCACGAACTTATCGAAAAAGCCAGGGTAGGCAGACTCACTCAGGGGGACATGACGGGCGGGACATTCACTGTGTCAAATATGGGGATGCTTGGTGTTAGCGGCTTCACTGCCATCATACTTCCCCCGCAAGCGGCGATTCTTGCCCTTGGAACCGTATCCGATGCGGCGGTCGTTCGAAAGGGCCACATTGCCGTGGCGAGAATGATGAAAGCGGTTTTATCTGCGGACCACCGGGTAGTGGACGGTGCCTACGCGGCCGGTTTTATGAAAGAGCTGAAAGATATTCTGGAAAATCCCGTCAGGCTTCTGGTCTGAACGAGTACGGTTATTAGTGCAGATACTATTCCGTATTGGTTGTCCACATTGAAAACCGGAACAGATTCATTGCGCACAAGGCAACAAAAAGATCTGTTCCGGTTTGTCTGCAGAATCTTTTCCTACTTGCCCCACCGATCATAAAAGCCCTTTTCAAATGTCATGATAACCGTCATGCCATTATTGAGGGCGATCTGGGCCACCAGAGGTAGACCGCTATCATCATCCTTGCCGATAAGTCGATAGGCTCCTTCTGTTTCTTCCGTGACGCTAAACCCGTGTTTTACAAGCCTTTCAGCAGCTTCCTTGTTTACTAACCCCTGAAAAATGAAAGCCTGACCTGCCAGTTGCCGGTTGTCCTGGTAGATACAGCCAGCGCCTATCAAAGGCTCTGCTTTAGTAACCTTGTAGATGTCAGCCGTGAGACCATTTCCCAGTTTAATCACTTCGTCGGGTGTGCCAAGAAGTGAGTGCACTTTGGACTGGGGCATAAGCACGCTAACCTTATCAAGGGTATCGATCTCTATTGCCATTGCCGTGCCAGCAAACATGCTTACCAATAGGATTCCAATTATGAGTAAATTTAGCAGTTTCATAGTGGCATTTTCCTTTGTCAGTTAAATAGGGTGTCAAGGGATTTCAAGATCCCTGCAGGATTAACACTTACTCCAACAGAAGTACTGGATTTTTTGGTCACTTGCGTACCGTTAGGCTCGACATAGCTTTTAGCTGACGATGATGTCTGCCAGTTCTTTTCAATCGGTTTTGCCTGAGAAAGGCCGGCAGCACCCGCTTCAATTCCAGCCTTGAGAACATCAGTTGAAGAGATGTCCTGGTCCGTAGGCATGGTTTGCGAATCAGCAGCAGTAGAGCCTTCGGAATAGCCACTGTCAGCAGAATCGTACACTGATGAGCCATTGAGAGGAGTAAGTATCACGCTGACTGTTGAAGGAACAAGAATATAGGCTTCACCCGATTCTTCTTGACCGGAGATAGATCCCAGGCCGCTATTGATACCCATTCTTGCATTCTTAAAAAAGAGTCCTGAATTAACCCCGGACTGGACGGCATTCAACAATACTTTATTAGACTGGTACTGTTTGGTAATCACCACATCTTTCTGACGATAATTCTCTTTAACAAGTGTGATTATGTGATTTTGGGTCCGCTCCAGAGAAACTGTACAGGGTGTTTGACCAACAAGTGCGCCGTCAGCAAGAATCTTGGCACCCATCGGATTGGTCGATACTGGAATATTTTGTTTAAGGACCATCGGTTGGCAGCCGGATCCTAGCAACCCAACAGCACACGATACAATGATTAATTTCTTTTTCAGCATTCGTATCTCCTTTAAAGTATGTCGGCCACTCTTGGCCAGATTCGGTCATCTGTCGTTGATTTTTATTCTTTTTCCTGATTAGCCCCCCCAGACCTTCTTTTCGGAATGGGTTGTAAATAAGATATTTTTCATAATATCAATCAGTACAATGATACTGTCAATCGACAATAACGCCTATTGTCCAGGAAACCAAGCTGTTTGATTTTTGGGTAGGATAAATTTACTTGAAATTTTATGGAGTAGTTGCAGGTACACCACTGGATCATATTTTTCAAAATGTGGGTAATGGGGGGGCTGTTCGGTCGGGTCTACTCATGTATCTGCACTGAGCAGAGATTGCAAATACGGACCACCAAGAGAGAAATCTCATACTACCAGCAACA
Source organism: uncultured delta proteobacterium (assembly GCA_963717775.1). Taxonomy (GTDB): domain Bacteria; phylum Desulfobacterota; class Desulfuromonadia; order Geobacterales; family Geobacteraceae; genus RPRC01. The sequence continues at coordinate 62,794 of CAVQWZ010000027.1, forward strand.
TAGCTACCGATGACGGACTGAGTCAAAGAGGGCATTGATCTCTATTGCTGTTCATAGAAAAAAGGTGGCATGAATTGAGTCGTTCCTGGTTGAGGAGGTTGTTTTTGTGTCGGACAGACAGAGATGTTCTGCGAGTTGGTGGGGATGCTATCGGATTCGCCGTTTCTCTTGATGTTGAAGGTGTACTGCTGTCCCTCCTGTATTCTTGAATCATCGGGAATTCGGACAAGAACAGTTGAATTGCTCCAGGACGATACGGTAAGGTTGATTTGCAGGCCGGACGTCGCTACGGCTGCAACAGTTCCCGGGGCAGTTCCAAAGTTTTTGCCAAGGATTGTCACTGTGCTACCTGGGACAAGGCAACGCTCCATAATCCTGGTCACCAGTGGTCCTTCTTCGGCGCCGATGATTTTTATCGGGGAACAGGCACAGTTATTCTCTTTATTGGTTTCCTTAAGTTTGTTTTCCGGGTCGATGACAGCACACAGGTAGTAGGTTCTGCCGACAGGGATATCCCAGGGGACAGTAAGTAAACCGCGGGGTGAAATTGCGAGGGTTTTGCCTGGCTCCAACGTGACAAACATGCGGCCTTCTTTGAGTAGAACGCCATCATAATACTGGGAAGAATAAGCAGCTGGACGGCCCTTGTTGGGGCAAAGGGGGCTTTTCTTTAGCACGATTTCCACGCTGATATCTTTTTGCTCACTCTCTCCGGTGTTTGCAGCCAGGAGCTGTACCGTTGTTTTGAGGTCTTGACCAGCCTTGGCAACCTTCGGGCAAGCGACCACTGCTATGGTAAGGTCCTGTGCATGGAGGATTGTTGTTCCGGTAAACAAAAATGCCAGCGCAACTGTCAGATGAACAAATCCTCGTGCCATGATCGTCTCCTTAGTACTGTCAACCGAGAGAATGAACACATCGCTGGACAGCAGACTTGAAACATTTTCTCTGTGTTGCTAAAGAGAGAAAATGTTTCAAGTTCTGCTCCTGTGATATTAAAATTGTAACAAAAAGTGACCAGTTGACAAGAGGGTGCCTGGTAATTATTAAGAGAGAGCAATTGCTCTGTCAGCGAAAATCCTGAAAATCATGATTATTATTAATTCGTAGCGATGACTTGCCGTCCAACATTTCCGCTTTTTTTACCAGCCTGATGAATTCGGCTCGATAGCCTTTGGTGTCGGCACCTTTTGCTTTACGCGCCAGTTCCTGGATCTGGGTGTAGTTGGCTGATCCTTTGTATTCCGAGTTCCGTAGTATCATGCCCCATTCTGCCACTGCTGCCGCAAAACGGATATTCTCGTCCGTCTTATTGATTGCAACTGTGCAAGCAGGAATTTTCCTGATGATTTCGCGGCTGGTTTCTCCAACAGGTTTTTTGTAGCGGAAGCGAATGGTAGCCAGTTCGTTTCTCGCCTGTGCGTCGCTTTTTATCTGAGTCGTCTGGTATGTCAGTTCCTGTTTTGCGGCGGAGGCTCCATCCGCCGGCACGATCTCGTAGAGGGCTGTAACAGTATGGCCTGATCCAAGTTCACCAGCATCCTTTGAATCATCGGCAAAATCCTCCGGGCGAAGCATACGCTTCTCGTAACCGATCAACCGGTAGGACTTTACCTTGGCGGGGTTAAATTCAACTTGCAGTTTGACATCCTTGGCAATGGTCATCAAGGTGCCCCCAAACTGTGAAACCAGCACTTTCTTGGCCTCCAGCAAGTTGTCGATATAAGCGTAGTTGCCATTTCCCCGATCCGCAATCTTCTGCATCTTGGAGTCTTTGTAGTTTCCCATGCCAAAACCGAGCACGCTGAGGAAGACGCCGTCCCGGCGCTTTTGTTCGATGAGTCGCTCCATCTCGGCATCGCTTGATGCACCTACATTGAAGTCACCGTCCGTAGCTAAAATGACACGGTTATTGCCGCTTTTTTTGAAATTATCCCTGGCAATCCGATAGGCCAGTGTGATTCCCTCACCACCTGCAGTGCTTCCGCCGGCATGGAGGCTTTCGAGTGCCGCCAGTATCTTCTGCTTGTCGGCACCGCTTGTGGCTGGGAGGACAAGCCCTGCCTGGCCAGCATAGACGACGATAGCTACCGTGTCCTGTTTTCGCAGTTGACTGACCAATAGCTTGAAGGACTTAATAAGAAGTGGCAGCTTGTTCTCCTGCTCCATGGATCCGGATACGTCGATAAGGAACACCAGGTTGGCGGGTGGGAGATTATCCGTTGCAATCTTAACCCCTTGAAGACCTATGAGAAGTAACTTGTTTCCTGCTTTCCACGGTACGTCCATCATTTCGGTGTTAAAAGAAAATGGCATATTCCCCGTTGGTTGAGGGTAATCGTAGCTGAAGTAATTGATCATTTCCTCGATCCTTACTGCATCAGGAGGCGGAAGCTTTCCGCTGTTGATGAAACGACGGACATTGGTATAGGAGGCTGTGTCTACGTCTATGGAGAAGGTGGACAGGGGGTTCTTGAGTACTTCGAGGAAACGGTTTTCGCCGACCCGGTCATAGCCTTCAGTGTTGAAATCCTGAGGAGAGATAGGTTGAGGGGGCGGAAGGTATGATGGCGAAGGGGAGGGCGGCGGATAATTCATCTCCATGGCAAGTTTATGCATTGTTCCTGATACTGACGCGCGAAGAGCAGAAGGTTCGGGAATTGCTTTTGACACAACTGCAGAGAGTGAATCCTCGGATTTTACCATTTCTTTCTTGCCACAAGCAGCAGTAAATAGAGCCGCAAGCAGCAGACAGACGACAAAGGCACGGCATGTCATAAATTTCATTGAATCCTCCTTGGTTGCATCCATAAAAGTCTGTTTTTTCATGATTTGATCTCCCTTGAATAGGCGTTCTGCTTAATTTGACAAGATAAGGGAGCAAAAGGTTCCAGAAAAATGTTGTAGTAGGGATATCTTTTTTGAAACGATTAGTTGTTCATCTTTACGTTACTTGAACTAGAGGGGAGGCAGGGTGAGGATTGGCGTTTGCATTGAGGAATTGTTGCTTGAAGGTACTATGATTATCACTGATCAGGCTGCGGCTACTGGTTGCTTGAGTAAAAACATGTAGTATAGTGAAATACTGTTTTTCATGGATTTACCCTTGAGATATCTATCGATTCAAAGAATTACGGAAGTACTTAGGGCAAAATAACTCCTCTGACAGCTAGGAGTCTGTCGGGTTTAGGAAGTCGACGCGAGAATTCGACTGGGCGAGGACAGATTTTGTCTATTTTGCTGGGTAATAGTTGTTCTATTGCCCAAAAAAACGGTGAAATATGGACCGGCTAGATGGATTTGCAGCAGATTTTTCCTAAGTCCGACAGGCTCCTAGGCTACACCAATCGATCCATAAGCAGAAACGTATGAATATGGTGCGGTTATTTCGGAATATACGGGCAGGGCGGGATTGTTATGGCAGGGTCTGATGGCACGACAGAAGCCGCCAAAAATGTCCTTGGCGGAGGCAGTCAAAAGGGACGACTTGGCAGATTATTTCCTTTTCTGGGCCCGGCATTCGTTGCCAGTGTTGCATATATAGACCCCGGAAATTTTGCCACCAATATTCAGGGTGGCGCACAGTTTGGCTACACACTTCTCTGGGTCATTGTCGCCAGTAATCTGATGGCAATGCTTCTCCAGGCACTTTCGGCCAAGCTGGGTATTGCAACCGGGCTTAATCTTGCTGAACACTGTCGCAATCACTTCCCACGTCCCGTTGTGTTGGTAATGTGGGTGGTCATGGAACTGGTTGCCATGGCCACTGACCTTGCCGAATTTCTGGGTGCTGCGGTCGGGTTTTATTTGCTGTTTGGGATGCCGCTCTGGATAGCGGGTTTACTTACCGCTGTTGTCACCTTTGCGATTCTCAGTCTCGAACGATATGGTTTTCGACCGGTTGAGGCAGTGATCACAGCGCTTGTGGGTATTGTTGCTTTCTGTTATCTGGTGGAGACGATACTGGACAAACCGCAGTGGGGAGCTGTGTTGAAGCATGCGGTGGTGCCTCAATTTTCCGGTACAGAAAGCGTAATACTTGCTACCGGGATTCTTGGTGCAACGGTAATGCCCCACGCTATCTTTCTCCATTCCGCCTTGACCCAGGGGCGCGTCATGGTGAAAAATCCGGATCAACAGCGCCGACTGTTTCGCTTTGAACTTACTGACGTTTTTATCGCCATGGGTTTGGCAAGTATGATAAACGCGGCAATGCTGATTATGGCCGCGGCAACTTTTTTCCAGCAAGGACTTACCTCTGTTGGAACGCTCGAAGAATCCTATCGTACCCTGGAACCACTTCTGGGGTCTGCTGCTCGTTGGGTGTTTGGCATTTCTCTGCTGGCTGCCGGGCTTTCTTCTTCCGCAGTGGGCACTATGGCCGGTCAGGTGATCATGCAGGGTTTTCTTAAACGGAAGATACCTGTCTGGATCCGGCGTCTGGTGACGATAGTACCATCACTTATTGTCATTTGGATGGGGTTTGATCCGACTCGTACTCTGGTTCTAAGTCAGGTGGTTCTCAGCTTTGGCTTGCCCTTTGCCGTGATCCCATTGGTCATCTTTACCAGTCGCAAGAGACTGATGGGTAGCCTGGTTAATCGCCCAGCAACTACGGCAGCCGCTTCCCTGGTTGCCTTTCTTATTATATTCTTAAATATGTATCTTTTGTATCAGATACTATTCGTGGGGTAATGACATGTTTCGACATATACTTGTGCCTCTTGACGGATCCCGTATGGCTGAAGCTGCTCTTCCCGTTGCTCTTTATCTTTCTCATTCATTTGGATCACAGGTTACCCTGTTCCATGTCATCGAGCGGGATGCTCCAAGGGAAATCCATGGTGAGCGGCACTTGCACGACCCGCAGGTTGCCGAGAAATATTTAAGGGAATGTTCGATACAGTTTAAAGCGGCAGGGATCATTGTGGCAACACATGTTCACGAGGCACCACAAGACAATGTTTCTCGCAGCATTGCGGAACATGGCGATGAATTCGGGGTTGATTTTATAGCCATGTGCACTCACGGCAAGGGCGGTTTGCGGGCTTTTCTTTTTGGCAGAATTGCCCAGCAGGTAGCAGCAATAATTGCCACTCCAGTACTTTTTGTCCAGCCGCTGGATACAGGAGTATCGGATAAAATATCATTCAAACGGGTGTTGGTGCCATTGGATGGTAATGCTGCTCATGAGGAGGGACTTTTTGTTGCTGAGAGGTTTGCTAAAAGTCTGGAATCCGAATTATATCTTGTTATGGTTGTTCCTGAAGTAACGAACCTGCCCGGAGAAGAAGCGGCTGCCGCAAGACTGTCTCCACTGGTAGCCAGTGAGATTCTGGATCTTGTGCAGCACGAAGCGGAGGAGTACCTCGACCTGCATGTCAAAAGACTGCAAAGCGAAGGAATTACCGTAGAGGCTGCTGTGTTTCGAGGTGACCGTTGCTGTCATCTCTGCAGAAGTGGATAAGGGTCACATAGATGCCGTGGTTCTTGGTACACATGGTAAAACAGGATTGAGTGCCTTCTGGGCTCGCAGTGCGACACCGCAGCTTTCCCAGAAAATCCGCATTCCCTTTCTGCTTGTGCCGGTGCATGGCAAAGTATCGGGGACTGACGATATCGGCTGACAGTATCGAAACCTAGGAGTCTGTCGGCTGCCCGGAGCTTTTGAGGAGTCCAGCAACACTTCAGTGGTAAGACTGTGGGTAAGTCTTTATTGCACCAGGGTGGCTGTTTTTCGGCCTCACACCTTTTCCCGCGTTACGATAGATATTGAAATCTTAGAAATTTATCTGGCATATAGTATGTCTGATCATATAAACTGCTAAAAGTGCCCTGTCCCGTATAGTACTTGCCATTTCACCTCGATGCCCAGTCAAAAGTCTGAATGAGTGTGACAATGCCTGTTTCGCGATAATGGAATGAATTTATGGAATCAAGTCGCAGTGCGACAGGTTGACATTTATATGCACTAAAAGAACTACCTTGCCTGGAAAAATTCACGAAAAAAGGAACAGCCATGACAGACAAAGATGATCTGGAAATGACAGATGAAGATGAGAGTTTTGCCGACCTGCTTGAGCAGAGCCTTAGCAATCAGAGTGGCCTTCTCACGCCGGGCCAGAAGGTGTCGGCGAGGGTGCTGAAGGTAAGCAGTGAGTGGATTTTTATTGATACCGGGCACAAGGGCGAAGGTGTCGTTGATCTGAAGGAATTCACTGATCCGGACGGCAGCGTTACGGTGAAGGAGGGGGACACCATAACTGCTCATTTTCTGTCCTCACGACAGGGAGAGATGCGTTTCACGACAAAGATTGGCGGCGGGGCAGCAGGCAGTGCCCAGTTGGAAGAAGCCTGGCAGGCGGGTGTTCCGGTTGAAGGCGTGGTTGAGAAAGAAATCAAGGGTGGCTTCGAGGTGAAGCTTGCTGGTGCGGTGCGGGCCTTTTGTCCGTATTCCCAGATGTCACTACGTCGCGTGGACAACCCGGAGTCGATCGTCGGAACTAAATTGTCTTTCCGTATTACTGACTATAGTGAAAGAGGGCGTAATATTGTCGTGTCGCGTCGAGTCCTCTTGGAAGAAGAGCAGAATAGGCTAAAAGAGGAAGCTCTGGTAACCCTCAGCGAAGGCACGACGGTTCCCGGCACGGTTACGTCTCTCCAGAAATTCGGCGCTTTTGTTGATATCGGCGGCATTGAGGGGTTGGTTCCCATTTCCGAGATTGGCTGGACCCGCGTCAAGGAAGTAAGTGATGTTCTAAGCGTTGGCCAACAGGTCCAGGTTGTCATCAAAGTCATCGATCGAGAAAAAGACCGGATATCTCTCAGCATCAAGGACGCCTTGGCAGATCCGTGGGATGAGGTGGCGCAAAAGTTTCCCGAGGGATCTTTCCAAACCGGGACCGTATCGCAACTGGCCCCCTTTGGTGCCTTTGTCAGCCTCTCTTACGGTCTGGACGGTTTGATTCATATTTCACGACTGGGTGCCGGAAAACGGATTAACCATCCTCGCGAAGTTCTCAAGGAAGGGGAGACGGTTGAGGTAAAAATCGAGAGTATCGATCGAGGAAACCGCCGTATTTCTCTGGTTCTAGCTGGTGCGGCACGTGCTGCCGGCGAGGAGGAGGCCACCCTTGATGATTTCCGCCGCAAAGCTGCTGATACACCGATGGGCATGGGCACTCTTGGTGATATGTTTACCGCTGGGAAAAAGAATAAAAAGAAGTAGAGATTTACTGATTGAGAGAAGGTGACTTTCTCCTGACCAAGTAGTAGCGTCGTTTTCTGCAATGCAAAAAGGGCCGGACTCGTTATTATCATAACGTGTCCGGCCCTTTTTATTTTGTTGTTGATCAGCGTGGAAGGTGCTTTGCAGTCGGAAAGTAATTACTGGCAGCGGAGAAGTTTTTTGCCCAACTGGAAGAGGACTTCCATCTTTTTTGGCGGAATGATGGTCTTTACGATACCAAGTCCGAACGTTGAATGTGTTATCAGCTCGTTTGCGCGGTACTTTTTGTCCATGTCATAGGGAATCGCTTTGTTGCAATCAAAAGTGGGACTAAGAGCTTCCCATTCTTCCATATCGGAGACCCCCGGATCTTTTTTCGGTTGACGGGGAATGGTTTGCTTTTTGGGTGCCGACAGGCTGCTTTTCTTCTCTTTCTTTTCTACTGGTGCCCGGTAATTGTGAATGCCACGACAGGTGTTGCATTCAACCCGGGCTACTTTTTCTCCCACCATGGCGACAATGGTATGATTGAGTGTCGCTTTGCAGCGTGTGCAGTTTGCTTCAATAGTCTCTCCTGCAGAAAGTTTTTTAATGCGCATTCAAATTCTCCAATACCTTTTCAAGCCGGCCATGGCAGTGTCCCGGCGATATCTCAAGTAAAATTTCTCCTGGTGTGCTGACGGGAACTGCGAGACTTTGTGAGCTCTGCATCCCTTTGGCCATGGCACTACAGGGTGACGTGACAAAAACGCAGAAAGCCCCGGGTGACCCGGGGCTTTCTGACGCACAACGAGTGTTATATCTTAAATCTTGGTTACGTTTGCAGCCTGCAAGCCTTTTGGTCCCTTTGTGATTTCAAAAGAGACCCTGTCGCCTTCGGCCAGTGATTTGAAACCATCGCCTGCTATAGCGGAGAAATGAACAAAAACTTCATCGCCATTTTCCTGCTCAATAAATCCGAATCCTTTGCTGTCATTGAACCATTTTACTGTGCCGTTTACCATGTACGTTTCTTCTCCTGGGGTAATGCAAAAAATCTTTGCGGAAAATCATCGAAAATATTTTTTGACAGTACAGGTTTCAGCTCAGAATGTCAAATGATAGGGGAAGACTGCCAGTGTCATTCATCTGTAAACAAAGCACGTCACCATTGAAAAGAGCTCAGTAGGGTTTACACTATAAATAAACCTGATGAGCGTCAATTTTCCGCCAGCTCCCAAAACTGTCATTCCCGAAGCGATTCTGATCGGGAATCCAGCTTCTAACCGACTGAAATCATGGATCCCCGATAGGGACATTCGGGGATGACAATCTTCATAGCGGAAGATCAGCGCTAATCAGGTAAATTAATGAGTTTTTTTCTCAACTTTGCAAGAGGAGTTACTATGAGCCTGGAAATTATTCGAGCTACACTTGCTTGGTGTTCACTGATCAACTTTGGAATCCTTTTGCTCTGGTTCCTGTTTTTTACCGTAGCCCACGACTGGATTTACCGCTTTCACGGCAGGTGGTTCGCCATGCCGGTTGAAAAGTTCAATGCTATTCACTATGCAGCTCTGGCACTGTTCAAGTGCGGCATCCTGCTTTTCAACCTGGTGCCGTATCTTGCCTTGCGCATCGTGGGCTGAAAGAACTCACCGTACTGCTCATCAACAGCGCCGAAAAAGCGGAAACGTTGAAAGACAGGCTTAATATCGCGGGTCTGGTGGGCTCGCGGTTATCAAAGAGATTTATGATGTGGTAGGGGAAAAGAGTATCTTCGTTAATGCGGCTGGCTGCATGACGCTTCTGGCAAACTACCCTTTTACCCCGTTTAAAGGGTCCTGACTCTATACAGCTATGGCGTCTGCCCCGGCTGGTGCGCAAGGAGTGCGTGATGCGCTCGATATCCAGCTCGCCAAAGGTCGGCTTGCGGCGGAGGAGGATCTTGAAACCGTGGTGTTGACCGGGGATGGTTCTGCCTATGGCATGGGGCTTTCTGCTACATCAGGAGCAATGGATCGAGCTCTGAATTTTCTCTATATCTGTTACGATAACGAGGGATATGGGAATACGGGACAGCAGGCTTCCGCCGCTACTCCGCTTGGCGCAAGGACTGCCACCAGCAGGGGGCCGCTCGGCTACCCCGGGCGGAAGAAGGATCTGTTTGCCATCTACAGCGCACCGACCGGTCTATGTCGCAACAGTCAGCCCTGCGCACCCCGTTGACCTTGTCCGGAAGTTGAATACAGCGAAAGGCCTGAAAGGACCGCGGCTGATACTTGCTTTTGCTCCCTGTCCTACCGGGTGGGGGTTTGATCCGAAAGACACTATTAAAATTGGAAAACTTGCGGTAGAAACTGGTGTCTGGCTTCTGAAGGAATATCGTGACGGGTCGGTCACCCATACAAATGTTCCGCGGCATCGTCGAGCCGTTGAGGAATACCTGCGTCACCAGGGGCGCTTTTCCCATCTTTTCCTGCCGCATCGAAACGAGGAACTGCTTCGGGAAATTCAATCAGGAGTGGACATCTACTGGGAAGGCATCGAGGACTGATAACTTTATCTGTTTGAAAAAAACTTGGGTAGATTTTGGTGATTTTGTACAAATGTGTTTCTTTTCTCTGAGATTTTTATTATGTTACTGGTCCTAACCTGTGTGACTATTCACAGAAATTTGATACATGGAAAAACGAATGCTCCTGATCAATCTCCTGGCGGCTTCGTCCGCAATAACGCTCCTGCTTGCCCTGTTCGCCTGGAAACGACGTCAACTGGTTCCTGCTGCACGGGCTTTTTCAGCTCTCATGCTGACAGTTGCTCTCTATTGCGGCGGTTATGCCGTTCTTCTCGCCTGTAAATCGCTTCCCTGTGAGCTGCTAGCTTCTCGAGCAGAGTACCTTGGGATCTCTTTTCTTCCGACCTTCTGGCTGCTTCTAGCGCTCTATTCCAGTGGTGTGGTAACTCGTGTCCCACACTTTATCAAGATTGTCCTGTTTGTCATCCCCGTTTTGACCTTTGCAACTGTCTTTAGCGACACCTTGTTTCACAGTCAAAATTTGAGTCTCTCCGTCATGGCCGGAAATCCCTTCCCTCAGGTCTTTACCCGAGACCCCTGGTACTGGTTTTCTCTTGTCTATTTCTGTTTCGCAATTCTTGCCGGAAATGTTCTTTTCCTCGGCATGGTTGTCCGCTCGGTACGTCATCTCCGCGTTCAATCAGCGTTTATGTTCCTTGGCTCGCTTCTTCCCACGAGTGCTCTTCTTGTGTATTTTGCCGGGATGCTTCCGTCGGGATTTGACCCATTTCCTTTTGTTATTGCTGCTTCAGGTCCTCTCTATACGTATGGGCTTTTCCGTTTTCGTCTTAAGAACCTTGCACCAATAGTGCGCAGTACCCTGGTGGAAAACCTGAAGGATTGTGTTTTGGTGTTCAATCAAAAAGGGCGCCTCCTTGACCTCAATCGTGCTGCATTTCCACTGCTTGTCATGCCTCAGCAAGAGGCTATCGGCGAACGTCGTGAGCAAGTGCTAGCAGACTATCCCAGGCTTCTTGCGGCAATTGCCGCGGGCGGTGGTCTAGTGGATGAAAGGGGACCGAAACATAACAGCAGTCGACTCGTAGCTCAGGTCACGGTTACCCCCATCAGAGGAAGATGGCGCAGAGACGCTGGTTCTCTTGTCTTGATTCATGATATCTCCGGGCTGAAAAAAGCTGAGTCAGATCTTCGCGATAGTGAGGAGAAATTCCGGTTACTGTTCGAAGCGGCACCTGACCCCATTCTCCTCATGGATGATTCTGGAAAATTTATTGACTGTAACAGCGCAGCAGTAGAGATTTTTGGGGTGGCTTCCCGTGGCAGTGTTTTGCATCGAACCCTTGCATATTTTTCACCCGAATACCAGCCTGATGGTGAACTCTCTTCTGACAAGGAAATAGCCGTCGTACGCCTGGCCTATGTTGAGGGAACTGCTCTCAGTGAATGGGCTTTCTACCATCAGGACGGTTCACTCGTCATTGTCGACCTGTCCATTGCGATTATTTCCATAAAGGGAGTAAGGGTTCAACTGATTCACTTGCGCGATATCACTGAAAAAAAACATGTGGAACAACAGTTGCGAGATATATCGTTAACAGATGAATTGACGGGGCTTCACAATCGCCGGGGTTTTATGACCCTTGCCCTTCAGCAGATAAAAATAGCCGATCGACTTGCGCAAGGGATGACGCTTCTTTATGCAGATCTGGATGACCTGAAAGGTATCAACGACACCTATGGTCACCTTGCCGGTGATCAGGCATTGATGGATGCTGCCGATGTGCTCAAGACGTCGTTGCGGGCATCGGATATCCTGTCCCGTCTCGGTGGTGATGAGTTCGTGGGTCTGATCCTGGAGTCCGGAGGCGAAACAGAACTGGCGGTCAAGGCACGGGTAGAAGAAAATCTGAATGCGCACAACCTTCTGCGAATTAGACCGTACCGGCTTTCATTCAGTATGGGCACGGCACGATACGAGATAACCGCACCGTGTAGTGTTGAGGAACTGCTGGAATGCGCCGACAGGGAGATGTATCGCAATAAACTAGAAAAAAAGGCCTTGCAGAAAGGTTGAAAACAGTTGTTCGAAAGAAGATGTTCTGTTTGTTGTCACGTCTCATCCAGGAAAAATGGTTGTTCAGGTTGCTAACACTTTCATTAGATCCTCCGCATTGTACGGTTTGACCAACGAGCCAGAGATACCGTATTTGCTGTAATCTGCCATGACCGGATCATTTGAGTAACCGCTGGAAACAATCAATTTGGCTGAAGGGTTCTCTACCAGGATAGATTGTGCCGTTTCCTTTCCCCCCATTCCTCCCCGTATGGTAAGGTCGAGTATTGCTGCGCAAAACGAGTTGCCTGATTGCCGCGCCGAGTTATATAAAGCGATGGCCTGCTCCCCATTGCTGCAGGTTGAAACCTGATAGCCCAGGTGCTCGAGCATTTCCTTCGTCAGGCTCCGTATCATCTCTTCATCATCCATAACAAGAACGTTCCCGCCAGTACTGCTCGAATCTTTCTGACCTACCACAGCTTCAAAAGTTTTCGTATCCCCGTACTCGAAAGAGGGAAGATACAGGGTAATGGTTGTGCCTTTGTGGATATGAGAATCGATTTCTATAGAGCCGCCATGTCTGCTGACAATCGAATGGGCTGAGGCAAGTCCCAGACCTGTGCCTTCGGCTTTCGTGCTGTAATAGGGGTCAAAAACTTTCTTCCGGTCTTCATCCTTAATTCCGCATCCTTCATCGATAAAAGATAGTTTCACGTATTGGCCGGCAGGAAGCCCCAGGTTATTCGCGGAAACCAAGGTCAGGTTGTCTGCCCGAACCGTAATGTTCCCCCCGCCAGGCATAGCCTGTACTGCGTTGATGATGATGTTGTTAAATACCTGCCCCAGTTGCCCTTCATCAGCTTCTAGAACATGAAGCGATTCAGTCGTCTCCAAAACACCGATCACATTCGTTCCTCGAAGAACAAGCGAAAGACATTCTTCAACCAGGGGGCGAACAGAAGTCATTTTCTTGATTGGCGCACCCCCCTTTGCGAACGTAAGGAGTTGTTGCGCAAGTTCAGCTGCCCGTCCAGAGGCGTTTTCTGCTGATTCCAGTGGTTTGTAGGCCTTGTGCGAATTGTCGAGGAACATGCGGGCAAAGGAGATGTTTCCCATGATACCGGTCAGAATGTTGTTGAAATCGTGGGCAATGCCTCCGGCAAGAACTCCCAGCGATTCTAGTTTCTGGTTTTTGAGAAGCTGTTCCTGCAACATCTCCTGTTTTGTAATGTCCTGGGAACAGCCATAAAGTATCAATTCTTGTGTATTATCCCCGGCTCCACAGTAGGATGATTCGCGGATCCAGCGAACTTCACCGGATTTTGTAATGATTCTGAATTGTATAGTTTGTTTCTGACCGGGTGTTAGCACCATAAGTTGAGTGACGACCCGCTCGGCATCATCGGGATGAATGATGTGTCTCCAACAGCCCATAGTAAAGACTTCTTCCTCCGAATAGCCAGTTATCGTCTTGACAGGTCCTGCCATCCACTGGATGCGGAAAGGGGTTGCCCCCTGGCGTGAGCATTTGAAGACATAATCGGAGGTGATGGCGGTGAAAATCCGGTATCGGTCTTCACTTGCCTGAAGTGCCTCTTCAGCCTCTCTTCGTTCGGAGATGTCACGGACGATCGCGCAGAGAAACTCGGTGTCTTCATAGCTGATGAAATTGGAATTTATTTCTACCGGAAAGCTCCGGCCGTTCTTGTCTTTGTGCGTCGATTCGATCCGGTGTTGTTTGTATCTTTTTATGTTTTCCCAGATGGTGGGCCAAGCAGAGGCAGGCACGCTCGGTTCGATGTCCGAAACAGACAGAGAGAGCATCTCTTCACGGGAATAGCCGAGAGTTTTGCAACTGGCTTCATTAACATCTAGAAATCGCCCTTCAGGTGAAATCCACAGTATGCAGTCCGAAATGTTATCAAATACGAGGCTTGCCAGTTTCCGCTTCTGTTCGTATGCTTTTCGTTTGCTGATGTCCCTGATGATACCCACTGCATGCCATTGGTTCTCACGCTGGATACAGGAAAGTGATAATTCTATTGGAATTTCGGCCCCGTCTTTTTTTCGGGAGCGCAGTTCGACAGTCTTGCCCACGGCATTACCTTCGCCGGTTTGTCTAAAAAGAGCCATACCTTGGCGAGATGCTGCACTAAAGCACTCCGGCGATAGCAGCTGGTGGAGATCTCGACCCAGGGCTTCCGATTCCTGCCAGCCAAGGATTGCTTCCGCTGCAGGGTTCCAAAAAGTGATTTTCCCCTCGTTGTCAATCATAATGATTGCGTCACGAGCAGCATCAGTAACGGTGCGGAGAGTCGCTTCGCTTTCGCGTAGCGATCCTTCCATCCGAGCCCGAACATTCCTGTCTAGTGAAAGATTCAAGTTTTTCTGGCCAGCATTGGCTATAAGGGCAACCAGGCTGCGGTAATATTCCATGGCAGTTCTGATCTGGGCACGGCTGAAAACTGGAACCCGGTCAAGGGCGGCAAGATAATCGTTTTCGTTGAAGTCGAGTTCTTTCGCCTGGGCAAGGAACCTCTCCCTGTCGGGCATGTCGTCTTCATAAAAAAACTGGCCAGTAATAAATGTTGCTATGTGTTTGCCCTCGAAGAAGATAGGCAGGGCAACATCCCAAAGACCGTTTCTGCATTTATATTCGAGGAAATCGTCAGTACCGTCATTCAGGTGAGAATTTATGTACAAATCACTTTCCTGACAGCGGGCACGTGATATCGGATTAGTACGGTGGAAATTGAGGCAGATGTCTTGCCAACCCACCGCAACAATAATATTGCCCTCTGGGTCCAGAATCGCCGAAATGATTCCGGTCAGCTTGAAATAGGCTTCAAGCAGTTTTTGTATTTCATCCAGGTCAAAGAATTGGAGTGGGTTGGGAGTGTTCATGTTTTCCTTCCTTGAAAATGGGGTCAGGATAACTATCCTGAAGCTTGCAAGAAGTTGGAGGGAGTTCATGTCGCCAGCACGCTAAACCGAACTTACGGTTGCGACGAAATAGCGCCTGGGTATTGTTGCCTGAAAGTGGTGACTAAATCATTTTTTAAAAATATATAAAAGCCTACAAGTAGAATTAATTTCAATAGTTTATGTAACAAATTAGAAAATAAATCAATTACTCATTTGTTTGGTGGTGAAAACAGCTGATATATATTATTGGATAATTCTTCTCTCAAAGCCTTTACGCAAGAAGCTTCTTATCATAGTTCTTCCTGAGCAACGCCTCTAGTAGTATCTAAGGTTTGGAAAGTCGAGGCGAAAATTGGCTGAGCAAGGACAGGTTCTGTCGATTTTGCAGGGTGCTAGTTGATTTACAGCAGTTTTACCCTACGCTCCTAGTTGCTTTATGTTTAGAGAGTATTCACTAATCACTACCCATTCTCTGCTTGCCTGGTTGCAAGTCGATTGAAGTATGCAATACTTGCATACTTCAATCGACGTTGTGTGCAAATAATGCGATGTTGTCAGCCAAGAATTCCCCTTTGTTAAGTATGTCCTCATGAATCAATAGCGGAATCATAACGTGTGAAATATTATAAAATATCATGTTGACGCTAACCGTGCTGTTGCAAGCCAAGGTGCTGCTGATTAGGGGGTGTTTTTGTAGTATGTTTCCAGCTGTAACATCCTAAAACAACAGCGCATTTGCTATGTCTAATATTTTATGCTGGTGCATTACGCTATATATATTAGTAGTTTACTATTGTTAGGGAGGTAGTAATAGTTCATTATCATTAAAATATAAAATGTTCTGACTGATGGATTGCAGTTGGCATTTTTTATGCTATAAAACTTTACTAGTAACTGGATAGTGTCACTTAAAGACGACTCGGGGATGTTTTATGTTGCGCTGTTAATTGCTGGATCCTAATCTGGCGCAGCGTCTAGCTCATATCTGTATAATAAATCTGATTAGCATGAATCTTCCGCCAGTTCCCAAACCTGTCATTCCCGAAGCGGTTCTGGTCGGGAATCCAGCTTCTAACCGACTGAAATATGGACCCCCGATAAAGGCTTTCGGGGATGACAATCTTCATAGCGGAAGAATAGTGCTAATCAGGATAATAAATAAGTTCGTCCACAACCAACTTCTGATGGAATTAGAAAAAATAGAGGGGCACGTCATGAAAATACAAGCAGTGAGTTTAGGAATTAGTCTTTTAATTACTATTATCATTGGAGTTGCCTTCCCGGCGTATTCTGCGGTAACTATGAGTGACTATTCGATAACTCCACCCTTTATCCAGGAAACGATAAATCCGAACCTTCTCCTGATGATAGACAACTCTGCAAGTATGTATGATCTGGCCTATCCTGACCTCGGCAGCGCTTCACCGCCCCGTATTCCATACTACTGTTTTGATCAAACATACAAAAGCACGATTTCATATGCCGGTAATTTTGAAGGGGACACTTACTATAAGTACATCATTGCGAGTGGTTATTTCGAGCCAACTGTTAACAATACATTCCCACTCTCCTGTACACTTCGGTCACCTGCGACAGGTGCTGGAAACCTTTGTATAACCCTGGACAGTTCAACACCAAAGAAGGTCACTGAATTTGTCGCCAAAGGAAACTATCTGAACTGGCTCACCGCCTCCAAGTTCGACGTCGAGAAAAAAATTCTTACTGGTGGTAAATATCAAAGCGGCAAACTTATTGCCGAATCAAGGGGATGCGTCGGTCGCGGTTTTGTGAAGGAAGCTCTGATAGCCGACTACGTGGAAGGGGGAACCAATTCCTCTTTGGGAGTTACTTTTTCCGTCAAAGGTGCGCCCAACACCGACAACTATTCGGCCCCTTCACCCGGTGGACAGACGTATCTATATATTTATCTTGGCAATTACAATCAGAATAATTGCCAGGCTGCCATCGATGCCATCATTGAGGGTCATGATCCAGCATCAATTAAAAATGCGGTTGATATTTGTCTTAATATCGGAAACAAACATGATCTGGCGACGAACAAGAAGATAATCTACAGGGATTCAATTCAAAGATGTTGGCTCGCTTACAAATCCGATCCACCGGATTCAGTAGGCAACAATGGGTACCAGGATGTGAAAAATAATTGCCCCGACATCTACAAAGATCGGGGAGGGATTGACAGCATAACAGCCGGTGACGCAGATCTCCTTTGTAGTCTTACGTACGCTGGCTCCTGCTATAACGGCACTTCACCGGATTGGGACAAGAATGCTTGGGAGAGCGAGGATTGCGTAATAGGGAAATATAATGAATTCTGTGCTTCCCTTGATGTCGCCCCGGTTACCGATCCTACCGATTCCCCTTCCGATACCTCCAATTATGACAACCTCCCAGCCATTATCAGCGATCTCGGTGTCGAAGCGCAACTGGGTCTGCCGCTCAAACTGAGCAACGGCGAAGATAAAATGACCGTCCGGATTCTGGCGAGTGAGCCGACCAATGGCCTGATTCAGCAATATGGGAACAGGATCCGTTTTGGCGGGATTAAATTCAATGATTACGGCTCGGCGGCGGAGAGCGCAACCCTGCTGCTGCCCAGCACAAAAGTGTGCCAAACCAAGCCGGAACAGCCATGTTCGACAGTAAATGACTGCCCCAATGGAACGGCATGCATTGCCACGACTAACCTGGACGGTGGAAAGGTCTTCCACTATATCGGAGAAGGCAAATGTTCCACAACAACCTCTACGGTTTGCGCGACTGACGCCAACTGCCTGACCGGTGAGAAATGCATCAGTGACGGCGTCGGGAACAATACCGCTGGTTTAGTCCGCCAGATTAACGACATCCGTGGCGCAACCTGGACACCATTTGCTGAAGCTTTTTACAACTCAATCGGTTATTTTGCTAAAAACACCACCTTAGATCCCAGCGGTAAAACCAGTCGGACAGCACTTCGACTTAATGACTCGGACTTCATTGACATCAGGAATCCCTCCCAATATTATTGCCAGTCCAACAATATCCTGATTATTTCGGACGGTATGTCGACCGCGGATCGTCGGACAGAAGTCAGTGCCCTCGCAAATCGTTATCGCTACCCCACGGGTGAGATCGGGACCTGCGACTATTACGCGGGCAGCAAGAATCTGGACGATCTGGCATATCTCGGCTACAACTACAACATCAGCAATTTCGAAACCGGTATAACTACCGCGAAACCTGCTATGAACACCCTCAAGAAAAATGAACACATCAAGACCTTTGTTGTCTTCAACGGCACCGACAATGGTGTATCCGGCGAATGTAACTCGAAAGCACTCATGAACAATACAGCAACCCGAGGTGGAGGGGTTTATTACGAGGCGGAAAACCCTGCTGAATTGGGACCCAAAATCAGACAAGCTCTGGAAGAAGTCGTTTCCGGGTCCGCTTCCGGCACCGCTGCATCCATTGTCAGCAATCGTGGTCAGAGCGGGGCGAACCTAATATCTGCCATTTTCTACCCGGAAAAGGAATTTGGCGGTGATCAGACGATCTCCTGGATAGGTGACTTGCAGAACTACTGGTATTATTTTGATCCCTTCATTTCCAATAGTACTATTCGTGAAGATACCACTACCGACCAGATTCTTAATCTTGCCAACGATTACCGGGTGGATTTCGTTTTTGATGGATCTACCAACAAGACGGTTGCCAAGAGGTACTCGGATGACGGGACAGGGAATTACACTTATGTAGATTCGGTTGATTCCGATTCTCTGAAGGCACTCTGGAAGGCGGGTACGAAACTTTACAAGAGAAACCTCACTACAAACCCTAGAACTATTTTGACGTCGATAAATGGGACATCACTTCTGTCCGGAGGGTTCTCGACTGGCAATAAAGCAAATCTGTATCAGTACTTGAACGTTTCGGGTGCGGATGATACGGCAAAGATCACGGCAGCGGAGAAACTTATTAAGTACATCCATGGTTTTGATGCCGTCGGTTTCCGCAGGAGATGGGTGAATGGTTATGACACTGTTTCAACAGCGAGTAGTACAACTGCCATGTCTACGGGTTACGGTGTGTGGAAACTGGGAGATGTGATCACCTCGACCCCGAAAGTTCAATCCGACAAGCCTCAGAGCGGATACAACCTGGATTACGGTGATGCAACCTATGAATCCTACATAACTTCGGAAGACTATGGAAATCGAGGCATGGTCTATGTTGGCGCCAATGATGGTGCTCTCCATGCCTTTTCCCTTGGTAAGGTTATTAAGCGGACTAGCGGTTTTGAGAGGGCGCAACTGACCGGTTCGGATGTCGGCACTGAAAAGTGGGCGTTTATTCCGAAGAATGCGTTGCCCTATCTCAAGTATTTTGCCGACCCGAACTACACCCACCTTTATTTTGTCGACAACAGCACCTTGCTGGTGGATGCCAGTATTATGCCGTCGGGCTGTTCTTCCGGCAATTACTGGGACTGCAGTAGGACGACTACTAAGAACTCAGATAACGAATTAAGCCTTGCAAATACAAGCTGGCGATCAATTCTCATCGGCGAGATGGGGCTTGGTGGGGCTAGTAGGGGAGCTGATGCCACCTGTTCGGATTGTGTCAAGACACCGATGGATGTTGATAATTTTAAAGAACATGGCCTTTCGTCGGTTTTTGCCCTTGATGTTACGGACCCGGAGAACCCAACGCTTAAGTGGGAATTTACCCATGCTGATTTGGGCTACACGGTTTCGGAGCCGGCAATCGTTCGGATAAATGGTAAAAATGCGAGTAATATTGCTGATTCAGGCAAGAATGGCAGGTGGTTCGCGGTGTTTGCTTCCGGGCCCACCGGCCCGATAGATACTAGCACTCACCAGTTTTATGCCAAGTCGGACAAGACGTTAAAACTGTTCGTTGTTGATTTGAACGCAACGCCGCCATTCGTGTTGGGCAACAATTATTGGATTATCGATACGCTGAATGACGGCTCGCATATTGCCGATGCCTTTGGTGGTTCACTGTCTTCCAATGCCATCGATACCGATAAAGGGAATCGCTTCTCACTTGGTTATTACAGTACCGATGTCGTCTATGTGGGTTACGTTAAGCCGACGACAACAGGGACAACCACCTGGACTGACGGCGGTCTGCTTCGTCTAGTCACGAAGGAAGATACCGATCCGTCACACTGGGTTTTAAGCAAGGTCATTGATGGCGTCGGTCCGGTAACGGCCTCGATTGAAAAGCTTTACGATGATGCCGACAAAACTTCCGGGAAATCGGTCCTTTGGCTCTACTTCGGTACCGGAAGATATTTCTATAAAAACAACACCGTCGGCATAGATGCCGCTGACAATCAAATGACCCTCTTTGGAATCAAGGAGCCTTGTTACTCAACTGCCACCGGTCCTCTAAAAGATCTTGATGATACCTGTACTACAGCGCTTGATATATCCACACTGACAAACCAGTCCTCGGATACACCCAGTTCTTCCCTTGCCTCAGGCAAGACTGATGGCTGGTACATTAACCTTGATGCCACCGGCACCTATGGTGGAAAGCCTTTCAAGGCTGAGCGTGTCGTGACGTCACCCAGTGTTAAAACAAACGGTCTCCTCCAGTTCACCACTTTCAAACCAACCTCAGATATTTGTGGATTCGGTGGTGAAACCATGTTCTGGCTTGTGAACTACGCTACGGGAGGAGCACCTGCTCCTGGAACTTTAAAGGGAAAAATCATGATTCAGCTTTCAACCGGAGCAATCGTGGTTGTGGACCTGTCCGATATCTCCTCGTTTGGACGGGGAGGCAGGCAAGTGGATGTGGGTACTGGTAAGCCGCCACTACCCGCGCCTCCTGCTGATGCGCTGAGAAAGCCGGTGAAAAAAATACTCCATATCCAGGAGCGCTAAAAATGAGCCGGAACGGATTTTCCCTGATAGAACTGATTGTGGTGATTGCGCTTATTTCGATTCTTCTTACGATAGCTACCCTCAACTTTAACAGCTGGGTAACAAGGCAAAATATTGCCAAACAGGTGAAGGAGACGTCTGCCGATATTATGTCCATGCGGCAGCGGGCTATTGTTACTGGTCAGAATTATGATGTTGAGTTTCCAGATGCGACGACTCTGGTTTTTAAGAGATATTCATCCGTGGCTGAGACGCGCGGTACTGAAGGCACCGAGGTGGAGAGGAAAAGTCTTCGTTATCCTGTTGTTCTGAGCTCTGCAGATCCCATTGAGTTTTCTGGTCGTGGGATGATGGTTGACCCTATAGACAAAATCATATGTGTTTTTACCGATGCAAATCCATCTCTGGATGCTCTGGTGATTACCCAATCCAGAGTCAGCATGGGAAGAATAATAAGTCAGGGGAGTAAAAATGCGGCCGCGTGCACAAAAGATAATATCGAAATTAAATGATTCCGGATTTACTCTAATCGAACTCCTGGTTGCCATCGTCATACTCATGGTCGGACTTTTGGGTCTTATGAAGTCGCTGAACCTTGCCATTGCGACAAACCTCCAGAACGAGATGAGGACACAGGCCACAATGCTTGGAGAAAACCAGATGGCAAAGATAAAAAGTTTTCCCTTTGCTAATATCACCGGGGCAGCGGAAAAATCACTGACAGTTCCGGTAAACATGCGCAGTGCAATTGTTAACTATACGGTGACAAAAAAAATCGATACCGTTTCGACAACCACGAAGAGGGTCAATGTCGGGGTCAGTTGGATTAATCGCGGAAATCATTTTGATTATGTTGTCTCTTCTGTGGTAACGGAAGCAGGGGCACATTGAGCACTGTGCAGTAAATCGAAAAACAAGGACATGGACAATGAAACGGGCACCAATAGCAAACAGTCAGGGATTCAGTTTGGTGGAACTCATCGTGGTAATGGCGATGTTTCTCATTATCATTGCCGTTACTGGCGACACTTTCAACAGGGTCATGTCCCGGTCGTCAGTGCAATCAAAAACCGCCGCAAGTAATATCGAGGGTATTGTCGGTCTGGAGATTATGCGCAAGGATCTGGCATCAGCAGGCTTTGGGCTTCCCTGGTCTTTCGATACCCCCATCACGTACCTGGAAGTAAATCCGGGCGCCGGTGCCCAGGAAGCTATTGCCGCGGTTTACAATGGTACGACAAATACCGAAACCCAGACTCAAGTTCCGCTGGCGGTGACGGGTGGGAATAATGTTACTCCGGGTAACCCCAACAGGCTGATTGAAGGTTCCGATTATCTAGTCATCAGGTCCACAAGTGTTGGATCGTCACCTGCTGCACAGCGTTGGAGTTTTATGAATTATACCAGTGTGAGCAAACCGACATCCATTGTACCGGAGTCATGGACACAAGAGAATCTTGCTGCAACCGATTGGGTTGTGGTGCTGCGGGTAGGACTTACCGGTGCCTTTACAAAAGAGTTGGTAACGGGTGCTGGTGCATTCGTGACGAAGTATAACAACCTGGTTTCTTATGAGCCGGATGAGTCAAAGGTCACTCACTATATTTATGGGATCAGTAACGAAGACGAAACTGCAAGCGCACCCCGCATGCCTTTCAATCGCGCTGATTACTATGTGCGGGTACCTTCGTCTACTGATGAAAACCATCTCCCGCAACGCTGTGCGCCTAATACTGGCATTCTCTATAAGTCAGTAGTAGATCAATCTAACGGGACCGTGTCTGCTGCCACTTCCGAACTTCCTCTTCTGGATTGTATTGCCGACATGCAGGTTGTCTATATTCTCGACTCTTCGAGCAACGGACAAATAACCGAGACCGATAGTCTTGCCGGGCTTACGGCCAGTGATATTCGTGAACAGCTGAAATCGATTCAGGTTTATGTTCTGACCCACGAGGGTGGTAAAGATTCTCTCTATACCTATCCGAACGAGAAAATTGCTGTAGGTCCATCATCTGACGGACTAACCGCTATTCTCGGAAGAAGCTTTGATCTGAAAGATACTATAAAAACTGGTTGGCAAAGCTATCGCTGGAAAATCTATCGATTTACCGTTAATCCCAAGAACCTCGGTTCGACGCTCTAGAATATATCATCCCGACTTTCGGACGGAAATTAAACAGGTGGTGATTATGAAACCCGTTAGTAACCAAAAAGGGGCTGCCCTCATTACGGCGCTGATGCTGACAATGATTTCTTTGGCCATTGTCATGCTCCTGTTATATTACGTGACAACAGGGTTGCAAATGTCTGGCTCACAAAAGCGCTATAAGAATGTCCTTGAGGCGGCCTATGGTGGAGCCTCCATCTCCGTGAACGAGTTTATACCGAAACTAAATAGTGCCATCTTCGGTAATTATACATCTGGTGTCCAAGAGTTACTGAAAGATTATGCCTCGAGCAGCAATCTCAATATGACCTTGGGTAACCAGTCGTGTTTACAGCAGAAACTGGACAACGCTACTGATAACTGGGGTGCATGCAGCAAAACCTTAGACCCTCGCGATAATCCTGATATGACCTTTGTACTCAAATCGACGTTGGACCCTTCAAAGTTTAATCAGCCACCGGGCTACAAAGTGTATACAAAGATTGTTGGGACCCCTGTGAAGGGAAATACTGACAAGGCTGATATGCCGAATCTCCGTAAAGCTGAAAATGTTGTCGAGTCAGCGGAAATTGCAGGGGGAGGTGTGACAATTCCCACCACCTATCGCATAGAAGTAAGGGCTGAAAGAGAGACAAATCCTCAAGAAAAGGCCAATATATCTATTCTTTACGCCTATTGACACTTCCACTTTTAGCCTGGAAACAAGAAATGGGGGGGGTAACGTGCTGGAAACGTTACCCCCTATTTTTTTACGCGGCCAGAGACTACTAGCATCTTCTTTTAGCATCGAGGTAACGTCAGTAAATCAATTTGTTTACCTGTGCATACTTCTCAATGCGGTACTAAACGGTCTTGTCCATTCCTGATTCCTGTTTAATTCTTAGTGATGATGCCCATCTCTAGCAATAATGGGTAGTAGTATAAATATCACCTTGACGCTGAAACATAATTTTAGTAATGTGCTTGAGCATTAACTTAACGCTGTTAAGTTGGGATTATGGCTGAAAAAAGACACAAGAATAAAGAAGAGTTCCGGCGCGCTATTCTCGAGGCGGCACGCGAGGTTTTTTCCTCCGATGGCTATGGGAATTTTTCCCTGCGAAAACTTGCGCGTAAGATCGGTTACTCGCCAACGACCATCTATCTCTATTTCAAGGACAAAGACGATTTGCTGTTCTGTCTTTGTGAAGAGTTTTACGCGGAACTATATCAGTAACTTCAGGTGATTGAGGGGGAGGGTGCCGGACTGCTGGAAACGCTGCGCAAGACTCTTCTTGCCTATGTATCGTTTGGTCTGGCAAAGCCTGAGCACTATCGTGTGGCCTTTTTTACCAATCCCACTATTTACGGATCACCCTTGGAGTTCCTGGAAAACGATACCATGAGTCGTCGTACCTATCTAAAGTACCGGGAGTTGGTGGCACGGTGTTGTGAGGCCAATGTTTTATGCGGTTATGACGCGGATACCTTGGCCCAGGTCCTTTGGGCGGGTGTCCATGGGGTCATTTCAGCGGCATTGCACACGAGGGACTTTCCCTTGGTCGATCCGGCGGTGTTGGCGGAGGTTATGGTTACGGGCCTTCTTAATGGTTTTAGAAATCAGCAGGGTGTTTGAAAAATATACTGATAGCTGTTTATTGGATTGCTCGCTGCTTGCTTCCTGCAGTGAACATTTCCACGAGTGAGACATCGGGAGAATACTAGTGAGAAAATATTTTTGCTTTACGAGAGCAGCTATTGCCGCTATCGCCTGTGCGATGGTGACAGGATGTGCGGTCGGACCGGATTTCCGCCCGCCCGATTCTCCTTCTGTTAAAGGATATACGCCAAAGCCATTGTCCGTCGAAACTGTTGCAGCTTCAGGAATAGCAGGTAAATCTCAACGTTTTCTTGACGGTAAAGACATTGCCAGTGAGTGGTGGACCCTTTTTCGTTCTGAGCCGCTGGATGCTTTGATCCGTCAGGCTCTCAAAGAAAGTCCGACGATTGCAGCTGCCCAGGCGCGACTTCGCGAGGCTGAAGAAAATCTTCGTGCCAGGGGAGGTGCCGTTTACTTCCCTAGTTTTGATGGTGACTTTTCAGTGAATAGGAGTAAATCAACGGGTGCTTCCTTCGGGCAGCCTTCCTCGTCCCCCAGTACATTCACTCTATTCAATGCCTCGGTAAACGTTTCCTATACACTTGATATTTTTGGTGGTAATCGCCGGGAGCTTGAAGCCTTGCGGGCACAGGTCGATTATCAGCGCTTTCTCCTGGAAGGAGCATATCTGACCTTGACCGCCAATATCGTCACAACGGCGGTGAAAGAGGCCTCCCTTCGCGGACAGGTACGCGCAACCCAGGAGATCATTTCGTTAATGGAGAAGTATCTTGAGGTGGTGGATGGACAGTTTCTTGTCGGCGCCGTTTCCCGCTCCCTGGTGCTTGTACAGCGAACGCAGCTTGCCCTGGCCCGCGCGACACTCCCTCCGCTCGAAAAGGAATTAGCACTGACCACTCACCAACTCTCCGTCCTGGTAGGGAAACTGCCTGGGGAAGCGGGTCTTCCCGACGTTTGATTTGGAGGGGCTTGAACTGCCGGGTGAGCTTCCGCTGAGCCTTCCTTCTTCGGTTGTCCGCCAGCGTCCCGATATCAGTGCTTCAGAGGAGCTTCTCCATGCCGCAAGCGCTCAGGTGGGTGTTGCCACGGCGAACCTGTATCCTAAAATAACCCTCAGTGGAAACATCGGGACAAATGCCGTAAAGATTGAAGATCTCTTTACGTCCGGCTCTTCCATCTGGAGCCTCGGCGCAGGTTTGTTACAGCCACTCTTTCATGGAGGTGAGCTTACCGCAAAACGCCGAGCCGCGATTGCCGCCCATGATCAGGCGATTGCCCAGTACCGGGAAACCGTTCTCCTGGCATTTCAGAACGTAGCTGATACGCTGCGGGCCTTGGAATTAGATGCCAAGACGCTCCGTGCTCAGGTGGATGCCGAACAGGCGGCCCGTGAAACCCTGGAAATGACTCAAGTGCAATACCGGCTCGGTGCGGTTAATTCCCTTTTGCTTCTGGCTGCCCAGCGCCAGTTTCAGCAGACACACGTTAGCCTTGTCCAGGCACAGGCAGCTCGCTTTGCTGATACGGCCGCGCTTTTCCAGGCTCTGGGCGGGGGATGGTGGAATCGGGACTCACAAGAGGAATCTGCTGCAACAAGGGAAAAGAACTAATGAAATCTCACGATAACTCTCACACACAGGGGGAGAAACATCCCATGAAAAAACGCATGATTATCATGCTGGCCATTGTCGGTCTGCTCTTTGGCGGTATTTTCGGATTTCAGATCTTCAAGATGCAGATGATTAAAAAATCCATGGCATCGCAAAAGATGCCCCCATCAACAGTTTCAACAATTCGCGCTACTATTCAGCCCTGGCAGCCTGAACTCAAGTCGATAGGGACTTTGCGGGCCGTGCGAGGTGTTGATGTAACGACAGAGATTACCGGACTGGTGCGTACCCTCCATTTCAAGTCCGGAGACACTGTCAAGATCGGTCAGATTCTGGTGCAGCTCAATGCCGACTCGGATCTTGCTCAGTTGCGCGCCAGCGAAGCATCAGCGGAACTCGCCAGGACAGTCTATGAGAGGGACGAGAAGCAGTTTGTTGTAAAGGCAGTGAGCCAGGCAGTGCTTGATGCTGATGAAGCAGATCTGAAAAGCAAGCGCGCGATTGCTGCTGAACAGGCGGCAATCGTGGCCAAGAAAAGTATCCGGGCTCCATTTTCAGGGCGGCTCGGAATTACTACGGTCAATCCAGGCCAGTATCTGAATCCGGGTGACAAGATTGTTACCCTCCAAGCGCTTGACAACCTTTATGCAGATTTCTTCCTTCCCCAGCAGGAATTTGCGAATCTTTCCCTTGGTCAGAAGGTCATCGTTACTACTGATAGTTATCCCGGCCGGAACTTTGTTGGGAAAATTTCCTCTATTAACCCAAAAGTCGACCCGGAGACACGTAACGTCCAGGTTGAGGCGAGCATAGCCAACCCCGGTCAGGTACTTCTGCCGGGCATGTTTGCCTCTGTCCAGGTTCAGGCTGGGACCGTTAATAAATACATTACTGTTCCGCAGACAGCGGTGGCCTTTAATCCTTACGGGGAAACGATTTTTGTAGTGAAAGAGGGTGAGAAGGGCCCGGATGGAAAACCCGCCTTGATCGCCAAACAGGTTTTTGTTACCACGGGCGCAGCGCGCGGCGACCAGGTTGCGATTCTCAAAGGTATCAAGGACGGCGATCTTATCGTGTCTGCAGGTCAACTGAAGTTGAAAAACGGTAGCCCGATAATTATCAACAATGAGATTACTCCCACAAACGATAAAGCGCCAAAGCCGATTGATGAGTAGCTGTGAGTCATTGTTCCTTGTGGAGGGTTCGCGCTGTGTCGCGTTCCTTTGGGAAGTACTTCATAAAGTGGAAGGCATACGATGAATTTTACCGATATTTTTATACGTCGCCCGGTGCTTGCTACCGTTATCAGTCTCTTCATTCTCGTTCTCGGTCTTCGCTCCATGGATCAGTTGCTGGTGCGTGAATATCCGGAAACACAGAATGCTGTAGTTACCGTTTCAACCACCTATTTCGGCGCAGATCCTGATCTGGTTTCCGGGTTTATCACTACGCCGCTTGAGAATGCCATTGCCCAGGCAAACGGTATCGACTACATGTCTTCCGTGAGTACCCAGGGAGCGAGCACCATTACCGCTAACCTGCGTCTTAATTATGATCCGAACAAGGCACTTACCGAGATAACAACAAAGGTAAACTCGGTTCTCAATCAACTGCCCAAGGACACCCAGCAACCGGTTCTCAGTGTAGAGATAGGGGAGTCCATTGACTCCATGTATATTGGATTTTACAGCAATGAGCTTCCTACCAATAAAATAACCGACTATCTGATCAGGGTGGTGCAACCGAAAATTCAGGCAGTTGACGGTGTTCAAACCGCTGAAATTCTCGGCAGTCGCCAATTTGCCATGCGGGCCTGGCTTGACCCAAAAAAGATGGCAGCCTTTGGAGTTACCGGGTCAGAAGTTAACACCGCCCTGGCTACCAATGATTTTATTTCAGCTATCGGTCGGACGAAGGGACAGATGGTCACCGTTAACCTGGTTGCCAACACGACCATGCATACAGCCGAGGAATTCCGCAATCTGGTCATTAAGTCGCAAAACGGGGCCAACGTTCGCCTCGGTGATATTGCCACTATTTCTCTTGGATCGGAAAACTATGATTCATCCGTTTCTTTCGACAATGCAACGGCCGTCTACATCGGTATCAAGGTTGCCCCCACGGCAAATCTCCTCACCGTTATTGAAGGGGTTCGACAGGCATTCCCTGGAATCCAGGGACAGTTGCCGGAGGGGTTAAACAGCCGCATCGTCTACGATGCGACCAAGTTCGTCAACAGTTCTATTGATGAGGTGGTCAAGACCCTGATAGAGGCACTGCTGATTGTAACCCTGGTTATCTTCCTGTTCCTGGGATCGGCCCGTTCGGTTATTATTCCGACCATTGCCATGCCGCTTTCGCTTATCGGCGGTTTCTTTCTCATGCTTGCGTTTGGGTACACCATCAACCTATTGACGCTGCTTGCCCTTGTTCTGGCGATCGGCCTCGTGGTTGATGACGCCATCATAGTGGTGGAAAACATACATCGTCACATAGAGGACGGATTAACTCCGTTTCAGGCAGCTATCCAGGGCGCACGAGAGCTTGCCATGCCGATTGTGGCGATTACCATCGTGCTTATTGCTGTGTATGTCCCGATTGGTTTCATGGGCGGGCTTACCGGTGCTCTCTTTACCGAGTTTGCCTTTACCCTTGCCGGAGCAGTGGGCATTTCGGCAATTGTTGCACTCACCCTGTCACCCATGATGTGTTCCCGTTTTCTAAAGCCTTATGACAAAAACGGGAAGCATCGCTTCGTCCATTTTATCGATAGTCAATTTGAAAAACTTCGCTCCCGCTATGAACGTTTGCTGCATGGCTCCCTCAATACACTGGCGGTCACCGGCGTGTTTTCCGTGATAGTCCTGGTCAGTATCTATTTTCTCTATGCTACCTCACAGAGTGAGCTTGCTCCCCAGGAGGATAAGGGGATTGTAATCTCCCAACTCATAACCGCACCTAATGCGACACTGCAACAGACCCAGCTCTATACGCAGCAAGTTTATAAAATATTTGCTGCGTATCCCGAAACTGACCATGTTTTTCAACTGGACGGTGTCAGCGGGGTTAACTCCAGTATCGGCGGCATGGTGCTGAAGCCTTGGGACGAACGTACCAGAACTTCCATGCAGCTGAACCCTGATGTGCAGATGAAACTTGGCGGAATTGCAGGTGGCCGCGGAGTTTCCTTTCTGCCATCTCCCTTGCCGGGTGGTGGTGGTGGACTGCCGATACAATTTGTTGTCGGTACCACGGAATCTTTCGACAAGTTATACGAACTGTCCGAATCTTTCAAAGAAAAAGCGCTTGCAACCGGTCTCTTTGCCTATATGGATAACGACCTGAAGATCGATAAGCCGCAAACGACTTTGGAAATCGATCGCGACAAATCGGCGCAACTGGGTCTTTCCATGGCTGATATCGGTTCTTCCCTCGGTTGGATGCTGGGTGGCGGCTATGTCAATTATTTCAGTATCTCCGGTCGTTCTTACAAAGTTATTCCCCAGGTCATACAGCAGGACCGACTCAATGCCGACCAGTTGCGCGACTATTATATCAAGAACAAAAATGGTACACCCATAGCTGTGTCAACCATCGGCACGCTAAAAACGAAGGTTGTACCGGAATCACTCAATCACTTTCAACAGCTCAATTCAGCGACAATCTCCGCGGTTCCCGTGCCGGGAGTAACTCTTGGACAAGCGCTAGACAAGCTCAAATCCCTTTCCAAGGAATTGCTCCCCCAGGGTTATAGTATCGATTATGCCGGACAATCACGTCAGTACATACAGGAATCCAGTGCCCTTATTGTGACTTTCTTTTTTGCACTGATAATCATTTATCTCGCCTTGGCAGCGCAATTCGAAAGTTTTCGGGATCCTTTTATCGTATTGATTAGTGTTCCCATGTCCATTTGCGGTGCAATGATATTTATCTGTCTAGGGGTGGGTGGGGCAACTTTGAATATCTATACCGAGGTGGGCCTGGTTACACTTATTGGTCTTATCAGCAAGCACGGCATTCTAATCGTACAATTTGCCAACGATCAGCAACGAGAAGGGAAAACCAAGCGTGAGGCCATTGAGATTGCGGCTGGTATCCGGCTTCGACCGATTCTCATGACAACCGCGGCAATGGTTTTTGGTGTTCTCCCTCTGGTAACGGCCTCTGGTGCCGGCGCCGTTGGCCGCTATAATATGGGGCTAGTGATCATGACTGGTATTTCCATCGGAACATTGTTTACCTTGTTTGTTGTTCCGGCCTTCTATATGCTCATCGCCGAAGACCACACAAAGCAGCAATCCAAGTTACTGGCCGGAGGCGGGTCAACAGAGTCTTGACAAAACGGTAACTCAATATCGAATATTCTTGTCTTTTAGCCCGTCACTTTCCCCTGCGTTGTAAGAGGGGAGGGTGGCGGGATTTTTTTGCCCCTTTCATACTACTTTCTGCACGCGCTTACTCCCACAATTTTGTCTGTCAGGCATTCTTCCATGTCACCGATTTGACAAATCCAGTCAGTGTTTAACAAGTATAAGGATGGAAAGTGACTCGGGCCAATGCCTGACCAGCATAAATTATCGTGTCTTCAAACATTAGAAAGATTGAATAAAATAATAAACGTGTATAGTATTTAA
This sequence comes from uncultured delta proteobacterium, assembly GCA_963717775.1. Taxonomy (GTDB): domain Bacteria; phylum Desulfobacterota; class Desulfuromonadia; order Geobacterales; family Geobacteraceae; genus RPRC01. The sequence goes on from CAVQWZ010000027.1 coordinate 93,459, forward strand.
AAAATACTATTATAATTGTATTATTTGATCATGAATGAGGCAGAGTTCCTGGTATCGGATGCTTTTTCAATGGAACCGCCTTTTGAAAGGCTTTACGTGATGGTGGTGGAGTTTGCCTTAAAATTTTGCCGCATATGTGGCGGCGATATTGATGTCGATGAACAGACGTGTGGCTTGTGCAACAGTCGACAACAGCCGGAAAAAAGGTTCTGTTCTACCGGACTTATTATAGTACTGGTGCTACTGGGGTTCTTCGGGATCATGCTCCTCGGGATCATGAGTGCCCACGCAATTCAACAGATCTCGGTGTTCGTACCAATACAAACAATACAACCGCCTTGAATACTATCAGATCAGCAAAAATGGGGTTAGACAAGTACTTCGCTCGAAATGACCGGTTCCCGAAAACCCTTGATCAGATATATTTTAAACCGGAAGACGGAGTGACTCTTGCCCTAAATACATCAGCTGACAGTAGCTACAGGCTGGTCAGCTTTCACGCTAAAGGCGACAAGGAATACCTTGCTGTTTCAGGAAAAATGAAAATTTACTACAAGGAAAGAAAACAGTTTGGATTGCAATATTCTCTAGTGCAGTAATTTGGCAGCAAGCCTGATTTTTTGAATTGTCCGAAAATAATTGCAGTTGCTTCGAGAATATTATATAAAAAGTATCTCCATGAACCACAGGGTTTGCTCCCTGTGGTTTTTTATTTGAGGCTGGGAAGTTTTTGTTTACGTAGCACAGCAATAGTACTGCACGGACTGACGGCATTGCCTCTTTGCTAGCATCCTGTTATGATGCCCAATGAAATCATGTCCTGAGCGGACACAGGAGGCCTTAGGGACAATGAAACTGATTGACAGACTGGATAAAAAAATCGGCCGATATGCAGTAACCAACAGTACCGTCTACCTGATTGCTGCCCAAACTTTCTTCTTTGTCCTCATCATGATGGGAAAACTGGATCGAAGCCAGATCTGGTTCTCTGCGGACAGGCTGTTTCAGGGGGAATGGTGGCGATTGGCAACCTTTCCCTTTGATCCACCAATCCAGAATCCCTTGTTCGCTTTTTTTGCATGGTACCTGTTTTACCTCATGGGATCTGCCCTGGAGGAGTTGTGGGGTGCGTTTCGCTATAATCTTTTCCTGCTGCTCGGTTATTGCTTTATGGTTGCTGCAGCATTTGTCACACCGGCATATCCGGTCAGCAACGCCTTTATCGGCGGCTCAGTCTTCCTGGCCTTTGCCTTTCTCTTCCCGGATTTCCAGCTTATGCTGTTTTTTGTTCTTCCGGTAAGAGTAAAATGGCTGGCGCTTCTCACCTGGCTTGGATACGGGTATCTGTTTCTGCTGGGCGGGTGGTCAACTCGCATGATGGTGCTTGCCTCGGTTGGCAATTTTCTCCTATTTTTTGCCCGTGACATCAGGCTTACCGTCAAACACGGCAAGCGACAGTTGCTGAAAAGAACAACGGGAGCGGCGATCAGGAATGATCAACCTTTTCACTGCTGTACAGTGTGCGGAATTACCGACAAAACTCATCCCAATATGGACTTTCGCTACTGTCCCGATTGTGAGGGGCAGTACTGCTACTGCACTGAGCATATTTTTAACCATAAGCACGTGAAAAAATAACGGTTTCCATTGGTCTTCGTTTTCGACAGGGAAGGATAGCTCTCTATGGCTGATGTAAGTTGGTCCCTTTTGTACCTTATCAGTGAATGGGGTGTCCGTTTTATCATGTTGGTGTATGTGCCTCAGAAGAGGTCTGCTGCTTCGGCGCGAACCTGGCTGCTCCTGATCTTTCTTCTTCCCTTGCCAGGAGTTATTCTGTATGCCCTGTTTGGTCGAATCTACCTGCCTAAGCGTCGAATTAAAATGCAGGAACGGGCATCCCGTACCATACGAAGAGCTCAGGAACTGTTCGGCACTGAGGTCGTAACAACCGCTACGCTGCCAGATCATTTGATCCCGATCGTAATTCTTGCTCGTCAACTCGGAGATTTTGAAGCTGTTGCCGGAAACACCCTTGAGCTGCTCCCCGAGTACGGTAATGTTATTGACCGCCTTGTTAATGATATTAATGGGGCAAAAAAACATGTTCGGCTACTTTTTTACATTTTTCAGGATGATGTGGCGGGTCGGAGGGTTTCAGAGGCTCTTGTCGCAGCAGTTGGCAGAGGGGTGTCATGTTCCCTGCTTGTGGATGCGGTTGGCTCAAAGCAGACCTTGAAAAAGCTTGCTTACGTACTTCGTGCGAAAGGTGTCGAAGTGCATGCGACCCTTCCTGTGGGTATTTTTAGAAGAAGAGCAGCCCGTTTCGATCTCCGTAACCACAGAAAGATAGGTATTATTGACGGTCGCATCGGCTACACCGGTTCACAGAATATAACTGACTCTGAGTTCGTACCAGGATACCCAAATGAAGAATTAATGGTACGACTGACAGGTCCTGTTGTCCGCCACCTGCAGGCCGTGTATTTTGCCGACTATTATTTCGAGACCGGCCGTGAACCAGACCGGGATGAAATCTCCCGTGAAATTTCCGATACCGGTTCTTCTCTGGTGCAGGTAGTCCCGAGTGGTCCCGGATACCGACGACAGAACGGCCAGGAGCTCATTGTTGCCATGATCTATGGGGCGCGAGAACGAGTGGTTATTACGACTCCGTATTTTGTTCCGGACGAACCATTTCTTCAGGCACTCAGATCCGCATCGCGGCGCGGTGTTGCGGTTCATCTTGTAGTGTCCAAACATGCCAATCAGCTCGTGACACAGTTTGCACAGCGTGCATATTACGATGATCTTCTGGCAGCAGGAGTGACAATACATCTTTACGAGCCTCGCTTTCTCCATGCAAAGCACCTGACCATTGACGGCAGTATCGCCCTCATAGGATCGACCAACATGGATATCCGATCTTTTGCCCTGAACGAAGAGATCAATCTGTTGGTCTACGATCCGGAAATTGTTGCTCGTGTGCGGGTGCTTCAGGAGGCATACTTTACTAACAGCGAAAACCTTTCCGCCGAGGACTGGAACTGTCGCACTCTCACTGATCGGGTGTTGCAGAATATTGCCCGGCTGACGGACTCACTTTTGTAACTTCTGTGCTACTATCACTACACCTGCAAAACGGATGGTGCTTCTTGGTCGGATCACAGAAACCAGATTTGCCTTTTCTACGCAGTGTTTGTAAGTTTTACTTGATTTTTGTAGCAACTTGTCGATAAGAATAGTAATTATCGGTATGAAGACGTTGCGGAATCAGGGGACAATTTTCCCTTGCAGTATTCCGTGTATCTAGTGGTGTGAACCAGTAACAAAAACATTGGAGGTCTAATGTACGATACAACGTCCCCGTACCTGAACCTGGTCATTCCGACCATGGAGAAACAGATGCAACTGGCCGTATTTATGACGGGTTTCGATTCCGTTACCCATGGTAATGATGAATATATTCTCCTTACTTCTCCCCTTACCTCTCCAGGAGACTATCATCAGTTTTATCAGCTGCCCAATGATAGGCGGACTCTGAAAGAACTCATTGGTGTCATGGAAGTTGCTGATGAGTACAACGTATTTCCGTTTGTAAGCCGTTCCCTTGTTTAAGGTGCCAACGTTATCTTTCCGTTATTGCTTCGGCATTTAAACATAATAATCCCTGATGTAGGGGCACGGCGCGCCGTGCCCCGATTCGGGCGAGGCACGCCTAGCCCCTACCATTGATATGTTTAATTGCCCCCGTAATACCACGCCACGGCACAGATGTTTATGGAGTTTCGGGTAAAAGATGAGTATGGAGCTACTACAGTATGGGTCGGTACGTTCTGTAGCTGAAAATATGAAATCTTTTCCGGGATGATGGTTTGTTAAGAAAAAAAGCCGATATTGCATGCGTAGCGCAACTGCAGTATCGGCTTTTACCATTCTTGAGCTGTTGTAATTTTAAGTTAGTTCGTTTCTTTGATTACTGCCGGAGTTATGCTTTCCAACGGGAGGATCTTGTCTACAGCTCCCAGCTTGATTGCTTCTTTGGGCATACCAAAAACCACGCAGGTTGCTTCATCCTGGGCAATGGTGGTGGCTCCAGCCTCTTTCATCTCAAGAAGTCCCTTTGCCCCGTCGTCTCCCATTCCCGTCATAATCACGCCAACAGCATTTTTACCCGCATAGCGTGCCGCAGACCGGAACAATACATCCACAGATGGACGATGCCGGCTTACCAGCGGCCCATCCTTAATTTCAACATAATAGCGAGCACCGCTTCTTTTAAGGAGCATATGCCGGTTGCCGGGTGCTATGAGGGCGCGGCCAGGGATAACGGTGTCGTTGTCCTCCGCCTCCTTTACCGAAATCCGGCAGAGAGTGTCCAGTCGTTTGGCAAATGAGCGGGTAAAATTTTCTGGCATATGCTGAACAATTACAATACCGGGGGAGTCGAGCGGCATGTCTTCGAGAAATACCCGCAGAGCTTCCGTACCTCCGGTAGAAGCACCAACAACGACAACCTTCTCTGTGGTGCGAATCATTGCTTTAGCTGTTGGTTTTGCCAGAACCGCATCTGCCGTCAATTTTGGGGCCACCTGTTTCGAAACCCTGATCGGACGCACGCGGGCCATAGATGCCGCTTTTACGACATCGCAGATGAGCACTTTGGATTCTTCGAGGAATTGTTTGACACCCAGTCGTGGTTTCTGAATAATTTCTACGGCGCCGTATTCCAAGGCTTTTAGAGCTGTTTCGGACCGATCTTCCGTGAGGCTCGAACACATGACAACCGGAATGGGGTGCTGGCTCATGATCTTTTGCAGGAAGGTAATACCATCCATCCTCGGCATTTCCACATCCAGGGTGATAACGTCGGGAAGTTCGCTGCGAATCCTTTCCGCGGCAATATAGGGATCAGCAGCTGAAGCCATAACCTCGATTTGCGGGTCCGAGGAAAGTATCTCGGCAAGAGTCTGGCGAACCACCGCCGAATCATCCACAATCAGTACCTTTATTTTTTTCTCACTCATAGGTCACCTGGTAATCTCTCGAAGACGTTGAAGATAGATTTCTCCGGTATGGGAGTGAAAATATATTTTTCTCCCGCGGGTCCCACCCACATCGGAAGCGAGTAATTGCAGCTGCTCCCTTTCTATGACCTTCAGTGCTCGGAAAATATTCTGCTTTCCAACTGTCATTTCCCGGTAGTTGTTTTCGCTCGGGGGGAGAATGTCTGCTCCGCCAAAAAGCTTAACCTCAAGATCTCTTTTCTTAATTCCATAGCGTCTGAACATTCGCAGCATGGCGGCCACGGATGTGTCAACATAGCGGTATGGTTCCCCTGGAGTAATTTCCTCCGGCAGAACTGCGTGACAGATGGTACTTATCTGGAGTTGTGGGTTGTGCATGGTTATTGATACGCAGGATCCAAGCACGGTTGATACAATCGCAGGTGTGACGGCGAAATATAGTTCCCCCGGTTTCAGGTAGACGTTGGGAATGGTGCCAATGGGACTTTATCATGCCTCTTTACGATAGATAGTTGAGTTGACCTGTACCAGTGGCACATCGAGTCCGTTCAGTGTTTCCGAGTGGCCGAGAAACAGATAACCGCCGGGAAGGAGGTGACGGCAGAACTTGTTCAGGAGGATCTCCTGTGTTTGTCTATCAAAGTAAATTATTACATTTCGGCAGAATATGATGTGCTGCGGAGTAGCGATGTCAAAGGTTTCATTCATGAAGTTCAATCGACGGAATGTCACTGCCGATCGCAGTTCCGGGCAGATTCGGACGACCCCCTTGTTTTTATCCTTACTGCGGAGCAGATACCTCTTTTTCATTTCATAGGGTATCGGCGCGATTTTCTCTTCTTCATAGATGCCAAGATGCGCACTTTTCAGGACATCGGTACAGATGTCCGTGGCGAGAATGGAATATCTGAAGCCTTGGCGGTTTCGTGCATATTCACTCAATGTCATGGCAAGTGTATAAGGCTCTTCTCCACTGGAGCATCCGGCACTCCAGATCTTGACACTGTTCTGTATTTCAATCTCAGATAACCTTGGTAGAACCGATTCTGTCAGATAAGTAAAATGTGCGGCTTCCCGGAAAAAGTCGGTTTTGTTCGTTGTCACGGCGTCTATCATACTGACGATTTCGTCTCGCATCCCTTGCCAGCTGATAAGGTAATCGTAATAGGTGCGGAAAGAACTCAATCCGTGAAATTTCAGACGCTTTTGCAGACGTGATTCCAGCATTAATTTCTTGGAATCGGGCATTCGGATGCCGCAGGTACGTTCGATGAATTGACTGAACAGGCCGAATTCACGAGCGCTCATTGCTGAGGATTTCGATATGGGCCGGCTGCTGTCATTTCGTAGTGTTTCATGCATGCAGCATTCTCCGTTCTTCAACCCCAGCGAACAAGCTGCGGCACATCAAGTATCAAGGCCACGGAGCCATCACCTAAAATGGTGGCTCCCGAAACTCCTTGGACATCGCGATACATCTTGCCAAGTGATTTTATTACCGTCTGATGCTCGCCGATGACCGAATCCACAAGCAGGCCGATACGCTCACCACCTATTTCTGTAACCACCACATGCTGAATGCCAAGATTTATGTCACCCAGATTGAATCGTTCCCGAAGTGGAATGTAGGGAATTAAGACACCGCGCACATTTGCCAGATTTCTTCCATGTGTCAGTTCGATGTCTGCCTGGGTCAGTTCGACGCACTCTTCCACCAATGAAAGAGGCATTACAAAATATTCTTCGCCTATTTTCACCATGAGGCTTTCAATGATTGCCAGAGTAAGGGGGAGTTTGATGCTAATTAACGTTCCTTTGCCCTTTTGGCTGGTGATTTCGATGAAACCGCGCAAGGTTTCGATGGATTGTTTTACCACATCCATGCCGACTCCTCGGCCGGAAACCCCGGTAATTTTCTGAGCAGTGGAAAAGCCGGGGGCAAAGATGAGAGCAAATAGTTCCCGATCGCTCAACTCCGCAGTTTCGGAAATCAGTTTCTTTTCAATTGCCTTAGCGCGGATCGCTTCCTTGTCCAGCCCGGCACCATCGTCCTTGATGGTAATCATGACGCTGTCGCCAGAGTGTTCTGCCGTGAGAAAGACGGTTCCCTGCCGTGGTTTCCCTGCCGCCAATCGCGACTCAGGGGACTCAATCCCATGGTCGATACTGTTTCTGATTATGTGGACCAGGGGGTCGTTAAGGCGTTCGATTACCGTCTTGTCCAGCTCCGTATTGGCGCCTTCAGTTTGAATTTCAACTTCCTTGCCCAGTTGCTGGGAAAGGTCCCGCACCAGGCGCCGGAACTTGCTGAAGGTAGCTCCGATAGGCATCATGCGGATATTGAGGGTGCTGTCGCGAAGTTCCGAGGTAAGTCGCTCAACTTCTTCAGCAATATGGGCCAGATGCTGATCTCCACGCATTGCCGCTGTCTGACTGAGGCGAGCCTGAACCGTGACCAGTTCACCAACCAGGTTTACCAGTGTGTCCAGTTTGTCAGAGGGGACGCGTATGCTTGATGCTGTTTCGGTATTCTGACGTTTTTGTTGCGCTTCACGAATCTGCTGCTGTTCGACGAGGGCGGCTTCCACTTTTGATGGCACGGCCAAGCCCGATTCCACCAAAATTTCTCCAAAACGTTTCTTGTTTTTCAGTACTATATCCATGTCTTCCGGTGTCAAGTCGCCTCGCTCCACCAGGATTTCGCCGAGTTTCTTGTATGTCGGCTTGTCTATAGTACTGCCTGAGTCATCAATTACATCGATGCTGAGTTCACAATCGTCTTCAACAAAAATAAAGACATCTTTGATTCCGTTGATGCCCTTGGAGGTGGAAAGGATAATATCCCAGTAGGTGTAGCAGCACTCCGGATCCATGACATCAAAGGAAGGAATATCAGTGAGATGGGCAATAATCACGGCAGGTGCCCAGGTCTCTCAGTTCCTTCAGTAAAAGCAGCGGATTGGCACCGGTGAGAAAAATATCGGCGGAGGGTTTGAACCTGATGCGGTAAAGTATTTCCTCGTCACTGCATTTTTCTTCGCTAGTCAACGGGGTGTCTTCAGTAGCAACCTGCGCTTCTTGACCATTAATCGATACAGCCATTTGCCGGAAGATGGCAATTAGATTCTGGCGTTCTTCCTCATCAACCTGGCCTTCGCTCGAAAGCATGGAGCGAATGAGGTCTCCTGCCTTGAGGGTTTTGTCGATAAGATTTTTGCTGACGTATGCTGTTCCGTTGCGGACCTGATCGAAAACGGTTTCCACCTCATGGGTGAGTTCGGAAATATCGGTAAAGCCGAACATGGCTCCTGATCCCTTGATGGTATGCATGGAGCGGAAAACACATCCGATCAGGTTAGCATCGTCAGGGTTTTCTTCCAGCTCCAAAAGTGAGGTTTCAAGGCTTGTAAGCAGTTCGAATGCTTCCTCCCTGAACGCTTCACTGTGCATTTCTGCCATTTTCATGATAAACCCTTTCCGTTTAGTATCAGTCTTGACGAATTATAATGACCTTTTTGGGTCAGGGAAGGTGCTTTTCCTGCCAGAGACATGACGCTCCAATTTGCTGGAGACAACCCGATTTCCTTGGAAATCCTGCATCTTCTAAACAGGTAATCAGAGACTCGGCCGCCCTCAGCACAACAAGTTTCTTGCCCGCATGAACAGCTGCCCGGTGGGCAGAACAGAGCACCTGGAGACAGGAGAGATCGGTTGCGTCGGTAGCGCTCAGGTCAACCTCAATGAGGGAGGAATCGGCCATTATGCCGACCAGGGTTGATTTCAGATTTGCTGCGTCTTCAATGGTCATTGAGCCAGCGATGGAAAGCGTTGCAGTCTCTTCAGACTGTTCAAGGCTGCAATTCATGGAATCTCCTCTTGAAAACAGAAAACTTCGTGGGGATGGACACTAGTTAACTCTTGGTGAAAGTATGGTGTGATTTGCCGCAATGTAGTCACGTACCGGCTGAATGCACCGCGATCTGTTCTATTTGACAAACTTCTTAATCGTATCAAGCAGTTGTTCAGGCTTAAAGGGCTTGACGATCCAACCGCTGGCACCAGCCTGCTTTCCTGCCATTTTTTTCGAGTCCTGCGATTCTGTCGTAAGCATCACAATGGGGGTAAACTTGAAACCGGGTAGACCCCTCAGTTGCCGAATCAGCTCGATTCCATCCATTTCAGGCATATTCAAGTCAGTAATTACCATTGCGATCTTGGCGCCACCGAGCTTTGTTAGCGCGTCCTTGCCATTGTTTGCAGTAATTACATCGTATCCGGCATCTTTCAGGGTAAAAGAAACCATCTGCCTCATGGAAGCTGAATCATCAACAATTAATAGAGTGTGAGCCATCGTGTCTTTCTCCTTCGTGTTTCATACGCGTGGTGGGTTCTATTTGTTACCAGATTTCCGGTTCAGAGCTTGAAAGGGTTTCTTTCATGACCTGCCGTTCCGATTCCATGGTGTACATGTCCTCCATCCAGGAAATGCTGTCTGCGGAGTCTGTGTCTATTTGGTCAATCGCCTCACCCCTCAGCTGTGCCATAACTCTTTCAGCATTGCTGCTGATGCTGCGGAGCGGTTCGATTACATGTTCTATTTTCTGTCGAGTTATATCCTGGAACTGCATTGAGATTACAATCCCGCTGATGTCGCGGGCGAGGGAGTCCGTATCCGTTGAAAGACCATCCAATTCATCCTTTGCATGAATCATGGTTTCATTGAGCTTATGCATTGTTTCATTGATTATTTTTTCGGAATTCAGAGAAAGCTTTTCTGTTTGGCCGACATTTCCTTCCGTTTCTGTATACATGCCCTGCAAATTGGTTTCTACGGTTTTGATAAGTTTGCCGATCTGTGCTGCGGCTGTTGTCGAGCGGCCCGACAGTTTCCTTACCTCATCAGCAACTACAGCAAACCCCCTGCCGTGATCACCGGCACGGGCCGCTTCGATTGAGGCATTGAGCGCCAGGAGATTAGTCTGGTCGGCAATATATTCAATTTCCGAAATGACCTGCCGGATGCTTTCCATGGTATTGGTGGCGTCGCTCATGATTAGCAGAGTATGTCTAGCAACATCGCTCACGCTCCGCAGATTCCCGATCACGGATGAGAGATCTTCCTTGCTTTGCTCAATGAGTGCTGCGCCATTCTCTCCCTGACTTCCGGAAAATTCGTTGAAGGCATTAGCTGAACGGGATGCTTGCCCCCTTGCCCGGGAAACGATATCCATGAAACCTTCACCAATTTCGAGCACGGCATCTTCGGTATCCTGAATTACCGTCTCCAGTTGTTTGATGAGGACGGGAAAGACCTGATTATTGGAACTCAGGTGCTTCAGGGTTGCCTCTTTGTCAGGTTCTGGTGTGAGGTCCGCTTCTGCTATTTCTTCTTCTCCCGGTTCGTTAGCTTTGTGAAACCTCGATATGAGGAGAGTACTTATGGCTGACAGGAGAAGAAAGACAACGCCGGCAACAATAAATCTGGTGCTGGTAATATTGATAAAGCCGGGTGCGGTGGCCAGCAATAAAAGGATAATGATTATGATTGAATGTCTCGTTTTACAAGAAGTCATAAGGTATGGAATCCTGACTAGTGTTAGTGTTTGCCACCTGACAACTCTTAGTCGCAGGGGGTGGGCGCGAACCCCGAGTTTCACCAAGGGGTTCACGCCAGAGTGAAGTGTCACAAATTAGAACTTCTCGAATTCATCATCAAGGGTGTCAGAATTCATGTCAAAAGCGAAACCCGATTCGTTTACCGCCTTTTTACTGTGATAGCCGTTGGCTTTGGCCTTTGGGGCAACCGTTTCCTCACGGCGCGGAGTCGTCTTTTTCGGTACCGTTGCCCGGTTTGGAGAAACCGAAAGGGTCTCTTCAGTGCGGAAAAAGGTAACGGCTCCCTGAAGCTGTGTCGCCTGGGCAGATAATTCCTCGGAGGTTGAAGACATTTCTTCGGCAGTGCTGGCGTTCTTTTGAATTACCTGGTCCAGTTGCTGAATTGCTTTGTTGATCTGTTCTGCTCCGGTATCCTGCTCGCGGCTTGCAGCTGTTATTTCCTTTACCAGATCGGCAGTCTTTTCAATGCTAGGTAGAATATTTGCGAGAAGAGAACCTGCCCTTTCTGCTACTTCAACGCTACTGGCGGATAGTTCGCTTATTTCTCCGGCAGCTGCCTGGCTTCGTTCCGCAAGCTTGCGAACCTCGGCTGCAACAACCGCAAAACCTTTCCCATGTTCACCGGCGCGGGCTGCTTCGATGGCAGCGTTCAGTGCCAGCATGTTGGTTTGCCGTGCGATTTCTTCGACGATGTTGATCTTGTCGGCGATTTCTTTCATTGCGGCAACAGTCTGTGCAACCGCTTTGCCGCCTTCATTTGCTTCGTCAGAGGATTTAACGGCAATTTTTTCCGTCTGTATCGAGTTGTCGGCGTTCTGTTTGATATTTGCGGACATCTGTTCCATGGATGAAGACGCCTCTTCAGCTGCAGCGGCCTGCTCCGAAGCTCCCTGGGACATCTGTTCCGCACTGGTGCTCATTTCCCTGCTGCCAGCGGCAACATTGTCAGCAGCACTCTTCACATCGTTGACAACGCTGCCCAGCTTCTCAACCATGGAAGCAAGGGCAATCATCAATTCATCCTGTGGTGAGCGCGGGGTGACTTTGACCATGAGGTTGCCGTCGGCAATTTCTTTGGCGATTTCTTCAATGTCCCCCATTGACGACTTAACTTCTTTCAGGCTGTTGTTTATCTTGCTGAAGTTTTCATAGGCCTCTTTGGTGTGCTGGTCCGCGGACTTGATGTTCAGGTCAAAGCCGAGATCACCCTTGGCCAAAAGGAGTAGATTATTTGCCAGTCGGTCAACTTCCTCTTGAGTATAGTCCTTTGCCGAAATCATCGCAGTGAGATCCTGGACAACCTCCACATAGCCAAGCTTTTCGCCACGTTTATTGAGAAGGTACGAGGTGTCCTGCTTGCACTTGGAACCGTGCCAGTCGAAGTAACTTTCCGTGTTGCCCTTATTGAGCTGTTTGATGCCGCAACCTTCGTTGTTACAGATATTGGCAGCAGCATTGCTGCAGGGAAGCCCCACGGCCGATTCGCGATCCTTGATCCGACCGGCCTCCATCAGTAGTTTCTCAAAGGGCTTATTGAGGAATGTCCAGTTCATGTCCATGTCAGTTACATGGATAGGGAAGGGGACGGCGTCAATGATAGATTCATACCAGGAATTCTTTTCTACGACAGTATCCAGCGTCTTGTTAATGCCTTCTACGATGGTTCGGTACTCGCCATTGTGTTTAGCTGCATCGGACCGTTTCTCGAAATCTCCGTGGAGGGCTGCTTCAACAAGAGCCTCTGTATCATGAATCATTCCACCAACAGCTTCCTTGACTACGCTTAAACTGCTGTTGATTTTGCTGAAGTTTTCGTGCGCCTCTTTGGTGTGTTTGCCGGCATCAATGATGTTCAGGTCGAACTCGAGGTTGCCGTCCGCCAGCAGGAGCAAATTGTTGGCCAAGCGGTCTACTTCCACCTGAGTGTAATCCTTGGCGGAAATCATTGGGGTGAGATCCTGGACAACTTCAACGTAGCCGATCTTATCGCCATGTTTGTTGATGAGATATGAGGTGTCCTGCTTACACTTGGATCCGTGCCAGTCAAAGAAACTTTCCGTAATGCCCTTGTTAAGTTGTTTGATGCCGCAGCCTTCGTTATTACAAATGTTGGCCGCAGCAGTACTGCAGGGAAGCCCCAGCGCCGAATCGCGATCCTTGATCTGGCCTGCTTCCATCAGCAGTTTCTCGAACGGTTTGTTGAGGAATGTCCAGTTCATGTCCATGTCAGTTACATGGATAGGGAAGGGAACCGCGTCGATGATGGCCTCGTACCAGACATTCTTCTCGACAACCGTGTCCAACGTCTTGTTGATGCCTTCGACGATGGTGCGATATTCACCCTTGTGTTTCGAGGCATCGGCCCGCTTTTCCAGGTTGCCGTGAAGTGCTGACTCGGCGAGCATCTGGGTGTCGTCGGTCAGAGACTTTATCGCCTCGATCATGCCGATCAGGGCGGGGAGGAACTTGTCATTTTCAGAACGCTTGCCGGTGCCATTATTGATGGACTTGAGGGTGTTGAGACCACTCAGGTCTCCATTTGAGATATTGTTTGAAATTTCAGTAGCGGCCAGAAGTCTATCACGGACCTGGTTTACTGCCTGGCAGACCTCTGCGTAGATACCGAGGTAGTTACCTTCCACTGTTTCGGTATGATCATTTATCGTCATTTTCTGCAGGACGTTATTTGCTTCCACCAGTCCGCCCAAGCCGTCGATGCAGTTGTTGAGGTTAGTCTTTATCTGGTCGAAAGCACCATTATAGTTATTAACGATCTTCGGTGGGATTTCGCCCTTGCTTATCTTGGCAAGATAAGAAGAAATAACCCGGAGTGGTGCACCAAATCCGTAGATGAGGTCATTCAGCCCTTTAACAATGTCGGCCCATTCACCCGAAAACTTGGAAACATCTCCTTTGACGCTTAAATCACCGTTCTTGCTTGCCTGAATCAGATTACCCAGTTCACCACGCAGCCCGCTCATGGTGTCGACCAGGGCGTTGATGTTCGATTTTATATTGTTGTAATCACCGCGGTACTCTTCGGTAATCTTTTCCGGAAGCTCGCCTCTGCTGATTTTTGCGGTGTAATCCATGGTTACTTTCAGCGGAGTGGTCATGTTTTCGAATATGTTGTTCATACCGCCGGCAACTTTGGAGAAGAATCCTTCGTGTTTATCGGTGTCAACGCGTACGTCGAGGTGCCCTTCATAGGAAGCAATGCAGACCTCACGAACATCAAGTCGTAGCGCCTCGAGTGCATTTCTCATCCTGTTGAGGCTTTCCTTCAGTTCTGCAAAATCACCATTATAGCCATCGGTTATTTCCTCAAAAATATCACCGCGGCTGAGCTGGCTGATGCGTTCGGCTGCGTGATGAACCGGCTCCAGAGTGGCATCGAGCATGCCATTTACCTCAACGATGATGCGCTGGTATTCTCCGGTATGTTTTGATTCGTCTGCCCTTGCTTTGAGATTGCCTGCCATGGCTGCCTGCGCGAGCATATGGGTGTCAGCCATGAGGTTCTTTACGGCGCGAACCATTTCATTCATCGATCCGAGAATGCTGTCAGAATTTTTGCCTTCCATATCTATCTCAATGGAAAGATTTCCGGCGGCAACGCTTCTGGCAATTTCAGCCACAAGCTTGGGATCATCACCCAACTGTTTTTGGACAATCTTGTTGATGAGGAAGCCAAGTCCCACAGCAAGCAGCATCCCAAAAACAATAACGATAAGAGAACTTGTATCGGCGGCACCCGTAACCGCGGCTTTTTCGAGGCGGATGGATTTTGCAACCATGAGCTTCTGGACAACGTCAGTCATAGATCCGAATGATTTCTCGATTTGAGCGTCACTAAGTATTTTAGCCGCACCTCTCTGATTGTTCTTCAGGGCCAGCTGGATGGCTTTATCTTTCTGGGAGACGTAAGTCGCTCGCGTTTCCTTCAGTGCAGCGATCTGAGCTACGTCTTCCTTGTTCAGAGCGGTTTCTCCGAGGAGGGTGATGTCAGTCGAAATTGACTTCTCCAGGTTCTGGAGGGACGTGGCAAGCACTTCTATTTCCGCTGGATTTTTTGCTGTGACTACATCATGTAATGCTGCATTTTCCTGTTGCAGGGTGCCTGTCATTCTTCCCAGTGCTGCAACGGGAAGGGCTTCATACTTTTGTGATTTTGCGTAGGAAGCCTCGATGCTTTTCATCTGCTTGATGCCGTAGCCGCCAATCAGTCCGCTTACGCACGCAGCCAAAAAGAATGCGAAGAAGATTTTTGACTTGAGACTCATTTCCATAAACACTCCGGTACCATTCATGTTCTTCCTCTCTTGGGTGACTCTCACCCCGATGAATTTATACTGTTGAAATAGCAGTACTTTGAATTATTTGCTTTTAGGCCGCGTTCGAGTCGGTCATTTCTGCGAGCACGGTACCTTCGTCAAAGGAGAAGATTTTGTCGGTGTCCAGGATTATGACAAAATTATCGTTCAACTTTCCCATCCCTTTAATAAAATTGATGCTTAATTTCATGCCGATACGCGGTGGCGGTTCAATCTGGGAAGGGTCCAATTCGACTACTTCCTGTACGGAGTCTGCAAGTGCACCAACGATAGTTGTTTCACCTTCAATGATGACCTCCAGCACGATGATACAGGTGTTGACGGTTTTTTCGGTTGGCTCCATACCAAATTTCAGCTTCATATCCACAACCGGCACAACGCTACCGCGCAGGTTGATGACCCCGCGCATGAAGTCCGGGGTCTGAGGTACTTTTGTGATAGCCACAAAATCCAGGATTTCCCTGACCTTGGCTACATCTACTGCGAAAGTTTCCTGAGCAAGTCTAAAAGTTAGATATTGTCGAATTTCTTTTTCCATTTCTTCCATATATACTTCCTTTCGATGTAAGAATGCTCTCGCACGTTAATAAACAAAGTGATTAGCGCTATTCTTCCTTTATGAATATTGTCATCCCCGAATGTCTCTATCGGGGATCGATGATTTCAGTTGGTTAGAAGCTGGATTCCCGATCAGAATCGCTTCGGGAATGACAGTTTAGGGAACTGGTGGAAGATTGACACTAATCAGGATAAACGATGATATTTTTACTTCGACAGCCAGGGACGTAACTACGACTTTGTAGTCAGAAACACAAAATAACTACCAGTAAGTAAAAATCGGCAGTACTTCCGGTAACTTGAACTTATTTTTCATTAATGTTGGAAAGTGTTATTAGCGCATGATGGTTGTTGGCAGTTGAAATGTCACACCTGGATTGTTTTGAAAATCCATGTACTTTGACAGCTGTTTTTCTCTACTATTTCATGCCAATAAATCACTATTGCATGTAAGTCGTTCGTTGACTTTCGTAGTGCTGATTGTTAAAGTAATTAATTTGGTGAAAGAATGTTTGATGTGTTGAAAATTCTTACCGTTCTGGTAATTCTCGTTGTTCTGCTTCGTAGAAAAATGTTCCTTGGAACGGTAATGGCGGTGGGTTCTCTTTGCCTTGCGATTCTTTATCGGACACATCCGATGGATTTTCTTGAGGGGATTCGAACTGCCTTCCTGGCTCCCATTTCTCTGGAGATGATCGGTACCATTGTTCTAACTATGATACTGGAGAACATACTGCGCAAGACCGAGACCTTGAAAAAGATGGTCATGAGTTTGTCGCGCTTTCTACCAGACTACCGTTTGGTGATGGCGACAATGCCGGCAGTAATCGGGCTCCTTCCCTCACCGGGAGGAGCCGTTTTTTCCGCGCCCATGGTGAGTGAAGCCTCTGCTGCCTTTGGGGTGAGCCCAGAGCGAAAAGCCTTGATCAATTATTGGTTTCGCCACATCTGGGAATATGTCTCCCCTCTGTATCCGGGAGTAATACTCGCGGCGGGGATTGCGAAAATATCGTGCCGTGAGTTGGCTATTATTAATGCTCCGTTTGCCATTTCTGTTGTTGTGTGGGGTTTCCTCCTCTGCTTTGCAGGGATCAGGAGGTCGGAAGGAGTCAAAGATGTGCTGCTCGAAGGAAAGTGGAAGGCTTTTGTCTCTTTCCTTCTGGCCTTTGCCCCAATACTACTGATTCTGGTACTTGTAGTCGTTGCTGGAATGGGACCGGTATTGTCTCTTGGTGGAGTAATTCTGACCCTTTTTCTGCTGCATCGTTACTCTCCACGTACTGTCTGGACCACTCTTCGAGAGAGCGTGTCGATTCGCATGCTTCTTATGGTGGCCGGAATCCTGGTGTTCCAGGAAACTTTGCGGATAACCGGGGCACTCAGCGGCGTATCAACATTTTTTGCCGTGAGTGGGCTGCCGGTTATTCTGATAATTGCCGTTCTGCCTTTTTTAACAGGTTTTGTGACCGGGTTAACTATCGCCTATGTCGGCATTACCTTTCCGCTTCTGCTGCCGCTTATGGGGCACGGCGCGCTTTTTCCAGGCCTTCTTGCCCTGGCTTTTGGCAGCGGATTTGCCGGGGTTATGTTGTCTCCTCTTCATCTTTGTTTGGTCTTGACACGGGAATATTTCAATGCGGATATCAGCATGGTCTATCGGCTACTCTTGCTTCCTTCGCTCCTTGTTTTGGCCGCGGTGCTGATTCCTTTTGTTTTTCTGTCTTGATTAACAGCGCTATTTACGCAGTAGTATAGAGTTAAGGTAACGTGCTAGTTGTGAACGGAAAATCTACGACAAAGGAATGAATTTTATGGTGAATCGGCTTGCTGTTCTCTTCTATTTGTTTTTACTAATGGGGATGGTTGGTTGCGTTGGTCAATCTGCCTATGAAAAAAAGGTTGCGGAGGCAACCAGCTTTTCCAGAGACCTTGCAGAGGCTCAGTCTGAAAATACCGATCTTGCTCGCGATAATGAAAGCTTGCGGGCTGACATCGCCGGACTTCGGGCAAAGGTTGACGAGCTTGAGACCGCGCGAAAAAGGCTTGAACAGTCAATCCTTTCCGCAGACAAAACGCCTTATCAATTTGTGGCGCAACTGGAGCGGGAAAAGGGCCGGTTGCGTGAGGATATGGCAAAAATCTTTCGGACACAGGACGATCGGGTACGTGCCTCCAGCAGCATCTACGAGAGTTTTCTGGAAAGAATGGAAGCTGAGATTGCCCAGGGACAGGTCCGTATATCTGAGCTGAGGGGAAAAATTAGACTGGAATTCCTTTCAGAGGCTTTTTTTAAAGGAACCACGGCGGACCTCTCTCCCCAAGGAACTGCACTGCTTCGGAAAGTTGCCGGTCTGCTGAAGGATAGTAAGGATATTGATGTTTCAGTCGAGTCTTATTATAAAATTACCCCAACTCACATGGGTAACTCTGACAACCAGCAGACACCCTGGCGTGTCCCGATGCTGCGCAGCGTGTCCGTTGCGCAATTCATTCTGCAGAGCGGTGTAGCGTCCGCAACTCTGAAAACTGTCACTCGTGGCGAGTTCGGCCTTGTCAAAAAATCTGAAATGATGACTGATAGTGAAAAAGCACCAGGAGTTGATATCTTAATAACCGTGAAGGAATAGCCGATACTACTTATGAAGAAGAGCAGAAACAAGGAAGAAAAAAAGAAGGAAATAAAGAAGGATTTCGCCAGTTCGCCTTTCAAGGGATTGAAGGCTTTTGCTGTCTCGACGGACTGCCTTCCGGCGAAAGAAGCCGTGTCAGTAGCGCCACCTCCAAAGCCTGTTGAGGATAATGACGAGTCTGACCTTTTTCTGCGCTATGTGGAGGGAGTTGCTCGCATGAATGAGCCTGCTCCGAAAAAAGGGCACCCGCCAAAAAAGATTGAAGAGTCCAGGAGCATCCGGGAAGCGGATAGTAAGCTCTTTCTCTCTTCTCTTGCAGGGATGGACGTGACTTTCCGAGATGAGTTTCCCGATGTGGAACCGCTGCGCCCGCTTGCTACGAACCGTATGCGTCAAGTGAAGAACGGCTCGATCCGAATTGATCTGGAGCTGGACCTGCATGGTCTTACGCGGGACGAGGCTTTAAAAAGCCTCCTTTGTTTTGTAACCGGCGCGTATAATCGAGGACAAAAGGCGATCCTTGTCATCACCGGCAAAGGAAACAATTCGCCCGCAGAGCCGGTGCTGCAAGGTGCTGTTTCGTCCTGGCTCCGGGAAGCGGGAAAGAATATGGTCGCTGAATTTGCTCCGGCCCCTAGGACCATGGGGGGAAGTGGTGCTTTTGTGGTATTTCTCAAAGAAAAGAAGAATAAAGATAATTCAGCGCGGTAAACTGCAATTGCACCGAATGGGGAGAGTACCAGTGCGTCAAGGTTTTTTTTCGGGAAATGTCCTGTTGTCAATATTTTTAGTCATCTGGGCTCTTGTGCTCATGCTTGCTACAGGCACACACGCTAACGATAGCGAGCTGGTTGACCCCGGTTATTCCTTGATTGATTAAACAATTGGGAACTGCGGGAAAAACCCTTCAAAAAAACGAAACCAGTTTTTGCCCAGTATTCCTGCAACAGCGGAATGCGGATAACCGGCCTGACTTAAGAGGATCGCCAGAGCAGGAAACTGCGAATGATCCTCGAATCCTGTGCAGCTGCTGTCATAGCCGCCGAAATCGGAGCCTATCGCTACGGACTCGGCACCGAATTTCTGCACTATTCGGTCAATGTGCTGAAAGAGTAGGGTGATGTCCGCCTTTCCATTCGCGGATAGTATTTCCGGGCAGGCAGCTATTCCCACAACTCCTTGACGGTCAACAATTGTTCGAAGCTGCTCATCGGTCAGGTTACGTGGAATATCGTGAAAATAACGTAATCCGGTATGCGTTGACAGGAGCGGTCCGGAAAATATTTCGACCACATCTCGAAAGCACGGTTCGGAAAGATGTGCCGTGTCGATGGCAAACCCCAATTTGTCAAGTTTTCCCACCAGTTCACGTCCAGCAGAAGACAATCCTTCGGGGTGCTCGACTGCATTCCCGTCACCGAGACGGTTTCTTCCCACGTGGGTGAGCCCCACGATCCGAAATCCCCTGTTCCACAACTCCTCTGGCCGATATTCCAAAAGTGCGTCGGCGTTTTCAAGAAGAAGAACCGCCCCGGGATTTTCCGATCCCCGAAAACAAGCAGAGAGGCTCTCGCTGCAGGACACAATATTCACCCCGGTGAGGTTCCTGTCAGCGTATTCCAGAAGCTGAAGCAAGTTTGCAGAGGAATTCTTTGGTCCATTGCAAGTATCCATGCAGTAGATGGCTGAGACAATAATTCTGATATTTCCTTTGTCTAGTTTCGGCAGGCTGACCCAGGCACTGGGAACGTCCCGAAGTGATGCACCCGGATGACGACGCAGCAGATCGTATATCAAATCCACATGTCCATCGATGGCTGGGAAATTATGGGCAGGGTAGGGTTTATTCATAAGCTTTATCTGGCAAAAGGCAGAAAAAAAGGCGGATTAACCACTTGTGCTAATCCGCCGGAAACATAACCGCGGCATTTATGCGGGTGCATGACATGCCGGAGCGTGACAGGACGGTGCATGGCAGGTTGGCGCGTGGCAGGTCGGTGCGTGGCACGAAGGGCCGTGGCAGCCAGCGCTGAATGATGCCTTACTTTCTACTTTTCTGGTCTTCAACATGATATCACCTCCTTTCCGTACCGGTTTTACCTGTTTTTCTATCATTTGTAAAAATAGCTTTCGACCAATCAACCGGAAGTCGGCTGCTGAAATTGACCTCAGACTATAATTAAACCGTACTCTGCGGGATTCGCAAGTTCATATCATGGAATATTTTCTCCACTCAGGAGAAAACCCTTCAAATTCCATCTTGAAGCTCCGGGTGAGAAACTATTGTGCCTTGGAGCCTGTCGGACTTAGGGTAAATCTGCTGCAAATCCGTCTGGACGGTCCATATTTCGTCACTTTTTTGGTCAATAGAACAACTATTGCCCTGCAAAATCGACAAAATCTGTCCTCGCCCAGCCTAATTTTCGCTTTGATTTCCTAAGTCCGACAGGCTCCTAATTCAGTTAATTGTGCAAGGGCAGTCCTGCATTCAGCCAGAAAGTCATTGGAGTCCATGCCTTGCCCGTATTTGGGAAGCAAAATTTCAACAATTTCCTCTAAGGGCGTCGAACCATTGCTCAGTTGAAGCAATTCTCGACCGAAATCGTTGATTTCCGTGAGTTCAATACCACTATTTTTCTGGAAAGCTACGATAACTGACGCTTCCTTTTCGTAGCTTTCCTGGAAGACTCCGCTCCTCAGATCGCTGATGATGTCAGCAATATTCCAGTTGAAATCGCACATCACGGTCGACTCATGCCGCAAGGGCAAATGTTCGTGCAGGCAGCAGAGTTCTGCAGTAGCAGCTGTCTTGTTAATATTCGATCTTCCCACGTCCAGAAAAAGGTTCTCGTATCTGACGATATCAGGAAGGTGCGCCCAGGATGATGAGTTTCTATCCTCGAGGCATAGTTTGACGAAAGATGGAAGGTGTTTTCGGCACTCTGCCGGCGTGAGATTTGCTGCCGCAAAACCTTCTTCCACTTGAACCAGCGCTAGAAATCGAGTAAACAACCTGCTGATTGACTCCTCCAGTGCCAGAGATAGAACGAGAAAGGATTTTGGGTAGAGATTAATAATAAGTGGAAAGAAGGCGGCGATACCGTTCAATTCAGCCAGGGACAAACCCACACAGGGCAGGTTGTAGAAACTACTGAATAGCAGCGGGTCCGATTCGATAAGGCGGGTATCTTCTTCAAGGCGGTGACCATTGTCAAACTCGAGACCGAGAGAAAAGTAGGTGTCCGCAACCCGCACAAGTTTCTCTCCGTAGCGGCTGTGCAGTTCGGTCCCCGCCAGAACGGTTGGCAACTGAAGGAGTGGGTTGCTGCTCCCCTGGATGCCGGTTTTCAGTGCCAGAGTAAGTGTTTTGTCGATGTCCTCCCGCTCCTCTTCGGGGAATCCGATAATAAAGCTCAATGTTGGCACCAATCCTTCGTCGGTTGTTTCTCTGACACGTTGAAAAAGAATGGTTTCGTCTATCTGTTTACGAATAAAAGCCAGGGTCCGTTCCGAACCGGAATCGATACCGTAGCACATTGACTCGCAGCCGGCCTCACGCATCAACCGAAGCAGGGGAGGGTCCATGGAATCCAGGCGCGAGATGCAGTACCAGGGGGTGTCGTTTAACCCTTCGTCTAACACTCTGGTGCAGAAATCTTCAACAAATTTACGGTTTGCCGTGAACTGGTCATAAGCCAGCAGAAAACATTCCGCATCAAAATGATCACGTAATTGATGCATCTCCCCGATGATGCGCGAAACGGAGAAGGTTCGCGTACGCCGCCGCCACATGACTGATTCCGAGCAGTAGACACACTGGTGCGGACAACCCCTGCCCACTTCCAGAATGGCTATACTTCGGGGGATGTTGCAGGCGTCACGATAGGTCGCAAGGGAGGGGACGAAGGAGTAATCGGGGATTGGAAGATCATCGAGATGAGCGATAAGGTCACGATCTCCGTTGCGAATTACTTTGCCTTCCTCACGCCAGGTTACACCAGCAATGCCAGCAAGATTTCTTCCCGCGGCAAATGCTGCCGCCAGTTCCCGGATGGTAATCTCACCCTCTCCACGGATAACAGCGTCGACCCAGGGAAATTTCTCGAGGGTTCGTTGGTCGAGAAAAGATACATCGTGACCGCCAAGGACAATTCGCAGATCAGGTTTCATTTTTCGGAGCAGTTCTGTAATACGGAGTACTGCCGGAAAGGTAGTGCACTGTACGGAAAAACCAACCAGGTCAGGGTCCTCACGGAGGATAATTTTCGCTGAATCACTGTATATGGAGCTTCCCAAGGGAAGGCTGTTCATGCGAATTGCGAGAACCAGGTCTAATACGGCAACCTCGTGCCCCGCTTCCCGCAGCATGGTCGATAGATTGAGTAGACCAAGCGGTGGCAGGTTATAGAGAGAAGAGAGGTAGAAAGGGGGAAATACGAGGGCTATTTTCATTGTCAGCTTTCCGTGGTACCTTTACTTCGTGCTGTTGTTGATAGGGTCCAGTAGCCTTGGATTGAATGCTCTTTTGTAGACCAGCAAGAATATTACCATGTGCCACGGGCTTTGCAAGGCAGTGAACGAGTCAGTGGCCAGCTTGTCAGGAGGTTGTTGCTTATGGAGATTTTCGAAGGAATTTACACCCGTCGCAGTGTCAGAGACTTTACCGATGTACCGGTGGAAAGAGAAAAATTGCAGGAGATTCTGACCGCAGGAAGTTGGGCTCCCTCCGGGTTGAATAATCAGCCGTGGAGGTTTGTCATTATAAGTAACAGTGGAAAGCGGAGAGAACTGGCAGGCTTGACACGCTACAGCCGGGTTCTGGAGCAGGCCCCCGTTGCCATTGCGGTATTTACCGATCGCTCTGTAATGTACAATGACACCAAGGACCATCAAGCGATCGGAGCCTGTCTCCAGAACATGCTTTTGGCGGCACATGCCATGGGACTCGGTGCGGTATGGCTTGGTGAAATCCTGAATAACGCTGTAGCCGTAAGAGAGTCACTGGAACTCTCTGAAAATTATGAACTGATGGCGGTGCTTGCGGTCGGATATCCTGCCCGGGTTGATCAAAGTTCGTCCCGCAAACAGATGGACCAACTGCTGTTGAAGGAAGTGTGAGGCTCCTGTAATCTCCCAGGACTCTGGATGGTTCTGAAAATTCCGGTTGCTGAGCCTGTTCCGCATGAGCGGGTCCAGTTACTGGGCGTCAAGGTGTTCCCGAAGAATTCGCCGGACTTCCTCGATGGTAAAGGGGTTACCCTGGCAGGAGTGGGGGGAGCGGACAATGAACTCAGATTCCACCCCATCGATATGGGCACTTTGGTACTCGACCACTCCGTCGTTTCCGGTCTGGATATCCATGCCCGGCAAAACGGATATGATGGAGTGTCCCGTTACCCCCGGTGCCAGAGGCATCGCCACGAGGGCCTGGAGTAGCGGGTTTTCCGCGGACATTCCGTCGACACTGGTGGGGACCTTGTCGCGCATCGAGGCCGGCATTTTAAGCTGTTCGGCGAACCTTTTGTAGAGGCCAGCCTGGTTAAAGACCAGATCGATGGGGATATGCACGAACCTCCTGACCAGGCTCCGGACCCAATTCTTGGTCAGGAAGCTCCCCCGGTGCGGGGTAGAGATAAATACTACCTCCGTGACAAAGGGGAGCGGCTCAAAGAAGAACAAGCGACGGGCCATGTTTTTGATCTCCATGCTTGTGTCCAGTTCATCAACGCTCTTGTCGCTGATGCTTTCCCAGAGCTTGTCCCCCGGTGTTACCACCGACATTTTGGTCAGAAGGCCACCCTGACTGTGCCCGACCACCACCATCTGCCGCAGGGCAGGGTCATTCCCGGTCGGGTCGAGTTGTTTCACCGTATTAGACAGCGTTTCACGTAGTTGAGCGGCGGATTCGAGTATTACGTTACTGCTGTCGTACTGGAAGAACCAGAACTGATAGTGCTTGCGGATGGCAGGGTCGGCACGGAGCGTGTTGATCATTTCGGCCCACCAGACCGGACTGCTGGCCGTCCCGTGGACGAAGACCACCGGAATCCGCCCCCGCTCGTAGGGCTGCAAAAGGATTAGAGGGCGAGTTATTTTGCCCCCGGATAAAAAACGACTGATGCCGAGTTTCCAGATTTTTCTATCATCGAGACGGTAGGCCAGCGGAGCGGTTGAATCGGTTTCCAGGGGGACGGCGCGGTCGTTGACCTTAACCTCGGTGTCGTCATAGGCGGAGTAGAATTCCAGAGTCGCATTGTCTGAGAAACTCCCAAGCTCCTTTGCTCCACCTGAAACCCGGAGGAATGCAGTCACCGGCAGTACGCCACCGTCGGGCATTTCTTTGGTTTTGGTAGTCAAGGCGATTAGCGGAAGGCCCAGACCGGGAGTCCGGTTGCGGACCGATAAGCCGTGGACTTTATAGGCGTCAGCAGGGAAAAACTCCTCAATGTTCTCCATCTTCCAGGCGAGAGTCTCCGGTTTCAGGGTTATATTCAATTCGCCCACAGGGAGCTTCCGCGGACCGCTGCTAAACTCCAGGCTACCGTCCTTCTTTTGGGGAAACGCACGCCACAATGCCCGGTTGTATAGATCGCATGCCTCCCGGAAGCGGGTGTCGTAGGCGGTCGGCGGAGGTTCTTTGCCATCGCCGAGTAGATAGAGATAGGCATAGACCGCTGACTGGAGGAAGGAGTCATAAGCTCTAAGTGAAAGGTCAAACAGAAGCCGTTCACCGTCCAGATAGCTCAGTTCTGCCAGGGCAAAAAATATGTCTCGCCGGTCGTCTTTTACAGCGGTTTCATGGAGGAACTGAATCACCTTCTGCGGGTCTTTGCTGAAAGTATCCTCGAGGTTGTACCGGTGGAGAACCGCCTTGGCGCTGTTGCTCAAGACTCCCTGGTTAAGGGGATTGATGGTGCTCAGTCGGTAGGATTTCTCGGCGGAAACTCTTGTTACGCCAACCGGGGTGGCACAACCTGACAGGATACCAAACAGCAGAATCGCTGCAAAACAGCGGAAAACGTATTGAGTATAGTGGAGAGATGACGAAGTTTCGTCTTGAATGATTTTGATCATGTATCCACTCCTGGCAATCACTTCCGAACTTGCCCGGAAAAGTCGAGATTCTGGTCGCTGAGATGATGCAAGATTGGAGCACCAGATGGTCATGACTCCCCAAGCAGTCATATACAGTGGAAGCAACCAGATGAATATCCTGCCGGACTGAAACGGACTAGAAAGGTCTCAGGGTGGAGGGACTCGGATCCGTTATCATATCTCCCGGTTTAGTTGGCTTTCTTTTACTTCCAGATGTCATAGCCCATTGTAATCATGAATCCTGACGTTCCGAGCACCACGAACTGCGCGCTAGCACGGTGGTACTTGTAGCCGATGGCAGGAATAATTCCCAGGCCGATGCCGTCAGCGTTGATGGGAAGCTTGTTTTCGTATGGCTTAAAGTAGCCGATGATTGCTCCGGCAGTAAGCTTGAGAAACAAATGCTGTTCCCGTGGGCCAAAGATCCATCGTTTGCCACCATAGAGATATCCGCACGGTTGATGGAATGAGTTATTGAAAAAGGCGCCACCGATTTCCCACTGGGAAGCCGATTCCCATTCCAGTGCAACGAACCAGGGATATGAATTGTGTTCGGAATCATAGCTGTAGTGAACAACATACGGGCTGAAGTGCAGCGCCACCAAGCGTTCATCAAGTTTCTCGTCCGCTAGCGACGCAGAAGGAATAAGGCACAGACAAAAATATACGGCAAAGCAAGACAATAAAAATAACATTGTATTTCGTGGTTTTTTCACTGAATCCTTTCATACCAACCCAACGATGTTTAACTCGTCACCTCGACAAACAATCTTTACAGAGTACCAGTGTTCTACTGTTTTACCAGCGGTACGGCTGCTGTGAGTTCATAGAGTAGGGCAATGCGGATTTTGTCCTCGATCTGCAAGTAGCGGGTATCTCCAATTTCGTCCAGCCGAGGCCAGGATCGAAAAGTTCAATTAATTAAATGACTAGCATAAATCTTCGCTTGTTGCAAATACTGTCATTCCCGAAGAGATTCTGATCGGGAATCCAGCCTCTAACCGACTGTACTTATGGATTCCCGATAAAGAAATTCGGGGATGACAATCATCATAGCGGAAGAATAGGCTAATCAGTATTAATTTTGATATTTTTCAGGGATTCATGCATGAACCGAACACGACAAAGCTTTCGCCGTCTCCAGAAGCGCTCAGGGTAAGGTTATCAGAAGTTTCCCCTATGGCCAGGCTCCAGCCACGCTTTTCGGTACCGTGCAGAACCAGCATGTCTTCTGCGCGGTCCACATCCTTAAAGTGGGTTACCCTGGTAACCTTCTTGTCGAGTGATTTCATTGTTTTGGTCTTCAAGTCGATCTGAATGAATCGCGGGAGTTCCATTTCCCGGATAGACGTTTCTTTGCAGCCATTTTCGCTTGTGCACTGATATGCTTTCGACAGAGCACAGGTTCGTTTGGTATCTTCTGCTGATGCGACCTGGACTGCGCTTATAATTAGAGCTAATGTGAACACTACTACTGGTAATCTTACCATGATTATCTCCTCCACGGGTGTATGGCTGTCTGCACACAACGGGGCTATTTTACCGTGTAGCCTCTTCCTTCCATGCAAGCTCCCCAGGCCCTGTTGTAGGTACTACGCTGCTGTTCGTACCCGGCGGCCTGCTGCTGTGAGTATTGCTGCTGCTCTTGATTGCTTCTTGCCCTGCGAGCCCCGCCGATGATCCCGCCAGATGCGGCGCCAATTGCTGCGCCTTTCCCCGCGTCACCGGCAATAGCTCCAACTGCCGCTCCCAACGCTGCCCCTCCCGCAGCCCCCCTGAGTGCTCCACCCCTTTGGGCAGGTGGAGGAGCTGTTGCGGTGGGAGCCTGCATGGGGTCAAAGCCGGTCTGACCCTTGGCCCACTGGTAGCAGGAATACTTGTCTTTCTCTATCTGATTGTTGCTCTGTCCCTTTGTCGGATAGACGAAAGGCTCCTGTGCATTTGCTCTGTTCGCCGAAGACAGAGCCAATAAGGCTGCAATGCCAACAAGACAAACAGAGTGCGTCGCAATTCTGAAAAGCTTTACATCTTTACTCATGGCACTCTCCTTTCGAAAGCATTTTGCTTTCGTCACACGATATTCTCTGCCCTCAGACGGGTCGCTGAGGGGCAGATTCTAATCCGGGTTTATCCTGGTTATCTTCGTTCCCTGTAATCCCAGTCCCGCCATCAGGCCCCTCTGGCTGAAAAGGATACATATATCTCCGTTCTCTATATATCCGAGATTTATGCCAATAATTTGATGCAGGTTTTAGTTTTCGTAACGTGCTGTTATGGTTAAAGATTGTGGTTGGGTTAGCCAGTTGTTCATTTCCTTTAGGCATAAGGGCAAGGCGATATATCGCCTTCAGTACGATATATCGTCTTACTGCGGCTTTGCATATGAACGTAGAGAAAGGGAATGTGTCTGCACGATCGGGATGTTGTCCTTGACCTGGCGAAGGGCCGGGGGGCCAGCAGGATACATCGTCATGCCGACGGATATCGTGAATTCGACAATGCGGGAGGCTGGCTACTGTGCCGGAAAGCTGTCAGAAGGCCTTTCTTGGGAACTGCGCGTTGATCTGTCGTGTCAGGTAATGGACGAAATATCGTTTTTTTTCTCCTGGTATGCACTTGTTCTCCCGAGAAAATACCGTACAATCTTAATATTAAGTTATGTTACCAAATATTAAGTTATATTATTAAATATATCTCTCTGGTGAAATCTTCAATGTTTTCAGCTAAGGCATTCATCAATGGTGATCCAATGAAACCATCTGCATCTAAACAGCACCCTTGTGACGTACAAGCGCAAGCACATCACCCGCGTTTCGAAGAGAAATTCATCCTCAAAGATAGTCATGCCGGTGTGGTACTTGATGTTGTACAACAGCTTACCGTCAAACTTTCGGCTCGATTCATGAAATTACCCGTAGACCAGATCGACACGGAAATTCGGCTCAGTATCCAAAAAATAGTTGACCTTCTCGCCCTTGATCGCGGCTTCCTGTCCCAATGCTCAGCCGATGGACTACGTTTGGTCTGTACGCATTATTATGAATCTTCAGGGTGCGCGCCGGAAAACAATTCTAGCAAAATTTCGCTGTCACCATGGATTGTCCAGAAGATTCTCCACAGCGAATATGTCACTTTTCCCAAGGTGGCAGCTTTGCCGGAAGAGGCTGAAAAGGACAGGGAGTCTTTTCGACGGATAGGGACGCAATCGCACTTGTCGCTTCCACTGGAATTGGACGGCGAAGTGTTCGGTTGTCTGACACTTGAAAGTACCTGTTCAGAATTCGATTGGCCGGTAGCGCTTATCCGCATTATTAAGCCGCTGGCTGATATCTTTGCATTTTCGCTGGAGCGCAAAAGAAAAAAACTGGAACTCCTTGAAAGAATACGCTTCGAAAACATGCTATCCGATTTTTCAGCCCGGTTCGTCCGGATGGATCTTGACGATGTTGATACGGAAATTGAGCAGGCCCTTGGGATGATAGGTGAGTTTTGCCACGGAGACCGGTGCGGAATACTGCATGCTTGCCTGGATGATAATTGTGCCAAAGTGACTCACGCCTGGTATGCCAGTGGAATACAACAAGTTTCGCCTGATGACAATCTCGCGCTTCATTTCCCCTGGGCATTTGAGAAACTTTTTGTACATGGTGAAGTCGTGAAATTTACCAGTCTTTCTGAACTTCCGCCGGAGGCTGACAAGGACAGTAAGGCGTGGCTGGCAATGGGCGTTCAATCAAATCTTATCATCCCGCTTTCTTTTGGGACGAGCACCAACCATGCCATTGCATTCAATAATATGAAAAATGAACGGGCGTGGCCGGAAGAATATATCCCTCGTTTGCGCATGATTTGTGAAGTTTTTATAAATGCCTTGATGCGCAAACAAGCCGATAAAGAGTTGCGGGAATCATACGAGGAAATCAGAATTCTGCAGGATAAGCTGCAAATGGAAGCCGATTTTCTCAGGTCGGAAATCAAGGCCGTCATGAACAGGGAAGAAATTATCGGTCAGAGTGATGAGCTGGTAAGGGTTCTGACCAAAGTCGAGCAGGTTGCGTCTACCGACACTTCCGTACTTATATGCGGGGAAACCGGAACCGGCAAAGAGCTCATCGCCCAGGCTATCCATGATATGAGTTTTTACCGTGACAAGGTAATGGTGAAGGTCAACTGTGCCTCACTGCCGGCCACGTTGGTGGAAAGCGAACTGTTCGGCCGCGAGAAAGGGGCTTACACCGGTGCCATGACGCGGCAGATCGGTCGCTTCGAGTTGGCAGACGGTTCGACTATTTTTCTTGACGAAATAGCCGAACTGCCCCTGGATCTGCAGGCAAAGTTGTTGCGGGTGCTGCAGGAAAAGACCTTTGAACGACTGGGCAGCCCGAAGACCATCAAGGTTAATGTCCGGGTAATCGCCGCAACAAACCGCAACATTCTGGACGAGGTCAATAACGGTAATTTCAGGAAAGATCTCTACTATCGCCTGAGCGTCTTTCCGATTACCGTGCCGCCGCTCCGCGAGAGGGTCGAGGACATCCCTATGCTGGTGTGGGCATTTGTTGAGGAGTTCTGCAAAAAAATGGGGAAGCAGATCCACAAGATCTCAAAACAGGACATGGCAGTTCTTCAGCAGTATGCGTGGCCTGGCAATGTTCGCGAACTGAGGAATATCATAGAGCATGCCGTCATCGTCAGTACCGGAGGAACCCTGAAGATCCAACTACCGAAACTGGACAGTAATGAAGCTTGCTGGGCGAAGACACTCGTGGAAGTCGAAACCCATCACATCAAGGATGTCCTCCGGCATACAGGTGGTCGTATCAAGGGGGAGGGGGGGGCTGCGTGCATCCTCGGAATGATACCGTCAACTCTCAATTCCAGAATGAAGAAACTCGGCATTCGATCACATAATGAAAAGGACGAAATATCACCCTGAAGCCGATATATCGTCCTCTGCAACACCTCACCTCACTTCACTCTCTTTTAAAATACCTAAACATATCATTATATTAGCTCTAGTTTAAGCGTCCTGTTTTACTTGGCACGAAATTCGGATACTGTTTTCAGGTATGAAGATACTTTCTGTCATAAAAATTGTGGCTCTTCCGGAAAAACGCAAAGAGATTCTTTGCATCTTTCGCTCTATCAAGGGGCCTGTTTTGGCAAAAAACGGCTGCCTTGACTGCCTCATCAGCGAGGAAGACGGAGATGAAGGTGCAATCATCTTCATGGAGCAATGGCAGTCCTGGGAAGACTTCACGCGACACATTCGATCTGAAATCTACTCGAAAATACTCGAGGCAATGGAGCTTTCCAGGGAGATGCCGAATGTAAGCTTCTATGAGGTTTCGGCAATCAAGGGGATGGAACTTCTCAGTGCCGTAAGAAGCCAGAAATAGTGAGCGATAATGAAACCCATCAGGTTGGACGCAACGGTAAGGTAGGGAATGTGACCCACCAAAGTCAGAAAACAAAGGAGGAAACACAAATGGAAACCAGAATTTCATGTACAGGATTATGTCAATTGTCGTTTGTACGTTCATGCTGAGCGCTTGCGGTGCAAGTTATCAGGCCCGCAGCGTTAATGTGAAGGAATCGGTGCTGGTTAACCCGTCGGTTCTGAAGAAAGGTGGGAACGACCAAGCTCTCTATCGGTATGTGAATCCGGATCTGAAAATGAGTCAGTATACCAAGCTGATTATCGATCCGGTTCTGATCGTCAAGGATGCGCAACTCGATGAAAAAGAGCGGGAGAACTACCAGAAGCTTGCCAACAATGCTTTTGTCTACCTGAATCAGGAGCTCAAGAAGGACTACCAGATCGTAAGCACTCCCGAGCCGGGCACTATGCGGATCCAGTTCGCAATTATCGATGCCGACAGTTCGAAGCCGGTTCGTAATGTCCTGTCATCGATTATGCCCATCGGTATCGGCTTGAGTCTCGTGAAATATGCCGCAACCGGCAAGCAGAGCGGCGTGGGTGATATTACCGGTGAGGTCAAGATTACCGACGCCATGACCGGGACGCTGCTGGGCGCAGCACTTGACAGTCGCGTGGGAGGCAAGGATCCGAAAGGGATCGTGGATACCTGGTACAACGCTGACCAGGCCCTCCTGTACTGGGCGAAACAGGTCCGCTACGTTATGTGCAACGAAAGGGGCGGGTCCGACTGTGTAAAGCCATAACCTGCAGCTGAACAATGCCGGACACGAGGAACCCATGACCGTGCCTGAAATGCATATTGAAGAAACCGGGGAAAGCGGTCTCCTGCTGATCCTGACCGGGGAGTGGAAGCTGGCAAACAGCCTCCCCTCCCCGCAGGCGCTGGAAGGGAGGCTGTCAGCCGGGCAGGAGATCACCCGGGCGGATTTTGATACCAGTGGTCTCGCGGGCTGGGACAGCGGCCTTTTGACATTTCTGCTTTCGGTTATGGACCTCTGCACCCGCAAGAACGTTGCTGTCAACCGGGACGGGTTGCCCTCCGGCGTCAACCGACTCCTTACTCTGGCCACCTCCGTCCCCGAACGTCAAGGGGCCCGGCGGGAGGGCGATCACGTCCCATTCCTCGAAAGCATCGGTTCCTCTGCCATCGACTTCTGGCGTTCGCTGCTGGATATGCTCGCTTTCCTGGGGGGAAGTTTCATATCCTTTGTCCGCCTGTGCACGGGCAGGGCGCGCTTCCGCGGCTCCGACTTTTGCTCATCCTTCAGGAATGCAGCATGGACGCACTCCCTATCGTTTCCCTTATCAGCCTCCTGGTCGGTCTCATTCTGGCCTTCATCGGCGCGATCCAACTGAAGATGTTCGGAGCGCAGATCTATGTTGCCGACTTGGTCGGTATCGGCATGGTTCGGGCCATGGGGGCTATTATGACCGGCATTATCATGGCCGGTCGCACCGGAGCATCTTTCGCCGCCCGGATCGGCACCATGCAGGTCAACGAGGAGATTGACGCCCTTCAGACCACCGGGGTCTCTCCCACGGACTTCCTGGTCCTTCCCCGCATACTCGCGCTGTCGATCATGATGCCTCTCCTCACCATCTATGCCGACCTGATGGGAATCCTCGGCGGCTTCATCGTGGGAGTGTTCGGCCTCGATCTGAGTGTTGCGAGTATTACCAGGAGACGATCAAGGCGGTCGGCCTCACCAATGTCTGGATCGGGCTCTTTTCAGGCTTCGTTTACGGCATCCTGGTGGCCTGGCTGGCTGCATGCGGGGGATGCAATGCGGCCGCAGCGCCTCGGCGGTGGGAGACGCCACCACCTCCGCAGTTGTTCACCAGCATCGTCAGCATCGTCGTGGCAACGGCCATCATAACAGTACTCTGCAACATCCTGGGGATATGAACCATGGACCTCCAGTTCGCGGTGCAGT
>CAVQWZ010000028.1:0-190000 GCA_963717775.1 uncultured delta proteobacterium
AGGCGGGCTTCGACCAAATAGCCAAAGCCAAGGCTTCCTACGTGATGAATGACACCCATGGGATACGCTATCTGACGGAAATCATCTGGCGTGCCGCCGGCAAGCCAACCAAGGGACCATGGTACATCGAAAAGGATCTCAGCAAAGGCGATGCTCTTGCTTTTGCCGCAAAAAATGGTGGCTATGTTATATGGGGGATCACCCCATTTCTAGAGGAACAGAAGACAGCACTGTTGCCGATTGAACCGCTTGTGACCACAGATGCTCTGCTGCAAAGGATTATGGTTTCGGTCGTTGTCAATCCGGGACAGGTACCCGGTGTGAATACCGCTGGGGCATTAAAATTCCAGGAATACCTCCTTACCCCGGCAACCCAGGCAAAGATTCTGGAGACCCATTATCCCGGCATCAAGCAGGCAGTCTGGGCTCCAGCCGGCCGACACAATCCGGCTCGGTTCTGCCGAAATAAAAAACCTTTACGGGTGCAACTCTTGCTGATAAGGCCGTCTTCCTATGAAAGACGGCCTTATGTTTTGCTTAACAATTCACTGCGGAAGATTAATGCTCACGGTGCTGCTGATCATGTCGAGATTGGCCACGATTCTCGCGTCCCGCCTGTCTCCACGAATCCCTTTCTCCGTCACGTGACCTTTTCCAGTCTTTCTTCATCTCGTTGCGTTCGGCCTTACGTGCCAACTTCATTTCATGCTTCGGCCGGAACTGATGACTTTCCCAGTAAGTATCTCCTCCCGAGCGGTAGTTCCTATAGCCCCTATCGCGATAGTAACGGAGCTTTTCGTAAGGATATCTGCGCAGCTTCCATGGAAGGGCTCTGTAACGGGTCACTACCCAGGGAGCACCATAGTACGGGGCCTGATACCAGACGTTATTATTGTAACGGTAGTAACTATTACCCACAAAAAAGATATCTCTGGGAAATGCCGACAGCCACATGGAAGCCCAGTTCCGGTGGCTCGATAAAGAGGGGGGGCTCATCGTAGTCAATGGGCGGCTCTTGGTAAACCGGCGGGGGTGGAACTGCGACAACGGCCGTCGGTCGGGTGCCGACATTGATTCCGATGTTAAAATCAACGTTGGAGGCAAAGGCATGGGGTACAGGGAGAGCGGCGGCAAGCGCCAGACAACACAAAATCTTTTTCATATGACTGTTCCTTCCTTGGTGAGATCTCAGCACCCGGTCGGAAAATAAAATGCCGAGTGCTGAATATCGTCAGATATTTCGGCAACCCGGCTGTCTTCTGGAGACCCTGTGAGCTTTCCGCCCCGCTCTCGCGAGCGGTTTAGTAGTATCGGCTATCTATTAATTATTCGGTTTTTACGGGTCGTGTCCTGAGATGGGAACCCGACATGTTTCAAGAAGTAACGAATGTACGTAAATTCGGTTTACAAAACAAGAGAATATATTTCGGTCTAGGGGTCTGTCGGGCTTAAGAAGTCGATGTGAAAATTTGACTGGGCGAGGACAGATTTTGTCGATGTTGCGGGGCAATAGTTGTTCTATTGACAAAAAAGCGGCGGAATATGGACCGGCCAGATGGATTTGCAGCAGATTTCCCCTAAGTCCGACAGACTCCTAGCCGCGCAGCAACGGATTCCGACCATTGCGACACTTTCTCCTCCGAGGAAAACTATCTACGGGCAGAGCAATATCTTTCCGTAATTACAACCTTTTTTCTAACCGGAGCTTGACATTGGGCACCTCTTGGGCAAGACTTTGAACAATAAACTCACCTAACTGGCAAAGGATTTAGACATGACCGCTGTTTTGTTGAAAAGCGCCATAATCTGGATCTCCTTAATCCCTATCGCGATCATCAACGGTCTCTTGCGCGAAAAATGTCTGGTGCCGCTATCCGGCATGGGCCTGGCACCATAACCCGATGCCAAAAAGGCCATTACTGTTTTTCAACGGCAGATAATATTAATTTCCATATTCCCATATATACTGTTTTCAATTTTGTGTTTTTCTGCTAAAACAATCTATATTTCGTGACGATATATCATTTACCAACCAGAAGGAGAAGATCTATGCTGCGTGTGACAACCCTTTTCCCCCTGTTAGCGATGCTTGCACTGATTGTGGCTTGCCCTGCATTTGCCGAGCAGACAATGCCCATCAATCCGTCAACATGCCTGCAGTGCCACGGAGACATGATCAATGCCTCCACCTTTGCCTCTTCCGTTCATGGCAAAAACTCCTGTACCAGCTGCCATATTACCATTGTCGATGTAGACAAGCACTCCTCCGGAGAAATTCCTCCGGCAAAAGTACAGTGTGTCCGCTGCCACAAAAAAGAAACCTCCGAACACTACGCAAGCGTTCACATGCTCAACAGCATTAGCTGCACCGACTGCCACAACGAAATCCACGCGATGACTTCCTGGAAAAAAGACAAGCGAAAAGTTATCGAAATATGCCAGCAGTGCCACGACAAGGAAGCAGCCGAGTTCGTACAATCGTCTCACGGTGTGTCACTGATGGCCGGCAACCAGGATGCTCCGTCCTGCAACGACTGCCATGGTCTCCATGAAATAAAACCACGCGGAGACAAGAAGACCGCTGAAAACACGAAATTTCATTCCATGGCATGCATGAAGTGCCATAGCGATGAAAAAATGATGAAGCGCAACGGCGTATTCAACCTGGCCGTGAAAACCTACGAAGAAAGCTACCACGGCAAAAACTACCGGCTTGGCTATCCTGAGCTGGTGGCTGGTTGCGCCGACTGTCATACAGCACACCTGGTTCTCCCCCCGAGCGACCCCCGTTCCAGCATCAGCTCAACCAATCTGGTAAAAACCTGTCAGAAATGCCATGCAAATGCGACGATGCTTTTCTCCAAGTTCCAGCCCCATGGTGACCCATCCGACCGCGAAAAGTTTCCGATTCTTTACTGGACCTTCATCTCCATGTCCCTCCTGCTGGCCGGCACATTCGCAGTCTTCTGGGTGCACACCATCCTCTGGATGTTCCGCGGCTTCGTGGAAAACCGTCAGAAACAGGCGGCGCTCGAAGAGGGCCACATCGAGTTGATGGTTGCAGACGGCCACAAGCAGTATCGACGTTTCAGCCGTCTCCACATCTTCCTGCACTTGCTCGTCGTCACAAGCTTCCTTGGACTTGCACTTACCGGTCTCCCGCTGAAGTTCAGCAGCCAGCAATGGGCAATGACGCTGATGGAAATGCTTGGAGGCACAGCCAATGCGGCTTTGATACACCGCATCTGCGCCGTGATAACCTTTGTCTATTTCTCCATCGCCATCGTCATGAGCCTTCGCTTCCTCTTCATCAGAAAAGATATTCCCGGAAACTGGTTCCAGCGTCTCTTCGGACCAGACTCCCTGTTCCCGAACCTGCGCGACATCAAGGATATCACCGGCATGGTCCGCTGGTTCCTGTTCAAGGGACCGAAGCCAACCTTCGAACGCTGGACATACTGGGAAAAGTTCGACTTCCTGGCCGTCTTCTGGGGGATGTTTGCCATCGGTGGTTCCGGCCTGATGCTCTGGTTCCCGGAATTCTTCGGTAGCTTCCTGCCCGGCTGGATGTTTAATGTGGCAACCATCATCCACTCCGACGAAGCCCTGCTGGCCACCGGCTTCATCTTTACGGTCCATTTCTTCAATACCCACGGAAGACCGGAGAAGTTCCCCATGGACTTCGTTATCTTCAACGGCCAAGTCTCCAAGCACGAGCTCATGGAGGAGCGTCGTGACCAATGGCAGCGCTACGAGGACGCAGGAATAACCGAGATGTTCGCGGCCAAAAAGTCAAGCGGCATTATCTACGACTTCCTGATCAAGGGCTTCGGATTCATTGCCCTCTTCATCGGAATCATCCTCCTCTTCCTGATGATCTATGCCATCCTTACCGGAGGCATGGGCTGACACAAGCCCTGATGGATAGGACCAATACAGAATAAGCAACGAAAAAAGCCCCTACACTTCACGTGAGGGGGCTTTTTTCGTTACCTGATTGCAGTTCTTTTAGTCGTACAAAGATTCTCTGCTACGGCGCCGCCTAGTAAACTCCTGTCAGCTATCGGCAGAGTAAAACTCGAGACAGTTTGGCAAATCATCTAAAGTAGCGATGAAATATAAAAATAAGTAACTTGACAAAAATGTGGTATAGTTAATATACGTTCGACAAGATAAAAGGAACAAATACCCTTTCATCTTGCTCAGACGAGGGAGGTGAGTCAGAATGAATATAATGCGTTTATTATCTCTGACAGTAGTATCCCTGGGTCTCGCTTCGACTGCATACGCAGGAACAGGAAACGAAGGTGG
The DNA here is from genome assembly GCA_963717775.1 of uncultured delta proteobacterium. GTDB lineage: Bacteria > Desulfobacterota > Desulfuromonadia > Geobacterales > Geobacteraceae > RPRC01. Next base: position 4,312 of record CAVQWZ010000028.1, read on the forward strand.
TTACGGAATTCTCTTCTGGCTGTTTATTTCTTTCGGAGTACTGGTAGTAATGGCACAATTGATTCCCGCAATCCTCGTTCTTATTGGCGTCAGCAAAGGGCTAGCAATCAACCAGAAATTGTCCGAGCCGATTAAAGAGGAGAAAGCAGATTCTAGAAGGAATGTGCCGCTTACACTCTAGTGATTAAACCTACCTTTTTTCGGCGGAACAAGGGAAAGGGATAATTGTGTTTTGGGAGGATAGCGGTTGACTGAGTCGTCAATTTCTCTACACTGAACAATCAGTAGACACTCCATGGAATTGACGGGAGGCCGAATGATTAAAACTCTGGCCGGCAAGGCCATCATACCGGTTGCCGTTACGGTAACCGGTTTTGTTATTGTGTGCTGCATCCTCCTCTACTCGGTGATGAAGGTTGATATGACCGCCAGTGCCGAACGGGAGGCAACTGTCCTGGCGGGTACGGTGGTCAAGTCGACGCGCTATGCCATGCTCCAGTCCGACGATGAAAACCTGCGGGACATCATCGCCAATATCAGCAGCCAGCATGGTGTCGAGCATGTGAGGATATTCAACAAAAAAGGCCTTATCGAGTTTTCATCGGATCAGGCCGAAATAAAACGTTTTGTGGACAAAAAAACAGCCGGCTGCATCGGCTGTCACGCCGGCCCGGTACCCACGGCTAGCTTGGGAGAAATGGAACAGTCCCGACAGTTCGTCAACGCAAAAGGCCGAAAAGTCATCGCCATTACTGCTCCGATTTATAACGAGCCGGACTGCTACAACGCCGCCTGTCACTTCCACCCACCAGACCAGAAGGTTCTCGGCACTCTCGATATTGGTCTGTCCACTCAAGCACTGCAGCACTCCCTTGCAACCATGCGGGGAAGAATGCTCATTTTTACCATCATGATACTAATACTCACTGTTGGTGGAGTCACGGCCCTGCTTGTTCGCTCTATATTTGGCCCCATGCGAATGATAAAGAATTATTGCGATGCCCTCTGCCGAGGCGATTTTAAACATGGACTGCCCCCGTTTGATGGTCAAATGGAAGAACTTGCGGACTCGGTGCAAAGGGTTGCCGCAGAACTAAAAGAAACCAGGGCTGCACTTCGGGATGCAGAAGGCAGGCTGTCTGTGCTGGCGCAGTCGGAAGAGGAACTGAAAACAACAACCTCTCGCAATTCTGAAGCAGCAAAACAAGAGAAAAATGCCCCTCCCGAGAACCGGCATGGGGAGTGAATCACACACCGCGCTCCCTCCCGAAAATCCCAGCGGCAAAACGAATCCTGACGCCCTGCGCCACGCTGCCCGGGAAAGGATCCTTCGACTGAGGACAAAGGCAAACAGAGGTCTCTGGGCCATGGCCCTTTTCCTTGCCGTAAGCATTGCGGCGCTGAATCACTTCAGTTTTTTGCCACAACTTTCGGAGCAGATAAAAGACCAACTGGGTACACCGCCTTCAGCCATTATGATCAGTGGTCTGCTCATCCTCTACATCTTTTCGTCTCTAGTACTCATTCTCGCCAGGATGATCGGTGACTCGATTTCCTATAACGGCTTCTATCATGTTGCCTATCTAACTGTATTTTACTGCTTCTACAACCTGGCCGGCTCCCTGGAAGAGAATTTCTGGGCGGTGTTTGCAGCCGGGGCGACAATCCTCTCTCTTGAGGGCTACCACCTCTGGACGTGGTGCTCAAGGCAGATCAGTGCCGAAAAAGAAGAACTCGACCGACTTGACGGAAAATAATATATCTTCATACATCCCCTGAATTTTGCCTTCCTGTTCTGCTAAACTCTTACGACACAGAAGTGGGCCTCCGACGAAAAAAGGGCGCTCAATATGAGCGCCCTCTCTTTTGATCAATTTATAACTTCTCTTCTCACCACAGGTTGCAGACATTGAACAGATCCTTCGTTCTCATGGCAACATACGCCATAACGATTCTCTTGTCTATGTTCGGATACCTTCCAGAAATCGTTGAAACACAGCGATTTCCCAGTCGCACAGCCTCCTGTTTGTACCCATAGAGAGGACTGGTGGTCGTGCTATCGCAAATGAGTCTGTCAAATACCGCACTAATCTGTCCACTCAATATCTTCCCGGCTTCGAGATCATCGGCTGGAAGATCATGGAAATACAACGCCGGAGCTGATGCTTCTATCTTCTCACTGCGGAAGAAGAACGGTGACTTACCCGTGGCATCACCAATATTGTGGCTCCTCATATACTCGTCACCCGGCCGGAAAGTGGACAATGTTTCACGTCCGGCAACTCCCATTATCCGATACAATTCATCGTCGCTGAGTTTCGTAAGTTCCAGAAGTCTCTTTTCACTATCGTCTATCAACACACCTTCGAACAGTCCGTTCGAAATGTTGCTTAAGGTTCTCATGACTAACCTCCTTTGCCGTTCAGAGAACGGTTTTTGTACTACGATTATGACCATCATTTTCCATGCTTTTTATTATAACGCTAGTGATAATGATTGTCAATTTCTTCCATGAACCCTAGAAACCTGAAGGGACAGGTAGTACGGGCCTGGCGTCCTCTCTGCAAGCAAGGACCTTGTCTGGAAATTGTCGCTTGGTCAAAGCTACCCCCACCACCCGGTGCAGCGGGCTTCGCGTTGACAAACGCTCAAGGCACTTTACAGTGTCTATTGCAGAGTGGCAGCGAACCAACAAAAATTTTGGGGAGGGAAAATCATGACCACACGGAAGATCAACAAAACTCTCAAGAGCCGCCCCACCATTGAAGGAGCCGGTGTTCACCTGAAAAGAGCCTTCGGTTATTCCCAGGTACCCGAGTTCGACCCTTTCCTGATGCTGGACGACTTTCACACCTCCAATCCGGCGGAATACCTGGCAGGCTTCCCCTGGCATCCGCACCGGGGCATCGAAACCATCACCTATGTCCTAGAGGGATTGGTCGAGCATGGGGACAGCATGGGCAACAAAGGGGTAATTGGGGCCGGAGATGTGCAATGGATGACTGCCGGCAGCGGCATCATCCATCAGGAGATGCCACAAAAGAGCCCGACCGGCACCATGTGGGGTTTCCAGTTCTGGGCCAACCTGCCGGCAACACAGAAGATGATGGAGCCGCGCTACCGGGATGTAAAGGCCGCCGACATTCCGGAAGTCACCCTTGTCTCAGGCACCAGAATCAAGATCGTCAGCGGCATGGTGGGTGAATCCAGGGACCGGTGCGGGACATTGTCATCGACCCGGAGATGCTTGATGTCAGCGTGCCGGCCGCGACAGAGTTCCGTCATCCAGTAAAGGAAGGGCATACCGCCGTTGCCTATCTGCTGGACGGCGAAGGCTATTTTGATGAAAGGCGCGACGCCTTTGCCTATGAGATGATGGGAACCGGATGGATGGATGTTTCCAGAAAATGCAGCTGTGGTCCGGAAACGGTGGTACTCTACGAGCGCGAAGGCGGGGAAATTTGCGTCACCGCAGGGGCGAAGGGAGTGCGCTTCCTGTTTATCTCCGGCAAACCGCTGAATGAACCGATTGCCTGGTACGGCCCGATTGTCATGAATACTCAGGAAGAGTTGCGGGTTGCTTTCGAGGAATACGAAAACGGAACCTTTATCAAGCGAAAATAACAGTTATTCCAACAAGGTACCTGACACTAGCGGGGCGGCTGTTTGCCAATACGACAGACGGCCTTCCTTTTGGGCAGATATCTCCTCAAGCGGGCGAATGATCCGGTAGGCCAGGCATGCAAGCTGTCTGATCAGCGGGAAACCAGTCAGTGCAGCAAGGAAACGAAACCAGGGCACTCCGGGAAAGGCACGCCAGATCGCCTGAAAGGCATCGACCCCCCGGAAGACCGTACCACTCCGGTCAATGGCATGCATCTGGGCCATGAAATCGTCCAGACTGCTGCTGTAATCATGGGGATTGAAACCGGGATCACTAATGTCGACGAATTCCAGTCGGCCACCATGATCCTTTCTCATATACACAAACATCTCCGTCGAACAGACATGACAGGAGCCGTCATAGAAAACCGTGAGAGGAAATTCCGGCAGCTTCTGCATATTGATATCCTCCGGAGAATCTACGCACAAGCGAGGCCAGCCTGACCGATGGTTTCAGGAATCGAACTCCAGACCCGACCCGTTTCAGCGGAAATTGACCTCTCAGCCCTTCAGTTTCGTCAGCAGGATCTCGTTCACCAGTGCCGGATTCGCCTTTCCCTTGCTGGCCTTCATGATCTGGCCGACAAAAAAACCGAACAGCTTTTCCTTACCGCCCCGATAGTCTGCCACCTTGTCGGGAGCTGAGGCCAGCACCTCGTCGATGATCTTCTCGATCGCTCCGGTATCGGACACCTGCACGAGCCCCTTTTCTTCGACGATCTTCGCCGGTTCTTTTCCGGTCTTGTACATCTCGTCGAAAACAGTCTTGGCTATTTTGCCGGAGATGGTGCCGCTCTCCACCAGTTTCAGCATTTCGGTCAGCAGGTTCGGCGTCACCGGGCAGTCGGCGATCTCCCGGTTGTCTTCCTTGAGCGCCCGCAGCAGCTCGCCCATGACCCAGTTGGAAACCTGCTTGGCCTGGGGAAAGAGCTCCACGCAAGCGTCAAAGTAGTCGGCAATATCCCGGGAGGCTGCCAGCACCTCGGCATCATATTCCGGCAGACCGAGTTCTTCCTGGTAGCGTTTCCTCTTTGCATCCGGCAACTCCGGCAGTGAGTTCCTTACCTCTTCGATCCAGCTATCGGTAACTACGATGGGAACCAGATCAGGGTCAGGGAAGTAGCGGTAGTCGTGGGCCTCTTCCTTGCCTCGCATGGAGCGGGTTGTCCCGGTTGCCGGGTCGAAAAGGCGGGTCTCCTGAACTACCTTGCCGCCCTCGTCGAGAAGTTCCGCCTGCCTTTCCATCTCGTACTCAATGGCCTGTTTCACAAAACGGAACGAGTTGATATTCTTCAGCTCGGCACGGGTGCCGAAGGTCTCCGACCCGACCGGCATCAGGGAGACATTGGCGTCACAGCGGAAGCTGCCCTCCTCCATGTTGCCGTTGCAGATACCGAGATACGTTACGATCTGGTGGACCTTCTTCATGTAGGCAACCGCCTCGTCGGCGCTGCGCAAGTCCGGCTCCGAAACCACCTCGAGGAGCGGCGTACAGGCCCGGTTCAGGTCCACATAGGACTTCTCGCCAGCCTCCATGGTATCCAGGTGCACCAACTTGCCGGCGTCTTCCTCCATGTGGATGCGGGTAATGCCGATCGGCTTGGTTTCTCCGTCCACCTCGATGTCCAGCCTTCCTCCAACACAGATGGGCTGATCAAACTGGCTGATCTGGTAGCCCTTGGGAAGGTCGGGATAAAAATAGTTCTTACGGGCAAAGGTATTGCGCTGCGTAATGGAACAGTTGGTAGCGAGCCCGGCGCGGATGGCGAATTCCACGACCTTTTTGTTCAGAACCGGCAAGGCACCCGGCAAACCGAGGCAGACCGGACAGGTCTGGGAGTTGGGCTCTGCGCCGAAGCTAGTGGAACAGCCGCAGAAGATCTTGGTATTGGTAAGGAGTTGGACGTGGACTTCCAGTCCGATAACAACTTGGTATTTCATGGGAATCTCCAATAACAAAAAGATGACCTCCCCCTTTAAAAATAAGGGGGCCGGGGGGGGTATTTGACTCAGGAATCAACCTGAAATCCCCCTGAATCCCCCTTTGTCAAAGGGGGACTTGAATGCAGGAGCTAAATATTCGCCTTTTTCTTATGCCACTCAGTGGCCTGTTCAAAGGCATGGGCCGCCCGGAGAATGGTCTCTTCGCCAAAATGTTTGCCGATCAGCTGCAACCCGATCGGAAGCCCACCGCTACTGATTCCGGCAGGCACCGAGATGCCGCAGGTACCGGCCAGGTTCACCGGAATGGTGAAGATATCGGACAGGTACATCTGCAGAGGATCGTTTACCTTCTCGCCGATCCGGAAGGCCGGGGTCGGGGTAACCGGGGTGAGAATGACATCAACAGACTCGAAGGCCTTGATAAAGTCCTGCATGATTAAGGTCCGCGCTTTCTGGGCCTTCAGGTAGTAGGCGTCATAGTAGCCGGAAGAGAGAGCATAGGTACCCAGCATGATGCGGCGCTTCACCTCGGCGCCGAAGCCCTCGTCGCGGCTGACCATGTACATGTCAAGCAGGCCCCGGGCATCCTGGTTTCGATGACCGAAGCGGACCCCATCGTAGCGGGCAAGATTGGAACTGGCTTCCGCGGTGGCAATCAGGTAATAGACAGCAATGGCGTAGTCGGTGTGGGGCAGGGACATTTCAACGAACTCGGCTCCCAGCGAGCGGAAGGTGGCGATACTCTCGTCCATGGCCTTCTTCACCTCAGGATCCAGCCCCTCGATGTAATATTCACGGGGCAAGCCGATCCGCAGACCCTTCACATCACCGGTAAGGGCTTTGCGGTAATCGGGCACCGGGATGTCGACACTGGTTGAATCCTGCGGGTCATAGCCGGCCACGGCGCCGAGCATGATGGCGCTGTCCGTTACATCACGGGTGATGGGTCCAACCTGGTCCAGAGAGGAGGCAAAGGCAATCACGCCGTAGCGGGAGACCCTGCCGTAGGTCGGCTTCAGCCCCACGCAGCCGCAATGGCAGGCCGGCTGGCGGATAGAGCCGCCGGTATCAGTCCCCAGGGTGACAGTGGCCTGCTGGGCGGCAATGGCTGCCGCGGAACCACCCGAGGAACCGCCCGGGATACAATCGAGATTCCAGGGATTGCGGGTCTTTCCGAACCAACTGGTCTCGGTGGATGAGCCCATGGCGAATTCGTCCTGGTTCAGTTTGCCCAGAAGGACCATGCCCCGCTCCCTGAGCCGCGCCGTTGCGGTGGCATCGTAAGGGGGAATGAAATTGGACAGGATCTTCGACGCACAGGTGGTGCGTATCCCCTTGGTCAGGAAGATATCCTTCAAGGCAACGGGAATACCGGTCAGCAGATCCATATCGCCGGAGGCAATTCTCTTGTCAGCCGCCTCGGCATTCTTCAGGGCTTCCTCCGGGGTCACGGTGATAAAGGACTTGACCCGGTACTCGACCGCATCGATCCGGGCAAGGAGCGCCTTGGTGGCATCGACGGAGGAAACTTCCCGTTTTTTCAGCAAGTTCATGCAGTTCGTGAAGTGTCAGTTCGTGTAATTCCATGTAGTTCAATCTCCAAAAAAATGTGAGAAGTAAGACGTCAGACGTCAGACGTGAAACACCGGCAGGAGGTTCTGGTCAGATTTTACGTCTTACATCTCACGTCTAACCTCTTACCGCTTTATTCTATAACCTTCGGCACTCGAAAGAAGCTCTCCGAGCGGTCCGGGGCATTGGCAAGCGCATTTTCTACACCGATGGATGGGACAACAACATCCTCCCGGAAGGCATTTTCCATCGGCACTGCATGGGAAGTCGGCACAATGCCGTCGGTATTCAGTTCGCTCAACGTATCGACATAGGCAAGGATTCCGTCCAACTGGCCTGTGAACAGGTCCTTCTCCTCTTCGGTCAATTCCAGCCGGGCAAGCCGGGCCACGTGCTCCACCTCTTTACGAGTAATCTTCATAGCTGCTCCATCAAGGGAATTCCCATAAATTTCAAAAGATTTTTTTATCATGATCAACAGAAAAAGACAACCGCGAAGGCCCCGGCAACGACAAATGACCCTTGTCCAAATCAATCAACTCAAAACTCAACACTAAAAACTCAAAACTCAAAACTGATTTTTCAGATCCTCTCCAGTCCGGCAAAGCGCAGCAGCAGCTTTTTCGGCCCGGCCGATTCGAACCAGACGATGACTTTTGCGTTGTCCCCTGTCCCTTCAATCTTGCGGATGGTTCCGGGGCCAAATTTGGCATGCCGGACCCTCATGCCAATGAATATCTCGTCCCCCTCTGGTATTACCTGGACTTCATTATCGGGAAAGGCATCCGCAGCAGGAGCCTGAGCCTGGTTTCGGGAGTACTCCACCACCTCGTCCCAACCTTTTTTCGCCCCATGGTCACTCCGGGTCGTAGAACTTCCCCAGCCAAAGCCGGCCTGCTGGTCCTCCGGCACCTCCAAAAGTTCCTTCGGTATATCACCGAGAAACCTCGATGGTGAATTGAACTGCTCCTGGCCGTAGAAATGCCGACGACGGGCATTTGTAAGATAGAGCCGCTCCCGGGCCCGAGTCATCCCCACATAGCAGAGACGCCTTTCCTCCTCCATCTGCTCGGGATCGTCCAGCGCTCGCACATGGGGAAAGAGGCGCTCTTCCATCCCGGTCATGAAGACCAGGGGGAATTCGAGACCCTTGGCGGCATGGAGGGTCATGAGTGTGACCGATTCCCGGTTCCGCTCGCCCCTGCCCATGTCAGAGATGAGGGCAACCTGCTCCAGGAAGGACGACAAGCCCTTCTCTTCGCCGATTCGTTCAAAATCGTCAAGGGCGGCCAGCAGTTCCCGGAGGTTGTCAAGACGGTCCTTGGCTTCCTCGGTCCGATCCTCTTTCAGCCTGGCTTCGTAGCCGGACTCCTTGATAATGCGAGCGGCCAGTTCCGGCAGGGGGAGGGTCTCCACCAGGGCGGCAAAACCGTCCATGAGGTTCACGAACTCAGTCAGCTTGCTACGGGGACCTTTGGAAAGAAGAGTGCCTGCCGCAGCCTCACGAAGGGCCTGGATGAAAGGAATATTCTGACTGGCGGCCAGATCGGCAACCTTATCAAAAGTAGCACCGCCGATGCCTCGCGGTGGATTATTGATGATCCGTTTGAGGGAAACCTCATCAGCCGGATTGTCCAGAGACTTCAAGTAGGCAAGGATATCCTTGATCTCCATCCGTTCATAGAAACGCATCCCACCTACCATCTGGTAGGAGACCCCCGAGCCCATCAAAGCGTCTTCCAGCACACGGGACTGCGCATTGGTCCGATAGAAAACGGCGATGTCGGACGGGACACCTCCCCTGTTTAGATGGCGCTCAATTTCACGGGTTACAAAGCGCGCCTCCTCCCGCTCATTGTCGAGACGGCGGTGCACGATCCGTTCGCCTGAGGGATTTTCCGTCCAGAGGGTCTTGCCCTTGCGGCCCCGGTTTTTCTCCACCACCTTGCCAGCCGCGGTGAGAATAGTCTGGGTTGAACGGTAGTTCTGCTCCAGTTTCACCACCATGACACCAGGGAAATCCTTTTCGAAGTCCAGGATATTCCGGATATCAGCCCCCCGCCAGCGGTAGATCGACTGGTCATCGTCCCCCACCACACAGAGATTCATCCGCTCTCCGGCCAGCAGGCGCACCAGGCGGTACTGAACGGGGTTGGTATCCTGGTATTCGTCCACCAAAATCCATTGGAAGCGCTCTCGGTAGTAATCAAGTATTTCCGGGTGAGACTCGAACAGCCTGACAGTAAGCATGATCAGGTCGCCAAAATCGAGGGCATTGCAACGCTGCAGACGTTCCTGATAGGCAGCATAGACTCGGGCGATCGTATCGCCAACCGGATCGCCGGCAGGCAGATCCTCCGGGCCCTTGCCAGAATTCTTGCATTCGTCAATGGCCGAAGAAAACATGCGAGGCGTAAATTTTTTCTCATCCAGATTCCGCTCGCGAATAATGTCCTTCAACAGCCGTTCGGCATCCTTATCGTCGTAAATGGCAAAATTTGCGGTATACCCCAAGTGGTGAATCTCGCGCCGCAGGATGCGGACACAGGTTGAGTGGAAGGTGGAGATCAGAGGTACCTCACCCCCGGCCAGAAGCTTTTCCACCCGCTCCTTCATCTCGGCGGCCGCCTTGTTGGTAAAAGTCACCGCCAGGATATTCCTTGGGGAAACTCTCTGCTTCCGTATCAGGTGGACGATACGGTGGACGATGACCCGGGTCTTTCCCGAACCGGCACCCGCGAGGATGAGCAGCGGCCCCTCGCCGTAGAGTACCGCCTCCTTCTGGTGAGGATTCAGATTGTGTATGAGTTTCATTACCGTTCCTTCGTGTACGATTCTATCGAACCTCTGTTATACCATGTCGAAAAGAAGGAACCAGCTTTTTTTCGCTTCACCCCCTGCCCCTGACCTTCTCCGGGCTATTTTCCTGGGGCCTGTGTCTGATCAACCACTTTCCCAGCTCAAGCACCGGCACGACACTACCTGCGGCAGCGGCAAGAAAAAGCCATTCCCCACGCGTCAGAAATGAAGTGCCAAAGACATCCCGCAGAACAGGAAGAGTCATGGTGAGGACCAGCAGAACTAATTCCCAGAAAATTGCCTGATTCAGCCACTTGTTGGCAAATGGCTTCCGGAAAACCGAGTTGCGATCCGAACGGTAATTGTAGGCTTTCAGAAACTGGATCAGTACCAGTGATACGAAGGTCATGCTCATGGCTTTTGCCAAAGGGTAGCCGACACTCAAGGCACCAAAGAACACCGCCAGGTTGATAATCGCGGACCAAACTCCACCCAGGGCCATGAGGGCAACAACCGGCCGCGTAAAGACACCGGCATGGGGATCACGGGGGGGACGCTCCATCAGATCAGACTCTGGAGGGTCAACAGCCAGGGCAAGCGCGGGAAGCCCGTCTGTGACCAGGTTCACATAGAGGATCTGCACCGCACTCAGGGGCAGGGGCAGCCCGGCGACAGAAGCCCCTGCCATCAGGAGTATTTCACCAATATTGGAAGAGATGAGGTACATCAGGTACTTCTTGATATTTTCAAAAATCCCCCGCCCTTCCTCCACTGCAGCAACAATGGAAGCGAAATTATCATCGAGCAGCGTCATGGCCGAAGCCTCCCTGCTCACATCGGTACCGGTAATACCCATGGCGATACCAATGTCCGCCTTTTTGAGCGCAGGCGCGTCATTAACGCCGTCGCCAGTCATTGCCACCACATAGCCCTTTTGCTGCAGGGCGGTAACCAGCCGGAGCTTGTGCGCCGGTGAAACACGGGCATAGACCTCTACTTCATCGACCTCGCGGTCCAGTTCAGTGTCGTTCATCCTCTCGAGATCCCGGCCAACAAGAACCTTCCCACCGGTCAGAATTCCAAGCTCAGCGGCAATAGCACGGGCAGTGAGAGGATGATCTCCGGTAATCATCAGGACCCTGATGCCCGCCTTGCCACACATTTCCACGGCACCCTTCGCTTCCGCCCGGGGAGGATCGAGCATCCCCACCAGACCGAGAAAAATCAACCCCTCCTCGGCATCCTCACGGCGGCTATCCGGCTTCCAGGCCAGTGCCAGAACACGCAACGCACCAGCAGCCATTTCGGTGGCGGCGGCAACAATTTCACTCTTTTGCTCCTCACCCAGGAACACACTCTCCGAGTCCACCATCAGATGCGAACAGGAGGCGAGAATAACCTCCGGAGCGCCCTTGGCATAAGCTGTTATACCTTCCGGGGTATGGTGGAGCGTTGTCATGCGCTTCGTCTCGGAACTGAAGGGTATCTCATCTTCCCGAGGGAACTGTCGGTCCAGAGCCAACTTGTCCAGACCGGCCTTGGCCGCGGCAACCACCAGCGCGCCCTCCGTGGGATCGCCCTTTATCTGCCAGGAACCATCCTGACCATCCGCGGAAAGATGGGCGTCCGAAGCCAAGGCAGACGCCGTCAGTAGGAACATAAGGGCAGCCGAAGGCGACTCATCATCACCATTACGGGAAAAAGTTCCGGAAGGATCATACCCTTGCCCGGAAACCCGCCAGAACTCCCCGGCCAGATACAGCGACCTGACCGTCATCTCGTCCCGGGTAAGGGTTCCGGTCTTGTCGGAACAGATCACCGAGGTGCTGCCGAGAGTCTCCACCGCCGGCAGACGGCGAATGAGAGAGTTACGCCGCACCATCCGCTGAACCCCCAGCGCCAGCGAAATGGTGACGACAGCGGGAAGAGCTTCAGGAACAACGGCCACCGCCAGGGCAATACCGAAGATGAACATTTCCAGGAAAGGCATGCCGCGCAGCAGGCCAAGGGCAACAATCAGCGAAACCACCAGGAGCGCTGACCAGGCGAGTACCCTGCCGATCTTGTCGAGATTTTTCTGCAACGGCGTCCGGACAATCTCAACCGTCTGCAGCATCTGAGCGATCTTGCCGAACTCTGTCTCCATCCCGGTGGCGACAACCAGGCCCCGCCCCCGCCCATAGGAAACCGTGGTACCAGCGAAGGCTACATTTCTTCGATCGCCAATGGGCGCATCCGCCTCGGCGAGTATCTCGGCCTTTTTCTCCACCGGCAGTGACTCGCCGGTCAGGGAAGACTCCTCAATCCGCAAATTGAAGGCCTCCATCAACCGGAGATCCGCCGGGACACGGTTGCCTGCCAAGAGCAGGACCACATCGCCCGGCACCAGATTGCGGGCATGCAGCTGGATTTCCACACCGTCACGAATCACCTGCGCCGCTGGCGCAGCCATCTTCCGTAGCGCCTCAATGGAGCTTTCGGCACGATATTCCTGGATGAAACCCAGGATCACGGCAAAAAGCACGATAACGGTGATGGCAATCGCCTCGGTGCCGTGACCGAGAGCAGCCGAGATGGCAGTGGCGATAAGCAGGATGACAATGAGAATATTTTTGAACTGCTCCAGAAAGATTGCCCACGGAGAAACAGCTCGGGTTGCCTGCAGCTCGTTGGGACCATAGAGTCCTAGACGGGCCTCTGCCTCTGCCGTCGACAATCCGGTATCGGCACGTGTCTCGAAAAGCGCAAGCAGGTCGGACAAACCAGTTGCATGCCAGTCACTCATTCATTCCTCCAGTTCAGGCCTCTACGAATAGGGGTTGCATCCGCGCACCTCTTTACACTTTACTCTACCAACCCTCACCCTTCAACCAGAGGAGACATGACCGCGTCCCAACCGTGGTGAAAGGTTGAGTTTTTGTTGCGATCTGTGATAAAAAACAGGAAATACACCCAAACGAGGAACTGAACCCATGATTACTACAGCCGAATTTAAAAGAGGGCTGGTTATCCAGATTGACAGCGCTCCCTGCGTAATTATCGATGTAACCTTCCAGTCCCCATCCGCCCGGGGAGCGAACACCATAGTCAAAACCAAGTACCGCAACCTTCTGACCTCCCAGGTTCTGGAAAAAACCTTCCGGTCCGGCGACAAAGTGGATGAAGCCGACTTCGAACGCCACAAAGGGCAGTTCCTCTATGCCGACGGCAGCACCGGCGTCTTCATGGACTTGGAAAACTATGAGCAATTCGAGGTTCAAGCAGACGATTTCTCCCCGCTGGCCCCGTACCTTCGGGAAGGAACAGAAGTAGTTTTAGGTCTTTTCGAGGGACGACTCGTCAATGTGGATCTGCCGATGATCGTGGAACTGCTCGTCACAGAAACACCGCCCGCCCTGAAAAATGCCACCGCCACGGCCCAAACCAAAGAAGCTGTCCTGGAAACCGGCCTGCGGCTGCAGGTACCGCCCTATTTGGAGGAAGGAGAAAAGATAAAGGTAGACACCAGGGACTGTCGATTCGTCTCCCGAGCATAGGCAGGAAAAATATGTTGACATAATGTCAAATTCTGTTTATAAGATGAGGTCTCATTTGCCCAGGTAGCTCAGTCGGTAGAGCAGAGGATTGAAAATCCTCGTGTCGGCGGTTCGATTCCGTCCCTGGGCACCACCAGAAATTAAGGCCTTGCGATTCCGACCGCAAGGCCTTCTGTTTTTAGGAAAACTTTTCAAGCAACCGGCTTCAGAGGTTACTTCCCTTTATCGATAGTGACGAGTAATCAGGTAAGAACTGAAACACCGTAGCCAGCTTTGCGCCGGACGTCAGTAAAAAGCAAAAAAATAGCCCCCTGCCGGTAAAGACAGGGGGCTTTCTGGTATCGTACCCGTAACCAACATTTTGGTCCGGTATGGCCGAGCGGTACGTCTATGTCAAGACCACGCTGCACTGTGACCTATCAATCGGCTTTATACTACATTGTATATGCTTGCAGCATTTCTGTATTCAATCGGAAACAACCGATACCAACCCACTAAATACACTTCACAATACTTCTGCTTATCTCATTATCTTGAGCTTAGCTGCTTCAACATTGTTCGGATCGACTGCAACTTTGAACATGCCGGCATTTCCTGCATTGTCCTGATCAAGGATAAGGGCGTCGTCAAGCACATTCATGACATTTGCAACATAACCTGTTTCATACCTTACTACGTTTCCTTTTTTGAACGGAAGTGTACTCATCTGATTTTTCTCCTCTCGATGTAAGTTTCCCAGAAACTGGGCTCTTTAACTCCAAACCACTGCGTTACCGACCACCGGCCCGAGCGGGTTGAAACGATCCGAAGAATCAACTCCCCCTTAACTACGGACAGGGTAGAAAATCCGAATGTAATTGTTGCCAAAAATCAAGACTCATCCCAGCACACAGTATCCGCTAAAAACAGGTCCGTACGCCGTCGACATGTCCTATAAAACATTCATTGGCAAACAGCCGTTGATTTTAGATGCGTATACTTCGAATGTCAACATGAAAATTATTGGGTTTTATTTTGTGCCGCAAATCTTAAAAACCTGGCCCTTTCCGGACAGTTCCAGTGCAGACGAATAAAATAGCAGCACACTTTTCCACAGATGTCACGCCATTGGACGGAAAAATATTGAAACACCACCCCAATGGGGGTATGATTCGTCGACAATTAAACAGAATTCCGAGCAGGCAGAAATTTTTTTCAAGAGGAGACCTATCGTGTCACCTCACCCGGACTGCCGTACTGTGCCCAAATTTGACCTGGAACCAGCAGGAATTTATTTCGATATTTTCGACACGAAAACATAACAAGAATCTTTTCAGTTAAAGCCTTAGGAGGCATCCGTAATGCATTTTCATTTCTCAATTCCAAGCTCCGTAGCATTCGCTCCAGGAACAGCCGAAACAGTGGGTCACCTGCTTCGCGGTTTCGACATTTCCAAGGTTCTCTGCATTTACGACAGCGAAATCAAGAAGGCCGGGATTGTTGATTCCATCCTGACCTCTCTGAAAGCAGCCAAGCTTGAGGTTACGGAATGGGGCGCGGTACAGCCAAACCCCACCGATGAACTTGTGGAAGAAGGGGCTCTTCTGGCAAAGGAAGCCGGAGTTGACGCAATTGTTGCCGTCGGAGGGGGCAGTGTTATTGATGCAGCAAAGGCTGTGTCCATCCTGATGACCAATGAATCCCCAATTAATCTTTATGACGGTATCAATATGGTAAATAAACCCGGCATCCAGGTGATAGCCATCCCGACAACCGCCGGCAGCGCCAGTGAGGTTACGTCCTTTACCGTCATTACTGACACCAAATTGCAAAAGAAAATGGTCATCGGGGGCCAAAACGTCGGCGCACGAGTTGCTCTCGTCGACCCAAGACTCACCATCGGAATCCCCCCCGCCCTCACCGCTGCAACCGGGATGGGTGCCCTGGCCCATGCAATCGAAGCCTATCTTTCCGTCGCCAACTCGATTCCCACTGATATCAATGCCCTGAAAGCCATCGAATTGATTTACCACAATCTTCCGGAAGCGGTGAAGAATGGTTGCAATATGGCAGCACGAACCAATATCTCTCTCGGAAGCCTGCTTGCAGGATTCGCCTACAACTCGGCAATTCTCGGCCTTGCCCATTCCATTTCCCACCCCCTCTGCATCTACTCCGGAGTCGCCCACGGAGTGGCCAATGCCGCAGTCCTTCCCTATGTCATGGAATACAACGGACACACTGTGCCGGAGAGAGTCCAGGATATCGGGGTGGCAATGGGCCTTGACATAAAAGATCTGACACCAAGCGATGCGCTGCCGGTTACGATCGCGGCACTACTGCAGCTATCCCGCACGATCGGCATTCCGACCTTGAAAGAACTCGGGGTTTCCCGCGACGATTTCGAAAAGATCGCACTTGATTCTCTCAAGGAAATCAGCACCATTTTCAACCCTAGAAATCCCAGCAAAGAGGACGTTATTGCCATTTTGGAAAAGGCATTTTAGCCGCCGGGGTTTTTCTCAAAAAAACACGATTTCTTAGATTCAGAAAGGAATGCGGGTAGTGACTCAGCAAAAAAAAGCACTCGAAATTTAAAATTTTTGAGAATACAAGATTTTCTGGTATTAAAGACGGATTCGCATCCACAGAATGAATTACAATTTTTTCGGCCGTCCAGAATGTTGACTAATTCCACGTCGGGCAAAATGTTTCAGTTCCCGTTTGGGGGCAAGTTAACGGCAGTGTCCGCCGCTAACTTGCATCCTGCTCTGAATAGCAAGAGGATCCCAGGCCCAACCCCACAATGGAATAGACATCACTAACATTAATTATATTTTGAGTTTCTAAGTATTGACCAAATCAGAGTATTTTCGTAGACTGCAGTGGCTGGACTGGTCGTTAAAATCTATTTGCATACTGGAGGGCACAATAAGAATGGACAAGGATGAGGTATTCAAGAAAGAGATGGAGCACATTCCTGACTTTAGCTTCGGAAACGGGGTCGCTACGGTCTTTGATGACATGCTTAGCCGCTCGGTTCCCTTCTATCAAGAGATCCAGCGGATGATCATGGAAATGGCGGCTGATTTTGCCGTGGAAGGCACCAATGTCTACGACCTGGGATGCTCTACCGGCACGACAATGCTAAACCTGCATCAATCCATACCCGATGGTGTAAAGATAATCGGTGTCGATAATTCGGAAGCCATGCTTGAAAAATGCAGGCTGAAACTCCAGGGCAATGACCATTCAAGGGACTTTGAACTCCGTTGCATCGACTTGAATAGTGGCATCCATATTGAAAACGCCTCTGTCGTAAGCATGATACTCACCCTTCAGTTCATCAGACCCCTGTACCGCAATAAGCTGATAGACTCCGTTTTCAGGGGGTTGAACAAGAACGGCTGCCTGATTCTGGTCGAAAAGGTGATCGGGGAAGATACGCTTATGAACCGGCTTTTCATTAAATACTACTACGACATGAAGAAAGAGAAGGGCTATAGCGAGCTTGAGATCTCTCAGAAAAGGGATGCACTCGAAAATGTGCTTATTCCCTACAGGCTACTGGAAAATCGAGAAATGCTCCTTGACTGCGGCTTTCGTTACTGCGATGTATTTTTCAAGTGGTATAACTTCTGTGGAATGGTGGCCATAAAATGATGGTAAAAATTGGCAACTTTCTATTCCATTACCGCAACGGTCTTTTCCCACTCGCTTTTTGCGTGATACTTCTTGATCAATCAAGAATGTGGAACAATGACCTGATGGCGGCGATGATCGGATTCATTGTGGCAATGTCGGGCCAGGTTATGCGTGCCTTGGCAATCGGGTTGGTTTACATCAAACGCGGGGGAATGAACCGGAGGTTGTATGCCGAATCTCTTGTTACGCAGGGAATTTTCGCCCACAGCAGAAACCCCCTCTACCTTGGGAACTTTCTTATCATTACGGGCGTTGCAATTGCCTCTAACTCGATTCTCTTTTTAACCATCGGATTACCGTTCTTTCTCTTTGCCTACCTTTGCATCATAGCTGCAGAAGAGAATTTCCTCGAGGGCAAGTTCGGCCCGGAGTATTGTGAGTATTGCAAAAGGGTCAACCGGATAATTCCGGACTTCTCAGGCATTCGGGATACGCTTCAAGGCACACGGTTCATATGGAAACGTTTGATTTCTGCGGATTACGGTACCATATTCTACTGGTCTGCCGGCATCGTCTGCATTTTGGGGAAAAATGTGTGGCTGCATGCAGGTTACGATGCCGGTCGTCAGACCATATCGGTACTAGGTGTCATACTTGGAATCCTGGTTTTTTCTTATGCTACTGCCCGTTATATGAAAAAAAGCGGGAAATTGGCCCACTGATTGAGCAAGAAAAGGATTTGCTTCATATTGTCGCAGTGCTGTCACTTTCGCTCCAAGCAACTGTTTTTCACTATCGACAAGAGTTCTTCCGAGTACCCTGATTCGTCAGCAAGGGGGATCCTTTCGGACTCGTATTTTACCCATACGTGATTGACCTCCACCCCAAAACTAGCTAGTCAACAACGGAGATTTCCGGCTTGATATTCACCAGATAATCTTACCATGACAATTCTTGGACTCTCCGGTCCGACATAGAGGCGGCGAGGCTGTCTCCCCTTGACAAGAACTCCTTGCCGGTGCTGAAAAAATTACAATTTTTTCGGCCGTCTAAATTAAAGATAATGGAGGGAAGAAAGATGGTTTTGACAGAACATAAACAGGAAATAAAGGAATCCATGAAGGAGTTTATTAAAATTTTGGCAGATGAGCATGGGTATTCTATTGAGGATGCTAAAACTCTTCTCATATCTGATGTCATGGATAGTGCTTACGAATTCTCACACGTAACGGATGGCAGGTAACTATGCGCCCGGTTAATTCCTAATGGTGGAACTGGCCAACACCGGGAAGTTTTAAATTGTCACTCCTCCAAATTTTCCAATAAATGTAGTAATTGAAACAATCAAGAAGAAGAACAGTACAATTTCTCAACGCGCGAATCCCGTAGGAACTCAAGCATCTCCGACAGATGATAACCAGTTGACAAAACAGCGGCAAAACGCTATAACAGCCAACGTCGGGATGTAGCGCAGCTTGGTAGCGCACTTGCTTCGGGAGCAAGGGGCCGCTGGTTCGAATCCAGTCATCCCGACCAGCTAAGATAATCAAGGGGTCTCTTATCGAGAGGCCCCTTTTCTTTTCCCCAGACGAAAGCCATCCCACCGTACCAGCATTGAAATATATTCCAACAGCAACCGGTCGCCAAGATCGAAAAACCTCCCCGCAGAACAGCACTGCCAAGGCATCCTACTTTACCCCTATCTCCAGAAAGAAATCGCCGAAACATTTTCTGTACTCAAAACCGGAATGACAACTTAAAATACTGCACACAGCAGATTTGATGATTAGCACTATTCTTCCGCTATGAAGATAGTCACCCTCGAAACCTTTATCGGGGGTCCATGTTTCAGCCGGTTAGACGCTGGATTCCCGATTAGAGGCGCTTCGGGAATGACAGGTTTGGCAACTGGCGGAAGATTGATGGTAATCAGGTCAGATTTCATGCAAACACCAAGCGCTATTCTGGGTGAATTGTGTTATCATTACACAATATTCACCCGAAAGAATAAACGAAAGGCGCTCCGCAACATATGTATCCAGACCCCATGCATCACCTGCCTTGAGGGGCACAAGAGCGGGCACCGAAAAACAGTGCAGACAACTCTCCCAAACAGTATTTCATCAGTCTGCAGAGGGAGGAACGAACCATGAAAAAACTCCTTGGCTATATTGTGGCTTTTTGCCTACTCGCACCATTCGCTGTTCATGCTTTAGAAATACCGGTAGCAAGCATCAAAACAGTTCGCGGCACACGCTCCATTATTCGTGACAACGCACCCATCGCGGTGGTAAATGGGACAAAGGTATTCAGTGGCGATTTATTGAAAACCGGCCCAGACGGTAGCATGGCCATTGTTTTCCGGGATGACACGCTCCTTTCCCTTGGACCGAACAGCGAGCTTGCAATCACTGAGTTTCTATTTTCACCCGCCGAAGGGAAGCTGTCCTTTATCACGAAACTTCTCCGGGGAACCGCAGCCTGCATGACGGGAATCATCGGCAAGCTTTCTCCGCAATCGGTCCGATTCGAAACACCTGTAGCAAATATCGGCATCCGTGGCACCAAGTTCGCGGTAATGGTCGAAAACCCCAACGATTAGTGTTCTGTGCGGTTAGTTCGCGCGCTGCAATCTCTTTTCGATACCCGCGAGGTGTTGCATGAAAATACACGGACTGATTCTCCTTGGACTGGCACTTCTCTTCTGCCTGGCAGCCTGCAGCCGAGACCGATGCGTAGTTGTCCTGCTACCCCAGCCTGACGGATCGACAAGCCAACTTCTCGTCTCCAACCAAGGGGGAAGCCGGTTGCTGCAGGAACCGAATCTTGCGACTGGCATTCAATCCGCAAAGAGTGCTCCCAGCTCACCAGAGCCCTTGGATGACCAGCAAATCCAGAAAATCTTTGGCGACGCACTCAGGGCCTTGCCCTCTCCTCCGATCCATTTCATTCTGTACTTCAAAACCGACACAACCGAATTAACGAACGAATCCAGGAAAGTTCTGAGCAAGGTTCTCCCGGCAATAGCAGACCATGAATCAACAGATGTAAGTGTTGTCGGGCATACCGACCGTGTCGGAACCCGGGATTACAATTTCCACCTTGCCTTGGAGCGAGCCATTCTGGTGCAGAAAATCCTTCTTTCCCTCGGGATTAACCCCAAATTTATCGAGGTGACGTCCCATGGCGAGGACAACCCTCTCATCCAAACGGAAGATGAAGTCCCGGAGCCGAAAAATAGACGGGTTGAGGTCGTGGTTCGATGAGTCCCCCCAGTAAAAACACTAGTGAGTGCATGGCTGCACTGCGACAAGGACTAACACATGACCTTCCTGGCAATTCGGAAAGCTCTCTTGGCGAAACCCAAAAAGATGCGCGGCTGGATATTCTTTGCCGGCATTGGGTTTACCCTGCTCCTCGCTGTGCTAGCCACCTTCAGGCCGGTCTTCTTTCATTTTCTCGACAACAAGATCTATGACACCTTCCTGCACTCGAACAGTACATCCACCAGCCCCTCGCTAGTAGCAAATCCCGTCATTGTTGATATTGACGAAAAAAGCCTTGCCCATTACGGCCAATGGCCGTGGCCTCGTTACCGCATCGGGGATCTTCTTGACAAAATCCGAACGCTTGGGGCCTCAAGCATCAGCCTCGACATGGTTTTCCCCGAGCCTGACCGCACCTCCCTGAGTGTGGTCAGTGAAGATATCCGCAGGGAATTCGGCATCAGGGTGGATCTGCAGGAAATCCCTGCAAACATGCAGGACAACGACAAGGTCCTGGCAGACATCCTTTCCCATGGCCCCTTTGTGCTGGGATACAGCTTTCTCTTCACCGCTGGTGGCAGTCCTTCCGTGGGATGTCCTCGTCACCCGCTGGCCGTAGCCATCATGGATCAGAACGGAACGGCCGGACTCCCTTCGGGTCTTTTCCGCGCAGAGGGTGCCACGTGCAGCCTCTCTTCGTTTGTAGGCGCGGCCTCTGGTTCAGGCTTTTTCAATATGACCCCTGATGGTGACGGAGTCCTGCGACGCGTTCCCCTCATCATCGAATATCAGGGGAGACTCTTCCCCAGCCTGCCTCTGGCAACCTTCATGCAAGCACAAAAGATCAAGCAGGCAGTTCTGAAAACCTCCTCGGGCCACCTGGAAAGCATTGTCCTTTCCGATATCAGCATCCCGGTCGATGCAAAAGCAAACCTTCTTGTCCGCTTCCACGACTCGCATACATCCTTCACCCATATCTCCGCCTTGGACATCCTCCAGGATTCGGTCGACCGAAAGAGTATCGAAGGACGAATCGTTTTCCTCGGTGCGTCAGCCATTGGCCTCGAAGACTACCAGACCACCCCTCTGGCAACGACTACCTCAGGAACGGAAATCCATGCAACGATAGTCGATAATATGCTGAAAAATGAGTTTTTCCGTCGGCCCTACTGGACTCCCGGCCTCGAACTGCTCCTGGTTCTTTTCTGCGGCACCCTTTCCGCGTTGATTTTGAGTTGGACTCGCTCGGTCCTCGGCTTGGCTGTCATTGCTTGCGGCTGTGCAGGGCTGTGGATTGCGTCGGGGTGGGCACTCAGAACAAAAGGTATTTTCATCTCGCCCCTTTTGCCCCTCGTGACACTCGCTAGCAACTTCTCCCTGCTCACCTTCATCAAATACTGGAGCGAAGAGCAAACCGTAAAATCCCGCAACAAGGACCTTGTGGCGATGCAGAACTTCACCATTCAATGCCTGGCAGCCCTGACAGAAACACGCGACAGTGAGACGGGGAGGCATATCGAGCGCTGTCAGCACTATGTCAAACTTCTGTCGGAACAAATGGCCAAGAACCCAAAATTTTCGGAAGTACTGGATGAAGAAACCATTGATCTCCTGTACCGCTCCGCAACACTTCATGATATCGGCAAAGTGGCTGTCCCGGACAGCATCCTGCTAAAACCTGCGTCCCTGACCGAAGATGAGTACATGGAGATGAAAAAGCATACCCTGTATGGCCGTGAGGCCATCCAGCGTGCGGAACACCTCTATGGAAAAGACGTCAAGGACTCTTTTCTCCAATTCGGCAAAATCATTGCCTACTCCCATCATGAAAAATGGAACGGTAGCGGCTATCCGGAGGGCCTCGCCCGAGAAGACATCCCTCTGTTCGGCAGGATTATGGCTGTTGCCGATGTCTATGATGCGATAATCTGCAAACGTCGCTACAAGCCGGCTTTCAGCCATGAGGAAGCGGTGGAAATCATCGTCCGGAACAAGGGCAGCCATTTTGATCCTGCGGCCGTGGAGGCTTTTCAAGTAATTCAGGAAGAGTTCCATAAAGTTGCGCAACAGCTTCCCGACGAATAGATAGCCAGACCTTCCCCCTTATGCAGGCATATCACTACCAAGACAAATCGTCACAGGCAAACACAAGGCCATTCTTCCAGCAGACCGCATTTTCCCTTCGCTTCCCAACGAAATAGTGCTATTTTTGTAGGCTCTATTTTTCTCTCATCCACACCGGAGTCTGACCATGGAAACCAAAGAACTGCGATTGATTCTCCAGAACCTCCAAAGGGGAGAAACCAGCGTTGACGATGTAGTCGAGCAGCTCCGCCACCTGCCCTATGAGGATATCGGCTGCGCAACCATCGATCATCATCGTGCACTTCGCCAGGGTTTCCCGGAGGTTGTCTTCGGTGAAAGCAAAACTGTCTCCCAAATCCAGCAGATCATCGCAGCACTCATGGCAAAGGGAGGCAACGTCCTTGTAACCCGACTCAGCGTTGACAAGGCCCGACAGATTTCCGACACCTTCCCGCTGGCCCGCTACCATGAAGACGCCCGTTGCCTCACCATCGAGCAAAACCCCGTCGAAATCAAAGGCAAGGGCACAATCCTCGTCATCTCAGCCGGCACATCCGACATACCGGTAGCCGCAGAAGCGGTTGTGACAGCGCGGCTTCTTGGGAACGACGTGGAACAGCTGGTAGACGTCGGCGTAGCAGGCATCCATAGACTTTTCGGCAGGAAAGACCTCATTTTTTCCGCATCAGTCTTGATTGTAGTGGCCGGGATGGAAGGAGCCCTTCCCTCGGTGGTAGGCGGAATGGTGAACCGGCCGGTCGTCGCCGTACCCACTTCGGTCGGTTACGGAGCATCTTTCGGCGGCATCGCGGCCCTGCTGGGAATGCTCAATTCCTGCGCTTCGGGTGTTACGGTGGTGAACATCGATAACGGCTTTGGTGCCGCCTATGCCGCAAGCCTGATGAACAGGAAAGAGTGAAAACCGGTTTTGAGTGTTTAGTTTTGAGTTTTAGGTTTCACCCCTGGCACCTGACGCCTAATTTCTAAAGATTCCTTGAAGGATTTTTCGTGAAGATTCTCTATTTCGACTGCTTTGCCGGGACCTCCGGTGACATGACAGTTGGGGCGCTCATTGACCTGGGCGTTCCCCTCTCCTTCCTCAAGGAGGAGCTGGCGTGTCTCCCCATCTCACGTTCAGGATACACCCTTTCTGCGGAAGAGACCTGTCGCCGCGGTATTCGGGCAGCAAAATTCAGCGTTCACGTTACTGAAGACCAGCCGCATCGCCACTATTCCGACATTGCCGGGATGATCGAGGAGAGTTCCCTTTCGGCCGAGGTCAAGCTGAAAGCAGGACGAATATTTCGCCGCCTCGCCGAAGCAGAGGCAAAGGTCCATGGCGTTGAACTCGACCACGTTCACTTCCATGAAGTGGGTGCCCTCGACTCGATCATTGATATCGTCGGAACGGCCCTTTGCCTCCAGTACCTGGGCATCGAAAAACTCTATGCGTCGGCGCTGCCCCTGGGCAGTGGCTATGTGGAGACAGCCCACGGC
This sequence comes from uncultured delta proteobacterium, assembly GCA_963717775.1. Classification (GTDB taxonomy): domain Bacteria; phylum Desulfobacterota; class Desulfuromonadia; order Geobacterales; family Geobacteraceae; genus RPRC01. The sequence goes on from CAVQWZ010000028.1 coordinate 28,298, forward strand.
CGACTCCCTGTTCCGGCACCGGCCACAGCCGAACTTCTTCGGGGTATCCCGGTACACAGTGAGCTGGGTGCCGGCGAACGGGTAACCCCGACCGGCGCCGCAATTCTGGCAACACTCTGCTCCGGCTTTGGCGCTCCACCGCCGTTCACCATCACGGAAGTGGGAAACGGCGCAGGCGACCGGGACTTCCCGGACACACCGAACATCCTCCGCGTCATGCTGGGAGAGAAAACATCCCACCTGCCGGGAGACGAGATCCGGGTTCTGGAAACCCATATCGACGACATGAATCCGGAAATCCTCGGCTTCCTCATGGACCGTCTCATGGCGTCCGGCGCTCTCGATGTGGTTTTTTCGCCGCTGCAGATGAAAAAGAACCGCCCCGGGGTCTGTATCACGATCCTGGCCCCTCCCACCCTGCTGGAAAAACTTTCACGCATGATCCTGACCGAAACAAGCGCCATTGGAGTGCGCCATTACCCGGCAACCCGCTTGAAACTTCTCCGCTCGCTGGAAGAGCGGGATACGAGCCTGGGCAGGGTTCAGGTCAAAGTTATCCGGGACGACGCAACCCTGGTGCGGGTGGCCCCTGAGTTCGAGGAGTGCCGCCGGATCGCCGAAGCAAGGGGCCTCCCCTTGCAGGAAGTGTACAAAATTATTGAAAGGGAGACGTGGGAGCCGTGAGAAAATTCATCGTACTTTTTGCAAGCTGGTTCGGCACCGGCTTCAGCCCGTTTGCTTCAGGAACTGTCGGTACTCTGGGAGCAATCCCCTTCTACCTCATCCTATCGACTCTCTCTCTGCCGCTCTACCTCCTCACCCTCCTGGCCTTCTTCTTTTTTTCCTGCTGGACATCGGGACACGCGGAGGAGATCTTCGGAGAAAAGGATTCCGGCAAGATCGTTATTGACGAAGTCATCGGCTACTTAATCACCATGACGGCAGTTCCCCCTTCATGGCTGTCGATTGTCGCCGGTTTTCTTTTGTTTCGCTTCTTTGACATTACCAAGATCCCGCCGGCACGCTTCTTCGATCGTAAAGTGAAGAACGGCTACGGTGTAGTTCTCGACGACGTGGTCGCAGGGCTCTACGCCTGCATCTTTCTTCACCTGTTGCTGAGGTTCCTATGAATATATCAACTCTTTCTATCGGTGACGAAGTAATCTTCGGTGAAATCGTCGACACGAATGTGGCACATATCGCCTCTCGCCTCTATGACTCGGGATTCCAGCTTCGGCGCCATCTCTGCGTCGGCGACAACGAGCCGGACATCATGGATGCCATCGAGACGCTGGCCTCTCACAACGACTTTGTGATCGCCACCGGAGGGCTCGGACCGACTGTTGACGACCTGACGGCCCGCTCTGCGGCACGTGCCACCGGTCGGCGTCTGGTGCTGAACGAGGACGCTCTTGCCCACCTGAAGGAGCGGTACCGCATCATGAACAGGGAGATGCTCCCGTCAACGGAAAAACAGGCCCTGCTCCCGACCAAGATTACTTTGGTGCCGAACCCGATTGGAACCGCCTGCGGCTTCATCATCCCCCATAAGGGTTGTTTTCTTTTCTTTCTTCCCGGTGTCCCGGTGGAAATGAAACGGATGCTGGACGAAACAGTCATTCCCTATATCCTTTCACGGACAAAACAGAAAACCTTTATTGAAACGAGAGCCATGCGGATTCTCGGCCTCTCCGAAACCCATGTCGAAGACCGGATAAAGGAGTTGGCCCGCCCAAGGGAAGGACTGACCATCGCCTACTGTGTCAGTTTTCCGGAAGTGGAGGTAAAGCTGCGGGCAGAGGGAGATAATGAGGCTCGCATCAGGGAACTCCTCGACACGACCGCCGAAAAGGTCCGGGAACAACTCGGATACCATCTGATCGCCGAAGGTGGAGAGACCATCGATACTGTAGTGGCCGCACTCTTCAGAAAAAAGGGGGTTACCCTTTCCCTTGCGGAATCGTGTACCGGTGGCCTCATAGCCGCAAGTATCACCGGTCTTCCCGGAAGCTCAGCTTATTTCCTCGAAGGGGCGGTTACCTACAGCAACGAAACCAAGACACGCCGCCTCCAAGTGCCTGCCGAACTGCTGGAAAAAGAAGGGGCGGTAAGCTCCGCCACAGCCATGGCAATGGCCCGGGGGGTCCGCAAGGCAAGCGGCAGTGACATTGCCCTGGCCGTGACCGGCGTCGCCGGCCCAGAAGGAGGCAGCGAGGAAAAGCCGGTGGGCACCGTTTTTCTCGCCCTGGCCGGTCGTTCCGATTGCACGGCAAAGAGATATCAGTTCAACGGAAATCGGGACAGGATCCGAAGAATGACCACCTTTACCGCCCTGGACTGGTTACGGCGCCATCTCATGGCATTGCCGGATTGTGAGGAACAGTAAATTCTAATTGCCACAACTAATTTGAATGCTTTTGTAGGGGCGCCCCCTGTGGCCGCCCGACAAGGGCAGGCACGGGGGCCTGCCCCTACTGAGCAAAACAAAGATAAGCTTGAAAAACCACTGGAAAATATGCTATTTCTGGGGTCATTCTGACTCCGGGCACGCTACTCTCCCCGAACAGCTATCCGGCAACGACCGGACAGGAGGCCAATTAGATGCAGGAAAGAGAAAAAGCGGTTGATCTCGCGGTCAGCCAGATTGAAAAACAGTTCGGCAAAGGTTCCATCATGCGTCTCGGCAACGATGAACCATTGCCGGGTGTCGCTGCAATTCCCACCGGGTCCATCTCGCTCGACATGGCACTCGGGGTCGGCGGAGTGCCACGAGGCCGCGTTATCGAAATTTTCGGCCCTGAATCATCGGGCAAGACGACCCTGGCATTACACATCGTAGCCGAGGCCCAAAAACTGGGCGGGATCGCTGCTTTCATCGATGCAGAACACGCCCTCGACATCGGCTACGCCAGAAAACTCGGCGTCAGAACAGACGACCTTCTCGTTTCCCAGCCCGATACCGGCGAACAGGCCCTGGAAATCACTGAAATGCTCGTACGGAGCGGTGCCATCGACATCCTCGTAATTGACTCGGTAGCAGCCCTGGTGCCGAAGGCGGAGATCGAAGGAGACATGGGTGATTCCCACATGGGCCTCCAGGCACGCCTCATGTCCCAGGCCCTGCGTAAACTTACGGGTATCATCAGCAAGTCCAATGCCTGCGTGGTCTTCATCAACCAGATCCGGATGAAGATCGGGGTAATGTTCGGTAACCCGGAAACCACCACCGGCGGCAATGCCCTCAAGTTCTACGCCTCAGTGCGTCTCGATATTAGAAAGATTGCCACCCTGAAACAGGGGAATGATGTCATTGGCTCTCGCACAAAGGTCAAAGTGGTAAAAAACAAGGTTGCACCGCCCTTCCGGGAAGTGGAATTCGATATCCTCTACGGTGAAGGAATTTCCCGGATTGGCGACATACTGGACCTGTCCGTTGACCGGGGCATCGTGGAAAAAAGCGGCGCCTGGTTCTCCTACGGAAAAGACCGCCTCGGGCAGGGACGTGAAAACAGCAGGGCATTCCTGAAGGAAAACCCCGACATGCTGGCAGAGATTGAGAGCAAAATCATGGACCAGGCCGGACTTGCCCCCTCAGCGGGTGGCAAAGAAAAGGAATAGTCAATGGATCTGAACGATATCCTCATCATAGCGTGCAAAGCAAAGGGCTCCGACGTCCACATCAAGGCAGGGCTACAGCCGGTGGTACGCATCGACGGAAGACTCCGGCCGATTCCCAATGCACCAAGAATGTCGGCCGACGCCATTCGCGAAATGGCCTTTACCATGATGAACGAAAAACAGCGGAACCATTTCGAGGAATTTTTCGAAGTAGACCTGGCCTACGGCATTCCCGGCCTCAGCCGCTTTCGCGTCAGCGCCTACATGCAAAGGGGTTCCGTGGCCATGGTTTTCCGTATCATTGCCTTTGGTGTCCCCTCTTTCTCAAACCTCAACATGCCGAAGGTCCTGGAAAAACTGAGCCTCGAGGAACGCGGCCTGGTACTGGTCACGGGAACCACCGGCAGCGGCAAGTCAACCACCCTCGCCGCCATGATCGACTTCATCAACGAAAATCGCACCTGCAACATTATTACGGTCGAAGATCCGGTGGAATATCTGCACAAGGACAAAAAGAGCATTATCAGCCAGCGGGAGATCGGTTTCGACACCCTCACTTTCGGCAATGCCCTGAAGAGTGCCTTGCGTCAGGACCCTGACGTGATCCTGGTGGGCGAGATGCGCGATTTGGAAACCATTGAAACAGCCCTGACCGCGGCAGAAACCGGTCACCTGGTCATGTCGACTCTCCATACCCTGGACGCCGCCGAAACAATCAACCGTATCATCTCGGTGTTCCCTCCGTACCACCAGCGGCAGGTGAGGATGCAGCTCTCTAATGTCATTAAGGGAGTCATTTCCCAGCGCCTCGTGCCCCGGGCCGATGGCAAGGGCCGCGTTCCGGCGGTAGAGGTAATGATCAGCACGGGCCGGGTTCGCGAGTGCATCGACGAAAAGGAAAAGACCAAACAGCTTCATGAAGCAATCGCCCAAGGGGTTACCGCCTACGGGATGCAGACCTTTGACCAATCCCTGATGAGTCTGTACACAAGGAAGCTCATTACCTACGAAGAGGCAATGCGCCAATCGTCAAACCCCGACGACTTCGCCCTGAAAATCTCCGGCATCACCTCAACCTCGGACCTTTCCTGGGATCAGTTCGATCACAAGGACGATACGGAAAACGGGGAAGAAAAGATTCCGATCGACAAGTTCGGAGATGCCTGAAAAGCGCCCACCTCTCGCTCTGGCATTGAACCTCTTGTCACGGCGCGATCACAGCGAGGCTGAGCTCCGGCGAAAACTTGCCCCGAAGGGCTTCCCCCCGGAAGAACTGGACAAGGCAATGACCCGCCTCAAGGAGGCGGGATACCTGGATGACAGACGTTTCGCCCACAGCTTTGCGGAAGCAGCAATCCGCAACGGCAGGGGCTACGGTTTTCGCCTGCGACTGGAACTTTCCCGCCGGGGAATTCAGGATGAGATCGTCGAAAATACCCTTGCCGACCTTGGCGCCGAGTATGAAGAAATCGCCACCCTCTCGGAGCTGATGGCACGGAAGTTTGAGGGCTTTGACCCGCAACAGGCGGATGAACGCCAGAAGCGAAGGGTCATCAGCTACTTTCAACGCCGCGGATTCTCACTCGCGGCAATCGTCCGGGTTTTCCGTGACAAGGAAGAGTAGCTGACTTGCCCTTTTCTTGTTTGCGAAGCAGCAGGGGTCACGTTCTGCATGATCTGCCTGGTCTGTTCCGGTGGAAACCGAGTGATTCAATTATGTTGCACATGCATCAATTATTATCCAATTTCCTAAAACTGCAGGAGAAACAATGACTGGAAAAGAAGTCCGGGAAAGATTCCTGAAATTTTTTAGCGACCGGGGACATATTGTTGTCTCCAGCTCAAACCTTATTCCGAAAAACGATCCGACGCTGCTGTTCACCAACGCCGGCATGAACCAGTTCAAGGACCTGTTCCTGGGGCTGGAAAAGCGGGACTACATCCGCGCCTGCAGTTCTCAGAAGTGTGTACGGGCCGGGGGCAAGCACAACGACCTTGAGAACGTGGGCAGAACAGCACGCCACCACACTTTTTTCGAGATGCTGGGAAATTTCTCCTTCGGTGACTACTTCAAGAAGGAGGCGATTGCCTTTGCCTGGGAATTTCTTACCCAAGAGATGAAACTGGATAAAAACCGACTCTACGTAAGTGTTTACAAGGACGACAACGAAGCAGCCACTATCTGGCATGAGCAGGAAGGTGTTTCGTTCGATCGGATCTACCGCTTTGATGAGGACAACTTCTGGTCCATGGGTGACACCGGCCCCTGTGGCCCCTGTACCGAAATCTTCTGGGACAACGGCCCCGAGACCGGCTGCGGCAGCCCCGATTGCGCAGTGGGCTGCGACTGTGACCGCTATATGGAGATCTGGAACAACGTCTTCATGCAGTACAATCGTGACGAGAAAGGTGTCATGACCCCGCTGCCGAAACCCTCCGTTGACACAGGGATGGGTCTGGAGCGAATTTCTGCAGTCATGCAGGGGGTCACCTCAAACTACGATACCGACCTGATCCAGGGGATCATTCGCCACGTGGAGAAGCTCTCCGGCAAACAGTACCGCAAGGAGCAGAAAGACGATGTCTCCATGCGCGTCATTGCCGACCACTCACGGGCCATTACCTTTCTGATCTGCGATGGGGTTCTGCCCAGCAATGAGGGCAGGGGCTACGTCCTGCGCCGCATCATGCGACGTGCCGCCCGCCATGCCAAGATGCTCGGCTTTTCCGAACCGATCCTCTACCGGACCGTGGACGCTGTTATCGCCGCCATGGGCGAGGCCTACCCGGACCTCATGCAGCGGGAGGAATATATCAAGAAGGTCGTAAAGGCCGAGGAAGAGCGTTTCGCCGAGACATTGGACAACGGCCTCAGGATTCTGAACGACGAGATGGCCATCCTGAAGAACCGCGGAATAAAGGAAGTCCCAGGGGAGATAGTCTTCAAACTCTATGACACCTTCGGCTTTCCCATGGACCTCACTGCCGACATCGTCCGCACGGAAGGATTTACCGTGGATGAGGCAGGTTTTGAAGCCTGCATGGAAAAGCAGCGGGAACTGGCGCGGGGACATTGGAAAGGTTCCGGTGAGGAGCGGGTGTCAGCTATCTACAAGACCCTCCACGGCCAAGGACTCCGCACCACGTTCACGGGATACGACGAACGGACCGCCTATTCGGTCATCACCGCCCTGCTGCAGGATGGAAACCCGGTTGGATCTGCGGAAGCGGGAGCTGAACTGGATCTAGTAACGGAATCCTCCCCCTTCTATGGCGAGAGCGGCGGGCAGGCCGGTGACACCGGTGAGATCTCCACCGGCAATGCCCATCTGGAAGTCATCAACACCCTGAAGCCGCTCCCGGATCTTATCATCCACCGGGTACGGGTCAGGGAAGGAAGCATTAAAGTCGGCGATGCCGCAGACCTTAAAGTGGCAGTCGGAAACCGGACCGCAACGGCTCGCAATCACACCGCCACCCATCTGCTGCAAGCAGCGCTCCGCCAGATTCTCGGTGAGCATGTGAAACAATCCGGATCGTTGGTAGACAACGAAAGGCTCCGCTTCGATTTTACGCACTATTCGGCCATGACGCAGGACGAACTGGAGCAGGTGGAGGACCTGGTGAACACCTACATCATGGACAACTCCGAGGTGTCGTCACGGGAAATGGCAATAGAGACGGCCATGGAAAGCGGCGCAACGGCACTTTTCGACGAAAAGTACGGCGACACGGTTCGTGTTGTCAGGGTCGGCGAGGTCAGCTGCGAGCTCTGCGGTGGAACCCATGTGCGAGCCTCGGGTGATATCGGCCTCTTCAAGATACTCTCCGAAGCAGGCATCGCCGCCGGGGTGCGGCGAATCGAGGCCCTCACCGGAATGGAGGCCTTGCGCTATGCCCGCCGCCTGGAAGAAGAGCAGAAGAAGGTCGCTGCCTTGGTAAAAGCCGAAGGCGGCGAGACCGTTGAAAAGATCCAGCGGGTCATTGCACGCCAGAAAGAGCTGCAACGGGAAGTTGAAACTCTCCAGGGTCGCCTTAATGCTACCACCTCGGCGGACCTCCTGAGCGGCGTCCGAGAAATCAGCGGGATCAAGACTCTCGCTGTCAAAGTGGTGGTGGATGATCCCAAGGGACTTCGAGAACTTGCGGACTCCCTGAAGGACCGCATCGGATCCGGAATTATCGCCATCGGCAGCGAAAAGGACGGTAAGGCAACACTGCTTGTGGCAGTTACCAAGGATCTGACCACCCGCTTCAAGGCCGGTGATCTCATCAAGAGTCTGGCACCGATCATCGGCGGCAGTGGCGGCGGCAAACCGGAACTGGCCCAAGCCGGCGGCAGCATACCGGAAAAACTGGGCGAAGCCCTGGAAAAACTGTACGAGCTGGTGGGGTAAAACAGGGAGGAAATAATCCATGCAAAAACTGATCGAGAAGGCCAATACCCTGCTGGAGGCCCTCCCCTACATCCGGCGCTTCAGCGGCAAAACCATCGTCATCAAATACGGCGGCCATGCCATGGCCGACGAAGCGCTGAAAAAATCATTCGCCCTGGACATCATCCTCCTTAAATATATCGGCATAAACCCGGTGATTGTCCACGGCGGCGGACCCCAGATCAACGAAACATTGAAACGCTACGGCATCGTATCCGAGTTCGTCCGTGGCATGCGGGTAACCGACGCCGCCACCATGTCAGTGGTAGAAATGGTGCTGACCGGGCAGGTAAACCGCGAGGTGGTGGGCTACCTGAACCAGCATGGCGGCAAAGCCGTCGGCCTGTCCGGCAAGGACGGAGGGCTGCTGCGCTGCAAAAAGCACCTCCAGGAGATTGTCGGGGACGACGGTAAAACCGAATTGATCGACATGGGTTTTGTTGGAGAAATCATCAAGGTGGATCCATCGATCATCGAGACGCTGGAAAAAGGACGCTTTATCCCGGTCATCGCCCCGGTTGGCGTCGGCGTCGACGGTGAAAGCTACAACATCAATGCGGACCTGGTGGCGGGCAAGATTGCCGGGGCTCTCAAGGCCGAGAAATTGATTCTCCTAACCGACGTGGCCGGAGTAAAGGACAAAGACGGCAACCTGCTTACCAGCATCCCTTTCGCCCAGGTCACACAGCTCATCAATGACAATGTCATTGTCGGTGGTATGATTCCCAAGGTCACCTGCTGTCTCGATGCCTTGGAGGAGGGTGCCGGAAAGGCCCACATCATCGACGGTCGAGTTGAACACGCAGTTCTGCTGGAAATCTTCACTGATGTCGGGATCGGGACGGAAATCAGATCATAAGCTATTTTCCTTTAAAGAGAGCCGTAAGGGCAAATACACGGATTTTGCCCATAAATTTTTCGAAAGAACGGGAAAACCTATGGATTCGAAACAGTGGATAGAAAAAGCTTATAAATACATCATGAAAACCTACGGACGGTATCCTCTGGTACCGGTCAAGGGAGAAGGCTGTTACCTCTGGGACGTAGACGGCAAGCGCTACCTGGATTTTCTGGCAGGAGTGGCTGTCAACAACCTCGGGCACTGTCATCCACGCGTTGTTGCGGCCCTGCAGAAGCAGGCCGGAGAGCTGATTCACTGCTCCAACTTCTACCACATTCCGCAACAGATCGAGCTGGCGGAACTCCTTTGCACGCACTCTTTTGCCGACCGGGCCTTTTTCTGCAACAGCGGTGCCGAAGCAAACGAGGCGGCTATCAAGCTGGCCAGAAAGTACAGCCGTGAGAAATTCGGTCCGGAGCGGTTCGAAATCATCACCGCTATTTCCTCCTTCCACGGCCGGACCATGGCCACTGTCTCGGCCACCGGGCAGGAAAAGGTGCAGCGCTTCTTTGACCCGCTTCTGCACGGCTTTAAGCACGTGCCTTTCAACGATGTCGAGGCACTGCGATCGGCCGTGACCCCGGCGACCTGCGCCATCATGTTGGAACCGATCCAGGGCGAGGGAGGAGTTGTCATTCCGTCCGCCGAGTACTTCCGTGAAGTGCGCCGCATCTGCGACGAAAACAACATCATCCTCATCTTTGACGAAGTGCAGACCGGCATCGGTCGAACCGGAAAGCTCTTTGCTTACGAACACTTCGACGTTACCCCGGATATCATGACCTTGGCCAAGGCCCTTGCGGGCGGCGCACCCATTGGCACCATGCTGACCAGGGAAGAACTTGCCGAATCATTCGGTCCCGGCACCCACGGCTCCACCTTCGGAGGGAACCCGCTGGTAACGGCGGCCGCACTCGCTGCAGTTCATACGATCCTGGATGAGGGCATCCTGGCGCACACCCTGAAGATGGGGGCATATCTTTCCGAGCAACTGAGAATACTGCAGAAGAAATTTTCCTTCATCAGCGAAGTCCGTGGTATCGGCCTGATTATCGGAGCCGAGCTCACCATCCCCGGCTCCGAGATCGTCAATAAGGCGCTGGAAAAAGGTTTACTGATCAATGTGGCCCAGGACCGCGTTCTCCGGTTCGTACCGCCCCTCATTGTAAAAGAACAAGAGATCGACGAGATGATTGAAATCCTCGAAGCAATTTTGGCGGAAGTACCGCCCGCTCTCTAGGAACGGCCAACCGGTAACCCGATACGATATTTTACCTGTGATGTTACAGGCACATAGCAAGCGCCCCTGCACTGGAGGATACGACTATGAATAAGAATTTCCTGGCCCTTCACGATTTTTCCAAAAAGGAGCTCGACGATCTTTTCGAGCTGGCCCTGGATTTGAAAAAGAAACAGAAAAACGGTGAAAAGCACCGCCTCCTCAAGGGAAAAACCCTGGCAATGATCTTCGAGAAATCCTCCACCCGGACGAGAGTTTCCTTCGAAGTCGGTATCTTTCAGCTGGGCGGCCACGGCCTGTTCATCTCCTCCGGCACCTCCCAGATGGGCCGAGGCGAGCCTCTCAAGGACACCGCCCGAACCCTCTCCCGCTACTGTGATGGAATCATGGTCCGTACCTATGGTCAGGAAATCGTCGAAGAACTGGCACGTTTTGCCACGGTCCCGATCATCAACGGCCTTACCGACCTTTTTCATCCCTGCCAGATCATGGCTGACCTCATGACCGTCATCGAGCATAAGGGCAGCTACAACGGCCTGAAATTCGCCTGGATCGGTGACGGTAACAACATGGCCAACACCTGGATCGAGGCCGCCGCCATTTTCGGTTTTGACCTGACCCTTGCCTGCCCGCAGGGCTACCAGCCGGACCGGAAAGTTCTCGAATGGGCACAGACCAACGGGAAATCTTCCATCGTACTGACGGACGATCCGAAGGCGGCGGTAAAGGATGCTGACGTCCTCAACACCGACGTCTGGGCCAGCATGGGTCAGGAAGAAGAACAGAAGGCCCGCGAGAAAGCCTTTGCCGGCTACCAGCTTAATGCCGAAACTCTGAAGCTCGCCAAGCCCGACTGTATCGTCATGCACTGCCTCCCGGCCCATCGGGATGAAGAAATCACCGACGAGGTCATCGAAGGCCCTAACTCGGTGGTCTGGGACGAGGCGGAAAACCGGCTGCACATTCAAAAAGCAATTATGGCCAGTCTGATGGGTTAACTACCTGTCAGGAATCGCCATTTACCATGTTTCAATATATTTGCAAAGGAGAACCTCATGGCCAAGAAAGAAATTAAAAAGATAGTCCTCGCCTATTCAGGCGGTCTCGATACCTCCATCATTCTCAAGTGGCTGAAAAACGAGTACGGTTGCAAAGTGGTGGCATTCGCCGCCGACCTGGGGCAAGGGGACGAGTTGACCCCGGTCCGTGACAAAGCCATCGCAACCGGCGCCGACAAGGTCTATATCGATGACCTGCGGGAGGAGTTTGTCAAGGATTTCGTCTTCCCGATGTTTCGCGCAAACGCCATCTACGAGGGTTCCTACCTGCTCGGCACCTCCATCGCCCGGCCGCTGATTGCAAAACGTCAGATGGAGATCGCCAAAATCGAGAAGGCCGATTCAGTGGCACACGGTGCCACCGGCAAAGGAAACGACCAGGTTCGTTTCGAACTGACCTATTACCACTTCAACCCGGCCATCACCATCATTGCCCCGTGGCGCACCTGGGACCTGAACAGCCGTCAGGCACTGCTGGATTACGCCAAGAAGAACGGCATCCCGGTGCCGGTTACAAAGAAACGTCCCTGGTCTTCAGACCGCAACCTGTTGCACATTTCCTTCGAAGGTGGAATCCTGGAAGATCCCTATGCCGAAGCACCGGAAGAGATGTATGTCCTGACCAAGTCACCGGAAAATGCTCCCAATAAGCCACAGTATGTGGAAATTGAATTCAAGAACGGCAACGCCGTTGCCGTTGACGGGGAAACGATGTCACCGGCCCAGCTTTTGGCCCATCTCAATTTCCTCGGCGGACAGCACGGCATCGGCCGCGTCGACCTGATGGAAAACCGTTACGTCGGCATGAAATCACGCGGCGTCTATGAAACTCCCGGCGGCACCATCCTTCGCGAGGCTCACATGGCTGTGGAGCAGATCACCATGGATCGCGAAGTGATGCATATCCGCGACACCCTGATCCCCCGTTATGCCGAGATGATCTACTACGGCTACTGGTTTGCCCCGGAGCGGGAAATGCTCCAGGCACTGATCGACGAATCACAGAAGACCGTCAATGGCATCGCCCGGGTAAAGCTGTACAAGGGCCTCTGCCGCGTCGTTGGCCGCAAGTCGGACAGCGACTCCCTCTTCAACCCGGAAATCGCCACCTTCGAGGCTGACGAGGTCTACAACCAGCAGGACGCCGAAGGCTTTATCCGGCTCAATTCGCTCAGGTTGAGAATCCGTTCCCAGATGCTGGCAAACAAGAAGAAGTAGGTAACAGGAGATTGCATGTCCAAGGATAAACTCTGGGGAGGCCGTTTTTCCCAGCCCACCGATACTTTCGTCGAGGAGTTCACCGCTTCCATCGACTTTGACAAACGTCTTTACCGCCAGGACATCCGCGGTTCCATTGCCCATGCCCGGATGCTCGGCCGTCAGGATATCATCCCCCAAGCCGATGTGGATGCCATTGTTTCCGGCCTGGAAGAGATCCTCGCCCGGATCGAAGCAGGGGACTTTGATTTCTCCGTGTCCCTGGAAGATATCCACATGAATATCGAAGCCCGCCTCTCGGCGGCTATCGGTGAAGCAGGGAAGCGCCTCCACACCGGACGCTCTCGCAACGACCAGGTGGCCGTTGATATCCGTCTCTACCTGCGGGAAGAAATCGGCGAGGTATTACGATACCTGGACCTGCTCAAAGATTCCCTGCTCTTCCAGGCGGAAAAGAACCTCGGCGCAATCATGCCCGGCTATACCCATCTGCAAGTGGCCCAGCCGATCCTCTTTTCCCACCACATGCTGGCCTACGTGGAGATGTTCTGCCGCGACAGGGGACGCATGGAGGATTGCGCGAAGCGCCTCAACGTGCTTCCGCTCGGTGCCGGCGCCCTGGCAGGAACCACCTTCCCCATCGACCGCGAATCTGTTGCAAGCGAACTGGGCTTTACGGGGCCGACCCGGAACTCCCTCGACTCAGTTTCCGACCGGGATTTCGCCCTGGAATTCATCTCCGCATCATCGATCCTGATGATGCACCTGTCGCGATTCTCCGAGGAGCTGATTCTCTGGTCAACAAGCGAATTTGACTTTATCGAGCTCTCCGACTCTTTCTGCACCGGCTCGTCCATCATGCCCCAAAAGAAAAATCCGGACGTTCCTGAACTTGTGCGAGGTAAAACCGGCCGGGTTTACGGCAACCTCATGGCACTCCTCACCGTCATGAAAGCCCTCCCGCTGGCATACAACAAGGACATGCAGGAAGACAAGGAACCGCTCTTCGACACCATCGATACAGTCAAGGGCAGCCTGAAAATCTTCGCCGACATGATTCGTGAGATGAGGATTAAAGCGGGCGTGATGCTTCAGGCTGCAGCAGAGGGCTTCTCCAACGCCACCGACGTGGCTGACTATCTGGTGCGTACCGGAATGCCGTTCCGCGAGGCCCATGAAGTCGTTGGAAAATCGGTCCGTTACTGTATCGAAAACCGTAAAAAACTGGAAGAGCTCACTATGACCGAATGGAAGGCCTTTTCCGACCTGATCGGTGACGACATCTACACTGCCATTACCCTTGAGGCAAGTGTCAATGCACGCAGCGCTACCGGCGGCACAGCTCTTGTGAGGGTGAAAGCGGAGATAGAACGTCTGAAAAAGGAAAAATGAATCTGTTTTTAAACCGGGAAGGTGCCTTCGCTATGAAAAAATATTGTATCTGGATCGGAATAGCCCTCCTCATTACTGCTTGCGGCAAACGCGGTCCCCTGGTAGCGCCGGAGGCCCTGGTACCCGCAGCCATCAATGATCTCCGCGTCGAGCAGAAAGGGAACCGTTTCCTCGTCTGCTGGTCCCGACCCGGCAAGGAGGAATGGGGTGGTTCCCTTGAAAACCTGGCAGGCTTCAGGCTCTTCCGACGCGATGTGCTTCCTCCCGATCAAGACTGCGAGGAGTGCCCCAATGCCTACCGCCAGGTGAAACTCATTGACCCGGAGTACCTGCAGGATGTTCTTCAGATCGGCGCAGGCTATTGTTTATTCGACAGCGAACTTCTCGATAATAAAACCTACCAGTACAAGGTCGTCTCCTTTGAAAAGGACGGAGCGACCAGCAAGAGTTCCAATAAGGCCCGCAGGACCAAACTGGTCCCGCCAGCAGCGCCGGTAGTCTCCGCCACGAAGACCGCTGATAGTATTATCCTCCACTGGAAAACCCCAGCACTGCCCCCTGACGAGTCACTGGAAGGGTTTTCCATTTACCGAAAACGAGCAAATGAAATCATGCCTCTATCTCCCATCGCAACACTCAAGGCCGATACCACCAGTTTCTCCGATCCGAACATGGAACACGGAGTCCTGTATTATTACACAGTGCGAACCATAGCAAAAAGTGGTCATGACCTGGTTGAAAGCGAGCGGTCCAATGTGGTGGAAGGCAAATTCTCCCTTTCAGAATAAAGAAACCCGGGCATTGAAAAGAGCGCTCAAACGCCCCAACAGACTATGCCCCCGATAGAGGGTATGTTGGCTCCACCGCCACTCTCGAAAACAACTGAAGAACGGGCCTTTTTTGACTTTTCAACCCCCACGTGCTATAAAAGAAGACTTTCTAACAAAAACCGGCTGACCATGCCGGACTATTTATAACGGAGGGTGGTATGCACCATTTTCAGTACAAAGGAAACGAAATGTACGCTGAAGAAGTCGCGGTTAAGGATATCGTGGCATCGGTCGGCTCACCGGTATACATCTATTCCCACGCAACATTGGAACGTCACTACACGGCCATGGATGAGGCCTTCGCTCCCGTTCCCCATACTATCTGCTACTCCATGAAGGCAAACTCCAACCTGGCAGTACTGAAGACCTTCTTCAACCTGGGAGGCGGAGTCGATATCGTGTCGGGCGGTGAACTCTACCGTGCGATTACGGCCGGAGTGGACCCCAAAAAGGTCGTCTACTCCGGTGTCGGAAAAAAGGATGATGAGATCGAGTATGCCCTGAATACCGGGATTCTTCTCTTCAATGTGGAGTCCGAGGAAGAACTGGACCGTATTGACCGAGTTGCCGGAAGACTCGGAAAGAAGGCGGGAATAGCTATCAGAGTAAACCCTGACGTGGATCCCGAGACCCACCCGTATATCACCACCGGCTTAAAAAAAGCCAAGTTCGGCATCAATATCGAAAGATCTCTCGAACAGTACAAGCGCGCTGCAAAAATGGCCAACCTCGATGTCATCGGAGTAGATTGTCACATTGGCAGCCAACTGACCAAGGTTGCACCCTTCATCGACACCATCAAGAAGCTGAAACGCCTCATCGATGGCGTGAAAGAAGCCGGAATAAACCTCCAGTATTTCGACCTGGGAGGCGGTCTCGGCATTACTTACGACGACGAAGCCCCGCCACTGCCGAAAGAATACGGTGAAGCGATCGTTGCTGAAACGAAAGACATGGGCCTGCACCTTCTCTTTGAGCCGGGACGAAATCTGGTGGGAAATGCCGGCATTATGGTCACTCAATGCCTGTATACGAAAAAGGGCGATGAAAAGAACTTCGTGATCGTAGATGCTGCCATGAATGACCTGGCCCGACCTTCCCTGTATGGCTCCTTCCACGGAGTACAGGCGGTGCGAAAGGACCAGCAGGGAACCATTATTGCCGATATCGTCGGCCCCATCTGCGAGTCCGGTGACTTCCTTGCAAAGGATCGTGAGATGCCTTCATTCAAACAGGGAGACCTCATCGCCTTAATGTCCGCCGGTGCCTACGGCTTCACCATGAGCAGCAATTACAACAGCCGCCCCCGTGCAGCTGAAGTAATGGTAAAGGGGAATTCCTTTTTCGTCATTCGCGAGCGGGAAAAGGTCGAGGACCTTATCAGAGGAGAGAAAATTCCCTCATTCCTCTGAAACGACACGTTCTAAAAGACCATTTACGAGGGGCAGGCAGAAATAGCCCCTGCGTTTTCAGGGAAACTTTTCCACTGAGGAAGGAGCACACACCATGTTCAAGGGAAGTATTGTCGCCATCGTCACTCCGTTTAAAAACGGAGAAATCGATGAAGAAGGGTTGAGACAACTGGTCGAGTTCCAGATTGAAAACGGCACTGACGGCATTGTCCCGTGCGGCACCACCGGCGAGTCACCCACCCTCGACTACCAGGAGCATGACCGGGTTGTTGAAATCGTTGTTGATCAAGTAAAGAAACGAATTCCCGTCATCGCCGGGACCGGATCTAACTCCACCAAAGAAGCCATTGAGATAACCGAGCATGCGAAAAGAGTCGGCGCGGATGGGGCGCTGCTGATTACCCCCTACTACAACAAGCCTTCCCAGGAAGGTCTCTACCGTCATTATAAAACAGTCGCAGAAGCCGTTGCCCTTCCGCAGGTCCTCTACAATGTTCCAGGACGCACTGCGGTCAATATGCTGCCGGAGACTGTCGCGCGGCTTGCAGAGATCTCCAACATTGTCGCTATCAAAGAAGCAACTGGCTCACTTCAACAAGTGTCAGAGATCATCGCCCTGTGCGGTGACAAGATCGATGTTCTGTCAGGAGACGATTTTATTACCTTTCCGCTGATGGCATGCGGCGGCGTGGGGGTTATTTCCGTTACCGCCAATATCATGCCGAAAGAGATCGCTGACATGATTGACTTCTTTAACGCCGGAAATATGGAAGAAGCTCGCAAAATCCACCTGAAGCTTCTGAAGATCAGTGATGCCATGTTCATTGAAACCAACCCGGTGCCGGTAAAGACAGCCCTCGGGCTCATGGGAAAATGCTCTGACCATGTTCGTTTGCCGCTGGCCCCCATGTCTGAAGAAAACACTGCGTTACTTGCCGCCATCATGAAAGAATATCGTTTAGTATGATTAATTGCGTAGCGGCAGGCCTCCCGCCTGCGCGTTGTTGCGCTTCGGCGGGCAAGCGCGCTACTGCCCGTTCCAGGGATAGCCGCAGGATGTTGTCCCCAACACGTATGCGAGGTATATTATGATTAAAGTAGCTGTCAGCGGAGCAGCCGGACGTATGGGAGGCCGTGTCATCACTGCGGTCAAGGAAGACCCGGAACTGCAATTATCAGGAGCACTTGAACGGCCGGGACATCCTTATCTCGGCATGGATGCCGGGCTCATTGCCGGATGCGGTGCCTTGGACGTGCCGATCATTGACAATCTCAACGAACTGGTCAAAGGCTGCGATGTCCTAATCGATTTTTCCGCACCAACGGTATCGCTGAAAAACCTTGAGGTTTGCTCGCTGAACGGCAAGGCCATGGTCATCGGTTCCACCGGCTTCAGCCCCGAAGAACGTGCCCTCGCCGTGGAACTGGCCCGCACGATCCCGGTGATGCTGGCCCCAAATATGTCGGTGGGCGTAAACGTGATGTTCAAGGTCCTCAAGGACGTAGCCAAGATCCTTGGCGATGATTTTGATGTGGAAATCATCGAGGCACACCACAAATTGAAGAAAGACAGTCCCTCCGGTACTGCTGTCCGCATGGGAGAAGTTGTTGCGGAGGCACTTGGACGGGACTACAACAAAGTTGCCAATTTCCACCGCGAAGGAATCTGCGGAGAGCGGACCAAAGAAGAAATCGGCATGCAAACCATCCGCGGCGGCGATATTGTCGGTGAGCACACCGCCTACTTCATCGGCATGGGTGAGCGGATAGAGATCACCCACCGAGCCCACACCCGAGACATGTTTTCCCATGGGGCAACCCGCGCCGCAAAGTGGGTTGTGCAGCAGCAGCCGGGCATCTATGATATGCAGGACGTTCTCGGTCTCCGTTAACAGAAACTCCGTTATTTGACAAGATCGACAGTGAAAATATGTTTTTTTCGTGCGGCTGAGCGTTGCTCTGCCGCACGTTTGCTCACACTCACTTTGGTTCTGCCAAAAATCGTCGTTTACTCGTTCTATCACACTACCATGCCGCTTCCGCGGCATTTCCTTTATTCCAAGGTAAACCACAGGAGGTTTTATTATGGCCCTTGTCAACGAACATTATCTGAAACTTAAAGCAGGTTACCTCTTTCCCGAAATCGGTCGCCGAGTGAGGTTATTCACGGAAGCTAACCCCCAGGCAAAGGTAATCCGCCTCGGTATCGGCGACGTTACCTGCCCACTTGCGCCGGCTATCGTTAAGGCTTTCCAGAATGCGGTCGATGAAATGGCAAGCGAAGAGTCATTCATGGGCTATGGCCCGGAACAGGGCTACGAATTTCTGATAAACAAGATAATCGAAAAGTCGTACAACCCCCTCGGCGTTGAATTGAAACCCTCTGAGGTATTCATCTCCGACGGCTCTAAATGCGACTGCGCCAATATTCTGGACATTTTTGCCCTGGAAAACGTGGTGGCCATCGGCGACCCGGTCTACCCGGTCTATAACGACACCAACGTCATGGTCGGCCGTACCGGCGAGGCCAACGAACTGGGCTACTACAAAGGGTTGGTCTACCTGCCATGCACCGAGGAAAACGGCTTTAACCCGGCCTTCCCGGACCAGGAAGTGGACATCATCTACCTCTGTTTCCCCAACAATCCTACAGGAGCAGTGGCAACCAGGGAACAGCTTAAAGGCTGGGTGGACTACGCCCTGAAGCACAACGCTGTCATCTTCTTCGACGCGGCTTATGAGGCCTTCATCACCGACCCGACCATCCCCCACTCCATCTATGAGATCGAAGGGGCAAAGAAGTGTGCCATCGAGTTCCGCTCCTTCTCCAAAACCGCTGGCTTCACCGGGGTGCGCTGTGCCCTGACCATCATTCCTGAAGAGCTCACCGCGCACACCGCCGCTGGCGAACCGGTCCCGCTCAACAAGCTCTGGAACCGTCGTCAGTCGACGAAGTTCAATGGTGTCTCCTACCCCGTTCAGAAGGCCGCCGCTGCGGTTTACTCCGAGGAAGGCTGGCCCCAGGTAAAGGAAATCATCGATTACTACATGGAAAACGCCAGGATCATCCGGACCGGTCTTGCCGAAGTAGGCATAACCGTTTATGGCGGCGTCAACGCTCCCTACATTTGGCTCAAGACCCCTACCGGCTTGAGTTCATGGGACTTTTTCGATAGGCTCCTGACCGAGTGCAACGTGGTCGGCACCCCCGGAAGCGGTTTCGGGCCGAGCGGTGAAGGGTTCTTCCGGCTCTCCGCCTTCTGTAATCGCGACAACGTGATCGAAGCGGTGGAAAGAATCAAGAAAAACCTCAAATAGCAGACAAGGAAGGCGGCCGGAAAGGCCGCCTTCCTTGTTTCCGGATGGAAACTGCCTGGCAATACTAGTTGACAAAACCAGGAATGGAATTAGCATTAGTAAAACCTTGTCATTATAAATGAGTTACCACGACAGGCACCGCTTTTTCAAAACCGGACCATGGTGAACTGAACCATTTTGCTTCACTAGTAATTTTGCATACAGCAAGACAAAACCCGCACCCCATCAACAACAAATGATCGAAAGTCTATTCATGGAAAATATTTTTGCAAAAGTCGTTTTCGATGCTGAATGGCTTCAGCAGGTCAACCTCCCCAATATTCCGTATCCCGTCCCGATCAATTCACTTGAATCGATTAAAATATCAGGCGGTGTCACGCTGGACAAGATGCTGTACTGGCTTCAGGAGTTCAGCGAAAACAATGGTGATGAGTGGCTGGATTACGAGGAAGTTATGGTCACCATTGCTGATAGGTTGACCCCCTTTGATCCACGACCGCAAATCATAATCCTGGGTGACAACTGGTCCCTGATATGCGGCAACGTCGACCTTACCCGGGAAATAATCACCATTCAGAGAATAGACCGACTGGTTGCCGCTATTCAGAACTATGGAGACGGAAGGATCCTCGCCAGTTCGTATCGCCCGCTGGACAGCAGGACCGCCCATTTTTTCGCTGCCATCTCTCTCAATTTCATTCCAGGCAAAATCAACTGCCTGAATCCCGATAATTGGAGCCACGCAGTTGAAAGCACCATGACGCTCGGACAAATCTTTGCTGCCGATTCCGGAGCGGCATATATATCTCATTGGAAGTACGGCCTCGGCCTGGATCTGGAAAAGAGCCCTATTGGCCCCTTGTACAAACAACGCTATACCATCCCGCTTCCACCAAACATCCTGGCTACCCAGATACTCGTTAACGACAATCACCGAAACATGTCGACTCTTTTCTAAAGACCTGGCAGCCGGATCATGCTCTCGCACGCTACGACTGCCAGGAATACTCTCTGCACTATCCAATGCGTTTGCCCCTCACAGATCGCCTTTGCATCGGCACGATCCAATCACCAGACCGCCACACCCAACACCCTGCGAAGTATGGCGCCGGGACACGGATGTATGCTATGATGACCCCTTGCAAAAAATATTTAAGAATATTTGAATAGGGGAATCACCATGACACTCTTCAAGAAACCGCATAGGGCACAATTTCTCATTGCAGCAGCCGGCTTGCTCCTGCTCCTTTCCGCCTGCGCCACTACCCCGAAGCCAGTTCCAAGCGCCAGACCAGGAAAGCAGGTGGAAACCCTCCAATCCGAGGTTTCTCTTTCGGTGCGCTCAGGCGACAAGAGTATCGGCGGACGGGGTTACCTGGTCTTCAAACAACCTGGCCAATTTCACCTCGCGGTGTTTTCGCCGTTCGGCTTTACCCTCATGGACCTGTTTGTTGCCGATGACAAGATCACCTGCCTGATACCCACGAAACAGACAGCCTATCAGGGCCTCATCTCCGACATCCCAGACGGCAATGCCCTGAAGGGTTGGGGAATGATGCGCTGGGTTGTGGAAACCCCTCCAACTTCCGATGACAATAAGGCTGCGACTCTGGATTATATAAACCCTGACGGAAGAACAGAGATCCTCTGCTATGACGACCGGGGATTACTCTCCAGCAAAACCAATGAAGAAGGCGACAAGGTCGTGTACCATGATTACCATGACAGGAATGGCGTCGCTTTCCCCTCTTCCATTGAAATAAGTAACAGCAAGGGTGATTCGGTTCGGATTCTCTTTGACGAGCCGGAGATAAACCAGTCCGTTGAGGAAGGCGTCCTGACACCCTCCCTGGAGGGAGTGGACGTGCTGCCGCTTTCTGCTTTCCGGGGCCTGTAACCGGTCATGGCGAAGCATTTCCCCGGTGGACTCACCACCCTCGTTCACAAGGCGACCCAACGTCACCTGGATTGGCTTTACCGGATTACGACTCAACGCCCGCTGCTGGTGTTTATCGTGGCGCTTTTCCTGCTGGTGCCGGCATCCCTCTCGATCCTTTCAACACGCTTCGAGTCAGACATCTTCAAGCTCTTCCCTGCGGAAAAGGGCCCGCTCAAACTCTTTCTCGACACGCTGGAATGGACCGGTGGTTCCCGTCAGGCGATCTTTCTCCTTGAAGGCAACCCGGACGATCTCATTCCCGAGGCCAACGCCTTTGCCGCGCGTCTCAAAGATGTTACGGTAGATGGAAAACCGGCCTTCTCCAGGATAACCTACCGGATTTATGATGCGGCAGAAGCAGAAGCCTTTGCCCGTTTCATCGGCTTCGCCGTAATCCACCCGGAACTTTTTCTTGACCGATCACAGGTGGATTCTTTTGCAAAAAAGCTCACCCCTGGCGCCATAGAGCAGTCCCTGCTGCGCAGCCGGACAGAACTGGCAAGCCAGGTGGGGATGGGGATGCGCGACCTTATCGCGGCCGACCCCCTATCCTTGCGAGACCTGGTGCTCCCCCGCCTGAAAGCGGCAAGTCAGGCATTGAACCTTGATCCGGACTCGCCCTATTTACTTTCCCGCGACGGCAAGGTCATGATCATGATCGCCGAACCGGCAAAACCAGTAAACGACATGGACTTTGCCCGCAAACTGGTGGCAGGTATCAACGATGCCCGCCGGGACGCCCGGGTAACCATTTCCTGTACCGGTGCCCACCTGAGCGCCGTCATAGACGAATCGGTGATGAAGCGGAATATCCTTGTCTGTATCATCTCATCCCTTTTCGTGGTTCTTGGGCTATTCTACCTAACCTATCGCCGCTTTCTCCCGACCATGCTCATCCCGTTGATCCTCTTATACGGGGTAACAATGGCGCTGGGCACCGCCGGCTTTTTTCTCCCCTCCATCCATATCATTTCCTTCGCCTTCACCGCATTGATTATCGGCCTCGGCACCGATTACTCCATCCACCTCTACGACCGATTCTATGCGGAACGCAGTACCGGGACCGAAGCGCAGGAAGCATTGCGTCGTGCCATGACCGACACCGGACACGGCCTTTTCACCGCTGCCGTCACCACCGCCCTGCCCTTCCTGGCCCTGGTCATTTCCGATGTCCGTGCCCTGTCGGAATTGGGGCTCCTGGTGGGACTCGGGGTACTTTTCTCTCTCTATGCCACCTTCCTGTTTCTTCCGCCGCTGCTGGTCTTTTCCGAGCGACGTTTCCCGGCAACCGTCTATAAGCCACTGCCCAAATTCGGACTTCAGCGGGTCTGGAACTTCAGCCGTAACCACCGCCGGGTGGTGATCCCCCTTTCGGTACTCCTGGTGGCGGTTTCCCTGGCTGCCTCCTGCTTCCTCACCTTTGAAGGGGAACTGAAAAACCTTCAGCCACGCAGCTCAGAGGCCTTCCTGACCCAGGAAAAACTGGAAAAGCACCTGAGTCTCAGCCCGAAGCAAATGCTGGTCAGCGTGGAAGGGAAAGACCTGGAAAGAGTCAAGGCGCGGGGAAGCCGAATCGCGCTGCTGGCAGAGCGCTACCAGCGGAAAGGACAAATTGCCGCCTGGTCCTCCCTGGACCGGGTGATAAACAGCCTGGACTCGCAACGGGAAATTTTGGCAGACCTGGCAAAAAGCGCCGGGTCGGCAAGGTGGGAACAGCAAGTAGCGGATGCCTTGGAAAGGAACGACTTTGCCATCGAACCCTTCCAGCCATTTCTGGAAGGACTGGCCAAGTTGAAAGGGGCCGAACCGACACCGGCTGCCGAAGCCATAGAGCAGCTCGCGGCCTCGCCTCTGCGCGGTGTTGTGGAGCGACATCTGGTACACGATGGAAATGGCTGGCATCTCCTCGTCTACCTCTATTATTCAGGAAAAGAATTCGCCCAGCAGGACTTCCTTCGGGACCTCGCTGCCTTGGACCCGGCCGCCCGGGCCACCAGTATCGACCTGGTCAGCAACCAGTTGGCAGGGTCAGTAAAAAGCAGCTTCTTCTGGGGCTTCCTGCTCGGCGGGGTGCTGGTGCTTTGTCTCCTCCTGGCGCACTTCGAATCCTTATACGGAATATTTGCCGCACTCTTTCCGGTTCTTTCCGGGGTAGTTGTCATGATCGGCATGATGGCGATAACCGGCATGGGCCTCAATTTCATGAATGCCATGGTGCTCGTCACCATTCTCGGCATGGGCAGCGATTACGGGCTCCATATTGCCCACCGGGTCGGTGGCGCGGGGGTGGACGGGCAAGAAACCGAGTACGTCCAGGCTGGCCGAGCCGTACTCCTTTCGGCCCTGACAACGGTAGCTGGTTTTGGTTCACTGGCCTTTACCGACTACGGCGCCATGTCCTCAATCGGCTGGGCCACCAATTACGGTATCGGTGCAACAGCCCTGTTCGCCCTGGTCTTCCTGCCGGCCTTTCTGCCCCGCAGAACCGCCTGACACCAGACAATCAGGGCGAAGCGTCTGGACTTTTTACCGAGGCAAACTACCTCTTCCAGATATAGCGGTCAAGCGACCAGCTCCCGCCACCGCTAACGACAAGGGCCAGGGCCATGCCGAGCAGAGCCAGGGTATATTCGATGCCATTCCCCTTGCCGCTGGCGCTGAGAAAGAATCCATTGACCCAGTGGACCTTGTAAATAGCGACCGCCATGGTCACCGCGATACCGCAGGCGGAAAGC
This sequence comes from uncultured delta proteobacterium, assembly GCA_963717775.1. Taxonomy (GTDB): domain Bacteria; phylum Desulfobacterota; class Desulfuromonadia; order Geobacterales; family Geobacteraceae; genus RPRC01. Next base: position 52,395 of record CAVQWZ010000028.1, read on the forward strand.
CGGGTAAAAAGACCACAGAGGACGCCCAGCCCGCCGCCGAACTCGGCGATAATGGCCAGCAGCGTGAGCAGGGGAGGAATCCCCATATGGACCTCAAAATTTCTCAGGGTGCTGGTAAGTCCGGGACCGCCGAACAATCCCAGGAGTTTCTGGGAGCCGTGGGCGAAAAAAATCACCCCCAAGGGCAGGCGAATCAGCAGTAGTGCCAGTGAATCCAAAGTTGCAGCAGAAAAGTTTTTTGCCATGTTTTTCCTCCAAGTAATCAGATCCATGATTATCCTGATTATTACTGATCTTCCGCTGAATCCTTCTCCCTCAGGGAGAGGGAATTATTCGAAGTCAGTGCAGAAGATCGGTGCTAATCAGTTTCAAATTTACTAGTATACAACCGGCCCATGTCCGCCACGATACTTTTCAATTCGGCACGGAGTTCCCGCGGCGCAAGGATCTCGGCATGTCGGCCATAGGAAAGGACCCAGGAAACGATCTCCATGGTTCCGCCCGCCTCAAAAGAGATGACAACTCCGCCATCGTCCAACTCCTCGACCCCCTGGCTCGGATGCCAGATGCGATCACGGACAGCATGGGCAACAGCAGGTGAAAACCACACCCGAACCGGAACTGCAGACTCCTCCACAATGCCGAAGGCATTCCGCAGCTGTTCCTGCGGACAGAACTCGGCAGGCAGCTCAAAACGTTCAGTTTCTTTGACAACCCTGCTAACCCGCTCAAGGGAAAAGGTGCGGAGCGCCTGGCGATTATGGGCATAGCCAAGCAGGTAGAGCCCACCCCGATGAAATATCAGGGTGTACGGGTCGACCAGGTAGGAAGACGGCTGATCCTTTCCCGGAACGTGGTAGTCGATTGTCACCCGGTGCTGGTAAATAAGGGCATCCCGAAGAATCCGGAGTGGTTCTCCTGCCCGACGGTAGTCCCTCCGGCCCTGGAGCAGGGGGAGAGAAACCCCTGCTATCCGTTCCATGTGAGCGGCGTAGCGGGGAGGAAGAACGGAGTTCACCTTACGATAAATGGATTCCATATCATCGTGAAATGGGGTACCTTCCAGAAAATCCAGTTGGGAGCGGAGAAAACAGAGGGTCATCAGCTCCTGAAGTGTAAAGCTGATCGGCGGGACATCCTTGAATCGAGTCAGGAAACGGTAGACCTTGCGGCCAAGTACCCACTCGGAAATCAGCGGATAACCCGCCTCCTGAATAGCGTTGAGATCACGGTGGATGGTGCGACGGGTAACCCCGGCCTCTTCGGCCAACTCTTCGATAGTTATCCCGTGGCGGGCCTCAATGAGGCGGATAATGTCATGCACCCGCCCCGCCTGGGAATACTTCTTTGCCGGTTTTCCTTTTTGCACCGCCATGACCCTCCGAACAAAGCTGTTTGCAGGTTGAAGCAGATTGAAACGGATGCAAATAGTACCGTATGTTCCGATAAGTTGGAAGATAAAATACGCGGAGCATAAGACGCCAGCTATAGCAGCACCCCTGCAGCGTGGTTCATATCGTAACGATCAACCGGGAGTTGATATGCAATTTGACACAATCGTACTTCTCGGCCCCACAGCCTCCGGCAAGACCCGCCTCGGGGTTTCACTCGCCCGCGAGATGAACGGAGAGATCATCTCTGCCGACTCCCGCCAGGTTTACCGGGGCATGGACATCGGCACCGGCAAGGACCTGGCCGAGTACGAGGAAATCCCTTACCACCTGATCGACATCATCGAACCGGGCGAGGATTTCAACGTCTTTTTCTTCCAGGGTCTCTGCTTTGCCGCCATGGAAGAGATCCGCGGACGGCATCGCCTGCCGATCATCGTGGGCGGCACGGGGCTCTACCTGGACTCGGTCCTGCGAAAATACCGGATGGTGGAAGTGCCGGAAAATCCCGACCTGCGCCGGGAGCTTTCTGTTCTTTCCCTAGAGGATATTACCGCACGACTCATGACACTCAATCCCCGCCTCCACAACACCACCGACCTCGTGGACCAGAACCGGCTGCTGCGGGCCATCGAAATTGCCGAGTACGAGAAGACCCACCAGCCGGAGCCGCTCCCTGACATCCGGCCGCTGGTGTTCGGCCTAAAATGGGAGCGGAGCATTCTACGTCAGCGCATCACCGCCCGCCTGAAGGCGCGTCTCGCATCAGGACTCATCGAAGAGGTAGCAGAACTGCACCGAAAGGGTGTATCTTTTGAGACCCTTGAGAACTTCGGCCTCGAATATCGGTTTGTCGCCCGGCACCTCAAAGGAGAGCTGAACAGAAACGACCTGTTTCAAAAACTCAATAGTGCCATCCACGATTTTGCCAAGCGCCAGGATACCTGGTTTCGCCGCATGGAGCGCCACGGGACCGAAATCCATTGGCTGGATGGGGCCGGAAAGCCGCTGCAGGAGGCGCTGGAAATAGTGGGGATATAAGACCTCAAAGGCAGCCGATCCCGTTCCGAGGCCGGAGCAATAGCTTACCATTAGAATCATTGACAGAGAGCGTTACGCTGCGGTAATAAATACTGGCTCATGGTTATTAATGAAAAATGTTCCGGAGGGATGCAGTGCCGTACGTCACTGTAGTAAGGGATATTCAGAGAAAGCCGCTTTTCTCGGCAGACAGCCGAGGGAAGCGGCTTTTGTTTTGCGCAAACGCAGACAGGAAATGCTGCAAATATGGATAACATCCGGCTAAAGCACATGAAAACCCACACAAGTCTGAAGCCCGGCCAAAAAGGGACAAAACGGCTTGTGGAGCAATACGGCTAGGCATTGCTCTGTGTGCGCTACCGACTTGATATAATGCGTGGCGTCCGCCTGAAAACCGTCGAACTCGTCGTTGAGGAAAAACCGTACCATCCCTGCATGCGTTATCGTGACGGGGATATAGTTTCCGTCATCGTGTCATATACCGAGACCGATCTACGGGACAGACTGAAGAAAGTCGGTGGCAGATGGAACCCGGAAGAAAAGTTGTGGCGCGTGCCCTTCGGGGTTATCCGTGGAGATGCAGAACTGGAAGAGAGGATTTTGAAAGACTGAGGCACTGGACGCCTCCGGTTGGCGAGTTGCCTATATAAGGAATAAGTTCATTATATAAGGAACGTATCGGATAAGTGAAAAATGAGGGAAAGTTGCTTATATAAGGAAGTAGTTCCCCATATAGGGAACTACTTCCTTATATGAGGAACCGGCTACCGATATAGGGAACTTTCTCTGGCCGGTCAATAACTAGTTATCTAGAATAAAGAAATGAATGAAATCAATCAAGAAAAACCGAAGGAGACAGGACTCGGGTTGGGACTCGTTATTATCCTGATTCTGATTTCTCTAATGATATATGCTACGACTGTCGGAGATGGAAAGTTAGGCCCTATGAAAAAAGGGCCTGAGGAAATCATCGGAGGAATTTACCTTCAATTTTGGGGCATCCTTTTTTTTTCTGAGCTATTTTTTCTCACACAAGTGTTTTTTCTTCAGAGGATTGATCGGGATATGTGAAAACTTCTCAAGCCCAAAAGGGAAAAAAATGGCTTTCTTCTACTTCGCCTTAGCATTTGGTATCGGGACTATGGCGCTCTTGACAGGACTAGGTGTAATTTAAACCGCTAGCAGATAACCACGTCCTTGGACACCGACCGCCCTAAGAAGCCGCCCGAACGGGTCAACGGCGGTACCGTTGGATCCGAGATGGGGTCGGACCAAGTCAACTTAGTGATATTTCAGGATTTAAGCCCAAATCAACCTATCAATAACGGCCTATAGAGCAATTTTTACGGGCAAAATCAGTGCTATAGCAAACAGTCAAGCTTTCATCTAAAATTTAACCACGGCCTTATGGAGGAAGCATGGCGAGAGCAAATCGTCATTTCATTCCGGGTTGCATCTGGCACATAACACATCGATGCCACAAGAAAGAATTCTTACTGAAATTCGCTCATGACCGCTTTCGGTTCGTTGCGTGGCTCCGTGAGGCCCGTAAACGTTTTGGCGTGCAAATTCTGAATTACACGGTTACTTCCAATCATATTCATCTGCTGGTTAAAGACCACGGTGACACAGAATCCATACCCTCCGCCATCCAACTGGTAGCCGGTCGTACCGCTCAGGAATATAACCAGCGAAAGGGTCGCAAAGGAGCCTTCTGGGAAGATCGCTATCATGCAACCGCGATCGAGTCAGGCGAGCATCTGCGACGTTGCCTTGTTTATATTGATTTGAATATGGTTCGGGCCGGCGTGGTGAATCACCCGGCTGAATGGGCATTTGGCGGTTATCAAGAGATTCAGGGCAATCGCCGTCGCAACACTCTTCTTGCACTTGACACCCTTGCAGAGGTCGCGGAGGTAAGCAACCCTGAAGCATTGTCAAGGGCTCATCGGGAATGGATAGAGGAGGCGCTGAGCGATGAAGGTCGACAACGAGACGAGATTTGGACGAAGAGTGTCGGCGTAGGAAGTGAGCAGTTTGTCCTGAAAGTCCAGGACAGTCTCGGGGTACGGGGCAAAAGCAGAGAGGTGACCGCAAATGGCGATGCTTTTGTGCTCCGTGAGTCATCGGAAATCTATGAAGCCAATATTAGCCCCGAAAATCCAGCTATAGCTGCAAAAAATAGTGTTGCATGGGAAGATATTTCCTGAATATCAAGAGGTTGACTTGGTCCGACCCCATAGACAGGTCCAAAACTAAATGGGGAAGTGTCTCTATTTTTCTCGTGCCCGTTTTCTGGAACGGTTCACTGACCTCCTGGCCAAAACGGTAACCCGCTGTTTTGCCTGGGATCTCATGTCCAACCATTTTCATCTGCTTCTCAAACCGATATCGGTTCCCCTCTCGTGCCTCATGCGTCGCCTGCTAACCGGATATGCGGTTGTTTTCAACAGGAAATACAAAAGTTCCGGCCATCTCTTCCAAAACCGTTACAAATCGATCGTCTGTGAAGAAGAGCCATATCTGCTTGAACTGGTCCGGTACATCCACCTTAACCCGTTACGAGTTGGACTTGATGCGGATTTAGTTGGTTTGGATTACTATCCCTGGAGCGGCCACTCCATCTTGATGGGGAATTGCCAGATGGCGTGACATGCTGCATACGAAGTGCTTGAATACTTCGGCAAAGAACTTATGCAGGCACGACAGAACTATCGGCAATTTGTCTCAGATTGCATTCCGGCAGGACAGTGTGAGAAGTTTTCAGGTGGTGCTCTGAAGAGAAGCCGGCAAGGAGATTGCGACTATCCCAAACCTTCAGTGCGCGGATATTGGGTAGTGGAGATTTCGTTGACAGTTTGCGGCAGGAAGAAACGCTTCGCCCTCAAAATGATGCACCTATCTGCTTGAACGAGCTAGTAAAACGTGTGAGCGAAAAGTTTCAGATCAACCCGGAGAATGTGAAGAGGCCAAGCAAGACGAAGCATCTGGCGGAGGCACGATGAATAGTTTGTTACCTGGCCGTATGTTATCGGGGATACAAGGGGGCTGATGTTGGTAAAGAATTGTATCTTGGGCCAACAGGGGTAAGTATTGCAGTGCGTCGTGGTGAAAAATCAATTGCCAATTATCGGGATATAGAAAGCTGGGTGTGGCCATTAGATAAATAGACAAGAGCGTCTCCCTAGGTACAATAAAAAGATACTACATTGAATGGAGATCAAGGCAAAACCCTCCAATGCCTTTACGTTGTGATAACCCATTGTGCTATTTCTATAAAAATGAATTGATGTAGCACGGGAAAAAACTTGATTTAATTTTGGATAATATAAACGGTGTAAATGATGACAATGATCCCTCAAACCTTAGATTTTTATGCCCAAATTGCAATTTGCAGCAAGAAACGGCTGGCGGGAAAAATAGGAATAAAGTTGAACAGGAAAATGGAAGTTACTCTATAAAAAAAGATTTTCTGAAACTGCTCTTTGCGATAGGAGGAAATAATTTATGAATGTTATTGATGCACCCTCGTATCCCCGTGACTTTTTTGGCTATGGTGCCAACCCACCTGATGCGAAATGGCCCGGCGATGCTCGCGTCGCTGTGTCATTCGTGCTAAACGTAGAGGCCGGGTCGGAATTGTCGTTGGCGGACGGGGATGAGCGTAATGAGACGATTTACGAGATTGTCGAACCAGTGGACGGAGTTCCCAACTATTGCCTGGCATCACACTTTGATTACGGTACGCGCGTCGGGTACTGGCGGATAATGCGTTCTTTGGAGCGTTATGATACGCCCTGTACTGTGAGCGCCGCCGGCCGGGCGATCGAACGCTCGCCATGGTTGGCCAAGGATGCTGTAAAGCGGGGCACGAGATCTCTTGCCATAGTTATCGTTGGGAGCGACATGCCGAAATGACTGAAACCCACGAGCGTGAAATAATCAAAAGAACCGTAAACTGCATCCAGAAGGCGGCGGGGGTGCGGCCGGTCGGCTGGCATACCAAGGGCGCCCCATCTCCGAACACGAGACGACTGCTCGTCGAAGAAGGTGGATTCCTCTACGACTCGGATGCCTATGACGATGACCTGCCTCATGTGGTCGAGATTGAGGGCCGCAGCCATGTGGTTGTGCCTTACGCTTTCGATACAAACGACATGCGTTATATGGCTGGCGGTACCTTCGTACACGCTGAAGACTTTAGCCGGTACTGCATCGACGCTTTTGACACCCTCTGGCGAGAAGGCGAGCGGCACCCTGCAATGATGTCCATCGGCCTGCACCCCCGGCTGATCGGTCGGCCTGGCCGTATCGCAGGACTCGATAGGTTCCTTGAACACGTGCGGGCAAAGGATCATGTCTGGTTCGCACGCCGTATGGACATCGCACACCACTGGCGAACCCTGATGGGGCTCCCGGCGTGAAAGAACTTGATGGTGTCAGGTCTGCACGGCCTGTTGCCCAAACGACATCAGTCTGGCTCTAACTAGCTGATTATGCTATACTCCTGCCATCATTCGCTATTTGGAGAGTCGCCATGATGGGAGTCTAGGAATAACCTCAAAGCAGCCTGTTTCACTTTGGTGTAAACCTCGACAAGAGAATCAGAAGCAATCATCCGCTCCGGAAGGTGAACGAGCTTATCGATTTTCACTTTGTCTATGACGAGGTAAAAAGCTTCTACGGCCACAATGGCAATGAATCTGTTCCACCGCCAGGAAAGAAAATCCCAGTATGTCCTGCTCTTACCTACATGGTGCACTTACGACTAGAATCTACCTGATGGGTCGAAGACGATTGAAGGTCAACCGGCACCGCAACTGGCGATCTTTACCGCGACTAAACCGTAGGGCAATGGAGAATTGCGGGGACATGATACGTAATTGAAGGTTGATTTCTTAATAATCGGCATTATGTCCCCAGATTTTCGGAGCGCGCTTTTCTGGAAGAAGATGGCGATATTTTACACACCCGGGTACCGTGGATACAGTTCTAATTAATTGAGTTTATCGGGGGGCATTTTGATGATGCTGCGCATTTCTCTCATGCTTGTCGTATTTGTCGATGTGATGGGACAGGGATTAATTCTTCCGATTATCAATACCCTGCTTATCGATCCCTCCAGCAGTTTCCTGCAGGCCGGTACAAGCGTCGGAACAAGGGAGCTGCTGTACGGTTTGCTTCTCGGCATATTCTATATTTTCTGGTTTTTCGGCGCTGCATACATTTCGAAGCTTTCAGATTATCTCGGCAGGAAAAAAGGCATTGTGATCTGCCTTCTGGGAGCGCTGGCTGGTTATGTCCTTACGGTGTTCGCCATCGAGGTGTCCAACTACTACCTGTTGCTGGCAGGGCGGGCCATTTCAGGGTTTACGGCAGGAAATCAGCCTATCGCGCAGGCCGCATTGGTAGATATCAGCCGGACTGATCTGGAACGATCCCGGAATATGGGCCAGGTCGTGGCAGCTTCAGCGCTGGGCCTCGTTGCCGGACCGTTGTTCGCGGGCATATTGAGTGACCATGCAGTCCTGGGGAGATATGCAACTCTCGAACTCCCGTTTATCAGTGCAGCGGTGCTGGTCTTTCTCACATTGTCGCTTGTGATGATTTATTTTCGCGATACCCGTACGGAGCACCGCAAGATAGACTTCGGTCTGAACGAAGTATTCATCAATCTCTGGCGGATTCGTCAGCGTCCGACGATCCTGAAGATTTCCGCTGTATTCTTTTTCATGGAGCTGGGTCTTAATTCATTTTTCATCTATATGGATGACTACATGACCGAGCGTTTTCAGTTCGGCACGCTTCAGAACAGCTTCCTCCTGGCTGTTTTCGGCCTGGCAATGGCCTTGGCAAGCGGTGTGCTCGTGGGACCGTTGAGCAGCCGGTTCCGGAAAATTCCCATTGTCACTTCTACCGTAGCATTGATGGCCGTTTCGCTGACCATCTTCATGCTGAACGGAAATTCCCTGCTCTCGTACATCCTGGTTGTACCAATCGTCGCCGGGTTTGCCATCTGTTATCCTACGATGCTCTCCCTTTTTTCCGAGAGCGCGGGAGCAGACGAGCAGGGATGGGTCATGGGCATCACGATTGCCTTGTTTACCCTTGGATCCGGGGCGATTTCGCTTGCGGGCGGCGCGATGATGTCAATCGATGCGAGTATGCCGTTTATTGCGGGCTTAGCGAGTTTTTTGCTTGCACTGTTTTTCATCGCCACGTTCTGGGGGCAGGCTGACGTAAGGGCTCTTGACAGGATCGATCAAGGGCGACATGTAACCCGCCCTTGATGACGCGAGTCAAAGAAGCGTAGTATAAAAGGGTAGAGTAGAGAGCAGGGTTTCCCCTGCCCTCCCTCATCAAACCGTGCGTGCAGTTTTCCCGCACACGGCTTTCCGATGTTCTTCACTGTAAGGCATGCGCTTTCGTCCAGCCCGCTGTCGTCGGCACTTTGTACAGTCCGTATATCCCGTAGAGTGCCCGGCTACTGAAACGTGAATAACCGGCCCCCCTGTTCTTGATCTTGTGCAGCTTGCGCAGGTGATTCCGCAGTCGCTCTTCAACATGATACCTCAGGTCTTTGAGCGCACTGCTACAGTTGCGATAGTGAAAGTAGCCAATCCAACCTCTAACAGTGGCGTTGACTTCATGCACTATGCTTTCAAGCGGTTTTACCGTCCTCGTTCTTTTCGTGAGCATGGTTACTCGATCTTTGATAATTTGCCGGGATTTCTTTGATGGCTCGACATGGGTGTATATATTCCCACTTTTCCTGCTCTGACCCATCCGGATGGAGAAGCCAAGAAAGCTGAAGCTCTCCTGATGAGAATTGACAATCTTTGTCTTTGCCTCATTCAGAACAAGTCCCAACCGGTCCAGTATCTGCTGAAGTACCGTCATTGCCTTGTCGGATTTCTTTCTCCGGCAAAGTATGACGATATCGTCAGCGTATCTGACGATACGGGCACCCAGCCGTTGTTGCAGATTGCGCCGCTCCCATATCCTATCCAGAATCTGCAGGTAGAGATTGGCCAACAAAGGTGAGATCACCCCGCCTTGCGGCGTTGTAAATAGGGACACTCCCCATTTAATGAGTTGTTTCTTCGAAAAAAGGGGTCTGCTTGGGAATTACTTACAGGCTAGCGGGATGTTGTTCCTAAGTATGCCTTAAACTCGACAGGTGATAATCATAGGCTGAGGGGACGTATGTAAGATTTGTAACGTATTGAAGCAAAGGGTAAATTGCCAACCAAGCGCAACAACGGTGAACCCGCTGTGTTCTCAGCGTTAGCTCTTGTATGAAACCGTGCTATTCACGTAAGGATCTTAAAAATGTCGTTTCGAATGAACTCACCAAAAGGCAAGGCGATTCTTGCCTTAGTCAGAGACGGTGACTACGCACATCCCGGTGGGGTGGAAGCTATCGAGGCTGTAGGCAACGATCTTCCTCGGACGTCAATACACAGAGTCTTGGACGTAGGATGCGGCCGCGGCGGAACAGCGAATTGGTTCCATCAGCACGGATGGGGTGAAGTAGTCGGCATCGACATTGATGCGAATTCCATCGACTATGCACAACAAGCCTATCCATGGGTTCAGTTTCACGCCTGTGATGTTACCGACATGGGTCAACTTTCCCTGCCTTCGTTCGATTTGGCGTATCTGTTCAATTCCTTCTATGCATTTCCGGATCAACAAGCTGCACTCAGGGCGATTCGGGGTGCTTGTCGCAACGGTGCACACCTATCTATTTTTGACTACACGCAGCCCAAAGGCGGGCATTTACCGGCAGCACTGGGGACTGAGATCGGCAACCCCATTATCATGGAGACTCTGATCGCTTGGATGGAGGCAGAAGAATGGCAGGTGATTTCCGTCACGGACATGACTGACAGGTTTGTGCTTTGGTATGACTCAATGTTGCTCAAGGTTGAGAAGAATCGGCAAGCGATCCTCGCGATGGGCGGGGAAGACTGGTACAGCTATGTGCTCTCTTGGTACGGTTCGCTGCGAGACGCTCTAGCCACGGGCCACGTCGGAGGATCTGTCATCCATGCCACCACATCGGCTCGATGAAAGCTCGACAGCTAACAAAGCAAAATAACACGGACCTACAAAACACTAGTACCTTTTGTGGCCCGGTTATTTTAGAGCCGGATATCCTATCCGTTTTCCCACTTTACGATCTTCAGATCATTGACAAAGATTGCGTAAAAAACCGGTACGATAACCAGCTCGATCAAGGTGGCCACGGCGAGCCCCCCGATTTGCGCATAGCATAGAGGCTGCCATAACGGCCCGCCGTGTACTGCCAGCGGAATCAGCGCCAGCAGGGTTGCCGCAACGGTAATCGACACCGGTCGAAGGCGCTCGATCCCGGCGTCGAGGAGTGATTCTTTCAACGGCTCGCCCTTTTCCCGCATCTCTTCGATGAAATCGAATAGAACGATAACGTGGCTCACGATCACGCCCACCAGACTGGCAATCCCAAGAAAAGCCATGAATCCGAACGGCTCGCCCATGATCTTCAAAGCAATGAGTGCGCCCATGATCCCGTATGGCACGGCAGCGAATACCAGCAAAGGCTTGATCGCACTTTTGAACTGGAGCACCAGCGCCAGAAATATGGCGGCAACCGAAATAAGCATGATCATCGCAAGGTTCCTGAATCCCTTCGTTTGTTTTGCCTTTTCGCCGCCCCAGACCATCCTGTAGCCGGGAGGAAGAGATTTGACGAACCTTTCCACCTTCGGTCCGGCCTCCTTCAGGATTGACGACGGCAGGACGCCGGGAGCCGGAAAGGCACTTACGGTGATCGTACGGAAGTGCTCCCGTCTGACGACTCTCGATGTTTTCATTCGGTAGACGGGTGACGCGACCTCCAGAAGAGGTACTTTCAGTGCATCCGACGCGGAATAGACATAGAGGCTCTGCAGATCGGAGAGTTCCGCCCGCTCATCGATCTTCAGCCTTGCTGACACCGGTATCTGCCTGTCTCCCTCCCGAAACGTGGTGAGGGGAATCCCGCTTAGCCCGGCAGCAGCCGAGACGGCAACATCCCTGTTGGTAATGCCTGACAGGTTGGCGCGGTCCGGGTCCACCTCCAGGCTGACGAGGAAACTGTCTTCCCCCCAGTCGTCTTTCACCCCTGTCGTCCCCGATGTCCCGCGCAGAATCCCTTTCAGCTCCTCCGCCGACTGCCTGAGCTGCCTGATATCCTCGGCCTCTGCCGCTTCACCGGAACCGATATCGGGACTGCCTGAAATGTGCATCTCTATCGGGTAATTAACGGCATTCAGCTGCAACTGTCTGACTTCCAGGCGAGCTCCAGGCACCTTCTCGGCAAGTTTCTTCTGTATGAGAGGAACCAGTTTGGAGGTGTCGTTTTTGTCGTTGACCCTCACGATTAGTTGGGCATAGTTTCTCTGCCGCTGTTCCGGCTGAACCGTGTACCAAAACCGGGGACCTCCGCCGCCGATGAATGACGTCACCGATTCCAGGATTCCGCCCGGCTCCCCCTTGTGCTTCGATTGTTTCCCGCCGTATTCCGTTGCCACGTCTTCCATGATACGCTCCGCTTGAACGGCAGCCTCATTAGTCGAGGAGAGCGTCGCACTGTTGGGAAGCCAGATGTCAGCATAAAACAGGTGCTGGACGTCATTGGGGAAAAACGAAGTCTTGAGGGGACCTACGAAGATGATTCCCACCCCGAGAAAAGCGAGGGAAACAACGAAAACGCGCTTCCTGTGCGTTATCGAGTATTCACCCACGCGGTAATACAGGCCGATAATTCCTGATTTTTTCCGCTCCGCCAATGATGTTGCCGGCTCCCCGGGCGCCTTGAGCAGGTAGTAGCCAAGCAGGGGGACGAACGTCATCGATACCAGTCTCGAAGCAATCAGGGCGCAGGCCATGACGATGGGCAGGCTGCGAAGGAATTCGCCGCTGGTTCCGGAGAGCATGAGATAGGGAATGTAGGCGACAATATTGGTAAGCGTAGCGAACATTATTGCCTTAGCAAGTTTCGTCGGACCGAGCCATGATGCCGTTTCCGGCGGATGACCTAGCGCCAAGTTGTGCTTTATCGCATCGTTGGCGACAACGGGGTCGTCGACCAGCAGTCCGAGTGCGACGATGAGCGTGGCAATGGAGACCTGCTGCAGCTGTATCCCCAGTACATCGATGAGGCCGAAAGTAATGGAGAGGGTCAGGGGTATCGACGCGGCCATGAGGAGAGCCGACCGCCATTCCCAGAAGCCTATCCATGCCACCAGCACCACCAAGACAATCGCTTCCATCAGGGCTGCCAGGAACAGGCCCACGTTGTCGGCGACCTGTTCGGGCTGATTCGATGTTTTGGCCAGGATCAGGTCGTCAGGCAGGATAGGGCGCAGCTCAGCCAGCGATTGGTCGATAGCGGCACCGAACCGGCTTATTTGCTGACCGGCGTGCATCTGCACCGCCAGCGTAATCGACCGGTTGCGCTCCCATGCGCCCGACGGGCCGCGGTGGTTGTAGAAATTGAGGAACCCGGGCGGATTTTGATATCCTCTTGTAATTTCGAAAAGGTCACGCAGATAGATGGGCGTTTCCTCGCGGGTCCGGGCGATCAGAACGTTGCCGATCTGCTCGATGTTTTTGAACTCCCCGGAAGGGTTGACGATTACTTCTGACGGACCGAGTTCCAGCGCTCCGCCAGGCAGGTCTATGTTGCGCGCGTCCAGGGCGAGTTTGATTTTGAGTGGGTCGAGGCCGTAGGAAGCCAGCTGTTCCTGGGAATATTCCAGGTAAATTGTCTGGGGCAGGACACCGTAGCGTTGCACGGTTGAAACTTCCGGTATTTTCTGCAGTGCCCTGGTGATCAGGTCGGTAATGTCGTCCAGCCGCCGATAGCTGTATTTGTCGCCGGCCACCGATGCCAGTTTCGATTCCGTGTCGGCCGGATCACGAATCAGCACGGGCTCCCAGACATCCAGGTAAAATCCGGCAAAACCCATTTTGGCACTCATGAACTTCCTGACATACGATAAGAACAGCTTCTCGTCTTGCAGCAGTTCGACGTCGCAGCCGGCAAATCCCGGCCCCCAGATCGGGCGGACATCCCGTGCGATCTTTTCCCTTACGAGGGATCCGGAGAGGTTCCGGAAAAACCTTTCCAGACCGCCCGTATCGGCGGGCATGGGCAACGCGGCGACAACGGTGACCCGGGAGTTTACGGGACGGCCGGAACGGGCCTCTTCGATTGCCTGCCGGACGGATTTGGCTCGCAGCGACAGTTCGATACCTTTTTCTTTCGGACTTGCCACGGTGAGCATCAGCGCCGCGGTATTGCCGAATCCGTTATTGAACTGTATCGGTCCTGCGCCATCGGGCAGACGGGAGTTCAAGGCATCGAGACGGAGATTGATGTCGTTGAATTCTCGGGTCGTATCTGCCACATTCTCGGCAAGTTGCACATGCACAACGGACAATCCCGGGAGAGAGGTGGAAATTATCCCGTATTCGTTGCCGCCGTCCGGCTTATGGATGGACGAATTCTGGGCAATGGTGTCCTCAATCTCCCGGGTTACCAGCTGCTCGACTTTCATTGCATCCGCGCCCGGCCATTGACAGAGCACCACCGCCGCGCGCACTGGGATCTCGGGGTCTTTCCGCTTCGGCATGTCGAGATAGCCGTAGACTCCCCAGAGAACGGCGCCGATCAGCAGCACCCAGGCAATCTGGCGGTTCCCGACAAAAAATCGCGCCGCATTACGCGTTGTTGCAATGATTTCGCTATCGCTTTTATGGGTCATGGTGATCCGTCATCGGAATCAGGGGATGATACGTACCTCTTCACCGTCACGTATGAGTTGTGCGCCGGTTACGACAATGCTTTCATCGGCCTTCAGCCCCTCCCGAACCTCCGTCATGTTTCCGTACACGCCTCCCAACCGGACATCCCTGATGCGTGCGATGCTTTTTCCCTTGTGCCCCTCGACGATAAAAACGGCATATCCCGCAGGGTCGAGACGGGAACGGACGATGGCACTCAACGGCGCCATGACCGCAGTTTTTTCGCCTCCCTGCGGCGTCAAATCGAGGGTGGCAATCATGCCGGGCCTGAGCCTGCCGCCGGGGTTCTGAACGGTGATTTCAACTTCGAAGATCCTGGTTCGCGTATTGGCGGCGGGAGCTATCTGCGTGACAATCCCGGCAAACCTTTCATCGCCGAACGATTGGGTCGAAACGGTAAGCTTCTGACCGGGCCTGACATCACGGAGCAGTACGTCAGGCACGCCGAACAGGACCTTTACCGAGGAAATGTCTGCCAGAACAAAGGCGACGCTGCCAGGCGTTGCCAGGCTTCCCACTTCTATTTTTCTTTCAATGATTACCCCGTCCAAAGGAGGGGTAACCGCGCAGTACGCAAGGTTGAGATTGGCCTGTTCGAGCTTGGCCAAAGCCCCCTCCACCTGGGCTTGGGCTACCTGAAACTCTTTTCGGTCTTTTTCATAAGTCGGAGCGATTATACTCTTGGTCGCATACAGGATTTTGGCCCGATTGAAGTCCTCCCTGCCTTTCTCCAGCGCCGCGCGGGCTTCCTTGACCTGGGATCCCGCTTCTATTTTCTTTGCAATGTAGTCGGTTTCGTTTACCCGCGCCAGAACCATCCCTTTCGTCACGACGTCGCCCGGTTGAAGGATGCGCATGTGCCCGTCGGCGCCCTTGATCTGCAGTATTTCCCTGATATAGCCGTTCACCCGGAAAGCGAGATCCACCTGGGTCTGAGGGGTCACCGTGGCCGAGAAGCGAAAGGTTTTGCTTGCGCTCCGGGGAACAGCGGACTCCACGCGCACCGGAGTAAGCGTTTTCTCAGATGAAACATTGTCGGAGCAGCTGGACAGCACTCCCGTAATCAGGAACGCAAATGCAAAGGTAAGGGTATCGATCTTCACCTAAAGTTCTCCCATAGCTCTTTCAAGGTTGGCTTTCGCAGTCCAGCAATCGAGGATGGCCTGCTGGTGTTTTTCTACCGCATCTTCGAGATCGGACTGGGCTTCAAGCAACTCCTGGAGGAGAGCCGAATTCTGCTGGTATTTATTCGTTTCGATCCGCAGCTTTTCCTTTCTCGCGACAACGTCTTTCCGTGTCACCTCGATCAGCATCCATGCTTCCTCCAGTTGGCGGATCTTTTCGTTGACGTCCCGACGTACTTGCGACCTGCTCTCGCTCAGTCGGTTCCTGGCCTGGGACACCGATTTCCGCTTTTCCGCAATTTGACTCTGTCGGAATCCCCAGTCGAAAATGTCCCATGAAGCGTAGAGACCGATCGTTGCAATATCGCTAGGGAGAAGCTTCACGTCGAAATTATGGGAGTAGCGGAACAATAGACTGATTTCGGGAATATATTGCGCTTTATGCAGGCGCACTTCAGCTTCCGAATATTCCAGGTTCAGGTTTGCGGCAGTGACTTCGGGGCGTTGTAATAGCGCTTTATTTGAGGCGTCGCCGGCATCTATCTCAAAGGGAGACACCGCGGGCATCGAGACCACGGTGAAGGGCGTGGCGATCTCTCTCCCCAGCAGTTCATTCAACTGCTCTTTGTACGTTGCAAGAGCGTTTTTTCCCTTAAAGGCATCATATTCCACCTTTGCGAGCCTGGCCTTGACGTCCAGGCTTTCCGATTCCAGGGATCTTTGCTCCTTGACATACCTGTCGACCAACGTATCGAGTTCCTTCAGGAACACGATTTTTTCCGCGACGGCCTTGAGGCCCGCCTGGATCTTCAATATTCCGAAGTAGAGTTCCTTGACCTTGTCGGCTGTTTCCTGGCGTCTTGATCGCAGATCCTGCTGGGAAATCTCTTTCTGGATCTCTTTTTGCCCGATGAACAACAGAATCTCATATATCTGCGAGATTGGCTGCTTTATGCTGGTCGTGACCAGTGTCGTGAAGTCCCGGGTCGTATCAATATTAACCGTGTCCGCGGGTACCGGACCGATGATCGGATAATTGCCGAAGACACCCTTCTGAAATTCATAGCGTTCGCTGGTCAGGTGATAGGCGTGGTACACGTCGAACTGTATTTCGGGAAATAGCTTGGTGCGGACGGCGGAAACCTCATCGCCGGCTTTTTCCACCTGCAGCCGGGCGTTGTCGACTCTGCCGTTACCGGCGAGGGCCATGGATAGTGCGTCATCCAATGAAAGTACTTCCTTGGAGCGGGAAGTGTCGTCATAGCACATTGCGTTACCAACCAGAAATAATGGGAACATAATCCAAACAACTATCAGGCCGGTGACAACCGATCGTTTGCGGTTGGTATGGGAGGAACCGGAATTCGTCCTAGTTGGTAATTTCATGGAAAGCCCATTTCTTACTCGTGCCACTGCAGACAAAAAAGATAAGTAGATTCAAAACATCCGTTTTACCGGAATTTTCAACTGCAGTATTGATGCTGCGGACGAAATGATTTCACTTTGATTCACTTGTAACGAAGTATAGCCTGAATACTCGGATTTTCTATTGGTTTTTCAAGGATTTTTAGAATGTTCTGTTCGCGGGACCACAGTGCTGATGCCTCTGTCTGGTACGGTAATTTATCCTGTTTGACAGGCCCGCATATTTATATATGGTTTCATTGTAAGGAAGGTAAAAGAATTAGTCGGAGGACCGGATCATGAAAAAGTTCAGCATTATTTTCGTAACTTTCGTGGTTGTTCTTGGTTGGCTGACACCTGTTCTAGTATCAGCTCAGGCTGGCGAAACAGGAAAATTAAAGATACTCATGGAGAATACGACTCCCCAGCAGCGGGCACATTTCTAGGACATGTGGATGAAAAGGGATCTCAAGCTCAGTAATTACCAGGCCACAAAGGTCAGTCAGATCAATCTTAACTCGGCAAAGCAGATGCAATCCATTTTTGATTCCACCGAGGCCAAATTTAGGAAGTTCAGGCAAGTCATGAGTGCACGAAATGAAAAGGATACGGAACTGCAAAACGTGCTGACCGGCGCGCAATTTTCAATGTACAGGGATAAGAAGGAAGAAATGTGGCAAAAGTTGCAGAAAATGAAATGAGTAAAAACTCCCTCTGACAGCAAATTGAAAAGTGAAGAAAAGACAGACTACCGTTGACAGTTATAACAACGGCTTCAGAGGAAGCACTTGCAGCAGTTTAACCTTACGGAGTTTGGTCGCAGAGGCAAAACGATCGGGATTATCGGCTCCATCCCAGCTGTTTTCCGGCAGCATATCCCGCTCAATACTCTGCTCCACCTGTGCGGCAAGCTGTCGATTATTCACCAGTATTCCCACTTCGGTGTTGAGGTTGGCGGAACGGGGGTCGAGATTGAAGGTGCCGATGAACAGGGTCTCGCCGTCGATCACCATGCTCTTGGCATGAATGGCAAAGACCGGGGCTTCCTTCGCAAGTTTCGGATAGCGTTCGATCAGTACACCTCTGATGGCCGGATCAGGTTTGTACTCGTAAACCTTGACCCCACTTTTCAAGATGCGTCGACGCTGTTTCCGGTAACCGCTGAAGGCCATCAGGTTGTCGGTGGACGCCAGTGAATTGGTGGAGATGCGCACCTCCACCCCCTGCTTCACCAGCTGCCGAAACAGATCGAGCGCCCCGTCTGGCATGATCAGGTAAGGCGACTGGATTGTCACTTTTTCCTTTGCACTCCTTAACAGCGTTACCAATTCCGTGGTGATCAACCCGCCGCCGGAGAAGCCCTCGTGACCGTCATTCTTGCCCGGCATGTCGCTGAGAAAGCGGACATCTTCCCATACCATCTCGTGCACAAGCCCATCAAACTTAAGCGGCAGGTTCCTGAGCGACTCCCGCACCTCGGGGGCGAAATTCTCCGCCTTTTCGGCATAGGCACGGAGGTCCGCATAGATGGCATTCATCCGCTCAGGGGTGGTCCTCTCCAGCTTCTTTGCCAGCAGTTTTTCCACCGGCACCGCCTGGGTACTCTCCCAGAAGCGGCCGAAACTCCCCTCCATATCCCTCACCACCGGCCCCATGACCAAGGCATCACGGTCGCGAAAATTGTAGAGGTGATCGTAATCGAAATACTCGTCCGCCATGTTGCGGCCGCCGACTATCCCCACCATGCCGTCAAACAGGGCGGTCTTGTCATGCATTCTCTGGTTGACGGCACGCAGGTCGGTAACCACATTGATGATCCGTTTGATTGTGGAAGTGCCGACCGTAATCATCGGGTTGTAGATACGAATGTCAATGTTCGGGTGCAGGGCAAGGGCAAGGAGGGCATCGGGTGGCGCATCAATCAGCAGGTCATCGACCAGGACCCGCACCTGGACCCCTCTCTCGGCTGCCCGCAGCATGGCCTCGCTTGCCAGGATACCGATGTTGTCGGTACTCCAGATGAAGTACTGGATATCAATACTGGTCCGGGCGTGGTCGGCCAGCCAGGCCCGGGCCAACAGCGACTCCTCGCCCTTTTCCAGGACGTAGACCCCTGACTTGCCTTCATGGTCGCATACGATTCCGCGTGCAACTTCGAGATCAGGGGTCAAACCGGTGTCCACCGGACCGGTGCCCGCGGTCAGCGGTTTGACCAAAAAAATGACGAATAAGCACACAATGAACGCTATTGCACTGCGCATGACTGTTCTCCTTGAGCGCGATCACATTCTATTCTTCACAGCATTGACACGCGTAACGGGTCGCACGGTTACGACAGCATATGCCCACTGAACACTTCCGTCCAGCCGGGAAGGCGATGTAAAGTCTGCGGCTTGACGTCGCCCAGCTTCTGCCCTAAGGCATTGCAGCGGCGTAGATAGGATTCCCGGCCATTTTTCTCTATCCGGAATACCCGCAGCGGTGAAAGTTGGCCCAAGTCCCGACAGTATCGATACTGGCAGTTCTCCCCGAGCAGATCATCCAACATTTCTCCCAGGCGCTGGAGCCGTTCATCGGCCGGTTCCGGCACTTCGATATAGAGTGCATAGGCGGGAGGACTTTGTTCGTCAAAGGCGAGCATGGCAAAAACAGGCTGAAGTGCGGCTCGTTCGATAACTGTCCGGAGTGCCCGGCGCACGTGTTCCTCATGGAGTTTCTCGCCGAAATGGTCTGAGATACCGTCAGCCTTTGCGATAAATCGCAGAAGCGGCGTCCCGTGTTGAAATCCTTCCACCCGAACAAGATCATTAAGGCGATACCGATACAATCCACCGGCTGTTGTAATGACAAGGGAATAGATCTCTCCGGCCTGCAACTGATGGAGAAGTCGGACTTCACCGCCGCTTTGGGGCAGAAACTCGAAGAAATGCGAGCGAAGCGCGGGAAGACCAGCGGCATGACCGGTGAGAGGAAGTGTGGCAAAGCCTTCGGTGGCAAGGAGACCCTTTGCCTGGATCACTGCCTGGGGAAAGAGTCGTCCCAGCTCTTCCGCCGGTCCTGCTGCCGCGGCATCGCACCAGCAGCTGATCAGCCGGAGCCGTGGCCAGATTTCCCGGTGGCTGCGTGCCAAATCCGCATTGCTGGAAAAGGCGGACCTGATTTCGGCGGCTCGGGCTGCATCGGGCCGATTTTTCATCACCAGTCGTGCTGCCAGGGAAGAGTCGAGGTGAACGGGAGCAGTCAGGGTCCCCTCGGCGATATCGTCTGCAAGCCTTGACCACCAACGGTGCAGATAATCGCAGAGGATCGTCAGGAAGGTCGGGTTCCAGACCGAAACCAGCGCCAGCCGACGGCTGCGCAGCAGGAAAAGGAGGGTGACGTACCAGAAGCTCTCCATGTCGCCGATCAGCTTCACTTCCATCGGCACCGCCTGTACCGAGCGGACCAGCCACCCTTTGAAGCCTCCCAGATAGTCGCTGTCATCCTCGAATCCAACAGGGATACCGCCGCTGGTTTGCTCCGGCTTTCTGGCCGCCGGGGTGATGGACCAGTAGCTCTGACCGGTTATTAGCGAGGGGAAATTCCAGTACAGGTCGGCGATCCAGGGGGCGAGCCCCAGCTGAAATTGTCTTTTTAGCCCTTTGGTGTAGGGAATCAGCTTCGAGGCAGCAGAGGAACCGCTGGTCGGCTCCAACAGCAAAACCGTCTCGGCAGTCAGGATGCCCTGCTCTCCGGCGGCAATCCTGGTGATGTAGGGTTCTAAATCAGCATACTCGGCCAGGGGCACTGCCGCCTGATACTCACCAGGAGAGCGAATGGCGGCAAAACCGTAGCGTCGACCGAATTCGGTATCGGCGTTCTTACGGAGGATCTCCCGGAGCACGGATTGCTGGGCAGCTTCACAGCAAACGAGAGAACGGTGGAAGCGACGTGCTTCGGGCAGAGTGGAAAGAAACCAGAGGCTATTGGCGATTGCGCAGCGTATCAGGTTCACTCTTCGGCACCCCGCTTCAGACCGATCATCCGTTTCCCTGCCGGGGTAAGATTGGTGAAAGCAACTTCAGTCAGGCAGACCAGTTCATCACCATGAACATGCCCGGGATTGATAGCCTGGAAAAACGCCACATGGCGGTCTTTCAGGCGTCGCTCCGTTACGTCCGCCACTCCCGCCTTCAGGGGGGTTGCTTCGCGGAGAGATACCACGCCACGTTCTGCATCGTATCCGGTTGAAAACTTGCGGAATGCCAGCCGTTCCATGATCCGGCGAACCTGATCGGGACAGTGATGATCGCAGCAGGGATAGAATGTCTTGAAGAATACCGGCAGGAAGCGATAGGTTTTATATCCGGAGCTGATGAGAAACCAGTAAACCTTGCGGTCAGTAATTCCCTCCGCCAGAGTAAAAACCAACCTGCCCCAGAGACGGGGAAGCACCGTTTCACTCCAAAACCGGCGATCAACCACCGTATCGCCGGAAAAAAACGCGGTCACCGGTTCTCCGTCAATCTCCTCCTCCATTCGCATCAGGGTGGAAAAACCCCGCAGCTCGCCGCCTGCGACTTCATGGAGAAGAATGACCCACTCCTTCTCGGCCAAGTCTCTCTCGAAACCTTGCCGCGTGACGTTGGCATAGTAACTCTCCATGAGCCGACACATCCCGTTCCGGTCTTCTTCGGTCAATTCCCTGACTGACTTGACCATTCCGCTGAGACGTCCGGCCGGAAGCGACTGCTGCAGGAAAAGGTTGGACTGATTGGTGATCGTCATGTCAGAGTGTGGAGATCTCGACATGGCTGATCCGTGTATCAAGGCGGTCATGAAAATCACTCCCATTATCCCAGCCGACCGTATAGAGTCTGCTGTAGTACGCTATATGCGGCAGTCGGCAGGCCGTTGCCAGCAGGGGATCACGTGCCGTCAGGCCGACCATCAGAAAGGCCACCCCACGCTCTTTGGCCAATTGGCGTACCTGCCGCAGAAGCAGATCGAATACTCCCGGATCATTATCCGCAATACAGGTAAAAGCTGCGTAACCCAGGGAAATTGCCTCTCCCGGCCGGGGCAGCGGACGCCCTCCCCGCAGGCAGGTGTAGCCATTGTAGAGGCTCCGACCCCAACGGAGAAACCCTTCATAGCTGCTGACAACCGACTGTTTAAAGGAAGACTGGTCCCAGAAGCCGATGATGCCGGCAATCCGGCCGTTTCGCAGGGCCAGGAGGAAATCATCACTCCGGAATCCCCGTGTCCGGCCTGTTTCCGGATTGAAATCGGCGGTCGTGCAGACCGGGAAAAACTGTCTCCCGGCACCGTAGCGGTTAAGGAATGCGACGATGTCGGCCAAATCTATCTCGTTCCCCCGGCGCACCTCGCAGCCATCCAGGGCAGGCACGACACCTGGCCGGACATGCACTGCCAGGGTATGGAGACGGTCCAGCGGCCGATAGGTGGGAAAACGCCGTCGCGCCCGGCGCACCAGCACCCCTTCGGCTTCCCGGTTCCCCTCTATGATGGTGGTAAGGTAGCCCTTGGTCTGCCGGTCCCTGTCCAGTTCGCCGAGAAAGCGGAATCCTCCCGAGACGAGCCAGCGGGACCGGTATTTGTGGTCCACTCGAAGCTGTCCCAGGTAGCCGATGGTCTCTTCTTGCCCGTTTATATACATGCGCCGCAGGGAACGGCCCGCCACCCCGGCGATTTCACCGCTCGGCAGGTGCCGCGCAACCAGGGTCTGGTGGCAATCGCCCATCACATCATTGCCGTGGAAATAGGAGGGCGATCGTTCGTAACTCACCGAGACGCTCCCCGGCACCGGATTCTCCCGCAACAGCCGCAGAATCGCCTCGTCGTCGTTCGGGTTGGCAAGCTCGAAGGCGAAGTCCTTCATCCTTTCTTCTCCGGTATACGCCCCCCTCCCTCCGGGGGCGCGTTTGCCCATCGACCTTCAGCAACGGACCTTCGAACCCTTCGTCGCCGAGGGGATACTGCTTCCGCTGCAGCACCTCTCGCCGCATCAGAATGTTGATCACAAAAAAATTGAACCACATGAAGAGGGTGCTGCTGTTGACCCTGAAATCCAGACCACGGCGCAGCACGGACCGCAGACTGAAAAAGCGGCGCCGGGCTTCGATGCAGCGCTCTTCCAACTCCACGGGGGAAATACCGGTCGGGGTAAACGGCAGCATGCCGTACCAATAGCCGGGGTCGAGCCACCAGCGGTCAAAGAGCAGGCGGCCTTCCTGCTCCAATCGCCGGTACAGGGGGGTCCCGGGAAAAGGGGTGAGGTGGTTGAAGGCGGTCAGGAAAAAACGCTGCAGCCCGGCAAAGACCGCGGCCTGTTCCACGGATTCGGCCGTATCGTTCCCGTAGCCGAAAACAAAGGTCACATAGAGCCGAATTCCATGACGGCGTACGTTTGCCAATGCGGCGTCATAGGTCCCCAGGGAGGTGGCAAAACCCTTGCCCATTTCTTCCAGTGTGCCCTGGTCCAGGCTCTCCAGACCGATCAGCAATCCCTGGCAGCCGCTGTGCCTGAGCAGGCCCAGCAATTCATCGTCAAATGCGGCTGCAATCCCTGCCTGGCCGACCCATTTGATCTTCAGGGGAACCAGCGCCCGGAGCAGCTCCCGTGCCCGTTCGGGATCGGCAACGATATTGTCATCGACGAAAAAGACCAGCGGTTTGTCTATCCAGCGTAACTCCTCGACGATCTCAGCCACCGGACGACAGCGATGGGTCTGCTCGAAAAAGGTCTGGATCGCACAGAATTCACACGGGTAGGGACAGCCCCGTCCCGTCTCCACCAACGCCACGGGGAGATAGTTCTTGCCAAGGAAGATTGAGCGGTCGGGCGTGCTCCCCTTCAGGGAAGGTCGGGATGGGCTCTGGTAGCGGCGTGCCAGTCGCTGATTGCGGAAGTCCTCAATTAGCCGGGGCCAGAGCCCCTCCGCTTCGCCGATCACCAGCGCCTCGGCATATTCTTCCACCTCGTCCGGCACCAGAGTAGCATGAAAGCCCCCCATGACCACCGGAATTCCACGTTTCCGGTACTCGCTGGCAATCTGGTAGGAACGCTTAGCGGTGTAAGTTTCAACCGTAATTGCCACCAGATCGGTCGGCTCGTCATAGGGAATGGCCTCCATCCGATCGTCATGGAAACAGATCTCCACGTCATCCGGCGTCAACGCAGCCAGGATCGCCGGGGCAAGCGGCTCCATCTGCCAGGTACGGATGTAGGACTGACCGCTGCGCCGCCCCATGCAGGGCTGAATGATGGTAAGCTTCACAGGCAGTCCTCCCTGCGGAAAAGTCCCCGGTACAGCCCCTCATCAGGCGGCAAACCGGGATTGTCCAGCGTGTATGGTGTGGCAAAGCGCGGTTCGCTGTACAAGCGACGAACGAAGATCCGATAGGTCAGATTGCCGACGAAATTGATGATCGAGTTGGTGTTCAGTCCCCGCATGCGCCGGGTAGCGTTTCTGATCTTGAAGGTTTCCCGGTATGCCCACTTGAAACCCTGGTACAGTTCTTCCGGGCTCATAAGGGCCGGCCGGATGACCACGTGCATGGTATCGTAATCGTCCCAGTTATAGCTCAGTATTCGCCCCTCCGCCTGAAGACGCCTGAATAGCTCGGTGCCGGGATACGGGGTATAGAGGGAATAGCGCGGGATATCAATCTTCAGCTCATTGACCCGGTCAACAGTTCGCTGAAAGGTTTCCCTGGTATCATGATCGAAGCCGAAGACGAAACAGCCCTGAACGCTGATCCCCATCCCGTGCATTGTGTGGATAACGTCATCATAATTCACCGGATTGTTGAAACCCTTCCGGATGTCTTTCAACACCGTCCGGCTGTCGGATTCAAATCCGAACAACAGATAGCGGCAGCCGCTCTCTTTCATCAGGTCCAGCAGCTCCGGATCATTGATGATATCGACGGTTGCCAGGCCGCCCCATTTCTTCCGGAGAGGGATCATGGCCGTGAACAGTTCCTTGGCATACTCCGGGTCTTCGGCAATGCTGACATCGTTGAAGACGAGATATCTCCCTTCCGTTAGCCTGATGTCGCGGATGACATCCGCTACCGGCCTTTTGAGATACTTCGGCCAGACCGCGGGAGCGGTGCAGAAATCGCAGACCTTCCTGCAGCCGCGCGTCGCCTGGACGGTGTCCGGGATCATGTAGCCGGAACGTCGATGCAGGTCGCGACGGGGCGGAGGAACGTTTAGCAGCAGATCTTCCACATCCTCTTCCTCGTAGACCCTCTGCATCCGGCCGGCCCGAAAGTCCTCGATCAGCCGGGGCCAGGCCTTTTCCGCCCGCCCTATGACGATGGTATCGGCGTGCCGTAGCGCCTCTCCCGGCAGGATGGTAACATGCACGCCGCCAAGGACGACCGGTATCTTCCGCGCTCGGTAGTGATCGGCAATGGCATAGGCGCTGTTGGCGCAACCGGTGATGATGCTGATTGCCACCAGGTCGGCATCGTAATCGTGCGGCACCCTGTCGACGCTGCCATCCACCAGCCGTATCTCGATATCCCGATATGACGGAGTGAGTGCGGCCAGGGTGCAGATGGACAACGGCATTTCCCTCATGGACCGTACATGGGAGCCGATTCTCAGCGTATGCATATGCGCATCGGGCATGATCATCAGCAGCTTCACAAGCAATTCCTCATAGTATAATCAGCTCCTCTTTCAATTCCGCGATATCCCAGCAGCATGCCGTGCTTCTTGAGCATCTCGCTCCGAAACAGCGGGTTGTAGGCAAAGTAGGTCAGGAGGCTGCGGAAATCCTTGGCATTGGTCTTGAAATCCGTGGCGCGGCGCAGCACCTGGTACAACGAATTGTGCCGCATTCGAGCCTGGTGACCGAGTTCTGAAAGCTTCTCGGGAGTGAGGTGCCGGGGCCGGAAAGCGGCATGACCAAAGCGGTAATCGTCATGGAGCCACCAGCATCCGTCATAAAGCAAACGGCCTTCGGCCTTCATCCTCTCGTAGAACGCCGTACCCGGATAGGGGGTGAGAATGTTGAAGGCCGAGAAAGCGAACTTCTTGGATAGCGCCCACTCAAGGGTGTCGCGAATGCTCTCCGCCGTTTCGTGGTCATAGCCCAGCAGGAACGCCGCCCAGAGCAGGATACCGGCGTCCCGGATTCGCTCGACCACCTCGTCATAGCTTCCCAGGTCCAGATTGGACATCTTGTTCATCGCCGACAGGTTGGCCGGATCGCGTGATTCAAAACCGACCACCAACCCGGCGCAACCACTGCGGACCATCAAGTCGACGAGTTCGGGGTCGGCCACGAAGCCGAGGCTTGCCTGCGCGGTCCAACGGAGCTTCAGAGGGATTATTTCCCGGAACAGGGCCTTGGCCGCTGACAGATCGGCAATGATGTTGTCATCCACGAAAAAGACCAGTTTCCGGCCGGACCGGGCCAGTTCCCCGGCAACCTCCTGCGGAGAGCGACTGGTGAAACGGCCGTGGTAAAGATTGCCGGTTACGCAGTACTCGCAGGTATTGACGCAACCCCTGGAAAGCTGCGTGAGCGTGACCGGCAGGTACTTTTTACCCCGGTAGATGTCGCGGCGCGGATGGATGGGTCCGTTGACGCCGGTGTCCGGAGAACGGCCCGGATACACCGGTTTCAGCCTGCCGGATTCTGCGTCTTCAAGAATGGTTCGCCAGACCTCGTCAGTATCCCCCAGCGCAATCGCATCCGCATGCAGGGCGGCTTCGTCGGGGACCATGGTCGCGTGGCATCCGCCAAGCACAACCTTGACGCCATTGCCGCGAAAACGGTCAGCAATCTCATAGGCCCTGCGGGCGGTATAGATTTCCGTGTTGATCCCGACCAGATCCCACTGCTCCCCATAGGGGACCGGCTCAAACCGGTCATCACAGAGTGAGACCTCGTGGCGCTCGGGAGTGAAGCCGGCCAACACGGCAAAGGTATGGGGTTCCATGCGGCCGCGGTCATGGTAAGGCCTCCCCCGAACAAGGCCCATATTGGGTTTGATAAAAAGAATTCTCATGGCGCGGGCTCCCGCTTTCGGGATTTGGCGCGGATGTCCAGCCCGGAAACCAGGTTTGCCGCCAGATAGACACCCAGATTGTCAACACAATTGAAATGGGCCCGGGAGGGAAGACGTCGGAGAATACCGGGCAGGCTGTGAAACCTCTCCCGCGCCCGGCGGCACCCTTCCGTCAGCTGTTCGGCTGTCATGCCCCGCGGGTGCAGGAGGGCTTCGTGCCATTGATATTCCGGTTCCAGCCACCATCGTTCATAGACCAGGCGACCCTCCCGGGAAAGCCGTTCATAGAGCGGTGTCCCCGGAATCGGCTGGAGCGGGTTAAAGTTTGCCAGGCACAGCTTCTGCTTTAGGGCGAAATCCAGGGTGCGGCTGATGGAAGCGGGCTCATCATTGTCATATCCGAAGAGAAACGTGCCGCAAACCATGATTCCGGCTCGCCGGATGTTTCCGATACGCGTTTCGAAATCGGAAGGAAGGTTCCGCTCCTTGCCCATCTGCCGCAGGTTACCCTTGTCCAGCGACTCGAAACCGATGAGCAGGCTCTGGCAACCACTGCGCCGCGCAAGCTTCAGGAGTTCCGGATCGTCGGAAATGCCCAGCTCCATTTGGGCCGACCAACGAATCTTCAGTGGCAGAATGGCTTCCAGAAGGCCGTACAGCGCATCGCGGTCCGACAGTATGTTGTCGTCCACAAACAAGACCCTCTTGCCGTGGCAGGATCTGAGTTCCTCCACCACCGCAGCGACCGACCTGCGCCGCACTCCGCCGCCGTAGAAGGCCCGTACCGAACAGAACTCGCAGCTCCGCGGGCAGCCTCTGCCAAACTGCACCAGGTGAATGGGAAGATATTTCATGCCGCTAAAGATGGAGCGATCGGGCTGAACCGCCTCGCAGGGTCCGGGCGATGCAGGGGCGTAGAGCCTCTCAAGCCGGCCGGCCGCTGCATCGGCAAGGACACGCGGCCAGCTCGCCTCGGCGTCGCCTACCACAACGGCATCCGCATGCTCCAGCGCCTCACTGGGAAGAAGGGTCGGATGGAAACCTCCCATCACGACAGGCACGCCGCGCTTCCGGTAATCCGCTGCAATGGCGTAGGCCCGTCTTGCCGAAAAAGTGCAGACGGTGATGGCCACCAGATCCGCCTGCCTGCCCAGGACCTTCCCCTCGAGACGCTCGTCAATGGCGCAGATGTCATGCTCCTTTGGCGTGAGTGCGGCAAGAACAGCCA
The DNA here is from genome assembly GCA_963717775.1 of uncultured delta proteobacterium. GTDB lineage: Bacteria > Desulfobacterota > Desulfuromonadia > Geobacterales > Geobacteraceae > RPRC01. Next base: position 80,450 of record CAVQWZ010000028.1, read on the forward strand.
GCGCCAGCGGTTCCATGACGGCGGGGCCACGGTAGCCCTCCGCAAATCGGGGCCGAATCAGGATGATACGCATTGAATCGCCCCCTTTCGAAAGGAAAAAATCGAATGAACCGCTCCCACCAGAAAAAGACCCGCTGCAACGTCGGAACTGCAATAAAAAGAGCCGTTCCATCAACCGGAACGGCTCTTATCAACCCACCGTAAGACTCCGCCTGCTTGAAACTATCATATTCCTCCACAATGGAATGAAACCCGGAGCAAACATTAGAAATAAAAAACCAATCCTGATTCACGGGCTGTTATTGCACTTCTCACCTTTTCTGTCAACAGGTTAAACGGCTCAACCCTGCCGCTCCGGAGCGTCGTATGGCTGGTATCCATCAGCCGTTCCCCGCGCTCCCCCTTGACATCACCCTCATCCGTTGGTATGTTGTCATTTGACAACGTATAGGGAGGTAAGCCATGGAAGAATTGACACCCCGACAACAGCAAGTACTGACATTCGTCACTGAGTTCATTGATAGCTGCGGCTACCCGCCAACCCAGCGAGAGATAGCCGGCCACCTGAAAATCAACGGCACCCTCGGAGTCATGCGCCACCTGCAGGCCCTGGAAAAGAAGGGCTATCTATCCAAGAGCTCCGGCAGCTCCCGGGGAATCGTCCTGGCCAGCCAGCCTGCCCGCGCCACCTCCCTGCCTATCGTGGGAACCGTACGCGCAGGACTCCCCCAGCCGGCCATGGAAGATATCGAAGGATACTTTGCCATCGACAGCGCTCGCCTTCCTTCCGGTGCAGCCTTTTTTCTTCGGGTACGAGGGGACTCCATGATAGGGGCCTCCATCCTGGAAGGAGACCTGGCACTGATCCGGCCTCAGCCATCAGCAACCAACCGTGATATCGTCGTTGCCCTGGTCGACGGGCAGGCAACCCTGAAGCGTTTCTTTCGGGAGCGAAACAAAATCCGGCTCGCAGCCTCCAACCCCAATTACGACGATATCATTGTCCGGGAAGGTGAGGGAGAGGTAACCATCGTCGGCAAGGTGGTGGGCATTTACCGCCCCCTGGAGTGAGCCATGGAACGGATTCGGGAGCCGATTCGAGTCGCGGCGGTCTTCGCCCCCGGCCGGACCATCCGGCCGGTATGGTTTGACTGGAGACGGAAAAAACATACCGTTGTGGAAACTACCTACTCCTGGCAGGAAAAATGCGGGGAAAACATCCTCATCCACTTTGCCGTAGCGGACGGCCAGGCGCTCTATGAGCTTGTCTACGACACAAAGAACCAAAACTGGACACTGTACGGCATCGAGACATCATCATGACAACGGACAGAACGATTCTTCACATAGACATGAACGCCTTTTTTGCCTCGGTGGAGCAGTCCATGAACCCGGCTCTGCGGGAAAAGCCCATTGCCGTCATCGGCTCAGCCCATCGCACCGTCATCACCACCTCTTCCTATGAGGCACGAAAATGCGGCGTCAAAACCGGCATGGCCGTCTGGGAAGCAAAACGCTGCTGCCCCGAGCTGATCCTCGTCGTCGGCAATAACCGGAGGTACACCCACACCTCCTCCGAGATCATGAAGCTGCTGTTCGACTATACGCCGCTGGTTGAGGTGTCTTCCATCGACGAAGCATTCATGGACGTGACCGGCTGCCTCCGCCTCTTCGGATCTCCGGAAAACATCGCCTACCTTCTGAAGGCACGGATACGCAACCGCTTTGGCATTACCTGCTCCATTGGAATTGCCCCCAACAAACTCCTGGCAAAACTGGCCAGCGACATGCAAAAACCGGACGGACTCACAATCATCAGGGCCGAAGAAACGAGCCGAGTGCTGGAGAAGCTCCCTATAACAGACCTCTGTGGTGTAGGAAGACGCATGGAACGCCACCTGAGACTTCTCGGCATCACCACCTGCGGCGAACTGGGGCGGTTCCCGGTAGAAATCCTGAAAAAAAAGTTCGGCATTGTCGGCGAACACCTGCAGCGTATGGGAAAAGGGCTCGACGACTCCCCCGTACAACCGCCACAAAACGCCGAGCCGGTGAAATCTGTGGGCCACAGCATGACCCTCGAACGAGACATCGAGACACGTGAAGAGATACTGAGATACCTGCTGCAACTCTCGGAGATGGTTGGGAGGAGGGCTCGGAGGTACGGGGTAACCGGCAAGACGGTAAGCCTCTACGTCCGCTATGCGGATTTTGATACGAGTTTCGGCAAACAGCAAACCCAAGGCGACTATATCAGCCTCAGCGAGGACATCTACCGGGCGGCAGTGCGCATCCTGGATTCCGTCCCCCTGGAACAGCCGGTCAGACTGCTCGGCGTACGCCTTTCGAACCTCAGGCACCGGGAAGAACAGCTACCGTTATTCATCGATGAAAAAATCAAGGTATTCGCAACCCGGGCCATGGATGAGGTAAACAACCGTTATGGAGACTTTACCGTAACCTTCGGGGCACTCCTTTCGACCGCGGGGAAGAAAGGTTCATTCGTTATCTCACCTGCCTGGCGGCCAGAGGGCATCCGTTGTATTGAGGTAGGATAGGAGAGAACTCTATCCCTCTTGCCGTTCATCTTGCTTCGATGCCCCGGCCTGACCCAAAAACCTTAAACCCACAAAAAAAGGCCGGTTTAGAACCGGCCCCTGAGGTCTCTTCATGGTGGGCGATGCTGGGATCGAACCAGCGACTTCTACCGTGTGAAGGTAGCACTCTCCCGCTGAGTTAATCGCCCATGCCGTGTTATTGAATAGCAAAACAACCATGAACTGTCAAGGGCAAGATTTCTGACACGAGAGGTTGGCTGACACCCAAACGTCCACGCAAGCAAAGACCGGCAGTCATGGCGTCGCAACCCTAAAAAAACTTCACCTGCATATCTTGCATTTGACAACTTTACTGGTATCGTATAAATAAGTTCAACTTAAGCAGATAGGCTGTGGAAACTCACCCAGCCGGTAAAACAAACATCCTAAGGAGGAAATGGGCAATGAAAAAAACAGGAATATTCATGGTGCTTCTCTGCGTCGCAGCACTGAGCGGCTGTGCAACCGAAAGTTTCGTCAAGGAGCAGACAGACCCCTTGAATGCAAGACTCTGCACCCTTGAATCCAAGGTAGGCGCACTCGAGAACAGAGCAAACGACATGGACGGCAAAATGAACATGCTCGCGACCGATGTGGGTGCCGCCAAGCAAGCAGCTGCAGATGCAGCAGCAAAAGCCGATGCAGCATCGCAGAAAGCAGACGACTGCGCAGCCCGTTGCAGCAAAGCGTTTGAACTTGGCCAGAAGAAGTAGTAGTACTGCATAAACAGAACGGGCCCGGGACGCGGTTCTACCATCCCGGGCCCATTTCTGTTCTGCTAACGGGAAATATCCTCCGGGAAGCCGGTCTTCTCGCGAAGTACGCGCGAGAGCTTCCGTTTATCGATACGTGACAGTAGTTTTCTCACCGTGATAAGCTTCATTGCCTCCTGATAATAGTCAACAGTCTCCCCTCGATGCACCTCAAGAAAAATCCTGCCACCTTTCAGACCAATTTTTACCGGCTGCCGTAGAATAATAACCTTCGTTCCTTTTGGCACAAGCTGGTACAGTTCCGGAATATCCTCAGGATAGAGACGGATGCAGCCATGACTGACTGTTCTCCCGACACCCCATGGTTTATTTGTGCCATGGATGAGGTACGACCCGATAGAGAGGCGCAGAGCATGGGTCCCGAGGGGATTGTCGGGCCCCGCCGGAACCTGAGCAGGCATATCCGGCCTCTCCTCCTGGATGGATTTCGGGACATACCAGATTGGGTTAGCCCTCTTTTGAATGATGGTAAAAACACCAAGCGGTGTTTCACTCCCCTCATCGCCGATACCAAGCGGAAAAGTAAAGACGAACTTGGCATTCTGGTAGGGATAATAGTACAGACGCAGTTCCGAAAGGTTAATGATGATTCCTCGCTCACGAGGCAGGTTCGGTAAAACCCAGAAAGTTGGTATCCTGACAGTGGCACCCAACTCCGGAATAAATGGATCCATATTTACGTTAGCATCGGCAATCTCGTTGAAACCAAGGTCAAATTTCCGTGCTATCTCGATCAGCGAGTCGTTTTCATGAACGACATATCTCGACATTGTGCCGATGACTTCGTTGTCCCCCGCATAGAACTCTTCTGCAGCACCGACAGAACCCGGCCAAAGCAGAAGAAGGCAGGAAATAAACACCAGCGCGTAACCCCGTATAACCACAAGCGTACTCCTTTAATGCAGGTATCCCTGTCATTTTCCTACAACAAAACATCCAGCAAAACGCAAGCCAAGAGCACATTCCATGCAGGACTCTTTCCCAGCGGAATCAAGGATAAAGAATTTCAAGGAAAATGTCACGCACTCTCGATTACTATTGTTTTGCCCTTGACAGCGTGTGCCTCTCAAACGACACTAGAACATCATGGACATAACTCCTAAAAACCCACCTCAAAGAAAAATCCTATCGATCAAGTAGCTGAAAGCTATGGAGACGGAAGATGAACAAACATATACTGGAGAGAGGTTTGGTTCAAGTATACACGGGTAATGGCAAGGGAAAAACCACGGCAGCCCTTGGGCTTGCGCTCAGGGCCGTGGGCAGAGAGCTTCGGGTTTGCATGATCCAGTTCGTGAAGGGGTCCGAACCATGCGGTGAACACTTGGCAGCCAAGTTACTGGCTCCCCATCTGACTATTGTCCAGACCGGGCACAAAGGATGGCTCGGGAGAAAAAAACCGGGACCGGAAGTAACCGCTTGCGCCCGCAGGGCATTCGAAATGGCGCACAGAGCGGTAACAGGCGCGGAGTATGATCTGGTCATTCTCGATGAAATCAACATAGCTGTTTTCTATGAACTGGTTAGCGTGGAAGAGCTGCTACAACTGATACAAGAAAAGGCCAAGCACGTTGAACTGGTGCTCACCGGCAGAAATGCCGCCCCAGAAGTTATGGCGGCAGCTGACCTGGTAACCGAAATGCGGGAGATCAAACACTACTTCAAGGCAGGCGTTCCGGCGCGGATTGGAATCGAAAAATAACGTCTCACGACAGCGGCGTTGAATGGTTAACGCCAGCGGAAAGAATAATAAAAAAAGGGAGCGGAAATTCCGCTCCCTTTTCTGTTTAGACAATCGGGGCAAGCAGGATATTAATAATCCATGCCACCCATACCGCCCATGCCACCCATGCCGCCCATGCCGCCCGGAGGCATCATTGCGCCGCCGTCTTTCTTCGGCTTCTCGGCAATCATTGCTTCGGTGGTCAGCATGAGGCCTGCCACGGAAGCGGCGTTCTGGAGAGCAGAACGGGAAACCTTGGTCGGGTCGATGATACCAAAAGCGACCATATCACCATACTGGTCTTCCGAAGCATCGTAACCGAATGCATCTTTACCGTTCTTCACCTTGTCAACCACGATAGAACCTTCAACACCGGCATTTGCGGAGATCTGACGGATCGGCTCCTCAAGGGCACGCTTGATGACATTAACACCAAACTGCTGGTCGTGGGAGAGCTTGAGGGAATCAAGGGCTGACAGGGTGCGGAGATAGGCAACGCCGCCTCCAGGAACGATACCCTCTTCAACTGCTGCGCGGGTAGCGTGGAGAGCGTCTTCAACACGTGCCTTCTTTTCTTTCATTTCAGTTTCGGTAGCTGCACCGACCTTGATGACGGCAACGCCGCCCACAAGCTTGGCGAGACGCTCCTGAAGTTTCTCGCGATCATAGTCGCTGCTGGTTTCCTCGATCTGGGCACGAATCTGCTTGACGCGACCCTGGATGTCGGCTTCAACGCCAGCGCCATCGATAAGGGTAGTGTTGTCCTTGTCGACGGTAATCTTCTTGGCATTGCCGAGCATTTCCACTGTGGTGTTTTCAAGTTTAAAGCCGAGCTCTTCGGAAATGACGGTGCCTCCGGTAAGAATGGCAATGTCTTCCAGCATGGCTTTACGGCGATCACCGAAACCGGGAGCCTTGACAGCACAGATATTCAGCACACCGCGCAGCTTGTTGACAACGAGGGTTGCGAGTGCTTCGCCTTCGATGTCTTCAGCAATGATGAGGAGAGGCTTGCCGGACTTGGCGGTCTGCTCGAGAATCGGGAGAAGATCCTTCATGTTGCTGATCTTCTTGTCATGGATAAGGATGCTGACATTTTCCAGCGCTGCTTCCATGCGCTCAGGATCGGTAACGAAGTACGGGGAGAGATAACCACGATCGAACTGCATCCCTTCCACGGTCTCCAGGGTGGTTTCCATTGACTTGGCTTCTTCAACGGTGATGACGCCTTCTTTGCCAACCTTTTCCATGGCGTGGGCAATGATGTCGCCGATGGTCTTGTCGTTGTTTGCCGAGATGGTACCGACCTGTGCGATTTCCTTGTGATCCTTGATCGGCTTGGAAATTTTCTTCAGTTCAGCCACCACGACCTCAACCGCCTGATCAATACCGCGCTTGATGTCCATGGGGTTGGTGCCGGCTGCAACAAGCTTAGCTCCCTGGCTGTAAATGGCCTGGGCAAGAACGGTTGCGGTAGTAGTACCGTCACCGGCGACGTCGGAGGTCTTGGAGGCAACCTCTTTCACCAGCTGGGCGCCCATGTTCTCGAACTTGTCTTCCAGTTCGATTTCCTTGGCGACGGTGACGCCGTCCTTGGTAATAACAGGAGAACCGTACGACTTCTCGATCACAACATTCCGGCCCTTGGGACCGAGGGTTACCTTAACTGCGTCAGAAAGGATGTTTACCCCACTTAGAATGGAATTTCTACCTTCCTGGCCAAACTTTATCATTTTTGCAGACATTGTTGTAATATCCTCCTTAGAAATTAGATATTCTTTTTTGTATAGTGAAATGAGGAGACAGACGTTACTCGACTACACCGAGGATATCGTCTTCACGCATAATGAGATAATCAACACCGTCAATCTTGATTTCGGTACCAGCATATTTTCCGAAAAGAACAGTATCGCCAACCGTCAGATCAACGGGAATAACCTTACCTGCTTCGGTGATCTTGCCCTTGCCTACGGCAACGATTTCGCCCTTCTGGGGCTTTTCCTTAGCGGTGTCGGGGATATAGAGCCCGCCTGCGGTCATGCTTTCTTCCTCAAGTCGCTTTACAATGATACGGTCCTGCAGAGGTCTCAGATTCATAGCTTTCATTCTCCTTTCTTGCCTTGGATATGGAATTGTTGTTGAAAAAAATTAGCACTCAAAACCATCGAGTGCTAATCACGTGTAAAATATAAACATGGCCCGAGGAAAAATCAAGCTATAATTTAAAATAAATTGTTAGTTGTCTCCGAATCCCTGGCCAAAGGTATCAATACTTCTTCTTCGCAGCCTCTTCCCGGTAGAATTTCTGATAAAGAATGTCCCAGTCCCTACTTCCCGGAACTTTTGCCTGCGAATAGGACGAAAGCTTTTTCCTGACAAGGGAATCAATTTCATCGGCAATAGAGAAATACGATGTCAAAGAGGCCTTGATGGCTTCCAGTGCGCGTCTTTCGTCAGGAAAATCTGCAATATCGTCTCCCCAGAGCTTGTCCAGAATCTTATGGGCGACATGGGAGATTCGATCCTCGGATATAAACATACCTTCCCTCCTGCACGTGCCGCCGAACCTGCCGGTCAGCATCAGACTAATGAAAAACTATTGAGGGGAACCGGCTGCCATGTTTCAATTGACGCGCCTGAAGGACTTCAAGCAGAGCCATCCTCATGACCTGGTACCACCCGACTAAAGAACGATTTTACGTTCCTTTGCAAGTTTGATCTTGATCATCTTCAACATCTTGTGACGGTCGATCTCCTCGCCGCCCCCCATCGCACGAAGGGTCTTCTCGAGGAGCTGCTCGGCGTCCCTTTCCAGCTGTTCTTCCGAGGCCATATCGGCCCTCATGACTTCCTTGATGCAACTGCAGACCTTTGCCCGCTCGTTCTTGAGGATAATGAGTGATGATTCGGCAAGATCAGTCAGAATACTTTCCGCCAGCCTGTCGATCTGTTCGTCTTTGAGTCGCATGGCCCCTCCATTTTCATCCGCCGGCGCTGCTTGGTGCGAGACAGCAGAGCAGTTCGCACCCGCTAAAACATCCTCGGCAACGGAGGCACAATAGTACCATCAATGCGGATATCATGATACTTTTTTCACAGCACTTCCACCCGTCATGGTCGACCGACTGATCTCTTTCCTCGACTCGTAAGCGTACGAGACACAATCAGGCTGGCCGCTCACAAATCACGCTTGATTTTTTTACCGCCCTGCGGTACTCTCAGAGCGTAGTCTCTCTGCCATGCTTGTGAGGTTATCAAGCCCCTGCGGAATATTTACAAAACGGGCGTTTTTCAGGTCGCGGTGTGCTGCCCCATTATGCGGGATTTGCCTGAAACGACACAAAGATGCCCACTTAATTGGGAACTCGCTGTGAGGCCCCAAACCCACGGCAGAGTGGAGAGACTGAAAAAATGTAAAGGGAGCCGGAGATCCGGTTCCCTTTTTTTCTGCCAAAAATGTCCGAGTTACATAAAAACTAGTGCGCCTCACTCCAGTTCCTGCCGAAATTCAGATCCACCTTGAGAGGAACTCGCAGAGAAACCGCATGCTCCATCTCATGACAAACCAGCATCTCCATCAGGATACGCTCTTCCTCAGGAACCTCGAACACCAATTCGTCATGAACCTGCATGATCAATCGGCTCTTGAGCCCTTCTCGCTTCATCCGGTCTGAAACAAGGACCATTGCCCGCTTGATAATATCCGCGGCAGAGCCCTGAATGGGATAGTTGATGGCGTTTCGCTGTGCAAAGGCCCGAATGTTGCCGTTGCTGCTGGCGATATCCGGAATGGGGAGTTTTCTCCCCAGGATGGTGGTAACGAAACCATTCTTCTCGGCATCCCGAACACAGGCATCGAGAAAATCCCGCGCTCCGCTGTGCCGGCGAAAATAGTTGTCGATGAATTCTTTGGCGGTCTTGGTGGAAACACCAAGCTCCCGTGCCAGACTGAAGGCACCCTGCCCATAGATAACACCGAAGTTGATGGTCTTTGCCTGCCGTCGCATTTCGGGTGTCACCAACACCGGCATGAGATCGAAGACCTCACTGGCCGTCCGGGTGTGGATATCCTCATCATGGGCAAATGCCTCGCAAAAGACCCGGTCGCCGGAAAGGTGGGCCAAAACCCGCAGCTCAATTTGAGAATAGTCGGCTGACAGGAGCAGCGACCCCTCTTCGGCAATGAAAGCCCGGCGAATCTTTCGTCCCTCCTCTGAGCGGATCGGAATGTTCTGCAGATTCGGTTCGGAAGAGGAAAGGCGACCGGTATTGGTAACCGCCTGGTTGTAAGAGGTGTGAATCCTTCCCGTTGATGGGTCCAGCAGTTTTGGCAGAGCGTCGGTATAGGTTGACTTCAGCTTGGAGATACTCCGGAACTGCAGGATAAGGGCGGCAACCTCATGGTCAAGGGCCAATCGGGTCAGAACGTCCACGTCGGTTGACCAGCCGGTCTTGGTCTTCCTTCCGGTCGGAAGTTTCAGGCGATCAAACAGGACCTCTCCCAACTGCTTCGGAGAATTGATGTTGAACTCGTAGCCGGCGCTGGTGAAGATTTCCTTTTCCAGAGTCGCAAGTTGGCCGGCAAACGTCCCGGAAAGCTCCCCGAGCAGAGCCAGGTCCAGCATGACACCATGGAGCTCCATCTCAGCGAGGATCGTTACCAGGGGCATTTCCAGATCGAAGAAGAGTCGGTCCATGCCCTCCGCGGTTATACGGGGGAGAAAAATCCCCTGGAGGAGAAAGGTTGCGTCCGCATCTTCACAGGAATAGACCGAGGCACGCTCCAGCGGAACCTGGGCAAAATTGATCTGCTCCTTGCCCTTACCGGCAACCTCCCCGGAAGGAAATCATCTTGTGGTCGAGAAATTCAACTGCCAGAGAATCGAGGCCATGACTGGAGCGAACCGGGTTAAGGAGATAAGAGGCGATCATGGTGTCGCACCACAGACCCTGTAACTCGATACCACTTCTGACGCAGGACCTGGTAGTCGTATTTAATGTTCTGGCCGATCTTTGGCCTCTCCGCATCAGTAAAAATCGGCGTAAGGGCAGACAGGACCTGCTCGCGGGGCAATTGCACCGGTGCTCCAAGGTAGCAATGACCAACCGGCACATACCAGGCTTCATGATCCCGGAAGGAGAAAGACAGCCCGACGATCTCGGCATTGAGCGGATTAAGACTGGTGGTTTCCAGGTCAACGGCAAAGGCCGGGACCGTAGCCAGTTCCCGCAACAGGGCCGAGAAATCCTGCTCTGTCAACACAGTCCGATAGCCTTCCGTGGAAAGACTCGCCTCACTGGTCAGTTCCTTCATGAGGGTGGTAAATCCGTATTCCCGGAACAGGTCCGCAAGGCGTTTCGTGTCAGGGGGAGAGATGGCGAGATCTTCATACCGGTATTCAATGGGGGTATTCCGGTCGATGGTGGCGAGTTTCCGGGAAAGGCGCGCCTGATCGGCGAATTCCCGAAGCCGCTCCCCGGTTTTACCTTTCACCTCCCCGGCCCTTTCCAGGAGGACATCCAGTGAACCGAACTCCTGGATAAGCTTCAAGGCGGTCTTTTCTCCAACACCGGGTACTCCCGGGATATTATCCGAAGTATCGCCGGCCAATCCGAGAATTTCAATCACGCGCTCCGGTTCGACCCCGAAACGCTCCAGCACCTCGGGAATCCCCGAAACCTTGTCCTTCATGGTATCGAGCAAGGTAACGTTGGCGGTCACGATCTGCATCAGATCTTTGTCGCCGGTCACCACCACAACATCCATTCCCGCTTCCTCGCACTCCCTGGCAATGGTGCCGATGATGTCGTCCGCCTCGAACCCTTGCTTCTCCAGCACCGGGATATTGAAAGCACGCACCATCTCCTTGATAGGAACGATCTGTGGCACCAGGTCGTCGGGCATGGCAGCCCGGTTCGCCTTATATTCCGGATATAACTCGGTGCGAAAGGTCTGCCTGCCAAGATCGAATACCACTGCCACATGCCCGGGCTGCCGATCCTTAATCAGCTTCAGCAGCATCTGGGTAAAACCGTAGAGAGCATTGGTGGGAAAACCCTTGGGCGACGAAAGGTGGCGGATGGCAAAATAGGCCCGATAAATATACGAGGATCCGTCGACTAGATACAGCGTCTCTTTTTCCGCCATCTACTCACTCCCTTTTGCAGCGGATTCCCGGGTGAAGATAACAAAGGCCATGCTCGGCCTCTTGCTGGACTCCCGCATGGCAAATTGCATTCCTTCAAAATTCCAGCCTATTCCGGTCCATTCATTCAAGACCTCTTCCAGAACTTCCTCCGATACGGTACTGACCTCAACGACCTTATATTCGAGCATGGCGTCTCTCCTGGCTGAAAAATTCAACTACACTGGTTACTTCGGCCATAGTAGACCAGAATCTGCCCCTGTTCAAGAAAGAAGAGCACGCCCCTGCCGGGAACGCGGAATAAACAAACAGCCTATTTACCGTGCAGAAAATGGCGCCATAAGCGGCAGAACTCCCTCGCATAGAAGTAAAAGATACTTCATGAAAAAAGAAGCACAAAAACGCGCGAAGTACCGGTCCGCAGCCCCTGGCAGATCCTGTCACGCGCCAGAAATACCTATCGGCACTGCCTATGCATGCATCAATAATACAGCACATCTCAACAGGGGGTAGGAATAGTATGAAAAAAACACCAGTAGGACTGATAACACTCTTTTTCACGGCAGCCTTTTTGCTCGGATCCTTACTGCCGGTCACCACACATGCAGCCGACAAGACCACGATCCGCATTTCAGCAGCCATGAGCCTCAAAAATGCCCTCTCTGACCTGAAGGCAACCTATGAAAAAATGGTCCCGAACGTCAAACTGGAAATCAACTACGCATCCTCCGGACTTCTCCAGAAACAGATCGAGCAAGGTGCCCCGGCTGACATCTATCTTTCCGCCGGCAAAAAGCAGATGGACGAACTGGAAGCAAAGGGTTTTCTGATTCCGGGAACCAGGTCGAATCTCCTTGGCAACGACCTGGTGCTGATCGTTGCCAAAGAAAAGAAGTCACAGATCAAGAGCTTTGCCGACCTGGTCGATAAGGCGCAGTCCATCAGCATCGGGCAACCGCAAATTGTACCGGCCGGCAAATATGCCAAAGAGACCCTGACCAGTCTCAACCTCTGGAAAAAGCTGGAAAAACGCATCATGTTCGCCAAGGACGTGCGTCAGGTCCTTGCCTACGTCGAATCGGGAAACGTTGACGCCGGCCTGGTATACCAGACAGACACGGTGGTCCTGAAAAGCGGGGTTGTGGTCACTGTTGCCCCGACAGGGTCCCATTCACCCATCGTCTACCCCATGGCGATAATCAAGGACTCAAAAAACCGGGCTGCAGCCGGAAAATTCATGGCGTTCCTGCAAACTGCCAACGCCGCGAAGATCTTTGAAAAGTACAAATTCATCCCACTTTGCTCTCAAAACTAGCCATTTCCCAGCCGATAATCCTGGGTAGCTATTCAGCATACTCTGAACCATACTAAATTTATGCAACCCGAAAAAAACATCTACCAGAAGGCTGCCGCCGAACCACCACTCTGCGGTGCCTTCTTTTCAACTGGCGTGGGTAAGACGGAATCATTTGACTCTCCACGGAAAAAAAAGTACTTTATGCACGATAAAGTCCGGGAGTTTTCATGATACGAGCCATTTTCTTTCTGTTGCTGTTTATGCCCTTCACTCTGTTCGTCATCGTTACCGGGGTGCCAATCACCTTTCTGGATCCGACGGGGAAATTCCTCCATACCTATGGGAAAATCTGGGGGCGTGTTGGCCTGCTGATTGCCGGCACAAAAGTGGAAGTGTACGGGGCAGAAAAGATCCCCCGTGACGTTCCTCTCATCTTCATGGGCAACCACCAGAGCAATTTCGACATCCTTACCCTGTACGCCGGGTTACCGCGCCATTTCAGCTGGATTGCCAAGGCAGAACTATTCCGAATCCCCTTCTTCGGCTATGCAATGAAACGTGCCGGCTATCTGCCGCTGGACAGGAGTGATGGGCGCCAGGCCCTGAGAATGATGGGATCTGCTGCGGAAAAGATCCGGAGCGGCGTCAGTGTCATCATCTTCCCCGAAGGGACCCGTTCCATGGACGGCAAACTCATCCCTTTCAAACGAGGCGGTTTCCTGCTGGCAGCGAAGGCGGGAGTTCCCATTGTGCCCTTCACCATTAACGGCAGCGCAACAGTTAACCCTCCGAAACAACTGCATATAAACAAGGGAAAGATCTCCATCACCTTCGGAGATCCCATCTCCACCGAAGGTGCTACGGGGAAACGTCGGGATAGCCTCATCGAGATTGTAAGGGACGCCATTGAGAGCAGCTTGGAGTCATAACGTGATACTCTTCCACGGGTTACTGGTCGTCGCAGGAATCGCCTTGATCACGTGGGGACTACCCGCTGCTCACCGACTGAAAAGCCCGTTTGACTGCCTGGCCGCCCTCGCCGTGTTGGCCGGTGTTATTGCCGGGCTCATCGGCACCCTCCTCATTACGGTGCCTGACTTCTTCAAAGGATAACGAATCCTGTGGGAACACCAAAAAAAATACTTCTGCATATTTTTCTAATTTCAGTCTTCTTCGTGGTACTATTCTGGGGAAACACCCTCTTCCGTCAGCATAGCCAGTTTTCGCTGGGAGAGCAGGCTTTTGCCCGCAATGATTATAATGCTGCTATTTCTGGTTATGCCTCGGCGATCCACATGTATACGCCGGGAAGCTCCCTCGTAAAAACTGCCTGCCTCTCGCCTCTGGTCTCTTGGTGAGAACCTTGAACGCGCGGGGGACCCGGAGCGGGCGTTGACCGCCTACCGCTCCCTGCGGAGTGCCTGCTATGCAATCCGTGGACTCAGCAACCCCGGTACGGAGTGGATCGACCGCTGCGACGGAAAGCTTGCAAAATTGACAGCCAAAAGCTCTTCCCCAACGAAGAGCACCAATCCGAACCAGTAGTTCTGAAAGAACAATAATGCCCTCTGACACAAAAGAAAACAGCGAGTTGAGGATTATTCCCCTGGGTGGGCTTGGTGAAATCGGACTAAACATGACCGTTTATGAGCATGGTGATGACATCATCATCGTTGACTGCGGCCTCATGTTCCCGGAACCATCCATGCTCGGCATTGACCTGGTAATCCCCGACATCTCCTACCTGCGGGAAAACGCCGACAGGGTGAGGGGCATCTTCCTGACCCATGGCCACGAAGACCATATCGGTGCCCTGCCCTTCGTACTGCCGGAAATTCCGGTCCCCATTTACGGCACCGCACTGACGCTCGGCTTTGTCCGGGGCAAGCTGAAAGAGTATGATCTGGAAAGTCTGACTGAACTGCGGGTGGTAAAGCCCCGCACCATAGTAGATATCGGAAATTTTGCGGTGGAGTTCATTCGGGTAGCCCATTCCATCGTTGACGGTTGCGCCCTGGCAATCCGTTCCCTGGAAGGAACGGTTATCCACACCGGAGACTTCAAGCTGGACCAGACACCAGTCGACGGTGAACTGACCGACCTGGCGACCCTGTCACGCTATGGCGAAGAAGGGGTCCTGGCCCTGCTTTCGGACTCCACCAACGTCGAGCGAGAAGGATTCACCCTCTCGGAAAGTCTGGTGGGAGATGCTTTCAACGAGATTTTCCCGCTCTGTCCGGGCAGAATCATTGTCGCTGCTTTTTCCAGCAATATTCATCGGGTACAGCAAGTAGTGGAAGCCGCGGAACGCAGCGGACGGAAGGTTCTCCTCAACGGCCGCTCCATGCTGACCAACGTCCAGATAGCTCGAGAATTGGGATACCTGCGCATTCCAGACGACCTCTTGGTGGAACTGAAGAACCTCCCCAACCTTCCGAAAAACCAGGTCTGCATGATTACCACCGGTTCCCAGGGTGAACCCATGAGCGGCCTCACCCGGATTGCCATGGACGACCATAAGCAGATAAAATTGGAGCAGGGAGACACCGTCATCCTCTCCTCCCGATTTATCCCTGGAAACGAGAAAACGATTTCCGACCTCATCAACCACCTCTATCGGCGGGGAGCCGAGGTCTATCACGAGAAGGTTTCCGAGGTTCATGTCTCTGGCCACGCCAGCCAGGAAGAACTGAAACTGATGCTCAACCTGGTACGTCCCCGCTTCTTCACCCCTATCCACGGTGAGTACCGCCACCTGGTGAAGCACTCGAAACTTGCTCAGAAAGTCGGTATTCCTGCCGAGCGCTGCCTCTTGGCGGTAAACGGGGATATTATCACGTTTTCGAACGGTACCGGCCAAATCAGCGGCACAGTGGAATCGGGTCGAGTCTTCGTGGACGGTAAAGGAATCGGTGATGTGGGTAATATCGTCCTGAAGGATCGGAAACATCTCTCGCAAGACGGCATGGTCATAGTCATCATCGCCATCAACCAGACAACCGGCGAATTCATCTACGGCCCGGACATCGTTACCCGTGGCTTCGTGTTCGAAGATGAGAGCCAGGAATTCCTCGATGAAACGAGGAAGATCGTGCTCGACACTCTGGCAGGAGTCAACCTGGAAGTTCTGGCCGACCTGAACGAGGTAAAGCTGGAAGTGCGGAGAGTTCTGCGGAAATTTTTCAACAAGACAATCGAACGCAGACCCGTGATACTGCCTCTGATCCTGGAAATGTGATACGGACAAGCTCTACGGGCAAAAAGCCATAGAGGTAGAAAACATGAACTCTGAAAGAAAATCAAAACTTATCCAGGAAATCAAGGGTATCTCGCTTGGTGCAGCGGGGTTCTTCCTGCTGATTTCCCTGCTCTCCTTCAACTCGGACGATCTCTCGTTTAACACCTATTCAACCGGAGCGCAGATCCATAATTATGGCGGCACACTGGGAGCGTATCTGGCAGATCTGCTTTTTGAGTGGCTGTTCGGCCTGGCCTCCTATGCCATCCCGATCGCCATGCTTCTCGTCTCCTACAAACTGCTCCGATTCAAAGAATTAAAATGGCGGAACTACAAGGGCGTTGCCTTTCTCGTCTTTCTTCTATCCCTTGCCACCTTCTTCGCTTTCAGTCTGGATACGACCATATTCCTCGGCCAGAAAATCTCAACGGGTGGGCTGATCGGGATCGAAATCGCCAAAACCCTGAAATCGCTTCTCGGCATCCCCGGCACACTGCTCTTCGTCATTCCGGTGCTGGCCGTTTCCATCATGGTTCTTTCCCGCTTTTCATTCATCCTCTTTGCCGGTTGGAGCCTCGATGCGCTCAGGAGTCGCTGGGCGAATTATTGGGAAAAACAAGCCCTGAACCGTCAACTGCGCGACAAAAACGAACCGGGCGTGGAACGACCTGGCCCACAGATCCGCCCTCCAGCAGTGACCCTTCCGCCGCCGATGCCGATTCAGAAAAAGGAAAAGAAACGGGACGACTCCAAGACAGCACCAATTCAAGAGACCTTTGATTTTGCCAAGACCGAGGGAAATTACCGGACACCTCCCGTATCACTCCTGGACACACCCCCGGCAACCCAGCAACATCACGACCATGAAGTCCTCACCATGAGCGCCCGCCTTTTGGAAAAAAAGCTTCGCGACTTCAACGTCGAGGGTGAAGTGGTGGAAATATGCCCAGGACCGGTCATTACCATGTTCGAATACGCGCCAGGACCCGGCATCAAGGTGAATCGCATCGCGGGTCTTGCCGACGATCTCTCCATGGCACTCCAGGCTCTTTCCATCCGGATTGTCGCCCCAATCCCGGGCAAGGGAGTTGTCGGCATTGAGATCCCCAACCGTGGGCGGGAGATGGTATTTCTTAAGGAAATATTCAGTTGCGAGGAATTCCACCGGGGCAAGATGAAACTCCCTCTTGCCCTCGGCAAAGATATTGCCGGCTTGCCAGTCGTCACCGACCTTTCCCGCATGCCTCACTTACTCGTCGCAGGCGCGACCGGATCGGGCAAGTCGGTTTCCATCAACACCATGATCCTTTCCATCCTCTACACGGCCACGCCCCATGACGTTCGCGTCATCATGGTGGACCCGAAGATGCTTGAGCTTTCCATCTACGAAGGGATTCCTCATCTCCTCCTGCCCGTGGTTACCAACCCCAAGAAAGCCGCTTTGGCTCTCAAGTGGGCGGTTAAAGAAATGGAACGGCGCTACCGTCTCATGAGCGAAAAAGGAGTTCGCAACGTCGACTCCTACAACAAAAAACTGGAAAAAGAAGCCAAGGGCGAAGACCTCGAAGCCGATGTAATCGTGGTGGACGAGGTGGTCGAGGAGCCTGCAGAGGATACCGTGGAACAATTCCAGCCATCACTGCCGCAGGAAGAAGCCTTGGAACACGGACACCTCCCCTACATTGTCATCATCGTCGATGAACTTGCCGACTTGATGATGGTTGCTGGCCGCGAAGTGGAGGAATCCATCGCCCGACTCGCCCAAATGGCACGTGCGGCAGGCATCCACCTGATTTTAGCCACTCAGCGCCCCTCGGTGGATGTTATCACCGGCCTCATCAAAGCCAATTTCCCTGCCCGGATCTCCTTCCAGGTCTCGTCTAAAACCGACTCCCGCACAATTCTCGACTGCAATGGCGCCGAAACCTTGCTGGGAGCAGGGGACATGCTCTTCCTCCCACCCGGAACCTCTAAGTTGCAGCGTATCCACGGCGCTTTCGTCTCTGACTCCGAAGTGCAGCGGGTGGTCGACTTCCTGAAAAAACAGGCAAAACCGGTCTACGAAAAAGCGATCATGGAGATGAAATCTTCCGACGACAAACATAACGATGACGACATCATCGACGAACGGTATGATGACGCCGTTGCCCTCGTGGCAGAGAGCCGCCAAGCCTCCATCTCTATGGTCCAGCGCCGTCTCCGCATCGGTTACAACCGTGCTGCGCGCATCATCGAACGAATGGAACAAGAAGGAATCGTTGGCCCCTCCGACGGCACGAGCCGCGCCCGCGAAGTTTTCATCAACAAGTTGTAGCCCAACAAACAGTGCGGCTCTTCACGAGCCGCGCCTCGTATCTGCCACACCTGTCTTTACCCTGCCGATTGAGAACCACCGAGACTCTGGTACAAATAAAGAATAGTTACCCATTCACCCGAAGCGACGTCCAGAAGCATCCTCGGACAAGGACCGGAGTCCATACCCCCAGCAAGATCCGAAGTGTTGCCTCCCGATCCCGCTTCACTGTAGCGAGGTCGCCATGATCATTATCGAACCGTACCGGGGTAAATCAGTCGCTGAAGAGCGCGTTGAGATCGTTGAGCGCAAGGGAACGGGTCATCCCGATTTCATCTGCGACTCCATTATGGAAGCTGTTTCGGTAGCACTCTGCGGCGAATACCTCCGCGAGTGCGGCAGCATCCTCCACCATAACATCGACAAGGGGCTCCTGGTCGCCGGCAAGGTTTTCAAGCACTATGGCGGAGGAAAAGTGCTGCAGCCCATGGAACTGATTATTGGTGACCGGGCCACCTTCGACGTGCCGGGCAAACGCCTGCCAGTTGAGGAAATTGCCATTGATGCCGCACAGCGCTGGTTTCGGAAACATCTCCGCTTCGTGAACCCGGTTTTTGATGTGACCTACCGGGTGGTGCTCGCTCCCGGCTCCGAGGAACTGACTGACATCTTTTCCCGGCCGGGCGTGGTTCGCTGTGCCAACGATACCTCGGCTGCGGTCGGCTACTACCCCTTAAGCCCCACCGAAAACACGGTCCTGGAACTGGAACGACATCTGAACTCACCCCAGTTCAAAAAACAATTTCCCCAGACGGGTGAAGACATCAAGGTCATGGGGTTACGAAAAGGCACAACCCTCGACCTGACCGTTGCCATGCCGCTCATCTCACGCTTTGTTGCCTCGGAACAGGACTATTTTTCTCAAAAAGAGGCTATCCAGGCAGCCATGCTCAGCTTTACACAGCAGCTTCCTTGGTTCAGAAAAACCTCAATCCACTACAACACCCTTGACAAGCGAGGAAGAGGTCTGGGAGGAATTTATCTCAGCCTGACCGGGACCTCAGCTGAAGATGCAGACTCCGGCCAAGTGGGCCGGGGAAACCGTGTCAACGGACTCATTTCCCTGAACAGGCCAATGGGAACCGAAGCCGCAGCCGGGAAAAATCCGCTCAGCCATGTGGGGAAGATCTATAACCTGTTATCTCACAAAATGGCTCGGGAAATTTATCAGAACACCGAAGGGATCAAAGAGGTCTACGTGCTCCTGCTCAGCAGGATTGGCGCCCCCATTGACCGGCCAAGAATGGCCGCTGTGCGGATCCTGCCTGAAAAGGGTAAAAAGGTGAGCGCCATCGCAGGAGATGTCGAGGATATTATCAAGCGAGAGCTTGCCGACATCAACACCTTCTGCCAGGAACTAGGAAGAGGTGAGTATCCGGTTTGCTGAAATACCGTGCAGGTCGTGGAATGAAATGAAGGAAATGGCTGTTGCCGGAAACAGAGGAGGACTGTGCGGGTTTCAAGGGTAGAAAACGGCCTGAACCGTCTGGGGTGCAGGCTGCGTGCCCAGATAACACCTCGATATCACTGACATAAACACAAGAAGAAGAGCGTCTGCTCACGGCAGGCAACTTACCTCTCAGTACGATTCGGTGAACCGGAAAGCGAAGGGTTACCCAAAAAAGACCCCGGCCTTCCACGGAGGGGGGAAGACGGAAAGCCGGGGAAATGAAACTTTTCGGGGGTGCGGGCATCACCTGGGGTGACGCCCGCCAGTAGCAATGTTTAAATTTAAATCAGTCGACCGACTTGCGCAGGAAAGTCGGGATATCATACTGGTCTTCTTCGTCCATGAAGAAGGCCCGCTGTTTCATGGGTACTTCGCGCTGTTGCCGTTCAATCCTCTTGAAGGTGGGAATCTCACGGTTAACTTCTTCAGAAGACGAAGGAGCAACGCTCTTCAGCTCGCTCTTACTCTTTTCCAGATCGAAGCGATCTCCGAATCCGGTTGCAATGGCAGTAATCTTAACCGTCTCACCGAGGCTTTCATCGATAACCAGACCAACAATAATGTTGGCGTCTTCGTGGACCTTTTCGTGAATCACCTTGCTGGCGGCATCAAACTCATCCATGGTCATGGAGGAGGAACCGGTGATATTCACAAGCACACCTTTTGCACCGGAGATATCGATATCTTCCAGCAGAGGGCTCGAAATCGCCTTGGTTGCGGCTTCCACTGCGCGGTTTTCACCCGTGGCAATACCGATACCCATCATGGCCATCCCTCTCTCGCTCATGATGGCCCTTACGTCTGCAAAGTCCACGTTGATAAGACCGGAGGTGGTAATGAGATCGGAGATACCCTGAACGGCCTGACGCAGGACGTCGTCTGACGGTTTGAAAGCATCAAGAATGGACATGGACTTCCCGGCCAGACCGAGCAGTCGGTCGTTCGGGATAATAACAAGCGAGTCAACGTGCTTTTTCAATTCGCGCACACCGCTTTCCGCCTTGGCCAGTCGGAGTTTGCCTTCCCGGGTAAAGGGCTTGGTCACGACGCCTATGGTCAGTGCGCCCAGTTCCTTTGCCACATCGGCAATAACCGGGGCTGCACCCGTTCCAGTACCACCACCCAGGCCTGCCGCGATGAATACCATGTCGGCACCCTTGAGGACCTGGGCAAGTTGTTCCCGGTTTTCATCAGCCGCGTCCCTGCCAACGCCGGGATCCGCACCGGCTCCGAGCCCTTTGGTCAGCTGTCCGCCAAGCTGGATTTTAACCGGCGCCTTGGACATCCGTAGCGCTTGGGCATCGGTATTGGCGACAATGAAATCGATGCCGTGCAACTCGCAGTCGATCATGGTATTTACAGCATTGCCGCCACCGCCGCCAATTCCTATCACCTTGATCTTCGCACTCTGGTCAATACTCTCGTCAAATTCAAACATTTGCTACCCCCTTTTTGATAAAACCCCAAGCAGTAACGCCAAGTAAAATAATTAGAAAAACTCTCCAAGCCACTCTTTCATCCTGCGTGTGACCCTGCGGAAAACATGATCATCGCTTTGGACCGTCGGGAACTCGCGGATTCCCTGGTTTTTGCTCCCGTACACCACCAGTCCGACACCGGTTGCGTAGACTGGTGAATTCACCACATCAACGAGCCCGCCGATATCCTGCGGTACTCCACGCCGGACCGGAAGGTTGAATATCTGCTCCGCCAGTTCGGGCATCCCCTCTAGTATAGAAGTTCCACCGGTAATGACAACACCGGAAGCGATTTGATCATCAAAACCCGATTTGACAAGCTCCCTGTTAACCAGGGTGAAAATTTCTTCCATGCGCGGTTCTAATATCTCGGCGAGAAGCTGACGGGAAAGGATGCGCGGCTTTCGTCCTCCGACGCTGGGAACTTCGATGGTCTCGTCTTTTCCCACCAAGGACGTGTAACAGCAGCCGTATTTCTGCTTGATCTTCTCCGCTTCCGCCATGGGTGTCCGAAGACCGACGGCGATGTCGTTGGTCAGGTGGTTGCCACCAAGAGAAAGAACCGAAGTGTGCTTGATGGCGCCGTCTACGAAAATGGCAATGTCGGTGGTGCCGCCGCCGATATCTACCAGGGCGACGCCGATCTCCTTCTCTTCCGGGGAAATAACCGCCTCGGATGAGGCAAGCTGCTCAAGAACGATGTCAGCCACATCCAGACCAGCGCGGTTGCAGGATTTGATAATGTTCTGGGCACTGGCCACAGCACCGGTCACAATGTGGACCCGCGCCTCAAGGCGAACGCCACTCATGCCGAGCGGTTCACGGATACCGTCCTGATCGTCGATAATGAATTCCTGCGGCAAGATGTGGATTACTTCCCGGTCCATGGGAATCGCAATGGCCTTGGCCGCATCGATAACCCGGCGCACGTCATCAGGGGAAACTTCCCGGTTCTTTATGGCAATCACGCCCTGGGAGTTAAAACCCTTGATATGACCGCCGGCAATTCCGGCATACACGGATTTTATTTCGCATCCGGCCATCAACTCAGCCTCTTCAATGGCCTTCTTGATGGACGAGACAGTTGTTTCGATATTAATGACCACCCCTTTGCGGAGACCTCGGGACGGGCTTGTACCGATACCGACGATGTCGACACCATCTTCGGTCACATTTCCGACGATGGCACATATTTTCGTGGTGCCGATATCGAGCCCCACTATCAGATTTTCCCTTCTGTTGGCCATGGACCCCTCCTCTTATTACACCTTTTTTACAACTATTTTATCTGGATAATTGAGATCAACATATTCAAGTAATGCAATCTGCGCCGTCAACTCCTTGTAGATCTGGCTGAAACGCGCCAGTTTTCCCTGAAAATCGGAGTTGCCAAGCTTTATCGGGATTCCTCCCTGGGTAGTAAACAATGTGTAGCCGTAGCCCTTGTCCAGGTGAATTTCCGATACATCACTCAGACGGAACACTGTCCCCTTCTTCAGCATTTCCATGAGCCCAAGGGCCATGGTCAGCATTGTTTTCGTACCGTCAGCATCCTTCAGCAGATCCTCTTCCGAGATTCCGGTAAGGACCGGGAAGTCAAGTCTATCCCCCTCGGTCAAAGGCTTAAAAATCTCCCCCTTGGAGTCCAGGTAGTACAAGTACCCCATGTTCACTACAGCCACCGGGACCCGCTCGGTAATCTCGATGGAAAGTGTGCCGGGAAAGCGCCGACGAACCTTCAACTTCTCGACCCAAGGGTTCTTTTCCAGCTGTTCCGCCACATGCTGCAGGTCAAGCTTTAATAGTGATTCCCCGAGTTTGACCCCGGTAAGACTTACGATCTCATCGCGAGAAAGTTGCTGCAAGCGGGGCACTTCGATCCGCTCCAGCTTGAAAAACGTCGCATCGGCAAATATCTCGTACGCTTCCGTACCAAGTACCCAGACCATGGTAATCAGGACGAATGCGGAACAGACCCGGGCCGCTTTTTTGAGCATGCGACGAAGCTGTAACGGCTTGCGTGGCTTTCGCTCCCGCTTCTGGCGATTCCGGTTTTGGTGAGAATTCTGTTTTTTGTGATGCATGTCACGCATGGGCCACCGCCAAAGGCGTATATCCTGAATCTAGGCACTAATTTTCAAAGATGCGGAAAGCAGTATTTTCTCCAACAGCTCACCAAAGGAAATGCCAACTCCCCCGGCAATTTCGGGAAAAAGGCTGAGGGCTGTCATCCCCGGAAGGGTGTTGACCTCCAGAATGTAGCACTCTTCCGTCGGGGTAACAAGGAGATCAACACGGCTGTAATCGCAGCAACCAAGGGCTCTATGTGCAAGAACCCCGACCTGCAGGGCCTTACGGTACAATGACTCCGACAGGGGAGCTGGAAAAATATGTTCCGCCATGCCGGGGGTGTATTTTGCCTCGAAATCGTAGAATTCATTGCGGGGCACAATTTCAATGGCACCGAGGGCCTGATCACCAAGGACCCCCACTTGAATCTCCCGCGCGGCAATAAACTGCTCAAGCAGGATTTCGCTATCGTAACGGAATGCAAGTTCGAGAGCGGCTGGTATTCCCTCGGGAGTCTTGACGATACTGACTCCCACCGATGAGCCTTCCTGTGACGGTTTTACCACCACCGGAAAGGGGAATTCGAGGGTGGTGATATCGAATTTCTCGCCTTTCCTCAGGACCCGGTAGGGAGCAATCAGGAGTCCGGCCGACTGGAACGCTGCCTTGGCAAATATCTTGTTCATGGCCAGGGCACTGGCGAGAACTCCGGAGCCGGTATAGGGAATCCCCATCATCTCCAGCAGTCCCTGGACCGCGCCGTCTTCGCCATAGCGGCCGTGGAGCGCCACAAAGGCAATCTCAACACCGGCATCAGTAAGGTTTCGGGCCAGTGTTCGGTCGACATCGATGACTTGCGCATCGTATCCCAGGGAAAGGAGACTTTCGCACACGGCTGTCCCGCTCTTGAGGGAAACATCACGCTCGGCAGACAGCCCGCCGTACAAGACGCCGATTTTTTTCGATTTCAGTTCTTCTCGTGTCATCATTTCGCCTGTATCCAATCCCTTTGAGACTTTCGTTACCGGTCTGCGCCGACAATCTTGACTTCTTCTATCAGTTCAACTCCGGACTGTTCCCTGACCTTTTCCTTAACCCTGGCCGCAAGGGCCAGGAAATCTGCGGCCGAGGCTCCACCCCTGTTCACCAGAAAGTTCGCGTGAATGGTGGAGACTTCTGCTCCGCCGACCCGCACCCCCCGCATCCCGGCGCCATCGATACATCGCCAGGCAGGACCATCGGGAGGGTTCTTGAAGAACGAACCGGCATTGGGGTAGCCCACCTGCTGAGTTGCGCGCCGCTTCCCGAGCAAAGACTCGATGCGGCCACGGATCGCTTCCGGATCATCTTTTGTCAGTCGGAAAGAAGCCTTGAAGATGATCTCTCCCTGCTCAAGGGACAGAAAACGGTAGCCAAAGACCAACTGGGACTTGCCCCATTTCGTAAAAACCCCGCCCTTCAAGGTTTCCAGGGTTTCCAGCGAGTCGGTTATCTCTCCGCCACCGGCACCGGCATTCATCGCCAGTGCTCCCCCCAGTCTCCCCGGTATTCCCACCAGAAATTCGAGGCCCGACAGACCCTGGTCCCGACAAAAGCGGACTAGTGCAGCATTCTCGACACCCGCCCCGGCATGAACCAGAACCTCCCCTTCTCTCTCCAGCAGATCGAATCTTTCCAGAGAGATCACACAGCCCCTGATGCCGCCGTCTCTGACCAGGAGGTTATACCCACCACCAACCACCAGGAACGGTATTTCATACTCGTCCAAGAGCGCCAGAAGGCTCTGCAGATCATCCGTATCCACTGGCACAACAAACCAGTCAGCCGGCCCCCCGACCCGCAGCGATGTATGCCGGGCCATGGGTTCATCGCGAAGTACCGTACCACGAATTTCTCGCACGATACGTTCGGAGAAGGCTATTTTCACTGTTCTTTTTCCAGCTTCTGGAGCAGGAGTTCTCCGGTCTGCCAGATATTGCCCGCCCCTAGGGTCAGCAGTATGTCGCCCGGTTTCAGTATTTCCAGCAAGTGACCCACAAGCTCCTCACGATCGGAGAAATGGCTGACATCTTTCTGTCCATGCTGCCTGACGCTGCGAGCAAGAGCTTCGGCGGTCACCCCTTCGATAGGCTCCTCACCAGCGGAATAGATATCGGTCAGTATCAGCACCTCGGCATCATGGAATGCCTTGACGAAATCGTCGTACAACTCCTTGGTCCGGGTGTAGCGATGAGGCTGAAAGACGACCACAAGGCGCCGATCCCAGCCAGCTGTGGCCGCTGCCAGGGTTGCACGAATCTCCGTCGGATGGTGACCGTAGTCGTCCACCACCATGATGTCATTCACTTCACCTTTTACCTGGAACCGCCGACCAACTCCGCCGAAATCCCGGAAACCCTCCTGGATCACCGAAAATGGAACATTCAGTTCCAGTGCCACGCCAATCGCTGCCAGGGCATTGAGGACATTATGCTCGCCCGGCATCTTGAAACTGATCTCGCCAAGCCGCTCACCACGATACTGGGCCACGAAGCTCGTGTTGAGCCCTTCCAGCTTGATATCGCAGGCCCGGATATCCGCCTGGGCACTCAGGCCGTAGGTGATAAAGCGCTTGTTGACGCGAGGAATGATATCCGCCACGTTGTCACTATCAAGACACAGGACGTTCAGGCCGTAAAAGGGAACCTTATTGATGAATTCGACAAAGGTATCTTTGATCTCCTCGATCCCGCTGTAAAAATCAAGATGGTCCGCATCGATATTAGTTACAACGGCTATTGTGGGCGAGAGTTTCAGGAAAGAGCCGTCCGATTCATCCGCTTCGGCCACAAGGAACTTCCCCTGGCCCAACCGCGCGTTACTGCCCAGCGAGTTGAGGCGGCCGCCGATAACAATGGTCGGATCGATGCCAGCATAACCCAGCAGGGTCGCAACCATCGAAGTTGTAGTGGTTTTACCGTGCGTGCCGGCAATGGCAATGCCGTATTTCATCCGCATCAACTCGGCAAGCATCTCGGCCCTGGGGATCACCGGTATCAGGTTCTCCCGCGCTTCCTGGACCTCGGGGTTGTCATCCTTCACGGCGCTGGAAGTAACGACCACGCCAACGCCAACGACGTTCTCCCGCAAATGACCGTAAAATATCTCTCCACCGAGACTGGCTAGCCTTTCGGTAATCTCCGACCGGCGAAGGTCAGAGCCGGAAACCTTGTACCCCAGATTCAAGAGAACCTCGGCAATACCGCTCATGCCGATGCCGCCAATCCCGACAAAATGTATCTTCTCTATTTTTCCGTACATGATGCCTTCTTATTCTGATTTTATTAGCACTACGTTGAGATGGCGAACCGGTCGACATCCAAACCGCAGCAAACTACTGAAACTCGGCACGCGCTTTTTACGTTAGGACAAATACTATGCCGCAAGCATTGCGTCTACTATGATTTTCGCTGCATCAGGCCGCGCCATGGCAGAAGCTTTTTTCCCGGCCGCTTTCCGGACCAAGGGATTCCGCTCCAGTTCCCCGATCATTGCTGCAAGCCTTTTCCCTGAGAGTTCCCGGTCAAGAATCATGAACCCGGCGCCTTTGTCCACCAGAGCTTCGGCATTCTTTCGCTGGTGATCGTCCGTGGCAAATGGATACGGGACAAAGATACAGGCCTTGCCGCATGCCGTCACCTCGGCAATGGTGGTTGCACCGGCCCGGCACAGAATCAGATCGGCTTTCTGATACGCCTCGGCCATGTTATCGATGAATGGCATCACTTCGGCGCAAAAACCTTCCCGCTGGTAGGCCTGCCTAACCTCTTCCAGATCATGCTCGCCGGTCTGATGCATGAAAGTGATGCGCTCCCTGAGGTCTGACAGTTCCGGTAGTGCCTCGATCATAGCCATATTGATCCGGTGCGCCCCGGCACTGCCGCCAAAGACCAGCAGGCGAAATCCGTTGCCATTGCCGTTGCCATTCGCCCTGCGGTCCTCGCTCAATTTATCCAGGATCTGCCTCCGCAGGGGATTACCCGTCAGGAGCAGCTTTCCGGCAGGGACGTGCCAGCGTGACTCCTCCAGCGAGATGAAGACCTTCATCACCACCCTGGCAAGAATCCGGTTCGTCAGCCCCGGCACGGCATTTTGCTCATGAATGAAGCACTTGCAGGAGCTATTTCTGGCCGCAAGTACAAGGGGGCCCGAGGCATAGCCACCGACTCCGAGTACCAGATCCGGCTTAAAGGAGCGGATGATTCTACGGGACTGTGCATAGCCGAGCAGCAGCAGCCAGACCCCTTTCACCTTGGAAAGCAGATCTTTGCCCCGCATGCCGGTTGTGGCAATGCGTTCCAAGTTATATCCGGCCCGGGGCAGGACACGAGCTTCGATGCCCCTCTCCGTACCGACAAACAGCACTTCGTTGCTCGGGTCCCGTTCCAGAAACTCCTCTGCAACGGCAATGCCCGGAAATAGATGTCCGCCTGTCCCTCCGCCCGCGATAAGGATTTTCATTGTGTCACCCGTACCCGTGAAGAGATGTTGAGCAGTATCCCTATGGCAAAAAGGGTTATGATGAGAGAACTTCCTCCATAACTGATGAAAGGAAGAGCCAGTCCCTTTGTGGGAAATATGCCGGTTACCACGGCAATATTGACGAATGCCTCGATCCCGATCAGGGTGGTAATGCCGAAAGCCAGGGATCTGCCGAAATTGTCCTCCGCATAGATGGCGACGCGGGTTCCCCGCATCACCAGCAGCAAAAACATGGTGGAGATCACCATAAACCCGAGAAAGCCCAGTTCTTCGCTCACCACGGCAAAAATAAAGTCAGTATGAGCCTCCGGTAGATAGAACAGCTTCTGCTTCCCCTCACCGAGCCCTTGGCCGAACAATCCGCCGGTACCGACCGCAATCCACGACTGGATGATCTGGAAGCCGGTATTGGTCGGGTCGTCCCAAGGGTTCAGAAAGGCCATGATGCGGCGACGACGATAATCAACATTCATGATGGCAAAATAGAGGAACGGCAAGGCCAGCAACACCATGGACAGGATGTAGGACAACCTCGTGCCTGCGGCAAACAACATGGCCATGGCAACCGCCCCTAAGGTCAGGGAAGAGCCCAGGTCTGGCTGCTTCAACAGGAACATCAACATCACCGCCAGCACAACCATATACGGCAGGAAACCTGTCGAGAAGTGCTTCATCTTGTCCTGTTTTTTGTCGAGTGAATACGCCATATACATGATAAAGGCAATCTTTGCCATTTCCGAAGGCTGCAGGGAAAATCCAGGAAGCCGGATCCAGCGTGACGATCCGCCTGCGCTGCCGCCGATTCCCGGAATCAGGACCAGGCCGAGGAGAACGAGACAGGCAATCAGGATCGGCACCGCAGCCTTTTTCCAGAAATGGTAATCAATCCGCATGGCCCCAATCATGACGCCGATGCCTAGTACAAGAAAGATACCCTGACGCTTCAGGAAGTAGAATTCATCATGATATTTCTTTGCCGCCATGATGGATGAGGCGGAATAGACCATAACCACCCCGAAGCAGGTCAAGGCAACAACCATGAGCACAATAATCAGATCGTATCCTTCGGATCTGCTCACCTATTCCGCCCCCTCGATGAGTCCGCACACGGCCGAGATAAATCGCTCGCCGCGCACTTCGTAGTTCCTGAACATGTCAAAACTGGAGCATGCAGGAGAAAACAACACCACTTCACCCGGTTCTGCCAGGCGATGGGCCTCCTGCACTGCTGCTTCCAGACTGTCTACCAATATCGTGTCGGTGAGGTGGCCCAAGGCGTCACGGATTCTTTCCCTGGCCTCGCCGAGCAGAATCAGATGGCGGACCCGCTCCCGCACCAGGTCGGCAAGGGGAGCATACTCACCACCCTTGTCCTTGCCCCCCGCGATGAGCGTGATGTTCCCGGGAAAGCTTTCCAGAGACTTTACCACGCTTCCCACATTGGTTCCCTTACTGTCATTGTAATAGGCCACACCGTTGACTGTTGCCACCAACTCCATCCGATGGGGAAGACCGGAAAAACCTGCCACCGCCGCCAAAGCCGCAGCAGCAGGACAGCCCATCAGCAGCGTCGTGGCAAGAGCAGCCATGCAGTTATCGATATTGTGCACCCCCCGGAGCTTAAAGGAGTCGATGGGGAAATGCTCCAATTGCCCGTCCCAGGCGAAGATAATCACTCCATTTTGATAGAAGATGCCTTGCTCCAGAACCTTGAGCCTGCTCATGGGAACGACCCGGGCCGCTAGCCTCCCGGCACAGGCCGCCACAAGGGGATCATCAACATTCAGAATCGCAAAATCGTCGGCGGTCTGATTGGCAAAAACCCTGAGCTTGGCATCGATGTAGTCCTGGTAGCCGGCGTAACGGTCGAGATGGTCTTCGGTAATATTGAGCAGCACTGCAACGCGGGGGCGGAAATGGACAATTCCTTCCAGTTGAAAGGAACTGATTTCCGCCACGACCCGCTCAGTCCGCTCACCGGAAATAACCAGATCGATCAAAGGGTTACCAATATTGCCCCCCACAAAAGTTCTGAATCCGCATTTCCGGAAGATTTCGCCGGCCAGGGTGGTCGTCGTGGTCTTTCCGTTTGTTCCAGTGATTGCCGCAATGGGAGCATCGATGAATTCGTAGGCCAGCTCAATCTCGCTGATAACCGGGATTCCCTGATTCCGGGCCAGCGTAAGTGCTGGAATATTCATCGGTACGCCGGGGCTTACCACGATCAGATCCGCGGCAAGAAAGGTATCGTCGCCATGCCCCCCGAGCTCATACGTAATCTCCAAGGTTGACAGTTTCGAGAGAAAAGTTTCCAATAACTCCTTTTCCCTGCTGTCGCTGACAGTCACCCGGGCTCCGCATTCGCTGAGGAACCGGGCCACCGCCGCACCCGTCCTGGCCAGACCAACCACCAGTATTTTCTTATTCTTTATTTCCATTGGCTATCTTTATCGTACGGTTTTAGCAGTTAGCAACGAGCGGCTAACGGCCGGGAATTTCACTTGTAACATGTTTTCCCTGATCACCTGACCTTCAAGGTCGAGATGGCAATCAGCGCCAAAATGATGGTAATTATCCAGAAACGTACAATGATTTTCGGCTCCGCGACACCCTTCAGTTCAAAGTGATGATGGATAGGTGCCATGCGGAATATTCTCTTTCCGCGGTATTTATATGAGCCAACCTGGAAGATGACCGACAGGGCCTCCACCACGAAAATGCCACCAACTATCACCAAAAGGATCTCCTGCTTGGTGATAACCGCCACAGCACCAAGACCACCGCCAAGGGGCAGAGATCCCACATCCCCCATGAATACCTCGGCAGGATAGGAGTTGTACCAGAGAAAGCCGAGTCCGGCTCCAGCCATGGCACCACAGAGAATCGCCAGCTCACCAGCTCCGGCGACATAGGGCACCTGGAGATAGCTTGCTAGCTTCACGTTGCCAGCAACGTAGGTAAAAAGCAGATAGGTGCCGGCATTGATGGATACCGGACCGATCGCCAGTCCATCGAGGCCATCTGTCAAATTCACCGCGCTGCTGGCCCCAAAGATAACCAGCATGACAAACGGGATGTAGAAAACTCCCAGATCTGGAGTTGCGTTCTTGAAAAACGGTATGGTTAGAGCAGTTGAAAAACCGGGCGTATAGTACAGAATAGTACCTACCACAAGACCGATGAACACTTGCCAGAAGGTCTTCTGCCGGGCCGAGAGTCCTTTGGGATTTTTCTCCACCACCTTCTTGTAATCATCCACGAAACCAATCAGGCCGTACCCCACGATAACGGACAATGCTATCCAGATATATCTGTTGGAAAGGTCAGCCCAAAGCAGTGTCGGGATAACAATAGCCGTTAGAATGAGCACCCCTCCCATGGTAGGGGTGCCCTGCTTTTTCAGATGCGATTCGGGGCCATCGGTCCTGATTACCTGCATCATCTGGATTGATTGCAGCTTGCGGATCATCCAGGGACCCAGAAGAAATGAAACAACCAGTGCCGTAATGACTGCATAGATGGTTCTAAAGGTCAGGTATTTAAAGACATTCAGGAAATGATATTCTGTCGCCAGTGGGTAGAGGAGATTATACAGCATCAGTTCACAGCCCCCTTCGCCTTTTCGGCAGAAAACATATTCCTGAGCCCCTCGGCAACAGTTTCCATCCGCATTCCGCGAGAGCCCTTTACCAGGATACAGTCATTGGGCCTCATGGTAGCATTTACATCGTCAAGGATCTCGGCGTGGCTCTTGGCAAGAATTATTGATTCGGCAGGAAGTCCTCCCGCTACTGCCCCCCGAGCCACACTTTCCGCCATTTCACCCAGTAGGTAGAGACGCTCCACGCAGCGAGCGGCCAGACTGCCGATTTCTTCATGCGCCGTTAGCGAAGACGCTCCCATCTCAAGCATATCGCCCAGAATGGCAATACCGCGGCCAGCCCCTTTAAGGTCGGCTATGGTAGTGAGCGCTGCCCGCATCGAAGCGGGGTTGGCATTGTAACTGTCATCGATCAGAAGAATTCCGTTGATATCCTCGGGCGAAAAGCGCTTCTCCACTGGGGAGAAGGACTCCAGCCCTTTCCGGATCTCGTCCGGACCAAGGCCCAACTGATGGGCAACAGCCGCTGCTGCCAGTGCATTCTGGACATTGTGACGGCCGAAAACCTTCATTTTTACCGGCACCACTCCCGCGGGGAGAGTAAGGTCAAAAGATTGCCCTGCCCTGCCGAGAGATTCGATCTTTTCCGCCCGCACATCTGCCGTAGCGAGCCCGAACGAAATTCTGCGAACCCCGGGAGGCGTCGGCAGCTCGGCAACGAGGTGATCATCGGCATTGAAGACAGCTGTGCTTCCCTGACAAAGACGGAGAAAAAGCTCACCCTTGGCAGAGGCAACAGCGGCAATGCTCCCCATGCTCTGCAGGTGGGCAGGCGCCACATTGGTAATCACTCCAACATCGGGACGGGCAATCTCCGCCAGTCGGTCAATTTCTCCGGGTTCACTCATGCCCATTTCCAGGACCGCCCATTTGTGGCTTTCAGACAATTGAAATACCATGCGGGGGAGACCAATGAGGTTGTTCAGGTTCCCCGCGGTTTTCAGTCCTTCCCCAGTGCAACTCAAAATCGCCGCAAGCATCTCTTTGGTAGTGGTCTTGCCATTGCTGCCGGTAATGGCAACCACCGGCAGGGAAAAACGATTGCGGTGGAGAGCCGCCAGATCGCCGAGTGCCTGCAGGGTGTCAGTCACAGTTATGCAACTGATACCCGTCGGCAGGGTACTCAGGTCATACCTGCCCTGCTCTGCCAGCAAAACCCTGACCCCTCTTGCCAAAGCCACGTCAATGAAATGGTGGCCGTCAAAGCGATCACCCCGCAGGGGCACGAACAGCTCTCCCGGCTCCACGCTGCGGGAATCGGTGGAGACACCCTGAACACAGGCATCAGTCACACCGGTCAGGCTTCCGCCAACAGCCGCGACTATCTCGCTTACGGTAAAGGCCGGCTTCATTCCGCCCCTCCAGATAACCGAAGAGCGATTGCAGCCTCTTCCCGGTCATCGAAGTGGTGCTTTTCCGTACCAATAATCTGGTAGTCTTCATGCCCTTTTCCAGCAATAAGGACAATATCTCCCGGCCTGGCAATACGAATCGCCAGCCTGATTGCGTCCCGCCGCAATTCGACAGAGAGAAAACCCTTCTCCACAATTTCACCGGACAGCTCCGCAAGGGTGTATTCCCGGAGACCAAGGGGAAGAAGACCCTCCTGCACTTCATTGATTATAGTCGCCGGCTCTTCACTGCGCGGATTATCGGAGGTGATGATCGCAAGGTCGCTAAAACGCCCCGCAACGTCACCCATAATAGGTCGTTTGCCGCGATCGCGATCACCGCCGCAGCCGAAAACCGTAATAATACGGGCTGTTGCAAGTTCCGTAAGCGTTTGCAGGACATTTTCCAGGGCATCACCAGTGTGGGCATAGTCCACGAGCACGGTGAATCCCCGGTCGTTCTCAACCCGCTCCAACCTACCTTCCACTTTGCCGTGCTCTTCAATCCCGGTGCGAATGCTTTCAAGGGACAGCCCCAGGGCAAAAGCCGCACCGGCAGCGGATAGGATGTTGTAAAGATTGAAGCGACCCAAAAGGCGCGACGAAAATACCGATTCACCAGCAGGGGTAGTGAGTATTCCGGAAATTCCGTCCGTGGAAAAAACAACATTCCGAGCCGAAAGTGCGGCACCAGGATCAAGACCGTAGGTGAGGACCGGACAGGCAGCGGAACGGGCGATTGTCAATCCTGCCGGGTCGTCAATATTTACCACTGCATAGCGCACCGGCTTCTGCCGGTCAGGAACCAGAAGTTCAGAGAAAAGCCTCTGTTTGCTTTCCAGGTAGGACTCCATATCGTGATGATAGTCCAAATGGTCCCGGGTAAGGTTGGTAAAAACCCCTACATCGAACAGGCAACCATCAACCCTTTTCTGCTCCAGGGAATGGGAGGAAACCTCCATGACGACTCCCTTGGCACCAAGATCTACCAGCTGTCTCAACATTTTCTGGAGATCAACGGACTCGGGCGTCGTGTGAGAAGACTCGAAACAGGTTGAACCAAAGCGGTAATTTATGGTGCCGAGGACTGCCGACGGAATCCCCCCCTTGGCGAGCATGGACTCGATCAGGTAGGTAGTGGTCGTTTTGCCGTTGGTACCGGTAATACCGATCAAAGGGACATCTGCCGTGGGATTATCAAAATAGCAGGCGGCCATCCGAGCCATGGCTTGCCTGGCATCACGCACCGTAACTGCGGTAACCCCTGCGGGGAGGTCCGTGTCATCCTCGACGACAACTGCCACTGCCCCGGCGCTTACCGCCCGAGAGAGAAAAGAATGGCCATCGACGGCTGCCCCACGCAAGGCGAAAAACAACCCGCCCGGAACAACCGCGCGGGAATCATAGAAGAGGCCTCGGATTTCCATATCCGTAGCACCGGTGACCCGCACCGGCTCTGCTATAGATTGCAAAAGTTCGGAAAACCGCACTCAACCTCTCCCTGGCAGGACTTGCCCGCCGCTTCTTCCTGGAACGCCTTTGCTCTTCATCATTACGCGGAGGGGGCGAACCTCACCCATACCTGATTTTTCGGGGCTATCTGCTGGCCCGGTTGCGGATTTTGCTCAACCGCACGCCCGCTCCCCCTGATTTTCACATTCAGGGTGTTCTTTTCCATATATTGCATGACCTGACGGATACTCATCCCACGAAAATTGGGCATCACACCGCCACCAGCCACCTCATCGATAACACCTTCGGCAACAACGGAAGCCCGGTCCTGACGAGTAGCGGAGGATTCCTCGCTCTCCGTTGTCTTTGCCTTCGCTTTCAGGGGCTGCGTGGGAAGCACCTTCAGGTAACAAAGCGACTGGTGCGCGATCTCCCGAAACGCCGGCGCGGCAACAACTCCACCATAGGAACTGGTTTTCGGTTCGTCGACAACCACCAGAATGGTGAGCCTTGGCTTATCAGCCGGCACGAAGCCGACAAACGATGCAGTACGCTTTGTTGCTGAATAGCACCTCGTCATCGGATCAACCTTCTGGGCCGTTCCGGTTTTCCCGGCGACCAGATAGCCATCTACCACTGCATTCAATCCGGTCCCTCCCTCCGACGTGACACTTTCCATCATCTTCGTCATTGACTGGGAAGTACTGGCGGAACTTGCTCTGTGCCGGATCTCGGGTGAAAACTGGCGGATAACCGTGCCTGCGTCATCGGTAATTTTATCGACAAGATACGGCTTCATCAGCAACCCGCCGTTGGCAAGAGCAGAAACCGCTGTTACCAACTGCAGAGAGGAAATCGAAAGGCCCTGCCCAAATGAGATGGTTGCCAGGTCAATGGGATACCAGTGACTACGTCCCCGCAGGTAGCCGGAAACCTCCCCCGGCAGATCAATGCCGCTTTTCTCACCGAACCCGAAGTTTTTCAGACTGGCCAGCAATCTCTCCGCTCCGAGACGACTGCCGATTTTTGCTGCGCCGATATTGCTCGAGTATTTTAGTATTTCCGATACCCTCAGACTTCCATACTTATGGGTGTCATGAATAACTCTGCCACCGATGGCGTAACTACCATTCTCACAATTGAACGTATCGTTCGGACCAATAAGCTTTGCGTCCATGGCTGCCGCAATGAGAAAAACCTTCATCGTGGAACCCGGTTCGAAGCTATCGGCAATCGCCCTGTTCCGCAAAGAGTCCTGAGAGTAGCTTCGGAAAGCATTGGGATTAAAGGTCGGATAGGAAGCCATCGCCAGGATTTTTCCGGTCTGGGGATCCATTACCAAGGCCATTCCTCCGGCAGCCCTGCTTTCCGTAACCGCCTTGGCAAGCTCCTTTTCCGTAACATACTGGATATTTTTGTCCAGTGTCAGGGTGATGTTGTGCCCCTTGGACGACTTCTGGACAACCTTGTCCATTAGTGCGATATCGCGTCCCAAGGCATCACGCTCGGTAACCAGGTAGCCGGTGTTTCCTAGAATCTGGGAATTATACCTGAGCTCAATCCCTTCAAGCCCTTCCGGATCAAGACCGGTAAATCCAATCACGTTGGACGCGACCTCGGAATTAGGATAATAGCGCCGTGACTCTTTCACAAATCCGATCCCGGCTATTTTCAGATCCCGTATTTTCTGGGCCATCCCTGGATTGAGCTTACGCCGCAGCCAGACGAAACCTCTTTTCCCGGAAAGCTTTCGTTGCAGTTTCTCCCGGGACATTCCGATAATGGGAGCAAGCTTAATTGCTACGCTTCCAGGGTCATCGATAAAGACGGGCTCTGCATAGCATGAATCCATTTCGATGGACACGGCGAGTGCTGCCCCGGTACTGTCATAGATTGTTCCGCGCGAAGGGGTCAGGGGAACAATTTTCTGATGCTGCTTATCCGCAATCCTGGTCCAGTCATCTTTCTTGAGTATCTGGAGATAAAAAGCCCGAGACGACGTTATTACAAAGAAAACGGCAAACAGGACACCGATGATTCGGATCCGGATTCTGGACCATTTTTCCTTGGTATCCTTCATTTGACGACAATCACCTGCTGGTCGCTGGGCAGGGCCATTCCAAGCTCACCCTTTGCCAACGCCTCAATTCTCGCAGGATTCTTCAGAGATGCGACCTCAAGCCTCAGCATATTCTTCTCCTGCTGCAATCCTTTGAACAGGTGGCTTGCCTCCGTGATTTCCAAATTCAAATCAACGACCTTCACCCGTGACCAGACATGAAAAAGGGAGAGGAGAGTAAGAAGGGACAGCAGGGTAACAAGATACGGAAAGAGGTCCCATCTCTGTGAAGCCGCCAACTCGATTCTTTTTGGCGAGGCTACTTTGCTGAGTGCAGTTTTCGCGAGTGACATGGCAGCAGAC
Organism: uncultured delta proteobacterium; assembly: GCA_963717775.1. Classification (GTDB taxonomy): domain Bacteria; phylum Desulfobacterota; class Desulfuromonadia; order Geobacterales; family Geobacteraceae; genus RPRC01. The sequence goes on from CAVQWZ010000028.1 coordinate 117,022, forward strand.
TCCTTTCCCTCTACAGTTTTTCAGCAGCCCGCAGTTTCGCACTGCGGGAGCGGGGATTTGCAGCTATTTCTTCTTGGCCGGCAACCACCGGTCTCCCGGTCAGTTTTCTCAATACAGGTTGTTTCCCACAGACGCACCTCGGAACACTTTTCGGACAGGTGCAGCCCCGGGCAAATTCATTAAAGATATTCTTCACTATCCTGTCTTCCAGGGAGTGAAAGGAAATAACGACGATTCGGCCGCCCTTTTTCAAGGATTCGATTCCGGCAATCAGCCCACGCTCCAAGCTTTGAAGCTCTTCATTGACAGCAATGCGTAGTGCCTGAAAAGTTCTGGTAGCAGGATGTAAACGTGCGTCCCAGCATGCCCTGGGGACAGCGCCTTTAACCAAATCAACAAGTTGCGCGGTAGTGGTAACGGGTCCCACATTTCGCGCCGCAACGACCTTTGAAGCAATCCGTCGCGCCCAGCGCTCCTCGCCAAAATCCCAGAGTATCTGCTCCAGTTCCTTTTCCGAAAGGGTATTCACCAGATCAGCAGCAGTTCTCCCGGCGGAACCGTCCATCCTCATATCCAGTGGAGCATTCTGCTGAAAACTGAAACCACGCTCTGCCTTGTCCAGTTGATGGGACGATACACCAACGTCGAGCACCATGCCATCGATCGATTCGAACCCTTCCCGCGCCAGCACATCGGGGAGAAGAGAATAGTTTTCATGAAAGAGTCTGACGCGACTCCCGTACGCCGAAAGCCTCAATCCTGCCGCGTCCAACGCCTCCTGATCCCGGTCAAAACCAAGCAAAATCCCGTCAGGAGATGAGCATTCCAGGATTCCTCCTGCGTGCCCGCCACCCCCCAGAGTTCCATCCACGTAAACCCCTCCGGAACAAGGCTCCAGATACCGGAGAACCTCCTCGTAGAGAACGGATATGTGGCGGAAACCACTCACTACAACCCCAGATCGGCCAAGGCCTGAGAATCGCCAGGGAAATTATCGTCGTCCTGACGATAGACTTTATCCCATTCCGCAAGACTCCAGATTTCCGCCTTGTCCAAGAGGCCGACAAAGACAAGCTCTCTTTCCAGCGATGCGCTCTTGCGGAGATGGGGTGGCACTAGTATTCTGCCAAGCTTGTCAGCGGTACACTCGACGGCCGGAGCCACAATTCTTCGCTTAACAGCAGCCAACTGGACCGAAGAAAGTCCAAGACCGGTTCCTTTGACAAGCTTTCCCTCAATGGCAAGCCATTCATGGTAGGGATAAATCGCTAGGCCGGAACAGGAAATCCCGTCTCCCAGGCGCACCGGATTGGAATTGGTGATGAAAAACCTTTCGTCGCCGAAGGTTTCCACAAGGATTTCGCGAAACTTTGCCGGAAGACTGGTCCGCCCCTTGCCATCAATCGTGGTATTAAAATAACCCCGAAACATCACCCCTCCGACAGTTTTTTCCACACTTTACCACTTTATACCACTACGTGGAGAAACTATACTAAGCGTCCTGGGTGTTGTCAAGGCAAAAGTACTGAAAGAAAAGAGAAGTTTACTACGATTTTTCGGGGAGTTAAGAGTACTGCAGGAAGAGAGAGGACAAACGGTCTCTTGACCGGAATAAACGTGAAAACTTCAGTGCCGGAACCCCAGAAAAGTCTTTTTACGTCCATAGGTTCCGGCCAGAGAGAAAACAAAGGGCGACAGGCCCCGAGTGGAAACAAGGAAACAACCGGTCGAAAATGGAACGACAGCCGTTCTATTCACTTTTCCTTCTTGCGATCAATAAGGGAGACAACCTTTGCCGGCGCCTTTTTGTCTGTCGTCGGGACAGAAGCTGTCTCCACCGGTGTAGACAGCCCCTTATCTTCCTTCTCCAGAGGGGAGACGACCTTTTCAAGCATAATCGGCGTGCCGCCCATGGTAAAGGGGGCGCCGTCAATCTGACCTTCTTCCAATACCCAGGTAAAGATCTGAAGCGGATTGGTCAACACCAGCAAACTGACATTCCACCACCCCCGCTTTACATCAGGGACAATATCTTCGATACGGGCAAAAAAAGCAGGCTTATTTTCTATATGAACAATTACAAGATCATGGATTGTGGTCAACATACGTCCTCCGAAGAAGTTCTACTGGTCCTGAGGCCTAAAATAGCAGCATCTTCGCTATGGAGATACCGCTCACAACTCAAAAGCAGCCCTTGCATCAATCGATTTCCGAACAGTTCTTCCAGCTGCCGGCAAAGCAATCGTAGACTGCGCTCCAGGTGGCACATTCGTTCTCGATCTGCAGAGGAAATAAGTACGTCAAGACGCTCGCAGTGGAAGATTATGCAGGTAAAGGGGCGGTAAGCAGGGTCCATAAGACAACCCTCTAGCCCAAGAAAGGGACAGGGTGTTTCGCGGAATGATGGAGTAAAAAGCTCTTTGCCGGTTGAGAGATACATCAGTAGGTCAATAGCGGAAAAGTGATATTTTCCCTTTTCGCAGCAGAGCCCCCCGCAGTCGGCGCAGGTCTCGACAACAGCCACCCCCCCTGCCAGGGAATACATTTCGAGCTTTTTCTGCCGAATGGCTTCGCCTATTCCAAGCACCTGGTCTTTCACCGGGCCGTCAAGAGCTGCATATTCAACCATGGCAAGAGATATGGCACGTTCCCACAGTTCCTGATCCGTCAATAAAACTCCCTGCAAAGATGAATCCTGTTCAAACATATTTGGCCGAAGCAGACCGTAAGCCGGGTTCTGTTCCCATCGCAGGTTACCCGGCGATGGGTGATGACCATTCCTCTAGTGCCGCCGTTACCGACGGCATCAAGCAGCCAACCCGGAAGCACGGACGGGCCGTCCTTAACGCTCCCCTATTTGGCCTTGCTCCTGGTGGGGTTTACCGAGCATCCGATGTCTCCACCGAACCTGGTGAGCTCTTACCTCACCCTTTCACCCTTACCTGCTTTCGCCGAGGCTCTGGCAGGCGGTCTCCTCTCTGTGGCACTTTCCCTAGGGTCGCCCCCGCTGGACGTTATCCAGCACCATGCCCTGCGGAGCCCGGACTTTCCTCTCCCCGCCTTCGCTGAAGCTTCGGCGGGCAGCGGCCATCTGGACTACTTCGACCAATTCTATCTATTATTCAGAAATTTCCCCGGCATCATTGCGCATGTAGAGCAGTCGCTGGCAATGCGGGCAGGTGACGTAAGTATCTTCCTTGAAGAGGCTGTTAAAAAGCTGCGGTGGAAGATTCATGTTGCAACCCAGACAGGAGCCGCCCTTTGCTTCAGCAATTGCTACACCTTGGCGCTTTTCACGAAGAGTCTCGTAGCGTTTCATCATGGAGGATGAAACACCTTTGGCGGTTTTATCACGTACCGCACTGACTGCTGAGATGTCCTTCTCCAGCTGGTCGATCCTGGCCCGGAGCTCACTCTTGCGAGCTGATGAATTCACCTCGAATTCCTGCAGATGACCTTCCTTCTCCGCAACGATCGCGTTCAGCTCATCACTACGGGTGATCTTTTGCAGAATCTGGTCCTCGAGATCGGACTTCACTTTTTTCGCCGCAGCAATTTCCTTGGATACGGCCTGGTATTCCTTCTGGGTCTTGATCTCCCGCAAACGTTCCTCAGACCGGACAATGGAGTCCGACTCCGTGGCCAGATTCTCTTCCAAGATCTGCTTTTCCTCTTCAACAGCACACAGCTCTGTCTTTTGCTGGGCTATCTCGAGCTGCTTTTCTTCCGCCTGGGCCTCCAGAGCGTCTATTTCGCTCTGCAAAACCTGCGTTTCTCCGCGCGAAGAATCAATCTTGAGATCAATCTCCTGAAGTTGCGCCAGAATCCTCACGTTCTTACCCAAAACCTACCTCCTGTTCCACTGTTCCGGCCCTTCCCCTGGTCACACACCATCACCAGTTCATCGGTACCGAAACGGGTCCTTTTCTCCTGTACACGCCATGAGCTCCGCGACAAATCCCCGTACGCGCAACTCGCTTTCCAACCGGGAAAGCAATCCGTCCACCATAGGAATCTCCGAAGCAAAATGCCCTAGATCAACCAGCTCCACACCCAACGTCTGGGCCTCGAGAGCATCATGGTATTTCACATCCCCGGTAACCAACACATCGGCGCCTTGGGAATATGCTTCCCGCAGCAGGGAGGAACCGCTACCCCCACAGAGGGCAACTTTTTCCAACATCCGATCTCCATCACCTACAAACCGCAATCCTTCCACGGCAAACTCTTCTTTTATACGGGAAACGAACTGGTCCAGAGAAAGGGGCTGCTTCAGCGTCCCGATCCTGCCAAGCCCCTTCCGCACGCCTTCGTTCATCAGCGGATACAAGTCCACGGCGGGCTCTTCATACGGATGGACTGACGATAGGGCCGCGAGCGCCTGGTCCACATCAACCTTACGGAGCAGCACCTCGATCCTCGTTTCTTCAGCGTATTCTCGCATTCCGATTGTGCCTATGAAGGGGCTAGCTCCGTCATGGGGTGTAAACGTCCCCACACCTTCTACCCGGAAAGAACAATCGCTATACGTGCCGATACTTCCCGTGAATTGGAACAAAGCCTGTGAAACCTTCTCTTCGTAGCCTTTCGGAACGAAAACGGCAAGTTTCACCATCTCATCACGATAGGTAACGGAAAGCGGAACCGTGGAAACGACCCCAAGCTTGTCAGCCAGCAGATCATTCACACCACCCTCGGCGATGTCAAAATTTGTATGCAAAGAAACAATGCTGAGAGAATTGCGTAATGCTTTCCCGATAAGGGCTCCGGAAGGATCTGCGAGGCTGATTGTCTTTAAGGGACGGAAAATGAGCGGGTGGTGGGTCAGAAGGAGCTGACACTGCCCGGCAACGGCGGCATCGATCGCCTCGTCGCCAGCATCGAGAGAAACCATGATTCTCGAAACTTTGGCCGAGGGATCACCCACCTGCAGCCCTACATTATCCCATTCCTCAGCCAGCTGAAACGGGGCAATAGTATCAATTATTTCAATGATGTCGAGTACTCTGGGGTTCATTTTCCCAGCCAAAAGAAAAGAGTGCAATCTCGGAAGGTTGCACTCTTTTCTCCACTTCTGGATATATTTTTTTGGATACCTTGGCACCGTACAGGCATTCCCAATCATCCTATGTATAAAGTGGTGGGCCCACCAGGATTCGAACCTGGGACCTACCGGTTATGAGCCGGTGGCTCTAGCCAGCTGAGCTATAGGCCCGCAAAGTGAAAAGTCATGATAAGATATGCGATAACGGGTGTCAAGGCTTTTCATTGCTCCAATGTAGTCCCTGATTTCCTCTGTTTGAGGTCAGATTAGGCAAGGGACATTCTTAGGGCCAGACCGAACAGAAGCTCAAAGCGGCCACCCATGGGCCTTTCTTCAAATTACCCGTACTCCACACAAAGAAGAATTGACAAATATCGCCAATTGTTTTCTAGTAAAAAAATGAACAGAAAAAAAACCGATCAAATTCCGAAGCCCAAGAAACAGCAATTGGTGAAAGGTCAAGCTCTCGACCTCTCCATTATCAACCTCGACGAAGATGGCTATGGCAGCGCAGACCACGAGGGAACCAGAATCCGTGTAAACGGAGCACTCCCGGGAGAACAGGTTCGTGCGCGCATTACCTTTTCCGGCCAGCGCGATACCTTTGCCGACACATTTAGAATCTTTCGCAGGTCACCGGAGCGCCTGGTAGAGCCACCATGCGCCAAGGCAACCTCCTGCGACGGCTGCCCTCTTATCACGATGAAATACCAGGCACAACTGGACTGGAAAAAGGGCCTGGTTGAAGGAGCTTTCAGAAACTACTCGTCACTCAGGGACACGAAAATCAACCCGGTGCTTCCTTCGAAAAAACCTCTTGCCTATCGAACCAGGGCTAAGCTCGTAATCTCAGGAAAATTCGCGGAGCCAAAAATCGGCATCTACCTGCGCAACACTCACCAAGTCACTGACTTAGGGGACTGCCAACTCCACCATCCGCTCATCAACCGTATCATAACTGCCACCAAGGAAGGCATACGAAAGGGAAAGATTCCAATCTATAATCCCAAAACCGAGAACGGCTTGATGCGCTACCTGGTTATCCGCGTCTCAGAGCACGAAAACCGTGCCATGGTTGTTTTTGTTACGAGTGAACGCAGCTTCAACGAAATCCACCATTTGGCAAAGTATCTGCAAAAAACGGTTCCTGAAGTGACCGTTGTCGCACAGAACGTTAACAACTCGACCGGCAACGTGATCATGGCTGACCGGGAATACTTTGTCACGAAACAGCAGACCCTCATCGAGAAACTCGGGGATATCCGATTTTCCATCTCCCCCCGTTCGTTTTTCCAGGTAAACAACGACGGCGCCCAAACCATCTACCAACAGGTAAAACAATGGGCTGCCCTCACCGGTAAGGAATCGGTTGTCGACGTGTACTGCGGAATTGGGGGCATAGCTCTTTTTCTCGCCGACAGCGCGCGCAAAATAGTCGGCTTCGAGCTGGCTGAAGCAGCCGTGGCGGATGCTGCAAAAAACGCCCGTCTGAACGACATCCGAAACTGTCAATTCGAAGCAGGAGACGCGGCAGGACTGCTTGCGGGCATCAGCGAGGAAGAATACGCGGCAGACATTATTGTCTTGAATCCACCCCGCAAAGGGTGCGACGAAGAGGTTTTGCGGAGCTGCTCAAGCTTGAAACCCAAGCGGATCCTCTACGTTTCCTGTTCTCCGACCACCTTAGCCCGCGATCTAAACTTCCTCAAAGGGGTCGGTTATCGGACCCTGGAAGTTCAGCCGGTAGACATGTTTCCTCAGACCTCCCATGTGGAGAATGTAGCGCTGCTCGTGAGAGAAAACGAGGACACCTGACCACACAATTTTCTTCCTTGACGGACCCGAGAGATGGTGCTAGTGTTACTCAAATTTACAACCGGCCTTTTAATCTAACCCTGTGAGGTTAGCAAAGGTGGGGGCATGCAGCAATCCGAGTCCATTGACTAGCCAAAAGCCTTTCCGCCTATTTGCGGGAAGGCTTTTTTTGCGCTCAGCCACCCCGGCCAACTGCCCGTAACTGCTCTTCAAAAGTCTGCACAAGGAGGTTCGATGTGAACAGGGAAACAACCGTCATCCTTGACGGAGTCGGAGTCAAACGGGCTCTCACCCGTATTGCTCACGAGATACTGGAGAGGAACAAGGGAATTTCCGACCTGGTGCTCGTGGGCATCCGGACGGGCGGAGATCATTTGGCTTTCGAACTGGCCTCCCTTCTGGAAGAGATCGAAGGGGTTTCAGTCCCGGTCGGCACAGTGGACATAACCCTCTACCGTGACGACATCAAAACCCAGTCTGCCCACCTCCCGGTCGGGAAAACCGAGATTCCTTTCAGCATCGAAGGGAAGAAGGTTGTTCTGGTGGACGACGTGCTTTTCACCGGCAGAACCATTCGGGCCGCCATGGATGCCATGATGGACCACGGCAGACCCCAGTGCATTCAACTCGCAGTCCTTATCGACCGTGGCCACCGAGAGCTGCCGATCCGCGCCGACTTCGTCGGCCGCAACGTTCCCACCAGCAGCAAGGAGAACATCCTGGTAAAATTCGACAACGCCAATCACCCGATCGAAGTGGTACTGGAAAAACCCTGATTTTTCATTCTTATCTGGAGGGGCACCCATGTCATTCAAACATAAGGACATCCTGGGACTGCAGGATCTGACGGCGGAAGAGATCGAACTGCTTCTCAACACCGCCGACAACATGAAAGAGATCAGCAAGAGGGAGATCAAGAAGGTTCCGGCCCTGCGCGGAAAAACGGTCGTGAACCTGTTCTACGAACCTTCCACCCGCACCCGTACTTCTTTTGAGGTCGCGGCCAAACGACTCTCGGCGGATACTCTCAATATTTCAGCATCCACCAGTGCAGTCCAGAAAGGAGAAACCCTCCTGGACACGGCTAAAAACATCGAAGCCATGAAACCGGACATCATCGTCATGCGCCACGCAATCTCGGGAGCTCACCACTATCTGGCTAAACGTTCGTCCTTTTCGGTCATTAATGCTGGAGACGGTTCCCACGAGCACCCGTCCCAAGCGCTTCTCGACATGATGACCATGCGTGAAAAGCTAGGCACCATCAAAGGGCTCAAGGTTGCCATCGTCGGTGACATAACCCATAGCAGGGTCGCTCGCTCCAATATTTATGGACTGAGCAAGATGGGTGCCGAGATTTTCCTGGCAGGTCCTCCGACGCTGATTCCGCCCGGTGTGGAACGCCTCGGCAACATCACCGTCTGCAGCAAAATGAAGGACGCGGTGGAAAATGCCGATGTTATCATGATGCTTCGCATCCAACTGGAAAGACAAGGAAAGTCCCTTCTCCCCAGCATGCGTGAATACTCCCGCTATTTCGGGCTTTCCGAGGATCTGGTGAAGCTGGCAAAACCGGGTGTTCTGGTCATGCACCCCGGTCCCATGAACCGCGGGGTGGAGATCTCCTCCGCAGTGGCCGACGGTAAGAACTCCGTCATCCTCGAACAGGTGGAGAACGGTGTGGCGGTCCGCATGTCCATGCTCTATCACGTTAGTGGCGGCGGGCCGACGGAATAAATACAAGCTCAACGTTACAGGCGGGAACCGTACCTGTTGAACCTTGAACTTTGAACTTTTAACCACGAGGTGCCAAATGGATCTTTTAATAAAGGGTGGTCGCGTAATCGACCCGGCCCAGCAACTTGACGAGAAGCTCGACATCCGGATCGAGAACGGTACAATAAAAGAGCTCGGCAAGAAACTTGCTGCCGGAAAATCCTGCGAGGTTATCGATGCCACCGGACTCATTGTCACCCCAGGACTGATCGACATGCATGTCCACCTGCGCGACCCGGGACTGGAGTATAAAGAAGACATTCTGACCGGAACCAGGGCAGCAGCAGCAGGCGGATTCACCTCCGTTGCCTGTATGCCCAATACCAATCCGGTGAACGACAATAAGGCCGTTACCTCCTACATCATTACCAAGGCAAAAGCCGAGGGCCTTGTTAATGTCTTCCCTGTCGGCTCCATCACCCAAGGCAGCAAGGGCGAAAAACTGGCAGAGATGGGAGACCTGAAAGAAGCCGGATGCGTGGCCGTTTCCGACGATGGCTGCCCCCTAACTAATCCCGAACTCATGCGCAGAGCACTGGAATACGCCAAGGGGATGGAAATTACCCTAATCTCTCACGCTGAGGATCTGGGACTATCCGGGGATGGCCTGATGAACGATGGCTTCACTGCTACCGAATTGGGACTCAAAGGAATTCCCTGGGTCGCCGAAGACGCAGCGACCGCCCGGGATGTCTATCTCGCCGAGTTCACCGACTCACCGATTCACATTGCCCATGTCTCAACAAAAGGTGCGGTCCAGATCATTCGCGACGCCAAGGCACGTGGTGTCAGGGTAACCTGCGAAACAGCCCCCCATTACTTTACCCTTACCGAAGACGCGGTCCGGGGCTATAATACCAACGCGAAAATGAACCCGCCACTCAGAACCAGTGAAGATGTGGCGGCCATCAAGGCGGGCCTTGCAGACGGAACTATCGACGCGATTGCCACCGACCATGCCCCCCACCATAGTGATGAAAAGGATGTGGAATTTGCTCTGGCCTCCAACGGCATCATCGGACTCGAAACTGCGCTCCCTCTCTCTTTAACCCTCGTGCTCGAGAAAGTACTTGATTTTACGGATCTTGTTGACAAACTTTCGCGGAATCCAGCCAAGATTCTGGGGATCACTCGGGGAACCCTCGAAGCGGGTGCAGTTGCAGATATTACGATCATCGACCCGAACCGGGAATGGACCGTAGCAGCAGACAGCCTCGCCAGCAAATCGAAGAATTCACCCTTCCTCGGCACTACCATGAAGGGACAGGCAGTCGTTACAATTGTTGGCGGAAAGATTGCTCATAAAATCCAGTAATTCACCGGGACGCAGCGTGACGCGTCCCATACCATGACATACCAAACAGCAGGGAGATATACATGAAAGCAGTTCTCGCGCTCGCCGACGGCCGTGTTTTTGAAGGAAAATCATTTGGAGCCACCGGAGAAGCAACCGGCGAAATAGTCTTTAATACCGCCATGTCAGGATACCAGGAAGTACTGACCGACCCTTCCTACAAGGGGCAGATGGTCACCATGACCTACCCCCAGATCGGCAATACGGGCATCAACCCGGAAGACATTGAAAGCAACAAGCTCTATCTATCAGGGTTCATTGTCAAGGAGTACATCGAAGAGTATTCCAACTGGAGGGCCACCATGAGCCTCGGCTCCTACCTGCAGGAAAACGGCGTAGTTGGCATCCAGGGACTCGACACCCGTGCCCTCACCCGCCATCTTCGCGACAACGGGGCACAAAACGGCATCATCTCCACCATAGACACCGACCATGCCAGCCTCCTCAAGAAGGTCCGCGCGGTCCCCAGCATGGCAGGACTCGACCTGGCAACCGGCGTCAGCTGTGACAAACCCTACCAATGGTCGGAGGGTCTCTGGGATCTGGACTCGGGCTATGCCGACTGCTCCGGCAAGGCACGCCCGTACAAAGTTGTCGCCTACGACTTCGGCATCAAGTTCAACATTCTGCGCTGCCTGACCTCAGCAGGATGCGACGTAACGGTTGTTCCTGCTACCTTCCCGGCCGAGGAAGCGCTTGCCATGAACCCTGACGGGATATTCCTCTCTAACGGGCCCGGCGACCCCGAACCGATGACCGAGGCTATCGAAAATATCAAGCGCCTGGTCGGCAAAATTCCCATCTTCGGAATCTGTCTCGGCCACCAGCTCCTGGGCCTGGCCCTTGGCGGTCGAACCATGAAGCTGAAATTCGGCAACCACGGCTCAAATCTCCCGGTCATGGATCTGGCAACCGGTGCCGTTGAAATTACCGCCCAGAACCACGGTTTTTCCGTGGACATCACTTCGCTCTCCCAGACCTGTGAACTGGCTCACGAAAATCTCAATGATATGACTGTGGAAGGAATGCGCCACAAGGAACTACCGATTTTCTCCGTGCAGCACCATCCCGAAGCATCACCAGGCCCCCATGACTCCCAGTACCTGTTCGGGCGGTTCGTGGATCTGATGGAGAAATGGAAAAAGGCGTAAGGAAGCGAGGCGGATTAAGGATTAAGGGGTAAGGATTACAGGACAAAAGCAAAAGGACATTCTTTTCTTAGGCTCTGGAATCCGTGAGAGTGTCCATGCGTTACCATGATCTTTTTCAGTCAGGAGAGCTCCGCGAGAGAGTTCGAACGGCGTATGCCCGGCTTCGCAGCTGCGACCTCTGCCCCCACCAGTGCGGGGTTGATCGTATCAGTGGTGAAACAGGCCTCTGCCGGGCGGGTCTGAAGCCGAAGATCGCTTCAGCCAACATTCATCGGGGAGAGGAGCCACCCATCTCGGGAAACCGCGGATCGGGTACTATTTTCTTCTCCTGGTGTACGCTACGGTGCCGTTTCTGCCAGAACTTTCCCATCAGTCAGATGGGCAATGGGGAAGAACTATCTACAAGCGGCTTGGCGGACAGGATGCTAAAGCTCCAGAGACTCGGCGCTCACAACATCAATCTTGTCACCCCCGGACACTACCAGCCCCAGATTCTGGCAGCCCTCTGGCTCGCTATACCAAGAGGCTTCCAACTGCCGCTGGTCTGGAACTCTAATGGCTACGAGAAGGTTGATGCCCTTGCTCTGCTCGATGGGATAGTGGATATTTACCTGCCTGACATGAAGTATGCGGACGAGGAGCCAGCGGTCCGATTTTCCTCCGCCCCTGGCTATCGCGACATCAACCGCGCCGCAATCCGGGAAATGTTCCGACAGGTGGGACAACTGAGTCTTGATGACGAGGGTATCGCCCACCGCGGTCTGATCATCCGCCATCTGGTCCTGCCGGAGGGAGCAGCCGGCAGCCGGGCAACGCTACGTTGGATCGCCGAAACCCTTGGACCAGAAACCCACGTGGCCCTGATGAACCAGTATTTTCCTGCTTACAAGGCGGAACAAACTCCCGGCCTCCAGCGAAAGATCAGCGACGAGGAATATGCAGAGGCAGTGGAGGCTCTCCATGAATACGGCCTGGAAAATGGTTGGGTTCAGGAATGAGAACCTTATGACTGCTGCTCCTTTCCAATGTTCTCATGACCTTCGCCTGGTACGCACACCTGAGGGACCGGCCTGGGCGGAGCAGCCTATTTCATTTTTCGTTGACAAAATATCCGGAGAACAGATCGCCTGAGTCTCCCCAGAGTTATTATAGATTTACCTAAGGAGAAACAATGCCGAAAAGAACTGACATTAAGAAAATACTCATTATCGGTGCCGGACCGATCATTATCGGCCAGGCATGCGAATTCGATTATTCCGGAACGCAAGCATGCAAGGCACTTAAGGAAGAGGGCTACGAGGTGGTGCTCCTCAACAGCAACCCGGCCACCATCATGACTGACCCCGACTTTGCCGACCGAACCTACGTAGAGCCGGTCACTCCGGAGTTCCTGGAAAAAATCATTGCCAAAGAGCGCCCCGATGCACTGCTGCCGACCTTGGGAGGTCAGACGGCCCTTAATACGGCGGTGGCGGTTGCCGAAAACGGCGTCTTGGAAAAATACGGGGTAGAATTGATCGGCGCCAAGCTCCCGGCCATCAAGAAAGCCGAGGACCGGACCCTTTTCAAGGAAGCGATGAAAAAAATCGGCCTGGAAGTACCCAACTCAGGTTTGGCCCACAATCTTGCCGAAGCAATGGAGATTATCCGCGAAATCGGTTTCCCTGCCATTATTCGTCCGTCCTACACACTTGGTGGAACCGGCGGTGGTATCGCCTACAATGTGGAAGAGTACGAGAAAATGGCCCTGGCGGGGATTGATGCCTCGCCAACGGACGAGATTCTCGTGGAAGAGTCGGTCATCGGCTGGAAAGAGTACGAACTGGAAGTGATGCGTGACACCAAGGATAACGTTGTCATAATCTGCTCCATCGAAAACCTCGATCCCATGGGTGTGCACACCGGTGACTCCATCACCGTTGCCCCGGCTCAGACCCTCACTGACAAGGAATACCAGATCCTCCGAGATGCCTCCCTGAAAATTATCAGGGAAATCGGTGTCGACACCGGCGGGTCCAATATCCAGTTTTCCATCAATCCCGCTAACGGCAGGCTCGCGGTTATCGAAATGAATCCGCGCGTATCGCGCAGCTCGGCCCTGGCTTCCAAAGCGACCGGATTTCCCATTGCCAAGATTGCCGCAAAACTTGCAGTCGGCTACTATCTGGACGAAATCATGAACGACATTACCCGTGAGACGCCGGCCTGCTTCGAGCCGACCATCGACTACGTGGTAACGAAGATTCCGCGTTTCACCTTTGAAAAATTTCCTGCCGCCGATGCTACGCTGACCACCCAGATGAAGTCGGTCGGTGAAGTCATGTCCATCGGCCGCACCTTCAAGGAGTCTTTCCAGAAAGCACTACGCTCCCTCGAGATCGGCTCCTTCGGAATGGAATCACGTCTCTTTGATCTGACCGAAGAGACTCGTCGCGCCCTGACCTCTACGGAGCAGGCCACTCTGATGGAAAAACTGCGTACCCCAAACTGGGAGCGCACCTGGTATCTGGGCGATGCCTTCCGCAGTGGCATGAAGGTTGCCGAACTATACTCGCTTACCGGCATCGACCACTGGTTCCTCACCAACATCCGGCAGATAATCGAGATGGAAGAAGAACTGAAAGCCGCCCGCCACATCTACGAAAAGAATCTTCCGGAACTAAAGGATATTCTGAAGGAAGCTAAGCAATACGGCTTTTCCGACCCTTTTATCGCCCTCCTTTGGAGTACGACCGAAGAAAATATCCGCGCCACCAGGAAAGCACTTAACATCATACCGGTCTTCAAGAGGGTCGACACCTGTGCCGCCGAATTCGTTGCCTATACTCCCTACCTGTACTCCACCTACGAAGAAGAGTGCGAGTCGGACCCCACTGACCGAAAAAAGATCATGATTCTCGGCGGCGGACCGAACCGCATCGGCCAAGGCATCGAGTTCGATTACTGCTGCGTGCATGGCGTTTTCGCCCTGGCGGAAGACGGCTACGAAACAATCATGGTCAACTGCAACCCGGAAACAGTCTCAACCGACTACGACACCTCGGACCGTCTCTATTTCGAGCCGCTTACCTTTGAGGATGTCCTCAATATCGTCGAAAAAGAAAAGCCGTACGGCGTCATCGTCCAGTTCGGCGGACAGACCCCCCTGAAGCTGGCGGTCGCTCTGGAAAAAGCCGGAGTGCCGATCATCGGAACATCCCCCGACGCCATTGACCGGGCAGAAGACCGGGAACGCTTCCAGGTGATGCTCCACAAACTTCATCTGCGACAGCCGGAAAACGGCACGGCACGCTCTTTCGAAGAGTCGGAAATAATTGCGGAGCGAATCGGCTATCCGGTCGTTGTCCGCCCCTCCTATGTGCTTGGCGGCCGGGCCATGGAGATCGTCTATGATGTGGAAGGACTACGCCGCTACATGACCACCGCTGTCCAGGCCTCTCCCGAACACCCTATTCTTATTGATAAATTTCTCGATGAAGCTATCGAGATCGATGTGGATGCCCTCTGTGACGGGCAACAGGTGGTCATCGGCGGAATCATGGAGCATATCGAAGAAGCCGGCATCCATTCCGGAGATTCAGCCTGTTCCCTGCCGCCCTATTCCATTTCTCAGGAAATCGCTGAAGAAATCAAGGAGCAGACCAGAAAAATGGCCTTGGAACTCGGAGTCAAGGGCCTCATGAACGTACAGTTTGCAGTCAGAGATGGCGAGATTTACATCCTGGAGGTGAATCCACGAGCATCACGCACCGTGCCCTTTGTTTCAAAGGCCACTGGTCGCCCTCTGGCAAAACTGGCGGCCCGCATCATGGCAGGCAAAACCCTCAAGGAATTAGGGATCGAAACGGAGATAGAACCAAAACATATCGCAGTCAAGGAATCAGTATTCCCTTTTGTCAAGTTTCCCGGTGTGGATACCATTCTCGGGCCGGAAATGAAATCAACGGGAGAGGTTATGGGAATCGACGTCGATTTTGCCCGCGCCTTTGCCAAAGCGCAACTGGGTGCCGGAGTCAGGCTGCCCCTCTCGGGGGCAGTGTTCCTCAGCGTGCGTGACAGCGACAAGAAACATATTGTCAGTGCTGCGAAAAAACTGTATGATAACGGTTTTGAGCTGGTTGCCACTCGAGGGACCGCGTCGTACCTGCAGGAAAAGGGTATCCCGGTCAAAGTCGTAAACAAAGTCGTTGAAGGTCGACCCCATATCGTTGATTCCATAAAAAACAACGAGATTTGCATGGTCATTAATACCACGCAGGGTGCGCAGGCGGTTGCCGACTCCTATTCCATCCGGAGAAACACCCTGGTAAGCAACATTGCCTATTTCACGACAACATCCGGAGCCAAGGCAGCTGTTGACGGAATCCTTGCCATGCTTCGCGAGGATTTGGAAGCAAAAGCTCTGCAGGACTATTTATAGCAGGCTGCAGATTTCGACATATACCTTACTCACTATACATGGGGCGGCCGGTTCGGCTGCCCCTCACATTTTGCACGTTGCAAAGCCGTTTTCTGAAGACCTGATGCACGGCGAAGAAAACACACCATAGGAATGCTAACCGAAAGCGGCAAATGAACGTCACGCACGCGGCGGACAGACATAACGCGGCCTTACCATTGTATCAGGAGGATTGCACCACAATGTCCCATTCAGTACCCATGACCAGGGAAAGTTTCGAATTCCTGCAGGAGGAGTTAAAGCGCTTCATCAGAGAAGAGCGCCCGAAAGTCATTCAGGATATTGCCGAAGCACGTGCGCACGGAGATCTTTCGGAAAATGCCGAATATGATGCCGC
The DNA here is from genome assembly GCA_963717775.1 of uncultured delta proteobacterium. GTDB lineage: Bacteria > Desulfobacterota > Desulfuromonadia > Geobacterales > Geobacteraceae > RPRC01. The sequence goes on from CAVQWZ010000028.1 coordinate 132,958, forward strand.
CAAGCACCGGCAGGGATTTATCGAAGGCCGAATCCTGGAACTTAAGGATAAGCTGTCCCGCGCCTACGTTGTAGATCTTTCCAACCTAAAGCCGGATAAAGTTGTTTTTGGCGCCACGGTGACCCTGTACGATACAATGACGGATGAGGAAGTTACTTACCGAATTGTCGGAGAGGACGAGGCGGACATCAAGCTGGGCAAGATGTCATGCTCTTCGCCGGTGGGAAAGGCTTTGATCGGGCACCGATTGGATGACACTGTCCGGGTAAAGGTGCCCTCCGGATTGAAGGAATACGAGATCCTCGACATCAAATATACCTGAACCGCTCCAACTGCAAGGCGTGAGCCTTCGGGCCACGCCTTGCAGCTGGAGAACCACCACAAATACAGTAACCGGCAGCCTGCCAGGACCTTGTCTGGTTACTCCCGGCCGACCACGATGGTAAGATATAGCTCCACGCTATCGTCCCCCTCCGGGGCTGTCGAAACTACGTCCCGCACTTTCCCCAGATGCGCCAGCAGTTCTCTGTACCCTTGGACCGCCTTCCTCTGCAACCGAACCACAAGGACTTTCTCGCCTTGCGAACGGATATCCCTTCGCAAGATTACGCCCCCGTACCGAACAGTCTCACGTTCAATCTCCCGCGCGGCAAAGACAGCTTTGGCAACCGACATTTCAATCTTCAGCACCTCCACCCCGGTCGAGGGAATGGCCTTGTTTCGCACCAGTCCCGAAGAAGTCCTGCCCTGCTTTTCCGGCAGAGAAAGTTCATCTGACGGAGAAAGCGATTTGGCTGCGCTCCGCTCCTGCATTCGGAAGGCAGGCGCCCCCTTATCTTCTGCCCTGATGGGAGCCTCTGCCGGAGACGGTGCTGACGACTCAAGCTCTTCCTGGCGTGAATCGGAATAGGGTTCTTCGTCCGGAAGCGTAAGAGGCCCAGATCCTGCTTCCGGCTTTTCATCCAGGGCTGGCGACGATTTTTTCACTTCTGCTGCACGTTCTTCCGGAACCTTCCGGGATACTGCCGGAGGCGGGACTGATTGAGCCGGCTCTTCACGAATTACGCCGGACAGGGGAACAATCTGCTTCATCTCCGATGAAACATTTTGGTACACCAGATAGCCGGTTACGCTGAGAAAAACCAGGGCAGCGGCCTCGACGGAAACCCTCCAGCGCAACGGCACCTGAAGCAGACGGCGCAGCAGGCCCTTTTCGCGACCGGCCTCCTCCCTGACCCGCGCCATGATCTTGGCCGCCAGCCAGGGGGGCGGTTCCACCTCGCCGAGATTCCTGACATGGAGAACCGTCCTTTCCAGTTCGATAAGGGTATTTCTGCAGTCGCGGCACTCCGCGAGATGCTGTTCAATCAGCGACTTCTCAGCATCAGTGACAGCACCGTCCAGATATGCCGACAGCTTATGACGTATGGAATCATGGTCCATCAAAATTCCCCCACAACTCTCTTCAGGCAGGCCCTGATTGCCTCGCGCGCCCTGGAAATGCGAGACTTGACGGTCCCTTCAGCCAGGCGCAGCATCGTTCCGATCTCCTCATAGGAATACTCTTCCACATCCCGCAGAACCAGAGCCTCCCGAAAACCGGGTTCTAGGCCGTTGATGCACCCTTGAACCCTCTGACGCAGTTCTGCCCTCTCCAGCAACTCATGGGCAGAAGGGCCGGTTGCTGGAGGATCGTGGGACCTGCTGCAGTCTCCACAGCCCGGAATCGGACCATCCAGGGAACAGACCTCGCGGGACTTTCGGGTTCGCATCTGCTGTAGGCGGTTGCGCGCCAGGTTGACGGTGATGGTCGTAAGCCAGGTGGTGAAGGCCGCATCACCGCGAAATTTTCCCAAACCCCGGTAGGCTGAAACAAAGGCATCCTGCACAATCTCCCCAGCATCCTCTTGATTCCCAAGAACCCGAAAGGCCAAGGTGAACATCCGCGTCTGGTGCTTTTTGACCAGCACCTCGAAGGCATTCAGGTCCCCCGCACGGCAGGAGGCGACGAGTTCGGCATCCTCGTCCGGTAGTGAGCGTTTTTTACTCCGTATCATACTTGACAGTCTCACCGCGGATTTAGTTCCCGAATCCGCTCCGTACGATGTATTTCGAAAGAACCTTGAACCTGAATCCTTCCGTTCTTCACCAAATCTTTCAGCCAAGCTAATTACACTACTACCCGCAGAAAGGCTGAGAAATCAACGATTCGCCGCTTTCGTCGCATAATACTCCCAATAGGCGTTATAGTCACGGCAGGAATAGAGGACAAAGAGTACTTTTTCCGGAATTTCATTGCGCTCCAGAAATGAAATGGTCGTGTCCAGAGCAATTTTACACGCCTCTTCTAACGGGTATCCGTAGGCGCCGCAACTGATGGCAGGAAAGGCTATGGTTCGGAGAGTATGCTGCACGGCCAGCGCCAGACAGTTTTCGTAGCAGGAGGCAAGGAGCCGCGGCGCTTTTTCCCGGTCCACTCCGTAAACCGGCCCCACCGTATGGATTACGTAACGGGCCGGAAGACTGTACCCTGCCGTGATTCTCGCCTCTCCCGTGGGACACCATCCGATAGTTCGGCACTCCTCCAACAGACCGCTCCCGGCCGCCCAGTGAATCATACCGTCAACTCCGGCACCACCCAGGAGCGTGCTGTTGGCGGCATTCACTATAGCGTCCACTGCCATGGTGGTTATGTCGCCCATCCTGATCGAGACCCTTTCCACCCTACCTCCCGGCCTGGCCCGTTGGGCGGCAACTGCTGCAGACACTCGCCCCGGCATTTCTCTGTCTTTCCCGATGTGCAACCGTGTATGATTGCTACAGGCTAAAGAATTGTCTGTTCAGAGTATAGCTGCAATTTTCCGCAACGACAACGATCACCTCACCTTTACAATAAAGGGGCCGGCGTCATCAAAGACGCCGGCCCCTTTCCGGGTGCACAGGCATGGTTATTTCTTACTTCTTTCACTGTCTAATGTTACCTAATTTCCATCCGGAAACGGTCCTTTTTCGCCCTGACAGCGTCAATCAGCAGTCTTCTTTGTGCGACGTACAGTAGTACGTCTCCGCACAATCCCTTGACTTCCTTGTCAGGACAAAAAAATCCTCGTTTCCAAATTGGAAACCGCTAGTTTCCCATCCGGAGTTTCCAGATGGAAACTACCTAGCTATCTTCTTACGCATACGTCGAAAAACCGCCCTGCTGCGCATTCTCGGCGGGGGCTACCGTTGCTGCATTCTTTGCGAGCATGTCCGCCACCTGCTTCTGAGCTTCATTTGTCTGTTTTACAGCGGCCATACTCATCTGTGTTTGGGCCAACTGCTCCTGTGCGAGCAGAGCCTGACTTGCCAATGAACGTAATTCCATACTGCACCTCCCCTATGCCGCCCGTTTTAAACATATCGGCACTATCCGGTTTTTCTTGAGGAGACACGACACACGCGTGCAGACAACTCTCCGCAAGAGTGCATCAATAGCCTATCAGTTCTTTCTTCCCGACAGCAGACAACCTTCTGTTTAAAGGACTCGTTTCACGCTAATAGTTGTGAGATTGACTCCTAAACGACCCCCTGATCGATCATGGCGTTTGCAACTTTCAAAAAACCGGCAATGTTGGCGCCGACCAGATAATTGCCGGGGCTTTCGAAAGCAGCCGCCGTGGTGTAGGCGCTATGGTGGATATTCTTCATGATACTTCTCAGTCTGGCATCAACTTCGTCGCGTGACCAACTCATGAACTGGGCATTTTGCGACATTTCAAGGCCTGAGGTAGCGACACCTCCAGCATTGGCGGCAATGCTAGGGCCGTAGAGCACCATGTTACTCTGAAAGATCGCCACGGCATCAAGGTCGCACGGCATATTGGCTCCTTCACAGACCAATCTGCAACCGTTTTTAACCAGTTCTTCAGCTGCCGCACCATTGATTTCGTTCTGCGTAGCGCTGGGAAAGGCACAGTCGCAGGGAATCGACCAAGGGTGCTGGCCCGCCAGGTATTTTGATTTGGGATATTTCGTCTGATATTCGGCAATTCTGCCACGCCGGACGTTTTTCAGCTCCTGGACAAACTGAAACTTTTCCTCGTTGATGCCGTCCGGATCATAGATGGTTCCATTCGAATCGGAAAGGGAAACAGGCTTTGCCCCCAACTGCAGGAGTTTCTGTACTGTGTACTGAGCAACATTTCCCGCTCCGGAAACCAGGCAGGTCTTTCCTTCGATGGATTGATTTCTGACAGCGAGCATCTCCTGGGCAAAGTAGACAGAACCATAGCCGGTAGCCTCCGTCCGGATGAGTGACCCACCCCAGCCCAGATCCTTGCCGGTCAGGACACCGGTGAATTCGTTTTTGAGCCGCTTGTACTGCCCGAACAGGTAGCCGACCTCCCGCCTGCCAACACCGATATCCCCGGCCGGCACATCCGTCACATGGCCGATATGACGAAATAACTCATTCATGAAAGATTGGCAGAAGCGCATCACTTCATTATCAGACTTTCCCTTCGGATCGAAGTCGGCCCCACCCTTGCCGCCCCCCATCGGGAGAGAAGTCAGTGAATTTTTGAAGATTTGTTCAAAACCGAGAAATTTCAAAATCCCCAGGTTAACCGAGGGATGGAAGCGAAGCCCACCCTTGTAGGGGCCAATTGCACTGTTGAATTCTACTCGATACCCTTTGTTGACCCTGATGATACCGTTGTCGTCAACCCATGGTACTCGAAAGAGAATGGTGCGCTCCGGTTCCGTGATGCGTTCCAAGATGCGCTGATCCTCGTAGCGAGGATAACACCTGAATACGGGCTCAAGCGATTCCAAAACCTCTCGCACCGCCTGGTGAAATTCGGGCTCATTGGGATTCTTCTCCACAACGGAATTCAAAACCGACTCGATATACGACATTCTGCCCCCTCACTTGAAAAAATCAACGCGGAAATTTTCACCACGAACCAGGCCGGTACCCTTGTTACGTCTTGCCGCCTGAGCTCTGCTGTACAGAAAGGCTATGACTCTGTTCCAGAGAGCTAACACATTCTTAATCATAACGCGAACAATCTCTCTAGCAAGGCATCTCAGCTCAAATTCTCTGTCAAATATCTTTTCTGGTTGGCACTCTCAAAAATGTTCCACAAGCTTTTCAAGCCTCCCGGTCCAAAATCTCGCGAACTTTTTGCAGAAAAGTTTTGGGAATAATAGGTTTTTCAATAAAATCCAGATCGTTGTCGAGCCCTCCCTTGGCTCTGACAATTTCCGCGGTATAGCCGCTCATGAAAAGCACCCGAACATCCGGCTGCATCACCTGAATAGCCTCAAACGCCTGTCTTCCGTTCATTTTCGGCATAACCACATCGAGAATCACCAGTGAAATACTGTCCGCGTATGCCGAGAATTTTTCAACGGCATCCGCTCCGTTCACCGCAACAATAACCGTATGACCGCACTCCTCAAGTAGCGATCTACTCAGGTTTCTTACCTCTTCATCATCTTCGGCAACCAGAATGGTTTCCTGTCCGTACGGCAGAAAAAAGGGCTTAATGATATCCGCGGTCACCGTTTCTTGCTCAATAAGGGGAAGATGAACCCTGAAAGTCGTTCCCTCTCGCTCCTGGCTCTCCACGCTGATGTAGCCATGGTGCTGTTTGATGATTCCATACGCTATGGAGAGGCCCAGTCCGGCCCCTTTTCCCACCTCCTTGGTGGTGAAGAAGGGTTCATACATTTTTTCCCGGATTTTTTCATCCATGCCGGCACCAGTGTCAGTAACAGAAATATAGCCATACTGTATTGGCTCAGGAGCGGGTGACGAGGGCAGCAGTCGCCGCTCAGCCGCCAGAAGCCCGGTCTTGATAAGTAACACGCCACCGGCAGGCATTGCATCACGGGCATTGGTCGCCAGGTTCATGAGAACCTGCTCCATTTGACCGGTATCGGCCAAAACAGTCAATCCTTCCTGCTCAATATCCAGCTTCATTTCAATATCTTCGCCGATAATCCTTTCCAGGAACTTTCGCATGTTCCTGACGATCCCGTTCAGATCCACGGGCTGCGGGTTGCTCTCTTGTTTCCTGCTAAAGGCAAGGAGCCCTTGGGTCAGCCCCGCGGCCCTCTCCGAAGAAGCAAGAATTTGCTCCATATAATGACGTGATTGTTCGGGACCCGGCATGTTCATCAGGACCAAGTGCCCATAACCGATAATTGCCGTAAGGATGTTATTGAAATCATGGGCAATGCCGCCCGCAAGCTGGCCCACAGCCTCCATTTTCTGAGCCTGCTGCAACTGCTCTTCCAACTGGGAACGATCCACCTCCGCCTGTTTCCGATCGCTGATATCCCGCACGACATAGAGAATAAGGGTGGGCTCGGCCCCTTCTCCCGGAATCGGGTTGCAGAAGTGATCAGAGGGAAATACCTCTTCGCTCTTTCTCTTCATCTGAAATTCGGTGGCATAAAAACCTTTGTCCCAGTATGCGGACGTCGCCGCTCGATTGAAAATTTCGGCCCTGTCACTGTCCACATGCAGAATATCCGCGCTAACGCCAAGCAACTCTTCCCGGGTATAGCCAAACATGATCTCAGCAGAGGTATTGCAGTCAATAACGACCATCGATTCCTCTTTCAGCAGAAACAGTGCTTCATTGAGACTGGAAAAAACGGTGTGTAACAAACGGTGCGACTGGCGCAGTTCCATTTCTGCCCGCACGCGCTCGGTAATATCGGTTGCTGTCCCTGTTATCCGGGTCGGTCTTCCCTGCGGATCCCAATCCACGGACATGCCCCTGAGCAGAATCCAGCTCCAATCCCCAGAGCTGTTCATCAGCCTACATTCAGCCCAGAATCGGGACTCATTATTTTCAACGTTCACCTGGTACTGCTCCAGGATACTCTGCAGATCATCAGGGTGAACAAGTTGTCGCCAGAACTCGAGATCCTTCCGTATTTCCTCTGGCTGATAGCCGAGAATTTCGGCCCAGCGTTGATTAAACGTCAGCTCCCTGCTCTTTACTTTCAGATCCCAAAGAGCGTCATTACTTCCCGACAAGACAAATTTCAGCTGCTCCTCGCTCTGGCGAAGTGCCTTTTCCGTTTTCTTCCGCTTTTGGAGAAGCAGAAAGGTAAGGAGAATGAAGGTTCCGATCAGGATACAAAGGATAGCAACGACATCGGTTCTTATCTTTTTATACGTGGCAAGGAATACGCTCTGCTTAACCCCTACATAGAGAGCCCCGACAACTTCGCCCCTGCTGTTGCGGAGCGGCTCATAGGCGGCAAAATAGGGGACACCAAAGTTAGAGGTTTCACCGCGATAGGGCTCGCCCTTCACAAGAACCTTCTGATAGGCGGGGCCGTCTAGACGGGTGTTTATTGCCCGGCTTCCATCCTCTTTGAGCACATTGGTGGAAACCCTGACATTACCCATGAAAATGGTCGCCGTGCCACCGAAGATCTCCTTCACCCTGTCCGGAATTTCAAAGTTTCCGTTCATCACGTACTTCCCGGCAACCAGCTTTCCGTTAATCACCGCAACAGGCCTTCCTTTTTCCTCAAGCAGTGCCCGAAAAGTCTTTATATGACTCTCCTGCAGCAGTGTTGCCTGGCGCAGGGCGTCACTTCGAATCTCGGCAAGCAAAAACAGTGTGGCAAGAGATATTACGCCAACGGCAATAAATCCGTAGAGGAATATGAATCTGGTGCTCTTTTTGAGGGGCATGGCGGCTTCCTATTTCAACCCTTCCAATAATTCGAAGAGTTCGTTTATTCCGGCAAAATTTGAGAAAAATATCGAAACAGCAGACAATTCTTGACGCTTGCAAATTCCGCACAGATACAGTAAAAATTTATGCTTGATGAAATTTACTGAGGAATTTTCAACCGTAGAAGCATCGCGGAAGAAAAATCTCCTCCCTTCGCCTCGTGTCTTACGACGGCAGCAACCGGAGTACCATTTCATGAAAAAAAAGAATACGGGTAGGCAACCGACACAAAAAGCTGCTCCCTCGGGAAGTCCTGCGTCCGGGCAACCGATGAGTATTGCCGCTGCCTTGGATGTTGCCCGCCGTCACCACCAAGCGGGAAACCTACAGACAGCTGAGAGCATCTATCAACAGATTCTCCAGCTAGAACCGGACAATCCGGAAGCGCTCCATCTCCTCGGTGTCAGTGCCTATCAGCAGCAGCGCTATGAAACAGCCGACATCCTTATCCGCCAAGCCCTTGCCAGAAAGCCCAACTTTGCTGATGCCCACTCCAACCTCGGCAACGTTCTCCGCGAGATGGGACGCCTGGAAGAAGCGGAAAAAAGTTTTCGGAAAGCTATTGACGGTAAGCCAAAGTTCACCATGGCGCACTACAACCTGGGAAACGTCTTGATCAGTCAAGAGAGGTTCAGGGAAGCGGCACAGAGCTTTGAGCGCGCCATTGCTACCAACCCGCGACTGACAGAGGCATACATTAACCACGGAATTGCCTTGAAAAAACTGGGACGACTAAAAGAAGCGGAACTGAGCTATCGAAAGGCTCTTGCCCTGAAACCCGACCTGGTAATCGTCCACTTCAACCTTGGCAATGTCCTGCTGGAAATGGGCTGCCCGGATAAGGCGGCGGCCTGTTATCAGCGGGCGCTGGACCTGGCGCCCGACTATATGGAGGCCCGCCTCAATCTCGGTGCCGTTTTCCGCGACCTGGGCAAGTTCGCAGAATCGGCCGACTGCTATAAGCAAGCACTGGTCGATGCTCCGAAAAACAGTGAAGTACTTGTCAATTACGGCGCACTACTGCGGGACATGGGAAAAGTGCAGGAGGCCGAAACATGCTACCGGCAAGCTCTCCAGCTCTCCCCCGAAACCGCACTGGCTCATTTCAACCTTGGCAACGCCCTCCGTGACCAGGGCAAGCTCGAAGAAGCCGTGGCCAGTTTCGAACGGGCACTCTCCCTCTGCCCCGACTCTCCCGCCATGTACAACAATCTCGGCAATACCCTCCGTGACCTGGGCAGGCTGAAGGAATCGCTGCAGGTCTACCGGCAAGCCCTTGAAAAGGATGCGGAAAACGTCGAGACACTGGTAAACCTGGGCAACGGACTCAAAGAAACGGGTCGGCTCGAGGAAGCTCTCTCTTCCTACGAAAAAGCCCTGCTGTTGCGACCGGAGATGCCGGAAGCCCATTACAACCTTGGCACAGTCTACCAGGACCAATGTCGGATGGAAGAAGCGGTTGCTTGCTTCCGCAAGACACTGGAACTGAAACCGGACCATGCCGTTGCCCACAGCAACCTGCTCATGAACCTGCAATACGACACCAGCGTCACCCCGGAGGAACTGCTGCAGGAGTCGCGTGCCTGGGAGCGCCTGCAGCTCACAGGTACAGCCGTCATGCCGCCCCCCAGCACAACTCCCGACCCCGAACGGCGACTTCGGATCGGCTACGTCTCCGGAGACCTCCGCAGACATCCGGTCGGATATTTCCTTGACGGTGTCCTGGCAACCCACAATAGTGAGAATTTCGAGGTTTTCTGCTATGCCAACCAGAGCTTCGGAGACGACCTCACCGACCGACTGCGGCAAAACGCCGACCAATGGCAAGCTATTTTTGGTTGGGGCGACGATTCGGTTGCCGAGCTGATCAGGGAAGACGCCATCGATGTACTGATTGACCTCTCCGGTCATACCGCCCGCAACCGGCTGCTGGTTTTCGGTCGAAAACCCGCGCCGGTGCAAGCGACCTGGGCAGGGTATGTGGGCACCACCGGTCTTTCAGCCATGGACTATCTCATCTCCGACCCCCAGGAGACCCCGGAAGGGACTGATCACTGGTATCGGGAATCAGTTGTACGGCTGCCCGACTGTTATGTCTGCTACTCGCCACCGGAGTATGCCCCGCCAGTGGGGCCTCTCCCGGCGAACAGAAACGGTTTCATCACTTTTGGCTGTTTCAACAACCTGGCAAAGCTCAATCGCCCGGTCATGGATCTCTGGCTCCGTCTCCTGCAGGAACTTCCGGATGCCCGCCTGGTGCTGGCAACCAAAGCGCTGGGTGATCCGGCAATTCAAGATCGGTTTCGGCAGATTTTTGCCGATGGCAATGTCGTGGATCGGGTCAACTTTTCCGGTAGGGTTCCCCACCCGGAATTGTTGGCGCGGTACGGCGAAGTGGACATAGCCCTCGACCCGTTTCCCTACTCCGGAGGACTCACCACCCTGGAAAGCCTCTGGATGGGCGTACCGGTCATTACCCTTGGAGGCAATAGATTTGCCTCCCGCCACTCCCTGAGCCACCTGACTGCCGTTGGGTTGCCGGAATTCATTGTGCCGGACCAAGCAGCCTACCTCGCAAAGGCAGCTAGCCTGGCTCACGATTTTTCGCATCTGGAAAGCATCCGCTCAGGACTGCGGGAGCGCATGAGGATCTCTCCTCTGTGCGATGCTCCCCGCTTCACCCGCAACTTGGAAGAAACGTACCGGAGCATGTGGCGCCGCTGGTGCGAAGAGCGGTAACCTCCCCCTCTGCCCACATCCTCTCCAGAACAAAGGAGGATGGGGAACTGTGTTCCTTCTTGTGTTTTCATAGTCAGGAAAACCATAAGCCTTCATCAGCCTTCTTAGGTTGATAGTGAACTACCTGTTTCATATCGGCGCCTTATTGAAATTCTTGAGACACTTTCCGCTCTACTCTTTTCTATTTCACATCGTCCGGTTATCGATGAGTTCTCAAAATACTCCGTTACAAAAGGAGGAATTTGCTGTTTGCACTGACCTTTCTCCGGTACGTACAGGGAATTGAGGGGAAACCGACAGACATCGAATGCGCTGAAAATGGCAGAATTGATTATTTGACCAGAGGGATGCAGGGCTCCCGAAAAATTCCGTGAACTGGGGAAATCGAAAGAGGGAACGACCTGGAACGTTGCAGAGGTCAGTCGGTGCCGTCGCCCCGGCCGAGGGGAACGTCGAAGGAGCGGTTTTCAAAAGTAAAACGTACACGATCAGGCAAGATTTTCTCCACCTTGACGCCATTGACCATCGAACCCTCTACGACAGACGTCCCGTTAACAATTGCCAGGTGAACGGGGCTACCCTTCTCCCAGGCGATTCCGGTCACGCTCAGAGTCGGAAGGGAGGATTTTGGGGCCTGGGGAGCAGGAGCCGGTTCCAGACGTGGCGGGGGCGCAGCTTGCAGTGGCTGGGCGTGCAGCGGGGCAGTCGCCTGGCCTTCTCCGCCCTCCCGCTCGCTCTTCAGGGCTGACTCATCGGCGGAACTGCGAAGGCCTTTCCCCGCAGGGCCGTTCACGACAGCGGGAGGAACCGTGGCTGAATCATGAGAAGAAACCGGCGGAGTATCCGGCCGGGAGAGTTGGGGAGACGCCAGAACGGCCACGGGAGGAATGCCCGACGAAGAGCGCGGCACGCCGGGGCGGGACAGGGAATCCTGAAGCGCGCCATGAAAGCCGCCCATGAACCAGTACGTGGACAGCGCCGCCAAAACCGCAACCGCCACGAGCGAGACGAATATGGGCCACCGTTTCTTCTCCGGTCGGTAGTCTTCGCCGCGAACAATCCAGGTCATGTCGTGATCCACATCCTTGCGGACCATCTTTTGCTGCTCAAGCCGTTTCAGGGCCTTCAGTATGGAACTCATCCCTTGTACCCCTCTTCGCTTTTATCCAGTCTCGGCACGGAAAAGCCTCCTCCGTAGCGATAGAGAAGCAGCAGGGTCTGTATCCCCAGTTTGCCATCGGGTGCGACCCCCCGGGCATTCTGGAATTCCTTCAGGGCCGAGACGGTCGCCCCGTCAAAGGTTCCGCTTTCCCCGGCTTTAGGAAATCCCCCTTTTGCCAGCAGCTGCTGCACCAGCAAGACCTCGCGTCGTTGTGCATTCGGAGAAGGAAGGAAATGAATTTTCCGAAAATTCTTCCAGACAAAGTAGCATCTGCCGTTCCAAAGTGAATTCAGTTCTTCCTCGGTTAGCGAAGAATTCTCTGCGAGCGAAGGCTGCACGATGGCCGTATGCTGTCCCCGCCCCGTAAGCGCAAGGTAGCGCTTCCCCGCGACACCGGGAATTTTCACTTCCAGAATGACGGGAATATCGAGAAAGTAGAGAAACTTGATGTTTGTCCGGACGGAGGCAACCTGCAAGTCAGATTGCCGTGCCATGGCGAGAAAACCTTCCAGCCCAGATTTTCGCGGCTCCGAAGCCGCAGAAGAGACCCCCCACAAACCCGCTATCACCTCAAATGCCTGGCGGGCGCTGTCCAGTTCCGTCATCCGTGACGGATCGCTCCGCTGAAGAGAATCGGATTTTACCGGCGCAGCAACGGCGACACTTTCGGCAATCGGCGCCGGCTTCCGCTCCACAGCAGAGGATAACGGCACGGCTGCCCTGTTCTTCTGGTAAAGATAGCCGGCGGAGCAGAAAAAGAAGAAAAGAGCGGCGACCAGATACAGCCTGATCCTCGCCACAGGTACCGTGTCGTTCTGCACCCGATGCATCTCAGTGATTGCCGTTGCAACATCCCGCGCGGAGACCTGGTGCTTCGATTCTCCAAAAGCAACCAAAAGCGATCGGTCGCAAACAATATTGATCAACCGGGGATAGCCGCCGGAAAAGCGGTAGATCTTCTTCAGTGCCCCCGCATCGATCTTAGCGGCAAAACGTCCACCGGCAACCTCAAGACGGTGTCCGATATACGCCTGGGTGTCGGCGAAATCCATGGCACGGAGGTGATAGCGGACGGCAATCCTCTGGGATAGTTGACGGAGGTCTTTCCTTTCCAGGAGCGTTCCCAGCTCCGGCTGCCCTGCGAGCACAATCTGGATCAACTTGGCGGTTTCGGTCTCCAGGTTGGAAATCAGCCGGATCTGCTCGAGCACTTGGGGTTCCAGGTTCTGAGCCTCGTCGATCACCAGCACAACGGTTCGACCAGCGGCATTTTCGGCAAGGAGAAACCGGTTAAGTTCCTGCAGCAGCTCCGAACTGCTGAGGCCGACGCTTGGAACACCAAACTCACGGTTGATGCTCCGCATCAGCTCCAGCCTGGAAAGACACGGATTCAGGATCAGGGCGATCCGATGGCTGTCATCGTCAATCTGGGAGAGTACAGTACGAAGCACCGTCGTTTTTCCGGTTCCCACCTCTCCGGTCAACTCCATGAAACCGACCCGGTTGGTAATCCCGTAAAAAAGATGGGCAAACGCCTCCCGATGGTTCTTGCTGAAAAAAATGAACCGGGGATTGGGGGTAATGGTAAAGGGACTTTCCTTGAAACCGAAATGCTCACAGTACATAGTTTCGAATCCCGCTATTCAGCTTGACACGTCCGATATGGTATCCGGAAGTATGATGGTTTACGAATCGCCAATGGTTCGGAGTTGGCACGATATCGCCTGGCAGGCACCCGTAAGCCGACATCCCTGCCAGGTACCACGTCTTTTCAGTTCATGGACAATAGAATACCACATGCGATTGTTTTTGAGGTTCCACTCAGGAGCTACCCGGATGGCCAGCGGAGCGGAGCCATACAGTCGCTGAATAGTGATACGAGGGGGTATAATCTCCAGGAAATCACAGACCGTAGCCACATACTCCCGGTGGGATACAGGTGTGAACTCGCCGCCGGCAAACAGATCCGCGAGCCGTGTCCCCTTTACCGCATGAAGCTGGTGAATCTTCAAAGAATCTATGGGAAGAGATGAGATAAAATCCGCGGTCTTCAGAAATCCTTCCCGCGTCTCTCCCGGGTGACCATAAATCAGGTGAGTGCAGATATCCAATCCGCGGCCAGCGGCTCGACTCACCGCATCGCGGAACTCGTCCAGGGTGTGATGCCGGTTGATATCGGCAAGTATTTCGTCGTCCATGGACTGGAGTCCCAGCTCCAGGCAGACATAACGGTCGCGGGCAAGCTCCTCCAAGAGTTCCAGCGCTTCGTCTCCCAGGCAGTCCGGCCGCGTGCCGACGGAAATGCCGAGCACATCCGGATGCGCGAGGGCACGGCTGTAGAGGTGACGCAGCCTTTCACGCGGAGCATAGGTGTTCGAATATTTCTGGAAGTAGATGATGAACTTCTCACTGCCGAGCCTGCGACGATGATAGTCCATGCCCGCTTCCATCTGCAGTTCGAGAGGGATCGTCTCCCGAGCCCCGGACGGAGAAAAGGAGCGGTTGTCGCAAAAGATGCAGCCGCCGGTCCCCTTGCTGCCGTCCCGGTTGGGACAGGTAAAACCGCCGTCAACGTTGACCTTGCTGACCCGGCAGCCGAAGCGACGGCGCAGGTACGAGCCGTAGGAGTTGAAGCGAAGTTCTTTATGAATATAGATATCGTCCATTCTGCTTTAAAGCCGGTCCAGTATTTCCCGTGCGGCCTCCTCGGGATTTTCCGCCGCCAGGACCGCAGAGATGAGAGCAACACCGTACGCTCCGTGTTCAACAGTTGTTCGTACCGTTTCCTTTGTGATGCCCCCCAGAGCAAAAACCGGGATACGGAGCAGCCGTGCCGCCTCCGCTAGTCTTTTCAGCCCGACAGGCTCCCCGTACATAGCTTTGGAAGGTGTAAAGAACACTGGACTGAAGGTAATAAAATCCGCCCCCATCTCTTGCGCCTTTAAAGCGTTCTCACAGCCATGGCACGATACGCCAATCAGGAATCGGTCGCCAACGATTGACCTTGCCCGGTCAACGGGCATACTGCTTTCCCCCAGGTGGACACCATCGGCAGCCACAGCCATGGCAACGTCGATGCGATCGTTAATCAGAAGCTGCGCGCCGTAGGAGCGGGTGAGCTCACGTACCGTAGCGGCCAGTTCATAGAGCTCCCGGCTGGAAAGATCCTTTTCCCGCACCTGCACGGCCCGGACCCCGCCCCGGAGAGCTGACTCGATAGCCGCGCACAGGTCACCTCCCGGCACCTGCTTCCGGTCGGTAATCAGGTAGAGAGTAAAATCTACCGCATGTGTTCCCATCATTCCAGGGTCTCCGATGTTGACTATGACCGCAGCACTTTACAAACAGTTTTCGCTGTTGATTTTTCCTTCAGCCTCTCACCGGTCACTCTTCCAGCTGCAGTTACTCCACAATCCCCTCCAGGGGGCTGGAAGCGGTTGCATAGAGTTTGCGGGGAATCCGGCCAGCTTTGTAGGCAAGCCGCCCGGCAATGATCGCCAGCTTCATGGCTTCTGCCATGGCAATGGGGTCCCTGGCGCCGGCGATGCCGGTATTCATGAGCACACCATCACAGCCCAGTTCCATGGCAATGGCAGCATCCGATGCAGTACCGACGCCTGCGTCAACAATGACCGGAATCTTCACCGTTTCCAGGATAATGCGAATATTGTAAGGGTTCCGGATGCCGAGGCCGCTGCCGATAGGAGCCCCCAGGGGCATAACCGCGGCGCAGCCCAGGTCCTCGAGCTTTCTGCAGAGAATCGGGTCGTCGCTCGTGTAGGGAAGAACGGTGAAACCCTCCTTAACCAGCACCTTTGCCGCCTTCAGCAGTTCCTCGTTATCCGGGAACAGAGTCTTCTCATCACCAAGAACCTCCAGCTTGACGAAATCCGACAGTCCCGCCTCTCGCGCCAGGCGGCAGGTACGGACCGCATCATCCGCCGTGTAACATCCGGCAGTGTTGGGCAGCAGGGTATATTTCTTCAGATCGAGATGATCAAGCAGAGATTCCTTGTTCCGATCCGAGATATTTACCCGTCGCACGGCAACAGTGACAATCTCAGCCCCGGAAATTTCAATTGCTTTGACCATCTGTTGAAAATCGGCATATTTGCCGGTACCTACCATAAGTCGGGAGGAGAACTTTCTTCCCGCGATAACCAATGTATCTTTTGCATCTGCCATTCGTTGCTCCTTTCGCCACTAACTCCCTATTTGTCACAACGGGATTACCCACCACCGACAAACTGGACAACCTCAAGGCGGTCGCCATCCTGAAGAACCGTGGTTGCGTAGTCCGCCTTCGGCAGTATTTCAAGGTTCAGTTCAACCGCCACCCGCCTCGGGTCAATCACCAGCATCTCCAGAAGCCCAAGAACCGAAAGGGGTTCAACTTCTTTCTGCTCTCCATTCACAATTATCTGCACCAGCGACCTCCTTGACCACCATTGGTCTTACTTCTGATTCAGGCACGACGATTCCAGACAACAAAAAAGCCGCAAAAGCGGCCGGAAGTGGGGGCTGATGCCCAAACACTCGCTTCCCTCCGCCGGAATTACCCGGATCAGGTTCAAAGGGTTGCCGTCCTTTACAGAAACGGTCTCTCAGCCGAAACTCCCCCAGCGATATAAACTTGATATTTTTCTATTCAACAGCGAATGGCAGGTCACTTTTCGCCAAGTGAAGAAATCTTTCTATCAAACATTAACCCCACCACCCTGCTCTAGTAAACTATCAATACCCACCTGAGCTGTCAACCGGTTTTTACCGTAATTTCCGGGCATTCCCGGAGTCAGTTCCCCTGTCTGCGGCTTGGGGCTTACCCTGACAAATCGAACAGTGCCGACCGCAAAGGACAGGCAGGAACTCCTACTGAATAATCTGGCTGATGATTGTCAAAAGTGCACCCGGGAACACGCCAAAAAGCAGGATGAAAAATGCCGTAACGGTAAAGGCAAGAAATTCAGGAGCTGCCAGGGTCGGAAACACTGTTTTCCTATCATTTTCAACCGCATACAGAACTGCAACAACGCGGAGATAATAGTATACCGAGATGGCCGCCATGACGATACCCACGATGGCCAGAGCGGTCTCGCCCCCCCGCAGTGCAGCAGCAAAGATGGTGAACTTGCCCATGAAGCCCGCCATCGGCGGTATTCCTGCCAGCGAAAAGAGCGACAGGGCCAGCATACCTCCCCGAAAGGGACGGGCTCGGCCGAGACCCCGGCAGTCATCGATCTCGTCCATCCCGCATTCCCCGGTCAGGGAAGCAATGGCGCCGAATGCCGTCAGGTTTGTCACCGTGTAGACGACCAGGTAGAAGACAACGGCACGGAAACCTTCCACGGTTCCGGTAACGAGCGCAAGAGTCACGTAGCCCATCTGGGCAATGGAGGAATAAGCCAGCATTCTTTTGAGGTTCCGCTGCCGTAATGCTGCCAGATTACCCACCACCATGGAAAGAAGGCAGAGCCACCAGAGCGGGCCATGAAGGAGAGTGAACCCCGCCCCCATTGCCGGAAGAAGAAGCAGGAAAGCAGCAAAAGCCGACACCTTTGAGCCGGTGGAGAGAAAAGCGGTTACTGGAGCAGGAGCACCCTGATACACGTCGGGCGTCCAAAGATGAGCCGGAACAAGTGAAACCTTGAAGGCAAGTCCGATGAGAATAAATCCCCAACCTGCAACAACAAGGGGATTCAGAACTCCTGTCGGACCGAGAGGATTAACTGCGCCTGCAATGGCCAAGGTTCCTGTTCCGGTATAGAGGAGCGCAATTCCGAAGGCGACGAAAGCAGCGGCAGCGGCACCCATGAGCAGGTACTTGAGTCCCGCCTCGGCGGATTGCGGCCGCTCACGATCAATGGCGGTCAGGATGTAAAAGGCAAAGCTCAGCGCCTCCAGCCCAAGAAAAAGGGTCAGGAGATTTAGCGAGGCAGCCAGGACCGACATGCCGAAGGCGGCAAACAGTACCGTGGCAGGGTATTCTTCACCACGAATTCCTCGTCGATCATTATGAGAGTGGGACAACAGAAGCACCACCGCAGCAGTGAGACAGAAAAGAAACGTGAAGAAACGGGCAAAGGGCGTCGCGGCAAGTCCCAGTTGAGAGACCAGTATAAGGGGCGGCTCGCGGAGAACCCAGCAGGCCGAGGAGAGTGCAGCAAGCACTCCGATCCATGTCCCATAGCGGCCCGGCTTGAACGCACCACTGATCAGGATCACCAGTGACCCGCAGGCAAGGAAAAAGAGCGGCATGAGAGTCCAGAGATCAGCTGGTGTCACGGCAGGCCTCCTTTCCCACTAAGCAGGGCGATGGGAAGCCGGATAAGATCAAGGGCCGGAGCCGGGTAAACACCGAGCACGATGACCGCCAGAGCCAAAGAAACGAGAACTACCAGCTCCCGGTGCGAGAGGTCAGCCATTTCACGTTGAACCCTCTCCGGTCCGAACAGCAGATTCTGCACCAGCCGCAGTGTGTAGATCAGGACAAGTACGATTCCGCCAAGGGCAACCACGGCAGCAAGCGGAGAAACGCGAAAGACCCCGGCCAGGATGAGAAATTCACCCACAAAGTTGTTCAGCCCCGGAAGCCCCAGGGTTGCCAGGGAAAAAAGTAGGAAAAAGGCTCCGAAGTACGGCATCTTCCCCCACAGAGCGCCGAACGAACTGCTGTCACGGCAGCCGGAACGCTCTTCCAGCATGCCCGCCATGAGAAAAAGGGCTCCGGTGGTAATCCCGTGGTTCACCATTTGGACCACCGAGCCGGACAGGGAGACCGGCGTCCAGGCCACGATCCCCAACACGATGAACCCCATGTGCCCGAAGCTGGAGTAAGCCACCAGCCGTTTCACATCGGTCTGAACATAGGCAAGCCAGGATGCATAAAGAATCCCGAGCACGGCGAGGAGGTAGAGAACAGGGGTAAAAAGAGCCGCTGCCTCCGGGAAAAGGGGGTAGGCAAACCGGATCAGGCCATAGACACCGGTCTTGGCCATGAGACCCGCCAGAAGGAGCGTTGCGGCGGTCGGTGCAGCAGTATAGGCATCAGGCAGCCAACCATGCAGGGGAAAGATCGGGGTCTTGACGGCAAAGGCGAGCAAAAAGGCCGAGAACAGCAGGCAGGATTGCACCGTGTCCAGGGGGGTCTGGAGAAGTTCCGGGAGGGCAAAGGTGTAGACACCGGTTGCCTTGCCATGAAGCAGGTAGAGACCGATGATCGCCAGCAGCATCAGGAGTGAGCCGCCAATGGTATACAGGAAGAACCGCAATGCCGCCTTGACTCGTTGCCCTTCACCCCAGACGCAGATGAGGAAGAACAGGGGGATCAGCATTATTTCCCAGAAAAGATAAAAGAGAAACAGGTCTAAGGCCAGAAAAACCCCAAGGATTCCGGAGGTGGCAAGGAGCAGCAGACCGTAGTAGGCAGATACCCTTTCCGTGATGGAGTTCCAGGAAAAAAGCACGGCAAGGGTTGCAAGGAATGCCGTTAGCAGAACCATGAGTAGGCTAATGCCATCCATGGCAAGCAGATAGCGGATTCCGAACGTCTCAATCCAGGGAAGATTTTCGACAAGAAAGAACCCGGGCAAGGCGCCGGTTGCTGCCGAGTCAAGGGGCGCCAGAAAGACAATACTCGCCGCCAGAACCAGTTCACCAATAAGGACGGCAAGGGCCGTGGCCCGACAGAGGGCGTGTCTGTTTCCCAGCAGAAAAACCGCCAGGCTTCCCGCAAGGGGCAAGAAAATCAGTAGTGTCAAAATCGGGTAGTTAGCCAATTGAAGACCTTCCGTAATGCAATATAATGCAACATCAAGGTTCTTTCTCCTCCCCTTGGTTCAAGGGGAGGCCGGGAGGGGTTATCTTCTGTGCCCCATAACTCCCCCCAGCCCCCTCTTACCATAAGAGGGGGAGCTTATACTCTATTCCCATCCAGCACCGGCATGGGGCCAACTAACATGACCACGCCCAGAAGGGCTCGGTTTCCAATTCACCCTTAAAAAACCGACCAAGCCAAGTATCCCAGCAACAGGGCAACCCCGGCAGCAAAGCTGAGGAGATACGGCGAAATCCTGCCGGCGCTCCATCTTCCCAGTAGTTCCCCTCCCCTGGCTGTCAATTCAGCCATCCGGTCTGGGCCGCCGATTGCAAGCCGCTGCTCAACCTGTCGGTAGAGGAATCCGGCGCCGCGCTCAAAGGGGCGCACAAACAAGACCCGGTAGAGGGCATCGAAGTACCAGCCGTTTTGCAGAAAATCCGCAAGCTTCGGCGCAATGGACTCCGACCTGTTTCGCCATCTGCCACCAGCGTAAAGAACGTAGGCTAAGGCCAGACCAGCCAATGCAACGACAGCGGCCAGTGCTTGCAGGGACAGTTCCATTGCAGAGGGAAGTTCCGACGGGGCAGTCGGAGTGAGCGGCTGAAAAAATCCGCCGAGCCAGCTGCCCAGGCCCAGATATTCGGGCAGATTCATCACCTCACCGAACAAGCCAAGGAGCGCCAATGGAATCAGCAATCTCTCCATGAAATGATTGCCGGCCGCGACCGCGTGACCTTCTCCGTGAAAAACCACAAACACCATCCGAAAAGTATACACGACAGTCAGCAAGGCGGTGACAAGACCCAGCAGGTAGAGACCACCGTAGAGGATTCCGCCCTGGGCAAACACCGCCGACAGGATGCTATCCTTACTGAAGAAACCCCCGGTAAGGGGAAGCCCCGCCAGACAGGCCGCCCCGGCCAGAAACGGCCAGTAGGCGCCGGGAAGGCTTTTTCGCAAGCCACCCATGCGAAAGATGTCCTGCTCATGGTGCAGAGCGCTGATGACGCAACCCGCGCCGAGAAAGAGCAGGGACTTGTAGAAGGCATGCTCCAGAAGGTGGAAGGTTGCCGCGGTAAGAGCACCGCTGCCCACACCGAGCATCATGTAGCCGATCTGACTCATGGTCGAATAGGCCAAAATTCTCTTCAGATCCCTTTGTACCAGGGCGCAGGAAGCAGCATAAAAGGCGGTTACTCCTCCGGTCACGGCGATAGCCGCACAGACCGTTGCCGACAAGCCGATCAACGGAAAAAACCGGATCAGCAGGTAGACACCGGCAGTGACCATGGTGGCCGCATGGATCAGCGCGGAAACCGGGGTCGGGCCGGCCATGGCATCCGGCAGCCAGACCATGAGTGGCATTTGAGCCGATTTCCCCATCGCTCCACCCAGAAAGAGCAAACCAATGGCTGTGACGATCCCTGCCGGCAGCAGCGCTGCCATGCCATTGATTTCATTAATGGAAAGAGTGCCGCACAGCAGGAAGAGCCAGAAGATTGCCGCGGCGAAGGCCGTATCGCCGATACGGGTCACGAGAAAAGCCTTGCGCCCGGCATCGGCATTTTTTTCCTCCCGGTACCAGAAACCAATCAGGCCGTAGGAACAGAAGCCGACACCTTCCCAGCCGAGGAACAGAAGGGGAAGATTTCCGGCCAGCACCAGCAGGAGCATGGCCCCGATGAACAGGCTCATCAGTGAAAAGAAGCGGGCATAGTCGCCCTCTCCGCTCATATAGGCGTACGAATAGAGAAGGATAATGCCGGAGACAAAGGTTACCATCAGGCACATCACCGCTGCAAGGGGATCAAAATAGAGGGAAATGGGTGCCTGCAGATCAAAGGCAGACAGCCAGCGGCACAGTTCAAGGGTAACAGGTGAGTGATACTGGAGAATGGCGCACAGGGATGAAACAAAAGAGCCGACAATAGCCCCGCTTGCCACCAGACCGCTGATGTAGCGGGGAAGGCGCATGCCTGCCAGGGCGATGAAAAGACCCGCCACAATCGGCAGAAAGAGTATCAGGGGCAGAAACAGGTTCATGCTATTCCCCCAGTTCACGGAACTCGTCGGAGTCCACGGTCTTCTTCCGACGATGGAGGTAGACCACCAGCGCCAGGGCCAACGAAACTTCGGCCGAGGTCATGGCAATGATGAAAAGGGCAAAGACTTGGCCATCGGCGTTTCCCCATGCGGCAGAACCACCAACAAATACCAGGATTGCTGCGTTGAGCATGATCTCGATGCCGATCAGCATCATGATCAGGTTGGCACGCCAGACCAGCAGACACAAAAGCCCCAGAGAAAAGAGCATCCCGGACAGTAACAGAACATGGGACAGGGGAACGATCATCTGCGCCTCCCCAGGTACAGAGCACCCACCAGAGCAAACAGCAGCTGCAGGGAGATAATTTCTACGGCCACACCATAGTTTCTGAACAGGACTGTAGCAAACTCCCTGATGCCAATCTGCGCAGGAACGGCAGGGGTACCGGAAAATGGCATGACAGCCAGAACGGTAAAAGACCCAAAAATTACCAGGCACAAAACCAGTGCCGGCCACCAGTCGCGGGAAGCTGGCCTTTTTACTTTTTCAGGGTGTCCAAGGTCCAGCATCATGATGACAAACAGGAACAGCACCATGATAGCTCCGGCGTAGATGATCACCTCGAAAACCGCGGCCAGAGGGGCTAGGAGAAGATAAAAGATCGCCGCCAGGCCGAAAAAAGAAGTAGCCAGATAGACAATTGCATGGACCGGATGGCGCTCGGTCACGGCAAGAAGGGTCGCAATCACCACAACGGCCGCGAGTATGTAGAATACGATCTGTTCCATAGGAAAAATTGGGCACCGAAAATGTAGGGGTGAAGCACACGTTGTACCTGCTTCATCCGACTTCTCATGTGTGAACGAGGGCGAAGCGAAAACATTTGCTTCGCCCCTACCATATCCATTCTGGAATCTAAACAGTCACTTTATTGTAAATATTGTGTCGTGTACTTTAAACCCTTTGCCCGGTTGGTTACGGCAGCAGACTCCTTGCATCCACCGGAGGATCTTCGTCCGGATTGCCGCCGCGAGGGCTTACCACGCCGATACCGCTGTGACGATAAAAATTATAGTCCGGATCCTTCCCGCAACCATCGATGAGCAGGTCTTCCTTTTCATAGACCAGGTCCATGATGTCCCGTTTACATATTTCGAAATCGGGTGTCATCTGGATTGCCATGGTCGGGCACGCCTCGGCGCAGAAACCGCAAAAGATGCAGCGAGAGAAATTGATACGGAACCAGGCCGCATAACGACGGCCATTTGGCCTCTCCGCGGACTGCATGGATATGCAGTCAACAGGACAGGCAGCGGAACAGAGATAACAGGAAACACACCGCTCCTCACCGTCCGGGTCACGGGTGAGAACGATCCTCGCCCGATAGCGGGGAAAGGGGGTGCGCTTCTCTTCGGGATACTGGATCGTTACAGAGCGTCGCCCCATATGGCGCAACGTTGTCCAGAAACCGAGGCCGATTGCCTTTATGTCAGCAAAAAGGGACATGGCTCTCTCTGTGAATTCCTGGGAAGAAAGGTAGCGTTACTTGCCGAAAAAACACGGGGGCGCAATTGCGCCCCATTTATGCACTATACCGCCAGTTTGGCTCGCTGGAGTTTTACCAGCAGCGCCAGTGTGTCCGGATGATTGTTGGTCTCGGCGTACGTGAGAGCGGTATTGCCGGTCAAAGTCTTGGCGTTCGGGTCGGCACCAAAATCAATCAGGTAGTTGACGCATTCGTTACAGCCGTAATTCGAGGCAAACATCAAGGGAGTATGGCCATCGCGGTCACGGGCGTCAACCAGGCACTTGGCATCCAGAAGCGCCTTAATCACCTCCGCGTGGCCGTTGGCCGCGGCATAGTGCAGCGCAGACTTCCCCTTGTTGCTTCGTGCATCTACATCCGCACCCCGGCGGATGAGATCACTGACCCCTTCGAAATCCCCTGTCTTGGCCGCCTCGATGAGCGGAGTGTGGCCGTGCCTGTCTGCTGCATTCACATTTTCAGTCATAAACACTTCCTCCTTTTGGTAAAGTGTCCTGCCATGTTCTGTGCCTTGCCAAACGAAGCCGAAAATTCTTGTACGATACTATAACATCATTATGAACCACCCGGTAGCAAGAATGTTCAACAGCGCAAGCGGTGTGAGAACTTTCCAGCCAAGATGCATCAACTGGTCATAGCGAAGCCTCGGAAGGGTGCCGCGCATCCAGATAAAGAGAAAGGCGAAACCGAGCACCTTGAGGGCAAACCAGACCGGTGGCGGCAGCCAGGGACCATGCCAGCCGCCAAGGAAAAAAGTGGCAGCCAAACCTCCGAGCACGAGCACATTTATATACTCTCCCACGAAAAACAGGCCAAATCGCATCCCCGAATATTCGGCATGAAATCCGGCAATAAGTTCGCTCTCCGCTTCGGGCAAATCAAAGGGCACCCTTTTGCATTCGGCTGCAATACTGATTAGAAAGATAAGGAATGCCACGGGCTGGTAGACGATGAAAGGCACCGACGCCTGGGCATCAACAATGTCTCCCAAACGGAAGGAGTGGGACAGCATGACAACCGGGACAAGGGAAAGCGCCATGGAAAGCTCATACGAAATGAGCTGGGCAAGCCCCCGAATGCTCCCGAGAAGAGCATACTTAGAATTGGAAGCCCAACCTCCCAGCGCAACCCCGTAGACGGCAATGGATGAAAGGGCCAGGAAGAACAGCAGGCCGATGTTCAGGTCAACCACCTGAAGCGATATGCTTCGTCCGAACAGGGTCAGCGGAGGGCCGAAAGGAATCACGGAAAAGGTC
The DNA here is from genome assembly GCA_963717775.1 of uncultured delta proteobacterium. Taxonomy (GTDB): domain Bacteria; phylum Desulfobacterota; class Desulfuromonadia; order Geobacterales; family Geobacteraceae; genus RPRC01. Next base: position 157,272 of record CAVQWZ010000028.1, read on the forward strand.
AGGATCGCCGGGATGGCGGCCATGGCAGGTGCCAGATAAAAAAGCCACCGATCCGCACCCCTGGGACAGACATCTTCCTTGGTCAGCATCTTGATAACATCGGCCAGTGGCTGGAGGAGGCCAAAAGGCCCGACCCGATTCGGCCCCTTGCGGTCCTGGATCCAGGCCAAGACCCGCCGCTCAGCCAGAACCAGATAGGCGGCCGCCGTCATCACCACTCCATAGAGTACTGTAAGTTTTGCGAGCAACAGTAGCATGTCTAACGTATCAGATGGCATTTCGTATCCCGAATCGGTTGGCTGGCATTCTGATTGCCGATGCCGATTAGCGTCAATCATCCGCTATGTTTTCACACAGTCCCCTCTCCCTGAGGGAGAGGGTTAGGGTGAGGGGGAAAAGCTGAATGAATGGGGACGCTGGTCTGCTACAAAACCCGTTCCCCCTCGCCTTCCGGGTCAAGGTTCCGCAGAATCTCCCAGCGCCCGGAAAGGGGTTCCAGGGTTTGCTCCGCACCCAACCGCTCCGCCAAGTCGGCAATAATCAGCCAGGCCGGACGAGGCTCTCCGCCAGGGGCATCTCGTCGATGCACCCGGGGAGGATGAAGTGCCGGATCAAGCCCCTTAACCGGTAGCCCCGGATTCATGACTTTCCGGAAACGCTGCGCCCGGCCCTCGTTATTGATGTAAGTGCCGTCCATCTCCACCCAGGCAGTGGTCGGCAGGAATACATCGCATTTATTCATTGCTTCGGAAGGGAAGCGGTCCGCAACCGCAAGCAGAGTGATTCCGGACAGTAGCTCTTCGGGAAGATCTGCCTCAAAGGCAAGAATACCTCTGATTTTTCCCGACTCGACCGCTTCGGCAAGTGACGTGGCCCGGTGCTCCCGGGTCAGCAGTGCCGCAGCAAAGGCATTCGGCCCGGGAAGAAGGAACACGAGCTTTACGCCGGAACGTGCCGCTTCCTCAAGGTCCCTCGTTCCGGAACCGGCTGGTGCACAAATCGCAACCGGATTGGTATAGCCGGCAAAGGAGATATCGGCCAAAGACGGAACCCGGGTCATTTCCAACGAAACCGATTCTGCCTGCGCCTGCGGACAGCCATCACCCACGAGAAAGATTTTTGCACCGCGACGCCAAGCCTGCCGGACCGCCAGTAGCATCATCGGCCCCTGTTCGCGCAGGTCGCACTGGACAATGGCGATGCAGTCGGCACGCTCTACCTCGGCCATGGAAATGGCCGTGTCCTTAGTCAGGAGCGAAACTGCCGCAGTAGTCGCCGCAGCCCCTTCCCGGTCAACGAAATAGCAGAGAGCACCGGCCTCGAGGAACTCGGCAAGAAATGCCAATTGAAGACTCCCCTCCAGCGTAAGGCGGGCTGAACCAACCACAGCAAGTGATCTGGGGCCATGAGCCTCGCAGAGCTCACTGATACGTGCAGCAAGGGAATCCAAAGCCTCTTCCCACGAGGTTTCTCGCCCATCAAGCAACGGCGTTCTCGGCCGATCAGGACTGTTTACGCCATGATCGGCGAAGCGGCCTTTGTCGCAGAGAAACCAGCCGTTTACCGCATCATTGCGCCGCGCCATGGTCTTCAGCAGCTCACGATAGCGGGCCGCCGGAATGGTGGCGCAACCGAGCGAGCAGTGCGGGCAGACCGAAGGGGCCATATCGTAGTCCCAGTAGCGGGCGCGAAATCGCGCGGCTTTATCGGTATAGACCCCGGTGGGGCAGAGGTCCGGCAGATTACCGGAAAAGGGGGATTCCAGGCTGCCCTCGGAGAACCTGCCGTAGTAGACCATCGAAGCTCTGCCCATGACCCCCAGGTCGGTTCCTCCGGCAAAGTCCTGATAGAAACGTACGCAACGGTAGCACTGGATACAGCGATTCATCTCATGCTGAACATGTTCACCCAGGTACTGATTGGTATGGGTACGCTTCCTCCCCTGGTAGCGGCGAATCCCGTGTCCGGCGGCGATGGTGTTGTCCTGGAGCAGGCATTCTCCCCCCTCATCGCAGACTGGGCAATCGTGAGGGTGATTAATCATCAACCACTCGATAACGTGACGCCGCATGGCCACAGCCTCGTCATCGGTCGTGGAAACCACCATACCCTCCTGAACAGGAGTCATGCATGACATCTGAATGCCCTTGACCGGGCCCTCAAGCATCTTCACGGCGCAGACCCGGCAGGCGCCCGCATTTCCCAGGGCCGGATGGTAGCAGAAATGGGGGATCATGATCCCCGCGCTGCGCGCCGCCTCCAGAATCAGGGTGCCGGCAGGGACCTCTATCTCAATTGTATCGATGATCAGTTTCGGCATAGTACCGTTACTCATCCTCCCTACGGCCGGGCCCGCCCGCTTGTTTTCTGGCAAACTTGTCCTCATACATCCGTGCGTCCGCCAGCTTCAGGGTTTCTGACAGCGAACCACCTTGATCTGCAGTGGCAATGCCGACCGAAATTCCGATCAGGTAATTGCCGCATTCCAGGTTGAACAGCGCCTCGCTTGTACGGATCCGGCCCAGCACTTCTCGTGCCGTGGCAGAATCAGTGCCGGCCAGAATGATCGCGAATTCGTCGCCCCCGATCCGTGCCACCACATCATCGCCGCGCACCGCATGCCGGATCACCTGGGCGGCCTGCTGGATCAGTCGGTCACCGATTGCATGACCCAGGGTATCGTTGACACGTTTCAGCCCATCCAGATCAGCAATCATGATGCTGACCGGAAAGCGCCGCCCCCGCTCCACGCGTTCCAGCTCTTCCGTGAAGTAGCTGCGGTTATACAGATCGGTGAGGGGATCGTGATTACTCACGTAGCGAAGCCGGTCTTCAGCCAACTGCTTCTCCCGCAGGGAATCAATGAGCGAATTGAAGGCAACGGAAAACTCACCGAGGAAATCGACCCGTTGGTTGAGGTCTCCAGCAGCGATCTGCTTGGTCTGCCAAGTCAGGTGACAGAGATTGGAGTGGAGCTGCTTGAAAGAAGATATCAGGTGATTGCGCCGCGGAGGGTCCACATCGAGCCTGCCCAGTGAAAGGGCCGCGATGAATTCCTGAGCCTCCTTCATCTCTCCGACAAGTTTCGAGATCATATCAGCAAGGGCATCTATCTCGAACCCTCCTGTGTCGGATAGGGTAAGCACGGTAAATTCACCACGCACCGCACGTGCCAGCTGATCGGTCAGCTCTCGAAGCAAGCAGCGTTCCTGTTCGTTCATAGGGACCTTTCTACAACCGGTCTTGCATCGAAACGGCAGGTCCTCTCTCCGCTTGCCCAACAGTCTACTTCCCTGACATGAAACTCCTGGCCAGTATACACCTGGAGGACACCGGCAATGAAGCCCTCATCGTATTCGCAGACCATTTCGTCGAAAACCGGAAGCCCGGAGCAATCCAGGTCCTCGGAAACCGTCATCACCAGTTCCAGATTTTCCAGGTCGGCCTTCTCGATCCGGAGAATTCCCACCGCGAGTGTTCTGAGCTGATCCTGCAGCTCGGCGATAAAACCATTAAAATCGAGTTCGGTATTGAGCGAGTTTTTGCAGAATTCGGTCCCGGCCAGCTTTCCGGCCTCCCGCAGAATGTCGCTGGCGGTTTCCTTGCCGTAGCGGGTAGCGAGAACATCACGCAATGTATACTGCATCAGGCGATAGACCGCCACCTTGGTCGTATCTCCCAGATTCGGCCGGCCCAGAGCAATGTCTCCCAGATCTTTCCATTGAAATCGGTACCCTGTTTGCTCTTCCATGGACATCAAACCTCCTGTTAAATAGATCCTTCCCGGATGCTGAAAAACCGGGTTATTTCCTGAAGGGACAGCACCTTTTTGCAATATGTTCACGAATCTCCTCTTCAAAATGGCGCAGCAAGCCATCCACCGGCCCCATCGCCCCCGGAGCCAGCGGGCAGAAGGAAAAACTCAAGAACTTCACATGTTCCCGAAGTATTTCAATATCTTCCGGTTTACCCCTTCCGTGCTCAATCCGTGTCAGGACCTCCCGTACAAAGGGGAGTCCCTCGCGACAGGGGGTACACCAACCGCACGATTCCCGGGCATAAAAACTGACCAGATTGAGGGTGGCGGCAACCATGCAGGTCCGTTCATCAAAGAAAATGACGGCACCGGTGCCAAGGCGGGAACCGGCCTTGGCCACACTATCGAATTCCATGGGAACCGAAAGGTGCTGAGGCGTGAAGAACGGGGTAGAGGCACCACCCGGTATGCAGGCCTTGAATTTTCGTCCCGAATCCATGCCTCCGGCCGGTCCGTCAAGAATCTCCCCAAGGGTTATGCCCAAGGGAAGTTCAACGCAGACCCTGTTGCGCACGTGACCGCTGAAGCAGAAAAGTTTATTGCCTGCCGCTTCGGGAAGAGCTGCCAGCCCCCGGAACCACTCCGGGCCTTTCCGGACAATGGAAGGAATGTTGGAAAGGGTCTCCACGTTGTTGACCACCGTTGGGCCACCCCAGAGACCCTTGACCGCCGGAAAGGGCGGCTTGCTCCGTGGATTGGCCCGCCGCCCTTCCAGGGCGTTCATGAGGGCTGTTTCCTCTCCGCAGATGTAGCGCCCCGCTGAAACATGAAGATCGATCTTCAATGAAAAACCGCTGCCGAGGATATTGTCACCAAGAAATCCGGCTCGTTCCGCCTCGGCAAGGGCCAATCGCAGATTTCCCGCAGGGGTTTCATAGCCTCGCCGAATGAAGATGAATGCATGATGGACGCCAAGAACATAGGCGGCCAGAATCAGTCCTTCCACCAGAAGCCACGGATTATGTTCAAGCAGAACACGGTCCTTGTAGGTTCCCGGTTCCATCTCGTCACTGTTGCAGATGAGATAGCGGGGTCCCGGTAAATCACGCGGCACGAAGGACCACTTCTTGCCGGTCGGAAACCCGGCCCCGCCCCTGCCACGCAGCCCTGAGTCGATGACCAACTGCTGCAGCTCAAGGGGCGCAAGTTCACGGAGAGCCCGCTTCAGGGCTTCAAACCCTTCTGCCGCACAATAGTCGGCAAAGGATACCGGTGTGTCCGGTCTGTTCGGTGGTAAAAGAATACTTTCCATTTCGACCCGGTGTTGCTAGTGGAATGTTTTCAGGATGTAATGCGCAATTTCCCGTGCCTCGGAATCCGAAAGCACTTTTGTGCCGAAACTTGTCATACCGGGACCCGGCTGCCGGATGATGTTGACAATGTCTTTCTCAGAGGTAATGCCGTTGGCAGCCAGAGATGATTTTTTGAGCGGCTTGCCTGGATTGATGATATTGCCACCCTCTGGGTGGCAGACCGCGCAGTATTTCTCGAACCCTTTTTTCCCCACCTGTGCGGTAGCTTCGCAGGAAACACCCATCAGGGCGAAGACAAAGGAACTAAAAAGCAGCAAGACACCAGTTCTCCGAATTTTCATCCACTCACCCCCTCTCCCGCAAGGTGCGGACAAGTGCCCAGAACAGGCACTTCGTTTCCTTATATCAGGCAAACAAACCGTACTGGGAACTGCTAGCCTCTCTCCGGGGATTCCTATTCTGAAACGAGTGACTTTCTCTCCTTCGCCAAAATCTCATCCACCCGTTCCGTCGTCAACTGACCATACAGGGTATCGCCGATCATCATGGTCGGCCCCTCACCACAGTTTCCCAGACAGGAAGAGGGAATAAGGGTAAAAAAGCCATCCGTAGTAGTCCCCCCCGGATCCACAGCAAGTCGCTCCTTCAGATAGTCCAGAATGGCGTCACAGCCGCAACTCCAGCAGGAAATGGAATCACAGACATTGATCACTCGCTTTCCCACCGGCCGGCGGTAAATCATCTCATAGAAGGTAGCCAGTTCCTCCACCTGAAGGGCAGAGAGCCCAAGGATCTCCGCCGCCACAAGCACCGCTTCGTCGGTCAGCCAGCCACAGTGGCGCTGCAGCTCCTTCATCACATCCACAGCCGCCTCACGGTTGGTCACCGCCTCGGAGACCCGGGCCTTCAGTTCATTTTTCAGTGATTCTGGAATCATGAACAATCCTGTTCCTTGTCAAACTACCGATACCATCTGAGCAATTTTACAAAAAGTAGGCGGCTAAAAATATCCCCACCATGGCAACTACCACGACCAGCTTCAAAACCACCCCACAGAGGAGTCCAAGCCAGGTGCCGAAACCTGCCTTTCCCGAGAGCAGGACAGCCCCCTTTACCACTTGCAACAGTCCAGAGAAAGATGATTATAGACCTTTTTCGACATCGGCAGAACTCCGGGATCGAGGTCCGCTAACGGTCCAGGTCCGCCAATACAAAATCTATCGACCCCAGTACCGCCAGCAGATCCGCCACCAACCCCCCTCGGCTCAACTGAGGCAGCATCTGCATATGGGCAAAGCTCGGGGTACGGATCCGGACCCGGTACGGCACGTTGATCCCCTCGGAGACAACGAAATAACCATACTCACCCTTCGGCGCCTCAATGGAGGAATAGGTCTCCCCTTTCGGGGGGGCCATCCCCCGTGTCGCATTGACAAAGTGGTGAATCAGGGACTCGATGTCCTGGAGCGCATCTTTCTTCTTTGGCAGGACATAACGGTAGTCGTCGGTGATCCAACGACCGTCCGGCATGTTCTCCAATGCCTGCGCCACTATCCTCAGCGACTGTTTTATCTCCTCGACCCGTACCAGGTAGCGGGCATAACAGTCGCCACCCTCGGCCACGGCTACCTCGAAGTCAAAAGCATCATAGCCGCCATAGGGTATTTTCTTGCGTAAATCCCAATCGAAACCACAGGCCCGCAGGTTCGGTCCGGACATCCCCCAGGCCATTGCCTCTTCCCGCGAAATAACGCCGACACCCTTTAACCGTGCAGTAAAAATAGGGTTTTTGCTCAGCATTCCTTCGTATTCCGCAAGTCGGCCCGGCATCCAGCGGAGGAACTCGCGAACCGGTCCTTCCCAGCCTTCGGGAAGGTCATCGGCAACGCCGCCGATGCGGAACCAGGCCGGGTGCATGCGCCCGCCGGTGATCATCTCGATGATATCGAAGATTTTCTCCCGATCGGTAAAGGTGTAGAAAACAGGGGTCATGGCCCCCAGGTCGGCGGCAAAGGTGCCGAGCCAGACCAGGTGGCTGGCGATGCGGAACAGCTCGGCCAGCATCACCCGAATTACGACCGCCCGCTCCGGGACGGTTATGCTGCAGAGTTTCTCCACGGAACCCACATAGGCAAGATTATTCTGTACACCGGCTAAATAGTCGATACGGTCCGTGTACGGCAGGAACTGGTGCCACGACTGGCGTTCCGCCATTTTTTCCGCGCCCCGGTGATGGTAACCGATATCGGTGTCTACATCGACCACCTCTTCGCCATCCAATTTGAGGATGACCCTGAGCACCCCGTGCGTACCGGGATGCTGTGGTCCCAGGTTGAGAATCAGGGTCTCATCGTCAACCCGGTCGAAAAAATCCTCCGCCGGCAGCGGCTGGTGACGGCGGGCATCCTCTGTTGTATAGGGAGGCATTTCGGTAGCGCGGAAGGGATGCTCTTTGCGCAGGGGATGGCCTTCCCAATCGTGGGGCATCAGGATGCGGCGCAGATCCCGGTGGCCGGAAAAGCGGATGCCATACATATCGAACACCTCCCGCTCATACCAGTGAAGCTGCGGGCCAGACGTCCGTTATCGTGGGTAGTGTCGGGTAGCTGCCTTCCAGTTCAGTCTTGATGCGCAGGTGCCCGGGAACATCAAAGGAAAGAAGGTGGTAATTGAGGGTGAAGTCCTTGTGCTCTCCCCGCTCTCGGCGAAGGGAATCATCCACTGCGGCAATATCCTCCAGCCGGCCAAAGGAAGTGCCGCTGGCGATTTTTCAGGTAGCTCAGCACCTCAGGCACCAAACTCCGGAGGCACCCGGTAGGTGGGCATGTCGGTAGCGCAGACATCCTCGCTCACCAGGCCATTGAAAGCCGCCTCCAACTCACCCTCGAGACCGAACGACGGAAAAGAGTGCCGGGTAGCGGGCGGGCGCCACATCTCGTCCGATCTGGACATCCAGAACTTTGGATGCGTCAGTGAAGTCCCGCGGATGGCAATCCTCTCCATGCCCGGACCGCGCGTATCCCGTGATTTGCTTTCCCCGTCCGTAAGTACCGGGGCGGTGGTCCCCTGGGTCCCGCCAGCAAGATGAAACACGGATCGGGCCGGCCGTTCCTCACGGCGGATCTTTTCCTGGAGCTGCATCAATCCCTGGAGGAAAGCCTCCGGCCGGGGCGGACAGCCGGGCACATAGACATCCACCGGTAAGATCTGGTTAACGCCCTGGACCACGCTGTATACGTCATACATTCCGCCGGAATTCGCACAGCTACCCATGGAGATAACCCAGCGTGGCTCAGCCATCTGCTCATAGAGACGCAAGACCGACGGTGCCATTTTCTTGAAAACCGTGCCCGCGATCACCATCAGGTCGGCCTCGCGTGGGGTTCCGCGCAAGACTTCGGCACCAAAGCGGGAAATATCGTACCGGGAAGTAAAAGAGGTCATCATTTCGACAAAACAGCAGGACAGTCCGAAGAACATCGGCCAGAGAGAATTGGCCCGCCCCCAGTTGATGAGATCATCCAGGCGGGTCAAGAGGATATCGGGATGTGAGATTGCTTCCTGTTCAGACATAGGATCACGGGTCAACGTTAAAGTTCATGGTTCAAGTTCAAAGTTTCTTCGGTCCCCAGTCCAGCCCACCCTTACGCCAGAGCCAGAGCAGCCCCAGCAAGAGCACGGTGATGAACACGGTGATATGGATAAGTCCCGGAATGCCGAGCAGGTCCCAGGCAACCGCCCAGATAAAAACGAAGACCGACTCCACATCAAAAACGATGAAGAAAATGGCTACCAGATAAAAGGGCACCGGATAGGCTAGACGGGCCGAGCCGGAAGGAAGAACTCCTGACTCGTACGCTGCCCCCTTGTTGGCTCCCGGGCGCTTCTCACCCAACCACCAAGCGGCAAGCAGAAGCCCACCCACCAAGAGTATGGCCATGGCCGTATAGACCACAAGGGGGAAAAGCTCTGCAATCGCGGACAGGTGTCCACTTATGGCTGGTCCTGATGCTGCCGCCAAGAAAATCCCCTTACTCGATCAGCTCACCAACCCAGGCAAGCAGAGAAGCCTTGTCCTTGGGATTGACAATGGTGCCGATCACCTCTTCAGCCCTGACGAGAAACAGTGTCGGAATCACCTCGACATTGTATTTTTCCGGAAGCCGCTCGCTCAGGTCACAATTGACCTGTCCCACGACCACCTTTCCCGCCAACTCTGTTGCGACTTCACCGATAACCGGCGACAACACCTGGCAATGATGGCACCAAGGAGCCCAGAATTCCATCAGCAGGGGCAAGGTCGTCCCTTTCATGATCTCCGAGAAATTCTCATCCGTTACATCAATCGGTATCGCACTGTTTTCTGACATGCTATTTTTTCCTTTTCGCCCCAAAACCCTGATTCATCGTGCCCTGAGGAAATCAACGACAACCGCGGGATGACTCTCGGCCTTTTTCACCGTCTGCCAGTGTTTGACCACCATGCCATCCGGACCAACCACAACCGTTGAGCGGATCGTACCCATGGTCTTTTTGCCGTACATGACCTTCTCCCCGAATGCGCCATAGGCCTGCATCATCTTTGCGTCAGGATCGGAGAGCAGCACAAAGGGAAGACCGAAATCGCGGATGAACTTGTCATGGGACTTGAGGCTGTCCTTGCTGACGCCCAAAAGCACCACCTCCAGCTTCTGCAAATCCTCGTGGAAATCCCGAAAACTGCAGGCCTCCTTCGTACATCCGGGAGTATTATCCTTCGGATAGAAATAGATAACAACTGTTTTTCCGCTATAGTCTCGCAAAACATGCTTTTTGCCATCACTTCCCTCCAGCTCGAAGTCCGGAGCCCTCGTTCCTTCCAGTGAAGCCATCTGCCTTTTCCTTTCACACATCGAGAAGATGCCTCCGAACCTGCGGAGAATCCTTTTATCCCGCTCTTCCGTTACACGCTCGAGATAATTATATATAATTCTAGGTGAGAAAACCAGGATTTCAAGGGGCAAAATGAGTTCCTGAAACATTGCGACTTTTTCTTATTAACGTCACATGACCTGCAGCAATTATATGATACAGTTACAGGGCAAATGATCGGCCCTTACAAGCACAGGAGGTGCCGCATGTCCTTGAAAAACAAAATTCCGCTCTGCATTGTCACCGCCTATGCAGTCTTTGGTGCCGCATGGATTTTTCTTTCCGATACTCTCCTCGCCCGGCTCTTCACTAACACGACGAGTATTTTCCAGTTGGAAATTGCCAAAGGACTTGCCTATGTTGCCGTGACATCGTTCGGTCTCTACCTGCTGGTTCGCTATCATGTCAGGAAGCTGCTGGCGACCCAGGCCACTATCGAAGGCGAAAAGGCCCGCTACGAAGCCATGGTCCTGGCGATCGGCGACGGAGTCTCCGTTCAGGATCCCGAGTACCGGATAATCTACCAGAACCGCATCCTTAAAGAAATGGTAGCTGACTACAGAGGAAAGCACTGCTTCATCGCCTATGAAGGAAAAACTGAGATCTGCGACGACTGCCCTCTCCGGGAAGCCTTTGCAGACGGTGAAATCCACAGGGCCGAACGATGTATCAGCGACGGCGTCTCCGAGCGCTATTTCCAGCTTACAGCGTCACCGGTTCGAGACACTCAGGGGAACATCATTGCCGGTCTTGAAATCGTCAGGGAAATCACTGAACAGAAAAAAATGGCGGAACGCCTGGCGCATTCAGAGCGAAAGTTCAGAATGCTCTTCGACCATGCACCCGACGCCATTTTCATCCACCTGCCTGATGGCGATTTTCTCGAAGCGAATGAGATGGCTAGCCAATGGCTCGGCTACAGTCGTCAACAGCTGATGAACATGCAGCCCCGCGACCTTTGCCCGCAGGACAAATCCTCCGGCATATCGGAGAAGATGGATGAGATCCTCATGCATGGTTCGCTCATTTTTGAGACCGACACCGTAGCCAGCGACGGCAGAATCATTCCCACCGAGGTAAATGCTCGGGTAATCCAATTCGAAGGACAGCAGGCCGTTCTCTGCTACTGCCGGGACATTACAGAAAGGAAAATAGCAGAGAAATCATTCCATGAAAGCGAGGAGCGATGGCAATTTGCCCTGGAAGGAAGCGGCGACGGCGTATGGGACTGGGATATTACTTCAGGAAAGGTCTATTATTCCGATCAATGGAAAAATATCCTTGGATTCGGGGCTGAAGATTTCGATAATAATGAAAATCTCTGGGAGAAACTTGTCCATCCGGACGACAAGGAGTGGGTTTTCAAAGAGATAAAAAGACATCTCCGCTCCGAGACACCCCTCTATATGACCGAACATCGACTTCGCTGCCGGGATGGATCGTTCAAATGGATTCTGGACCGCGGCAAGGTAATGGAACGAAGTGAAGATGGAGCTCCACTAAGGATGGTGGGCACCTATACGGACATCACCGACCGCAAACGATTGGAGGACCAACTCCGTCAGGCCCAGAAGATGGAAGCAGTGGGCGAACTGGCAGGCGGAATCGCGCACGATTTCAACAATATCCTCACTGCCATTATCGGCAGAACCTATCTGTTGCAGAGCAGGCTCACAGGCAACAGTGAACTGCTCGCCCACGCCGACCAGATAGCCTACGCCGCGGACAGGGCAGCAAACCTTACCCAAAGCCTGCTCGCCTTCAGCCGAGAACAGATCATGAGCCCGCGGCGGATCCACCTCAACGAAACCGTAAAAAAATCAGCCAAGCTTTTTAGCAAGCTGATTCCCGAAAACATCGAAATCTGCATCACCCTTCCCGACCCGGATCCCGTAATTCTGGCCGATGAGGTACAAATCGAGCAGGTACTCATCAACCTGGTGGCTAATGCCCGCGACGCGATCCCCCGGGACGGTCAGATTCACATCTCAACCGAAACCACCTTCTTTGACGAAAAATTCGTCAGCTCCCATGGCTACGGCCGGATCGGTGAATACGCGGTGATCTCCGTGTCCGACACCGGAACAGGCATGGACCAGAAGACAAAGGCACGGATATTCGAACCGTTCTTCACCACCAAGGAAATGGGCAAAGGAACGGGTCTCGGTCTCGCCATCGTCTACGGATCCATCAAGCAGCACAACGGCCACATCACCGTATATAGCGAAATCGGAGTAGGCACAACCATCAGGGTCTATCTGCCCAGAATCGAAGAAGACGCTGAGCACGAGGATCGGAAGGAACTGACGCCTCCTCCGGCAGGAAAAGGATTAATTCTCCTTGCCGAAGACGAAGATGCGGTCAGGACTCTGACAAAGACCATCCTGCTCGAAAGTGGCTACAGGGTCATCGAAGCGGAAAACGGCATCCAGGCGGTAGAAAAATTCCAACAGAATCGTGACGACATCGATCTGGTTCTGCTGGACGTCATCATGCCACGCATGAATGGAAAAGAGGCCTGCGATGAGATTCTGCGGAGCAAACCAAAGACAAAAATCCTCTTCATGAGTGGCTATACCGGGGACATACTCGGGCAGCAGGGACTGCTTGCCAGAGAGTACGGCCTGATCCAGAAGCCACTGAAACCGCGTGATATGCTGGCAATCATACGAGAGATGCTCTCGTAGACAATTTCTCTTTCACCTTGACCTTTCAGTTCTCCTTGAGTACTCTCTGTGGGATAATCGGGGCAACGTGAAGGGATCAGCACCCTATCCCGAGCAAAGATACCCCCCAGTTCAAACCACGGATAGGAATTCACCATGATCAAAGCGTATCTACACACGGAAGAAACCATACTCGCACTCACAGTGGAAGTCGAACACCTGGAGTCAATGGACACATCGGGCCTTGTCTGGCTCGACTTGATTTCACCGACTCCGGAGGAGTGCATCGCCGTTGAAAGAGCCATGAAGCTGGAACTGCCGACCCGCCAGGAATCGGAAGAAATCGAATACAGTTCCCGCTACTGGGAGGACGAAGGTGGAATCTGGATCAACACCTCTTTCCTGGTCAAGGAGCAGGGGAAAATCTACAGTGAAACCGTGTCGTTCATCCTGAAGAATTCCTTCCTCACCACGATCCGCTTCAGCGAACATCGAATCTTCACGGAATTCTCCCGCAAACTGCGGCTGACGCCACGCGCCTTCCACTGCGGCGGTGAGGTTTTGTCCGGTATCCTCGCCATGCGGGTGGATATCGACGCCGACCTCATCGAGCATCTCTCGAAGGAGATTGTCACCATCGGCAGAAAAGACACCCATTCCTTCCACGAGCCCAGTGAATTTCTCCAATACATCACTTCCTACGAGGATATCAACATTACCTTCCGGGAAAACCTGACAGACAAACAGCGTGTTTTCTCGTCTCTCCTGAAAAGCACCATGATTTCGGATAGCCAGAAAAGAGAGCTTTCCATGATGATCAAGGACGTGAACTCCCTCGTCATCTCGGCCAACTTCAACTTCGAGCGACTCGACTACCTCCAGAACCTGTTCCTGAACTATATGAGCATGGAACAGAACAAAGTAATAAAGATTTTTACCGTCATGTCGGTTATTTTCCTGCCACCGACTCTCATCGCCAGCATCTACGGAATGAATTTCCGCTTTCTCCCCGAACTGCAATGGAAGATGGGCTATCCGATAGCACTTCTCCTGATCATCCTCTCCGCGATCCTGCCGATCTATATCTTCAAGAAGCGAGGCTGGTTGTAACCCGCCGCCGTCAGCGGCCGCTTCCGGAACGGGTTTCGCCGCCTTTCTGGCCATAGGTGGCAAACTTCCCGATGACTGTTGACATCTCCTCATCCGGAACAATAACCGGCTCCCCAATACATTTCGCCTGGTAATAGATTTGGGCAACCAACTCGATCTCCTCGGCCACGGCAAAGGCTGTCGCCAGGTTCGGGCCGACGGTCACCAGGCCATGGTTTGCCAGCAGCACGGCATTATAGTCGCCAATTGTCGCCGCAACATGCGCGGCAAGTTCTTCGCTGCCGAAGGTTGCATAGGGTGCCAGGGGTACTTTTCGGCCGGAAAAGGCCACCAGGTAGTGAACGGCGGGTATCTCCCAATGCAGACAGGCCATCGTCGTGGCATAGACCGAATGGGTATGGACGACGGCCCGAATATCAGGACGCTGCCGATAGAGGGAAAGATGGAAACCCAGTTCGCTTGAAGGCTTCCGCGTGCCTTCCACCGCAACTCCCGCGATGTCGAGCACCGGTACGTCAGCGGGCTCCATATCCTCATATTCAATTCCGCTCGGACTGATCGCCACAAGGCCCGCGTCTCGATCGCAAATGCTGAGATTGCCCCCGGTTCCGGATGTCAGACGCGCAGCAAGCATCTTCCTGCCAAATAGGACAATCTCGCTTCTTTCCTTTTCCAACAGCATCTCCTACCTCCCGAGTTACTATTCAGCACTTTCTACACCTTTAGCAAAAACGTCTGTCATCCCAGAACCTGAAAAGCATCAATCTTCCGCGTCCCCTCACTGCAGCTCCAGTGGCGGCTCCGAAAGGGCGGCAAGCTGCTCGCGTAGCGCCAGAATATGTTCTCCCCAGTAGCGTACGGTATTGAACCAGGGAAAAGTTTGAGGGAACATGGGATCTTCCCAGCGTTCCGCAAGCCAGGCGCTGTAGTGGAGCATGCGCAGGGCGCGCAGGGCCTCGACCAGCAGCAGTTCCCGGTGCTGGAAATCACAGAACTCGCGATACCCCTCCATGAGCGATGCCAGCTGGGCATTCCGGCGAGACGGTTCACCCGACAGCATCATCCAGAGGTCCTGCACTGCCGGAGCCATGCGAGCATCGTCAAAATCCACGAAATGTGGAGAACCGGAGCGCCAGAGGATATTCCCCGCATGGCAGTCGCCATGCGCCCGGATGAAGCGAACCTCGCCTGCTTCGACAAACACGTCCGCTATTCCTTCCAGGAGTTGGCAGGTCACCGCCTCGTAGCTCGCCCGGTACTCATCCGGCATACAGCGCTCGCCGATGAGAGCCACGCTCGCATGGCCAAAGCTTTCCACATCCAGTACCGGCCGGTGCTGGAAGGGCCGTATCGCGCCAATACTGTGAATACGTCCCAGCGCATGGCCAAGGGCACAGAGATTGTCGAGATTGTCGAATTCCGGTGCATGACCTCCCTGGCGAGGATAGAGAGCAAAACGGAAGCCATCATGGCGGAACAGGCTTTCACCATGAGAATCCCGCCAGGGAGCAACAACCGGCAGTTCATGCTCGACGAGCTCAAGGCAGAAACTGTGTTCCTCGATAATCTGCGCATCACTCCATCGTCCGGGGCGGTAGAACTTCGCAATGAAGGGTTCACCATCTTCGACGCCCACTTGGTAGACACGATTCTCATAACTGTTCAGCGCAAGGGTACGACAGTCACAGCGAAAACCTTGGCTTTCCACCGCATCCATAATAAAGCCGGGGGTGAGGGTCTGAAACGGATGGGTACTCTCGGACATCTGTCCTCTCTTTCTGTCAAGGGAATGGAAGGTAGTAATGTGATGCGCGACTACTATAGCACCAATACCCTCCGCGAGAAAGGAGAAGGATACCAGTGTTCCTGCGCTAAAGACCTCTCAGAATTATTTCGGAACTTTTCCCCCGGTTCCCCTGTCTAAGAAAGCATAAGGGCACAACAACTTTAACAGGTTGCCAAAAACAAGGAGGGTATCATGAAAATTATTGCAGTCTTGGCGTTATTATTGGGCATTACCGCCATTGCCCAGGCAGGATCCATCGGTAGCGACGTAGAGGTTCAGCTTCGGACGGACAGCGGCAGAATTATCCCATTCTTCCCGGTAACAACGGGACGACTGGTGCAGAAGGCCTATGCCGAAGCAGTGAAAGGTGAGAACTATAGCATTTTGGTACGCAACAAGCTCAACCGGCGCATCGGCATTGTCGTTGCGGTTGACGGCAGGAACATCATTTCAGGCAAAAAATCCTGGCTACGCAACAACGAAAGGATGTACATCCTCGAGCCCTACGAATCAGGCGAATTCTCCGGCTGGAGAACAGGGAGCGACCGGATCAACCGTTTCTACTTCACCAGTGTCGCCGATTCCTATGCCGCCTCATTCCGGGACGAATCAGCCATGGGTGTAATCGCCGTGGCGGTCTATCCGGAAGTGCGCCGCTACGACCCTCCCTGCTATGACTCTTCCCAGGAAATGACCCGCGATAAATCGGCACGCCCCGCATCTCCAGCCGCACGTTTAGAGGAAAAAAGCGCCGGCACCGGCTATGGCAGGGAGGAATATTCACCGTCAATAAACGTGGCATTCGAACCGGAATCACACCCCGTGGAGAAAATTTTCCTGAAATACGAGTGGCGCTCAACCCTCTGCAAAAAAGGGGTCATTCGCTGCAGTAGGAAACGGACGCCACACAACCGCATGTGGGAAGGGGAGGGTTTTGCACCGCCTCCCGGACGCTACTGATCTATCATCGGCATCTCCTCCCTTACCAGAACTGCCCCCTGAAACAAAGAAACGCCCCTTGGTGGGGCGTTTCTTTGTTTCAGGTATTTACGAGCATCCTGACAACCGGTATGATGTCCAGGCAACGCTATACTACCCTTCCCGAGAGATGGCCGACACGATTGCCTGAAATAAGCAGATGTGCTATCGTCTCTCTCCAGGACATTAACTTTTTCGTCTGGTCCCACAATCAATAACATCCCCATGGAGGAGAAATACCTATGAACAGCTGTCCTTGTGGAAGCGGCGCTTCCTATCCGGATTGCTGCGAACCGGTCATAACCGGCGCGCAACACGCTGAAACAGCGGAACAACTCATGCGAGCACGCTATTCGGCCTATACAAAAGTTGCCACCGATTTTATTTTCGAGAGTACCCACCCGGATCATCGTGAAGGATATGATCACGAAGGGACAAAAGTCTGGGCGGAAAAATCGGAATGGCAGAGCCTTGAAATCATCAGCACCCAAGCTGGCGGGCCGGACGATAACGTCGGCGAGGTGGAATTCATTGCCCGTTTCCGCGAAAACGGCGTCTCGCGCACGCATCATGAATGCGGCCATTTCACACGTGAGAATGGGCGCTGGTACTTCGCCGACGGTAGCGTCGTGAAACCAAAGCCGATCATCGCCGAAAAGGTCGGACGAAACGACCCCTGTCCCTGCGGCAGCGGCCTCAAGTACAAGAAGTGCTGCGGAAAGTGACACCATCCACCCTTGTTCCCGATTCGCAATAATTCCACATTCCACCCAGCTACAGGGGCTCAGCCTGCCGGCACGCCCCTGTTACGCCTGTTCAGCGGACATCATGCGCTTCCCACGCCAAACGATTTGATCATCCTTGCGGAACATTACTCCCCTATCCCTTGACATTCCGCAAACGTGGACTATCTGTTTTAAGAGCGGCAAGCCACTCAATGCAGCTGGAACCAGGACCAGGGGGAATCATGAAATTTCTGCAGGCAGCATCGCTGCTCGGGAGAAAACGCTTTGCCGCATTGACTCGTCTGATCTTCTTACCCTCGTTAGCCGCGTTCTTCGCTTGGGGATCCACCCCCTGTGAAGCCGCCCAGGAAGAAGAAATTCCAGCGATCCAGGTTGACCGCCCATATCACACCCCTCTGGCAGGTGAGGCATGCACGACCACCTTTCTGGGCAGATCCATCACTATCCCGTCCCGGAATCGCGACAATGTCCGTTCCCTGACCTTGGGCGCAAACTTCTATGCACCCGCTGTCGGAGGAACCACTGCTCTGCCGATCGCTGCCCTCTACTGGCTTGACCAATCGGAAAAATGGTGGCTCCGTAGTATAATCGGGGTATTCGTCAATGAGGTGGATATTGCCAGAAACATCGGCAGCTTCCAACTCCTTGGTCACTTTGATAACAATACCATTCCTTTTGCAGATACCGAGGTCAAAGACGGGAAAGAAGTCACGTCAAGCTCCGTTACCTGGGGAACCATCTCCGGGTGGCTCGGCGCGGGAATTCGGATCCCGGTGGCACCGTTTCAGTCGGACAACAATCTGAGGCTCCAGCTTTATTACCAGGGTGGCTATTTCTATGACAAACGGACCAGCGACACCGGAGCGAATGTTATGCTGCCGCCGGACACTTTTTTCCAGGGTCTGCGGTTTCGTGCACGCTATGACGGTCTCCGCCGAAACTTCATGGAGTTACCCCATGAGGGCTGGGCCGGCGGCGGCGATCTCGAAATGACCTTCAGGGACAAATGGTCCGACAGTACCTTCGGAAACCTGATCTTCAAGAAGAACGATACGCAGCAGTATCTGAAACTTTCCGGGTACCTGATTGGCGCCAGCGGCATCCCTTGGCTATCGGAACGCCACCGATTCGTTGGCTACCTGCACGGAGGCGTCTCGCCGGTAGGGAAACTCGACCGGTTCTCCGCCTTCCGTGCCGGAGGAGGTCCGTTCCCCAACGAAAGCGACGATCTTTATCGCCTTCCTTATCCCGGGGCACTATTAAACGATTTTCCGGTCTCCGACTATGTGGTCAGCACTCTGGAATACCGCTATGAGCTGCTGTTGTTCATGTACCTGCACCTGCGTGCCACCTTTGCCTGGGGAGCCAATCGGCCCGATTACGCCAACGCCGAAGGACTGCGGCTCAAATTAAGCTCGGCGGATAGCGAAGCCTTTTCCGTTGGCCTTACCACCGGCTTTTTTTATGATTCGCAACTGTATCTGGAATACGCATACGACAACAAGTTCCTGCGTAACGGTACCTCCGGCAACAGTTTCACGCTCCTTTGGTCCAAATCATTCTGACAGGATTGTCCCAAAATTCTGAGGGAGAACAGTAATGAAGCCTGCCTCTTTTGCGGAATTCATTGATCAGAACCGCTGCATCCTCGGCGAGGGTGCGGTCATTGAGCGCCTGCGCCGCATCTCTGGAATGGAGCTTGACCCGTATCTGGTCAACGCGGCCTTCATTTATGAGGATGCAAAATGCGCTGCATTGGAAAGCATTTGTCGGCAGTACCTGGATATCGGCCACGATTTCGGGTTGCCTCTCATCATGTCCACTCCGACCTGGCGGGCAAGCCGGGAACGGATTGCGGCGGCCGGTTACGACAAATTTGACGTGAATGGCGATAATTTCCGGTTTCTCGATGCACTGCGAAGGAGTTACGGAGAGTATGCGGAGAATGTTATGATCTGCGGTCTACTGAGCTGTCGCGGTGACGCCTATAGTCCTTCAGAAGCACTGGCTGTTGACGAGGCGCGGGAGTTCCACTCCTGGCAAGCCGAGAGACTGGCCGCGGCAGGGGTCGATTTCCTCCTTGCCTCCACCCTGCCGTCCTTCAGCGAGGCACAGGGCCTGGCAGCTGCTCTTGCAGAAACCGGCATGCCGTACATTATCAGCTTTGTTGTCCGTCCAAAGGGAACGCTGCTGGATGGAACGCCCCTGCACAAGGCCATATTTGCCATTGATGCTGCCGTACATCCGCAGCCGCTGGCCTATATGATCAACTGCACCCATGCCTCGCTGGCCCGGGCGGCACTGCGACATGAAACCAATTCCACGCTCCTTGCCCGGAAGCGGATCATCGGCCTGCTTGCCAATACTGCCGCCCTAAGCCCCGAAGATCTTGACAACAGCGCCAACCTGATTGAGGAAAAACCGGAAACCTTTGCCGAAGACGTTGCCGCACTGCATAAGGAACTGGGAATGAAAATTCTGGGGGGATGTTGCGGGACCGATGACCGGCATATCCGTTGTCTGGCGACACTGCTTGCTCAAGAAGGGTAACACCGGGAATCGGCTGGCATTTGACTTCTTAGGTTGACTACCACTGAACAAGTACTGTTCAATGGCGAAAATGTCGCGAACACTCATCAATGGCTGCACTTCGATTTTTATCTGCTGTCTGCCAGATATAATCAGGTGCAGAATAGGCTCCCGGTTGTTTTTCCACAGGACGCCCATTGAGCTTGACATAGCTTTCGTACTCTTCTTCAGCAGCATCAACACACTTTACATATGATTCCTGGAGTTCCTTCTCCTGGGTATACTTCGCCTTTTCCAACCCAAGTTGATTTCTCTTCATTTTTGGCAAGGCAAAAACAAAAAAGTACGAAATCGACAACACGAGAATGGTAAGGAGCGCCACAAGATACATTGTCGGATCTAGAGATTTCCAGCTACTCCGTTCTTTTTCAGATTTTTCGGGTGCCTTTTCTGCCTGTTCTTTCAGATCGTTTTCTTCGCTCATAAAGTTTTAGCCACCTCGCGAAACTATCTGGACCTCACATAACGTGCTTTTTAACATATCCACTAAATCCACATTTTCAAATATCTCTGCCGTAGTTTCTCAACGCATGGCCATTTCCTTCTGCTCCGCAGCAGCCAAGCGACATTTACCGGCACGCGTCAGTGTCTTGATCTCTGCTTCTCTCTTGCTGGCGCTGCTCCTGGTGTGTCCCTTTTCCAGATAGAGCACCTTTTCCGGCCAACGCCCGCGGAAATACTTTGCCCCCCGACCCGTTGCATGCTGGCGCAGACGCCTGGTCAGATCTGTGGTAATGCCGGTATACAGGGAATTGTCAGAACAACGAATGATATAGACCTGCCAATTCATTGGAAAAGATTGGTCATCCTGTTGGGCGACCGGACGTGTATCATCTGCTTCAGGGTCAACCCTTTCCGGCGGCTCAAGGTAGCGAGGCAGATCATCTTTCATTCGCCAGGTTCCGCCATCCAAAGGGATAAGGCTCTCCTCACTGACTGATCAACACACGAGAAAACCTGCTGCACGGTGTCGCGTGAACTGGCACGGGAGTGCCCTGCCACCTTGACCAGCTCAAATCCGAGAGTGTCATACGCCGCGTAAAATGCTCGATACAGGAGAGCGTTTGTCAACAATTGCCCCGAGCGCCTGGAACAAAATTGGTTGGCCTCCAGGCCAGCCCTTCTTGCCGGAAGCCCGGCTACGCACTGGGAATCGGTAAAAACCTGCAGGCGCCCAGGATCGAAAGCACAACCTTCTGCCTGAATATTTTTCAACGCCCACAAAACCGTCTGGACTTCGAGCTTTGTCGATGATGTATCGCCAAATCTCTTAAAGCGGAGTTTTGCGGAAATTTCAGCCCGGTCAATGGCGTGCGCTGCGTCTTCAAGGTAGGACGTCGAAACAAGCAAATAGGCGCCGATCCCGCACTTTCGCTGTGGATTCGAGCTGACATCGGTAAAAAGAGCATAACTGTTCATAAGGTAACCATTCCACATTTCAAGAATACGTAGAAACACCTTAGACCGCGTCCCTATTTCCCCTCCGACAGTTGGAAGGTGCCGACCAAACGGGTAAAAAGGGCTGGAATTTGTGTCTCAAAGCGCAGTTGTGCACCGCTAACCGGGTGGGTGAAAGAAATAGAGCAGGCATGCAGCGCCAGGTTTGGGTACGAATCATGGCCTCTGCCGTACTTCCGGTCACCGACCACCGGATGCCCCTTTTCCGCCAAGTGCACCCGAATCTGATGCTTTCTGCCGGTTAACAGCTGAATGCGCAGCAGGCTGAAACCTTTCAGTTCTTTAACAAGCGTATAGGCCGTTTGCGACAGCTTTCCCTTGGTCGGATCAGAGGTGGAATAGACAGTGTAGGCTGCATTCTCGGTCAGATAGCTGCTGATGGTCCCCTCGGGGGGACTGATATGGCCAAACACCGCTGCCAGATAGATTTTAGTGGTGTTTTCCCAGTCGGACTGCAGGAATATTTTAGCCTGTTCGCTTTTGGCAAACAGCAAAATACCGGACGTGTCACGGTCCAGTCGATGTACGATATAGACCCGGTTGCGTGACTTAGGGTTGCCCTTGCGAACGTAGTCGTTGAGGATCGAGTGCACCGTTCGGGACTTGTCCCTATCGGTACCCATGGTCAAGAGGCCGCTCGGCTTGTCCACCACAAGTATCTCAGCATCCTCATAGAGCAGCATAACGCCTTTGGGCCGATGTTTCGGGGCCGACTGTCTGGTTGTTTGCATTACGGGGAACTCTCCACCTTCCAGCGCAGGTACAACTCCTCAACCTTATCCCTGGCCCACGGAGTCCTCCGCAAATACTTCAAACTTGAGGAAACACTCGGGTTATGGGTAAAGCAGCGGATATCGATGCGCTTGCCCATCTCCTCCCAGCCAAACTCCGCCACTAGTTGGGTCACAATCATCTTCAGCGTTATGCCGTGCAGGATATCATTGGGTTGTTGCTGGTTCATGCATCATACCTCAAAACGGAGAGTGTCGAATGTTAAGGATTGTAATTTTTATCTGCCTTGTTCTTCTGGCCCAGGGTAAGACCACGAATAAAATTCCGCAAAAACTGGTCACCGCATTGCTTATAGTTTCGATGGTCAACGGAACGAAACATCGCCGACAACTGAGATTTCGAGATAGTAACACCAGCCAGTTTCAGGATGCCGATCATCGCATCATCATTCAACTCCAAGGCTATTCTGAGCTTCCGCAGAATGAGGTTATTGGTCAATGCCCCTTCCGCTGGCTGAACGGTATCGGCTGGCTGGTCTTGCTTGCCGCGCCGGTAACGTATCAAGCCCTCCAGAAATAAACTCATTACCGTATCATCACAGGTCACAAACCCCTGATCTTCCTCTTTTTTTAAAAACTTCAACGCATCGGCAGGGCCTATTTCATAGCCGGACAGCGCAAATATTTCCGTCATGATAACGCCGTTCAGGTTCAAGGCGTAACGGAGCCGGCGGAGCAGATCGTTATTGGTCATGTTCAATATCCTTTAAAACGAGAAGTGAAATCTGTAATTGTATCACTGCCCCAGCGCCGCACCGCGCATAACACCTGGCGGCCTGATGAAGGCCAGGAACCGCTCCTGCAAGCGCTCGGCATGCTCGACCCAGCCTATGCACCGCAGTATTTCGATCACACATTCGGCCGTACACAGACAGGCCTCTTTCTGGTTTCTTCTCAGGTTGTACTGGGATAAGGCTGACGGCTTGAGACTAACCCGGCGAGCCTTTCGCAGATAGGGACTGCGCTGGAATATTTTGCGAGCTTCATGCCAGGTACCATCAATCAGGATGAATTGCGAGATGTCAGACAGATCGTCATTGTTCTCGTCAGGCGCCCCGGGATAGACTAGCGCCACGCCCCCCGCCTCAATCTCCCCCACAAGCCCGGCAGGTGGATTGAGCCGGTCCCAACGGGATTGTTCAGCCACATCCCCCAGGATTTCCAACACCAACCGGCCGGTATTGGAGCGTTTGTCGAATTCCTTGCCATGGGTCAAAAGAGTAAATTTCATCATTGCAAGGTACCATGTGACATTGATTTCGACAACAGAATCAGAAAAGGCGACCGATGGGGCCGCCGCTCATAATTCGAAGAGAAATCATGGGAGCTGATTTCACAAACTTCATTACTTGATGAAATACCCTGCTGCCTTCCAACTGCCACCCTTCTCCATCATAAAGGTAACGGTTTCAACTGCTGATTTCTTGTATTGAAAAGATGTCCTGAATCTAATGACCACATACAGTGCATCCGGGGCACCAGGTAATTCCTTCTTGCGCTGTGAAGATATCGCCCTTCGTGACACTAGCATACCAAGGGGTTTGCGGACACCGCGTAGTGAGGCGACCCAACGATCCCTACTGATAGCGCCCTGAAAATAGGCGGAAGCTTCCTGCCAGCTCTTAGAATACTGCCCCTTATCGATACCCGACAGCCAGGTATGAGCAACCGAGATGGCGGCTTTTTCCGCTCCGGCCTCTGCCCACGAACAGTTGAACGCGGTTACCATCGATATACCCAGTATAATAAGAACAAATAGCGTTTTCATTCCCCCTCCTCGATTCAACCAGTTACGCGAAAAAAGGTTGGGTCTCAACAAAGGATACTAGCTCGATACAAAGCTGTCGGCTTTCTGCGATTTTCTCTGAAGGCGTTTACCGCTTGGCTTGTACCATCACCTGCGTGAACAAGGGAGCAACCATGTCAGCTTTTACCGAAGAGACAATCTGTAGGTCACCGCACAACTTCCATCCCTTTGCTAAAAGCTCCTTTACCTTCATTTTCAACTCATTTACATTATGTTCACTAATAATCTCATAGTCGTCAACTTCATGATACATTTTGCTTGTCTCCTTTAATTTCTGTACATTTAAGTCAGCTTACTAGCGCAGGCTTCCCGCCCTGCTGCTATTCATCACTAACCTCTCGTACCCTTGCCAGGGCATCAGATGATGCTTATTCCTGAACCAAATCTATCAGTAATGTATTTTTGTAATACTACCACAAGTAGAATAAAATCGGCGGTAAAGCTTAACCCATTACGCACTTTTATAAACACTTGTAATCAGCCTCTTCCGCAGAATCTGTGGGTAGCTGTTTGAAAAAATAAGGGGATTGCCCCTCCGTTTGGTAGCAACGATACCTGCAATGAGCGACAGTATAAGTCTCAAACAGAGAAGAATCGTGAAAGGTATTCTGCCCCAAAGAATGTAACCGTATCTCCACATTCACCTGTGGAAACATTGTGGATAAGTCTGTTGGGATCAAGGTAAATTATTGTATTTTGCTGGACGGGTCACACATTGCCCTTTTTGTAGTCAAAGTTTAATTGTTAAACAATATCAGTCACATAGAAGAATGCATGCAATTACAATAGGTTACAATTACCTGCGCGCTTAATGACTGTCAATATCATTTGAAATTAATTGTGGCTGGGGATAAAGGCAGTTATTTTGTCACGGAATTGTATCACTTTCGTCTGTCCGCTAGCGGTAAAACATGAACAGCAAAATACTACAAACGATACCATTGCCGACGAGCATACCCGCGAGAACCGGAAAAAATCGCGGCGCCCCGGCATTAGCACAAAAGATAAGGTAATAGCCAGAAGCGGGGAATATCTGCACATTTTTTTGGCATAAGTAAAAAACTAATAAATACTTACAGCTAGTCATTCAAAAAGCTATTTAAAAATAAACATCAGTCTCGTGTCACCTGGTAACGGTGCCAAGATATCAAGCCCGCACTTGCGGCAACCTGGGCACAAACACAATAAAGCAGTAACGGTCTGAGCATTCCTAAGAATGTAACAGTATCTCCACATTCAGTTGTGGAAACATTGTGGATAAGTCTGTTGGGATCAAGGTAAAGTATTGTATTTTACTGGATGAATTGCAAATTGCACGCTTCGCAGTCAAAGCCAATAACTGCAACAATATCAGCACCATGCATCAATCGCTGCAATTACAACAGGTTATAGCTACCGGCCAAAGCATTGACAATCGTTATCATTTAGAATTAGTTTTGGCTGGGGATAAAGGGGGCAGTTTTGTCACAATATTGTTTCACTGATGTTACGTGCCCCATGGTGTTGGGCGGAGCATATACGGAACTTGCAGCTTGATGCCATTGCCATCTTTTGCAATGACCCGGAACCTGTGGACATTCATGATACTTACAGTACCTGCAGACTCTCTCCGGCACGTTAGTTGCGAATTTTTTCTTGTAGTACATGAGCATTTTCGTGCTTTTTGCTATATTTGTAGATACTATCAATTCAGGTAAATCCTAACCTTGGGCCGCTTCGCCAACTCTGCGGAGGGAAAACCTTTCCTACCCCGCAGGAGGCACGACATGTCGTGGACGATCACCGGATCACAGAACGGGGGCAGCTATTTTGGATAAGCGAACAGAGTACGTCGAAAACCTTTCTTCACAGATGGTCGAATGGGATGCCCAAATAAACCAGCTCAAGATCAAGGCAACAAGCGCCAAGCCCGAGACAGGGCTTGAATATTGCGATGCAATCGCAGAGTTGAAGGCAAAGCGTGATGAGGCGGCGTTAAAACTGCAGGGGATATCTGCCGCCAGCGATAGTGAATGGGAAGACCTCAAAACAGGAACGGAGCAGGTCTGGGAAGATGTCAGAACAATGTTACGCGACGCCATCATGAAAATTACCTGAGCATGTCAGCTGAACGCATCCACCAAGTATCCGAGCAAAGCGGCATTATTTGTTCCGAAAAGTAAAAACCGCACTCCTGCTCCATGAGAACGTGAGCGCTTTGACCGATGTTACCGTCAAAAATGGCGTTGTGACCCTGAGGGGTGATGCGGACAACAAGGGATCTGGCCACCAAGCTTGTCAGAGGCATAAAAGGTGTGCGGAGTGTGAAGAACCTGATGACCATCGGGGTGACCGATTAGACGGCCGAAAATGATACCAAGGCCTGCACGAAGCGGGCCTCGGTATCATTTCATTTAATCATGTGCTGCGTCCTGCATTTTCTCGCCGGCTTTTTCCATCGACTCCCCGGCTTTTTCCATCGACTTATCAATCTGCTGATCCGTTTTTTCCACCGCCTGGTCGATTTCCTTGCCAACGTGCTCCGCCGGACCCTCTTTTTTCTGACAGCCGGCCAGCCCTGCAACCATTACGCCTACTATCAGAGCTGCGATCACACCCCTGCTGATTTTCGTCATGTGGCACCTCCTTTCCATCTAATTTTTTGTTGCCGTCTCAGACTCTTTTTTTTCGCCGCCAAAGTACCTTCAACCCAGCCAGCAAATGAATTTTCTATTGAGCCATTTTTTCCGGAATTACTTCCGCATTCAACACCACTATTTCCACCCGTCTGTTTTGCTGCCGACCGGCAGCAGTGTTGTTGCCGGCTACCGGATTCGTTTCTCCATATCCTTTCGTAGCCATTCTTTCCGTAGCAACACCCTTAACCATCAGTGCATTGTCTACTGCATCAGCCCTTCTTTGCGAAAGGAACAGGTTGTACTCCGCTTTCCCGACGCTGTCGGTATGACCTTCGATCAGGACATTCCTGTCGGGATGCTTTTGAAGGAAAGCCGCAAGTTTTTCGACAGTCATGAAAGCCCCCGGCATGAGCTTTGCCTTTCCGGTTTCAAAAAGTACATCGCCAAGCGTTAGAACTATCCCTCGCTCGGTCTGTTTGCCTTTCAGTTCGGCGAGTTCGGCCTCCATTTCCTTGAGCTGAGCCTTGGCCAGATCAGCTTCCATTCCCTTGGCCTGAGCCTTGGCAAGGTCAGCCTCCATTTCTTTGGCTTTGGCATCTTTCAGTTCGGCCTGGCGACGAGCCTGCTCGGCATCCCGTCCGGCTTGATCAAGCTTTTTCTCCTTAGCCGCTAATTCCTTGCTGTTTTTTTCAATCTGGAGATCACGCGATTTCAGAAGAATCGCGTCTTTCTCATCTGCGAGCCGTTTTATTTCCTTTTCCGCCATACTCTTCTCGGCACGTGCGATTGCGATTTGCGCTTTTCTTTCCGCTAGATACGCCAGGTGCTCCTGTGTCGGAATATCTGACGCCTGTTCTGCCAGCTGTAGCGATTGCTTCGCTTCATACGCAGCCACTTCAGCATTGGCAGCAATATTCGGATTAGCCTCGATCCTGGCGTAAGCCGACCGTGCTTGGACAAGGGACGGAGTGACCGTTGGCCCCGCAGCACATCCGGCCAGCAGGGTCAAGGGTACGGACAGAAATAGCAACTTTTTGATGTACTTGGTATATTCATGACGCTGTATCATATTATTCCTCCAGATTGGTATGGATTTCATTGCATCTATTGGGTTCTTTCGACTTCGTTCCGCAATGTCTCAATGCTGTCGCTCAATTCTTTTGCGTTTTGCTGTGTTTTTGCCGATGCCGATTTTGCCACAGCGAGGTCGGCATCAGCTTGAGCCTCGTCAAGCAAACGGCTGGCCAGCACATAATTCTCTGATTTGGTAGCTGCTTTCGCCGCCTTCAGCTTTTCATCGGCCAGCTTCAATTCAAGCGGAGCATACTCTGTAGCATTTTCGTATTTTGCATCGTTGATCAGCTTTTCAGTGTTCGCTAATTGTCCAACCGGTGCTTTTCCCGTTCCGGCACAACCGCCTGCGACTACCAGTACGCCAAGTGAAAGAAGGCACATCTTCTGAGATAATTTCTTTATCATTTTCTTCTCCTTTTTTTGGATCTTGTTTTCATCCGGTAACTCCGAACCAATCTCTCTGAGAGTCGAATAAAAGTTTTCCGTGCTGAAAAACGTATGGACCTGATGCTGCAGAATGTGAAACTTGTGTTATTAATTTTCTGCGCTCTCCTTTACAACTGTTCGTGTTGTTTATAGAACTCCTTGCACTCCAACGACCTCATGCCCTCCTGAGTCATTGTCTGGGGTAGCATTCAGGCAAAAGAGGACTCTCGTACTCCTGCGTGAAATCACCAACGACACAATGTATCAGGTAAGGAATATTACAACTATTGTGCCAAGAAAAAACGATACATACTGCGAGTGCATGTAATTGATTGTATTAGTAAAATAGAAAGAGAGGTGCGCTGGTGGAGAGAAAACTGTCATCGTGGTCCGTCACATGCAACATAACTGTCGCATATGACGGACCACGATAAGACAAACTTTTGTACTGTGTTATTACGTTTGTTCATGCCACTCGACAGACTCTCTGGCAGCATATCGGAAGCTTTACTGTGCCATAGTAACTCATGCCCCGAAAGGCTGCACCATCGCAGAAACGGCACCCCGGATTTCAGTAAAAACATTTCCTGTAAACCAATATGTTCCCCGTACGTTTAGGTTACCGCAACACAAAAAAACAGATTGATTGCATGGTGATCCAGGAATTGTATCCGTGTCAGCAACAACGGGGAGGATAAAAAGATGAAAAAGCAAATGGTGTGGTTGATAGCAGGACTCTTGGCTTCGGGGATAGCAGCGTATGCCTCTCCGGCCCAGGCCAATGGCGGAGTATCGATAAATTTACCGGGTTTCGGACTCAGCGTCAGCCCTGCCGGAGTCGGGCTGAACATCGGCCTGCCCTGGGTGGTTGCACCACCCCCCGAACCTGGGTATGCCTACCCTGAAACCGCCTACGAAACCGCGGTGACAGAACAATCACCGGAATTCGTTCAGCCACCCGAAGTAGGCTTTTATGTGGCGGTAGGGGTACCTTACGATCTTTTCTTCTATAACAACAGCTACTACGTTAACAGGGGGAATCTCTGGTATAACTCACCCTACTACAATGGGCCATGGACAAGTGTTTACTATAGCAACGTACCCTATGTGTTTAACAGACTCCCCTTTGAGAGAATCCGTCACTACCGGGATTCTTATTATGGGCGCTACCAGAAATACGGCGCCTGGGAGGGGTACAATCATTTCAAACCAGGCCATCGTTCCGATTCCCGGCGAGGAGCTGTCCATGACCGGCGTGACTATGCACAGCCACAGAACCAAGGCCAAACGTACCGAAACAGACCCGATGTCAGACGTCCGAACAGCAGCCCTCAAAACACTGGACGCGGATACACAGCTACCAGGCAGATTAATCGTGACCAGGGCTCTCGCAACAGCCGCGTTTATACCAGGTCGAGCAACAACAGGCAGGTAAACTCCGCCAGACCAGCGTATAACCGGACTAACGGCGCCAACCAGAGGTATGTCGGCAGACCCGCGCAAGTACGTCCTGTAAACTACGCACCTGTCTCCGGAAATAAAAGCGCATATAAGCTTCCCAACAAGAGCGGACACAATTATGGAAACGGCTCCGCAAACATCAGACAAAATGTCACCGGTCAAAGGAACGAGCGAAAAGCAGTCAACCAACCCCAGAGCACGACTGGCAAGGTTGCCAGGGGCTGGCAGGGTTCGCCCAGGTAAACCGTAGAGTAACCGTCTCAGCAGCTGTCAGGGTATTATAAACCTAATACACCATAAAAAAGAGGTTAGCCTGCGGGGCTGACCTCTTTTTTATTTTCGTCCCCGCCCAATATTCTCAACAAAAGCTGGGAGCAAGAAGAGGCGAAATTTAATCTGTTCCTGACCTTCGGGGAATTATTTTTTCACATCAGCTACCGACGTTGTTGATCGAGCAAAGGCTTGAGAAACTTATCAAAAACAACCTTCTGCTTGGCGGTCAGCAGCTCGTAGTCGCCTTCGTTATCAAGTAAAAAAGTGCCGACGCCGATGACCGTTTTCGCAAGATAGCCGGTCCCGGCAACACTCTCTTCAATCTCATCGCTTCGTTTGCTGAGCACTTTTTTCATCAATTTCAAGTCTACGTTCATATGTTTTACTCCAATAGTAATAATGTGCGTTTCTTGTGTTGTGGGTGTTTTTCGGGAAGGTTCTGACAGCGCCAGTATGCACTATCAAAGCAGGAACATCCACCACCAATCGGTTTGTGGTGGATGTTTCAGCCGTTAATAGCTTTGGAATTCCTTCAAGGTTCTTACGGAGTCGGTATCCTTAAAACTTTCAAACCACGGTAACCAGTTTTACGAAATCTTCATAGGGATGAAATCCCACCAGCGTCTTTTCACCAAAGAGGTGAAACGGGACCGCTGTTACTGCCAGTTCTCTTGCCCTAGCCCAATCAGCATCCACTGCTTCGGCGAACAAACTTTGGGCAAGGATGTCATACACTTCGTCTTTTGGTAAACCAGCCGCCTCGGCAATCATCTCCAACTCCGGGAGGATGGCGATATTACGCCCCTCGGCGAAATACGCCTGGTACATACAGCGCCGGAACTGGTCACCCTTCCCCATGGTTTCCGCCCATTTACCCAGTTCCTGTGCCCGACGGCTGCTAGCTATGCGAGTCCTCCTCGCCACGGGAAGCCCGACTTCATCAGCCACAATCGTCAACCGCTGCTGCATAGCCTCAACATCAAAATTTCGGCCACGGAACAGGTCAGTCAGCTCCATTCCTTCTTCCGGTATTTCCGGATGCAGCGGAAAAACGGTCCAGCGCAGTTCAACACCATATTCCCGCTGCAGTCTGTCAGTACGCACGGCACTGAAATAACACCACGGTCAGATGTAATCGAAAAACACCTCTAGCTGCCGAATTTCTCCCATGATATTTCTCCTTTGTGTTTTTTGACACACGCATTGCAGAAGTCTTCACTTATTATCCAACAAACAGATACAGAAGCAAGTCCATGCAGATTCCTGCGCAGCACACCCGCAAAGATGGCCCAAGAGATTATGACGTGGATCCAAGACGCAAGAAAGCCCCATCTCAGTAATGAGATGGGGCTTTCTTGTAAAAGATCCCGGCGGCGACCTACTCTCCCACACAGCTACCCATGCAGTACCATCGGCCCTGAGGGGCTTAACTTCCGTGTTCGGGATGGGAACGGGTGTGGCCCCCTCGGCATAGCCACCGAGAAATCGTTATGATTGACTTGGAACAAGTCTCTCAAGATTGATGTCGTCAATTGCACAGAGATCGATTTGTAGAATTCTATTGGGTATATAGTGGGGGGTGGGGTTACCACCCCCCATTTAAATCAATTTTTATGGTCAAGCCTCACGGCCGATTAGTACCGGTAAGCTGAACGCATTGCTGCGATTACACACCCGGCCTATCAACGTTGTGGTCTACAACGGGCCTTTAGGGGATTGCTCCCAGGGATACCTTATCTTGAAGGAGGCTTCCCGCTTAGATGCTTTCAGCGGTTATCCTTTCCGTACATAGCTACCCAGCGACTGCTCCTGGCGGAACAACTGGAACACCAGAGGTACGTCCATCCCGGTCCTCTCGTACTAAGGACAGCTCTTCTCAAGTATCCTGCGCCCACGGCAGATAGGGACCAAACTGTCTCACGACGTTTTAAACCCAGCTCGCGTACCGCTTTAATTGGCGAACAGCCAAACCCTTGGGACCTACTTCAGCCCCAGGATGCGATGAGCCGACATCGAGGTGCCAAACCTCCCCGTCGATGTGAACTCTTGGGGGAGATAAGCCTGTTATCCCCGGAGTACCTTTTATCCGTTGAGCGACGGCCCTTCCATACAGAACCGCCGGATCACTAAGACCTACTTTCGTACCTGCTCGACTTGTGGGTCTCGCAGTCAAGCTCCCTTATGCCTTTACACTCTACGGCTGGTTTCCAATCAGCCTGAGGGAACCATCGCGCGCCTCCGTTACTCTTTGGGAGGCGACCGCCCCAGTCAAACTACCCACCAGACAGTGTCCCCGACCCGGATGACGGGCCTGGGTTAGACACCCAAAACAACCAGGGTGGTATTTCAAGGTTGACTCCACCGAAACTAGCGTCCCGGTTTCACAGTCTCCCACCTATCCTACACAAACTATTCCGAATGTCACTGTCAAGCTGTAGTAAAGGTTCACGGGGTCTTTCCGTCTTGCCGCGGGTACTCGGCATCTTCACCGAGAATTCAATTTCGCTGAGCCACTGGTTGAGACAGCGCGGAAATCGTTACGCCATTCGTGCAGGTCGGAACTTACCCGACAAGGAATTTCGCTACCTTAGGACCGTTATAGTTACGGCCGCCGTTTACCGGGGCTTCGGTTCAAAGCTTCGCTTGCGCTAACAAATCCCCTTAACCTTCCGGCACCGGGCAGGCGTCAGACCCTATACATCGTCTTTCGACTTAGCAGAGTCCTGTGTTTTTAGTAAACAGTCGCTACCGCCATTTCTCTGCGACCCCCTTCGGCTTCACGTGCGTATCGCTACACCTAATGAGGGCATACCTTCTCCCGAAGTTACGGTATCATTTTGCCGAGTTCCTTAACCAGTGTTCTCTCAAGCACCTTAGGATTTTCTCCTCACCCACCTGAGTCGGTTTACGGTACGGTCTCCTGTTGCCTGAAGCTTAGAGGCTTTTCTTGGAAGCATGGGATCAA
>CAVQWZ010000028.1:195000-334343 GCA_963717775.1 uncultured delta proteobacterium
AGTCAGTATGATGAACAGCACCGACAGTGCAAGCGAACGCTTCATTGATTGCTCCTCGCGGCGATTCTTTTCCAGGCTCGTTTTGGCCCCCTTTCGGGATCAAACCTGTGATGCATCGACAGAATTATAGCTATCACCCGACCACGGCTTGTTCACGCTCTACAGCACAATGCAATACGCGCATCAGATCATCCAGAGTATACGGCTTGACGATTGAGCCACAGAAACCGTAGTTGTAGAAGTCAGCCATGACAGGATCGTTGGAGTACCCGCTTGAAGCGATCAACCGGGCACAAGGGTCAAATGCCAGGATATCTGCCGCGCATTCTCTGCCGCCCATTCCGTCCGGTATCGTAAGGTCCATAATGACGAATGAAAATGGATTGCTTTCTTCTTTGGCAGTATTGTACTTCCTTACCGCCTCTTCACCAGTGGCGCACATCGTCACCTCATAGCCGAGGTGTCCGAGCATTTCGGCTGCAAGTTCACGAATCATCTCCTCATCGTCCATGACAAGGACCGAGCCTTCTGCAAGGGTTTCACTCCGCGTGATCCTGTCGCTGCCCCCTGCCCCCCCGGTTGATATCTTGCCGGCAGACGGCAGGAACAGGGTAAAGGTTGTCCCTTCGCCGGCCTTGGAGCGAACTTCGATCTGTCCTCCATGCCGGTTGATGATAGAGTGGACAGAAGCGAGTCCAAGGCCCATGCCACCAGACTTTGTGGTAAAATAGGGGTCGAATATCTTCTGCCGCACTTCTTCCGGCATGCCGCACCCTTCATCGGAAAACGAGAGTCTGACGTATCCGCCGGGGGGCAGCATGTGGCCGTTTTCCGCCTCAAGAACGAGATTCGTTCCTCGAACAGCAATCCTCCCGCCTCCCGGCATCGCTTGTACGGCATTGATGACAAGGTTGTTGAACACCTGGCTGACCTGACCTTCATCCGCCTCGATGTCATGGAGGCACTCGGGAAGTTCGACGACCCCCTTGACGTTTGTGCCCCGAAGAGCCAGGGAGAACGATTCATTCACCAGGTTCTCTATCGATACCGTTTTCTTTATGGGAGCTCCGCCTTTGGCGAAAGTCAGCAACTGGGTGGCGAGCTCGGTTGCCCGCAATGTCGCCTTTTCGGCATTATCCAGGAGCCTGGCCGATTTTTCCGGTGTGGCCAGAACCATGCGCGCCATCGAGATGTTTCCCATAATGCCGGTAAGGATATTGTTGAAATCATGTGCGATCCCTCCGGCAAGCACCCCCAGGGATTCGAGACGCTGGGCGTTGAGCAGCCTGTTCTGCAGGGATTCGCGTTCCGTGATGTCGGTGAAAATGTCGAGTCTCAGATTCCTGGTAAGATGGGTATTGACAATGACATGCCGGTTAGAGCCGTCTTTGCAGGCAATTATCGACTCTGACGGCTGGATTGTTGTGCCATCGGCAAGGGCTGTGTCAATAGCCGCCTTCCAGCGAGAGAGGAAATTTTCGCGATTGACCGGATCTGGATAGGCACGGAGAAACCATTCATCGAGCGTGGCAATATCGTCGGTATCGTAACCGAACCACTCAACGAAGCAGTTGTTGACATGTTTTATGGCGCCGTCACTGTCGGTCCATGTGACACCCACCGGCATAACGTCAATGAATGCCTTGAGGGTCTTCTCGCTCTCAAGCAGCGCCTGTTCCGCTGTCTTGCGTACCTGATCCTGCCGTGCTTCTGCAAGTGATCGGGTCATACCGACGATGGAGAGTCTGAGATTTTTCAATTCACCGAAAAAGTCCCCTTCGGGGACATAGGCAGCGTCTGCCTCTCCCGAACTGACCTTCAGGGCATACGATTCAATCACCTTCAGCGGTTTGATCACTTTTCTGCGGATGAGCTGAAAGGGAATGAAAATCAGGAAGGCATTGAGGGTAACTATTGCCATTATGTTAATGGTGGCGAAACTGTGCAACGACTTTTCCAGGAACCTGGAGGTCATGAAGACGTGCACCGTGCCCACATGTTTACCGTAGATGACAATTTTTTCCGACTTGGTCAAGACCCCCCTATCCTGAATCGCGCCTTTTGTGGGAACGACCCGCCACTGCGTATCCCTCGTAAAGCCGGAAATTCTCTTGCTATCGTCGGTTCCGGTGATTTTCACGCCGAAAACTTCACGGTTCCGCATAGTGCTTTCGATGATCTTGTCAACCTGCTCGGAATCAAAGTTCCACAGAGGGAGGGCAAGGCTGCTTGCAAGCTGGGAGGTAGTGACAGCGAGTTGAGATTCCAGGTCGCTGGTCCTCTGGCTACGTTCCCAACAATAATTCGCAATACCGAAGGCGGACAAAACAACGGTTGTAACCGCTACCAACGTAAAAATAATTACTTTGGTGACCGACATATCGAGTCTTTTCATGGAGTTCGGTCCTATTCGAATGATCTTACTCGCTTCCTGTCAAGTCCCCGAACCGATTCGGGGGAGCTGATTTTTTTCGCAACACATAGTACACAATACAACAACAAATCACAAACGGTGTCTCGATGGATTGCAAACCATTCAATGCCCTGTTTCCTCTAACGCAGAGGCGGTGTATCAATCGGCGTTGAAATTAATAGTCTACACACCTTCGTACATACCCTTATCGGCACAATCGAGTAGTTCTTGAGCATAATTCATTGACGGTACAGCGTGCGGATACAATACTGAGAGATATTTGGAATGGGTTTATCGAGAGAAATGTGTTCAGAGAGAAGCTGGGGCCAGGAGGAATATCAGGGACTACTCTTCAATGGTGGAAATCCGACGATATCAACGGTCATCGAAGCGACCCTGATAGCGGGTTCTTCATCGAAGCACTCCAGAAGTTCGCCATGAATCTGTCCTTTCACGACTCTACGGTTTCTAGCTTCAACGATATACCGCAATGTCAACTCGATCCAATTGTCCGTCATGGTAATGTAGCTGGATGGTTCAACAGGCACTTCATGCAGGGAGGGATATTTCTTTACCATCTCCTCGAATTCTGCTCGTGCGCCGGCATGAAATGAAACCGTCAATTCCTGCCCCTTTGCCAGTATGATCTCGATCGCACGCCGCCAATTGCTGTCATAAGTTACAGGAATCATGATCTCGTCCCAGAGGTAGCGGGAATGTTGCGTATAGTTGAAGACCGGGTCGGAGAAGACCACGCGATTGGCGAGACTTACGATCCTGCCCGTGTACTGGTCGGCTTTTACCCATTCTCCAATCTCCATGACCGTAGTTCGCATCAAACTGATGTCAAGGACATCTCCTACCACATTGCCGATCCGTATCCGGTCGCCGATTCTGAATATGTTGCCGGTAATTATGTTCAGATAGCCGGCGAAAGAGCCTATTACCTCTTGCGAGGCGAAGGCTACACCAGCGCCCACGATCCCGATGATAGTTGCAAAATTACCTCCAAACCCGAATACGTTTGACACAATGATCAGTGCGGCCGCAATGTACGTGCATTTTCGAACCAGCGCGCTCACGGTGAGCATTTGAGCCTCATCCTTGATGCTTTTCTTGAGAAGCCTTCTCGCCAAACGGCTTGCAACGACAGCAAGGCCGACAACGATCACCGAGACAATGAGTTTCTGCACTATTTCAAGATAGATCGGTGGGATGTGATCCATACGTACCTCCTGGGAGTCTGTCGGGCTCCTGACCATCACTATATCTGAGGAGTAGAAACTTGCCCCCTGTTACCATGTGCTTCTAATGGCTCTCATATACAATACTATACCAGAAGAAATATGAGGAACATCTTCCCATTATTCAGGAGAAGAATTGGTGAAGTGTCCCGGTTTTCTGGTTTCAATAAAAAAGTGGGACTTTTCCTTAAGAAAAGTCCCACTTTTGGAGTATGGCTCCCCAGCGAAGATGGAAATGGGAGGAGCTCTAAACGCTGCAACCGCTTCGGCTGCTATGTGCCGTCTCTACGTTGGCGTGCAATCGTGACTGTCAGGCTGGTCGGTTCACTTAGCCTGCACGATGCCCGGCGGGCTCCAACTGCCTGAACCGGCAGGAAGGACGGAAGGCGCTTCCGTCTTCGGCCAATAAAGTCGCATGACAAGGTAGATCGGGCCGTTCGGTGCCGGCAGCCAATTCGCTTCCTTTGCTTTGCCCGGAGAGTCCTTCTGGATGTAGAGCGTGAGTGACCCGTCCGCATTCATTTTCATGCCGGGCAACATCGGCGAATTAATAAGGTAGCGGTTGATCGGATTCTTGATAAGGAGCTGTGTCTTGCCATCATACATCGTCACTGACCAGAAAGCATTCACAGGCGGCAGTTGGCCAGCCGGGAATGTGAGCGTATAGTTGTGTTTGCTGCCGTCGAGCGTCTCGCCCGTCGCATCCACCCGGGTCAACGGATACGTGGCCTCGACGCTATCGTTGCCATAGATGCCTCCCTTGGCCCCGGCCGCCCGCTTCAACCAGTTACCATCGAAAAACGCACTGTCGCCAAAAAGTGAGCCGATCTTCCAGCCGTTGACATTTTCATTCCGGTGGCCAGATACTTGTCCACCTTGTTGTCGCCCTCCTTCATCGCCAGCAACACGGCGGCTTTATGTTCCGGCGAGAGATCCTTGAACTCAAAGGTCTTGCCCGGTCCGATGCCGATTCTGGCGAGCCTGGCGCGAATCTCTTTATTCTCCGGTGTCAACGGCACGAACTGGAGGGCGGCGTCGAGATACTCGTAGAAATTCGCCTTGATCCCTGCTGCCGTCGCTGGAAGAAAATCAATCTTCGGTGCGGCTGGCGGAGCAGGTTGTTTGAGGAACGCGGACAACGGCTGAGCCTTGTAACCTGCCTGCACCTTTACCACGTTAGGCATGTCCTTTGCGTTGAAGAGCTGGGTACGGTAGCCGGCGAGCGAGAACGGTGTGCTGGAACGAAACACCTTCTTAATGCCCGGAGGCGTCTCGCCCTTCCAGTCGGGTCCAACGACGAGGTATTCTCCAGGGTCGTTGCCCGTGGCGCGGCTGCCGATGTAGCCATAGTTGTAGGTGTTGCCATCTTCCAGCTGCACTGCGTAGTAACGGCCCTTATCTACCGCAGGAACCGACAGCACCATCGGCTCAGTACGCAAGTCCATCCACAGGAAAGAATACGGGGTGTCGCTGTTGGGGGTGATAACGGCCGTGTCTTTGTAGGTAAAGACGCGCGCTTCGTTCTTGATCGTGTTGAACGGCGCCTTGAACTGGCCAGAGTTGCGATCGATTGCATACTCGTACATCACCGCGTAGTTCATCACGATTGGCAGGCCATAGATAAAACCTTCCTCGGCGATAGCCTTGGTCTCGGCGATGCCTGGCGCGTCGATGCCCGCCTTCTTGTCGGCCTGATCGGCAGCTGAAATGGGATCGTTCTTCTTTTTGCAGCCGGCCAATAGCGCCACAGCGATTGCGCTGCAGAGTACTCCGATAAAAAGTATTCGTCTTGAACTGTTCATTTTCATCTCCTCCTGGGTTCACCTGCGTTGGAAATAGAAACAGAATCGCTCTCTGTCACGCCGCCCAATACCTTACGTTTGTGTAGTGCGGTTTCGCGGGCGCTCAGCACCCTGTCAGGCGGTGGCCGGATAATGGTGCGCCTCAACAGGCTGGAGAAACAATGGCGCAAACTTAATGATGACACGTCCGGCTCATGCCTCCTTGGGCACACTCAATTCGTTCGATGGATCGCCGGCGGCAACCAGGTACCGTTCAGCGCCGCTTCCTTCGGCCAGTAGAGGCGCATCACCAGGTAAATTGGCCCGTTCGGCGCCGGTAACCAGTTCGACTTCTGGACCGGGTCTGAGGGTTCGTCCTTCTGGATATACAACGTCAGCGAGCCATCGGCGTTCTTCTTCAGATCAGGCAGCATAGGTGAGTTGATCAGGTAGCGGTCAATCGGATTCTCGATCAACAGCTGCGTCTTGCCGTCATACATGGTCACCGACCAGAAGGCGTTTACCGGCGGGAATGCTCCGGACGGAAAAGTCAGCGTATAGTTCGCCTTGGACCCATCCAGTGGCTGGCCATCGCCGTCCTGTCGGGTGATCGGATAGACTGCCTCGGCCGGATCGTTGGCCAGGATGCCGGCCACGGCCACCGCAGCTCGCTGAGTCCAGTCTCCGTTGTAGGCAGTTCGGTCGCCGATCCCGGATTTCACGACAATCCAGCCGTTGACCAGCTTGCCCATTTTCTCGATCTTCGCCTTGATCGCCGCCTCTGCGGGCTTGCCAGCCTCGGCCATTGCCGCCTTGTCGGCATCGCTGAGCGGAATGGTGGGGAACGGCTTGCCTGCTTCGATGCCGATGCGGGCTAATTTCTTTCGGAGTGAAACTTCCACAGCCGCTGGGCCGGTAGGTGGGGCGAACTGGAGGAGAAAGGCGAGGTAGCCAAAGGGATCGGCCTTCTCCATTGCTTTGTCGATCTTCGGCCAATTGACTGGCGGCGCCGGCGGCGGTGCCGGTTGTCCGAGAAACGCCGACAGGGGCTGTACTTTATACTTGGCCTGGATTGCCTTCACATTGTCGATGTCAGCCGAATTGAACAGCTGGGTCCGGTAGGTTGCGAGTGCAAATTCCGTCTCGGAGGTGAAGACTTTCTTGACGCCTTTAGGGGTGGCGCCCTTCCACGCTGGCCCGGCGACGGCGTAACAGCCGGCACCGTTGCCGGTCGCTCGGCTGCCGATATAGCCAAAGTTGAAGGTATACTGCGACGTCAGCATAACTGAGTAGTAGCGGTCCTTCTCGATCTCTGGTACGCAGAGCACCACCGGCTCGGCGCGAAGATCCAGCCACAGGAAAGAATACGGGGTGTCGCTATTGGGGGTAACTATTGCGGTGTCCGCAGGCGTGTACACCTTGGGTTCATTTTTGATCGTATTGAACGGCGCCTTGAACTGGCCGGAGTCCTTATTGATGGCATATTTGTTCATAATGCCGTAGAGCATCACCATCGGGAGGCCATAGATGATTGCCTTCTTCCGAGATAGCCTTGATCTCGCTAGTCTTCAGTGCAGTCTGTGCCGAAGCAGTCGTGGAAATAGAAATGGCAGCCACGAGGGCCGCAGTCATCAAAATGGCTCTTATTCTCATCGATTCTTCTCCTTGTGTCTTAGTTTCGTAGGCCGCCTGATCACTATTGGCCGGTTCACGCGCGTGTCAATCGGTGGTCTGACCAAACCAGATATTTAGTCTGTGCACATTAACCTATGTGGCATTGCTCAAAAAGAGCACAACTTCTTGTCGCAAACTCAATTCAGAAAGAATACAAACAAAATATTGTTTATCAAGTCCCAGTTTGCAGAAATGGTGAGTCGATTCAGAGATATTACCAGGAAAGTTGCTAGAGGAAATGTGCCCAGAGATCTGCCGCTCCGTTCGTGTTTGCGAAACGTTGCCATCTCTCCGCCTGATAACAACGTCAGAAAATCCACCCAACTGCCGACCCATGCCAGCCAGGGCCCTACTCGTAGTAAGACATCAGACACCAAGCCCATATTTCATAACCGTTCCATGGTTCTGTCATCTGCAACAATCCTATGGCTGCCCCCCCCGGCCCACTTGACTTTTACCGTTTTTTGCTTTTAAAGTTGTTAAAATAATATGCGAAAAATTTCTGGAGGATTTCAATGCAAGGTGATGCTGTAAAGTTCCAGGTAAAAGATAAGGAAATCAACATCAGACGAACATCTCCTACCGAGCGCTTTCTAGCCGAATTGCCGGTTCAGGTGGCAAATGCTTTTCTGTTTGAAGGGAAGATTCGACCCGTTGCCTTCACCGTTTCGGAGGAATTTCTTCCGGTCAAGGATGAGATGCTTTTGCAAAGACAGTTCCCGAACATGAAAACACCCCTACTGGTTGTGGGTACAGAGGAACCCTCTAATAAAATCCAGAATTTGTCAGGTAAACAGATCGGCGTAATCTTTTCCGGCGGCCCTGCATCAGGTGGGAACAATGTACTCTCCGGCATACTGAAAGCACTGGGACCGGACAATACACTCATAGGCTTCGAAAAGGGTCCTGACGGCCTCCTCAAGGGTGAGGGATTGCTGATAACCAGCAATAAGATGAAGGATCTGATCAATACCGGCGGTTTTGACTACCTGGGCACCGGACGGACCAAGATAGATTCTCCTGAAAAGTTTGCGGCGGCTCTTGCTACCGTTCAGAAATTCCGTCTTGACGGCATAATCATTGTTGGTGGCGACGATTCAAACACAAACGCTATCGAACTGGCTGAATTTCTTAGCGAACAGCATAAAGCCGGCATTCTGGCCCAGCCGTGCGCCGTAGTTGGCGTACCCAAGACGATTGATGGCGACCTTCAGATAACGGTGGATGGAAAAACCCTGCTCCCCATCTCGTTCGGATTCTATACCGCTGCAAGGGTTTACAGCAAGGTCATCGGAAATCTCCTTACCGATGCGGCATCACAGGGCAAAACCTGGTTTTTCTATAAGGTAATGGGTCGCTCTGCCAGTCATATCGCCCTGGAAATAGCCCTCCAGACACGCCCTCATATCACCATCATCTCCGAGGAAATCGCCGAGAAGAAGCAATCACTGAATGATGTGGTCTCCTACATGACCGACGTGGTGATCAATCGCGCCAAACAGGCGAAAACGTGTGGGGTCGGGGTAATTCCGGAAGGTATCATTGAATTCATTCCCGAAATGAAAATGCTGATACACCAGCTTAACAAGCTGTCGGCAAGACTCATGACAATAAAAAGAGATCTGACAGAAACGGGTATTCTTGCCGAAAATGGATCCCTCAACGAACAGAAAGTGAAGGAACTTGAATGCCACTACGGTGTGGACTCCATCCTGAAACATTTACAGATACTCGGGCTTGAATACAGGATCAGCGAAACAGACTATGTCGCCAGGGAGATGGAGCTTTCCACCAGGGTAAAAAAGGACTTCATCATCAGTGCCCAGGAGTTGTCTGATGCGTCGAAAGACCTGTTCATGTCGCTCCCCGACGACATTGTCGAGGCAATGCTTCTGGATCGAGACGACCACGGCAACCTCAAGGTTTCTCAAATACCATCCGAGAACCTTCTGGTCAGAATGATGAAGGAACGGATTCGTGATATGCAGCATAACCCTGATCTCTATGAGAAATCGGGAGAACTGCATTTTGCCAATGAAGCCGAGAGGCAGAACTTCCTGAAATTCGTGTTTGCCGTGCAGACCGGTTTTCTCGGATATGAAGGGCGCTGTGGAGCACCAACGCGCTTTGACGCCGATTATTCCCTGAACCTTGGACTAACTGCCGGCTCTCTGGCGCTTGGCGGCCAAACCGGCTACATGGCGTCCATGATCAATCTATGCAGTGGCGCACAGCCGATCGGGATACCACTTGCGGCGCTCATACATGGAGAGGAGCGTAAAGGAGTTATCAAGCCGGTCATCGAGAAGGCCCTGGTAAAACTTGATTCACCGGCGTTTCAGGCCTATGCTGACAATCGTGACACCTGGGCTGATGGCAATTCCTCGAGAAGCCCTGGGGCCATACAGTACGAAGGGAAGTTGGCAGCGATGATGCCGCTTGTGGTTGCGCTGAACATGGGGATAATCACCATGGAGGAGCTTGAAGAGGGGAAATACCCTGTCTACAATATCGGAGAGCGGCGCGACATTTTCGCGTGATTGTTGATAGGGGAACACATCGAATGCACTGATGTCCGATAGCTTTCTCAACGCCGTATCCTCCGGCGACAAAGCGAAGATGATGATTAGCGAAGGATTGGTGAAGGTGAACGGCCAGATGGAAACACGAATGGGAAAAAAACTGCTGGAAATTACTGACCGTCTGGTCGAGGATTTGCGTCTTCTCCAGTTTTCATCGCCGGTGGCTTATGTGTACAATCCGCTTGTGTATGCCCGCGAACCCCATGTTCAATACCTCTCCCGTTACGGTGGAGGAGGCAAAGAGGCGGTTTTTGTCGGCATGAACCCCGGCCCGTGGGGAATGGCCCAGAACGGCGTCCCCTTCG
This sequence comes from uncultured delta proteobacterium, assembly GCA_963717775.1. Lineage (GTDB taxonomy): Bacteria > Desulfobacterota > Desulfuromonadia > Geobacterales > Geobacteraceae > RPRC01. The sequence goes on from CAVQWZ010000028.1 coordinate 205,000, forward strand.
GAGAAATCAGCATAGTGAAGAACTGGCTGGGGATCGACGGGGAAGTGGAAAAGCCGCAGCCGGAACACCCGAAGAAGCTGATCGAGGGCTTCCGCTGCCGGCGGAGCGAAGTGAGCGGCCGCCGCCTCTGGGGGCTGTTCCGGGAATTGTGTGGAACGCAGGAGAAGTTTTTCGAGCGCTTCTTCGTAGTTAATTACTGTCCGCTCCTTTTTCTCGACGCCGACGGCAGGAACATTACCCCCGACAAGCTGAAAAGCGGAGAACGGGCGCCCCTGCTGGAGGCCTGTGACAGAGCACTACTCAGGTGTATCGAACATATCGGGCCGGCGAAAGTCATAGGTGTTGGCAATTTCGCCGAAGAACGGGCAAAGAAAATACTGAAGGAGAGCGACGTGCGGGTGGGGAAAATTCTTCATCCGAGCCCCGCCTCCCCCGCCGCAAATAAAGGCTGGGTGAATATTGTCCTGGGCCAGCTCCGGGACCAGGGAATCGAATTCTGACGATTCCGCAAGAGGAGATGTGAAACATGTTTTTTTTGCGCAAGACACTGTTGCATGGTGTCGTCATCATAGTGCTGGTCATATTTTCATCCGCCGCTAGCCCGGTCCAGGGATATGAACCCGATCGAGACATGGGAAAGCTCCTTGAGCCGTTCCTGCCCGATAACACCGAGTGGGCACTGACCGTGGTCGACCTGGAAACGGGCAAGCAGGTGTTGGAAACTGGTAATTCATTGGGGGAACGGCTCGTGCCCGCTTCGCTGATGAAGCTCCTCATTACGGGTGCCGTCCTCGATTACGCGGACCAGGGCGGCACGGTGCGCAAAGTCGTAACCGTGCGCAAGGCCGTTACCGTTAAAGGGAAAAAGAAGCGTGGGCGCAGGCGCAGAAAAAAAACCTATACGCTTGCCAGGCATTCCGTGGAAATCAAGAACAAGCAGGAACTTTTCGAAATTCTGCACGACATGAACGTGCACAGCAGGAACGTGACGGCGCAAAACCTGGCAAATTCCCTGGGAGAAGGGCGCTTCGGGTCTCCCGGAACCCGCGCCAAGGGTAACAGGGCGGTGTGCAGTTTCCTCAACAGCCTGGATCTCCCCTCAGAAGAGGCGATAATCGCCGACGGCTGCGGCCTGACCAGGAAAAACAAGATCACCGTGCGTTTCATCGCGAACTATCTTTACCAGGTCTCAAAAAAACCATGGTTCGACAGTTTCCGTGAGACCCTTCCCCGTCCTGGCCTGGAAGGAACCGTGAAGAAAATAGGCTACACTGACGAGCGCTTCCGGGTAAAAACCGGCAGTCTCAACGATGTGTTCGCGCTGGCCGGATACGGCGTCAACGCGGAAGGTCGCGAATTCTCCTTCGCCTTCATCGTCAACGCAAAAAAAGGCATGGTATCCGACAAGAGGCACAGCAGGGGAGAGCTCCTGCGCCTGCTGGCGGAAGGCACGCCCGCCGCAAACAGGCGTAATCCGGCAATAGCGGAGCGGTTAGGTTCAGAAGGAGGACACCCTGTATTTCTCTTGGAGTCGCATAATTTCATGGTCGTCCCGTCCGCAACCCAGAAAGAGGGAGTGTTGGCGGAAGAGGCCTGGTAACAGGGGGTAGTTAGTCTCGCGGCTCCACCAGCTCCCAGCTATCGGCATTCATATCATTTCGCAGCAGGTAGGTCTTGCCATCGTCCGCAAGCACCTTGAAACAGTTATGGTCAGGGTCGTACCAGCGATCGACAATCTCCATGATCAGGAAGGTCCGCCCTTCCCTCGAAAACGAGACCGGTCGCTCATCCCCCTTGTAACCGGCATAGGTCTGAACGGCGATTTTCATAAACGTCCTCGTGTCTCTGGGGCGGTCTGGCTGTGCCGAAGGCGTCAGGGTGGTGACTCCGTCCAGGGGACAGAGGATACAGTCCCGCAGAACTGCATGAACGGCATCGATCCGCCTGGTCAGCTCTCCCCGTGCGGGGTTGGCCCGTTATCCGGCGCCAGACCGCGTCGAAGCCGTCTCATACGTTTTTACAGAAGATCATGTATAGATTGTACCTGGTGTAACAAGGTTCGCAACGTGGACCCTGTGTGTTAAAGGCAACACCCAGGGAGTTGCAAACGTACAGTATACTGAGCATTCAAACCTCGCAAAATGAAGAAGGGCTGTCCGGCATCCCAGCCACACAGCCCTTCTTTTGCGTACCCTTACCACTGCTGAGGTGAATCAGTAAAGGGTTTGGTCCTCGAAGTATTTCGGCATGGTCACGCCGGTGCAGTCAAAAGCGTATCCAATGACTCTCGTCTCACCATAATAACCCATGATAGTATCCCGCCAGAAGATATGCGTCGCACCCTCTGCCTTGGCCTTTACGGCGGATTGGTATTTAAAATCACCCAAGACTGGAGGCGGGCCCCAATACCTGTAACCGTAAGGCCCTGGAATCTTGGCAACCGGGCGGCATTCTCCTATGGTTAAAGGGGTAGCCACTTCTAGCGGAAAAGGTTTAGATGAAGCATACGTGGAGCATCCCGTGGTCGCAAGGATTGAAACGAACAGTAGGAAAGTCTTCATAACGCCTCCAAAAGAATCGCTTTCCGGAAGATTTGCCTGCAAACAAAAGCGATTCTACTGGTTTTATTATAACAGACTGCGAAAAAGCTTCTCAGGAAAATGTTAAAGCTGGAGACAGCCAAACATAACTGCTGCACTCTCATGTTAATGAAACGTGCTCCGCTGAAAAAAACAATATAGAAATGTCGGTCTTTCCCTGTACATTTAAAAACTTCACTGTATCGGTTTTAGGGACAGTATATATTTGACAATATAAGTTTTATATACTGTCTCCGAAACTCATTCGTGCAGTGCGGCACATGCGGATTATGATAATGAACCAGACAACGGAAAGGTGGCCCGGCTATCCACAGGCTAAAGTACTTAGGCTCCAAGGACCGAAAGTATCAATGGAGGCGTCCCCACTTAACCCAGAGCGAGCACTGTGCTACACCAGGACATTTTCCTTAAGAGAATCTACGCAAAAAACTGCCGATATCCTTGATTCTTTTACAATTTTAATCATTTCGACTATTGACATGCCAGGCTCTATGCCAAATATATTCACATCACTGTTACGATACATTTTTGTATTGTCGATAAGTTCGCCCTGCCTGACGTGAATTGTCGTATTCTCTGGGAATCTGATCATAGTCCGAAAATCATCAACATCTTCTTCTGTAAACATCGACGGCGTTTCATTATCAATAATAAAAACGTCAATTGTTCCTTTCCAGTTCTTGCAAATCAATAATGCCAGAAGCGTCGACAGATCGTTGTTGCCTATATTAAACGATGTTTTCCAATTCTGCGGGATATCAGTAAGCCAAAGATTTATACTTTTTTCAATAGCCAGACTTGCAGTTGAAAACGGAATATAAATAATCATTCCGAAATCGTTCTTTTTGGCATCCGACAGGAGTCTGTCGTAATGCTCAGGGTTAACATCCCCCATATCAATGCTGGCAAAAATAACGTTCGGCTTAAAAAATGCCGCATTTAGCGATTGCATGCTTATGTTGACAGTCGTGTTGAATTCCTTGTTTTCAATAAATGCATAGGAAGCTGAAATCCGACTTTCTTTGAATTTGAGAGCTGCATTTCTCAAAAACAACACAATATTTCTTTGCTCTACCGGATCTTCATTGATCAGCGACAATATTTTAATCGAGCCTTTTGGGTGAACAATGGAATGGATAAGCTTATACGAGCTTCTAATTTCCTTTGGCATTGTCATTGGTATCAGAAGATCGGGACGCCATGACCTGACTTCTCTTTGCGGGCTCAGGTTACTCGATTTTTTGGTTGCCCATTCGGCGAGCGCGGTAAAAAGACCACTACGGGAATCGCCAATATCAGACTTCAAATTCAGCTTCACCAGATAAAAGTAGAATACAAAAATAAAGATAAGTGAAAATAGCGCAACGATGACGTTTATAACGAACATTATAGCTATCGAGCCGAAGGCTCCCAAGGCAGGTACAATCAAGGGAACTTTCAGGGTGGGCCTGTAGCTGGGCAGGCCCAACGATTGTTCAACAAGCGCGACAATGTTGACCATTGCATAGGTGATCATAAAAAACATGGTGAGGATGGGAGCAATCCTGTTTAAATCCCGCAAAGAAATTCCGATGAATACAATAACTGCGGTCATCAGCATCGCGTTGACCGGTTCTCCCTTTGTTGATGTTTTGGCAAAGTCCTTACTTTTCGGCAGAATCCCTTTCTCACCCAGCGCCAGCAATATCCGTGGGGCTCCTATAAAAGACCCTAAAGCTGACGAGAGTGTTGCTCCCAACAAACCAGCTACCACGATTGGCCCATAGAGCGCCTTTTTTATGAAAACATAGTAGTTTGAGGTCATTTCTTCAGGAGTAGCTATCATTGCCGCTACAAAAATCAGACTGACGTAAATGAGGGTGGTTAAAATCACAGAGGAGATGGTTCCCCGGGGAATGCTCTTGCCAGGATTGGTGAGATCTCCGGACATATTGGCACCGGCCATTACCCCGGTTACCGCTGGAAAAAATACGGCGAAAACCACCCAAAAGGATGTGCCGGCAAAATTATTTTCCACTGAACCGGGATACGTGCCAAACAGTACGAAATTGTAGTTCAGTTTATTTACGAAAAGAGAGCCATAAATTGAAATCAAGGAAAGCACAATAATGCCAAGAATTACATACTGGAATTTAACAGCAAAACTGGTGCTGACAAAAGCGATGGCCATTACAAGCATGAAAACGCTTACATCAACCACCAGCGGATTCAAATCGGGCAGCTGTGAAACCAAACCCTCCCTGAAACCGAAAATATACATGGCTACTGCTAACGCCTGTGCAATGTAAAACGGTATCCCTATGGCGCCACCGATTTCCAGACCCAGCGATTTTGAAATGATGCTGAACGCTCCGCCTGCCCCGATTCTCACATTGGTGGTGATGGAAGATAAGCTCAGGGCAGTAGTCAAGGTAATTGATACTGATAGCAGCAATATCGCCAGAGCACCTATAACGCCAGCATTACCGACCACCCACGGTTGACGGATATACATAATTACACCAAGGATTGTTAACGTTGTCGGTGTAAAAACCCCTGCGAAAGTTCCGAAAGTTTTTTTGGTCACATTCAAAATAGTCCACCTCTAACCAAATCCGCCAATGGGTAGTTTTGTCAAAGTTGGGAATCTTTAGGAATCTTCAGGGTTAGGATTGCAATCTTGCAAACTCAAGAGCGGCTTTCCTGACCAAATCCATTCGTGGAGCGAAGCGACAAATTCTGCATGATACGGGATAGCGGTATCTCTCCCACATGGATGATCAGATGATGATGATTTGTCATAGGGCAATAGCCATGGAGGCGAAATCCGTAAAGCTCGATGCCGTCTTGCAGGTTCACATGATACACCGCTCCAGGATTATGTATTCGTGCTTTGCGTGGCGTGGGTGAATCTTATCCTAAGTTTGCGGGATTGCAATCCTGACTCCAATTGTTCCGGGAGAAGCAAAAGATTTCAGTTTTTTGAACTTTCAGGGAGTTATGCGAAACAGGGATTTCCTTGACGCACCGGATTCAGCGCGCCAGAACAGGATACATATACTGTCCCCGAAACTGGCTAGAGCCCTCGATATAATTTCAGCCCTACCTGCACGCTCCCACATAGTCACCATGGGCCAGATGGGCATCGACTGCCGATTCACCCACATAGATGGTTTTCTTCCCCTTGTGACAGACAGCCACCTTGCCGCCCGCCTGAGTCGGGGTTCCCACGGGAACAATGGCGCACCCTGCAAAGCAAATCATCGCACCGGAAATGATTGCCGTTCTGATCAAATTCATGCCTACCTCCTCGTGCGTATATTCTCCAGCTACTCAGCGGATTTCACTACTGTCAATTGCTCGGAATAATTGGGGCTTATTTCCGCTTATTCAGATTCACGGAAATCAAAGACCGGGAAAATTTTGCAGAGGAGCCAGAACAGGATAAAGGGAGTGACCCCCACCATGAGGGCGCCGCAGAGCCCTTCCTTGAAGGTCTCCCAGTTGTGCGGCACAATGGGGAGCTGGTAGTGCATGTAGCCGGCAAAGGAGGATGAAAATGCCTGGCCGCCGATAACGACGTTCCAGCGCATCATGAAGACCCCCATGAGGACGAGGGTTGTCGCGATGATGGCTCGCCTGATGGTGAGCCGGGGAAGCAACAAGAGGACAAAGGGGACCAGGTTGCCGAGCCCGTACTGCAGGACGAATATGTTTACAAAGTCCCTGCCGTAGATGATGCTCCGCAGGATATCCCACGACTTGACCGCTGTGTAACCGCGGAAAATGAGGTCGAGCATTTCCAGGGTGATGGCGAGGATCATGAACATGGTAAGATAGCGGGCCGTCATGCTGACCACCTGAAGTTCCGCGCTTTTGAGCTCTTCGCGGATCGGAAACTCCGGCTGCTGCTTTCTCTGCCGGGTGACAATGAATTTCCGTATCTCCATGGTCACGATGTAGGTGAGGATGCAAAGGGCGATACCCGAGACTATCGCTGAGCAGATGAAGATGACCGGCATGAGCGGCGTCATCCAGAGGGCGTTGGCCTTGACGGAGCCGAAGATAAAACCGGCATAGCCGTGGAGAAAGCATGCCACCGGGATACCGACGCCGGCCAGGATCTTCACCGCCTTTTCATCCAGCGCCAAGGCCTGCTCGCTCAGGTCATAGGCCCCGAGGGTGAGCAGCCGGTAGAGGCGATACCTGATGTTTTCCGCAAGAGTCCGGCCAACCTTGTCGCGCAGGGTCAGGACGGTTTCCACGAAATACCGGCGGTAGACAAACCACAACTCAGAAGAGACGATCATCCCATAGACGGAAAAGACGATGCCAAAGGCGGCAATTGCGGAGGTGAAGTGGGGAGTGAGCATCACCTCGATGCCCCGCAGCGGCTGCTGCAGATGCAGGAGGAGCGGCAGGAGCGCCACCGGCAGGAGCGCAAAGGAAAAGACCAGGGAAAAGCGGGCGATGTCCTTCAGCTTTTTCACGCCGAAGACATGGTAGAGGGAGGAGAGAACGAAGGCCCCGGCCACCAGTCCGGTCATGAAAGGGTACATGACGATCTGGATGGTCCAGTAGATGTACTCATTGGGATAAACGAAGAGTTCCTTGATAGTCCAGACTTCCCCATGCACCATAGCTATCTGACCTCCTTGGAAAGTCCGAGGTAGTACACCTGCGGTTTCGTCCCGTACTCATCCTTCAGAACCCCGACCCGCCCGGTCAGGACCGTTTTCGTCACCGGATCGTTAATATCCCGCGCATTACCGATCTGTCGCGCCCCAAAGGGGCAGGCGACGACGCAGGCCGGTTTCAGCCCCTTCGTGATCCGGTGGTAGCAGAAGTTGCACTTTTCCGCCACGTGGTAGACGGGATGGAAGAAGCGGACGCCATAGGGACACGCCATGATGCAGTAGCCGCAGCCGATGCACCAGCTCCGGTCCACCAGCACCACCCCGTCCGGTGCGCGGTAGGTGGCCCCCACCGGGCAGACCTGGACGCAGGGCGGGTTCTCGCACTGATTGCAGAGCTTGGGCACAAAAAACGCCTTCTCAATCTCTTCGTCCGTGTATCTCCTGGAACTTCCCCTCTCCCAGATCGATCCGTTTGTCAATAAAACCGTCCCGCGCCCCTTTCGGCGTGTCGGCAAAGGTCCGGCCGTCCCTGGTGACCACATATCGTTCCACCCAGGTCCGCGTCACATTGGCATCATAGGGAATCTCGTTCTCGATCTTGCATGCCTTGACGCAGAACCCGCAGCCGACACACTTGTGAGTGTCCACCAGAAAGATCCAGTGGATATCTTCCTCGCCGGCAAAGAGCCTTTCGGGACGCAAGATCCGAAGCGCCGCCAGGGGGAGGGAGAGGCCTGCGATGACGGTGATGGAATGCTTAAGGAACTCTCGTCTTTTCATCATTGCATCTCCGCAAGGGACGGGTTGTGGGGGTTGTGGCAGAGGGCGCATTCGGTCTCTGGGTTGTGCTCGACCGGGTCGATGCCGGGGATCGCGTTCCGCCCGCTGGAGGGATACGGAAGGCGGAAATGGCACCTGAGGCAGAGCTCCCTGCGCCTGTCTATAGGGAGTTTGGAAGGATTGTCAGGATGTCCCGCGCCCGGGCCGTGGCAGTCCTCGCACGGTATGATGTGGTGGGGCGATTTCTGGATGCTGTTGTAATTCTTGCTGTGACAGTCCTTGCAGTAAGCGGACGTCTGGTACTTGACCTTGACCTGCTGCCACTCCGCTTCGTTCCCCTTGCGGTGCCAGCCATACATGTAGCCGCTTTCATGGATGCCGAAGTCCTTCGGCACGACCAGGGTCCCGACCAGCAGGATGAAGGCTATAACACCAATAACCAGGTAGAGCGGTCGCCACACATGATTCCTCACAATGCTTCCTCCTGGCAAAATAAAGACGCGGTACGTGATTCAGGTAAACAAAGGCCTATGAGTTCTACTAACAATACCAGCAGTTCGGCCCGTTTCAACCGGGAACTCGTGCATTGCGGCTTGGAAAAAAAAACGGAAAAAACCTTTTCACATATGACTCTTCAGCAGAAACTGTGAAGGCATAGCGTTTCCGGCAAATCGCCAAGTGTTTGATATAAGCGCTACTAGTAGGAGATACGCGGGGATCAGGGGGCGTCCTAGGAAGGATAAAGGGATGGGGGAGCGGATTTTTCTGATAAGCCGAGGAGTCCGGCACGGCGGAGGTCCGCACAGCCGGCAGAAACCGACCCAGAACTGTTCTTCCATCCGGCGGGACGTGGAGAATGATTACTACAGATGACGAAAGAGGGGCGCCCAAAGCGCCCCTCTTTTTTTGCAGACGGTGAAAATTACGGGCACAGCAGATTCAACCCTCTCAGTACTATTTTGCCGGCTCAAGCATTTTGCGGAGGGTTTCCGCATCTCTGGCTCCGGAAACGAGACTTCCATCAGGGAAAATCATCGCGGGAGTCCCATCTATTCCCAAAGAATTTCCGATCTTTATTGTCTCATCAACCGGTTCTTTCGGGTCGTTGCTCCCAGGCGCAGGAAGCGTTTGCTTTGCAAAGGCCTTGTCCAGCATCTCCAGGGAATTCGAACCGAGTATCACCCTCGCCTGGTCGTATGCCTCGGGATGCATCTTGAGAGGGAACATTTTAATGTAGATGACAAGATCCGGCTCCAGGACAACAAGCTTTTTCAACTCCACATGCAGCCGGGCACAAAACGGACAGACAGGGTCAGTGAAAACGATCAGGCGTTTTGTGCCCTTCGGATTGCCCATGACAATCGAGTCCTTCAGGGGGATCTTGTCCAACTCGCCCTTGGATAATATCTTTGGCAGTTCCACCGGAGGGGGCGTTAGAGAACGTTTCGTGGTGGTATCAAAAATCGGTCCGGGAACCAGCAGTTTCTTGCCGAAATCCAGGTAGACAACTGCCTGGCGGTTGCCCTGCTGCACGGTTACTTCATAGAGACCCTTTACGGGAGACAACTTCACCGCCTTAACCTCACCGATTCCTTTGATAGCTTTGTTGGCTTCCTCTACCGAAAGGGAGTGACAGGAAGCGCAGTTGTGAATCATTGCCTTGTTTGGAGAAGATTTCTGCTTGGCTATTTTTGATGAACTCGCCGAAAGGGCACCGGTTGCACCGGCACTGAAAAACACTACCATCGCTACACATGACAGGATTCGTTTCACATAACCTCCCTACTTTGCAAATTATTCGGACCCTCAAAAAGGTTCGCATATCTAATACCCTGAATCCACAAATTTTGGTAGCTATTTAAACAAAGGGATGATGTAGACGCGTGTAGCATACGGGTAAAGACCTGCCAGGTTTTGGAAACCTGGCAGGTCTGGTCGGTCAATCAGGGGACGCTCTAGTACTTTATGCACTACGCCCACTTTATGCTCTGCTGTGTTTATAGCATTGTATGCCTACAATTACTCCACCGGAACCATTTTATGCTCGGGATGCGCTATCAAATGTTCCTGTACCTCTTTTAAATTTGTAAACTCCACACCGCAGGTTGAGCACTTGACCAGGGGCGCGGCAACTCCTCCCGTTGAAACCAGTTTGTGCTCAGGATGGGCTTTCAGGTGTTCCTGAACTTCGCTAATTGTCGTAAACTCCACTCCGCAGGTTGAGCACTTAACCAGAGGTGCGGCAACTCCTCCTGCTGTTGGGACAATTTTATGCCCGGGATGCGCTATCAGGTGTTCTTGAAGCCCTTTCAAGGTTGTGAACTCTACGCCACAGGTTGAGCATCTAACCAGAGGCGTTGCGGCTTTTACCGTTGCTTGCCCTTGCTGCACGGCAGGCATTGGTGTTTCCGCCATGGCAAGACCAGTCAGAAGAAGTGATAAAGAAAAAACAACGAGTGCTGTAAGTCGACGCATTTTATTTTCCTCCCTTCCTGTTATTGTGGCTATAAAAGCCAGTTTCACTTTGACTCTGTAATTAATGTAGCATTGGAAGGTAAGTAAACGATAAAGAAACGGTAAAGATTTGATAAAGATTATCTTCAGTCGATCGTGGCCTCGGCCGCTTGCCTGCCGTCTGGCAGGAAGGGCACTGGCGATCAGTCTGCGCGCCAGTGCGTCAGTTTTCGTTTACTGTCCGGCCAGTGGGCCCCAAAGTTCCTTGAGCCTTTTATCCCGTCCGCAGCTGGTGCGGTAAAACCAGTAACGGACCGGGTTTTTCCGGTAGTAATGCTGGTGGTATTCTTCGGCCGGATAGAATGTGCCCGCTGAAACGATCTCGGTCTGGATGGGCCCCTGAAACGGCTTGTTCTTTTCCAACTCGGCTTTCGACTGGAGGGCAAGGCGTTCCTGCTCCTCCGTGTAATAGAAAATTGCGCTGCGGTATTGATGCCCCACATCACAGAACTGCCGGTCCTTGACTGTCGGATCTATGTTGTGCCAGTAGACCTCCAGGAGCCTCTTGTAGCTTATCTTCGCCGGGTCGTAGATCACCAGCACCGACTCGGCATGGCCGGTCCCGCCGGCAGACACCTCTTCGTAGGTGGGGTTCTTCTTCTGGCCGCCGGTATAGCCGGACGTGACTGATATGACCCCTGGCAACTGATCGAAAGCATGCTCCATGCACCAGAAGCAGCCACCGGCGAAGGCGGCCTTCTCCTGATGCAAGGGTGGCGACTTTACCGGTGTATTGGGGCCTGCGGTTGCTGCAAACAAGGGGGTGGCGACGGCAAGGGCAGCCGCCATCATAATCACTGAAATGAGTGTTTTCATGGTAACGTATCCCTTTCCCCGAATATTTTTTATGGTCTGACGGTTATTGGTTCATGCGCCGTCATTTTGCTGTCGGGACGAACAGTAATGCCGCCGAATTCATGCAGTAACGGAGCCCGGTCGGCTTTGGTCCGTCGCTGAAGACATGGCCCAGGTGACCCCCACAACGGCGGCAGTGCACCTCGGTGCGGGAAGTGAAAAAGCCGTTGTCCACACTGGTTCCGATATTCTCTGGCGCGATCGGCCTGGTGAAGCTCGGCCAACCGGTGCCGGAGTCGTACTTGTCTTCGGATCGGAAGAGGTCCAGTCCACAGCCGGCACAGCGGTATACGCCGTGTTCGTGATTGTTGAAATATTTACCGCTAAAGGCCCGCTCGGTCCCCTGTTCCCGGAGGACGTCGAACTGTTCCGGGGTCAATATTTTCTTCCATTCTTCTTTGCTCTTGTGGATTTCGGCGCTCATTATATAAGCTCCTTTCTCCGCTGAGTAAACCCGTATCGGGGCTGCTGCCCTGGCAGTGGTCGGCGTACGAGCACCCGAACCAATGACGCCTGCCACCGCAACAAGCCCGATCACCATGACTATGGCGGAAATTATTGTGTATTTCATTTCCGGCCTCCTTTTTCTCCGGTCAACTCGTCATTTGCTATGGTTCTTCGATAGGTGCCCGAGTTCCGCAGCCAATCCTCCATGCGCTTGACGCTCACTTTATCCGGAAGATAGATGACTTTATTGATTTCACTACTGCCCAGCCAACCTTTGTCTACGGAAACGACACCCTTTCTCCCCTGAAGGGCCGAAGCACCGACATCGAAGCAGTAGACAGCAAATGTGGCGGTTGCTGTCCCGGTATGTTCCGCTGATATCACTTTACTGACAGGCAGCAGTCCGCACAGAAGTATGGCTGCTCCGATTATGAGCATCTTCATTGATATCTCCCTTCCACATTGATTGTTTACTAGAAGCTTACAAGGGGAAATTAAAGTGCGGATAATGATTCAGTAAAGATTTGGTAAAGAAGTCTCAGAGGGGGAGTACGAACCACACGCTTGTCAGTCCGGCGGAACTTTCAGCGCCGACCTTTCCGCCGTGGGCTTCAATCAATTCCTTTACGATTGAAAGACCTATGCCCGCCCCTCCCGTCTCCCTGGAGCGCGACCGTTCGGCGCGATAAAAACGCTCAAAGATGTACGGCAGGTCCTCTGCCGAAATTCCATCTCCGGTGTTGGTGAAAATAACCTTGAATCCGTTGGGTACGGTTTCCGTGGAAACAGTGACCTTTCCTTGTTGCGGTGTGAACTTCCATGCATTTTCAGTCAGATTCCGCACAACCTGCAGCAGTTTGTCCCGGTCGGCCAGAACAGTGGCTGCGGAAGGGACGAAGCGGGTCTCGACATGTATTTGCTTTTCTGTGAAGTTCACACGATACAACTGCAGCATCTGCTCTATCAGCTCATGCAGGGAAAGCGACTGCCTGTTGATGAACGCCTTGGCGGCATCGGCCTTTGCCAGTTGTTGCAGATCTTCCACGAGACTAACCAGACGCAGGATCTCATCCTGCAACATCCGGAAGGCTTCCCGTGAGGGTGGAATGACTCCGTCGCTGAGGGCTTCCATGTACCCGCGCAAATTGGTGAGGGGTGTTCGTAGCTCATGGGCCACATCAGCCACCATGGTCTTGCGCAGCCTGTCCAGCCGCTCCAGGCTGTCGGCCATCTGGTTAAAGGAGTCTGCCAGCTGTCCGATCTCATCCCGTGAAGATATTTCAACCCTTACGGAATAGGTGCCGGAAGCGATCTCGCGGGTGATGTCCGTCATCTGGAAAAGGGGCCGAAGAATCCTGCGGGTAAGGAGATAGCTGAGGAGAAGAGCCAGGGCCAGGGCTGCCAGGGTCGCCCAGATGAGGTATCTGTGGACGGCCGTAACGAACATATGGTGGATACCGGTGGGCTCGATATGGTACTTTTTCATGAGGACCATGAAGTAGTCTGCGGCCAGCTGGTCTATGGCCAGCCACATGACCACTATGATGACCCCGATGATCGGAATACTGTTGTTGAGCAGAAGCTTCCAGAGTAAGCGGGGTTTCATCACACGAGTCCTATTCATCGCCATCATCGGCGAAGCGATATCCATATCCGCGCACCGTCATGATATAGCGGGGACTCGCCGAGATATCACCGATCTTCTGCCGGAGTTTTCCCATGTGCACATCAATGACACGGTCTATTACCGACTCGCCATGAGGGTAAAGGCAATCCAGCAGTTCTTTTCTGGAAAAGGCCCGCCCCGGAGACCTCATCAGATGATAGAGCAGCACGTACTCCGTTGCCGTCAGTTCTACCGGCTGGCCGTTCAGCTGCACATTCCGTTTTTCCTGGTCCAGCACCAGCCCGTCGTGGGACAGTTTTGCAGAGGTTTCCGGGCGGGGCGGGCGAGCCCGGCGGAGAATCGCCTTGACCCGCTCCACCAGTTCGCGGGGACTGAACGGCTTGACTACATAGTCGTCGGCACCGATTGCCAGCCCTTTTACGCGGTCGGTTTCTTCCTCCCGGGCGGTCAGCATCAGGATAGGGACATCCGAAGTGCGCCGGAGGGCGCGACAGATTTCCCAGCCGTCCAGCCTCGGGAGCATAACGTCAAGAATCACCAGTTGCGGCCTCGTCTGAACCGCCATCTCAAGGCCCTGTTCCCCATCGCCCGAAATCGCCGTCGAGTAGCCCTCACGCTCCAGATAGGTTGCCACAAGAGTTGCCGTATTGCGGTCATCTTCGATGATCAGTATGTAATTAGGCGATGGAACTTCCAGACGCATTTCCGACCCCACAAAAATTCCGGTGATCTGCACTGCAAGGGAAATATTACCTGACGTAAACTTCCCACTAAATATATACCATGCTCTGCCGGACAATAGCCACTGGAAGCCTGAAAATGTTACATTTCATGGCCTGACCAGTAAATTTTCTTTCGGCTTCTGTACGAAAGCTTCCGCCCCGAGGAGGATCTGGCCGGAGAGTTTATCCCATGGGGATTGTTGGCCATAAAGGTCAGATTACACGAGCTTGATCCCAATTTTTCTCTCATCCTGTCTGGCGTCCGGTACCCCCCTCTTTGAGAACCCCCACCGCTCATTCACACATCTCGTCGGTTTGCAGCACCATGACAGCCCTGGACATTACCTCGCCTTAGTCGCCTGAAGATGAAGCGAAAGGATCGAAATCTGTCTATGAAGATCGACTTTCCTGTAAACATTCTACCCACCTGCGCCCAAGTATCAATGCGCCCGGCCAAATAACCGGGACAAGATCGCTTCGCCGGAACGGGACGCAGTGCCTGTAATCCGGGCGGATGTGTGTTTGCACGCAGTTGATATGGGGATAGACTTGAAGCTGCAGGGAAAAGTGCATAAAATGGTAGCCCTGAGGAGCGAAATGCTGGACAGAACTATTTCTTACTAATGGTAATTAAATATATCCTGATTATCACTATTCTTCCGCTATGAGGATTGTCACCCTCGAAAGCCTTTATCGGGGGTCCATATTTCAGTCAGTTAGAAGCTGGATTCCCGATCAGAAGCGCTTCGGGAATGACAGGTTTGGGAACTGGCGGAAGATTGATGCTAATCAGGAAATATATTGTCTCCGGAATTATCTCCTATGGTAGACCCCACTGGTTTCCTGCTATCAAAAACATGCCCGTCCTAAACCTATTTCATCCCGTTATATCATCAATTGCGTGTTGGCCGGGCCTTCCTCCGAAAATATATCAACTGACCATTTTGACAGCCGATAACTGCCTGCTATTATAGTTAAAAGATAAACGTATATCATTCTCAGGGCATTCATTTTATTACGCTTGGTGACTTGTATGAAAATAGCATGGCTAGCTGGCTGCCTGGTCGTCCTGACAGGTGCTGTTGTCGGAGTACTGGCATTGCTGTATATTTTGCCGTTGGATCTGACTGAACGCTCTCCGGTCCAACCGCTCGCCTTCAGCCACAAACTGCATGCCGGTAACAACAGCATCCCTTGCCTCTATTGTCACCGCTACGCTCCGAAATCCCCGGTTGCCGGCATCCCGTCAGTGGCTGACTGTCGGGCCTGTCACCTGTTTATCTCTCCAGAGGTGCCGGAGATCAAAAAGCTGATGGCTTACTGGGATAAGCGCGAAGCGATTCCATGGGTCAGAGTCAACAACCTTCCGGATCATGTATATTTCCCGCATATGATGCACATTCACGCCAAGATTGACTGCGTCACCTGTCACGGCAAGGTTGCCACGATGGACCGTATCAGTCGCACGGAAAGTCTCAAAATGGGCTGGTGTCTCGGATGTCACCGGCGCAATAAAGCCAGCATCGATTGCTGGACGTGTCACATTTGAGGGAGACCTGATGAAGCGCAGAACTTTTTTACAGCTCAGCGGAATGACTGTTGCCAGTGCGTTAATGGCAGGCTGCCAGTCAAAAAATGAGAAATTGATCCCTTACCTGATCCCGCCGGATGAAGGTGTCACCCCCGGCCTGGCCAACTACTATGCAAGCTCATGCAGTTTCTGTCCGGCCGGCTGCGGCATCCTGGTACGGGTATCGGAAGGTCGTGTCAAGAAGATCGAAGGAAACCCTGAACATCCGGTCAACAGGGGCAGGCTCTGCGCCCGCGGCCAAGCCCTCGTACAGGAACTCTACCATCCGGACCGGGTGCAGCAACCGCTCCTGCGCAGCGGCCCACGCGGATCGGGAAATTTCCGGAAAATTTCCTGGGCAGAGGGACTCAACCTTCTCACCGACAAGCTTAAAGAATTGCAGCGGGAACAGAACACTGACAGTATGGCCCTGCTGGCACCACAGCTCTCCGGGTCGCTGGTTTCCATCACCGGAGATTTCATGAGAACCTTCGGCTCAACTAACCACCTTTCCTACGAACTTCTGGCCCCTGACTGGCTTCGCCTGGCCTGTCGAGAAACCTTCGGACGGCCTGACCTCCCTTTCTACGATCTTGCCGAAACCCGTTATCTGCTCAGCTTCGGTGCCGACTTCGTGGAAAGCCACTTGTCACCCGTCCAGTACGGCAACGCCTTCGGACGGATGCGTCAGGAACGGGACACGGTGCGAGGT
This sequence comes from uncultured delta proteobacterium, assembly GCA_963717775.1. Classification (GTDB taxonomy): domain Bacteria; phylum Desulfobacterota; class Desulfuromonadia; order Geobacterales; family Geobacteraceae; genus RPRC01. The sequence continues at coordinate 221,443 of CAVQWZ010000028.1, forward strand.
CATTTTACCTACGTTGGGGGCCGCATGTCGCTGACCGCTGCCTCTGCCGACCGTTGGATGCCTGCACGACCGGGAAGCGAGGGAGCGTTGGCGCTGGGTGTGGCCCGCCTGATTCTGGACGAAAAGCTGTTTGACAGTGCGGCACTGGCCGCCAACGGCATCAACCCAAAAGAGCTTCTAGCTCACGTGCAGGACTACGACCTGACACGCGTGGCAGGATTAACCGGCTTGGAGAAAGACTCCATCGCCGAAGTTGCACGGGAATTTGCCACCACCCGCCCGTCCCTGGCCATGGCCGGTGAAACAGTCGCCTACCAGAGCAACGGCCATGAAACGGTCCGCGCCATCCAACTACTGAACATCCTGGTGGGTTCTCTGAACCGTCCTGGCGGAGTTTACCCATCTGGCACAGTGACCGATGCTGCACCTGGTTCTTTTGCTAGCCAGGAAAACTCCTTTGATGAGTTGCGCACCTTGGTTGAAAGGATGCTTTCGGGAAAGATCAAAGTAGCCTTGATCAAGGGGAACCCGGTACATACCATTCCATCGGCCACCGGATTCCAAAAGGCGCTGGAGAAAGTACCGTTCACCGTCAGTTTTTCCAGCTTGCTCGACGACACCGCCATGCAGGCCGACCTGATTCTTCCCGACCACGCTTCCCTGGAAAGCTGGGGTGATATTGTCCCGCTGGCCGGCTCCCGCTTCCCGGTGTACGGCCTGATGCAGCCGGTGGTTACGCCGCTTTATGACACCCGCCAATTCGCCGATGTACTGCTGGCAACAGCCTCACAATTGGGTGGTTCAATGGCTGGGGCCCTGCCCGAGGAATCCTTTCTGGAATTTCTCAAGGGATCGCTCAAGAAACGATTCGGGGCCAGGGAGGGAGATGATTTTGATACGCTGTGGGTCGAGCTATTCCGACGTGGCGGACATTTCCCCTCGGACAAGCAGCCGGGCAAGGAATATCATTGGAGCTCCGCTTCTGTGGTGCCGAAACCGCCTCTTCCTGAATTCTTCGGTGACGAAAAACACTTCCCGCTGCATTTGCAGATCTTCCCTGCTACCGCTATCGGCGACGGTCGGGGTGCAGCGCTCCCCTGGTTGCAGCAGCTCCCCGACCCGATGAGCACGGTGGTCTGGGACAGTTGGATCGAAATGAACCCAAAAACCGCAGACTCGCTGGGGATCAATCAAGGCGATCTGGTTGAAGTTGCTTCACCACAAGGGTCACTACAGCTGCCGGCGGTACTCTACCCCGGTATTCGTCCCGACCTGGTCGCCATCCCACTGGGACAAGGACAAAAGGCCGGAGGGCGATATGCCGAAGGCAGGGGGGTGAATCCCCTGGCCTTGTTGGGATTAATCGAGGGAAGTGCAAATCCTGCCGCATGGAACGCCACCAGGGTACGGGTCACCCGCATCTCGAAGAAGGGTGATCTGGTGACGGCCGGACATCCTCAGGGCAGTTACCGCGGCGAATTGATCGGAATCTAAGGCCGCGGCCTTGATTGCCTTCGATAATACCAACAACAGCTATGAGTTGAGAGAACTATGGAAAAAATGACTAGTCCGTACAAATGGGGAATGGTGATCGACCTGGACCGCTGCACTGGTTGCGGCGCCTGTGTCGTAGCCTGTCAGGCCGAGAACAACGTGGGGCTCTGCGGAAAGCAGGAAATCGCCGAAGGACGCAGCATGCACTGGCTGCGCATCGAGCGCTTCTGGCTGGGTGAGTACCCGGACGTCAGGGTGCGTTTCCTGCCGGTCATGTGTCAGCACTGTCACGACGCACCCTGCGAGCCGGTCTGCCCGGTCTACGCCAGCTACCACAACCCGGACGGCCTGAACGGCCAGGTCTACAACCGCTGCGTCGGAACCCGCTACTGCGGCAACAACTGCCCCTATGCCGTGCGGGTCTTCAACTTCTATCAGCACGAATGGCCAAAACCGTTGGATAACCAGCTTTCGCCCGACATCACCGTCCGCAGCCGGGGAGTGATGGAAAAGTGCAGCTTCTGCATCCAACGCATCCGGCGCGCCAAGGAGGAGTCCGAGACAGAAGGCCGTCTTGTTCGCGACGGCGAAGTTCAGCCGGCCTGCGCCCAGACCTGCCCGTCCGAGGCGATGACCTTCGGCAACCTGGCCGACCATAACAGTAGGGCAGCGAGGCTGGTCCGTAGCCCGCGACGTTTTCACCTGCTTGAAGAATTGGGTACGCACCCCTCGGTTATCTACCTCAAGGGAGGAGGTCGCGAACATGTCTGAAGCCCCGCAACCGGTCAAGAGCGCAGCTCAAATCAACGACGAATTACTCATTTCGTTGCGCCCGCCCACCCTGCGCTGGTATCTGCTGGCCTTTATCCTGGGAGTTGTGGTGGCCTGCGGTCTGGCCGCTTTTACCTGGCAGGTAATGAATGGCATGTTTGTAACCGGGCTGAACCGCCCGGTCATGTGGGGCTTCTACATCACGGCCTTCGTTTTTTGGGTCGGCCTGTCCCATTCCGGCACCATGGTCTCCGCTATCCTGCGCCTTTCCCACGCCAACTGGCGCCGACCAATCCTGCGTGCTGCCGAAGCAATGACCGTTTTCTGCATCACCGTGGCCGGTCTTTTCCCGCTGATCCATCTGGGGCGCAACTGGGTATTTTACTACCTGATCCCCTACCCTAACCAGCGCGGGCTCTGGCCCAACTTCCGTTCGGCACTGTTATGGGACATGACGGCCATCACGGCCTACATCATCGGCAGCAGCCTGTTCCTGTACCTTGGGTTGCTGCCCGATCTGGCCCTGCTCCGCGACAGGACTTCAGGCTGGCGACACACGATGTATTCCGTATTGGCCATGGGCTGGCGCGGCAGCGCCCATGAATGGTGGGTCTACCAGAAAGCCTCGACCCTGATGGCAGCCCTGATTATTCCGGTAGCGATTTCGGTTCACTCCATCGTTGCCTGGGACTTTGCCGTAACCGTGGTGCCCGGCTGGCATAGTACCATCTTTCCCCCGTACTTCGTAATCGGCGCGATCCTCTCCGGAGTGGCAGCGGTAATTACCCTGATGATCGCCATCCGAAAGGCCTTTCACCTGGAAGAGTTCCTGACCCCGCTGCATTTCGACAACATGGGTAAATTGCTGCTGTTGATCTCCCTGCTCTGGACCTACGCCTACTTCGTCGAGGTGCAGACTACCTGGTACACCCATGAACCGATCGAGTGGGAAGTTTTCAGCTTCATGTCCAGCAGGTACACCCCGCAACTGATCATCATGCTGGTGGGCAATTCGCTTTTGCCGATCTTCGTCCTCTGTTTCAAAAGACTGCGACGTTCGATCGGTGTGATGCTGGTGGTTTCGCTGTGGGTCAATGTGGCCATGTTTATCGAGCGTTTCCTGATCATCGTTCCGTCACTCTCCCACAAGAACATGCCTTTTGTCTGGGGAACCTATCATCCTTCCCTGGTGGAAATCCTGATTAATCTGGCTGCAGTGGCCGGCTTTGCCCTGCTCTATGTACTGTTCGCCAAGTTCTTCCCGATAGTAGCCATCTCCGAGGTGCGCGAGTTGGAAGAACGCCGGACCGAAATTCCTTTGGGGCGCACCAAGGTGCCATCCATCGTGGGAAAGGACTGAAGTCATGGAAATTCTCGGCATCTTCCAGGAGAGCGAGTCCGCAGCACAGGCGGTTGATGAACTGGTTCGGATCGGCTTTCCCGAGGCCCAGATCGACTCGCTGACATCGGTGCCCTATCCCGACGGTGTACTGGTCAGGACCGGGGAGCAATCCTGGTTCCACTGGCTGGCGCTGGCAGGCGGCGTGTCCGGAGCGATCCTCGGTTTCGCGCTGGCTGCCGGCACTTCCTGGCTCTACCCGGTGCAAACCGGCGACAAGCCGATCATATCCCTCTACCCGACCGCCATCATCTGTTTCGAAGTGACGATGCTCTGTGCCATTATCGGCACCATAGTCGGCATGTTCCTGGAAATGGGGCTCCCCCCCTTGAAAAAACGCCTTTACGACCCGGCCATCACCGAAGGGTGCGTCGGCATCACCCTCACCATCCATGGTGGTGGCGAGGTGGTGCAGTGCCAGCCGGAGGCAGAGTCCGGAGAGTGCATTGGGGAGATTGTCGCCCTCTCAGCGGCAGAACAGAGGGCACAGGCAGAGGAAATCATGCGTACGGCCGGGGTCCTGCGGGTCATCAGAGAGGAGGCGCCATGAGGCACTTGGCAAAACTTGCCATTCTGGCAATTACACCACTACTGACTGCGGCCCTGTGGATGGACCGGCAACCATCCCATAAACCCTATCAGGCGCCCATTCTGGCCACTCCTGCCGATTCCGTGCCTACCTCCGGCCGGGAAATTGTCTCTCAGGAGTCCGAGCCGCATAACCCGGTAACTGCAACGGTTCAATCTCTGGACATGGGCAAGACACTCTTCGCCATCAACTGTGCCATCTGCCACGGCCAAACCTCGACCAAACCCGGTCCGGTCGGCCAAAAGTTCAATCCGCCTCCGCCTGGACTCGATCATGGCATCGGTGAAGTGTTCTGGATGACGCAACGATCTTCAAGGCCATCACCTTCGGCTTCGGTCGCATGCCTCCCTTTCAAGACAAGCTGACGCCCCAGGAACGATGGAATCTGGTTAACTTTCTGCGTACTCGCAAATGAAGCAAGGTTCTATAAATCTTGGATAGGTCGCTGATGGGCAGGAGTTCTACAAAGGCGGGACCATTTCTCACAATAACAAAAAAGGGAAAGGACATCCGCAGTCCTTTCCCTTCAAGTTATGCTCACGGAAAAACGAAATACCTGAATCTATTAGTGGATAACCTTGCAGGCACTCTTGCTCGAATCGCAGATCCGGCAGGTTTCACTCGGAGAGTTTTCAACGGTATTTCCGCAAGACTCGCAGACAAAGTAGTCTACGTTGGTTTTTCCTTCAAAGTTTTCAAGTGCTTTTTCAAAGATATCGGCATGAGCCTTTTCCACGGATTCGGCATATGTAAAGAATTCACGGGCAAGGTCCCAACTGGCGCCGTCTTTTTTTGCATCCTCGATCATCTGCGAATACATGCTCATGACAGCGCGAGCCTCATTGAGAGCAACTTTCAGATTCTCTTTGCTGGAATCTTTCAGCTTTCTGGTATCAAAGAGTCCTGCTGCCCAGAGTTCGCTTGTCGCATGGGATAGCTCGTTCAGAGATCTCAAGAACATATGCGCAACGATGTCTTCCGATGCCGACGAGGCGCGAAACATTTTTGCCAGCTGAGCTTTTCCTTCCTTTTCAGCTATTTCAGCAAAAGATGCGAATTCTTCTTTCATTCGTGACTCAGTCTGATAAGCTTTCAAAATATTCTCTTCAGTCTTAATCGTACTCAATCCTGTCACCTTACTCACCTCCTTTCCGACAAGATAAACGACTCAGTCCTGTCGACAGGTAGCGAACAACGAAGGACCCTTCCGTCAGCCCCTCACGATATTTCTGCGATGATTTTCTTTTTGTTACCAGTATCAACCTCTGTCGGGAACCGATACTTTTCTGAAAAAAATGGTAGATCTGACTGTGATACATTCATTTTAGATCGTTTTCTTACTCATTCTTCACAAAATGTCTAGCGTATCCCGACTTTTTTCACCCTCCTTCAACACACTATATGTTTAATTTTACGAGTGTTTTCAATCGGCGTCAACGTAGAATATAGTTGTTGGATCTGTGCAGGTGGAGTGGACCCTCTAGTCAAGACAATAAAGCATCGAGTTTAAGGTGGTGCCCGTCTGCTAGTGGTTGGCCGGCGCTGCCCCGATTTTGAGCATGGGGTTACGCTCAACAAATTTATCCACGATTCTCGCGCCGCCACCGCTGGCCGTCTGGGAGTTTCGGAGTTTCGGGGACATCCATGGAGTGATTATCGATTATTTATCAAATAGTTCAAGCCGGGCCCCACTGGCCGCAAGCATTTTCTCCCGAACGTCGTATACTACTGAAAGAGCACACCATTATGGCTGAAAGGGGAGCGTATCATGGCAAATCCGTTCGTGCATGTGGAGTTATTGACCAACGACGTGGCCAAGGCCAAGGCTTTTTACACCGAGCTGTTCGATTGGAAGCTGGAAGAGATACCGGGAATGGATTACACCCTAATCAAGGTCGGCGAAGGAACCGGCGGCGGCATGATGAAGAACCCCAGGCCGGATGCACCATCCTCCTGGCTGGCATACGTCTATGTGGAAGATGTAACAAGTTCCACTGAGAAGGCTCGGAGTCTTGGGGCGACAATCTGCAAGGAGGTCACCGAGATTCCCGGCATCGGCTGGTTCAGTGTCATAACCGATCCGACCGGGGCGACTCTGGCCTTGTGGCAGATGAACCCGGAATATGGAGATTAACAGCAGACTTCCGTTTGCCATGAATATTCCGAGGGCACCCTGTCATTGTTCAAAAACAACAAAAAGGGGGTTACTATGGGTTATCCGGACAATATCGACACTATTTCGAATCCCGGTCGCCGCGTTTTTCTCAAGGCCGCTGCCGGTACAGCCGCAATCATTGCCATGGGTGGCTTTCCAAACTATGGCTTTGCCGAAGTTCCTTTGCAACTACCGCCCCTACCCTATGGAGAGAGCGCTTTGGAGCCGTTTATCTCTTCCAGAACCATCGGTTTCCACTATGGTAAGCACCATAAAGGGTATGTCGACAATCTTAATCGGCTCATCGCCGGGACTGAAATGGCGAATATGTCGCTAGAAAATATCATTGCAGCAACGGAAGGAAAACCTGCGCAGGTTTCGATCTACAACAACGCCGCTCAGGCATGGAACCACAACTTCTATTGGCGGAGCCTGCGGCCGGGAGGCGGAGGAGAACCGCCGACAGCCCTCTCGAAAATGATCAAGGCCTCGTTCGGTAGCTTGGACGCATGCCAGAGTGAGTTGGCCAACGCGGCCAGAACACAGTTCGGTAGCGGCTGGGCTTGGCTGGTTCAGGACGGCATCAAGATTAAAGTGCTCAAGACGGCCAATGCCGACAACCCGATGGCCCTTGGCATGAGGCCCCTGGTAACCATTGATGTCTGGGAACACGCCTACTACTTGGATTACCAGAATAGGCGTGCCGACTACGTCAACGCCGTTATCGGAAAACTACTCAACTGGGAATTTGCCGCAAAAAATCTTTCGGGACCTTGATGGCGGGTCCGAGGCAACTGAACGGCTCGCCGTTTCCGCGGACAGGGTAACTCGGACATAACCACCCTTGAATCTACTAATCGACAAACCGTGCCACCTCCGGGAAAACTCCAACCTGGCACAGGCGATCTGTCAACTCATGAACTGGTTCATGGTAGTCTGTGAACTGCACCGTGTCTGGCGGAGGGGCTGATCGACATTACGGAATAAGCACGATCTTACCCAGCGTGCTCGTCTCCAGCACCGCATGATGGGCCGCTGCGGCATCCGCCAGAGGCAGTTCCCTGCTCACCACCGGCCGCAACGTGCCGTTTTCCAGGCCGGCGACAAAAGCTGCGTGCATGCTTCTCCGCTCTTTCTCCGAGGCATTGAACAGGATCATTCCAAGGACCGCTGCTTCACGCGCCATGGCGTTGCGCGGGTCGATCTCCACCCGGCCCCTGCTGCCGATTACCACAACACGTCCGCCGGTGGCGAGGGCCAGGAGGTCATGATCAAGGTTCACGTTTGCCAGCATCTCCAGAATCACGTCCACGCCCCGATGACAGGTCAGTTCCGAGAGCGCGTCCAGATAGCCCGGTTCCTTGTGATTGAGCACGTGCGATGCCCCCTGTGCCAGGACCAGTTCACACCCTTTGGACGATCCAGCCGTGCCGATTACCCGGATTCCCGCGGCTCGGGCAAGCTGGACAGCCGCAAGTCCCACCCCGCCGCTGGCTCCATGAACCAGCAGTGTTTCTCCTGCCAGGGCATGCGCCCTCTGGAACAGGGCACGGTACGCGGCTCCGTAGGGGACGCCGATGGCAGCCCCCTGGCTGAAACTGATCCCGTCGGGCAGAGGGTGACTTTCGAACTCACCGCAAAGGACCTGCTCAGCATAACTGCCGGAGGTTAACGACGCCACGTACACCCGCTGATTGACCTTTCTGTGCCTGACCCCCTCACCGACCGCAACAATAATGCCCGCGGCGTCGAAGCCGGGCGTATAGGGGAGTTTCAGGTCGAGCCGGAACGCTCCCGCGCGGATATAGGTATCAACCGGATTGACCCCGGCAGCTTTCACCGCTACCAACACCTCTCCCGGCCCGGGAGAAAAATCTTCCAGCTGTTCCAATGTCATGACTTCGGGAGGCCCGAAGCTATGGACTCTGATCGCTTTCATCTGCTTCCACCGTCCTTTCTCGAAGTACAATTCTATGTTCAACACTCCAGGTAGACCCGGGCGACAGCTTGTTTCACATGAGATTATTGTACCCTTTTCCACTTCGGCATTTCCAGAAAAAGAGTGTATTGAGGAGAAACATTGGACTTCATTTGAAAGATCAAAAGAGACAGGTAGCCGGGTCGAACCAAAGCGAAGCATCGCTCAACGGGGTGTCTTTGGGCAGGGGTGATTCTTGATCCTGATGATGCGCCGGTTCTTGAGATTGGCCTTTCGTATCGAAGCGCTGTTGTATTTCATGAAAATCGCGACGCAAAAACCGTCCTTCATCATTTTCCGTAACCCGGTCTTGATGCGTTTCGCGAGGGATTTGTTGAAGAAGATATAAATAGATCAGCAGATACTTCTCCACAGCAAGAGTGGGGATGTCATTATGGCGGGCTGCATAGTCCGGGAAAACCTCGTTCATACGAGACTTGCCCGGTTGAAGCGTATGCGGCCCGTATTCCGCTACGGTCTTCTCGAGGGCCGTCATCAGAATTTCAAGCAGATCATTGTACCGCGAATCGGATCCCCAACTTCCCGAAGGCAGAACAAAAAGCGGCTCCGGGTTTTCCTGTTTGATTTCCCAGAGCCATCGGTTCTGGCATACAGCCTGGATACGGCGTTCACTCTGTCTACGTTTTTTCCCGCTGCCACCTGACGGAGAAACCCAGCTTTTCGCTCTCCCTTACCTGTGGCGGTAATCGTTCCGATAATTATCGTCGCCGTATCTCCCAGAGCCATGATCTTTGTCCCTCGACACATGCCGGTAGTGCGGCCTGCGCTCATCGTATCGGACACGGCTTTCGGCCCGGACATATACGGGAGGCTCATACCTCTCCACCCTGTGATACACGGGAACAACCGGGAGACCTATACTAATCCCGGCTCCGGGAAGCGGCAATCTCATGGAAAAACCAGGCAGGTTGATGGAAAGAGCTGCGTAGGAAGCGGTCGCCACCGACCATGTAGCTAATACTAATGCTGCCGAAACAAGTAATTGTTTTACCATTTTGTTTTCCTCCCACTCAGGACTGATCCCGGATTCCAGTTTCGTGGTTCCCGGTTTATCCGCTGCTTTTAGTTTGTTTCCATCCGGAAACTCCGGATGTGAAACTATTGGTTTTCAATTCGGAAAGGAGGAATTTTTTGTTCTGGCTAGGAAATCAAGGGGTTGCGCGGAGGCGTACATCGGTACGCCGCGCAAGCAAGCCCCCAGATTGACACAGCCAGAGCGGAAAAGAACCGTTCCTGAATGAAAACTAGTTTGCTTTAGTCCTATGAAACGAGTGGAGCGGGAAACCGTTTACAAGAAATATTTTTCGGGGAGTCTGCCGGCCCACCCTGTCCCCGTAATTACAAAGGTCCGCCCTCAGCAAAACCAGGGATTGTCTGGCGAATACCCCTGGAAGCTGCAGCGCAGTGCCGTGGCATTTTCGGTCTCGACAACTAGGCTGATATGTAATTCGACCAACCGCTCCGCTCCGGGGAAGGCGGCTGCGCGGTCCAGGTCCAGGTCCCAGATGATCTTTGCGGTCCCGGTGAGCTGGAGCGTCCCGCCGTGCTCGAAGTCCGGAAACAGCAGGCCGATAGAGGGATTTTCGCAGATATTGCCCAAGGTGTTGAACATGCTGTTGCCATTGTACTCGGGCCAGATGAGAGTCTGTTCTCCAGGAACCTGGACGAATCCGGGAAAACCGCCGCGGTGAGAAGCATCGGCACCGCAAGCAAGGTGCATGCTCGCCACAAAAAAGGTGTCCGCCTGCCGAATGCGCTGCTGCTGATCGGCGCTCAGGGTGCTTGCCGCAGCGACCGTTTGCGCAGGTGGAGCCTCCCTGTGCCATTGACAGGTCCGCGCCTGGATATAGCGGGGGCAATTGGCGTACACCTGGCGGGCATGCACCGAAAAACCCTGCGGCTCCATGGTTACACTGCCATTCAGCCGCAGGCGCCGCCGGGTCGCGAAGTCGATCAGGAGCAGGCCGAGCTCACTGCCGTCCCGAAGCGCCTCGCTCAGGGGATCCCCGGCAGCCGGCCGGGCAGCGATGCGCAGGGTCTGCTCGTCGGCGACCCGCATGAAGCCGGGCTCGCCGCTCAGAATCGAGGCCCAGCACCTGCCCTGGCTGTCGGCGCCGCCGAGAATTGCCAGGGGCTGACTTTGAATGAAATCAACGAAAAGGTGGGCAATGACCGGATAGATCGTCCGGCTGAGACGGTCCGCTTCTTCCCGCACGCCGGCCAGCGCCTGAACCTTGAGTTCACCGGGATGGTAGATCGTTTCTTGAATCAGATACTTTGGCATATGACACCTCCCGGCACGTTTCTGTTTGTTCCGCTCATTCACACATCTCGTCGGTTTGCAGCACCAAGACAGCCCTGGACATTACCTCGCTTTAGTCGCCCGTAGATGAAGCGAAAGGGGTCGGAAACCTGTCTATGAAGATCGACTTTCCTGTAAATATTCTACCCACCTGCGCCCAAGTCTCAAGACTCCCGGTCAAATAACCGGGATACGATCGCTTCGCCGGAACGGGACGCAGTGTCTGCAATCCGGGCGGATTTGTGTTTGCACTCAGTTGATATAGGGATAAACTTGAAGCTGCAGGGAAAAGTGCATACAACGGTATCCCTGAGGAGCGAAATGCTGGACAGGCCTACCCCCAACCCCCCGTTCCTTTGCAAACTGTAAATTTATCCTTGCACTATTCGCGGTTCGCGAATAGAATACGCGCATGATACTCAAACCTCAGGACATAGTCATTCTCCTCAAGCTCATTACCCTCGGCAATCGGCAATGGTCATACAGCATCCTCGCTCACGAGCTCGCCATGAGTCCATCGGAGGTCCATAGTGGCATCAAGCGAGCCGCGGCGGCACGGCTTTACGACAGCCAACGCAACGTCCCCATTATGCGGGCATTGCTGGAGTTCCTGGTACATGGAGTAAAGTATGCTTTCCCGCCTGACCGCGGTCACCTTACCCGTGGTATTCCAACGAGCTACGCCGCCCCACCGCTGAGCAGCCTCATCGTGCAACCCGAAGACCCTCCGCCGGTATGGCCAGACCCGGAAGGAAAGGTGCGTGGCTATGAATTTTCACCCCTCTACCGGTCTGTGCCCAAGGCAACGGCAAGCGACAATGCCTTATATGAGCTCCTCGCCCTTGTAGACGCAATCCGCGACGGGCGGGCACGTGAGCGCGAGCTTGCTGTAAAACTTCTCACCGAGCGCTTGGAGACGGAATGGTAAAAGCAGTCGAAACGAACCTGGAAATGATCAGGTATGTTGCCAGGCGATTGGGAGATCTGCGCGAGAAGGTGGTCTTCCTCGGGGTAGCAGCAACCGTTCTCCTCATCACCGATAAGGCAACTCCTGACGTTCGAATCACGACCGATTTGACGTAATCGTGGAAATCACCTCACAAAAGGATTACTACCGTCTCGCGGATTCACTGAGATCCCTTGGTTTCAAAGAAGATACCGGTGAAGATGCCCCGGTTTGTCGCTGGAGGATTGATGGTATTGCAGTAGATGTCATGCCGATTGATGAGGAAATACTCGGCTTTAGCAACCAATGGTACCCCCTGGCATTGCAAAACTCAACCACTGTTGAGATTGCAGAGAAAGTGGCAATCAGGATTGTAACCGGGCCATTCTTTCTTGCCACAAAAATCGAAGCCTTTTACAACCGAGGAAAGGGTGATTTCATGTCAAGCCATGATATGGAGGACATGGTTACGCTTCTCGACGGTCGACCGGAATTGGCCGATGAAGTCAGGATTTCTCCAGGAGAAGCAAAAGATTTCATCTCTCGATCATTCAGGGAGTTCCTGCGAAACAGGGATTTCCTTGATGCACTACCGGGACACCTGTTGCCGGATTCAGCGAGCCAGATGAGGATTCCAGTGGTAATGGAAAGAATTCGGAAAATAGCCGAAGTCGCATAAAGTCATGCTAGAGGCCTAACGTGGTGCACTTGTAAATTGGATTCACCCAGTATATATAATTGAGAATATAAGTTATATACTGTCCCCGAAACTCCTCGCTACTATCCCAATGAAGCCCACCTCAGGCTTCCCGAAATCGGTATTATTTTCTGGAATTCCATATAGTTGACTTTGGACAGCCACTTGGTTTCAAAATCAGGAAGTGTCCCGGTTTTCCGCGCAAATCTTGCGATAAATCCAATAGTCAAGCCAGACCCAACTTCCCCCATGAAGGATCTGCCGTTCCTGCGTTCATTTAACAACCCATTTCCTGCTGTATACTATTCATTATCTTAATGACGCAGCTGAATGAAGGAAGGAGAGTGAATATGTCCGTTAGTGAAGATATCGTGAAAAAAGTGAATGCCCTTCTTGAAAAGGAACCTCGGGTCAACCTGCATCGCGCAAAAGTGCGAACCGGGTTCAGCGACGGCATTCTCACTCTTGAGGGAGAAGTGGGGAATGTGGCGGCCAAGAAAGTAACACTGGTGCTGGCTGCCGGTGTGTCCGGCGTGATTAACCTGCTGGAATCGGAAGAGTAGGCGAACCAACAGGGACTAGGGCCGCGTTTTCAGAAAGGCATCATCTAGACCTGCCAGGTGGGCACCGGCACAACTTCATCAATAATCTCCAGAGTGTGAGACGATGCCTGCTGCCACAGGATTCATCTCAATATATCTGGTAGCAGCCAAAAGTTAACCTTCATCCAGGGGGAAATGGGGCAACAGTCCGTCCAGCCTTCCCCGTGGGACTCCGGTATTTCTACCAGGTTCGAAAGGTGCCGGAATCAATGTGGACAAAACCATCCCGCGGGTAATACCCGACCCCGCCCCTGGCAAGTTTCAAGGCTGTATGCTGAATCTTTTTAGTCCCAATGTGGGGGATGGCAATGTCGATGGCCTTACCCTTCATATGCAGGCTGTGCTTTGCCACATGATGCCCCTCCCGCCGCAACAGTTTGTTGTAGGTGGGCGAACGGTAAGCCGAAATGATGTGGATCTCATTCCCTCCACCCAGGGCATTGTCGACGCTGTTGAGATACTCGATGACCCGGGTGTCGATCTCGGTCACCTCTTCGGTGTAGTGACAACGCATGATATGGTTGATGGCCTTCAGTGCATCGGGATCATACTCGCCGTTTGGAGTCCGAAAGGTAACGCTGAGTGTTTCCTTGTTATGGATGTTGTAGAGTGTGAGACGTTCCTCGGAAGTGCGGCTAGTCTCGGTGATCATCGAATAGGCGGGGGTCCCGCCGAGAAGGAGGAACATCCCGGCAAGGAATGCCTTGAGAAAGGATCTACGATTACAACGCTTTTCAATCAAATCAGATTTGCTCCTTGAAACAGGGAATTGTTTATCAAGCTACAGTTTTATAACAAATTAGCATCTCACCTGTCAACCCCACCACCTTTCCTGCCGCCACGCCATGCTCCAGCCAAGCGAAGAAATTACCCCGATAAAATGTCTCAGCTCCCTGTTCTACCCACCTGCGCCCAAGTCTCAAGACTACCGGTCAAATAACCGGGACAAGATCGCTTCGCCGAAACGGGACGCAGTGCCTGCAATCCGGGCGGATGTGTGTTTGCACGCAGTTAGTATAGGATAGGGATAGACTTGAAGCTGCAGGGAAAAGTGCATACAACGGTATCCCTGAGAAGCGAAATGCTGGACAGACCTATTTATTACTAATGGTATTAAATATACTGTCCCCGGAATTACGAGTGGCCGGATTAGAAGAGATGCCGTGGTTTACGAACAAGGCTAATGATGTCCGTTGTTCTAGCTTTCATGGCAGCCCCTAAGGTTTCTCCCTAAATGGGGAAATGTCCCGGTTTCCCAAGTTTTATATACTGTCCCCGGAATTCCCCGTAAAGCTCAACGTGGTGCACTTGCAAAGTGAATCCACCAGATACGACGATTTTACTATTTTTTCTTAAGGACCTTTGAGATATGCGATTTAAGAAACTCTAAGTGATTTTCAACACGATTGCGAAAGAGCGAGCGTCTGCCTGCCTTGGATAGATACGCCCGATCAAGATGTACTCCCAGATAACCTGCGAATTGAACATCGAAACCTGCTGTTTTCGACGTAGCGGTTTCTTTTGTACAGAGTGGAAGAGATTTGTCCGCAAGGTTTTTGAGAAACCAGTCCTTGGTCTGTATAGTTTCGAACTGATAGCCAGTTGAGTACTTGTTACTGGGCCATTTTTCTAGCAAATCAATGTTCCACTCCAACAACTTTGACTTATTGTGACGACAAGCGCCTTTTTTCTGCTTGCGGGTTAAAGAAACCCTGCCAATAGCAATACCGTCGAAATCGGTGTTTTTGATTTTTGCATTTACAAAAGTTGCGCCTTCGAGCAATGCTCCGTTAAAGTAGGCACCCGTGAGGTTCGCTCCGTCGAATTTTGCACCACGTAAATCGGCATATGCGAATGCTGCACCGCGAAGATCGGCATTGCGGAAATCAGCATTCTGAAAATCAGCAGCGAAAAAATTGGCTCCTGACAGGTTTGCGTTCTCAAAAACAGCATCTTTTCCCACGACAAAAGGTGCATAGGCCTGAGACAGATTGACCTGTGACATTCTCGCCCGCGTCAAGTTAGCAAAGCGCAGGCCGGACCTGGAAAAATCGGCTTTTTTCGCAATTACGCCCGTCAAGTCCAATGCATGCAGCTTGGCACCTTCAAAAACGCCACTGCTGAGATTTGCACCCTGCAACGATATTCCGCTTAAGTCAGCATGAACAAATTTATGACCTCTCGCGATAAGGGACTCTATAGCCTCGACTTGTCCCTGCACGGAACCGTCCCTCGTTTCAATGACTCGATCCAGGATAGATTGGGCAACTGCTGTACTGAGCATGGGGGCAACACCGAAAAATGGCTCCAGTTTTGCCATGACGGCATCAATACGGAAAACCAAACCTTCTCCTTTTTGCAGAAATCCATTTTCGCAGCCCTTATCACTCATACAAAAGTTAAGCAAGATACCAGCCCTGTTCTTGTCTACTATCAGCGAAGCACCGCTCATTGTCTTCTGAAATGTATCTGATGGGTTCTTCATCTTGATTTTAATGAACTCCGGACCGATATTGCGTAAGGAGACCGGTATCATGCTGAGGCTGCCGTCATCCTCCCGAATACTAAGAATACCCTCGAACTGGTTCTCCATTTTCGAAAAATCAGTTTTCTGCCAGACAGGGCACTCCAAGGAACCTTCCAGACGGACGATTGCAAGGTCTACGGGTTCTTCGTAAGCCTCCACCAACGTACCCTCTGATCGCATGGTCCGGGAACCAATAATCTGAATATTGCCTGCTGTTGTTTTCACGACATGATAAGGAGTAATCACGAAGCACTCACTCTTCCTTTTGCGGAGCACTCCCTGGCCGTGTTCACCAGCCTGAACATAAACCTCCTGTGCAAAGGTGGTTACGGAAAATTGGAGGCAGAGAAAAAATAAGAACCATGCCAACGCCTTGGCAGACTTCCCATGCTTGTCCTTTCTGTTTCGTATCGAACCTGCTTCACCCCCGCAACTCATTGATTCGCGCCGGAATATCCGCCAGTCCAGAAGGACGTTTAGCAACGTAGCTATTACAACCAGTACGCCGAAAAAAAGTGAAAGTGCCTGAAAAAAATGATCATAAAGAAGACGTTTCAGAAAAGACACGGAGAGCGGATATACACCGCCTCCAGCACGTGTAACCGATGCCTTGTTTCCAACCACACGGTAGGCCGCCGTGAAAGCCGGGCGTTCATCGGCAACGATGAAACCAAGTGCCGGGCTTGCAGGGTCATCAACTTTGAACATGGCTCCGGCGTCCAAAACCACACTGTCTGCCTCGAAAATGTTTCCTTCGAACAATGAACGCTCCAACATCGTAACCTTGCCTGAACGGAGGATAGCTGTTGACCCGGGGGTTTCAATTCCCACGGTTCTTCCCAGAGACACCATTCCCGTCACAGGAATGACAACAGTTTCACCAGAGTTCGCACGTGAAGAAATGTCGGCAATTACCAAATCAACAGATTTGGCTGCCTTGCGGTCGAACTCACCGTCCTCAGTATAGAAATTCCCGGCACTGCTTTCCTGCCCGACTGCATCAACATGAATCCATAAGGGACCCAAAGCTACACGATCTACCACGACCTTAACGGAATCTGCGGGCTCGAACTCACCGGTAAAGGTGAAAGGTGAAGTGGAATCTGATTCAGTCACTTCGATATGCTCAAATGTCCACCTCGATTGCGGCTTATGTTTGGACTGTTCGGAAGTGAATTCAAGACGCTCTGTTTGGGCAATCACATCAAAAGTTGTAGGTATCGTGCGTGAAGCGAAGATGAAAAATAAAAGCATTGCCACCAGCGACACTGCAATGAGCACAACCTCGCTACGCAAGAGCAGCACTGCAAATTTCATTGTCTTACTCCTTGGAACTGCAATGGTAATGCTCTATCCAGATTTTTAATTTTTCCTCTGATCATTGTTCGCTTCCTTATAGTGAAATCCATGGATGGTGCAATCCAGGACGATGGTATCCTGCAAATCAGATTGTAAGCTACCTGCTTGCTGCCTTGCATGTCGTCACATCTGGTTTCGTGGACTACATGCCCATTTTCACTGGCGATAATATATGTAGGCTCGCGCGAATTGACATAAATGGATACAGTATCGGTTGAGACTTTATCATTCCAGCTGGAAACGACGAATATACCGGAATGGGCATCGCATTGCCGGTTGAGTTGTGCCAGAATGGCCAGTTCGTCAGCTTTGTAATGAAAAAATAATTCCTTTTCGTGATTCGTCGGAAAGCTGAGATTGACAGGGCCCGGCTTGATACCTCGCACATTATATTCCAGCTTCGCCTCATATCGGCCATCCTGAGAAGAAATTGTCACGCATAGCCGTGGGAGAGTTGAAGCAGGAAGGAAAACAGTAAATATCTTACGATTAACAGCATTCTTCTGAGGCCCTGCCATGACACCTACCCGAATATCCCCTGAGATGGGTACTTCGTCTAGCCACGTTTCCCATCCGGGCTTGTATGGCTCTGGTTTCAATAATTGCAGCCCTTCGGCTTCAACCGGTTGACTGAAGCACACAGTGCAGAAGAGCATCATAATCGGCAAGACATCTAAACATCGCCGGAAAATGCGAAAGCAGTTTGTGCTATGGCTTGACATGTCTTCATCCTCCACGGTAGTCAGAGTGTAAGCATGATCACTCAGCATCTTCCGGCCATGCCTTTCAGGGCAAATTACCAGCAATTCCAGATCTACTATACTTTTCTTTCCAACCATCTACCGTCGTTTCGCTGTCTCATCATCAGTTATCTGGCAGACAAGAATATCGGGCAGAAATGATCGGGGGGCTGATCAACATTACGGAATAAGCACGATCTTGCCCAGCGTACTCGTCTCCAGCACCGCATGATGGGCCGCTGCGGCATCCGCCAGAGGCAGCTCCCTGCTCACCACCGGCCGCAACGTGCCGTTTTCCAGGCCGGCGACAAAAGCTGCGTGCATGCTTCTCCGCTCTTTCTCCGAGGCATTGAACAGGATCATTCCAAGGACCGCTGCTTCACGCGCCATGGCGTTGCGCGGGTCGATCTCCACCCACCCCTCCCGCCATAACCACAACATGTCCGCCGGTGGCGAGGGCCAGGAGGTCATGATCAAGGTTCACGTTTGCCAGCATCTCCAGAATCACGTCCACGCCCCGATGACAGGTCAGTTCCGAGAGCACGTCCAGATAGCCCGGTTCCTTGTGATTGAGCACGTGCGATGCCCCCTGTGCCAGGACCAGTTCACACCCTTTGGACGATCCAGCCGTGCCGATTACCCGGATTCCCGCGGCTCGGGCAAGCTGGACAGCCGCAAGTCCCACCCCGCCGCTGGCTCCATGAACCAGCAGTGTTTCTCCTGCCAGGGCATGCGCCCTCTGGAACAGGGCACGGTACGCGGCTCCGTAGGGGACGCGATGGCAGCCCCCTGGCTGAAACTGGTCCCGTCGGGCAGAGGGGACTTTCGAACTCACCGCAAAGGACCTGCTCAGCATAACTGCCGGAGGTTAACGACGCCACGTACACCCGCTGATTGGCCGTTCTGTGCCTGACCCCCTCACCGACCGCAACAATAATGCCTGCGGCGTCGAAGCCGGGCGTATAGGGGAGTTTCAGATCGGGCCGGACGCTCCCGCCCGGATATAGGTATCCACTGGATTGACCCCGGCAGCTTTCACCACTACCAACACCTCTCCCGGCCCGGGAGAAAAATTTCCAGCTGTTCAATGTCATGACTTCGGGAGGCCCGAAGCTATGGACTCTGATCGCTTTCATCTGCTTCCACCATCCTTTCTCGAAGTACAATTTGCTGTTCGACACTCCAGGTAGACCCGGGCGATATCTTGTCTCACCTGAGATAATTATACCCTTTTCCACTCCAGCATTTCCAAAGTATCAGAAAATATTTCATCCATGACCCCTCTTACACTATCAAATATACATTCCCCAGAATTACCTGAAATTTCAAGACCTGCCCCCACCTAATAAGGAAAGCAGAAAAATATTGACGCCAGGAATCACTTCAACATCTGCGGCGTGAGTTCGATGGGCTGATACTGCCAAGCTCCGTTAACCTTGACACCGAATTAGCCCCTTCCGATCAGCTGAAAGTATCACCCCTTCCGTAACATCCACATGGTCAGCATACCGGAACTCAGGAGCCATCCGAATCTGACGGCTGCTCGGCGTGAATGCCTGAAACTGCCATGTATCCCGAACCCAGTAGATCACATCACCATTTCTGACCGTCTCATACAAGGAAGCTGCAGCCACCTTCAGATAATCACCACCTGCAGGACGTCAGGAGCATAAGCATCCGTACTGCAAAGATGTTTTTTTCATTGGCTAATCTTATCCCGGTGCGCCGAGCAGACAAAACACCGATTAAGAAAACGATCAAGATTGAAAGGGGTGTACTATGGGGCAAGTATAGAGGGTTTTCTGCGCAGGACAATAGCTGTGGAGCTAAGAGGATAGAAACCTTCGGGGGCAGGTGAGACTTTTTAACTTTGACAAATCAAGTAGTACAAGCCTGCCCCACCCCATTGGTTCGGTAAAAGGGGAAGTGCCCCTATATCTCTGGGGGAAATTCGAGGCTCCCGGGTTTGCATTATCCCTGAAGCAGCGCTAGAATTTAAAACTCAAGCAAAAGGAGGAATGTATGAACCTTGAAGCCATTACTGTCCAAGAGGCGGTTCGAAGCTCGCTGCAAACCGAAAAGGATGCCATGGATTTTTACCGGCTGAGCGCCTTGAAAATGCAAGATCCCGAGTCCCGAAGGGTTTTCACGGTCCTTGAGGGGGAAGAACGAGAGCATGCCGGCTTCTTCTATACTATTTACTCGGGCACCGACATACCGTCTCTGGATGCGTTTCTCGACCAGCCGCCACGTCACGAATCCGATTGGCTCTCAGAACTGAATCGGATTATCGACACCGGTTTCAACGAGAAAAAGGCGCTTGAACTGGCCATGCACAAGGAAAAGCAGTTAGAGGAAGTTCTGTCAGGATGGCCGAAAGGATACCCGATCCGGCAGTCAAGGCGGTATTCGAGTTAAATATCAGGGGAACACATAACCACTATCTGACGATCGAGGCCGAATACGCCAGGCTCATGGGGATGGTTGATGAATCGGATATGGATATCTATGTGCGTGAATAAGGAGTGGCAACGATTCACCAGAACTCGCGTTAATTGGGGTACTTTCACAGCGGCATGAACTTCGGCTTCTTCGCCAACCGAAAAACCGGGGCATCATGAAGTTGGGGCACTACCCTTTGAGTCCCACAATTCAGTGTCCGTAGCTGCCGGTCTTAATATCGGTCACCCTGCCGTTTCTGAAGGAAAAGGTATAGGTAAACCTGTCAGGTCCAAAATTGTAGGTCCAGTTGTTAGTATCCAGGGGTAAAGACTCCCCCCGCACGTTATTGTCAATTCCAGATTGCTCGCTATCCAGCGGCGCCCCGCACTTGACCATGACGTCATACTTGCTGTCTCCGAGGGAGACATTTTTCCCATCAGCGCAATTCTGTCCGAAAGTTGGGTCATCATACCCATAGCCGCCGGTCTCGATAGTAGCCAGTCGGTTCCCTTGGAAACGGAGGAAGACAAGCAGGGCCGCGGAGCCAAAATTGTAGACCCATTCTTCGGTTGTTACCAAATTCACCGGTGTCCGGTTCGCGAGAAGGGCTTCGGTAACCGTGTCTTCCCGAACCTCTTTCCAGGCCGGCTCCCCGCATTTATCCAGGACGTCAGCTTTGGTGTCGCCCTGCGCCACGATTTGCTCACCACAATAGAACTTTGATGTCTCAGGAACCCTGCCCCTAACGAAACCTCCCCACATCGAATGATGGATTTCCAGCCGCCTTGGCTGCAGTGGCGCCTCTACGGCTGTTTCGGCAGCCATGGACAAATCAGCCACATTGGCCACGGATGCCAGGGCGAGGACGAGCAAAATAGCCTTCACTCGCTGCATACCATGTAAGGCTGCAATACATCCTGTTTTCAACATTTCAGTCCCCCGCTACCCTGTTTCAGCAAACACCCTGCCTGAACTTTTCGTGCCTGTCACTGCGAATTATGGGGATAGTATAGTATGCATTTTAGAGTTTCGAGGAACTCTCAGCCTTCTCCTCTTGTAAAGAATGACATAAGTGCTATGGTTTAGAAATGTCGATCAACACTTCTTATAGCCCTGCTGGCTGGCGCATCCTCGGGTTCGGCAAACATCCGGAGATTTCTGCCGCTGTTCAAGAGAAACTATGTTCGCTCGGATTTCAGGCGGCCACCTTCGTGCTCACGAACGATGAAGCCGGGGATTCAAGGCTAGCATCGGAACTGAAACGGGCCGAGTACGATGGAGTGGCCATCGGCGGCTATATCAACGGACAGGACGCCGTGAATTTCCCTGCCACGGAAGAGACCACAGTCTGGTTTAATCGTGTTCTCAATATTATCCACCTGAATGCGCCGAACTCGAAGATAATCCTCGTGCGCGGTCCGGAGGACGTTGTGCCGGCAATCGAACGAGTACTCGGAAAAAACCTGCCGTTAGAAACTTCTTGAGGGGTGCATATCCAAAATTCAAATTTACTTTTTGGATACCTATCCCTTAAGCATCTGCTTTGAAAAATCCCTTTTCCAGCCCTCTATACACAAGGAACTTACTTTTCTAGAATTGCTCCCTTGTCTTCCGGCGGGGAGTTTCTTTGCGTAAAGGCCTTGTCATGTCTACACAAAACCGGATTAAAGTAATATTTCAGGACCTGACCCCCAAGACCACTGAAAATAAGACTGAATCGCCACTGGTGTCCTAGAAACCTCTGAGTAATAAAAGATATTTCCAGGAGGAACCCACATGTCACATGGTTCCCTCCTGTGACTTGAAAGTGAAGACATGTATGATAATATTAGCTGTGAAATCAAGTATAAATGAAAGATGATGGGTTAACTGCTCCATCACCGAAATAAAATAGAGGACTCATAGTTAAATTATATAAAACAGTATGTTACGTCAATATTATATATTGGAACTGGTTTGGATGGGTTGGACAATCGTTCTTGGGCGGAATTCCCATCAATAAATTGTTCGGTGCCGATTGACGCGACCGACCAAAGGAAGAATCAATGAGCCGAATCATTATCCTGTGTGGCGACTTTACCGAAGACTACGAGCTGGCCGTGCCGTACCACTGTCTGAAGATGCTCGGGCACGAAGTGCATACGACCAGTCCGGGCAAGGTTGATGGCCAGTACATCACGACTTGCATTCATGACTTCAACGACAAGTATCAGGCGGTGACCGAGTGGGAGGGGCACCGGTTCAGGATTGACGTAGCACTGAATGAAATCGACGCTGCCGACTACCACGCCTTGATTCTGCCAGGTGGAAGAGCGTGTGAAACACTGAGAAACGTCCCCGGCGTAAAGTCGCTCGTAACCAACTTCGTGCAATCGCAGAAGGTCGTGGCGACTATTTGCCGCGGATTGCAGATTCTACTGGCGACCGGTCTGATGAAGGGCCGACCCGTCACCGGACATCCCGTCTGCGAGACAGAGGCCGGTCTGGCCGGAGCCCATTTGGAAGAAGCGAAGTTTTGAAGAAGTGGTCGTTGACGGCAACATCGTGATGGGAACCGAGTGGCCGGGGTTGTATGCCTGGATGCGCGAAGTGCGAAAAGCCATCGACAAGACGGCAGCGTGACGCAATTTTCGAGTTTCGGGGACAGTATACGTAATTGAAAATATAAGTTTTATATACTGTCCCAGGAATTGCCCATACATCAAATAGTACAAGCCTGCCCCCAAGGCCTCTCCCTGGTTAAATAATCAAGAGCGTACCCCTTATTACCTTTACTCGTAGCGAATAGCAGGGCCTACCCACAACACTTCTTATACTTTTTACCACTTCCGCACGGACACGGATCGTTTCTGCCGATCCTCTCGACGCTCCTCGGCGCGTGCGGTACTACATGCAGTGATTCCCTGCGGCGGCGCGCTTCATAGTTCCGCCCTTCCCGACACAATGTTGCCACCGCATCCGGTAATAGTTCACGCATGGAAAGATAAAAGTCGATCTTGTCTGATTCGGACAACGCATCATTCCCGCTGTCACTATCAATATCATCCATCAATTCCGGCAATCCGGTCACGGTGACCACCGCAGCGGCGAAAGCCGCTCCTTCTCCCCTTGCCAGTGCATTGCCGATATCATCGTCTTCTATACCCCAGATCCGCGGCCGCAGGGTCAGGGCAAGAAAGAGCCCGTAACACCAGTCTTGCAGGTACGCCGCTGCGGAGCTTTTTGTCAGCGCAGCTGGAAAGCAGAGGATTCCTTCCTGCTGTTCGCTAACCAGCCTGTTGAAAATACCAAAGAGTCTCTCGAGAAGAATGGATGCTTCATCTTCGTCCGGGAACAACACCATCTGTTCCCCGAAGATAAGGGGGAGCCATTGGCTTGGATTCATAGCTTCTGGTGTTATTGCCAGACCGAACAGCAATCCGTGCAGCTCTTCGAGGGTAAGAGCGCTGTCCGGGTCAGCAACCTGTTTCAGCAGTTCCATGAGATTCTTTTTCTCCTGGGCTGGAAAGAGGGAGGGACGGCGCGGTTTAGGGCCAATGGGAATCCCCGCCCGAACCGACAGCCACTCGAGGGCTCCGGGCGTTCCAAACCAGGCGACCAGGAAGCCTACACAGCAGGAGACAGCCTCTGACTCTTCTCCAGGAGTAACATAGTCGTCCAATGTCCGGGGAACCTTCTTTTTGCCGAGAAGAAACTTCGGTACATGCCGGTTCCGTTCAAGTGCCTTGCCCAGCAGGAATCGGGCGTTATCCGTGTCCCCTTCCCGCCGGAACGCCAATAGCGCCCGGGCATACGCCCAGTCCGCCATGAAATCGTCTCCATACAGATCCAGCAGTTCGCTGGCCTCGACATCCCGGCCCAGTTCCACCAGCAGGGATAGGAGCCGGTACCGTACCCCCTGATTGTCCCCCGGGTTGAGACAATCATTTCCCGCCAGATTTCCACTGCTTCGCACTCGCTTCCTTCCGTATCGCGAAGAATCGCTGCAAGGCCGTCCATGGCTCTCATGAAAGGGCGAGTTTCAAGAAGCCCCCAGAAGTGGCCGACATCCTCACGAAACGCCTTTTTCCCCAATGCTCGCCGACCCGCTTCGACCCCCTGGCGGTACAAACTGATCGCTTCCTCGTCGGTCTTAGCATGATGCTCGGCAAGAATGCAGTAAGCGTCGCTGCAATCGACCGACAGCTCCAGGGCCCTGTGCGCCAACTCCACCGCCTGTTTTTGTGAAGGCGCTTCCCAGGCATCGTAGACAAGCTCTTGCGCTGCATCGAGGAGCTTTTTCCTGCTTATCGGCCGCAGGGTTTTCTCCATCACCTTTTGCATCTCCTTCCGCAACGTTATCGTCTTTGCCTTCTTTTCACTCGGGGTGTCTGACATGGCAATGGCATCTCCTTTCTTGTGAATATCTGCTCAACACCTTCAGGTCAGTCGTTAACACTCTTGCGTCACCAGCGCAGAACCAAGCGACAGACTGTAGCCGTTATGATCCTGTCTGCGGGATCCGCGTGGGAGAAATCGGTATTTTCCTCCACTAACTAGTTTTCATCCGGGGTTCCCAGATGGAAACTAACTATTGATGACCTTGCTGACTGTCGTGTAGTGAATGCCAAGGGCCTGTGAGATCTCCTTCAGTGTGTAGCCATGTTTTCCGTGGGCCAAACAGATCAGCCTGTTTCTTTCCGCTTTTGGGCGAGTCGTGCCGGGAGTGAAAAGTTCATCGAGTTGAGGGCGGCCGACATGCCGCTGTATTCTAGTAATCTCCGCTATATCGTCTTTCTCTCCGAGAAATCCTCTCGCCTGCTGGACAAATGCTTCCGTGCCGAGAAGAATCTGACCGACAAGCTGCCCCCACGGGGATTCATTGTTGCTCATTCCTTCTTTTACAAAGTTTCGGTATCTTCGACAGGACTCGGCAAGAGAGGTAGAGAAGTTTCCCAAGAGCCACTCGGTTGCAAGAAATGCCGGCCTTGCAGCGTTGCCAATCGTTGGCAGATAACTGGTCCAGCGGTAGTCTGCCGGTTGCGCTGCCATGCCGGCACGCACCGGGTTAAGGACGATGTAACGGCACAACTCAAGGAGATGGCTCTCCTTCTCCACAAGAATAGCCTTGAACCGCCCCTTGAACAAGTGACCGTCTCTTCCATGCGAGCGATTGAATGCCTGGGTATAGACGCCGTTCAACTGGCGCATCCCCGCAGAAAGATTTCCTTCCGGAGTTTCAATCAGAAGATGGTAGTGATTATCCATCAGGCAGTAGGCGTGGCAGAGCCAATTGAACCGTTTCACCACCTGCCCGAGGATTTTGAGATACATCTCGCGATCAGCATCGTCTTCAAAAACATCTGCGCGCGCATTGCCGCGTGAGGTTACATGATAGACTGCACCGGGAAAGTCTATTCTTAAAGGTCTGGCCATGGTTGTACTATACCGGATAAATATGACATTTCAAGACTTGACCCCGAACTCTTAATGGGTGACCCCCAACCGGTTTTGGGTGATACGTCCAACAAAAAAAGCCCCCGTTGCCGAACGGGGGCTTTTCCTTTCTGCTTTTCAGTAGCGGATGTATTCAGAACGATACTTTTTTCCGGGTATCCACGATCAATCTGACAGAAGACTACTGCCTAGATCAAGCCAAGGAACCTTCAAAAACCATTTCCACAACTCCACCAAGAGCATCCCCATCATAGAAAGGAACATTGACGATGGTGAGAGTTCCTTCCGGACCGTCCATTGTCAGGTGATTGATCTTGATTTTCTTGTCAGCAAAATCCTGGTAAATGCTTTTCAATTTGACCATGGTTTCCGGTTTATGACATGCAGCCATGTTCTTGCCAACCTCGAGACCGGCAATTTTCAACTCATCAAAAAGCTCATAGGCCCTTTGATTTGCGTAGGTTACATTAAACTCAGGGTCAGATACGACTACCGCAGTGTTCAGATTATCCCATACCTTGGTGCAATTACTCATTTTCTCTCCTCCCTTTCTAAAATGTCGACGTATTGATGCTTCATTGTGCAGCCGGTGAAAATTTTGTAAAAGTATATTTATTAATTGACCCCATGTGAAGTGCCAGTTGTAAAAATATATTTGGATACAGTTATGATGAATGCGAGGGAATCCCGAGCCAGTGAAAATCCATTGTGGAAAGCCATCTACCGTGTTGCCAGGTCTGCGCCCCCATCTGGAACAGGTGGACGAATCTGCGAACTGTTTGGCTGGCTAGAAGGATGCGTCTCTGGTGATTTGCCTGCTGATTCGGTTCGTTGCGATGTTGTTCTGCAGCTTGCCGCACATTCGGAGAGTGCAAGGCGTCACTCGATTTTCACAATCTCAAAAGACTCCTCGCCGTGTGCTGTTCGCAGCGAAATGGTTTCGCCGACCTGATGCCCCATGATGGCACGTGCAATTGGCGACGTAAACGATATATGTCCAGTGGCGGGATTTGCCTCGTCAACCCCGACGATAAAGAATCGGCGCTCCGCTCCCGGAGTAGTGCCTTTGAGACGTAGCAGGGTAACCGTGGCGCCAAAGCGAGCCTCGCCTCTCGGTTCGTCAGGTGGATGTACAACTATCGCACTTGCTATGCGTTTGCAGATTTCCGCAATACGTTGAGCAAGCACGGCCAACTGTCGAGCATGCTCTGCTCCCTCGTTTCCATCGTGCTGCACACGTGAACGTTCTGCCTCCAATTCAGCAAGTTCGCTCGTCAGGAGCGTGATGCCGCGGGGGGTCACATAATTGGATACACCGGGTGGCAGCGGCGCACGCGGTGGTATCACTATCTGGTCGTCCGAAGTATCATTTTTTATGAAGGCTCTGCTCATTGTTCCTGCGAACTCCAGCAGTTTTCACCGTGCCAGGAATGAGAAGTTGGACAGCATGAGAGAAAAAACAGTCTTCCATTACACGTAGATAGGACTTTTTCTGGTAACGTTTTCATTTGCAATACCTGAAGATATCAATGATAGTATAATCGCAAATTGTCCCCGGGAAAAGTGCCAGTTCAAAGGAAATAAATGGATACAGAAATAAATCTTACGACCATAATTTCCCCCGTCAACAAAGATGGCCATAACGGAGAGGTCAGATGATAGACATAATCACGGGAGCCACTGTTTCGCTGTACCAGCAAATTTATGAACAACTGAAAAACAAAATCATTTCTGGTGAACTCGAGGAAGGGACTCGCCTTCCTTCTACACGTGCCTTGGCAAAAAATCTCTGCGTTGCCAGGAATACGGTGGAAAGCTCCTATGCCCAGCTTTGCGTTGAGGGATATGTTTCAAGCAAGCCGGGTTCCGGCTATTATGTCATGAACGTGGCTGATGATTCATTATTTAATGATTTGGCTCCAGATACGGAAAAAAGTAGCGCGAAAGTGCGTGCTGCGGACGGCTTGATTCCACTGAATATACACATGATTTCCAGTTTTACAATCTTGAGCATACCAGTTTCCCCTTTGCATTGTGGCGCCGCCTTTCAGCTGAGGCCCTTGCTTCTTTTGATGCACGAAAAATATGCTTTTATAATGACAAACAGGGCGAACTGGATCTGCGGACTGAAATCACGAAATATATCCGCGCCTCACGGGGAGTCCGTTGTACTCCTGACCAGGTTGTGCTGTGCTGTGGAACACAACATGCCTTGGATGTGATTTGCACACTATTTCACGATGGAAATCGCAAAGTAGCTGTTGAGGAACCGGGCTATGATGGCGCGAAGATCATCTTCAAAAAAAATGATTTTGAAATTTTAAGTATTACCGTTGGACCGGAAGGCATTGATCTCGACGAACTGGAACGCACGTCGACACAGTTGACCTATATAACTCCATCACACCAGTTTCCTACCGGAGTTGTCATGCCTATTCACAAACGCGTGCAACTTCTTCAATGGGCCACCAAAAGAGACGGCATTATTATCGAGGATGATTACGACAGCGAATTAAGATATCATACAAGGCCAATACCTTCGCTGCATTCCACCGACATCAATGGGAGAGTAATCTATAAGGGAACATTTTCAAAATCGTTATCGCCCGGACTTCGCATGAGTTATATTATTTTACCGGAATGGCTGCTGCCCAAATATCACACCGTCTGCGCAGGGTACAATGCCACTATTTCGTGGTTTCAGCAAAAAATCGTTAGCTTGTATATGGAGAGAGGGCACTGGGAGCGGCACATTCGCAAAGTTTGCCTCCACAACAAGAAAAAGCACGATATTTTAATCAAGGCGATTCATGAACAGATGGGCGACAGGGTCCGTATTCACGGTAACAACGCCGGTCTACATTTTCTTTTGGAGTTTGTTCAGGGAGAAAAGCAGGAGTGGTTGATTGAAAAAGCCAGGGAGCACAAGGTGCGCGTGTATCCCACACTCCCATATTGGCATAGAAAAGAACGTTGCCGAGAGAATTTTATTCTGATGGGCTTCAGCATGTTAAGTGAACAAGAAATTGTTGAGGGAATTGCACTGTTAAAGAAAGCATGGTTCGAGCAGTAATTACCAAGCCAGCACTCATCAGGGTCAGGTCTTGAATTATCAGTTTTCCACACAGCTAACGATTGATTATCTTACTGACTGTCGTGTAGTGAATGCCAAGGGCCTGTGAGATCTCCTTCAGTGTGTAGCCATGTTTTCCGTGGGCCAAACAGATCAGCCTGTTTCTTTCCGCTTTCGGGCGAGTCGTGCCGGGAGTGAAAAGTTCATCGAGTTGAGGGCGGCCGACATGCCGCTGTATTCTAGTAATCTCCGCTATATCGTCTTTCTCTCCGAGAAATCCTCTCGCCTGCTGGACAAATGCTTCCGTGCCGAGAAGAATCTGACCGACAAGCTGCCCCCACGGGGATTCATTGTTGCTCATTCCTTCTTTTACAAAGTTCCGGTATCTTCGACAGGACTCGGCAAGAGAGGTAGAGAAGTTTCCCAGGAGCCACTCGGTTGCAGGAAATGCCGGCCTTGCAGCGTTGCCAATCGTTGGCAGATAACTGGTCCAGCGGTAGTCTGCCGGTTGCGCTGCCATGCCGGCACGCACCGGGTTAAGGACGATGTAACGGCACAACTCAAGGAGATGGCTCTCCTTCTCCACAAGAATAGCCTTGAACCGCCCCTTGAACAGGTGACCGTCTCTTCCATGCGAGCGATTGAATGCCTGGGTATAGACGCCGTTCAACTGGCGCATCCCCGCAGAAAGATTTCCTTCCGGAGTTTCAATCAGAAGATGGTAGTGATTATCCATCAGGCAGTAGGCGTGGCAGAGCCAATTGAACCGTTTCACCACCTGCCCGAGGATTTTGAGATACATCTCGCGATCAGCATCGTCTTCAAAAACATCTGCGCGCGCATTGCCGCGTGAGGTTACATGATAGACTGCACCGGGAAAGTCTATTCTTAAAGGTCTGGCCATAGTTGTACTATACCGGATAAATATGACATTTCAAGACTTGACCCCGAACTCTGGAATATTGATTTCCTTCCAGCTACTACAACAGGGATCAAGGCGAATTTCTACGAGTATCTCGAAGCCGCCCTCCAGTTCGTGCCGTTGACACCGGAGAATAAAGAGATCCGCGCCAGGCTCGCCAGAATCGGCATCGGAGCGGGCAAGACCTTTGAGTTCAAGTATCTCTCGCCGGAACATAAAGCCGTCGTGTTACTGGCAATGAAGGAAGGCGACAAAAAAGTGGACGAGTATCTGGCTACCGGAATGAAAGATGTCAACGGCTGGAAGATCGGCTCACTTTTTGGCGACAGTGCGTTCTTCGATGGTAACTGGTTGAAGCGGGCGGCCGGGGCCAAGGGAGGCATCTACGGCAATGATAGCGTTGAGGCCACATATCCATTGACCCGGGTGGATGCGACGGGTGAGACGCTCGACGGCAGCAAACACAACTATACGCTCACTTTCCCGGCGGGCCAACTGCCGCCTGTGAATGCTTTCTGGTCAGTGACGATGTACGATGGCAAGACACAGTTACTTATCAAGAATCCGATCAACCGCTACCTTATTAATTCGCCGATGTTACCGGAGATGAAAAAGAATGCGGACGGTTCACTCACGCTCTACATCCAGAAGGACTCTCCGGGCAAAGCGAAGGAAGCGAATTGGCTACCGGCACCGAACGGCCCGATATACATTGTCATGCGTCTTTATTCGCCGAGGACGGAACCACCTTCCGTCCTTCCTGCCGGTTCAGGCAGCTGGAGTCCGCCGGGCATCGTGAAGACTAAGTGAACGACCAGCCTGACAGTCACGATTGCACGCCAACGTAGAGACAGCACATGGCAGCCCAAGTGGTTGTAGAGTTCGGCGCTCCTCCCATTGCCTATTTCCATCTTCGCTGGGGAGACATACTCCAAAAGTGGGACTTTTCCTTGAGTAAAGTCCCACTTTTTTTGAAAAGACTTGTTCCATCTTCTGTTAATTCACCCTATCGCTCCATATTTTGCCTGAACACTCAACTCTTGCATGCCTCCTTTTGGGTCAAAGTCGTGGGGTCAGGCTTTGCCTTTTGTGTATTTTCGGACAAATTCGATCAAATCACACAGTCCCTCTGCCGAATCCTTGCGTCCCCCTATGCGCCCTGCCCCGGCGCTTAATGTCGAGATATCTCTTCCAAGAATCCGAGCCAATTCGGTCAGCGTGCAGATGCCGGATTCCAGGGCGACCCATGCGCAAGCAGCCCGGGCCTCGGCATGCTTGTGACTTCTTCCCTGAAGATGCGGCAATCGGTACCGTGCAGCGACGAGTTCAACGAGGCCCTCCGGGGTCATTCGGCCGAACAGTGGCGTTGCCTCAGCCTCAGTCAATACTCGCTCAATAAACGAACTATCACCCAGCAACCTGGTGTCGGCGCTCCCGCTTCCGTGAAATTCAGGGCGATGCCCCTCACCGATTCCCTCTGAAACGAACGTGGCGTAGCGTTTGCGTGCGGTGCCCAGTGTAGTCGAAAACTCCGCCAGAACTGACTCGGTTGTAAGCCAGAGAATCAATTCGGTTCCACAGTACGCGGCGTGACTGCTCCATCGGTATGCTGACGGAGTTTTTACGAACCCGGCCCGGACCGGGTTCAGATGCGTATAGCGAACCAGTTCAAGCAAGTATTCGTCGCCGTCCACGACAACTGATTTGTAACGCCCCTGGAATAGGTGGCCGGAGCGGTTTTGTCGCCAGTTTATCCACCGAGTGTAGCGGAAGGAAAGGTTCTGCATGATTCTGGAGAGCGGTTTATCTGCCACTTGGACGATGAGATGAACGTGGTTCGTCATCAGGCAGAAGGCATGGATTCGATGACCGAAGCGCTCGGTCCCTTCCTGAAGTAAAAGATAAAACCGGTACCGGTCGGTATCGTCGAAAAAAATGTCCTGGCGGGCATTCCCGCGCAAGATCACATGATAGTATGCGCCTGGATAGTGGATACGGGGTTTTCTTGCCATGGGATGAGTTTAGCTTGAATATCAAATAATGCAAGCCTGACCCTATTTGTTCCTCTCGCTCTGCCTTTTCAAAATTCATCATTCCCGAGTATACCGGCGTTTGATCGCTTACTGCATTTTCCTTCGCCCGCTGTCTCCCAAGTTCACAAAGAAGCAATGCAAAGGACATGGTCGGGCAGAGAAGGAATCCAAGTCGTGCATTTTGATACTTTCTAGCCAGCATGAATTTTACATAGTCTTGGTAGTATGATCGGGCATTTCCGAACTCCACTTCGACCCAGATGCCATTCTTCTCGAAATCACATTTGAGACCCAAATCTGCAACTACTTTTTGCTCGCTGTTCCAGCCCGCTTTCGTCAGCCCTTCATTGATCCGTTTGTTGTAATCAGACTGACTGGACCCAGAATCGTACTTCACCGCAGTCAGGAAGTCTTTGATTTGGCTTATCTCCGAAAAGCGGTTCAATTCCTTCTTTGCCAACCTGTGCAACAGCATGTCGCTGATCTGGAGCGATGGAAAGTTGCTCTGCAGTATCGGTTTGAAGAGGAAGGTAAAAGGTGCGACTTCCGTAACTTCAAGAAGACCAGCTTCTGTCACGTCACCGAATAACCTCATCAGATAATGACGCAAACGCTCTTGCGCCTTGTTTTCATAGCGAAATTGAAGATGCCCTGGCTTGTTGTTCAATCGACGCATCTCGGCAATGAACGGCTCTTCCGTACCGATCAAAATGGTAACCGGTACTTTGCCACCCTTTTCGATGGTGCGCATCCTATCTGTTTGAGCCTCAACGGGTATCGTCACGCCGTACTGGAAAGTTGACTTTCCAACCGGATGCAGAAATTTCACAAATTCAGGGTTTGCTTTGCGCATAAATGACGACTGATCTTTCTGGGTCATGGTAGTTCTACTTCGTCAACGCAAAAACACCGCTTCTCGGTGCTTCTGCATAAAATCTCCATCAGGCAGAAACTTATCCGGCATTTCAATCTGCTTTCCTTCATAAGTAACGAAGTTCCGCGAAAGTGCTTCGTTTGGAAGGAATTCTCGCAAGTACGGACTGAGCATAACCCGATAATCCTCATCCAACGTTATGAGTCCCCTATCAAAGGCAGCATCCTGCGTTTGCGCAAGGCACAACCCATTCCTCGGATTAAGCCGTTGCTCCGGAAACTGACCCCACGGAAGGATGTGACTGGCAATGAGAAGTTCCGGAATCGGATTACCGGTAATACAGCAACGGCAGTTGTAAGATGCAAGCACACTTTGGCGAAAGAATCTCTGCCCGAGTCGCGCTTTCAAGGTGACCATTGCTTCAGTTGGGCCGGAAGCTCGACCATGGGAACTTTTACGATGTTTTTTCGGTTAGATCTTCCCTTAATAATTGGCCCAATCCCTTCAGTCTGTCCGAGGAGCGCCTGCAACTTCTCTTCGCTTGCAACTCCATACTGCTCCCAATCGGAAGTAAATTCCTCCCACACTTGACGATCAGCACGACTTGCGCCTCGTAACCCCTTAACGCCCCGAGCTTGATGATAAGGATCTAGAGAAGCAAGATTGCAAAGCTTCATGGAAAGACTGCTCGGGGTCCTTCCCAACTTTCCCGCAACCTCAATGACCAGAGAGTTGCCATGTCGGAGTTGTCCAAACGGGAGCTTGCAATACAGATTCATTGCAATCATCAGCTCATCAAGTGTCCATAATTTACCGCTCGACATGTGACTACTCCACAAAACTGTCGGAATTCATCCCATTAGATGAATTCAGCCAATTTGTTCATTTTGCCGTTGCACTAATTTTCTCGCGCATTTGAAATCTTCATGCTGAACTAAACAAGTAATTGCAACTGCACCCAACGATAGACTAATAAACACCAGCACTGCGCTGTGCAGGGTTTCTCCGACCTTTAAAAAAATAGGCAATAAAGCTAGTGATGCAGTGATCACATATCAAATCATATAAAAATATGGGGCGAACATATTTACTGTTTTATTAGTATAGATACCCTTCCATACATACTTAGGTGGGTCATCATTTAGTTTAATAAAATCTGATGAAGAAGCCCGGAGTTTTATTATTTCGCTTGGATTGTTGAATGACAACAGGTGCTTGATTTCCTGAACCGAAAAGCTTTTGCCAGTGAGCGCAAGAAACCCTCGCTCAACGACAAACTGATGTGACTCTTTATTGTTGAGTGCCTCGATAAATCTCTTAGCAAACTCATAATCTTCTCTGTGCTTTGACGATTTTGCAAGTATTACGTCAATAACAAGTTTATATAAAGCGAATAAACTTGCTATCACGCCTATAATCTTTAATGCTAGTTCCATGTTTGTGATCCTAACTTTACAATATGTATTGTTGTCAGCCATCGGTCCGCTTGGTTTTCTGAAAAATCAATTTCTATAATAATAGTAACCCTTTTACAGGCCGAAGTAGCCAACTTCACTACATGATTGTAAACTCTCCCTCTTTTGACTTATCAGGATATAAACGGGTCAATGACTCCTTTTGTGATCTTTCCTGCGGACTTATCAAAAACTTTTTCTGACCAGTGCCGAGTAATTGATATAATATCATTCCTAAAAGCGGCAGAAAAAGTACCAAGAAAAACCAGATAATTTTGTTGGATGAATCCGTGAATTCGCTTCTAATAATATCAACAAGAGTAAAAAGCCAGGCCAAAAGAAGAAGGGCACCAAACAGAAACACTACGCCTACAAATACTCCCAGCCTGTGTACTGTTTCTTCGTTGAATTTTGTGTTTGCATGCAGTTGTTTCATTGGCGCTATTGGGTATTGAGGAGATCTTATGAAATTTCCTGCTGTTGGCTTTCTAGACTCCCCTGTCGGGTAATTATTAGTCAGTGGAGTCAGTGGAGTCGGTTGAGTTGATTGTTGAATCCGACTATCTTGCCGCGTTTCTCCGAGGACTTTTTCACGATATTTCTGTGGAATGGAAAGAGCATTGTCTGTGAAGTGCATTCCATTCGCATCTTCCCATTTGTAGACTTCACCATACGCGGTCGTTGCGGCAAACATAACAAGCATAAGTAAGATAATTATCTTCATACGGCCCCCTCGTTACACGACCCCAAACACATCACAGCCGAAACTCTCTTCGATGCCACCCCAAATACTTCTGTTCCGGCCAAAGCTCCTTGTCAGTCGGAGAAATAATCCCTCGCCCGGAAAGAGTCAGTAAAAACCCTGGCACATTCGGGTCAGCCCCGATCTGCCGGGAGGTAATAACATTATAACTCTCCGAAACACCCATCATCCCTTCGTCAAACGCCCAGTGGCAGAGCTTGCACAACGCCATACCATTACGGATATCGTCATTCTGGTTCACGCTCCACGGCACAATATGAGCGGCATCAACCACGGTATGACCTTCGGAGGTGACAATCCGCACTCCGCACAGGGCACAGCGGTGATCGTAGGTTGTAACCACCGCACGGCGAAAGCCCTGATACCGGACAGCAGGCTTGTACTTATCCGCGTCAAGGATCTCTTTCACCCGTGGCTGGTGAGCCATCTGCATCAGTTCCAGGTTGAAGGAAAATGCCTCGGAATTTATCTGGGCCTGTTCCCGAAGGGCATTCTGGGCAGCCTCGGAAAAGCATGATTGCAACAGAACCTGCCTCAACGCCATACGGTTTTCCGGTGACTGAAGAAGCAGAAACAATTCATCATCCATCCGCGCGCCGAAAACAAGTTCTCTAAGCTGACTCACCGAGCTAATGTTGTTGATTGCCTCGCGAGTAAGTTCGCGACCGGATACCGGAACAAGCTCCCAGAAAGGTTCATTGTGCAAACGGGAGAATGGAAAGGCGACGCTGCTCTTTTGCGTAATCGGGACAACCCTGCGCCAGTAGTCGGTGAAAAGGTCATTCAGTTCCACCAGGTCGCCGCTAATTTCAATAAAGTTGGAGGTAATAACACCACGCGCAACCATGTCCATCACCGCCATGAGCAGGAGCGGTTTGTGGGGCGCCTGATTCCTCGTTGCATCGGTCCAAGTCTGGCCCGGTGCCCGACGCAGGTGGGCAAACTGTCGCAGATATTTATCAAGCATAATCACAAAATCTTCCAATACGGCGCCCGGTCAGGAAACAACTTCCACGCCCCGCCGATTCTTCAGCGCCTTATCGATTATCGTCATTGCCTCTGTGGTCATCTTGACTATCCTCGTCATGTCCTCCGCGGCCTTGCTCACTTCGCCTGTCCCAATATCTTTCCTTCTCCCATTTCTCCCAGTTCCTTTCCACGTCGCGGTATGGTATCCGTTCGTATCCAGGCGACAGACGCTGATGATAATCCTGTGGGAGCGCTCTCAAACCATTGGGAATGCTCCCCGGCTCTTCATAACTCCACTGTCCGTCATAATCCCGAGGTTTGAGGGTCAAGTCTTGAAAAGTAAGTTTTTTACAAAATCCTCTAAGCATTCGGTTTTTCTATACCACCAAATCCACCCTGTTCATCTCCAAACTATCTTCTGCCCGCTCAAATCCACCTGATACCTGAAAGCCTTGAGAAAGCTCATGCCGAGAAGGCCGTCGTGGTCATCCCTCTCCCCGGTAAATGGCATTATGGCAACCGAAACCCGAGAAAGCTCTTTGTGTCCCACCTTAATGGAATCGAGGAGGTTTGAGGGTCAAGTCTTGAAAAGTAAGTTTTTTACAAAATCCTCTAAGCATTCGGTTTTTCTATACCACCAAATCCACCCTGTTCATCTCCAAACTATCTTCTGCCCACTCAAATCCACCTGGTACCTAAATGCCTTGAGAAAGCTCATGCCGAGAAGGCCGTCATAGTCATCCCGCTTCCCGGTAAATGGAATTATGGCAACCGAAACCCGAGAAAGCTCTTTGTGTCCCACCTTAATGGAATCGAGAACCATCTCGTACGACGGAACTTTACGCCCATCAGCAACTCGGGCCGAACCACGCCTCATATCCTCTCCTTGCAAACCCAGTTCCGCAGCAGTTTTTTCCGAAATAATGGTGTTCGTCGCACCGGTATCAAGTATTAGTGTCGCAGTGACCGACTTCCCTCGATGGAATAAAGTCACCGGCACAAGGACATGCCCCTGGGACGTTAACCGCACAAGTGTTTCAATCGATGCAGATTTGGTCACCAGAACTTTTGCACGATATTCGGCAGGTATCTTGTCAGGGTCATTGACCATATGAATGACACCGTCCCGGTCGGTAAAACGGTAGAAATCACCTGACTGCATTTCAGACGACGTTTCCGTTCGTGGGTTTTCCGCCAGTGGCGTAGCTGTTTCCGTCACAGAAGAAAGCGGCTCCGCTTCCGTTGACTCGACCTTTTGGACTCAAGGGAACAGATACCAAACTGACTAGATTGGAGAGGTTTCGGTGGGAATCGGACGAAAACATCCCTAAAAACAAGCATGCCATGAACAAACATGCACATAGTGAAACAACAATCACCATCAGTGATGGCGCTGAATTCTCTCGCTCGGTTTTTCCATTTCGTTCACCAAATCGAGACATATGACAACCTCCTCAACTGCCATATCCGAGGCTGGTCACGCTCACCACTCTTACCATCACTGTCGAAGTTGATGGCCTGCATGAATTCATTCGGTCCAAAGTTATAAACCCATTCCTCGACATACATGCGACTCCCTCTGACCTTCTTGTATGCGGAATGCTTGGCCACAGGCTTGCCGCACTCCTGCAAAACTTCCTCTTTCAAGTCACCCCTGGTTGCAAGTCCTTTTGCGCAGCTGGCACGATTCAAAATCATCGGCATATCCTGAAACTGACATGAGCGTAATGCATGCACAGATAGTAATTATCGTCTTCGTAATCAAACAGTACTCCTATTTCCAGGTTGTTAGGTAAGCTGCACTAATAGACGATACTTCCTGCGATGCTAGCTCAAGTACTTTGCGCCGGTCACAATTAGGGCACGGCACGCCGTGCCCCTACGTGTTGGCATTATTATCGGCAATGTAATTGCTCGGGTGCAATTTGTCCTCGATCCATCGTTGCGGGTTGGTTGCGACGTATTCGGCAATCCGGTTGTAATCGGCCTCGTCTCGGATAACGTGTTCGAAATAATTACGTTGCCATACAGGCACGCCGGGAGAATTTCGGATTTCGTTAATGCATTTCGTTACGGAGGATTTAAATGAACGAATAATGGTCGACAATGAACCAGCAATCGGCTTCCCGAATCGTCCCCGTAGGGGCACGGCGTGCCGTGCCCTCTTCAACAAGTGCCGTGCCCTCTTCAACAAACGCCGTGCCCTCTTCAACAAGCGCCGTACCCTTATGACACGTTGCCCCATCATTCACCTTCAAAATCCCATGAAAATGGTTTGGCATAACCACAAATTCACCCAGCAGAACCTCTTGTCTGATCTCGCTAGTTTTCAACCATTCAGTCTGGACAATCCGCCCATATTCTCCTAAACATCTCTCCATCCACTATCTCGCCGAACAGACTTTTCGTCATAAGCGCAAATAGTCACGAAATATGCGCCGGTTGCTGCGTAGTCATAGCTTTTCA
Organism: uncultured delta proteobacterium; assembly: GCA_963717775.1. Taxonomy (GTDB): domain Bacteria; phylum Desulfobacterota; class Desulfuromonadia; order Geobacterales; family Geobacteraceae; genus RPRC01. The sequence goes on from CAVQWZ010000028.1 coordinate 259,455, forward strand.
AGCGAGCTGAGCGACGGTGGTGAATGTCAGGGTTGAACCGATGTATCATAAATGTCGGTCTTCTTTCCAAATGCGAGTCTGGGAGTCAAATCCTGAAAAATCACTTTTTATGCTGTTAGTGCTCCCCATAACCCAACCTCATTCTTGAGGAGCGCACACAGCCGGCTCTAAACTGGGCGTTGCCTCTACTTCGCCCTGCACCCTCGAATGATCGTTGTTCAAGAAGAACACGCAGGTCATGACGATAAACAACGCCGATACGATATCAGCAAGTGTGTCGGAAACAATGTCGAGTATCACGTTGTCCGGTGTGAAAAAGAACGGAGCAACCACAACAATACCCGCAAAAAAACCCATGATCCCAATGACGGAAAGATATCCAAACACCCGCCACCATTGCCCCTTGACGATGTTCTTGGAATAATCCAGGGCTTTCTTCCCCGAGAGACCGCGGAGAGCGACAACAAAAACGAACAGCGAGTAGTAAAGACCCCAGATGATACCGGGGACAATCAGGAGAAAACACAGACCCACAATGATCAGCCCGGCCAGCAAACCGGTCCCGATTGTGGCGCCCCAGCGAGAAAGAGCGTGACGAAGAGCCTGTTGCCAGGTAATTGGTTGACCGGCAAGAGCGGCCTCGATCAGTCTGGCAAGGGCCATGGTGGCCACGATGCCGAAGAAGAACTCCGTCATCTGGATGATCTTCATGTACATATTGAACCCGCGAAGTCCGTACTCTTCAATCAGATAGTCAACGGGAACAAAGGACAGCCCGATATTAATGGGGATGTATACGATAAGAACAATCGGCAGGATGGTTTTAAAGTGCTTGCAATACAGCTCCCAGCCCAAGGTAATGACTCTGCCCAGGTCGTATTTGGTCGAATAGATGTCGTGTTTCATGATTCTCCCTTTTTTGAGCAAACTGCCTACGATCTATAAGGACCTAAACCAAAGTAATAAGGGCACGGCACGCCGTGCCCCTACGTGTTGGTATTATTATCGGCGACGTAATTGTTCGGGTGCAATTTGTCCTCGCTCCATCGTTGCGGGTTGGTTGCGACGTATTCGGCAATCCGGTTGTAATCGGCCTCGTCTCGGATAACGTGTTCGAAATAATTACGTTGCCATACGGCACGCCGGGAGAATTGCGGATTTCGTTAATGCATTTCGTTACGGATGATTTAAATGAACGAATAATGGTCGACAATGAACCAGCAACGGTTTCCCGAATCGTTCCACCGTAGGGGCACGGCGTGCCGTGCCCTCTTCAACAAACGCCGTACCCTTGTTATGGACTGCCGTCCCTTATGACACGTTGCCCCATCATTCACCTTCAAAATCCCATGAAAATGGTTTGGCATAACCACAAATTCACCCAGCAGAACTTCTTGTCTGATCTCGCCAGTTTTCAACCATTCAGTCAGGATAATCCGCCCACATTCGCCTGGAAACATCTCTCCATCCACTATCTCGCCAAACAGACTTTCTCGCTCATAAGCGCAAATGGTGATAAAATATGCCCCGGTTGCTGCGTAGTCATAGCCTTTCAAGCGGACTGAGCGACGGTGGTGAATGTCAGGGTTGTATCGATGTACCATACAGGTCGCTTTTCTTTCCAAATGCGCCGTTACATTTCGCCTGCGCACAAAAAAAGCCGCCCAATCAGCACACAGCTGACACGGACGGCCCGGTTTTTCCCACGATGAAATATTCCACCAGTGATCCCATCTTTCAGGTCTCCTGACTCAACTAAATAACAATAATAAAATTAACCCTTTTTTACACCCGGCGGCGCTCCAGTGTCAATAAGGGCTAAATTATATAATTTGAATTAAAGCGACACGCTACCCTTCAGCAATCCTTCTTACCTTTCGTCAATCACAATATCCCTTCAAGATGCGAAATTCCTGCTTCACCACATGATCGAATGATTGTTTTGCGTGATTCTTTCGAAAGACGATAATCTCCCAATAGCCGTTGCGTCTCTTCACTTCGTGCAATTTCCGCCAAGACAGCACACTGCTGCAAGTCCTTATCTTTCTTTGCCTCTTTTAAAAAGCCAGTGCGTCTCTGCGCAATGATGAGTTTGTGTATCAACAAGGCTTCCGGCGAGGGGATACGAATACTGAAGTCTTCGATGGTCACCTTGGCTGGTCTGATAAACAAAATATCAACAAACGGGAGAGGCTGGGCTGAGACATTCCAAGCAGGCATAACAACCGATGCATGGTCTTTTCCTCCTCGGCGATGGGTAATGAATTCAACCTCAAAAGTTCCATGGAGGAACGTTTCGATTCCAGAGTGGTCATGAATTGCGGTATACCCCAGTCGCTCCATTAAGTCGGGAATTGTTTCACCTTCCGTCGCTGGAATCTTCACAGCACTCTCGACGGCCAAATCTATGTCATTTGTCATAAGACCATAGGGAAGAGTGAAGTGCTCGGTATAAATCAACATCGGCCAGCTTCCGATGAGCAGGCCATTCGAGAAAAAACCCACCCGTGCCAACTCGCAAAGAAGATCAGTTACCGGCCGAATGAAGGGACTTTGGTCAAAAACTATGTTCATGACCTTTGTCCTTTTTGGAGAATGGCATTCAATGTCGCAACCCGCTTCTTAATTGCCTTCAGGTCTTCCATCAGGTTCTTTCTTTTCTCCAGCATCGGCTGCAATTTTTCGGCTTTTTCGGCAGAAAGATGCTCAAATTTAACACCCGACCCATCTCGATATTTAAGGCACGGATAGATATATTCCTTGCCGTGGCTCTTCACTTTTCTCTGTCCAAGAGACCCCTTAGGCAATTTTTCAAGCTCTCTATTGATCTTCTCAATTACGAGAGCACATCGGTCCCGCTCGGACAACAACATCTTGAATACGCTTTCGTCTTTTCCTTTTTGATTCATATCCTTTTCTCCACTTTGTACCAACAAAGTATCATAGTAAGGAACATTGTGGAACAAAATTTTTGTACCAACAAATTTCCGTAAAAGGTAAAATTGTGGATCAAAAAGCACAGCCCTCTCGAGTATCTCAGCCCCCTGCCCAATCAAATGACAACCTCCGATTTTCCCCACGAAGGAATATTTCACCGCCAATCTCTGATAATGACTTTAGTCTTGAACAATCCAGCAACAGACAAATGCACTTTTTTGATTTATACTTGGATCAAAACGTTATGAAGGCAATTTTTCTGTTATAACATTGCTGGAATTATTGAAAGCTCGCTGCACTACCTTTCGAGAGGGATACCATGAACATCGGAAAATTTTCCATCTTTTTTGCCCTGCTCCTCACTGCTGCCACAGGCTGTACCGGTACTCACACGCAGGCGCCACGCTTACCGGGAGCGGTATTGAACTCCTGTCTCGACACTCCCAATTGCATTTCCAGTCAGACTGATGACCCGAATCACCAAATTGAACCATTTGCCTTCACCGGAACGCCCGAAGCAGCCTTTGCCAAGCTGCACAAGATCCTCGCGGCACGGTCTGATACGCGCATAGCGATCTCGACTCCAACCTACCTGAAAGTCCAGTTCGAAACATTCCTGGGCTTCATCGATGATGGGGAGTTTTACCTTGACGCTAATAAGAAAGTGATCGAATGCCGTTCCGCTTCCCGGCACGGCTATTGGGATATGGGCAAAAATCGTGAAAGGATGGAGGAGATCAGGACTCAGTTTAACCAGCAGTAAATTGATTCTCAAAAAGGACAGATCTTTTCTGCAAAAAGAAAACCCCTGTTTTTCGCACTATCTCTCCGTTGAAAGTAGTGCTGAAAATCAGGGGTCGCAAACAATAACCTGCTGCAATCACTGAAAATTAGCCGACGAAACCAGAATCCTGCGAACAAAGAAACATTGCTTCAGTCCCTTCTTTCAAACACAGAAAACCTGCCATTTCCACCTGCTCATCGAGATTGAGCCGGTCACGGAGCATAATCCGGAGGAACGGGATAATAACCCTGACGAGGCGCTGTGCTGGGACTACTGCTCCTCCTTTGTCCGGCGCCGGGAATCTGATTTCCCTTGGCATACATGCATTGCTGATAAGAGATGTCATAGCGCCGCTGGGCATCGTAGCCGCTGACTTGACCGGCATTCGCTCCAGAACTGGTTCCGACAAGAAGACCGCTGGCCGCACCGATACCTGCACCAATGCCCGGATCTCCGTATGCGGCGCCAATGGCAGCACCCAAAGCCGCGCCGATGAGCGTGCCAGTAACGGATCCAGTAGCGACATTCTCATTTGCGATCTGCTGGGGCGCCTGTCCGACCTGATATCCCGCCCATTGCCTGCAAACCACATCATCGGCCTGGAACTGCTCGAATGACTTCGAGCTGCCCGGCAACACCATCACGCTTGGGCCGGTCGGCATAGTAACGCACCCTGACACTACCAGCAATGCGACACCTGAAATAACACCTGTAAAGAACTTAGACATGTTTTCACTCTCCTATTGGTCCGGAGGCAAAGATGAAGGAATTTCCTTCGTCCATCCGCTCGGGCAACGTTGAATGGTAGGATAGTAGCCTTCGGGGTTGCTGCAGTGATACCAGTAATTCCCCGCCCTCTGTGCCCTGGTCCTTTTCGATATATTCGGTGGGCTGGTTGCTGGATGACGACAGGTGGCGTGGAATAATACGAATTGTAATAGGGATAATAAAACGGCCAGGTTAAAAACCAATCCCGGATCCAGCCAGACGCCTCCGCTATAATAAAAATTCGAACCATAGTATGGATATCCCCCATAGCCCCAATATGGATACCCTCCGTATCGATAACCTCCGTACCGGTAACCATTATAGGGATATCCTCCATATCGATAACCACTATATGGATACGTCCCTCGGTAACCTCTATATGGATACGTCCCTCGGTAACCTCTATACGGATACGTCCCTCGGTAACCTCTATACGGATACGTCCCACGGTAGCCACTATGCGGATACGCCCCTCGGTATCCGCCCTGTTGATACGTCCCACGTTGGCCGCCCCGTTGATACGCCCCACGGTAGCCGCCGTACCTGTTAACCGTCCCCTGCGAAGAGAATCCACGTGGCTGGGCTCCACGTTGATAGGATCCGGAAGAAGATCCACGTGCATAAGATCCTTGAGGCGAAGATCCTTGGGACTGAGACCCGCGTGCAAACCCTGGCAGCGGAATCAACAGCAGCGATGCTAGTGCGGCAAGAGTAGCAATCATGGTTTTATTCATTTCCGTCACCTCCCGCGTGAAAGATCATGTAGTGTAATTATACACCAAATCGGCCAAATAATGACCATGCTTAAATATCTCGCCAACAGGTTCAATGCACAGAAATGAAAAGCCCGCCATTTGTTTGGCGGGCTTCGGTTATTTGTCTTTCTTAATTTCCCTTTTCAAGGGTAATTCCGGTTCCTGTAACCCCCGGATCGATACTGCCTTATGTTGTGCGTCTTCGCACGATGTGGAATCTACGATAGCATCGCCCTCCTTTAGGCAGCCTGTCACTTCTACTACCTGATATTAGTATACCACTGGAAAAAAACATATTCCAGACTTTCCAAAAAAAAAATTTCCTGAGTATACTGAAAAGCTACCTTTCCAATTCTCCTTTATTCCCAAGAACAACGCAACGCCCTCATCTGCCGACGTAACTCCTTTGCAACAGCTCCCTGGTTATTTCCCTGCGGAGAAAGAAAAAACCTCTGATCTTCCCGCAATACCTCACTAGTGAGAGTATGGCTGAAAACCAGGGGTCAAAAAAGATAACCAGCTAACATCGCTGGAGGTTTAGTGGCGGAGAGAAAGGGATTCGAACACAGGCTGTAGAATCGCCATTACCCTGCATGACGAAGCATATTATTCATAATTTCAAAGAGTTATCCAAGTTTCCTTCTTGGCTTCAGTTCATTTAAGTTCATCCTGTATCACTGGAATTCAGCTGGTTTGGTGAAAGTTTGGTGAAAGTTTTTTTGCAGGTAACTCTTCATTTCCGGCAACAGCTCGGCCGGTGACCCGGCGCAGGTTTATCGCGACCGGGTCCACTGGTCTCGTTGGGACATCGCGTACAATAAAGTCGTGAATGGTAAAATAAAGTCGTGAATGAAAATGTCCTGTAATAAAGTTGGAAACTGAATGAGGTCTGTTGGCTAGAGAAGGCAGCAATGACGGGATGGGGGGACGATAAGCTCGTGCCGGGAAGCACCTGACCTCCCGCCGCGCAGCTGACGGGTTTGTCGGCAAAAAAAGAGGCCAATTCATGAAAAAACGCCTACGGACCGTACTGGTATCGTAGGCGTTTTTGTTATCGTGTCCGGCTGTCGTTTTGCTCCGGCGTCGAGACGGCTTTCTTCTTGCCGGGATCGGCGTGGAGGACGTCCCCCATCAGCTTATGCTGTCGCGGCAATGGCAGCCGAGAGGATGGCCAGGCCTGTTTCCAGGTCCGCGTCTCCGATGGTGAGCGGCATCAGGGTTCGCAGCACGTTGCCGCTGGCCGTCATGGCGAGCAGGCCGTTTTCGCGGGCGGCGGCCAGGACCTTCCCCGCCCCCTCCTTGCTGCCGAGCCCGGTCGCAGGATCGACGATATCGATTCCACACATGGCACCCAGGCCGCGCGGGTTTTGCACGTGGGGTTGCGTCGCGGCGAGCTCTTCGAAAACAGCCATGACCTTCGCGCCGATGTGGCGGGCCCGCTCGGGCAGCTTCTCCTCGGCCATGATGTCGAGCACCGCGTGCGCTGCCGCGCAGGACACCGGGTTGCCGCCGTAGGTGCCGCCGATGCCGCCTACCTTGGGTGAGTTCATGATCTCGGCAGGGGCGGTTACCGCGCTCAGCGGCATACCGGCCGCCAGTGACTTGGCCATCAATATCATGTCGGGCGCAAGGCCGTAGCGCTCGCAGGCGAACAGGCTGCCGCAGCGGCCGAATCCGGTCTGAACCTCGTCGGCGACAAGCAGGATGCCGTGTTCTTTGGTTACCTCGCGCAGGACGGAGAGTGCGATGGGGTGCACCGGATAGAACCCTCCCTCGCCCAGGACCGGTTCGAGCATGATGCAGGCGACGTTCTGCGCCTCCATGTGGTAGGTAAAGAGATCCTTCAGGGCCGCCCGCACTTCGGCTTCGACATCACCGTTTCCACGGTCCTTCGGCTGGCCGAAGAAGGGCCGCCAGGGCAGATGGTAGACCTCGGGGGCGAAGGGGCCGAAACCTTCGGTGTAGGGGGGGACCTTGCCGGTCAGGCTCATCCCCATCAGGGTGCGGCCGTGAAAGCCGCGCTCGAAACTGACCACCGCCGTGCGGCCGGTGAAGGTGCGTGCGATCTTGACGGCGTTCTCGCATGCCTCGGCGCCGCTGTTGAAGAAAGCCGTCATGTTGTCCCCGGGGATGGGGACGAGCGCGTTGAGGCGCTCCGCGAGCCGCACGTACGGCTCGTACATGGCGACGTGCCAGCAGGTGTGCAGGAAGCGATCGGCCTGCTGTCTGACCGCGGCGACGACCCGGGGATGGTTGTGGCCGACATTGGTGCAGCCGATGCCGCCGCAAAAATCGATGTACTCCTTCCCCTCGACGTCCCACAGCCGAGCCCCTTCGGCGTGGGCGGCGAACACGGGGGCGACGTTGAAGGGGCCACGCGGCACGGCCGATTCGCGACGCTTCAGCAGGGATTCATTGGTCATGGTCTCGGACGGCATGGCAACTCCTTTCGATGCTCTCTTTACAGGCTGATGAAAAACGTCCATCTGCGGCGTTGGCCTCATCCTTCGTCAACGACGTACCATCCAGGTACGCCTTATTCCTTAGGATTTCAGGCGCCTTGCATCTGGACATTTTTGATCAGCCTGAAAACCTGACTTTTTCAACACCCTGTCAAATAATGATCGGCGTTACGCCTGCAGCTCGACCAGCACAGCCATGCCTTGGCCGCCGCCGATGCAGAGCGAGGCCACGCCCCGATTAAGGTTCCGCTCCCGCAGGGCATGGATCAGCGTCATCACCAGCCTCAAGCCGGTGGCGCCGAAAGGGTGGCCGATGGCCACGGCGCCGCCGTTGACGTTCAACTTCTCGGCGGGAATTTTCAGTTCGCGGTTGACCGCCAGGATCTGTCCGGCGAACGCCTCGTTGATTTCAAACAGATCGACATCTTCCTTTTGCAGGCCGCAGGCATCGAGCAGCTTCGGAATCGCCAACGCCGGCCCCATGCCCATGCGACCGGGCGTGAGGGCGACGGTTGCCACCCCTTTCAGCCATCCCATCGGCGCACCGCCAACGCGGGCGCAGACCTCTTGCGAGCAGACCAGGGCGGCGGCAGCACCGTCGCTCAACGGCGAGGAGTTGCCCGCCGTCACCCGCCCGTCCCTGCGAAAGGCCGGTCGGAGCTTTGCCAGGCGCTCGAGCGAGGTGTCCTCGCGGACCGACTCGTCGCAAGCGACGGGCGCCGCGTCGCGCTTGCCGGTGGCGGGCAGGGCAACGATTTCGCCCTGGAAAAATCCCCGCTTGTCGGCGGCGACGGCGCGCCGGTGACTCTCCAGCGCGAAAGCATCCATCTCCTCGCGGGAGATGTCGAACTCGTCAGCGAGGATCTCGGCGGTTTCGCCCATCGACGGATCGCCGATGTCTTCAGTGGCCAGGCGAATCTTGAACGGCCGCGGCTCGAAGTAGTCATAGGGGCGGGCGGTCTTCTCCATCAGCCAGGGACAGCGGCTGGCACTGTCGACCCCGCCGAGAAGAATCCGCTCCGCCAGACCGGCGTTGATTTTAGCCGCCGCCGTCGCCAGCGCTTCCATGCTCGAAGCGCATTGCCGATCCAGCGTCATGGCGGGAAGATCTACGGGCAGTTGTGCTGCGAGCGCCGCCACGCGGGCGATGTTGCCGATGCCGTCGCGCACGCTGCCGACGATCACCTCATCGAGGTCGCCGGGAGAGTTGTCCGCGACGTGTCGAAAGATGCGCGCGAGCAGTTCGTGCGCCTCGTATCCGGCGAGAGCCCCGCCGAGACGGCCGAACGGGCTGCGGCAACCTTCGATTATGGCGACCGGTTCCTTGAGCCTCATGGCCGCGACACCCTCTTTCTCACGCCGCACCAGTTGGCGATCAGGGAGGTGAAAACCTCGGCGACGCGCTGCATGGAGTCGATGCTGACGCGTTCGTCTGCGCCATGGATGTCCTCGGCCAGAGGGCCGTAGCAGGTGGCGGGCGTGTCGTAGTAAAGCGAGTAGAATCGCGCATCCGTGGTGCATGTGGCCTTGTATGCGGCGGCCGGCCGACCGCGCCAGTGTTCATGGGCCCCTTGCAGGCTGCGGCCGAAATCGCCGTCGATGTCGAAACTCGAGCCCGCGGCCTGAAATCCGACGTATTCGACCTGCGGTGGATTCTCCCGCAGCCAGGGGTCGGCGGCCGCGGCCGCGGCAACGCGCTCCTCGATGGTGCGCATCAGCTCGGCGCACTGCTCGCCGGGAAAGAGTCCGAAGCGGAAGCGGGTGACGCATTCGCCGGCGACGGTGCTGGCCCAGTCGCCGCCCCTGATTATACCGACGTTCAGGTTGAGGGGATGCTCGACGTCGCGGTAGGCGTCGGGGATCTTCGCCTGCCGGTTGAGATCTGCTTCCAGGGACCGCATCGCCCGGATGAACAGCCAGGACTTCTCGATGGCGTTGACCCCTTGGCTCGCGCCCAGCACGTGCTGCGTTTTCCCCAGCACCCGCACCTGGAACCAGAGCACACCGAGCTGGTGGGTCAGGATCGACTCGGCGAAGGGCTCCGGGATCACGCACGCATCGGCGCGGTAGCCGCGCTCGAGGATGGCCAGGGTCCCGTTGCCGGTGCATTCCTCTTCGACGGGGGACTGGCAGATCACCTTCGATGCCGGTTCGAGGCCGAGTTCCTGCAGCGCGGCCAGCGCCCAGAGGTAGCTGATGGTGCCGCCTTTCATGTCGCCGGCGCCGCGTCCGTACATCCAGGTTTTGCCATCATCATCGGCGATGTGCGGGTCAAAGGGATCGCGGGACCACAGCTTGACCGGCTCCGGGCTGACGACGTCGATATGGCCGTTGAACGCCAGGCTGCGCCCTTCGGACACCCCCGGGTCGTGGACGGCGACGAGGTTCTCTTTGCCCTCGAGCGTCCAGTCAACCGGGCTAAAGCCGGGCAGGCTCCGGATGCGCTCGAGCCGGATCGGTTCGATGCGGGTTGCATAGCCGAGGCGGTCAAAGACGCCGGCGAGATAGTGCTGGCCCTCCGCCTCCCGGCCGAGCACGGTCGGGCAGCGCACCAGGTCGGCCAGGGTGCGAACGGCCCAGTCCCGCCTCTCCAGGAGGGCCTGGCGGACGGTTTCTGTTGGCGGCAGCTTCAAACTTCGACCTCCTTCCAGGGTTCGAGTTGGTCGTCGACCTCGATCTCTGCGGCGATGCCCTGCAAAATGCCGCCGGCCGTGTATCCCGGGCGGACGCTGGTGAGTCGCAGTCGGCCGTCACGCCGGCGGAATACCGCGCGTTCGGTGATCAGGGTATCGACGCATCCGCGGGCCGTGAGCGGCAGGGTGCACTCGGCCAGGAGCTTGACGTTGCCGTGCTTGTCGCAATGGCGGCTGACCACCAGCACCTGCCTCGCCTTCTGGGCCAGTTCCATGGCGCCGCCCATGCCGGGGGTGAGCTTGCCGGGGATCTTCCAGTTGGCGAGATCCCCGTTCACCGCGACCTGAAACGCGCCCAGCACGGCGAGATCGAGGTGCCCGCCACGCACGATGCCGAAGGAGGTCGCGCTGTCGAAGCAGGCGGCCCCCGGCATCAGCATGGTCGCGCGACCGCCGGCGTCGACAACGTCGTTGTCCGGCGTGCCGTCCTGCAGGGGCGGTCCCAGGCCGACAAAGCCGTTCTCCGAGTGAAAGATAACATCGAGCCCTGCCGGCAAAAATCCCGGTAGCAGCGTGGGCATGCCGATCCCCAGGTTGACGAGGGTCCCGTCCTTGATCTCCAGCGCAGCGCGGCGCAGGATCACCTCTTCCTCCGGGGTGCAATCGGGTTTTCTGCTGCTTTTCGTCATCAGGCGTCCTTTTTGACGTGCGCCCGCGGCTGCGCCAAAACAACGGCGTCAACGAGCACGCCGGGCAGGTGGACATTCTCCGGCGCGATGCTGCCGACCTCAATGATTTCCTTGGCTTCAAGGATGGCGGTGTTGCAGGCGGAGAGCATTTGGACGCACATGTTGCGGTTCGAGCCGCGCCACCAGGCGTTGCCCGCACGATCGACGACATCGGCGCAGGCCAGGGCCACGTCGCCGCGCAGTGCGTATTCGACGAGAAGCTCCCGGCCGTCCAGATCAAGGGTTTTGCGACCTTCGGCCACCTCGGTGCCCAGACCGATATCGGAGAGGAATGCCGGGATGCCGACGCTGCCGGCGCGGATGCGCTCGGCGAATATCCCCTGCGGAACGAACTCGCAGGTCACCTCGCCCCGGTTCATCTGGTCGATGAAATCGGGGTTGAGGCCGATATGGGTCGTGATCAGCTTCTTCACCATCCCCTGCCGCAGCAGCAGGTCGATGCCGAGGCCGGGTTCGTTGGCGTCGTTCTTGACCAGCGTCAGACCCGAAAAGCGTTGCGGATAAAGGGCGATCTGCTCCAGCAGCGTGAAGGGCACGCCGCCGCGGCCGAAGCCGCCGATCATCCAGGTCTGACCGGCCTCGAGGTGGCGGTCCAGGATGTCGTCGATCTTTGCGACCTTGTTCTTCATGGGCGGTTATTCCTCTTTCTCGTCCGGTCGGGAGCCGAGCAGTTGGTCGCCATTCCCCCTTGTCAGCATGTAGCCAGATTCCATGGAGCCGGTGACGTTGGCGTCTTCAACCGGTCCGACTTCGTCGATTGCACCGACGGCATAGTCGGGCAGGTCGTTCGCCACGCGGTAGCGTTTGATGGTGTGATCCTCGTACTGCTCTTTTTCCTCGATGAGGTGTTGTTGCAGCAGATTGGAGAGTTTCTCCAGCGTCTGGTCAAAGCGCCTGATCAGGATGTCGATCTCCTTGCGTTTGATCGTCAGCGGCGGGGCGATCAGCACGTGGTCGCCGGTCAGGCCATACAGGGAACGGCGCGGATAGATCAGCAGGCCTTTGTCGCGGGCAATCTCGGTGGCTTCGAGAGCGACGTACCAGTTGGAGGGGAAGGGGGTGCGGTGCTCGCGGTCGCGCACAAATTCCACCCCTGCAAACAGCCCGCGTCCGCGCACGTCGCCGATGATAGGATATTTCGCCTTGAGTTGATGGAGGCACTCGTGCAGGTAGACGCCATACTTCCCCGAACGCTCCACCAGTTTTTCGTCGAGAATGATGTGGATCGCCTCGCGGGCAATCGCCGCCGAAAGGGGATTGCCCGCGTAGGTGTGACCGTGCATGAAGCCGCCCGATTCGAGGATCGGCTCGACGAGGTAGTCGGCCGTGATGATGGCACCGATGGGGGAGTAGCCGCAGGACAGCCCCTTCGAGGTCGTCACGATATCGGGCGTGATGTCCCAGTGCGCATAGCCGTAGAAGGTTCCCGTGCGCCCGCAGCCGGCCATCACGTCGTCGATGATCAGCAGGACGTTGTTTTCATGGCAGATGCGCTCGACCATCGGGAAATATTCGTCGGGAGGCACGGCGGCGCCGGTGGTCGATCCGCCGATCGGCTCGGCGATAAAGGCGGCGATGTTGTCGGCACCGTACATCCGGATCGTCGTTTCGAGCTCCTTGGCACAGGCGACGCCGCATTCGGGGTAGCTCAGGTTCAGCGGGCAATGGTAGCAGAATGGCGCCGAGACTTTTGGCGGCGTGCCCGTCATGGAGATAAAGGGGATATTGAGCGGTGCATAGTTCGTTACCGCCAGTGCGCCCATGGTCGCGCCATGATAGGAGGGGCAGCAGGAGAGAACGAGGCACTTGCCTTTTTGCCCCGTGCACCACCAGTACTGGCGTGCCACCTTCATCGCCGTCTCGACGGCCTCGGAGCCGGAGTTGACGAAAAAGACACGGTTCAGTTCGGGCGGTGAAAGCTGCACCAGCAGTTCAGCCAATTGGTTGGCGGGTTCGTTGTCGAATTGTTTGCGGTAGGCAAAGGCTATTTTCTCCAGCTGTTCGACGGCGGCTTTCATGATGCGTTCGTTGTGATGGCCGAGGTTGGCAGCAACGGCGCCGCTGCAACCGTCCAGGTACTCCTTGCCTTCGGTGTCGTAGATGTAGACCCCCACGCCGTGGCTGGCCGTTGTGAGTCGACCCTTGTCCTGATAGAACAGAAAGGACTTATTGAGTCCGGGGATGCCCTCGCCGAACCCGGATTCTTTCTTCCTGGTGGCGCGGTGGGAATAAGCACTCGGGCTGTGATGACCAATCTTCTTAAGTGACAATTGAACCCCCAAAAATGAAGCCTTTTAAAGGCTTGCGGCATGCCTGTGTCGCCACACCGATCAGGCTGACAAGGGTTGTCCTGTACTTTTCACTATAACAACCCCTCTAGTTATGTCAAACCGGCCCTGCTTGTTCTCGGCTTTAAGTTGCTGTATAGCGATGGAAAATTGACGGGGGGGGGGTAGGAAGGCCAGCACAACGAGTAAACTGTCGTCCTGGATACCTTGATCCAGGTCATGGTCCGATTGACTGTGAATCAGATTCCAATATTGACCCAGCATCGGCATTGAAGGGTGACCCACTTAAATCTGTAACGGGCTGATTCGAGGATAATTCTAAAAAACACGGGTCAAAGTTGGACGCCGATGGTGGGTCAATTTTCAATGCCGATTGACAATCTGAGAGGCTTTTATTCTCTTAGTGGGAAAGGTCTTAGCTTTGGGTGGGTAATGCTTCTGGAGAAGTTTTCGGTTGTCAGTAAGAGGTTGAATATAGTTGTGGATATCATCTCCATTGGGAGTGTCTAGAATCATGGGGGCGATTCAGTTATGTTTTTCGTAGTATATTTAATTGTGAAGGACAGAGGGGTAAGATAAAAAAGTTTGTCAGGATCATTCAATTCTTGCCACCGTAACCCACCCCCTAGAGGATACATGAACCAGAATCTAAAACAAAAGGGCTACAGCTAGTAGCCGCAACCCATTGTTTTTATTGGCGGAGAGATAGGGATTCGAACACAGGATGTGGGAGTATCCTAACTCGACAGATCAAATAATATTATTCATAATTTCAGCATGTTATCCAAGTTTCCTTCTTGGCTTCAGTTCATTTAAGTTCATCTTGTATCACTATAATTCAGCTGCGTTTGTGAAAGTTTGGTGAAAGTTTCGAGATAGTGTTTTCGGGGCCTGCGTAGGTTGTGTCTTACTATCTGCAATCTTGTAGCGGCCTTCCCTTCCCGGAAGGCGTCAAATCCAAGGGAAGTTTAACCAGTGTGCCACGGTGTTTGCAACCGAACTGATTGCGGGCGTGATCAGTTTACAAACGATGCTCTGGCTCAAATCCTCAGACGATTCCTTTATTATTTAAGAATGGGCCATAGTTCTTGTCCTCACTCAGGATGTGTTTCTGTAGCCAATCTTTCAGGAAAGTCATCACTGACTGGGTCAATATTGCCTTTCCATCATGAAAATTTTTTTGCAGCTCAAGAACCTGAATGACCAGAAGATTGTGCTCTTTTTTATGTTGCTCAAAACCAGGATAATTATGCTGCTTCATGAGCCTCTCTTCGTCGGAAAAATGGGTGCTTGTGTACTGGATGAGACCCGAAAGAATTTTTTCCAGGGCTTCTTTTCCCTTTCCGACTTTCATTGAATCATGAAGATCGTTCACCATACCGATCAATTTTTTGTGCTGGTCATCAAACTGTTTGACCTTAACGCTGTAATTGCTGTTCCAAGTGATTAGTGCCATTTGTGCCTCCGAACGATTTGGATAAATGAAATAAAAGCAGGATACATTTTGTTACATGTCAGAGAAATTCAGAGCATATATCGAATTGACCAGGCACCATTGCAGTGCGATCGAACTGAGCAAATTTGGCGTCAGAATGAAGAATATGGTGTACAAGCCAATCTTTCAGGTATGTCAGGATTCCAGGAGCGATCAATTCATTGCCGTCGATAAAATCTTTGTGAAAGGCTACCATCTCGCGGGAAAATTCTTCATGTTGCATTGCGTGTTCAGTGAGAAAGGGAAAGCCAAACTTTTGCATCCAGCGTTCCTCCTCTTCGAAGTGATACTCGCTGTAGGCCATGAGTTCGAGCAATATCTTCCCCAGCTTCTCCGCAGTTTCGTGCGCAATGAAAGCATCGAAAGTTTTATTGAGTAGTGTTACAAGGTGCTCGTGATCTTCGTCAAATTGTTTGATTCCAGTGGCGTATGAATTATTCCACTCTACGATAGGCACGACTTTCCCTCCTGAAAAATTTTCGATGATTATCCATTTGCACGAATACGACGTCAGAACGTTTCGCTACCAAGCCACTGGAATGCTTTAATCTGTGCAGCCAGGACATCCTCACGGGAAGCACCCAGCCCCTCCAACTGCTCGGTGGTTACCCGGCCGTAAGAAAGGTCCAGCAGTTCCGCAATTTCCAGGCCCCGTCCAAAAACGCCTTCCTTTGAAATAAGCGCATTCTTAACTTCATCGGATAGATTCAAAACGGTTACGACATCATCAGTAGAAATATTGTAGATATTTCTCAGCAGTGAGAGAATGCCAACCATGAAAGCTTGCTCGGCAAATTTAGAATCACCTTTATGGAGGGGGTGGCAGTGAGCAAGATTTTCCATAAAGCTGGCGCGCACAGCCGCCATTTCCAAAAGTGGATTCAATTGTCCTCGATTGTCATCAGAGGCAAATAATGACAGTTGCACCCATCTCTGTACCTGTTGACGGCCCAGAATATTCAAGGCGTGGCGTATAGATTGAATATTCTCCCGCACACCGAGCGAAACTGAGTTTACCAAGAGCAACAATTTGTACGTTAAACCTGGGCTCCTCCGAAAAGCCTGTTCAATTTCACTGATCTCGGCATCTTCCGTAAGTAAACGTATGAGCTTGAGCAGCGTCGATGCGGTTTCATCAATACGTTTTTTTTCAAGGACAGTAGGCTTGGCAAAGTAGTATCCCTGAAAAAACTCAAAGCCCAAGTCAAGACATGTGAGGAACTCTTCGCGTGTCTCTACTTTTTCCGCCAAGAGCTTGACCGGATAGGTTCTTAATTCTCTGACCATGTCTTCCAGCGTTTCAAGTGGTGATTGCATCAAATCGATTTTGACTATCTCTGCAATCCCGTACAGCTCCGCATAAGCAACATCAAATTCATGATCGTCGATGGCAAAAGTAAACCCCTGCTCTTTCAGGTACCTGCAGCGTTCTACAAGTTCAGGGGAAATCTCTATGGTTTCCAGCAACTCCAGAACAATCCTTTCCCGCGGAAGAAGTTCAATGGTATCGCTCATCAACAAATCCAGTTCAACGTTGATGAATCCTTTGTGGCAGCCAAGAATGTTCACCAAGCCGAACCCTGTCAATGTATTGAGGATGACATTGGAGGTGGCATACGATGCATCGGTCACCTCGGCGCTTCCTCTTGAACTGACGGAGCGGAAAAGTAGTTCGTATGAGACCACCTCTTCATTTCTGTTGAGGATCGGTTGTCTTCCGATGAGTTGAGTTTCAGCATCCGGACATATTTTCATTTCGACAGAAATTCCCTATTATTTTAAGCTGTTATTCAAAGAGCACAGAAACTTCAGCAAAACAAAATTTCTTTGATCTGAGTTCGGTTCCATGCTTTTCACGTAAGGCCTAAAATTAGTATGCTCTGCTTGCTTTCAGGGCAGTCATACGCAGTATCGATTTTTGTGTCGCATCATCAGGGTATTAAATCTTGAAGGGTAAAATTGAATATTGGAGGAGACCCGTCCGCACCTTTTATAAACTCTACCTTTTTCCGATTCTCCCCGCATATCGCAGTTCATATCTGGTGCAAAGGAATTTTTTATACTGGGTGTATCGGATCAAATGCATAAAACTTTAGAAAGAAATTCAGCAAATATATCAATTCGCCGGATTTATCCGGAATATGCATCTACACCAGAGATCACTTAAAGGCTGATTTTAGTCACTGTATCTGCCCGGAAAGCATGAAAATGCATTATCTGGGGGTATTTATAAGAAGCAAACAGGGCTGCCTCCCTCAAAGGGTTGCGCATGAAATAGGGACAATCGCGGGTCTTTCAACCTGGTTGTGCAAATGGTTTTGATTGGTCAATTTTAAAAACCCTCAACTTGTTTGGTTAGTTGTTCACGGAACCATTTCCATAACGCCCTCACACAACACAGACAACTTATAAGGTTTCTGAATAAATCCAGCCAATCCTTTGCCAACAAACTTTTGAGTTACTTCAAGTTCACTGAACCCGCTGCTCAGAATTACTTTCACATCTGGATTCAACAATCGGAGTTCTCGGAAGCATTGTTCACCATCCATATGCGGCATTGTAAGGTCAAGGATGACAAAGCTGATGTCAGTCCTGGCTTTATAGACTTCTATGGCCTCACGACCATCATTGGCAGTCACAACGTTAAAACCCAGTTCCTTGAGCATTTCAGCACCTACTCCTCGAATTGTTTCTTCGTCATCTACAAGAAGCACAGTACCGCTTCCCCTCCAATGATCATTCTGGGGGCCTAAATTAAAAATCTCGGCAGGTTTACAGCTTGCAGGAAGAAGAATCTTGAAAGTACTTCCCTTACCCGGTTCGCTGTATACCTTGACAGCGCCCTTATGCCCGCGAACAATTCCAAGAACAGCGGCCATCCCTAGGCCCCTTCCAGTGAACTTGGTTGTAAAAAACGGGTCGAACAGCTTTGCAAGGATTTCTTTGTCCATGCCACAACCGGTGTCGGTAATTTCGATAAAAACATAGAGCCCATCAATGAGGTTTTCATCAAGCCAGACATCTTTCAAATAACTCCTGTCACAATCCATGCACCCGGTGGTAATAGCAATTACACCGCTTTTGTCGCCGATGGCTTCCGAAGCATTGATGACCAGGTTCATAATAATCTGGCGAATTTGGGTGGCATCGGCCTCAATGGATGGCAGGGGGCGGGTGAGGTTAAGACGCAAAACCGCCTTTTTGGAAATTGATACCTGTAGAATATGGAGCATTTCTTCCAGCAAGCCGTTTATGTCGTGATTGCTGATGGTAAACCTACCTTTACCGGAATAGGCGAGCATCTGCTTAGCCAGGTCGGCAGCACGGGCAGAGGCAATTTCTATGTTGTGCAGATTGTCAATTGCGGCTGATTCCGGATTGATTCTCATAAGCGCAAGGTCAGCGTTACCGATAATGGATGCGAGGATATTATTGAAGTCATGGGCGATGCCGCCAGCCAGCACGCCAAGGCTCTCCAGTTTCTGGGTGTGCTGGAATTGAAGTTCGAGCTTTTGTTTTTCCCTTTCGGCTTGTTTGCGCTCCGTGATGTCACGAATAACTCCGATGTAGCCCATTTTTGAACCGTCAACTCCTTTCACAACTGTTCCCAAGGTCTCTCCGGGGAATATTGGACCACCCTTCTTGCGGTAACTGACCTCGTAAGGCAGAGCGCGCTCGACAGTCGTCAAATTAAATCGGAGCATGCCCTGGCGCTCATATTCTTCCAGACTTTCATAAAAAAACGATGTCTTCTTTCCCTCCAATTCATCAATAGTGAATCCGAATATCGAAGAAAATGCAGGATTAATCCTGACCACTTCACGATCGACGTTGGCGTAGACGATTGCATCAGGAATACAGTTGACGATTGCTTCAAACAGAGCCTTTTGTTGCGCCAATTCATTTTCCGCCAGCTTGCGCTCTGTGATGTCACGAAAAGACCAGAAGCGCCCGACAATCTCATTGCCGATTTTCTGCGGTTGAGAGTAACGGTCGAAGACTCGTCCATCAGCGAGATAGAGAGTGTCGGTACTTGATTCTTCCGGATGATTGTGCAGTTCGTTTGTTTTGGCCAAATACTCCTCTGGGTTGGCCATCTGTGCAACAATATGTGCAAGTAACGGAGCAACTTCAAAAGGTGGTTTTAGGAGTTCTACCGGGACGTGCCAGAGATCGACATATTTCTGGTTCCAGCGGGCGATTTTTCCTTCACAATCAACGATCATGACGCCATCCGGTGTCGATTCAAGTGCGGCTGTGGCCAGAGATGTTGAGTAGGTTAATGCTTTATCAGCAGATCTACGTTCTTCTTGCCGCCTCAATATAAGACCGATAATCGTAGTGAGGACAGGATATATAAGCAGAATAGGAAGTGCGATGTTTTTGAAGATTGAGCCACGTATATTTGCTGGCATGAGGAACATGCAAGAGAGCATAGCCAGTTGTACAGCAACACCAAAAACGTATAGGTGAATCCAGGTGAGGGGTTTGTTGCATCTATCTTTCCAGTATTTCCAAGCGACACCTACTAAGGCTGTCACCACAATCACAACCGTTCCAACTATTCCACCGGGGCCACCTTGGTAGAGCCGAAACACTCCGGCGATTACTACAGCAATCAATGTCGGAATGAGGCCAAAATAAAGACCACATAGACTGAGGAGAACCCACCTGGTGTCAAAAAATACGCCAGGCTGGAGAGACCAAGGAGTTAACATTACTGCGATACAGATAAGCCCGACAAGGACCCCCGTCAGACTATCTTTAAGATTTTTATTGGAAATCGCATAGATACGAAATATGTCATAAATGACGCAAAGAACAATCATCAAGGTTGCATTATTTAGAAAACCAGTGAGACTCTCCATAATTTGTCATCCCCCTCGCTCAGTAACTTGGCGCCCTACAGTTAAAAATAATACTGAATTAATTTAGTGCTTATTTCCAGTCACTGTTCGCCATAGTTCACTTTTTTGCAATATTTTTCAACTCCTAGATATATCAGCTTGAACATGGCGTAGTCACTTGAAAAATGCCCCCGGGTGAAACAGATTCCTATATTGACCCAGTATCGGCATTGAAGGGTGACCCACCTAAATTTGTAACAGGCTGATTTGAGGATAATTCTAAAAAACACTGGTCAAAGTTGGACGCCGATGGTGGGTCAATTTTCAATGCCGATTGACAGATATGATGAATAAGCCAAGCATTCAGACTCGATAGTATGCCAGAAGTAATCAGATAATTTTGATCTACAAATCCTTGGTGGAAGGCTTATATTTAACGGCAAAAGTCTTCAAATTGCTTTACATGCTGCGACACAAAAGTAAAGTAATGCCTTTGCCGCCCGCCGAATGGGAAGTTGATGCATGACGCTAAGGTGTTTGTTGCGGTCATGGGTGCTAGCAACTACACCTATTCCGAAACAACATGGAGTCACTCCATTGCTGACCCGATACTGGACAGGTTGGTAAATAATGCTTAAAAGTCGAATTGAAGGGTGAGTTGATCCGAAAGAAATGTGGTTTGCAGAAAATATAAAATGTGGGAATATATAATTCTTTATATAAGTATCTGCACTGTTTTAGAATTTAGTTCTAGGAGATTTTATGGTCAAAAGGGACCTATTTACTTTGATTCTTGAAGTTACCACAGAAGGGTACTGGGATTGGGATCTCAAAAACGACTGTGCTTACCTAAGCCCTCGCTATTGTGAACTGATTGGGTACTCTCCTGAAGAGACAGCTTTCGATAGTAATTTTTTCAAGTCAATAATCCATCCTGAGGATCGTGACCACGTTTTCAAAATCATGGGTGAACATCTTGAAGGCAAAAGTGAGATTTCCGTCATAGAGTACCGGATGATTTCCAAAAATGGCGCTATCAGGTGGATAGAAGGTAGAGGAAAAATTGTCGAATATGACGAGCAAGGCGCCCCGGCACGGATGGTAGGAACAATAATTGACATTACGAGGCGAAAGCAAGTTGATGAGAATGTTTTTGCGGTGATGTCTAAATTGCCATATGTCATAGTTTCCCGATTTGACCGCAGCCTGCGACATCAGTATGTTTCTTCTTCTATTGAAGTATTAACAGGTCATCCCAAAGATTATTTTATCGGTAAAACGAATCGGGAACTGGGCATGCCAGAAGATTTGGTTGCCCAATGGGAAGAGGCCATCAAGAATGTGTTTGAAACAGGTCGGCCGAAGCAAATTGAGTTTAATTATTCATCACCAGAAGGTATTAAATATTTCTCCGCAGAACTGACCCCCGAGCATTCTGTTGGTGGATTAATAACTAATGTTATTTCCACCACTCGTGACCTCACCGAGCACAGAAAGGCTGATGAAGACCTTAGAAAAAGCGAATACATATTCAGAGAATCCCAGCGAGCAGCAAATATAGGCTCTTATTACGCAAATTTTATTGCTGGCAGGTGGGAATCTTCAGAGGTTCTGAATACGATTTTCGGTATTGATAGTGATTACGACCGGAGCATTCAGGGCTGGGCGGATTTAATACATCCGGATGACAGAGAAATGATGGTGAGTTATCTTAGAGAAGAAGTAATTTCCAAACAGAAACCATTTGAAAAGGAATATCGGATAGTTCGCAATAACGATGGTGTCACGAGATGGGTACATGGCAAAGGTATAGCTAAATTTGACAGTGATGGTAACTCTTTGTCTTTGATTGGTACGATTCAGGATGTTACTGAGCACAAACAGGCCGAGAAGGAGATGGCAAATATTTCAGAGCGCCTTCAACTGGCCTCCAATTCAGCCAACCTGGGAGTGTGGGACTGGGATATACGAAATAATATAATGATTTGGAACGACAAGATGTTTGAGTTGTATGGCATCAAGCCGGAAACTTTCCCAAACAACATTGATGCATGGATGAGCGGTCTTCATCCTGAGGACAAAGAAACTGCAATAGCCGAATGCCAAGCAGCTATTAGGGGCGAGAAGAAGTTTGATACAACATTTCGAGTCCGCCATCCTGACGGTACAGTAAAGCATATTAAAGCATCCGCATTGGTAATGATGGGAGGAGATGGCACTGCAGAGCGTATGCTCGGAATTAATATTGATATATCCGACTTAAAGCTAGCCGAAGCGGAGAGAGCAAAGCTGAAAATGCAACTGCAGCAATCCCAGAAAATTGAATCAATCGGTCGTTTGGCAGGTGGTGTTGCCCATGACTTCAACAACATGCTGACAATCATTTTCGGACATACCGAATTGGGCCTCAGTCGCTTAGACGCCAATCATCCGGTTCGAGACGATTTTATTGAAATCCGCAAAACAGCTGAACGCTCAGCCGACCTAACCCAACAGTTGCTGGCATTTGCCCGAAAGCAAACAATAGCCCCGAAAGTTCTCGACCTGAATGAGACTATATTTGGAACGCTCAATATGCTTCAACGCCTAATCGGTGAGGATATTAATCTAATATGGAATCCGGAATCAAGTCTTTGGCCGGTAAAAGCGGACGCATCCCAGATTGACCAAATTCTTGCCAATCTGTGCGTCAATGCACGTGACGCCATTGCGGGTATAGGTGTCATTACCATCGGAACGGGTAACATATGCACCGAGGAGAGCTACCAAATTCCTTTCTTGGATATGGCCCCCGGAGAGTATGTGAAGTTTTCGGTCAGCGACAGTGGTGCTGGGATGGATAAGGAAACTCTTGACCATATCTTTGAACCGTTTTATACGACCAAAGAGCAAGGCAAGGGAACTGGTTTAGGATTGGCCACCACTTACGGTGCCGTCAAGCAGAACAACGGATTTATCGATGTGGACAGCGAACCGGGTGCAGGAACAACATTTACAATTTACCTGCCTCGCCATGAGGGCAAGTCCAAGCGGGTTCTTAATGACACTGAAGCAGAATCGGCTCCTAAGGGGCGTGAGACTATACTGTTGGTGGAGGACGAAAATGCAATCCTGAATGTTGTCACAATTATTCTTACAGAGCAGGGATACAATGTACTATCTGCAAACACTCCCGGTGAAGCTCTCAAAATGGCCCGTGAATATTCCGGTGAAATCAACCTCCTGATGACAGATGTAGTCATGCCTGAGATGAACGGTAGAGACTTGGCAAAAAATCTTTTATCACTATACCCAGGCATAAAGCGTCTATTCATGTCGGGATATACTGCTGACGTCATAGCACACCACGGTGTACTTGATGAAGGAGTACATTTTGTCCAGAAGCCATTTAAGATGAATTTTCTTGCAACAAAAGTAAGAGAAGTACTCGATAGTCAATGAGAAGTTGTGGATCAGATTCCAATATTGACCCAGTATCGGCATTGAAGGGTGACCCACCTAAATCTGTAACAGGCTGATTTGAAGATAATTCTTAAAAAATACGGGTCAAAGTTGGACGCCGATGGTGGGTCAATTTTCAATGCCGATTGACCCAGTACGGCCGAACTGACGAAATACGCAATTCGCGAAGGACTTACCTCGCTCAAATAATTGTAACTTTTTGATACCGTTGATGTCTGTACGTCCTCAGGATATTCGGGAAAGGGAAAATTGTTGCGTCTTTGCTGTAACTTCCATTTCTTTCTTCTTTGCGAATTTTCGATCATTTCCAATTCCGATATAATTCCCAGTCAAGGACACGATTTCCTTTCGCAACACGTGGCTGCTGCTCATTTGATTGCAGCATCAATGAGATGACATCATTGAAAACAGGGTGCTGAACCTTTCGCGGAAAGAATATATTTTGCGGTCCAAGAGCGAGATGTATCGCACCTTAACGCAGTTGCAGAATTTCCATATAGAAATATATAAAGAAAACGATTAAACTTCTTTGGAAATATGCCGAAGAAACAACCTTGGCAATTTTCCCCGAAAAAAGGAAATCGAACATCAGCAAACGTACGGATCTTTTTCTCCGCCAGAATGGACTTTTCTGACTCGCGAGAAGAGACAACGAATCACCGCGGAACAGCAGACAATTGCCCGCACGTGTTCGGTTAAGGCGTAGAACTTTCTAAACAAGCCATATCTTATTAAAGAGGTTGAGAACGTGATTGACACCATTTTTATCAACTGCCGCGAGCTATCCAAAGTATCGCCTGAATCAGCCGAAGCATATGCACGGGCAACGGGCAGGCTTCTTGCTCATAGCAATGAACAACTGGAAGCCTACCCAAACATCAAGAAACTTATCGGCCAGAACCCCCTCGATATGATGCGCATGAATCTTCACTATCATGCAGAATTCATGTCTTCCGTGTTCAGGCTTAACTCTTGTGAGCTACTGACGCGAACTGTTTCCTGGCTATACCGGGTTTTTAGTGCAAGGAGTCTGTCATATGACTATTTTCGAATTGAACTAGGTGCATGGCAAAATGCCATCCATGAATGTCTTGAAAACCCTGAGCAAAAATCAGAAATTCTCGCTGTCTATGATTGGCTTATTCAACATCACGAAAACATGATCAAGCTTTCAAGAGTTGGGGATGGACTCTCATTTCCCGTCCAAAATGAAGCCGCCGAAATGCAGCGGGTATTCCTGTCACAGATCCTGCATGGCGATACAAAGGGATGCCTTACACTGGTTGAACAATCAATTCAGACAGCAGACGACCTGAAACGTCTATATCTCGATGTGATCTGGCCCGTGATGGTCCGAATAGGGCAATTGTGGGAAACAAACCAGATTTCCGTTGCTGAAGAGCATCTGGCGACGGCTATCGTCGGGCGCATCATGGCGGCCCTGTATCCAAGCATCGCACAATTTGATGCTACGCGGGGAAAGGCAGTTGTGTCTGCCGGGCCGAATGAATTCCATGAAGTTGGCGCTCGTATGGTCGCAGATTTTATGGAAATAGACGGATGGGATGTCGCCTACCTGGGGGCAAATACTCCGGCAGGAGAGCTATGTGGATTTATCAAACAGCATAAACCTTTTGTCGTTGTCTTGTCAGTAGCCACCGCATTCAATCTTGAAAGTGCGCGACAGTTAATTCAATTGATAAACGAAGACCCAGAAACCAGTGGGACTAAAATCATGGTCGGAGGATTTGCTTTTAATGGCATCCCGCAACTGTATCAGGCAATGGGTGCTGACGGTTATGCAGCCGACGCAGAAAGTGTGCTTCACGTGGTGGATGGGTGGTGGTCTGAGAGGAAAAGTAAACATGCTTAAACAGGCCTTGAAAAAATGTCGCGATAAAGTTGATTGTTATCTAATGACATCAAATAATATTGGTATAATCACTTTAGACTCGAAACTCAGAATTCTTGACAGCAACCGCCGCTTCACAAGTTTGTTCAACTGTCAGCAAAACCCTGTTGGTGAACCACTAAGCAATTTTATTGAACTTGGCTGCAATAACGTGCGGTGTGAGGAACTTCTCAAAGTCTCTTGCAGCCGAAACACCGGAATGGTTGCTGTGAACGACTGCTACCTCATACAAGCTGATGATGGCTATCTGCTTTTTCTTGATCGACCAATCTTGACCGAGAGTCGGGCACTGGAACAAATGGGCTGCATTCATGATGAGCTTATCGACCTGCAACGCGAAGCGGTAAGAAAGAACCAGAAACTCTTGACATTGCAACGTGAATTGGACAAACGCGTTGCGGAACTTGAAGCGACCTTGGCCCGAGTAAAACAATTAGAGGGAATCATCCCCATCTGCACGCTCTGTAAAAAAATCAGGGATGACAAGAATAGCTGGCAGCAGTTGGAAGAATACCTCAGTGATCATTCCGAGGCCCAGTTCAGCCATGGTTTATGCCCAAGTTGTGGTGAAGAGCAGATGAAAATATACGAAGCTTTCATCGAAGAGAATAGTGAGGAATAGCAATTCAATCTGGTGAAATCTGAGAACTCGGTTTGTCCAGATCTTTTCAGGCTGAATCCGGAGAACTGCCTGCATGAATAAAACAAAAATTCTTATTGTCGAAGATGACGGAATTTTGGCTGTGTATCTTCAGCGCATGATAAGCCGTCTTGGTTACACGGTAAAGGGGCCCGTTGCTACGGGGGAGGACGCAGTGGCTGCCATGGGGGGGCAGGATATCGATCTGGTTCTAATGGACATTGAATTGGCCGGGGCCATGGATGGTATCGCGGCTGCAGGAATAATTTCTCGTACTCACGAAGTCCCCATCATATTTCTGAGCGGTTTTTCTCAAGATCCTTTACTTGAGCAGGCGCAGCAAGTTAGTCCTTATGGCTACCTCGTAAAACCAGTCAATGAAAGGGAGCTTGATGTTACCATAAAGATGGCCATCCATCGACATGCCATGGACCGCATGTTGAATGAGAGCCGGCTTGCATTAGAGAAAAGCGAGGCCAAGTACCGCAATCTGTTTGAAAGCTTGCCCTTGGGTATCTTCCGCACCAGTCTGGAAGGCAAAATTCTAGACGGAAACCGTGAAATGGCAAAAATCCTCGGGTGCACTTCACTACAAGATTCACAGGAATCTATTCGCGACATTGCCGGGCAAGTGTATGTTAACCCAGTGAAGAGGCAAGAATTTATCTCGCTTCTGCAAAAGCATGGTGAAGTAAAAAAATTTGAATTTCAGGCTAGAAAAAAAAGCAGGGAAATAATCTGGATTTCCATGAATGCCAGGATTAAACTTGAAGGTGCATCAGAAGAGCCGGTTATTGAAGGCTTTGCCGAAGACATTACCAGCCGAAGACGGTCGGAGAACGCGCTTCGACTTATTGCTGAAAGTGGCTATGCCAAGGAAGGTGATATTTTCCGGTTTCTGGTGAAACTTTTGGCCACTTCTCAGGAGAAACACTACGTGATGATTTCCCGAATTGTCAAGGGAGATGCTGAAACTGCCCATACGGTTGCTGTCTGGCAGAATGGCGCTTTTGCGGAAGACTTCAGCTACTCACTCACCGGAACGCCCTGCGAGCAAGTCGTCACTCTGGGGGGGTATTTTTGTGCAGACAATCTTAAAACGCTCTTTCCTGAGGATTCCCTGATAACATTGTTGGGAGCAAAGAGCTACTGGGGAGTTCCCCTGCGTGATTCAAGCGGTAAAATACTGGGTATACTGGCGCTTCTTGATAACCAAGCGATGGAAGGACGCTCCGAGACCTTTTCAATGCTGACAAGTATTGCTGCCCGCGCGGCATCCGAGTTGGAGCGCCGGATGACGCAGGAGAAATATCAGTTGCTGTTCAATGAAATGCTGGAAGGTTTCGCTCTCCATGAGATCATTCTGGACGAGGCTGGCAAACCGGTCGATTATCGTTTTCTGGATGTTAATCCTGCGTTTGAGGTTATGACCGGAATGCTAAGATCCGAGGTCGTCGGTAAGACCGCGCTGGAAGTAATGCCACAGTTGGAGCCCTACTGGGTTGAAACGTATGGAAAGGTGGCGCTTACCGGTGAGCCGGCCCATTTCGAGAACTTTTCCCGTGAACTGGGCCGTCACTTCAAGATTTCGTCATTCCGACCGGAAATTAATTACTTTGCTTGCATTTTCGAGGACATTACCGATCAGAAGCAGACTGCAGAAGAACGTGCCAAACTGCAGGACCAGTTGTACCACGCGCAAAAGATGGAAGACATTGGTCGATTGACCAGTGGTGTTGCCCATGATTTCAACAATAATCTGACCGCTATTATCGGCTGCAGTCAGATTCTCCTGAATAAGCTCAGCAACAATTCCGAACTCCGATATTTAGCGGAAATGGTCAATTCGGCCGGGGAGAAGGCCGCCGCGCTTACGAGAAGTCTCTTAACCTTCAGCCGTAAACAACCGTTGGAGATGAGGCCGGTCGATGTCTCGACAATCATCACCAATATCCAAAAACTGCTGGTACGGCTCATTGGTGAGGATATCGAAGTGAAGGTCGAGCTGTGCGATACGCCCCTGTTCGTCAAAGGTGACAGCGGTCATCTGGAGCAGGTGATTATGAACCTGGCAACCAACGCACGGGATGCCTTGCCCGCGGGTGGGACAATTCGCATCAAGACCGAACTCAGGAAGTTGGACAATAATTTTATGAGCATCTATGGTTGGGGACTGCCGGGGAAATATGCGGTCATCAGTTTTTCCGACAACGGTACCGGAATAACGGGGGATCAGAAAGCAAAGATCTTTGAGCCGTTCTACACTTCCAAGGAAGAGGGGAAGGGTACGGGACTCGGTCTGTCCATCGTTCATGGCATTATACAGCAGCACGGTGGGCACATACAGGTTGAGAGCGAGCCAAGCCAAGGGACGACATTTGTAATTTTCTTGCCGTTCCTCTCCTCAACAGGCAAGAATAGAGGTCAGGTTGTACAGTATTTACCACAAAGAGGCATCGAGACTATTCTGGTTTGTGAGGATGAAGATTCGGTCAGGAGACTTGTTCGACTTGTGCTGGAAGAATATGGCTATCAGGTGATCGAAGCTGTGGACGGCCAGGATGCCGTTGTCAGTTATCTCCACAATCAGGACAGGATTGATCTCGTCATTCTCGATGTTGTTATGCCGAAGAAAAATGGTATGGCCGTCTATGCGGAAATCAGTGCGGTAAGACCTGATCAGCGAGTATTGTTAACCAGCGGCTATACGCCGGAATCAATCGAGAGAAGCGGGATCTTTAAGATGGGAGTTCCCTTTGTCTCGAAACCGATTACACCTGGTTTGTTGCTGAAAAAGGTGAGAGAGGTACTGGATGCATAGCCAGAACAGCATCAGAAAACTGCTCCTGGAGGCGTTATTGCGACTGTGTGAGTACGCAGAATCCCATTCTCTCGAAGAAGTGATCCGGAGAATCCTGGATGAAGCCGAACTACTGACAGCTAGCAAAATAGGTATTTGTTACGGTATAGAGACCTACCGGAAAAACGAGTGGCTTCGAATATTGTCTACGGCAACCCTGCAGGAATGGTGCTCCTTCGAAACTCAGAAATGCCATTACCCATTTGAAGAGGCGGATGTCTGGCTGGAATGCTTGTCTCAGGGTCATCCCATCTTACTTAATGACTTTCAGAGACTTGAATGCAGTAAAGAGTTGCCGCTCGGCTATCCGCATCTGGATCGTGTGCTGCTTGTCCCGGTGGTCAGAGCAGGTATGGCCACCACGTCGTACATCATCGTTGGGAACAAAGAAGCTGATTATGAGGGCCGGGACCTTGAAATCTTGTCCAACCTGGTAAGCATGTCGTGGAATATTGTTGATCGTAAACATGGCGAGGATGCTTTGCGGGAGAGCGAGCGACGGCTGAAGAGCACGTTTCTTGCCTCTCCGTTAGGCATTGGCTTTACTTCTAATCGCATCATTACCGATACAAACGAGGCATTGTGCAAGATTACAGGATACTCACAAATGGAGCTGCTGGGGAAAAGTGCCCGAATACTGTATCCTGACGATGCTGAATTTGAATATGCCGGCGGGGAAAAGTATCGCGAGATTGGGGAAAAGGGCGTCAGCACGGTTGCGACCCGCTGGCTTCGCAAGGATGGGAACGTTATCAATATCTGCCTTAGTTCATCGCCACTCCATGTTGGAGACATTTCACGGGGCGTGACGTTTTCTGCTCTCGACATCACTGCGTGCGTTCGAATGGAAGCGTATGGCGATATGGACAGGGAAACCATGCGGATTTTAAACCAGCCTGGAGAATTGCAGGACTTAATTCGACAGGTCGTAACTGCTTTAAAAGGGCGGATAGGTCTCGATACCGTGAGTTTTCGCCTGCACCGCAGGAATGAAGCCATGTTCGATGCCGTGGGCATTCGCTTGCAGGATGGTGAAGACTTCCCGTATTTCGTTCAGGAAGGTTTCCCTAAAGATTTCCTGGTGACAGAAAATTCGCTAATCGAGCGTAGCCCTGAGGGTGGAGTGTGCCGTGACAAAGACGGCAATGTCAGCCTTGAATGCACTTGCGGCCTGGTTCTCTCGGGAAAAACCGATCCGGACAATCCGCTCTTCACCCCGGGTGGAAGCTGCTGGACAAACAATTCGTTTCCGCTGCTGGACATTCCATCCGACGAGGACCCGCGTCATCATCCACGCAATCAATGTATTCATCAAGGCTATGCCTCGGTAGCCCTGATACCCATTCGGGGCAAGGACAGGATTATCGGCCTGCTCCAGTTCAACGACCGGCGTCAAGGACAATTCACCCTTGATTCGATTGAGCACCTGGAAAGGATCGCGTTGCACATAGGAACAGCTCTTACTCGACTGGCCGCGGAAAAGGCTCTGCGGAAAGAGCGCCAGCGCCTGGCTGCCATTATCAGCAGTTCAAATATAGGAACCTGGGAGTGGAACATTCAAAGCGGTGAAACAATCTTCAATGAGCGTTGGGCTGAGATCATAGGTTATTCCCTGAGAGAGATTTCACCCATAACCGTTGACACCTGGAAGAAATTCGCGCACCCGGTTGATATGCAGACAAGTGAAGAACTCCTGGAGAAACATTTTAAGGGAGAGCTTCAATACTATGAGCACGAGACGCGGATGAAGCACAAGGACGGAAGCTGGGCCTGGGTGATTGTTCGGGGTAAGGTGACTACCTGGGCCGAGGATGGCGCGCCGCTGCTGATGCAAGGGACCCTCGCTGACATCTCTCACCGCAAACAGACTGAGCGGGAGTTGCGGGCTGCCTTGTCCGAGAAAGAAGTGCTTCTGCGAGAAGTACATCACCGGGTCAAAAATAATTTGGCAGCAATCATCGGCCTATTGAATGTACAGCAGAAAAATATTGTTGATGAGCGTGCCGTGGCCTCTTTTCAGGAGCTTGCCGACAGGGTACTGTCCATGGCACTTGTTCACGAGAGACTCTACCGGTCCGACGACATCTCCCGGATAGCACTTCAGGATTATCTCGAAGACCTGATTTCTCACCTGTTGCCCGCCTATGGAGCGCACCCAAACATCAGGTTTCATGCGGATGCGAGTGAGGTAGAAATAGGCCTCGATCTGGCCATACCCCTTGGGTTGATCGTTAATGAACTGGTTACCAACGCCCTGAAGTACGCATTCCCTAAGGGAAAGTCCGGAAACGGTTCGGAAAGCTGCGAAATAAGCATCCTGATGCACGCGGAGAAAGACAACTTCACCCTGACTGTTGCGGACAATGGTGTCGGACTGCCAGCAGAACTTGACTGGAGAACTTGCCCATCACTGGGCATGCACCTTGTAAGAATGCTCGGGGAGCACCAGCTCGGAGGGAAAATCGAGCTTGACCATGCGGAGGGGCTCCGCTTCGTCCTTAGATTCAAAGACCGCTTGAAAAAAGATCAAGACCGGTGAGATATTCTTCCGGCTGATGATTATGGGATGGTGGCTGCCGTCTGCGTGGCTGCGCGATTTTTTGAGAGAACAGTTCACTTCAGAAGGTTTCTTTCAGAACGGCACCTGCAAGTTCTGTAAGCGGCAATATCTTTGTAGCAGCGTTGATTTTTATTGCCTCTTTCGGCATCCCGAAGACAACGCATGTGTGTTCGTCCTGTGCCAGGGTAAAAGCACCGGCCTCTTTCATCTCCAGCAGTCCTTTCGCCCCATCATCGCCCATCCCGGTCATAATAACTCCAACCGCGTTTTTCCCGGCATACCTGGCAGCAGAACGGAACAGGACGTCAACGGATGGACGATGGCGATTCACTAACGGACCGTCTTTGATTTCCAGGAAGTAGCGTGCGCCACTCCTTTTCAGAAGCACATGCCGGTTGCCAGGCGCTATTATTGCCTGCCCGCGACTGACGGTGTCGTTATCTCGTGCTTCTTTTACGGTAATTCGGCAGAGTGAATCGAGACGTTTGGCGAATGATTTTGTGAAATGTTCGGGCATGTGCTGGACAACCACGATACCCGGTGAATCGGGGGGCATTGCTTCGAGGAAGACCCGCAGTGCTTCCGTCCCTCCCGTCGAAGCCCCAACCATAACAATTTTCTCTGTTGTCTGGAGCATTGCGTTTTTGCCTGGCTTTGCAATGACAGCGTCAGCGGAAAATTTCGGTGCCACCGACATTGGTGAGGAGGCTATTTTCCCTATTTTAGCCATGGCGGCGGCTTTCACCGCATCGCAAATCACGATCCGCGACTCTTCCAGGTAGAGCTTAACCCCCATCCTGGGCTTCTGGATTATGTCCACGGCACCATATTCCAAGGCCTTCAGCGCGGTAGCCGATCCTTCATCAGTAAGACTGGAACACATCACAACAGGAATTGGATGTTGACTCATGATTTTCTGCAGAAAAGTGATACCGTCCATGCGCGGCATTTCCACATCCAATGTGATTACATCCGGTTCCTCTTCCTTGATTCTCTCAGCCGCGATGAATGGATCGGCAGCGGTGGCAGCAACCTCGATCATCGGATCAGAAGAGAGGATTTCTTTTAAAACCTGTCTGACGACCGCTGAATCATCCACGATGAGAATGCGTATTTTTCGTGTCCTGTTCAGAGTTTTGTTCATGGGAGCTTCTTATAAATTGTTGAGGCAACCTGTACCAAAGGGATGTTCATGCCGCTCAGGGTTTCCGAATGCCCGATGAAAACGTATCCCCCCGGTGACAGATGGCCGCAGAACTTTCTGAGCAATCTTTCCTGGGTCTTTTTGTCGAAGTAGATGAGGACATTTCGGCAAAAGATGATATCCATCGTATCTGAAATGCCGAAGTCATCATCCATGAAATTAAGCCTGCGAAATTTTACGCTGTGCCGCAGTGCCGGGACTATTCTAAAGATGTTTTTGTTTCTGTCCTTGCTTCTCAGGAGATACTTGCGGCGAAGATTCAAAGGAATCGGCGCAATTCTTTCGCTGGTGTAAATGCCTTTCTTTGCCTTATCGAGCACCTGAGTGGAGATATCCGTGGCGAGGATCGAAAAATCGAATCGCAGAGACAACAGTGTATAGTCCAGTATGTACATGCCCAAGGTATAGGGCTCTTCGCCACTTGAGCAACCTGCACTCCATATCTTGAGAGTTCTATCTGCTCGTTGCCTGATTTTTTCCGACAATTCCGGCAGGACGATTTCTGAGAGGAAACTGAAATGTGACGGTTCCCGGAAAAAATCGGTTTTGTTGGTTGTAACAACATCAATCAGGTGCGTAAGTTCTTGCTTCATGCCCACGCTGCTGAATAAATACTCGCAATACTTTCTGAATGAAATAAGCCCAAGGACGCGCATTCGTTTCAGCAGGCGCCCCTCGAGCATTGTTTTTTTATTAAACTGCAGACTGATCCCGGTATGGGAATAAATAAATTCGCGCAATCGATTAAATAGATGGTCAGATAGTGATGCTTCTACTCCACTGTCAGCTGCGTCATTCATGCAGATTGTCGGGCGGGTCTGCACTGGATAAGTTTTATTGAGGAGCTTATTCATGGTTGGGTGTGCTCTCTAGTTTGGCCGTTTGATACACAAGCAAATTAACGCAAAGTTGAGCTGTTCCTCTCAGGAAGCCTTCTGCAATGTTTCCTGTTTCGGACAAGACTCACCATTCAGGTTTTGGATTTCATCAAAGTTGAATATTTTGTTTATTTCGAGAATCATGATGAATTGCTCGTTATGTTTTCCCATTCCCCTGATAAATTCGGTATTCAGTTTTGTTCCTATCTTTGGTGCCGGCTCTATCTGGTCCGGTTCGAGTTCAAGAACCTCCTGAACGGCATCGGCCAATGAGCCGAGAACAATTGTTTCACCGTCCATGTTCATTTCCATGACAATGATGCAGGTGTTAACGGTTTTTTCCGTCCTCGGCATGCCGAATTTAAGGTTCATATCGACAACGGGAACAACACTGCCGCGCAGGTTGATGACGCCCCTCATGAATTCGGGAGTCTTGGGGACCTTTGTCACGCTGGTGAAATCCAGTATTTCCCTGATGTTAGCAACATCGACGGCGAATATCTCTTCCTGCAGTTTAAATGTCAGGTATTGGGTTGCTTCGTTGATGGCGGACGCACTCATAAGACTGTCTCCTTGTCTTGAAGGACTGAAGGGCGAAGCAGTGAATTCTGAATTCGCCCTTCAGCCCATGTTAGCACCTGACTAGTAGCTTTCAAATTCCGTATCAAGCTGGTCTTCATGCTCTCCCATATCCAGGATGATGCCGTCCTGGTTAACCACGGCCTTGCTATCCTTGGCCGGAGCTCCGTAGCCATTCGCAGCTTTTTTGACAAAACCGGCATCTAAAGACAGGATTTTCTCTCTGGAAATACTCTGGCTGTTGCTTGCCGGGAAGGAGTGGGACAAACTTGTCCTCATACCGCTGTCTGCGAGCTTAAAGAACTCAATAGTACCTTGAAGCTGTTCCGACTGTGATGAAAGCTCCTCGGCGGTCGATGACATTTCTTCGGTTGCAGCGGCATTCTGCTGAATGACCTTGTCGAGTTGCTGGATAGCCTTGTTGATCTGCTCGGCACCGGCATCCTGCTCTTTGCTGGCAGCAGTGATTTCCTGCACGAGCTCCGCTGTTTTCCTGATATTCGGGAGTATTGCACCCAGCATTTCTCCCGCTTTTTCGGCTACCTCGACGCTTGAAGCAGAGAGCAGGCTTATTTCACCTGCAGCCATTTGACTGCGTTCCGCAAGTTTTCTGACTTCCGAAGCAACAACGGCAAAGCCCTTGCCGTGTTCTCCGGCCCTTGCGGCTTCGATCGCCGCATTCAATGCCAGCATATTTGTTTGCCGGGCGATTTCCTCGATGATGGATATCTTGCTGGCGATCTCCTTCATGGCCGCGACGGTTTCTGCTACCGCTTTGCCACCGTTTTCTGCATCCGCCGCGGACTGGATGGCAATCCTCTCAGTCTGCTGAGCATTGTCCGCACTCTGTTTGATGTTGGATGACATCTGTTCCATGGAAGCCGACGCCTCTTCAGCCGATGCTGCTTGCTCCGTGGCTCCTTGCGACATCCGCTCGGTGCCGGTACTCAACTCCCTGCTGCCCACTGCAACGTTTCCGGCAGCTACCTTTACGTTGCTTACTACGTCGGTAAGACGGGTGACCATGGTGGCAAGTGCGAGCATCAATTCATCCTGTTCGGAGCGTTTTTTCAAATCCACCATCAGGTTGCCGTTGGAAATTTCTTTGGCAGCGTTAGTAATCTTATTCGTTGCTTCAATGAGAGTATTCAGATTGCTCTTGATGAGGTTGTACTGACCCTTGTATTCCTCGGTGATTAATGCCGGCATGTCACCCTTTGAGATGCGGTCGATATACGTTGCGGTTACCATAAGTGGATTGACGATGTTGGTGACGGTGTCGTTTACTCCTGCTACCAACTTGTTCCAGCCACCGACAAATCTCGTTGCATCGGCACGCTTGTCCAGTTCGCCATCAGCCGCGGCCTTGATGATGATGTCTGTCTGCTCAAGAAGCTCGTTCATCATTGTGACAACAGCATTGAGGTTGTTCTTGATGATATTGTACTGACCCTTGTATTCGGCGGTGATAGTCGGAGGAATGACGCCTTTCGCGACTTTGTCCACGTAGTCGGCGGTTACCATTAGCGGGTTGACGATGTTGGTGATAGTGTCATTGACGCCTGCCACCAGTTTGTTCCAGCCGCCGACAAAGAGAGATGCGTCTGCGCGCTTGTCCAGTTCGCCATCTGCGGCTGCGCGAACAATTTTATCTGTTTCGGCCAGTAGGCTGCTCATGGTATCGATGCAGGCGTTGAGGTTGTTCTTGATCTCGTTGAAGTCGCCGTTGTAGGTGTCGGTGATCTTCGGCGGAATGTCGCCCTTGCTGATGCGGTCCACATATTCCGCAGTGACGTTG
Source organism: uncultured delta proteobacterium (assembly GCA_963717775.1). Lineage (GTDB taxonomy): Bacteria > Desulfobacterota > Desulfuromonadia > Geobacterales > Geobacteraceae > RPRC01. The sequence goes on from CAVQWZ010000028.1 coordinate 295,066, forward strand.
ATCGGGCCGACGAAGGCGTCGCAGAGGTTGTTGACGCCGCCCACCAGGGTACCCCAGCCGCCGGCGAACTTTGCCGCGTCGCCGCGGGTTGCCAGCTGGCCGGCCACCGTGGCATTGACCAGCTTGTCCGTTTCAGCCAGCAGGCCATTCATGATGTCGATGCAGGCGTTGAGGTTGTTCTTGATCTCGTTGAAGTCGCCATTGTACGTGTCGGTGATCTTCGGCGGAATGTCGCCCTTGCTGATCCGGTCCACATATTCCGCGGTGACGTTGATCGGCCCGACGAAGGCGTCGCAGAGATTGTTGACGCCGCCCACCAGGTTGCCCCAGCCGCCGGCGAACTTTGCCGCGTCGCCGCGGGTTGCCAGCTTGCCGTCCACCGTGGCATTGACCAGCTTGTCGGTCTCCTCCAGCAGGCCGTTCATGACGTCGATGCAGGCGTTGAGGTTGTTCTTGATCTCGTTGAAGTCGCCGTTGTAGGTGTCGGTGATCTTCGGCGGGATGTCGCCCTTGCTGATCCGATCCACATATTCCGCAGTGACATTGATCGGGCCGACGAAGGCGTCGCAGAGGTTGTTGACGCCGCCCACCAGGGTACCCCAGCCGCCGGCGAACTTTGCCGCGTCGCCGCGGGTTGCCAGCTTGCCTTCCACCGTGGCATTGACCAGCTTGTCGGTCTCCTCCAGCAGTCCGTTCATGATGTCGATGCAGGCGTTGAGGTTGTTCTTGATCTCGTTGAAGTCGCCATTGTACGTGTCGGTGATCTTCGGCGGGATGTCGCCCTTGCTGATCCGGTCAACATATTCCGCGGTGACGTTGATCGGGCCGACGAAGGCGTCGCAGAGGTTGTTGACGCCGCCCACCAGGGTGCCCCAGCCGCCGGCGAACTTTGGCCGCGTCGCCGCGGGTTTCCAGCTTGCCGGCCACCGTGGCATTGACCAGCTTGTCCGTCTCTGCCAGCAGTCCGTTCATGATGTCGATGCAGGCGTTGAGGTTGTTCTTGATCTCGTTGAAGTCACCGTTGTAGGTGTCGGTGATCTTCGGCGGGATGTCGCCCTTGCTGATGCGGTCCACATATTCCGCGGTGACGTTGATCGGGCCGACGAAGGCGTCGCAGAGGTTGTTGACGCCGCTCACCAGCTTGCCCCAGCCACCGGCGAATTTGGACGGCGTCGCCGCGGGTTGCCAACTGGCCGGCCACCGTGGCATTGACCAGCTTGTCGGTCTCTGCCAGCAGTCCGTTCATGATGTCAATGCAGGCGTTGAGGTTGTTCTTGATCTCGTTGAAGTCGCCGTTGTAGGTGTCGGTGATCTTCGGCGGGATGTCGCCCTTGCTGATCCGGTCGACATATTCCGCAGTGACGTTGATCGGTCCGACGAAGGCGTCGCAGAGATTGTTGACGCCGCTCACCAGGGTGCCCCAGCCGCCGGCGAATTTGCCGCGTCGCCGCGGGTTGCCAGCTGACCGGCCACCGTGGCATTGACCAGCTTGTCGGTTTCTGCCAGCAGGCCGCTCATGATGTCGATACAGGCGTTGAGGTTGTTCTTGATCTCGTTGAAGTCGCCATTATAGGTGTCGGTGATCTTCGGCGGGATGTCGCCCTTGCTGATGCGGTCAACATATTCGGCTGCTACATTGAGGGGGCCGATGACTGCATCAAGGGTTTCATTGACACCGGAGACGATTTTCTGGAAGTCTCCCTGATGCTTGCTTGCATCTGCTCGTGTAGCAAGCTTACCGGCAATTGCAGCTTCGGAAAGCATGCCCGCATCACTGGCCAAGGCGCGGATGGTATCTACCATTTTTTTCATCGCAGCCATGACGCTGGTAGTGTCATTTGCTGCCAAGGCTATTTCACGCCTCAAGTCGCCAACCGCAACTAGATTTGCTATTTCACCGACCTCCTTCGGATCAGCACCCAACTGACGGAGGACGACACGAGAAATAAAAATGCCAAGACCTACTGCCAACAATGCGCCGAATACCAGGAGTATCAGCATGGTGGTAGTGGATTTATTCGCCATAGCGCTATTCTCATCCGATGTCTGCTTGGCGAGTGTGACTTTTGATTCCTTTAGTTTTTCCAGAGAGGACTGTATGGCAAGGCGGACCTTTTCCATCTCACCATTCCAGTACACCAAGGATTCGCTTTTATTGCCGGAACTTACCAACGCGATGTATTTCTGCTGCAGTTTTTCATAGCTGTCCAAATTATCCTTCAAATCCTTGGTCAGTTTATGGCCTTCGTCAGTTAGTATAGATTTTTCAAATAAGGGAATAGCGCTTGCAATCTCCGCATCTCGATCGGCGACCTTTTTCTCCAATGCCTTGATTGCCCCTGGAGTTTCGGCAAACTGCATTTCCAGCAGGTTGCTGCGCATGCGCTGGAATGAACCCCTGATATCGCCGATCTGACCTAACGGTACGGTCATCATCTCGTACATCTTGGTGTCGGCGGCATCCAGTTTTTTGAGGTTAAAATACCCGATGCCACCAATAATCGCAGCAATAACCGCAATCAGGATAAACCCGCTCATCAGCTTCATTCGTAAACTCATGTTGTTCAACATTGCTTTACCTCCCTCTGTTTTTACGTTTCCTGGATCAAAGTGCCAGCCTGTTGTTCGTATCATTGCCGGAAATTCTACTGTTTCTTATCTTTGCCAGTGTTTCGAAGATTGTTTCTTGCGCGCGTATCATTACCGGAGCGTCATGACCGGAGTAAATTCTTACGATTTTCTTGCTGGCTATCTTTGCCAGACCATCCAGGTACTCCCGGCTGTAAACTTCATCTGCCTCTGCCCTAATCCTGATCTGCGTATCCCCGGAAAAGAGTGTCTGGGAAGACTCGGCATAGAGGCAGATAGAATCCGTTGAGTGGCCCGGCGTATGGATGACCTCCAGATGGCCATCGCCAGCCCTGATGAATTGCCCGTCGTGGAGCAGTTCATCGACACCCGGCCCATCGACAAAAGCAAACACCTTCACTCCATAACGTTGCTTTAGGGCCAAGATCCCGCCGGCGTGGTCGAAGTGGGTATGGGTGAGGATCACTTGCTCGACGGCTACCTTGCCGCAGCCGGTGGGCAGCTTTTCGATTTCATCCAGGATGAAATCGTCGGTTCCGGGGTCGATGACAGTATTAAGGTCACCCAAGTGGTTCCAGCTGCCAAGGATCAGGTAGGAATTGCAGCTGTAGACCCAGTCGGATTTTTTCAAGGGGATAATTTTCACGGCATCAGGCCCCGACTTTCTTGTAGAGTTGGGCATCTGGTACAACTTGTGTGAATAGGTGCGCCACTTCCTGGGGGAGTTTCTGGGTATTTTCGTTGGCCAGGTAACCTCCCGGGGCCAGAGCCTGATGGAACATTTTGAAGACCTCCACCCGCTCCGGATACTGGAAGTGAAGCATGACGTTTTTGCAGACAACCAGGCAATAATCCAGGCCAACCGGCTTCAGAGAAAGGAGATCGTGGTACTCGAAATGAACCCGGTTGCGCAGCGGTTCGATTACTCGCATATGTCCTTGCCTGGCTGACGGCTCGAAGTATTTCTTGAGCAACTCTGAGGGAGTACGCTGTAATTCTTCCTGTTGGTACTCTGCGGCGGTCACGATATCGCCGAAATTGTTGGGCTTGTCATAGTCTGTGGCGTCAATGCGCAGGTTTTTAAAGCCGAACTGGTTCATTTTTTCAGCCAGTATCATGGCGATAGTATAGGTTTCCTGACCCTGGGCACAGCCTGCATCCCATATTTTGATCTTGCTCCTGCCGCTGGCGTAAGGAATCAAGTGATCTGCGGCATATTCAAGAGTTGGCTGATCTCGCATAAAAAAAGTGAATGCCATTACCGGTATCCTCGCTGTATGTAATCAATTGTATTGCTGTTGCGCTTGGCCTGTCGTTGGTTTTATGCCACTGACCTCAGAGGCCTGCTTCTTCAGTCAGTTGGGGAATGTCCAGAATCAATGCCACGCTGCCGTCGCCGAGAATCGTGGCGCCGGAAACTCCCTGGGCGTGTTTGTAAGCCCTGCCTAATGTCTTGATTACCGTCTGGTGTTCACCGACAACAGCATCAACAACAAAGCCGATTCTGTTACCGCCAATATTGGTAATGACAACCTGCTCAATATCCGGTTGTTCGCCCTTCAGTTCAAATTGCTCTCGCAGTGGGATATACGGTACAATCTTGTCACGAACATTAACCAGGTGACGCCCGTTGTTTTTTCGCCGGTCTTCCCTGGACAGTTCGATGCATTCTTCCACCAGGGAGAGCGGTATCACGAATCCTTCACCGTCAATTTTCACCAGCAGACTCTCGATGATCGCGAGGGTCAGAGGCAGCCTGATTTGTATAGTGGTACCAGATCCATGGGTACTGCTCATCTCAATCGATCCGCGTAAAGAATCAATCGCCTTTTTGACTACGTCCATCCCAACTCCACGCCCAGATACACCGGTGACTTTTTTGGCAGTTGAAAAACCAGGCGCGAAGATTAAGGAGAATAATTCCTTGTCCGGCAGCTCGGTTCCCGACAATAGCAGACCCCGTTCAATCGCTTTGTCTCGAATAGCCTCCCGATTGAGGCCGGCACCGTCATCTTTGATTGTGACCAAGACGCTATCCCCGGAATGTTCTGCCTTCAAAAAAATGGTCCCCTGGTTAGGTTTGCCTTTCACCTTTCGCACCTGTGGGTCTTCTATCCCATGGTCAATGCTGTTTCTAATCAGGTGTACAAGCGGATCACCCAATTTCTCGATTACGTTCTTGTCCAACTCCGTGTCCGCGCCTTCCGTGACCATCTCGATTTCCTTGCCGAGTTCGGCCGACAGGTCCCGCACCAACCGTTTGAATTTGCTGAAAGTGGTGCCGATGGGCAACATGCGGATATTTAATGCGTTATCCCTGAGCTCAACCGTCAACCGTTCGACTTCCTCGGCGATTATTGAAAGCTGCTGGTCCATTCTGCTTGCGGAAATCTGGCTTAAATGGGCTTGCACCGTAACCAGTTCACCCACCAGATCAATAAGCTTGTCGAGCTTTTCTGACGGCACCCGAACACTATTTGTGGTGTCGGCGTTCTGTTTTTTTTGGAGGACCTCCCGCACATGTTGTTGTTCGACCAGCGCTGAATGTATCTGGGAGGTATTTACCAAGCCTTTATCCAGAAGGATCTCGCCGAATCGTTTTTGGCTGGAAAGGATTTCCTGCATTGCTTCAACAGTTATGTCGCCGCGTTCAACAAGGATTTCTCCCAGTTTTTTGTACGACGGGTCTTCTTCGGTGTCACCAAGCGTTCCGATAGCGCTTATTTTCAGATTACTGTCGTCCTTGACGAAGATGAACACATCCTCAATGGCATCGATGCCTTTATCTGTTGTCAGTAAAATGTCCCAGTAGACATAACATTTCTCTGGGTCTATTTCGTGTATATCGGGGATTTTATCGAGGTGGGCAATTATCTTGCAGCTGCCAAGCTGCGTTAGTTCATCAAGCAGGACCGCTGGATTGGTGCCGGTAAGGAAGATCTCTTCGGAAGGCTTGAACCTTATTCTGTACGTCATATTTTCCTGACAGGTAGATCGGACCAACGCGGTATCTCCAGGAGGGACGCTATTGTCCTGATTGCCTGACTCGGAGATGCTTGCCAGATTTCTGAAAGCGGTAATTATGTCCTTTCGATTTTCTTCATCAGCATCAGCGGCCTCTTCTGTGGCATTGAGGAGCAGCAGGATCTGGTCGCGGGCCTTCAGCGTCAAATCAACCAGCTCTTTCGTAACAGGAATCGCACCGTTTCGTACCAGGTCAAAAACAGTCTCAACCTCATGAGTAAATTTCGAAATACGGGAGAAGCCAAACATCGCTCCCGAACCTTTTATCGTATGCATCGCCCTGAAAACACGACTTATAAGTTCAATATCTTCAGGTGCTTCTTCAAGTTCAAGAAGTGATGTTTCCAATTCAGTGAGCAGTTCTAGTGCCTCTTCCTTGAATGCTTCCTTATGTTGATCAATCATGTGAACACCTATCCGGTAGTATGAAATAGAATCGGCAACACTTGTTCTTATTCCGGGGTACATTTTCCTGTTTGGCTGAACTCGTCATCAATGATGGCTTGATATATTCGGCACTTCTCGAATTCTTCGCCGCAAAAACGAAGTGCAAGCGGGATTTTATTGCTATTCATGTTCGTGCAATAGCAATCTTTTCTTGGTTCCCCGAGTAAGGGACATAGTTTGTGTTTCAAGTCTTTATTTTCAAGCATGTCTGTATCAAGAATGGTTGCCATGACAGGTTCCTGAGACTAATAAGTACTGAAATAGTATCTATTAAGCAGTCACGTAGGATATCGTTGGCAATAATAAAATATAATACTTAAAGCAAACGTATCTTACGTACTATCAAGTAGTATGCCAATGATGCTTGTTTTGCATGTAATATCTCAATATACTTTATAATAAATCAATACTTGGTAATATATTGATATCTAATAGGATAATTTGATTTAAATGGAAAGAAATCCACGGCGGGAGCATCTTGATGTCTAACAGTAATTGAAAAAAGTATTTTATGCGGAATAGGTAAAGTGAATAGTGTGACATGTCACATATATGACATGTCACAGTTATGAGACGTTACATTATTATTTATTCAGATAACTTGTTAAGTTTATCTGTAAATAATTTTCTGTGATAGTACGTTTCAGCTGAAACTGCCGGTTTGTTTGCGAGTACAGGGATCTCAACCATTACCTTTGTATACTCACCATATCTGCTTTCTACCCTGATTGTCCCATTGTGCTGGATAATAATATTCCTGCTCGTGCTCAAACCAAGACCAACTCCATTTTTTCCTGACTTGGTCGTAAAGAAGGGAATGAAAATACTTTTTACCGCTTCAGGTGGAACACCCGTACCCTGGTCATAGAATTCCACGTGAAGAAACGATCCGAATTCATTGTGAATTTTGTCGCCACTGATCTTCAGCACCTTATCTGCATGAGCCTCGGGAAACCTGTCGTTAAGCGCGTGACGGGCATTGCTGATCAGGTTCAGAAATACTTGGCGCATTTGCGGGTTATTTGCGAGCATTTCCGGCAGATCAAGCTCGATGTTCAGCTTCAGGTGGATCCCATCCTCTTTTATCTGGGCTTGCGTAAGGGAGAGGCAATCTGTCAGCAGGTCGAGCAAAGAAATCCCTTTCCTTTCCGTTGATCCTTGTCCGGCAAAAGTGAGCAGGCTGTGAACGATACCGGCAATTCTTTCGCCTTCGACGATTATCCTGTCGGCTATATCATACTCGTTGCTGGAGTGTGAATAGCGATTGGCCAGCATCTGCGCATAATTAATAATACCGTTTATCGGGTTGTTGATTTCATGAGCAATCCCTGCGGACAGTTCGCCAAGAGAGGAAAAGTGTTCGGTGCGGAGGGCTTCAGAATGGAAATGTACCTTATCGGTCACATCCAGGGCGAACTCAAGCACCTGTTCAACGGTACCGTCCTCATTGAGCAGCGGCAGTGCCTGAAGTTCAAAAAACCTGCCTTTTGGGGATTTGATGCAGGCAGTTTCCGGTTTGCCGCTTTCGAAACTCCTACGGACAGGGCAGTTTTCACATGGATCAGGGTTGCTGTGCAATGCTTCATGGCATTTTTGTGCGAGAATTCCGCCGGATTCCTGATGCAAGCTTGCCAATGTAGCGCTGTTTGCCCATACGATCCGTAAATCTGCCGTGCACAAGATAACATCCTCATGAACCGAGTTCAGGATTTCTTCTGAACATTCCGGACACCTTCTGAAGTTGCCCATGCTGGAACGGAAAGGTTCGCCAAACTGCTTTCCGGTGGTTGTGGCTCGTGATGAAATTTTCGGTGATCGGGTCATTTGTTGATTGTTCATTTTTTATTTTCCACCGTTGAATGGTCCAGTTAAGTATGGCTTCCTTGTAGATTGCAGATCAAGTTTGGTGTCAAAATTGCTATTTGATAACCCAGAGGCAACTACCGGTTTTATCGTCCATGCAGCCGACATGGCGGATAAAACCGAGACTTTCCATGCTATCGACAGTCGCATTGCTGATGTGTGCCAAGCGCATTTTCCTTCCAGCTTTTGTTGCCGAATGATGAGCTGAGCAGAGAAGCTGTAGCCCGGTTAGGTCAATTTCGCGAACTGCTGACATATTCACAATTAACTCATCTGTCGCCGCTTGCGGATCTGAAAGAGAGGTGAGAAGGATCTGAGAGTTCTCAACGGTGACATCTCCGTCCAGAGCCAACTCTGCCGTTTCGTTTGCGAGATTGAGTGTGTATTTCATCTGTCCGCCTCCGGTTTTTCCTAAAAGTACTTTCTTGGCGCTTTGCGACTATTTTATGAATTTTTTTACGATATCAATTAGTTGCCCTGGTTGGAAAGGCTTTACCAGCCAACAGCTGGCGCCAGCCTGTTTGCCTGCCTGTTTTTTTGATTCCTGTGACTCCGTGGTCAGCATGACGATGGGGAGAAATTTATAACCCGCCTTGCTGCGCAGTTGCCGTATAAATTCTAATCCGTCCATTTCCGGCATATTCAAATCGGTAATTATCATTTCAGTCTTTGTTCCTTCGATTCTTGCCAAGGCGTCTTTGCCGTTGAGTGCGGCAATAACATCGTAGCCGGCATCCCTCAAGGTAAAGGAAACCATTTGCCGCATTGAGGCCGAATCGTCCACAATTAAAACTGTCTTCGCCATGTGTCACTCCCCTTTTTATATCCTTATTCAGAGTCGCCGATTGCAATTTGATTTGCGGAGATAGCTTCGAGCATCGCTTGCCTTTCGGAATCCATGGTATAAATATTTTCCAAGGTAGCAAGTCCTCCAGCAATCTCCCATAGCTGCAGTTTTTCACTGATATTTCTTGAAGAATTCAGCGCTTCCTTGAACTCCTTGGTTATCTCATTCAGTGGTTCCATAACATGCTCGATTCGTTGCCTGGTTATATCTTGAAACTGCATGGAATAAATTACTCCACTGATGTCTTGAACCAAGGATTCCGTCTCTTCAGAAATTCGTTCAAGGCCCGTTTGTGCACGAGTCATTTGTTTGTCGAGTCCCTGGAGAGCCCGGAGTGCTATGGATTCGGCTTCTGTTGATTTAATACCGCATTCATCTGCTCTTTCTGACGTCTTAAGATAGATATCGCGGAGATCTTTCTCAACCTTCTGGACAAGTTTCCGCATACCCGTTCCGGCTCCGGCCGAGCGAGCCGAAAGTTTTCGCACTTCCTCGGCAACTACGGCAAACCCGCGTCCGTGTTCTCCGGCGCGTGCTGCCTCAATTGAAGCGTTCAGGGAGAGAAGATTCGTTTGATCCGCGATGTATTCAATTTCAGCGATGGCTTCACTGATGTTTGTGGTGTCGGAGATAATAGTTTTAATATGCTGAAGGTTCTGTTGCGCTACATCGGCAACCATTGTGAAGTTTGCCATTACAGCGTGAAGGGATTCAATGCTGACTTCCAGGAAGTTTTCGCCCGGTTCTTCAGCACTGCCTGTAATATCACCCAGGGAATTTGAGGCATTTTTCGCCTGATTTCGAGCCTTCTGTACGATGCCCATGAAATTGTCACCAATTTCAAGCGCAGCGGTCTCAGTTTGCTGAATAACCTCTTCGAGTTGCTTTACAAGTACCGGTAAAATCTGCGCTTTGTCGTAGATCAGCCTGGTAATGCCGGACATACTTTTTTCAATTTCTTCGTAATGACTGAGTTCGGCAATCTGTTGGGTGGCAAATGCAGATGATTGCATTTTTTTGAGGAGAAAAAACAAAACAAGCGTCGTGGCCACACACAGCAGGGAACCAATCAGGATTCTCGTGTCGATTCCAGCAAAAAACTGAATAAGAAGATTGGTAAAGATTATGCTTCCCAGCACCAGTAGTGTCTTCAGGTCCGATCGTAGCAGTTTTACAATTCTTTGAAATCTCATGTCGTTCCTTTATGCGACTGTTCAAGAGAAACGGAGTTCTCCTGATGGTCATGGAAGGAGAGGTGGGTTTTTCGTTGCTTATTGGAATAGCTCTGCCTTCTATATATCAAGTAGTATGCCATGATCATAGCTCACAACATTAAAATCAAAATGCAGAAGTGTCCATCAGAGGATAGAGGTAAAAACCTGTTCAGCTGGGATCAACGTAACAAAGCACCAATGCCTGCACTGCCGCTATTGGTGCACTTTTGCAAAGATAATTTCGAGAATTTATGCCTGGGAAGGCAACACTATTGCCAAGTGTTTTCTAAGCGGCTGAATATGTACGACGATCCTGAATACGAGAATTTGTCTTCGAGGAGAGAATAGTTCTGGAAGGTGGCGGCTGTGGAGGTGAGACATTCGGCACCTGTGACTTGTCACAAAAGTGTGTCAGGTCACAGGTGCCGAATGATTGTGGTAACAAAACTGGTTTGTATCAATTTTCGATGCATGGTACGTCTCTGCAGATTCCTCAACTTTGCGCTGCCTTGGAGTTGTTTTCACCTGACTGCTGGGTGCCTGAGTGTGTGCAGCAAAGCTGATGCCGTTTTCTTTTTCACCTGGGCCTGCAAAGTTATGCAAACGTTGGATAACCAGAAAGCCATCAAGAAAGGCCTAGTCTTCACAGTACTTCCTAACACATTGCAAGGAGGGCTGACAGCACTCAAATAATCTTGCCGCTCATACGCATTGCTGGCAGTCTGCCTCGGGCTATTTGGGAAGGGGTGTTACTGATTCGGATTGCATCATGCGCCCTGCTTGAACTGGGCGCACTGTCGCATCAGATCCGCCCCCAGAGTAGCTAGCTGAGCAGACGAGGAAGCATTTTCACGAATGCCCCGCTCCGTCTCTTGGATCAGTTCGGTAATTTGATGAATGTTGCTGCTTATTTCGCCGGTCGTTGCAGTCTGTTGCTCGGCAGCTGCTGCAATCTGACTCACCTGTGAAGTTACGGAGTTCACCTGCTCGAGGATCTCTTGCAACGCATCTCCCGATTTTGTCGTCTCGGAAGTTCCTTCGCCAACTTCAACGACCCCTTTTTCCATGGTCAGAACGGCCTCTCGAGTCTCAGCCTGAATAGCCTTGATCATGGTGGCTATCTCGCGGGTCGCCTTGGTAGTCCTTTCGGCAAGGGCCCTAACCTCATCGGCCACAACAGCAAAGCCTCGCCCTTGGTCACCTGCCCGGGCAGCCTCGATAGCGGCATTCAGCGCCAGTAGGTTAGTTTGATCGGCAATATCCTCGATCGTACCAATGATTTCTCCAATCTGATCGGACCTGACGCCGAGACTCTCAATGGTTGCTGCTGAGTTCTGAACCTTGACGGCAATCCTTTCCATAACCGCTATGGTTCTTTCAACAACATCAGTACCGGCTGCTGCGAAATTCGTCGCTCGCTGAGACTGGTCCGCCGCCACGACACAGTTGTTGGCTATTTCGCACGAAGTGGCTGCCATTTCCTCACTGGCAGTAGCTACATTGCCCGTCTGGGCTGACACCTCCTGGATCCCTAACACCATTTGTTCCGATGTTGACGAAAGTTGCTGTGCTGCAGCTGATAACTGAACTGCGTTATCAGCAATATGGCTCATAATATCGCGAATTTTTGATATCAGCGTATTGACACCTTGCGCCAGACCACCAATCTCGTCGCGGGAAGTCACGGGAATTGTCTTGGTAAGGTCACCCTTGCCATTCGCAAGCTCGTCGATTGTTTGTGCCATTTTCAAAATATGACTGATGATCGAATTGCGGAAAAATAGATAGATGCTGCCCAGCATGGCAGTAAAAAAGAATAATCCAGTGATCAGCAGTATGTAGCTAAGCTTAAGTGAGCTGTCATATCCATCCTGAATCGAGGTCTTCAGTAGCACGCCACCAAGATATTTCAGCCCGGCCTCGTGGCAACCCTGGCAGCGTTGCTCGTTTTCTAATGGAAAGGCAACATTCATGGTGTGAATACCGTTTTCACTTCCCTTGAATTCGATGCTCCTGCCGCTCTTTAAAGCACTAAGGATGATCTTGTTTGCAGTTCCAGACTCTGTAACCTCCGGCTCTATTCCTTCCTTGTTGAAAATCTTCAGGTCCATGAGAAATTTCTTTTGCTTGGCTTCATCAATGTATTTTCGTACCTCTTTCGAATCGCCTTTCATCATATATTCATCAATATCACGAATAATGATTGCGCCTACATTACGTGCATTTTTCAGCTGCAAATCCAAGGTCGAGTTGAATTGGAGCCAAATGGCAATTGCCCCCAAGGTTGCGAAACCTGTCGCGAGGGTTATCCCCAGTATTGCCAACACTTTAACCGTAAGTTTTTTCCTAAACATTTTCCCCCCTTGTCATACATTTATCGGGCAAGTAGCTACTTCTGGAACTATATATTCTAGTAAGTCACTTAAGTTAATATCGTCAGATGCAAAAAATATTTTAGTATTTTAATAACACTAGATCGGCAAACTAGTAAAATTTGCAATATGTCGTGAAGGGATTCTTTACCAATATCCAGGAGGTTTTGCCAAGGGCTCCTGTCCTGCCGACAAAATCGCCCAGGGACCCATCTCGATACTCTTGCCAATTCCGGAAAACCAATGAATAAATTGATTGATAAAGCTGATGCTCCCCACTACCAGCAGCATCATCAGACCTGATCGCAGCAGGTTCACAAATTCTCAAAACCTCATGCCGTTGTTTTATGTGAATTTTCAAGTGAGACGGTCATGGAAGGCTCGGTGGGTTGTTCGATATTCATTGAAATAGCTTTGCTCCCATACTTAACAATTAGCGTGCCAGAATCAAGGCTCACAACAAAAAAAAACAGAACGAAGCAGTATTCGTCCGAAGATAGATGGCAGAAATGTATTAAGTAGGGATTATGTAGCAAATCGCAAACGCTTGTCCTGTCGGTATTGATGCACTTTGATGGATATAATAATCCGAACTACTACAGGCAGAGTAACAGATATAGAGGGGTGTTCCTCGTGGTAAAATGAGGCGGTTACCACCCCGTAAGCATATGTATCATTGCGGGATGAGTTAGCTGGAGGGGAAGGTCACGCGGGTAGGACATTCGTCAGATGTGACATGTCACAGATGTGTGTCTGGTCATAGATGGCGAATATTTGAGAAAAAAACTCTAGATTGTATCAATTTTTCGATAAATGGTTCGTCGGCTGATTCCTAAGCTTCGAGCTGCCTTAGATTTGTTTCCTCCGGACTTCTCAAGTGCCATAACAATTGCAGCTGGGCTGACACCACCTTCGTTTTCCAACAGGTTCTGAGGTGGCGGCGCGATCAATGGAAAATCAGGAGGCAGATAGTCGGCGGTAAGGTGCTCCTGTCGGCACATAATACAAGCATACTCGAGAGTATGTTCCAGTTCTCGGACATTGCCGGGCCAGTTGTAAGCCCTGAGAATCCTGTAGACTTCAGAGGAGGCGGAGCGAATGCTTTTGTCGAACTTTGCGCTTAATTTCCCGAGGAAGTGTTCAGTGAGAAGTTCCAGATCGTCCAGTCGTTCACGCAGAGGCGGAATGGATATTTTTACAACATTCAGACGGTAATAGAGGTCTTCACGAAAACTTCCCTGTCGGACCATTTCCTTTAGATTCTGGTTGGTTGCTGAAATTACCCGGACATTGACCTTCCGTGGCTTTGGATCACCTACCCGTTCGAACTCCTTTTCCTGCAGCACCCGGAGCAGTTTGACCTGCATTGCCGGTGATATGTCGCCGATTTCATCAAGGAAAATTGTGCCACCTTCTGCCAGTTCGAATCTTCCAATTTTGTCTTTGAGCGCCCCGGTAAAAGCTCCCCTGGCATGTCCGAACAGTTCGCTTTCAAGCAAATTTTCAGGCAGAGCCGAGCAGTTTACCTTGATCAAAGGTTTTTGGCTGCGATTTCCTTTGTAATGGAGAGCATTAGCAACCAGTTCCTTCCCTGTTCCGCTCTCACTTGTGATGAGCACGGTTGACTGTACATCAGCGAGGTTTTCTATCAGAGCGTACAGTTGCTGCATTTTCTCACTGCCGCCGATCAAGTTGTGGAACTGTTTTCTCTCTCGCAAGTTTTTTTCCAGCACATCCAACCTGCTTTCATCACGGGCTACCATGACCGCACCGCAATGTCCTCCCGTGCCGTCAACGAGCGGGGATATTCTGAGGTTAACTACTTGACGGGGGTTCCCGACCCGTTGGCATTCAATACGGTGCAGTTCGAGAGTTTTTTTGTGCTGCAGTACATCTGCCAGAACCGTGCGGCACTCGCCGCTGCAGTTGCGCAGGACGGAGCTGAAATCCCGATTGCCAGTCTCGCGTGAAGCTCCGCAAATGGCAAATGCAGCATCATTCATGTCCAGAATGTTCATGTCGCGATCAAAGGTAATGATGGAATCCTTTACACTCCGAAAAATAGCCTCAAGATGCGACTGATAGCGTTTTTTTTCCTGTTCGACCTTACGTAGTCGGAGTGCCGATCGAACAGTCTTTAGCAACATCTCCTGGTTCACCGGCTTTTGCAGGTAATCGAAGGCGCCAAGTCGCACTGCCTCTGACGCTGTTTCAATAGTAGGGTAGCCGGTAATCATAACAACCGGTACTTCGAGATCAATCTCGCGAATCGCGCGCAGTATATCTATCCCGCAGGTGTCACCCAACATGATATCCGAAAAAATAAGATCGAAGCGCTGATGAGTAATCTGTTCTATTGCCGCGCAAAAGTCTTCTGCGGTTGCAACATCATGTCCTGCTTCGGACAGGAAGTTTTCAAAAGTAAAACGGATGCTTTCTTCGTCGTCAATTACCAGAATTTTCATCCAGTTATTCTCCATCGGCATGGTTATCTATTAAATCTATCTACTCTATGCATATCGGAAGAAAGGAGAAAAACTTTATTTAAAATGGTATGAAAAGATTTATTTTGATTCAGTAATTTCCGGTTAGGTTTTTGCTCGGCGTTTTTTTCGTTTTAACCGCCTAATTTTGCGTAAATGGCCTTGTTTTCGTGGTCGTTGGTTCTGAATCTCAGCGGCTTCATTCGCGATTTGGTTACGTAATTCTCGAACCCGATTAATGCTGACCGGTTCGTCGTGCTGCTCCCGGCAGTAAATCGCAAGAAGCAGGTAGGTGATCAGGCCACCAAGAAGCTGGACCATCAACCCATACTGGCTCCTGGCAATCAGGTGATATACCTTGAGGTGGCGTTTCCACCAGCCGAAGAAAGCCTCGATGCTCCATCGCAGCTTATAGACCTGCGCGACCTCTTCAGCAGTCAGGTCATGACGGTTGGTGGCTATCCAGTAATCTTTGCCGTCAACACGGTAACCGACAAGTCGCAGCTCTTTCTCAGTTCGATTGATGCCCTTGGTGCCAAGCAACACCACCGCATCGTAAAAAACGATGCTGTCCTGAGGTATGGCATGTTCTCTGAGAACGGTTCTGGTGGTTCTCTCCTGGATTCGGCAGACAAAATGCTTTCCGTCCGTTTGCCACTGATCAAAGTGGGGGTGGCATTGGTAGCCACGATCGATGACGGCCGTTTCGCTCTTGTCGATGATCTTATCAACGAAGGGGCGCTCACCCTCTTTGCCGTCGGTCAGAAATATCTTCCGGGGGATGCCCCGGTTGATATCGAAGCCAACATGGGCTTTGGCCTTCTTGGAGCCGCCTCGATAATCGGCCCACTCCATGGACAGGACGGCGTCGATCAGAGAACCGTCTATAGCGACCAGGTTGCCAAAGTGAGCATACTCGTCAGGAAGCACCCTGGCCGCTTCTTTGACAAGATGGTTGAAGATCTCGCTCAGTTGCTCAAGACCTCGGTTGTCCCCCTGTGTCAGGATAGTTGTCGCCTCTCCGTGAGAGATTTGTGTTAACCTGTGGGGCACACAGGGAGAGCGACAATGGCCAGAAAATATGCAGCCGAATTTAAAGAGAACATCATTGCCAGGATGCTGCCGCCACGGAGTGAAAGTGTCCCGAGCATATCGAAGGAAACAGGAATTTCAGTAGATACTCTTTACACTTGGCGGATTCAGTATCGAAATAATAATCGCGTCTCAACAAATTCAGTTAGCGGCGCACCCAGAAATCACGATAGCGAAGAAAAGCTGCTAGCAATAATAGAAACTGCCAACCTCAGCGAGACCGAGTTGGGTGAGTATTGTCGTCGCAAGGGGTATTATCCCGAGCAGATAGCCCGATGGAGAGCATCCATCGTCCAGGGGTTATCTGCTCCCCCCAACAAGGCCGATCGCGAGCAGTTGCAGCAGCAGTCAAAAATGATCAAGCAGTTGCATCAAGAGTTGAATCGTAAAGAGAAAGCCCTCGCTGAGACTGCGGCACTATTGGTTCTTGGAAAAAAGGTCGCAGCGCTCTGGGAAGAATAAGGGGGCGGAAGATCGACCTACCTGAGCGCCGCGAACTGATCCTTATGATAGAAGCAGCCTGTACTGCCGGAGCGCGCCTTGCGCCAAGCTGCAAGATTGCCGGCATATCCGAGCGGACAGTACAACGTTACCGTCAAGCAAAAGAGCTTAATCCTGATGGGCGAAAAGCTGCGGCAACAGTCCCGGCAAACAAACTTTCAGAGCAAGAGCGTAAAGCTATTATTGCTACAGCCAACCAACCTGAATTTGCAGAGTTACCGCCAAGCCAGATAGTACCGCTCTTGGCGGATGAGGGACAATACCTGGCATCAGAGTCAACATTCTACAGAATCTTGCGAGAAGAGGACCAGTTGACTCATCGAGGAAAGGCCAAAGCCCCTGTCAACAATCGCCCGGAACCACTTCTCGCGACAGGACCAAACCAGCTCTGGAGTTGGGATATAACCTATCTCCCAACCGCCGTCAAGGGGCTGTATTTCTACCTTTACCTGATACTTGACATCTACAGTCGCAAGATCGTCGGCTGGGAAGTATACACCGAGGAATCAGCCGAGTATGCCGCCAAGACCTTTCGTAAGGCCTACCTGCGCGAAGGTGTTGCCGGTAAGTCACTGGTATTGCACTCTGATAACGGCTCGCCCATGAAGGGAGCAACTATGCTGGGAACGTTACAGAAGCTGGGAGTAATTCCATCCTTCAGTCGGCCAGCAGTCAGCAATGACAATGCTTACTCTGAAGCAATATTCAGGACACTGAAGTATACGCCCGGATACCCGGATAAACCTTTCGATACACTTGAGGATGCCAGGAAGTGGGTAGCTAAATTCTCAACCTGGTACAACGAAACCCATCGGCACAGCGCACTGAAATTCGTTACTCCTGGCCAGAGGCACCGGAATGAAGACGAAGAGGTTCTGGCAAAGAGAACCGTAGTATATGAGCTGGCAAAAACAAAGAGACCCGAGCGTTGGTCGGGAAAATGCCGAAATTGGGACCATACAAAAGAAGTGACGCTCAACCCGAGAAAATCAGATCACAATCGACAGGAAGCCTCAAAGGCGGCAGCTTAAAAATGCGACAACTCCCTTGACAACGCCCGCTACACGAGAAGGTGCAAAATAGACGTCTTGCAGTGCCAGCTTTATAAGATAGGCCCGCGCTGTTTTGAGTCGATAGGTGCAAAGGCGCGTCAAGGTGGCGTCCTGTTTCTCTGTCAGGTTCTCAAGGTTTTTAAGGAATACATAGCGACTCCCCTTTAATAGGTTTGGATACATTTGGGCTTCATCGGAACGAACTCGGCTTAGAGCGTCATTCATGGCCTTAATCAGATGAAACCGGTCAAAGGTGATTTCAGCGTTTGGTAACTGTTCGGTGATTCCCTTTATAAATGCCTTCGACATGTCAATGGAGGCGGCAGTGATGTTTTCAGGGGTACCGCCATGCGCTTTAAGATCCTCTGCAAAAGCCTTAACAGTCTCATTGTCTTTACCTTCTGTACCGAACAGAAGACGCCGTTCATCCATGTCAAAGAACAGGGAGATGTAATCCTGCCCACGCCGGGCAGATGTTTCGTCAGCGCCTATTCGTTTTACCTCGGAAAAGTCAGCTATTGAGCGTGCGTCCAAGATGTAATGGTCAATAACACGCCAGATGCGGGTATCGTGTTCGCCCAGCAAGGCCGCTGCTGCCTTGACAGGCATCTCGCGAACAAAGGCCATGGCAAGGGCTTCAAGTAGAAGAGTAAAGCCGGAACCGCTTCTAGCCCAAGGAACAGAGATCTGCTTAACACCACAACCGGAGTTAGGGCAGTTTACACGAGGCACGCGGGCTGTCAGGTATGCTTCATACTGAAAGAAGTTCAGATGCCGCCATGTCTTCTCAGTCGTATCGTGTACGGATGCAAGGGTGCCACATACAGGACAAGGAAACGTAGCGCCACGCTGAAAGGTGATTCTTATGTCAAGGCGCTTGGTCTCCTTGGAAAACTCAATAGCCTCAACCTGCCAGGGAGGAACTATGCCAAGAGCTGTACCAAACAAAGATTCAGGAGTCATGAAATATTAAAACCTCCGGGGAGTGGAATGAACTCTGTCATACCATTACCCACTCGGAATAGCGACGAGCCCACTCGCAGGCCTCTTTTTTCGATTCTTCTATTTTTATCTGCGTATTCTCCAGCATGGCACCCGAATAAATCGCCATTCCTTCGCACCAGGCATTTACCAATCACATTGAAATCAACAGAATTAATCCAAAAATGTTGGTAAAAATACGCATGGCAAGCTCCTCCTAGGCTTCTACAGAAATAACTTTTATCCCCAGCCTGTCCCACGCTTCAGCCAATTATTGTTATAATTATACGGGACATCTCCTGATTGTCACGAAAGGCAAAGAAAGCGTGTTGTGCGGGGATTGAACCTAATTTTGTCAGTGCATGTGCTGCCGGCCCAACGGTCTGATCCAATTCTGCCGCATATGGTATAATGAATCATCGGAATGGGCTCCCCTTTAGAACAAGGAGTTGGAAAGGAGTGAAAAGAATTTTGGGACTCCTAGCGATACTTCTTTTGACGACATCCGCAGTTTCAGCCTGTATCTAGCCCTAGTGGGAGGGTGAGGGAGGACGCCGTCATGGAGAGCATGGAGAATATAGAGACCATGGTGGAGAACACCATGAAAGACATTATGATGAACGCAGTGGTGAAGGCAGAGGCTATTAATGAGGTAGATCAATCATGTTATTTAAGGGGTTACCAGTTTGCACGGGCGAAAGTTGATTAAAGGACATTTCGAATTTATCCTGACAACTAGCAAAACGGAAGGAAGTAGGAATATTTGACGGATGCAAATCTCACAAGGTAGACGATTTCTGTATACATGACTGATCACGCTGGACATAGGGCTGGCTTACGTTTGGTTACCGTCTAGTGCGCTATCATCCTGGCAACATCGGATAAAATATGACACTGCCAAATAATAGAAGTATATGGTTTTGGTTGTTTATGAAAACCCGTATTGATAAGGATTTATCCGAAGCAGCCTTTCGTGAACCGAGAGCACGCAGAGTTGTTTCCAGTTTATTATGGCTATGTTTGTTTGTGGCCGGTGTTATCGGCGGGATATATATAACTTATTATCTAACTGGCTATGTAGCAGGAATCATATTTGAACCAAACCAGCCGCTGCCAATGCATTGGATAAGTCCTTCTCATAAAACTATCGGTATGGTTGGCTTTTTAATCATGGTTCTGATGATGGCAGTCGGGGCTAGTTTTGCTTCAGTCTTATGGGTATATATTATGCGAAAGTCAAAATATATAGGAGATGCGGCAATCGAAATAACTATCAAGAAAGGCCCGCTGTGGAAAAGATGAATTAGAGTTTGTTCTTTCTATGTGTAATCAATTGTTATTGTTCAACTACGTCTGGGAAATTGCCCGGTTTACCGTTCCATCAGGGCAGCCATTGCCATCACAACAGTGCTCGACTGGCAAGAATTTGCTTAATGTCAGGTAGTTCCTACTATTCAAACATGCCAATGTTGCGGGCTGGAAGATGCGCTGGATAAAAGCATAGTATTCCTTTAGATGAGAAGGTCACGATCTTTCTACGGACTTACCAGCATACATTCTAATGAGACACAACGGATGGCGCGATGAGGGAAGCCAGTGCTGGTGAAAACCAAGCGAAAAAATCAGCGACTGAAGAACATAAGGGAGAAAAAGCGGGACGCCAGTTTATTCTGCTCACTCTGACAGCACTCGGCGTCGTTTACGGGGATATCGGCACTAGCCCCCTTTATGCTCTCAGAGAATGCTTCCATGGCAACCATCCGTTAGCGCCTACACCTATTAACGTGCTGGGGATACTCTCCCTGGTGTTTTGGGCTCTCACCCTTGTGATTTCCATCAAATATCTGCTCTTCCTTATGCGGGCTGACAACCGAGGCGAGGGAGGAATCCTGGCTCTGCTTGCACTGCTCACACCGGTGCGGCATCTTTCCCCTATTCAACGACGGCTTCTCATTCCTCTCGGATTATTCGGAGCGGCTCTCCTTTACGGAGATGGTGTGATCACACCAGCCATCTCGGTCCTGAGCGCAGTGGAAGGACTCAAGTTTGCGGCACCGTCTTTAGAAAGGTTGGTGCTTCCGATCACCATCCTGATCCTGCTTCTGCTTTTTCTTTTCCAGAAACGGGGAACCGCAGGTGTCGGCGCAGTGTTCGGACCGGTTATGTCGGTCTGGTTCGCCACCATCGCACTACTCGGTATTGGCGGCATCCTGCAGGCTCCGGAGGTATTCGCCGCGGTAAACCCCCTCCATGGAGTTCGCTTTTTTATGGTCAACGGGCGAATTGCTTTTATGGTTCTTGGTTCGGTTTTCCTGGTCGTCACCGGCGGAGAGGCTCTTTATGCCGACATGGGACATTTCGGTCCGCGACCAATCAGAATGGCCTGGTTTACCTTTGTCCTTCCTTCCTTGCTGCTCAACTACTTCGGGCAAGGTGCCCTTCTTCTGGCTCATCCCGGAAAGGTTACCGAACCGTTTTACCACCTGGCACCGGGTTGGGCACTGTACCCCCTCGTAATACTCTCAACTATTGCAACAGTAATTGCTTCGCAGGCCGTAATTTCAGGCGCATTTTCCCTAACTCGCCAGGCGATGCAGCTAGGGTACAGTCCTCATTTTCGAGTGATTCAGACCTCTTCGGAGGAGATCGGGCAGGTATATATACCCGCCGTGAACTGGGGGTTGATGATCACCACGGTGGCCCTCGTGCTTGGCTTCCACTCGTCAACCAACCTCGCCGGAGCCTATGGAGTCGCCGTAACAACCACCATGGTTATCACTACGATTCTCGCTTATTTTCTTATGGTGAAGCGCTGGGGTTGGAAACTTATCTCAGCAGGCACCCTTGCCAGCCTTTTTCTCGCCGTTGACATACCATTTTTGGGAGCAAACCTTTTCAAAATTACTCATGGGGGTTGGTTTCCACTTGCGGCGGGAGCTGCGGTATTTTCGCTTATGACAACTTGGCGTAGGGGAAGGGAACTGATCAATTCCAAGCTGCACGGGGAAAAGGAATCATTTGCTGATTTCATCGACAAACTGGCTGAGGATCCGCCCCACCGGGTGCGGGGAACTGCAGTTTTTCTGACCGGCATGTTCACCGGTACCCCCCGGACACTCCTTCATCATCTAAACCACAACCGTGTGCTGCACAAACAAGTAATTGTCCTTACCGTACTCACGGAGGACGTCCCCAGGGTGCCGGCAGCAGAGCGGGTGTTGGTGGACAAGATGCAGCAAGGGTTTGCAAGAGTCATTGTCCGTTACGGCTTCATGCAGAGCCCAAATATTCCTGTCGTGTTGCGCCAGTGCGAACCATTCGGCCTGGAGGTAAATTTTGATCAAACCACCTATTTTCTGGCCAGGGAAACCATCATTTCAACAACACAAAAATCTAAAATGATGCGCTGGCAGAAAAAACTCTTCTCCTTCATGTACCGCAATGCCCTTACGGAAACAGCTTTTTTCAATATTCCGGCGGAGCAGGTGGTGGAGCTGGGTCAACAGGTTGAAATCTAATCAACCAGCTCGGGCTCTAACGACCGGCATTCTCTCTCTTGAGTCCGCTCATATATGAGAAGCTTTCGATCAAGGCGCACTCCATAATGATAAGGTTAGTGGTGTAAATTACTCCTGTCACTTTTCCCATCTTCTTGATCCCCACCACGTCGCTTGAACGGCTGTTTCCGATGAACTTGCCGCCTACCACCATTCCCCGTGCGGTTACGTCATCCTTAATAGGAGTAATAAACATAGCTGCGTTTCTGTCCCAGAAAGTCTCAATTTGTTGTCTCATTTCGGATCATGCACACTGTCAGCCACTCCGCGAATTGTTAGGTCACGGCGCGGGTAGGGGATCTCTACTCCATGTTCCTCGAATTTACGATAAATGGCCAAGTTGAGCTTGCTGGTGAGGAGACCGCGACGATGGATCAGGGAGGTGCTCCATGCCCTCAATTCGAAGTCGAGGCCGCTGTCGCCGAAGGCCATCAGCCTCACTCCTGGAGGCGGGTTCGCGAGTACATCGGGGCATTCGCCCGCTGTCTCCAAGAGGAGCTGATCCACGAGATCGACGTTGCTGCCGTAGGCCACCGAGACCGCTATCCGGAACCGGACTAGGCTGCCACTGTGGCTCCAGTTTATCACATTCTCCGTTATGAACTTGGAGTTGGGGACGATGATGGTTATGTTGTCGTTGGTAACTACCGTTGTGCTTCTGCCGCCGATATGCTCCACGTTCCCCTCGATATCTCCCACAACGATCCTGTCCCCGACCTTGATCGGCCTCTCGAAGAGTATGATCAATCCGCTGATGAAGTTGTTGACTATGTTCTGCAGGCCAAAGCCCAGCCCTATGCCGATTGCTCCGGCCATGACATTAAGGGCGGTAAGATCGATCCCGGCGTTTTGGAGGATGATAACGAAGCCGACGGCGATTACAGCATACCGGACGATGGACCCCGCAGCCTGTCTGGCACCCAAATCGATGCGGGTTCGTGTCAGGAGCTTCTCAGCGACCCATTTTCTGATCATGCCGGAGATATAAAACAGGAGCAGGGTCAGGACGATGAGGTAAATCAAATTCCAGAGGGTGAGCCTGGTAACTCCCAGTTTAAAGAGAGGGACTTCAAGTATTTCCTTTATCCGGGAGAAGATTTCCTGGAAATTTCCCATATATACATCCTTTCTCAAAAAGGCCAGAACCGCGGTATGAGCATTGTTGAAAGTACCCAGAATATTATATTCAACGGCGTGCCTACCCGCAGGAAATCGGTGAACTTGAACCGGCCGGGCCCGTATATGAGGGTGTTGACCTGGTGTCCTACCGGGGTCATAAACGTTACCGAACCGGCAAAAGTCACCGCCATCAATAGTGGCCGGGCATCCACCTTCAGCGCATGGGCCGTGGCGATAGCGATTGGTACCAGCAGGACTGCGGAGGCTTTGTTCGACATGAGTTCGGTAAAAACGGACGTCAGCAGATAAAATGTCGAAACGAGCGCTGTCGGACCCCAGGCACCGACGGTTTTCACGAGAACGTTGGCGATCATGACAGCGACGCCCGTATTCTCCACCGCCTTTCCAAGAGTGAGTACACCTGCAATCAGGAATATGACTTTCCATTCGATCGCCGCATAAGCCTCGCTCAGGGTAAGACAGCCAGTCATCACCAATAGGACTGCCCCGGCAACCATTCCGACCACGACTGGCACAAGTCCCACGGCCGAGCAGACCACGATGATGCAGACTATGGCGACGGCGATGAGCATCCGGTTCTTTCGAAAGGTAGGTACACCCGCCTCGGAGACGACCACGAAGGCGTTCCGCTCAAGAAGGTCATCAAGACGCTCCGGACTCACCTCGATGAGAAGTACGTCACCGGGGTAGAGGATGGTCGTTTCCACATTGTCACGCATGGTCGTCCCGCGATGCCTGATGGCATGGGCATTCGCTCCATAAAAGGAACGAAATCGCATTTGCTTCAGCGATTTACCCACAAGGATTGAGTTGGGTGCGACAACAGCTTCCACCAGCAAGTTTTTCTCCTTATCCACATCGAGTGACTGCTGCACAGTGTCCGATTTCAGTGCAATCCCTTTCAGTTGCTGTAGTCTGCCGATCTCCTCCACGTCACAACGCACCTTCAACAGATCACCTTCCTGGAGCACGACCTCCAACGGGGGAAGGTGCAGGCGCGTCTTCCCCCGATAAACCTCCAGGCTTTCGATATCGAAATCTTGAGCAAGAGGGGTTTCTAAAAGCATCTTGCCTAAAAAATCTGAATCCGGCTGCACCACGATTTCTGTCAAGTATTTCCCCTGCACTATTGATTTTCTCAAATCCTCCGCCTCCCGTTCCGGGATCAGCCGAATCCCGATGACCAACAGGTAGAGAACACCAGCCCCGAACAGCAGTAGGCCAAGTTGGGCGAATTCGAACATGCCGAATGGGCGTTCCCCATAGCTTACGGCAAGTGAATTCACCAGTATGTTCGTAGAACTGCCGATAAGGGTACAAACGCCGCCGAACATCGAGGCGAAAGAGAGCGGCACCAGGAGTTTGGAAGGGCTGACTTTGATGTGACGGGCAATGTCAATGACGATGGGAATAAACATCGCGACGACGGCGGTGTGGTTGACGAAAGCAGACATCCCGCCAACTACCAGCATCAACACGATTGCCGCCAGCCAGAAATTTCTCCTGGCGATCCGAGCGAGCACCCTGCCGACGAAGTTGAGGGCGCCGGTCTTGAACAAACCTGCACTCACCACAAACAGGGCGGCGATGGTAACGGTCGCGCTGTTGCTGAAGCCGGCAAGTCCTTCCTCCGGGGAGACTATGCCGCTCAGAAGGAGGATAGTCATGACCAGGAGCGCCACCAGATCGATCGGCAACTTCTCCGTCACGAACAATACAACCGTGACTACCACGAGGGCCAGTACGGCAACGGTCATGAGACTCATAAGGTTTTACCAAAATGGTACGATCAAAATGGGATAATGGAAATACACGGATAGATTATAGAGTGATTTAAAGACTTTGCAATTTACGAAACATTCGTGACCTTCTTTCCTTTCTGGTTGTAACGTTGGAAATTTCACAACCTATGTTTTATATGGTGTATTAAGTAATCGAGCACTAAGTTATTTACTCAAAGCATGTTCGCAAACAGATGCGCAAACCACTCTCGAACCCTGGAAAACAGCGGCCTATCGTCCCACTGTTCTTCAGTAATTAGGTCCGATTCTGCCAGATCGCCGGCAAACATCTTCTCCATTTCTCCGGCGAATCCGTTGTCGAGAATAACAGCGTTTACTTCAAAATTTTCTGAAAAGCTCAAGAAATCCAGGTTGGTCGAACCCACTGTCGACCAGACACCGTCAATTACTGCGGTTTTTGCGTGCAGGACGGCATTGCTGTGCTCATACAGCTTCACCCCCGCTTCCAAAAGCTCGTCATAATAATACTGCCCGGCATAGAGAGCCAGCGACGAGTCACTGATTTTCGGCAGGATGATCTTTACATCGACACCTCGCCTGGCTGCGTTGACCAGGGCATCCACCATCTGGTCATCGGGGACGAAGTAGGCTGCGGTCAAATAGGCCGTTCTCTCGGCAAAGGTAATTGCGGAAACATACATTATGTATGTCGTCCTGCCAAGTTCACCGGGTCTGCTGCTTACGACCTGAACTAGGTCGTCTCCCTTTGCGTTCAATTCGGGGAAATAATCCCTGCCGGACAGCAATGGGCCCTTCTGCCATATCCAGGCACGGAAGAAGATTTTCTGGAACTCCGCAACCGCGGGACCTTCGATCTGAACATCGGTGTCACGCCAGGGAATACTGCTTTTATTTTCCCGTTCCGAACTGGAAAAACCACCGGAATAAACCTTGCTGATATTGACCCCACCGGTGATGGCAATCCTGCCGTCCACCACAAGAATCTTCCGGTGGTCACGCATGGTTACCGGCAGTTTCCCGTGTGCTTTCAGCGGATTCAACGGATTGAACTCCACCACATTTATCCCCAGTTCCCTCATGTGATGGAAAAATGAAACAGGGGTATTCATGCTGCCCACGCTGTCGTAAATGAGGTTAACCTGGACGCCTTCGCTTCGTTTACGGATAAGAAGATTGGCCAACTTTTGTCCCGTCTCGTCATCCTCGAAGATAAAAGTCTCCATGTTTATGTTATATTTAGCATTCTCGATCGCCATGAACATGGCTGCGTAGGTAGCAGGCCCGTCCATGAGCAGTTCTACCCTGTTCCCCTTGTAGAGCGGACTTCCGCTTACGGCCTCGACTACCTTGGCCTGGCGTTCAAGAACATCTGTTGAATTTACGGAATGTTTCAAGCGTTCCATTAAAGCCAAACTTTGACTGCTAGACAACACCCCGTTAGTTGAGACTATCCGTGGCAATTCTTGATTGGTGGGAATTTCTCCGATAATTGCAGGGGCATTCGGAAGAGATGTACAGCCTGAACCGATGGCAAAAAGAGAGCCTGCCAGTAACAGCCGAAGAGCTGTAAATACTTTCTCAAAAAATCTCAGTTCCGGTGTCGACATAGGCAGTCCATAATCGATAATTTTGAAGTTGTTTTGTTCTTTGCCTATTGATAGTTAGTTTGCCTTACTTACCTCCTCCGGCGGAGATGTGTATTTCACCCCATTCCATCCCCACCGGAAGAAGACCGACGAATTGCTTGATCTTTGGTTGTTCCAAGCTCAGTAGTTCAAATTCCAATTTGCTGCACGAAAATCCAGTCTGGCTTCACTTCCCAGTGGCCTTTTCCATTTTAGCTCGTAGTGTATCGGAACCGGGATTGACAGCCTTAGTGCTGAAAACAATATCTTTCGGCGAAACAGCTTTTCCATAATATGATTCATTTAGAGAGTCGCGCACAGCTAGGACCGACCCTTCGAGGTTCAACCCGGCATAAAGACCTTTTGCCTTGGTGAAAGAGACAAAATCAGCTGTCACTTCAGGCAAAGTTGCTGAACCCTTGGCGCCACCACCGAGCGGGCCAATTGCTATAGACGCATCTCCACCGAGCTTCACACTTGAGGTTAGCAGGGAGTCAACAGCCTTCTGGTTCATCGCCAGCATTACCACCTCGGCAGCTTCACCACCTATCTGCAGACCAAAGGTTACCGAACCTAAAGTATAAAAAGCTGGTGCGCTCCAGATACCGGTTTCACGATCCCGGACCAGAAGAACACCGGTACCTCCCGAACCCCCTATAAAAAAACCGCCCTTGATCACTTGGGGGAATATGATCACGCCCTTGGCATCTTTGATCTGATTCCACATCCAAGAAAAATTAGAGTCGCTCAGCAGATCAGCAAGTGTACCTTGCGCTTTGTCGACTATCGATTGAGCCTCAGACTTGTCGGCAGCAGTTGCTGCGGAAAATGTACCGCAAACCAGTGTAAACGTAAAGATGGCAACCAGCATTGTTATTCCCACCTGAAAAACTTTATTTACTTTCGTTTTCATGGCACTTTTCCTTTCTCAAGTTGTCGTGTAAGATTTTACTACCCTCTTACTTATTAAGTATAACACCTTCGTCACAGCTTCAAATCAAATATCAGCGCCTAGCGAGCATTTAGAAATCAAGTTTCTTAATAATATGCAAATTACCATTATGTCGGTAACTGTCCGAAATAAAAAGGTCTTCTTCCAAATAATGGTGCGCCGCATAAGAAAGCCCGCAGATTGACACAGCCAGGGCGGAAAAGAACCGTTTCCGGATGAAAACTGATAAGATTTCCTCAATCTATTCCGCAACAGGGGCATGGCTTTCGACAAGCCGCTGTTGCGGCATATTTCTTCCCTCTCTTGACATTCAGCAAACGTGGACTATTTGTCTAGTAGTAGGGTGCCGCCACATTAATGCACCTGGAACTTAATGCCAGGGGGCCGGCATGGAATTCGTGCATACAGTACCACGTCAAGAGACGAAACATTTTACCGCTTTTAAGCGTCTGATCTTCTTGCCCCTGCTTGTCTCGGTCCTCTTTTGGTGGGTCACTCCGTGCGAAGCGACCCCAGACTACTCACCCCAGGATAACATCCACTATCATACCCCTCTGGCCGGCGAGGCATATACAACCACCTTTCTGGGCAGAACCGTCGCTATCCCTGCACGAAATCGCGAGAATGTCCGTTCCCTTACCTTGGGCGCAAACTTTTATACACCTGACATAGGGGGAGATACTGCCCTGCCGATCGCGGCCCTCTACTGGCGTCATCAATCAGATAAATGGTGGCTCAGGAGTGTAATCGGGGTATTCGTCAATGAAGTGGATGTTGCCAGAAACCTCGACACTTTCCAACTCCTCGGCCACTTTGAGAACAACACCATTCCCTTTGCTGATACCGAGATCAAAAACGGAAATGAGGTCAGGACAAGTTCCGTCATCTGGGGAACCGTTTCCGGGTGGCTTGGGGCGGGAATCCGGATCCCGGTTGCACCGTTTCAGTCGGACAACGACTTGAGGCTCCAGCTTTTTTACCAGGGAGGCTATTTTTACGATAAGCGGACCAGCGACACCGGGGCAAATGTAAAACTGCCTCCGGATACTTTTTTCCAGGGTCTGCGATTTCGTGCTCGCTACGACGGTCTCCGTCGCAACATCATGGAGTTACCCCATGAGGGCTGGGCCGCCGGTGGCGATCTTGAAGTGACCTTCAGGGATAAATGGTCCGACAGCACCTTCGGTGACCTGACCTTCGCGAAGAATGATACGCAGCAGTATCTGAAGCTTTCCGGGTACCTGATCGGCGCCAGCGGCATCCCTTGGCTATCGGAACGGCACCGTTTTGTCGGGTACCTGCACGGCGGCGTCTCACCGATAGGCAAACTCGACCGCTTCTCCGCCTTCCGCGCCGGAGGAGGTCCGTTCCCCAATGAAAGCGACGATCTTTACCGGCTCCCGTATCCCGGGGCACTATTCAATGATTTTCCGGTCTCCGATTATGTGGTCGGCACCCTGGAATACCGCTATGAGCTGCTGTTTTTCATGTACCTGCACCTGCGTGCCACCTTGGCGTGGGGGGCCAACCGTCCCGACTACTCCGGATCCGAGGGCCTAAGGCTCAAGTTGAGCTCTGCAGATGGCGAAGCCTTTTCCGCAGGCCTTACCACCGGCTTTTTTTATGATTCGCAACTGTATCTGGAATACGCTTACGACAACAAGTTCCTGCGCAACGGTACCTCCGGCAGCAGTTTCATGCTGCTCTGGTCCAAATCATTCTGACAGGTCGTCCTTGATGTTTTTAAGAAAGAACAGAAAGTAAACCTGCCCCTTTTATGGAATTTCTTGCAAATGGGGGGCAACACAGAATTGGGATTTTAAAGTACGTTAGCGTTATTACTATTGAATCGAATCACCAAGTTATATAACCGCCCTATTGGAATGACGGTGCATAATCTGCCAATACGTTAACTGGCTGTATTTGTCGGGATATTTATTTTTTATCGTTCTCTGTGGTCCGTTTTTTATGGTGACCCATAACTGACCAAGGTTGTGATTGTGAAAAAACGTATTTATCCGATTTTCTAGGCGTTCATCTTTTGCCTGACGGTTTCTTCATGATTTGCGTATGCTACCGGAGGGATTGCAGGTAAAATTGTCGTTGATGCGGCAATTACAAAGGACATCAATGGCAAAATTGTAAAAGATCCTGAATTGCAGTTTTTCAAGATCAACGTTGACACGAAAGAAGGAAACGTTACCTTGACAGACAGGTACCGAACAAAGAGGCAGAAAATCGTTTGATATGCCTTGCTAAAAAAGTAAAGGATATCAAATCTGTAAAAAGCAATTTGACTATCGAAGACCGAAAAAGTGAGAAAGGAGAGTACTGAAACGCGTTAGGAGACCGGCTTGGGTAAGGTGGCAACAGTAACTGTTTGACATTAGGAGGTTCACAATGAATAAAGACATTCTTAAGGGCCAGTGGAAAGAGCTCAAAGGCGAAGCGAAAAAAAAGTGGGGTAAACTGACCGATGACGACCTCCTCGAAATCGAGGGGGAAGAAGATAAACTCACGGGATTGTTACAAAAAAGATATGGATATGCCCGTGACCAAGTTGAGAAGGAATATCAGGAATTCATAAACCACTACGGGAAGCACTCTTAAGCACATTGAAGAGATAGTCACCTTGCCCATTTTTTATAGAAGTTTCAATGAACCACTGAGATGAAAAATAACGGAACTATCCCGATTTGAAAATAGCGGAACCCAGGAAATTTAGAGGGACGCTGGTCCCCTTTTTTTGCCGACAGTTAAGATCGTGCTGAATAATTTCAAGGAATTTTCCCATTGTAATTAACCGTATGTATGAATAATCGGCAAAATAAGAGCAAATATCGATTATAATGATTATAAGATATGGTTCGTTCCGCATCTGTCTGGCGTGAAAAGAAAATTAAGAAATGGGACAAGCGAAAGGAAGGAGAAAGGTCATGATAACCTTTCTCCTGATAATTTTGATTATCCTGCTCATTGGTTCCTTGCCCAGATGGCCATACAGTTCTGGGTGGGGTTACTATCCGAGTGGAGGTCTGGGATTAATCCTTCTCATTGTAATAATTCTGCTGCTGGTGGGACTGATCTGAGGTTGATCCGAGACAGGTAAAGGGGTGGAAGTTTCTCGGGTGAGAAAAGGAGGTTCTTATGCTTTACTGGGCGCTGGTCTTTTTTATCATTGCAATTGTTGCCGGAATCTTAGGCTTTGCAGGCATCGCCATGGCAATGGCAGGCATTGCAAAGATTCTGTTTTACATCTTTCTCGTGCTCTTCCTCATAGCACTGATTACCGGAATCGGGAGACGACCGAGAATCTGATCTGTTTTGTCAGGTTTGCCTCCGCCGGGTTGCGCAAAGGCTGAGACTAGATCAGGCGAGATAGACATTTACTTGATGCCAAACACGTAACTGCAGGAAACTTCATTATGGCATCGTTGGGGGAAACTGTGCAGGACGAGGAAGTCATTGTCGGCGGGTCCCAACGGTCTTGCCGCGGCCATTGAGATTGTGCGGTCCGATTTTCCGGTGACTATCGTCGAGGATGCGGCAACGGTGGGCGGCGGCGCGCGTACCGACGTATTGATGCTGTCCGGTTGCCTGCATGACACCTGCTCCGCCATACACCCTTTCGGTGGATTTTCGCCTATTTTGGGGCCAACACAGAATTGGGATTTTAAAGTACGTTAGTGTTATTAACTATAGAATCGATTCAAGAAGTTATGTAACCACATTGCATAATCTGGCATACGTTAACTGACCTAATTTGTTGCGGTATTATTTCTTATTGTACGCGGAGATCCGTCGTGGCTGATATATTTTTGGACTTAACTCTGCGGGACGGTGATGTCCCCCTGTTTCACCAATACACGGCGGTTCGTGAAATAATCAGTTGAGGTCGGGTGGCTTCGCAATAAGTGTTACTAATTCTGGCCAATCGCCTTCTACTGTGTCCAGAGAATGCTATACTTCATTGCAAAGGCATTTGAATTCTCAGACAGGAGGCAGGTGACATGACGGAGCGGAAAGAGTCGGAAAAAGGAATCAGAGCAAAGAAGGCGGCTACTGAAAAGGTCAAATTCGAGTTTGTGGCCCCGGAGGCCCAGGAAGTCTTCCTGGGCCTCCGGGGAGATACGAGTATCGATTTCTTGCCGATGGTGAATGGGAAAATGATCCCTCCTGCTGCTGTTGCGTTCCCACTCAGTTCAGAAGCATGAACTGCGTTAGGATGGTTGACTGAGATCAGATGTAATTATCCAAGTGAATGCAAGCCACCCGAGTGGCTGGTACAAAGGGGGAGTAAAGTACGGAAAAATCGTGATGGGATTGGCGTTTCTGGCAGTCGGCGGGACCATTTTAGGCGGATGCAAAAAGGAATCTGCAGAGAAACCGGCAGCTCCGGCGCAGGCACCGAACATGGCTCTCTCGGCAGAGTCAAAATCAGGTGAGGCTTGTTCAAGCAAT
The DNA here is from genome assembly GCA_963717775.1 of uncultured delta proteobacterium. GTDB lineage: Bacteria > Desulfobacterota > Desulfuromonadia > Geobacterales > Geobacteraceae > RPRC01. The sequence continues at coordinate 327,029 of CAVQWZ010000028.1, forward strand.
ATTGCACGGCATGTCACCCTGATGGTGGAAATACGATCAACCCCGAGAAAACCCTACACCGCAGGAACCGGGAGGAGAACGGCATAAAAACGGTCGAAGATATAATCAAGGATATGCGCAACCCCGGGCCGAGAATGACCAAATTTGACGAGGAAACCATTCCCGATGCAGATGCCAAGGCTATTGCCAAATATGTGCTGGAGACCTTCAATTAAAAGGACGTGGCGTATAATAAGTCATGGAAAAGTAGCTTGCCGTTCGATCTGGCCCTTGACAGGAATGAAATCGGAGGAGCAAGGGGCACTAAAAGCAGCGGCATAGAAGCCCAGCCCCCGGAATGGACCACTCTCCCGCCTGGGCCGCATCAATCCACCAGACGCGCATCCATGGTTATGTCGGCATTCAGGAGCCGCGAGACCGGACATCCCATCTTAGCGTCGAGGGCCGCGGTTTCGAAAGCCTGACGGCTCGCCCCCGGCACTTTTGCCTCCACGTCGAGGTGAATCTTTGTTATTGTCCAGCCCGCGTCCAGCTTTTCGAGGAAGAGAGCGGCGCTGGTGGAGATGCTTTCGGGCTTCAGTCCGGCGGCGTCCAATTGGGCGGAGAGCGCCATGGAAAAGCAGCCCGCATGTGCCGCTGCAATCAGTTCCTCGGGATTGGTCCCCGCCCCGTTCTCAAACCTGGTGGTGAACGAATAGTGTGTGGCGCTCAGGACCCCGCTTTCCGTCGAAACCGTTCCGTTTCCATTATTGAGGTCTCCTTGCCAGACTGCCATACCTGTGCGTTTCATTGTTCCTCCTCCTTGTGCGACGCTCTCATGCGCGGATCCCTCCGGTTGTGAAGGCATCGCCTGCGAGATAAGCTCGTCAATTTACTCTTCCATTTACCGATGATCGTGGGGGATCGCTTCCAGGGTGCTCTTCAATTCGGCGATTCTCTCCTCGAGGGCAGCGATGCCCGCTTCGAGCTTCTTGAGGTCGCTGTCGACGTTCAATAACTGGACCTCTTGCTGAATCGCGCCGATTTGCAGGCCGATTAATTCGTCGATCCGTGCGGTTCCCATGTGAGTCATGCCGTTCCTTTCCTTTAACTCGAATGTGTGAAGCCGTTTCAGGGGGGCTTCAACATTAATTATAGAAGCACGCCGGATAATATCAATGCGGCGATTTTGTCCCAGCCCTCATTTTAGCCCTGCGGCCCAATCCGTCACAGCAATATTATCCCTCCGAAGTGACTGCAGGATTTGCCGGAACCGCTCTTCAACCACCAGTAGGTCTTCCTTTACGAGACCCTCACCCTGGCTGTATTGTTCTATGAGAACGGTGTGGTGTTCGAGGGTGTCACGCAGCCCCCTGTGCGCTCATAGGGCAGTGATGACGGCGATCCCGCAGTAGGATTGTAAAAAAAAGGGAATGACCCTTAAAGCCATTCCCCATTAGATGGTCTATGCAATCAGTGTTAGTGCTAAATATCAGGGTATTGCATTGAAGGCACTTTTGCTCGATTCGCAGACCTGACAGGGCCCGCTTGGCTTACTCTCGACAGTATTGCCAACGCTCCAAGAGAGGACGCAAAATCGAGAGGCTCGTGCCCGGCGTGAGCGCGCGACGCGAGAGACGGTGCGAGCCATCAGCTCGATGCTGTCCGGGAACGGGACATCGGACCTGATGTTCCGGGCCCGCCTGATGTGGCTGAAGATGCGGTGGGGTTGGTCGGTCCTGCGCGCGGACCAGCAGGGACGGCCTCCTACCGGGTGGTCGGGGCCATGAGCGCGCTCCAGCAGCTCCCGACCCCGGTGATTGAACACAACGTCGAGGTGAAGGGCCAGCTGATCATCGCTCTGCAGGGCGGAGGGACGGCTCGGATCGCGTCCGGTGACGCTCACAAGGTCGACAAGGTGGTGCGGGAAGGGGTGGCCCAGCTGGGCCATGGACTTGGCGCGGGTCGGTCAACCCGAGTCCGGTCAAGCGTGGCGGCAGCTCGAAGGTTCGGCCCGCGAGCACTACCTGCAGCAGATCGCACCGACCGAGGGACTGCCCCAGGATCTGTGGCTAGGAGGGGCGAGCCGGTCCCGACGGCATGGCAGGATCCCACAAGCCGCGGGGGGCGGCGTGGAACGGTGATACCCGAGGCAGGCTGGGGGGAGCGGGTTAACCCGTCCGGGCAGGTCGACCTCATCAGCCTGCCCGAGGCGACTATGACGGCTGATATGCGGGTCGAAGGTCGCATGGCCGGACATGCTCTACGAAAGTTCGGACAGTTCCAAGGATATCTGTCGGCGATCAAGCTGCGGATCGCCGAGCTGAGGAGTCAGGGCAAGGCTGCGGCATCGGTCACTGTGCACATCCATTACCTGTCGGACCGCGAGCCGAGCGACGAGACCGTCAAGCATTTCGAGAGAATCATCAAGGCGGAGAAGCTTCCTGGGTTGACGGTGTACTGGCACCGCCTCTGATGCGTTGCGCACTGGGCCGCGTGACACCCACGACGGCCGGGTGACCGACTCGACGCCGTGCGAACGTATTGATCCCGTCGAGCGTGACGCTGCTGCATCCGTGGAGCGCTGCGGTCCCGCCCGGCTCGATCAGCGGGCCCCGGCCGGCCGAGCGGGACACCGCTGCGGTCCGGACGACAGTAACGTCCCGACCGCATCGATCACCCGGCACCCGTGATCGTCTCACAGCTATGATCGTTGCGGCCGTGACCAGAGGCGGCGAACGTCGAGGTGAGGTCGGCCAGCCGCGTGACCGGCCCGCGACGGCCGGGTGACGGTCGGCGGGACCATGGAGGCCACGGCTCTCGAGGAGGTCGCCTTGTCCCCATCCGGCGGTGGTCCAGCCCTCCCAGCCCGTCCCAACCCCGGTCGACTGTCCGGACCCGGTGGGCCCGCACGTCGCCCACCAGGTCGACGTCGCCGCTGCGAAGCAGCAGGCGGCGCTGTACACGGCGGACGCCACCGCCGTCGACAAGGCCTTCACCGCGTTGGACGGCGCCCAGGCCGCGTACGCCAAGGCGAAGGAGGGGGGCAAGACCGCGTTCCTCGAGCTGAAGGCGCGGATCGGGCGGATCAAGAAGAGCCTGGAGCACGTCCTCGACCAGCAGAAGCGCGACAAGCTGACCTTCTGCTGGCAGGAGGTGCTCACCGACACCGGCGCCGGCCCCGCTCCGAACTGCACGGAGGTCGACGCGCTGACGTGCGACACGCTGCCCGCCGAGATCGGGAAGCTGCGCGCCCTCGTCGTCACTGCGGCGGCCTGCGTCACCCAGGTCGACACGGAGTTCGACGAGCTGGCCGGCCTGCCCAAGACGCTCGGCCCGCGGGTGGCCGACCTCGCAGGCAAGGCGACGGCGCTCGAGGCCGAGGTCTGCGGGCCCCTGACCGACGCCGACGCCGGTTCGTCGAGTACCTGCAGCTTAGAAGAAGTTCGACGACCTCGACCAGGACTGGATCGACCCGGCCGTCTACGGCTGCGGCCTGCGGGCGGTGTTCGTCAGGCTGGTCGACCGCCACACCGTGTCGATCTGTCTCCAGATCGCGGTACGCGCTGGGACACGACGAAGGTGCTCGAGAAGCAGGCGAAGGCGGCGAAGGCCGAGAACCTCGTCGACCTGGTCCTCGAGTGCTCCCGCAAGCCCGCCGAGCCGCCCGGCGGCAACGGCACCCCGTACGAGCCGGGCAAGGGTGGCGAGCCGGGCAAGGGTGGCGAGCCGGGCAAGGGTGACGAGCCGGGCAAGGGCGGCGAGCCCTGCGAGCCGGCGCAGCCTGCGGAGGGCTACCCGGCACGACCGTGGTCGGCGGCCGCCCCGGCGTGAGCGGGCCGCGGCGGATGCCTGGTCCCGGTCGCGACCTGGACGTCGAGGCGGGGCGGACCCCGCCACGGATCGGGTGTGCGTGGTTCGTGCCGAGGAGCACGGTGCGTCCGGGTGCGGTACACTGTGACCAGCCGACTGGACGTGCACGACCCGGAGAACCAGGAGATCTGGCAGTCGGTGAGCATCCCGGAGGCCGTCGAGCGGGTCTGGGCGTTCCTGGCACATTGAGGCGGCCGCGCGGTAGCCCGCACGGGCCCGTCGTGACGGACCCGTGACGGTGACGGCCCTACCGTGCGCTGGGCGGACGGACCGACATCGGAGGGGCGATGAGTACGGAGCTCGTCCGGGAACTGGTGCGCGCGCACGGCGGGCGGGACGGCCCCGCGCTGCACCTCTTCGACGGTCCCTACGTCGTCGTGGCGGGCCGGCGGCGGGAGGTGCCCGAGGGGAGCAAGCGGCTCGTCGCGTTCGTCGCGTTGAACGAGGGGCGGGTCGACCGGCGGTCGGCGGCGGGCACGTTGTGGCCGGTCGGCAACGACGAGCGCGCCGCCGGCAACCTCCGCTCCGCGCTGTGGCGGCTGCGCGGCGCCGGCATCGACGTCGTGCAGGCCGACAAGGCCGTTCTCCGCCTGGCCGCCGGCGCCACGGTCGACCTGTGCGTGCTGGCCGACTGGGCGGCACGGCTGATCGAGGGTCGGGCGACCGACGCCGACCTCGCTGCGGGGGCCTGGCGGTCGAGCGCCTTCGACCTGCTGCCGGGCTGGTACGACGACTGGGTCGTCTTCGAGCGCGAGCGGCTGCGGCAGCGGTTGCTGCACGCGATGGAAGCCCTGAGCCGGATCCTGGTGGCGGCCCGCCGGTGTGCGGAGGCGGTCGAGGTGGCGATGACCGTGGTCGGCCTCGACCCGCTGCGGGAAAGCGCCCAGCGGGTGCTCGTCGAGGCACACCTCGCCGAGGGCAACGTGGCCGAGGCGCGGCGGGCGACGAGATCTACCGGCGGACCGTGCAGCGCGAGCTGCAGGTGAGCCCGGGCCGTGAGCTGACCGCGCTCGTGGCCTGCCCGGCTGCCAGGGATCCCTGGCGTGCCGTCGACGTCGACCTCGTCGTGGCGGTGGCGGGGCCGCCGGGCCGCTGAGCCCTGCTCAGCGGGGGGCCCGCTCGGCGAGCCGGTCGGCGACCAGGCGAGTGAGCCACGGTGCGGGCTCGATCCCCAGCTCGACGCGCAGCAGCTCGCGGAAGGACCTGAGCTGCCGCGCCGCCGCGCCCACGTTGCCCTCGGCCAGGTAGGACGTGATCAGAATCCCCTGGGCGCTGTCTCGCAGCGGGTCCAGCTGGACCGCATCGAGGGCCATCCTGGCTGCGGCGCCGTACCGGCCGGCGGCGGTGAGGCGGCGGGCGGAGGCCTCGAGTGCGTGCAGCCGGAGCTGGCGGAGCCGTTCACGTTCGATGACGACCCAGTCGTCGTACCAGTCCGGGAGCAGCTAGCCGGGTTGCCGCCGCGCGAACGGGTCGCCGCCGAGGCCGTTGCCGTCGTGGCCGCTGTCGGCGGGGTCGCTGCAGTCGGAGCTGATGTCTTCGAGGAGGCGCGAGCTCCACGCGTGAAGCTCGTGCAGATCGACCTCGACGGTCTCATCAAGCGCGACGTTCAGCCCCGCACGACCACCAGGCCGGGACAGTGATCAGCCGTGCGCCACAGCGCCGTCCTGAGGTTGCCGAAGGCGCGCGCGTCCGGGCACTCCGGCCAGAGAGTCGTTGCCAACGAGCGCCTGCTCGTCATGCCACGGACCGCAAGCGCGGCGAGCATCCGCCGGCAGCCCTCCGACGGAGTGACGACGGTGCCGTCCCGGCAGAGTCGAAAGCCTCCCATGAGCTGCAGTCGGAACCTGGCTTGTGCGTTCACGGTTTCCGAGCTTAAGGTCGAAATGGAGTCGACTCTGCTCTGGCGGGCGAACTGGGGCAGAATGGCTGCGCCCGCCTGCGTGAAATGGTCGATGCGGCAGGGCCGATCGCGAGTAACCGTTCACGTAACCAGCGCCGGGATCTCGTTGTGTGTCGGTGCGTGATTTGGTGCCCGTGGCGAGCTTCAACCTGTCGAGCGCGGCTCGGTCGATCAGGAGAGCGGCCAGATTGTTCATGAAGCGGTGGTTGCCGTGCTCGGCCGCGATGCGAATAGTGCACTTCGGCTTCGCGGGTACATCCGCGCTGCTCCAGCCACTCGGCGAGCATCCCCGATGCGTACGGGCCGATCGTCGCTACCGCCTCGCGAAGCCGTCCCTCGGCTCGATCCTCACCCGCGACCTCAACCAACTGTGCGGCCGCGGTCGCTCAGTTCGAGAAGGTCACAGTCGGCCTGGACCGCCCGGTCGAACCATCGCTCGGCATCACCGCGACCACGTTGCAGGCACCAGTCACCGATCGTCCACAGCAGCATCGGGTCGACGCAGTCGGCAGCGGCCCGTTGATATCGGGCACCTTCCTCGTGACGACCCGTCTCCTCGCCGCTCCACGTGACGCGACGGGCTCATCGAGTCCGACAGGCTGGATGAGGACATGTCCAATCAGGCAGAGAAGACGCTGAGGGTGCGGGCCGCTCTGAACGACCCGGGCGCAATGGTCGGCTTGGCCGCGTGGCAGCGGTCAGATGCCGGCGTTCGGAAGAGGATCGGCAGTGGCTCCGCGACGCGGCCGCGGCAGCCGACCCGACCGGGATGGCCAGGTTTGGGGGTCCTGCTCGCCCATGACCGTGACCTGCGCGGGCCTAAGAATGGCTCCGGCGAGCCGTCGAAGCCGAGGACGCGGCTGCGATCATGAGCCTGGGGGAGTTCGAGAGCGCGGGGTCGTGGTCCGGTCGCGCTTCGCGGTGGTCAACGGTGGACCCGGAATCGTGGCAACGGTCGAGGGCCGACCCGATGGCGGTGCTGGCCTTCACCGTCGCGGACGGGCTGATGGTCGAGATCAACATCCTATGCCGATCCGCGCCGGCTGGCCGCCCTCGACGTCGCGCCCTGACTGACAGCGGACGTTAGCCGGCGAGGTCGCTGGGGCGGATCCGGTAGACCTGCATGGTCAGGCCGTGGTACTTGGTGGTCTCACCGACCTATTGTATTGCGAGCCATTCCGCGGTGGCGGTCGCCCGGACGTTGCTCGGTCGGGTGACCGCGAACAATTCGTCGATCGCCTGGGTGAACGCCCAGCCGAGCCAACGCCCAGTGCCGCCTCGACGGCGTACCCGTTGCCCCACTGGGCAGGTTCGAGATTCTCGCCGGCCGGAGGAGACGCCGGATGCCGACGCCGCCGACGACGGCACCGTCGGCGGTGGGTGATGGATCGCCCACCGCCCTTGCAGCGGGAGCGGCTCGGGCTGTTCCTGCCGCCAGGTACTCAGCACCGAGCGCACCTCGTCGACGTCGGCAATGCGGTCCATCGTCGGGGTCAGCCAGCGCGCGACATCCGCGGAGCCGTAGATCGCGAGCACGGCCCGTGCGTCATCGTCTGACCAGTC
>CAVQWZ010000029.1:0-235809 GCA_963717775.1 uncultured delta proteobacterium
TCTACCCCCACGCCGACCCTGAACTGTACTGCCGGCGCGGTGCCCGGTGACCTCACCGGCGGGGTTGCCGGGGGAGGAGAGATCAGCCTTACCTCTACTTCGATTCCGGCCGGCGGAAGCTGCACGGTATCTGTTAATGTCACCAGTGCCACGGCAGGCAATTATACCAACAGCGTCACTGTCGAGTCCGACAATGCCGGGTCAAGTACCCCTGCAACTGCAACACTTTCCGTTGGTACTCCTGCGGTTGTCCTGAAAGCGTTCAGTCCCGCCGTCATTCAGTCCGGGGGGGAATCCTCTATCTCCTTCCTTCTGAATAATCCGACCGGGTCAGCCCTGACCGGTGTAAGTTTCAGCGATACCCTCGCCAACATGGCGATCAGTACTACCGGCGTTGCCGGCGGGGACTGTGTCGGCGTTGGCTCCAATAGCTTCACTGCCGGTCAGACCGGATTGGTCTCCATCAGTGGCATTACCATGGCGCCGAACTCGACCTGTACTGCGACCATCAGTGTGGCGAGCAGCACGACGGGGGTTCATCCCAACCAGACGAGCGGGGTGACCTCCGACCAGAACGCTGTGGCGGGTATTCTCAGCAACATCGCTTACCTGACGGTGGTCGGCGCTCCTGAGGCGAGCAAGTCTTTCAGTCCTGAGTCAGTCAGGCCCAATGTCGCTTCGCGCCTCAGTATCACGCTCAAAAATCCGAACACGACCACGACTCTGACCGGTGTGTCCTTTGCCGACTCGTATCCCACCACGCCCGGGACCATGAGAAATTCCACGCCCGCCAGTGCGACGCTTTCCTGCACGGACGGTTCAACAGCCACCAGAGTCGGCGGTACAGACGGCGGCACAACCCTCGGTATCAGTAGTGCCACGCTGGCACCGGGTGGAAGCTGCACAGTTTCAGCCAACGTACAGAGTTCAAACGCCTCGACCACGCCATATACCAACAGCACCGGTGCCATCACATCTCCTGATAGCGGGCCGGGCGATGCGGCTACGGCGCAGCTGCTGGTGACCAACAATGCAGTGCCGACTTCGGCAAAGGCCTTTTCTCCTGCCACGATCAAGGTAAGCGAAACCAGCACCCTAACCATAACCTTGTCCAATTCGAATTCCGTGACAATCACCGGTGCGGCTCTCAGCGACAACTATCCCTACGGTATGATCAATGCTGCGGTACCGAATGCCGCCACCAGCTGTGTCGGCGGTACCGTCAGCGCGATTTCCGGTGGTGATGGCTTGACCTTTAGAGGGTGGTACCATCTCGGCCCATGGCAGCTGCACGATAACCGTTGACGTGACCAGTGCGACGGCGGGGACCTTTTACAATACCACCGGACCGGTCGATACCGCTAACGCTGGGAGCGGGGTTGCCGCCAGTGCCACCCTTACCGTTGTAGCTCCCCCTGCCATAACCAAGAGCTTTGTTGCCAATCCGATTACCGTGGGCGGCACCAGTCAGTTGCGGATTGTGGTCAGCAACCCGGCCGCAAACACCTCAAGCCTGACCGGGGTTTCCTTCACTGACAGTTATCCTGCCGGGCTGGTAAATACTTCTTCCGCTTCGCCGAATCTTTCCTGCACCAGCGGTTCGATCGCCACCAGGACCGGGGGTGCCAACAATGGCACTACTACCGGTATTTCCAGCGGAACACTTGCGGTGAACGGCAGCTGTACACTTACTGTGAACGTTACATCAGCTGCGAGCGGCAGCTACCTTAACAGTGTCACGGCAAACTCCACAAACGGTGGGAGTGGTGATGAGGCCACTGCCACTTTGTCCGTGGGGCAGCCGGGCATCAGCAAGGCATTTTCTCCGGCCATCATAACCAACGGGCAGACCTCGACCCTGACCATTACCCTTTTAAACACGACCGGCAGCCCCATGACCTCTGCTGCCTTCACGGACAATTATCTCCCCGGCACCATCAGCAATGTCGGCACGCCATCCACCACCTGTGCCAGCGGCACAGCCACCGGCACAATAGGCGGGGCTTTTGTCGGACTATCAGGCGGCACTATACCGGCCAACGGCAGCTGTACCGTGAGCGTGCTGGTTACGGCGGCCTCTTCGGTGGTTAATACTATCCCGGCTGGGGCTCTGACCGTCTCCGGCGGCACCAGCAATGTCAATCCTGCCAGCGCCACCCTGAATATGACTCCACCACCCGCAGCGATAAAGGAATTTGCGCCGTCGGTGATCCCCCAGGGTGGGACTCGACCCTCACTATTACTTTGAGCAACGCGAACAGTACCGCAGCAACCGGCGTGGCATTTACCGATAGCTATCCGGCATCCCTGGTCAATGCCGGGACACCGGGGGTGGTGAATACCTGCGGCGGGGTTGTGACTGCCTCTGGTGGGGGCGGTTCCCTGGCGCTTACCAGCGGCAGCATTCCGGGCAACAGCTCGTGCAGCGTTTCGGTCAATGTTACCGGTTCTACGGTCGGCACGTTCACCAATCACACCGGAGCCATTGCAACAGGCAACATGGGTAGCGGAAGCGACACCACGGCTGAGCTTATCGTTATGGCGCCACCAGGTTTTGCCAAGTCCTTTTCGCCGGACAAGATCCTGATTGGCGGAATCTCAACCCTTACCATCAGCCTCAGTAATGGTAATCCTGCGGACATTACCGGTGTTGCCTTCACTGACCCGTATCCTGCCGGCCTGGTGAATGCCGCCACGCCACTGGCCTCAACCAACTGTGGCGGTACCCTGACTGCCGTTGCCGGTGGAAATAGTCTGGTGTTAACCGGAGCTACAATTCCTGCCAATGGAAATTGCCTGGCTAGCGTCCAGGTCACCAGCGCTGCCACCGGGGTTTACAGCAATCCCCTGTCGCCGTTCAGTATTTCCACAACTAATGCCGGCTCCAGTCAGTCCGTGGCTGCAACATTGTCGGTTCTGGCCACGCCAACGGTGGTCAAAACCTTTGCTCCGGATACCATCCGTAACTTCGAGACTTCAACCCTGACCCTGACACTGACCAACCCCAATATCATCAGCGGCTTGACCGGCGTGGGGATCAGCGATTCTTTTCCAGCCGGACTTTACGTAGCCACCGGGACCCCTTCTACTACCTGTGGCGGGACCTTGACTGGTGCTACCCAGGGTTCGGCCACGGTTGTTTTGAATGGGGCGGCACTCCCCCTGTCAGGGAGCTGCACAGTAACGATTCCTGTCACTTCCGGCCAGCCTGGCGTCTACGAGAATACCTCATCCGGGGTGTCATCCAATGAAACAGGAGGTTCTGCTACGGCCAGTAATACGGCGACACTGACGGTGGAAGCGAATTACGGTGCGGTTTCCGGTGCTGTCTATAACGATGCTGATCATAACGGTTCTATGGAGAGCGGCGAGACCGGCACCGGCCAGGCCCTCTACCTCAAGCTTACTCCGCGTGCAGGAGACGTCTGCAACGGTCCGGCAATTCAATACGCCACAGCCGATCCGGTCACGGGAAGCTTCAGCTTCGACTCGCCGGCAGCGGGCGATTATTGCGTTATCCTTTCGACCAATACGACCTTGAGCGACCTCAATCCGACTGTCCCTTCCGGATGGTTACCGCTGGAAACTCCCGGAGGAATCCGACAGATCACCCTCCAATCGAATCCCATGGCCGGGCAGAATTTCGGTCTCTTCAATGGCAGCGTGCTTTCTGGGAGGGTTTTCAGCGATACGGGAACAGGGGGGGGCGGGATTGCAAACAACGGGATACAGGACGGCAGCGAACCCGGTTTAGGCTCGTCTGCACTGAAGGTGACTGACAGCGGCGGCGGAACTATCTATGACAGCACCACAAGTGCGGCGTCCGGTGATTTCACTCTCTGGATTCCGGCAGCAGCAGGTGTCGCAACCCTGAAAATCGTCGAGATCAATCCTGCCGACCACCTTTCCACCGGCGGTTTGGCCGGAACAACCGGCGGCAGTTATGACCGTACTACCGATATCCTGACATTCAGCAACATAGTCGGCACAAGCTACAGTGCAATAACCTTTGCCGATGTCCCGGACAATCGACTGCTGACCGATAATACACAGTCCGCCCTTGCCGGATCGGTATTGTATCATCCACACGTTTTCACTGTCAGCAGCGGCGGCAGCGTGGTTTTTTCGGCGGCTGCCATCCCTTCGCCGGTAATCCCCGGATGGAGTGAAGTAATTTACCGTGACCTCAACTGTAATGCCACATTTGATAGTGGTGAACCTCAACTGCCCGGACCTTTGTCAGTATTGGCCGGTGAACAGGTCTGTATCCTGGTGAAAGAATTCGTTCCTGCCGGCGCTCCGCAAGGGGCAACAAATCAAGTCAGCGTTACGGCTGCATTTACCTTTACCAATGCGCCAGCACCCGTCCTTACCCGAGATTATCTCCGCGGTGATATCACCACGGTAGGAAATCCTTCAAGCGCCGGCCTGACCCTGAACAAGACGGTGGACAAGACCTCAGCACTACCGGGAGATTCTCTAGTCTATACCATACACTACAGCAACAACAGCAGTGAGTCCCTGAAATCGATCGTCATTCACGATAGTGTGCCGAGCTTTACTGTTTCGCCGCTGGCCTGTTGCGTTAATCCGGACACCAGCTGTCTCGACAGCGCGACAACGCCTTTCCCTGCCGATATAAGCGGTTGCAGCGCCACTATCTCGGGTAGCTCAATAGACTGGATCATGACCGGCACCCTTGCCCCCGGAAGTACCGGCCAGGTGAAGTTTCAGGTTACCATACAGCCGTGATGCACATCGCTCGTGGCAGAAAAGCCGGCAACCTGTTTGTCTTATTTTCGCTCGGTAATGAGTATTGAAGGGAATAATACTACACTGGATATTTTGTTTCTGGCCTGTTCGAACGTGTTCAGAGAATTGGGCATTTGATAGTGCAGGTGATACCTTGCGTGGCTTACCGTTAATCAGCAGGGATCGTCTCGCCGAGAAAAGAGCGAAGCTTTATCCTGCTTATTTCTTCGACAATACCTAACAAGGAATTTGTTTCAAATGGTTTATAGAGGCAGGTATATGCTCCGATCTCGAAACCTTTTTCAATCGAGACCGCCATATCCTTGCCATACCCGGTCACAAGAACGACCGGTTTTGAAGGGTAACGCGCCCTGATATCTTTGAGAATACCAAGGCCGTCGGTATTTCCAAGTTTGAGGTCCAGAATGACGGCCAGCTTATAGTTCCTCTCCATGTGGTCCATGACCAGGTCCGGGTCGATTTCCGTTTCGACCCTGTAACCCCTTGCCTGCAGAATATCTTTGAGAGTACTGCAAAAGACCTCATCATTATCCACAATGAGGATACTCTCTTCTTTTCTGAGCAAGGAAAGAAACGACAGGACCAACTGGAGGTCAACCGGTTTGGTTAGCACCGAGTAAGCCCCGTGTCTTTTTGCCTCAAGCGTTTGCTCGTCGGTTGGATAGGCGCTCATCAGAATAACAGGGAGGTCAGGGGCCAGGGACCGGATCATTTCCACGGTCTCAACTCCGCTGATGCCGGGCATTCTGATATCCATCAGCACGCAGTCCGGCTTCACCAAACGGATCTTCTCAAGCGCCTCTTCTCCGCTATAGGCCGGTTCCGCTTCGAATCCCTTGACCTGCAGGATATCGCAAATGGTTTTGACCATTCTATGGTCATCGTCCACTACCAGGACCGTTACTGTTCCTTTCATGCGGTACCTTCCTCGACCGGTAATGTAAGTTTGAATAGGGTTCCCGCGCCCGATTGGCTTTCAACCGAGATGCTTCCACCATTAGCCTCGGTGAAGCTCCTGCAGATGGTTAGCCCAAGTCCTATTCCACGTTCTTTTGTGGTGAAAAGCGGTTGGAAAAGCTTTTTCAGGTTTTCCGGAGAGATCCCTTCTCCCGTATCTTTGACACTGATTTCCAGGGAATTGCTGGAAGGTTCAACGTCCAAAGTACCATTTTCCTTGATAGTATTTTCAGGTCCTCGCACTTCCATCTCCGAAACCTGAACCGATCGAGCGCTAATGGTAATGGAACCCCCGTTTGGCATTGCCTGGCAAGCGTTGTTGATAATGTTTTGCAACACCTGATTCATCTGCAGCGGGTCCACTTTCAGCTGAGGCAGAGAATTTGGTATATCGATCTTTAGGGAGATGCTTTTTGGAACGGTGCACTTTTTAAGGGAATTTGTCACTAGCAGGAATGGTTCTGTCGGCATTATTTTCGGTACACTGGTGCGGGAGAGCTCAAGTATGTCGGTGATGATTCTTCCGGCGTTCTCGATCTCCTGACTGATAATTTCCAGATACTCCTTTACGTTTTCGTCGGCATTCGACTGAATGCTTTTCAGAAAATACACTGCGTTGTTCATTACACCGAGAGGGTTGCGCAACTCGTGCGCCACGCACCCGGAAAGCTGGCCGAGGGAGGCAAGTTTTTCCTTGCGAACGAGTTCTTCCTGGGCAGTCAGAAGTTGTTCGCTGCTTAGTTGTAACTCCTCGTTCATCTTGCGAATCTCCATCTCCGTCAGTTTGCGTTCGGTTATATCAACGAATGCTGCAATTCCTGTCGACTTTCCAGCGAATTCAATGCATTTGGCAGAGAGAAGTCCCCATCTTTCCATACCTGCTTTTGTAATAAAGCGGAACTCGTACTTCGCTGGAGGATTGGCACCCTGTTGTCTTTCAATGCCACGTGTTTTCACGAGTTCCGAAAAGTCAGGGTGGACCCAATCCCAAAAATTCATGGCAAGTAATTCGTCTTGTGTATAGCCAATGAGTCGTTCAGCGGAAGGGTTGACGTAAATAAATCTCTCACCCTGGTACAGAAATATTGCAGCGGGAGAAGTCTCCGCAACAGCACGGAACTTTTCCTCGCTTGCCTGCAGTGCCTCTTCCGCCTCTTTCCGCTCGGCATTTTCCCGGGTAAGGTCTTCGTTGGCCTTGATTAATTCAGAGGTGCGCTCATCTACCATTTTCACAAGATGCTCGCGATAGCGCTGAAGATCCAACTGGGTCTGTTTCTTCACCGTAATGTCTCTGATGTGCTCCAATACTAAGGTCGTTTTGCCGGAATCATCCCGGATAGGATAAGCGTGGATCTTTACCCATCCAATCTTTGGGTTGAGTTTTTCCCGGATTGCGGGTTCGCCGCTTCCGAATACCTCCATGAGATGGCAGGGTTCGCACGGTGCCTGCCGTCCGTAGTATGACTCGTAACAGATGGGGTTGCCGCTACGAGTGGATTCCTGGACATAATCGTAGCCGCCTTGCCAGTTGGAGAAGATGATTCGATAGTTTTCGTCCATTACGGCAAACAGGTCGGGTATGACCCCAAAGACTTTGCGGAGGAGCGAATTCATTCTTTCGAGTTCTTCTCGCGCCAGCCTCTGTTCGTTAGCCAGTGCTTCCAGTTCAATATTCCGCTCACGCAATTTCACAAGTTCAATCAACAGCTCTTTATTATTTGTCAAAGGCAGGTTCATGAAACTCTCCCGAATTAGATGTCGATTCCAAACGTAGCGGCATCCCCACTGTGTTTCCAGCTTGAAGGCACGTGTTCACTGCGACTCTGTTCCTGCCTTCTCCTTTTGCCCGGTACAGGGCGGTGTCAGCGATTTGGATTAGTTTTTCACTATCGGAGCCTTCATGGTAGGTAGAAACCCCAAGGCTCACGGTGACCTCTGTTTCCGTTTCCACCGTCTTTCGAAGCCTCTCAGCCACCTCGTAAGCCAGCTTTGAATCAGTTCTGGGGAGTATAATCAGAAATTCTTCTCCACCATATCGGAAGACAAAATCAGAGCTTCTAATTTCCTTTGAAAGGATACCGGCAAGATCAATGAGGAGTCTGTCTCCCTGCACATGGCCCAGTGTGTCGTTGTAGCGCTTGAAATGGTCGATATCCAGCATGATGACAGAAAGATATTCACCGTATCTCTTTGACGTGTCGACAGTCTTCTCCATCTGAATCTGCATGAAACGCCTGTTCGGAAGCCCGGTGAGGTGATCATGGAGCGCACTGGTTTTTGCTTCTTCATAGAGTCTCGCATTATTGACGGCTATCCCAATCTGATTTGCAAGGGTTGTGAGAAGCATGAAATCCAGCTCGCTGATCTTGGTTTCGGGTCGGATATACAGGGATAATACTCCGACGACTTTGTCGTGGGATTTCAGGGGCAGGATCACGTTGCCGTGTTCGGACATATCGGGGTATCGTATGGTATGGCGGCTGTCTTCGTGGGAACTTTGGCAGAATAGTATCTCGCCTTCGCCAGCTGCACGGCCGCAGAGACATTCCATGCTTAAAGAGCTTCCGCAAAGCTCCTGTTGGGCTTCTGAGAGGCCGATGTGGGAAACAAGGCGCAGCGTGTTCCCTTCAATGGTGAACGCTGCTCCTGTGTGTTCGAAACGAAACAACTCCATCTCCAGAAGTGTCTGTAAAACCCCTGAAAGAAGTCCCTCCATCTCGATTGACTGGTTGATTGCCAGCGAGACTTCATAGAGGGCCATCAACTCGGAGTTCTTTTTCTCAAGGTTTAGCCGCTGTCGGGCGATATTCTCCCGGGCATCCCCCTTTTCGATGGCGCGTCTGATATTGACCAGCAACTGCTCAATATCGTAGGGTTTCACCAGGTAGGAAAATGCCCCGCTGTTCGTCGCTTCTATGGCAGAGGCAATGCTTGCGTTTCCCGTGAGGATAATCGCCTCGGTCGAAGGGGTATTCGCCTTGATTCGATTCAGGACTTCAATACCAGAAATATCGGGAAGGTCCAGATCTACGAGGGCAAGTTTGATGCAGTGGCTCTCGAGAACAGTCAGACCTTCCGTACCGCTTGCGACAGCAAATGTTTGATATTCATTGGCCGTGAGGATATCGGAAAGTGTTCTCCTTAGATTCGTATCGTCATCGATGATCAATATGCCGGTTCTATCCATTGTGTGGCCTTTCACGGAAAAGACAGCTTCATGAACCGCTTAAAAAAGCTTCTGGTGGGGCTTCAGTGCTTCAGAACAGAACCTTGTCATATTTTGAACTGGAACCCTGGATTCAGAGCAGAACTTTTCCTTCCTGTTAGATATGGCAGACAGGGCAGCGATGATGGTGTGTTAGATGGTTTCTCATATGAAGCTGCGCAGTAAGGAAACTGTTCCAATCGTTATAGGCAAGCGTTCAAAAAACTTACGTTTTGTTCGTGAAAGGTATCTTATTTGTTGCGGTTGTCAAGTTTTGCAGACAACGCAAATACGGGTAGGTAATTTTTCTAACTGAGGATTTTGGCTCGTGGTAATGCAAGACGAAGAGGGTCTATTAGATCACAGATATGGAGTAACAAGGCTTATAGGGGCTTAAAGAACTGGAAGTAAAGAAATTGTTTTGTTTCCGTTCGGAAGGGTGCGTTTTTTTCTTTAGGACACAAGGACGCCAGAACTGAAAAGAGCCCTGTTACAGCATGTTAAAATATTGGTGAAGATTTTCTGTGGCTAGGATTTCGTGGAAATTGTCATCGTTTTAACGAAGCTGCAACACGATTGAAAAATAAGTCAGATACTATCCTTTATAGAAATGAGGTGCAAACCATGTATCGTGATGAAGCTTTGAATGAGAGAATTTCCCGATCCTTCGAACTGTCGGCCAAGGCAGTGATTTCGGTGGTAGTTGTTGTGATATTCGTGACGATACTCGCGGGAACTGCCTATACCGTTTACGATTTCCGCCTTATTTTCACCGAGCCTTTTCATGAGGCGTTCCGAACCATCCTGATCGACATCCTCACGGTGCTCGCCATAATGGAGATTCTCCGCACAGCTCTTGCCTACTACAGCTACGGAAGGGTCAAGGTCACTTATATTATTGATGCCGTGCTGGTGACCACCCTGACGGAAATTCTGGCGTTCTGGTATCGGGACATCGAATGGCTGAAATTGTTTATGGCTCTTGCTCTGGTGCTTTCACTCGCCTTTGTCAGAATCATCGCCATCCGCTTTTCCCCCATGAAAGATAAAGAACTCTTGTAACCAGGATGAGGACACAGGCTCGATCTCAACGGTGTTTGGGCGAGAACATGTTTTTGGCAAGGGAAAAAACGAAACTTGGAGGTGCAACCATGTGTAAAAGTCTTCACTGCCCACTTCATGGCCAGAGTTGCTGGTGTTGTCTGAATAACACGGACGCAGAAGCTGCATCCGAAATTAGTGCTGCCTGAGCAGGAATTGCTAATGCCTGCCATGCAATCTGTGCAAGGTCAGCACTCGATGCCGCTCAAATTGCCAGAAGTGGAAAACAGCCCAACTCAGCTTGATTTTAATTTAGGTTTAAGTTTTATTTGCTGCTAAAGGCAATATTGGAAAAAGTAACTGGCTTTTACCGAAGCAATTTTGTATTATTAAAAATTGTATTATGAATATTTTTTTGCACCTTCAGGAGGATTAATGAGTACAATAGCAGACTCTCTCTACTTCAAGCTGAGGGGGAAAGTCGGAGTCGTCTTATTCGCGCCGGTTTGCATAGCATTGCTGTTTTCGAAGCCAATTATCCCCGGCGACAGTGTTTTGCAGCAGCTTGCCGAGGTTGGCGGCTGGATTTTCTTTATGACGTATATTTCATCTCGGCTTTGGGCCACATTGTATGTTGGTGGCCGCAAGGACAGCGAACTGCAGACAGCAGGCCCTTATTCCGTTACCCGGAACCCCCTGTATTTCGGGACGTTCTGTTTCGTCACCTCTTTGGTATTCTTTTTCCAGAGTCTGACACTTCTGGTCGTGGTCCTTGTCGGGTTTTTGTTTTATGCGCATTTTGTTGTTAAGGCAGAAGAAAAACTGCTTTTGGAAAAATTCGGCGCTAATTTTGAAAAGTACTGCCAGGAAACGCCACGCTTTCTGCCAGCATTTTCGCGATTCCATTCCCCTCCAGCTGTTCTGGTAAACCTGCGAGATTTGAAATCAGAAGCAAAGAGGTTGTGGACGGCTTTACTGCTTCCTCTCGCAGTTATTATTTTCCTCCACTTCCGTTACCAGGAATGGTGGCCTCACTTCTTCAAACTTCCGTGACCTGAAAACGGTTCCATAGTATCACCAAGCTGCTGTTATCCCCTCATTCAGTCTTTTGTGAAACCTTCTCCCTCCAGGAGGGGTTGGTGCAGAGCGTTGGGTGTGGGGATAATGTTATTGATGGGTGGTAATTCTTCAAGAAACCAGATTTGCAGGAAGACTATGGAATTTCTTAACAGTTAAAATTACTTGCTAAAAAGACTTTCCAACCCAAGTACCCTCCAAAAATCCCACAGCTTCATAAAAACTGAGAGTATCTAGATTGCTGGTGGTGATTCAACCCTCTTGTCTACCCGGCTTCCTGAGTTCTGTCAGTTACAGCGACCTGCCAGGTTTTGAAAACCTGGCAGGTCTGCCTATACTTAAGCCTATCCTTCTCAGTCCCGCTGCGTAGTCGCACTCCAAGTCGTAAAGTTTGCCGACAGACCCCCAGCACACCCCCGTCAGTTCCATATCTTATAACCGTTCTATGGTAGACTTGGCTTGCTCAGCAGTTAGGCTATGGGAGGCCACAACACTGCCCTCAGGGAGAAAGGTTCAGCGTGAGGTTAGTCGTAACCAGGTTCTGTTTTGTGTCAACGTTGGGTTCTGCAATTCTTTTACGAATCCGTACGTTTCGAGAAAAAGTATGAAAAGGGTATGGCGATGCAATCGCCGATAATATAGGTCACAAAGATCAAAAGAAGTGACATTGCATACAACGGGAACCTACCTGAAACAAGAAGAGGTATTATCACTCCAAGTAACCATACCGACTTGTAGCAAAGCTGAAGCAAGAGAATAGGCACAAATTTCAATGGAGACCGTAGTCCAAGGATTGAAACAAGTCCAAATCCAGCATAAACGCTTCCCGTAATTCCGAAAATGATTGGATCTTGAGCGGGAAATCTGAAGAGAGACTGAATAATGCCGGGAAAGAGAAGCATGCCCAACCCGAAACCTCCCGCCCCGATTATAGTGTAAATATACATGAACTTTAGCCAGCCCCATCGAACGTGTGCATTTTTATTCATTTCTATCCCCTTTCACCACATTGGTATTGGCTTCCGGAATGAATTTCCGGAAGCAGCGGTAATCATTCCATAGTCAGCCAGGGATATCACCTATAAGAAGTTACAGGTTTTATTGGAAATTGTATGTTTTTGAGTGCTGAGGAGAGTCATAACGAGGGTGGTGGGTGGTGGGAATCAGTTGGGGAATAGTTACCCTGGGGAGATGATACCAATATGGGTCGCAACCGCAACAGCTTGCGGTCTGTTTATGGCTCCGAGTTTCTGCATGACATTGTACACGTGGAAGTTGACAGTACTTTGGCTGATACCGATGATTACGGACATGTCCCAAGAGCTTTTGCCCTGCTTCAGCCAGTTCAGAATTTCTTTTTCACGGGCGGAAAAACGTATATTTCTGTCTACCTGCTTTTTCCTGTGGACGTTGGAGAGGGTCATGGTTAAATGGGGTATTACTACCTCCAGTATTGACTCGCTACGTCTGTTGTATTCCATCGACGGACCGGAAAAACAAAACATGCTTCCATGCTGTCCTGCTAAAAAAGGGCTGGAACCGTGACTATAGCCATTACTCATATCGAAATCATTAAACAGCGAAAGAATCTCTTTCTTCTCGTCTAATCGTTTCTTGCTGTCCGGCCAATGTTGGAGTCTGTAATTTACAAAATTATTTCTGACAACGACAGCCTCCTGCATGTAATCTTTTGAAAGAAATTCGGATACCCACCCTAGAGGAAAGCTGATATTTACGGCATGATCAATGACGATCCTCTTGTGGTTGTCATGGTAGCCCAGCATGGCATGAGCAAAATCAAAGGGGAAAAGTTCTTCAAGCTTCGAGAATAACTGCCTGAAATCCTCATCCTCATCACAGGTGACACTTGCGTGAATCAATTCGAGTAATCTGACCGCATCGCTACCGGAAATACACGAACTGAGATCGCAGGGGGCATGAAACATAGGTCACATCCTTCTTTTCGCATGTTTTTTACGGAATGCATGGGGTTCCTGGTAGAAAACGAGCTAGTTTCCATCCGGAAACGGTCTTTTTTCGCCCTGACTGTGTCAAGCATCGGTTTTGTTTGTGCGACGTACAGTAGTACGTCTCCGCACAATCCCTTGATTTTCTTGTCAGAACAAAAAAATCCTCGTTTCCAAATTGGAAACCGCTAGTTTCACATCCGATGTTTCCGGATGGAAACGAGCTAGATTAAATTTATCCCAATGTATTGAGTAACCATAGTACGTGCCAATGCAGGCATCGAATTTATATAACACAGAATTGCCACGAACTTAAGGTAATTGTGCCGTGAACTGGGTTGCTGGTCGGTAAGAGCTGCGAGGGCGTGGGTGGGAGCTATTTGCGGTAGAGAGTTCGGATACAGGAGAGACTAAGCATCTTTTTCCGTGCTATGTCCCTGTGGAACGGCTGAAATAAAGAATCCTCACCCTACGAAAGGGTAGGGTGAGGCGTGTATCATTCTTTCTGCATGCCTAGGAGTCTGTCGGACTTAGGGGAATCTGCTGCAAATCCATCTGCCCGACCGATTTTCTTTAGAAATTCTATAACAAGCTTTTTTCCGCTTCTTCAATATTGAAACCGTAGGTTTCTGTGACGAAGTTGAGGTCTTTATCTCCTCGTCCGCTAAGGTTGATTAAAATGCTTCCGTGTTTCATCTCTTTGGCGAGTTTCATGGAGTAGGCGACGGCATGTGCGCTTTCAAGCGCCGGGATAATACCTTCTACGCTGCTTAATGTATAAAACGCAGCGAGAGCTTCCATGTCATCGGCCATTTCATAGCTGATACGCCCTGCGTCCTTAAGAAAACTATGCTCTGGTCCTACCCCAGGGTAATCGAGTCCGCTGGCGATGGAATATACCGGGCCCGGATCGCCATTTTCATCCTGGAGCAGGTAGCATTTGAAGCCATGGATGAGTCCGGGTTTTCCGAAGGCTGCAGTGGCCGCATGGTCGCCAAGATTAAGTGAGCGTCCACCGGGTTCAATGCCGATGAGCTTAACTGGGTCGTTGATGAAGCCTGAGAAAATTCCCATGGCATTACTACCACCACCCACACACGCGCAGACCACATCTGGCAAACTGCCGGTCATTTCCAGGAATTGTTCACGAGATTCAATGCCGACGACGGTTTGGAAATCACGCACCATCATGGGGAAGGGGTGGGGACCAACCACCGAGCCGATACAGTAGATCGAATTGATGGGGTCCTTCAAGTAGGCTTGGAAAGCAGAATCAACGGCTTCTTTGAGTGTTCTGAGCCCGAAAGAAACGGGAACCACCGTGGCGCCAAGCAGTTTCATGCGGATGACATTGGGGGCTTCTTTTATAATATCGACTTCACCCATATGGATTTCGCATTCAAGGCCAAAGTAGGCGGCTGCGGTTGCCAATGCAACGCCATGTTGTCCTGCGCCGGTTTCTGCGATTAGTTTCTTTTTCCCCATATATTTAGCCAGCAGGCCCTCTCCCATGCAATGGTTGAGCTTGTGAGCGCCGGTATGGTTCAGGTCTTCGCGCTTGAGATAAATCTGGCTGCCTCCGCACATTTTCGATAAGCGGTCTGCGTGGTACACAGGGGTTGGCCGTCCCTGGTAGTGTTTCCGGATGGAGCGCAGTTCTTCGATAAATCGATGTGTTTTGCTTATCGTAAGGTAGGCATCCGTGATTTTATCCATTTCCTCCTGTAGTTCCGGTGGAATATAGGATCCCCCGTATTCGCCGAAGTGTCCGGTGGCATCGGGATGTAGATGTGGGTAGCGAGAGTAGTCTTTTGTCATGGTATGTTCCTTTCTGCGTATAGTTGTAGGAGTTAAATAATGATGGCCTCGCAAATTCTCCAAACAGTTCCCTCCCCACTTGCGGGGGAGGGTCAGGGTGGGGGGTAAGTTGCCAATATATCAGCAGGTTGCAGCTTCACCCACCCCCTAGCCCCCTCCCGTCAAGGGCGGGGGAATGACTTTTTGCGAAGCAAGCAAAATTGCTGGTTTAAATAAAGCGTCCACCTTTGGTATTTGCCGCAGATGACCTTGTATTCTATATCACAAAATTGCCGGGAACTTAATATATTTCCCAAGTAGCACTATTCTTCCGCTATGAAGATTGTCAACCTCGAAGGCCTTTATCGGGGGTCCATATTTCAGTCAGTTAGAAGCTGGATTCCCGATCAGAACCTCTTCGGGAATGACAGGTTTGGGAACTGGCGGAAGATTGATGCCAATCTGGATTTATTTTGGCGAAAAGGGGTTGCTGAGCCTAAAATGCATCCTATAGCGTCAGATTGCGGCTTTTTGCGCGTTGGGGTAGGTGGCGGGGAGAGGGGGGCTTATTGTTCTAGGTTTTAGAACCGGTTATACGCACTGATGTTGTAGCTTTATACAAGAACGGCCGGTGTGTACCGGCCGTTCTCTCGGGGGGACTTCGTGGGGGAATGTACTACTATTTCAACTCGGAAATACTCTTGCTCGCCATTGCCGCAGTCAGCGGGAGGAAGCCGTCCTTGATGACGATTTCCTGTCCCTCCTTGGAAAGGACGAACTTCAGGAATTCTTCCTGCAGTTTCGGAAGGGGCTTTTTGGGATCTTTTGCCACATAGACGTAGAGGAAGCGGCTCAGAGGATACTTGCTGCTGAGTGCGTTAGCATAGTTCGCCTCGACAGCGGGTTGTCCCTCTTTTGCGGAAAGAGCCAGAACCTTCACCCCGGAAGTCTTATAGCCGATACCGGAGTATCCGATGCCGTTCATGTCCTTGGTGATCCCTTGTACCACCGAAGCGGATCCAGGCTGTTCCTTGACAGTGTCTTTGTAGTCGCCCTTTTTAAGGGTGTGCTCCTTGAAGAAACCGTAGGTGCCAGATGCGGAATTGCGGCCATAAAGACTGATAGGTTGGCTGGCCATTTTGCCGGTCAAGCCAAGTTGGCCCCATGTGGTGATTTCGGTTGGGTACCCACGCTTACGATTTTTGGAAAAGATTGCGTCGAGTTTCTCCAGGGAGAGGCTCTTCAGCGGGTTGTCTTTGTTGACGAAGATGGCGATGGTATCAATGGCCACGGCAACCTTGGTCGGCTTGTAGCCGTACTTTTTCTCGAAGGCATCAATTTCGCTGCTCTTCATTTCCCGTGACATGGGACCAAACTGGGCTGTTCCTGACACCAGGGCGGGAGGGGCGGTGCTGGAGCCTTTTCCTTCAATCTGTATGTTCACGTTGGGATACTTCTTGCGGAAACCTTCGGCCCACATGGTCATCAGGTTGTTGAGCGTGTCAGAGCCAATGCTGTTGACATTGCCCGAGACACCACCGACGGTTTTGTAAGGTTTCAGTGCCTTATCCACCTTGAGAGCCCCTGCGGATGCGACTCCCGTTGTTGCAACGGCTAAAAGCGCTGTGAGACATAAGACTTTTTTGAACATTTTTTCCTCCTTCGTGTAATGAGAAGTCTGCGTTTTGTTTTATACTAGCTGTAGAACGTTACAGCAGTGTCACAGTGACGCTAAAGTATTCAAACATGATGATTTGTTCGTAGATAACAGCAAGAATACTTTTCCTGCGCTGAAACACTCTTGGCTGGGAGTTGGCTATACACGGTACGGGAGGGAGTCTCATGATGGGACCTGACATGATGTACGGATATT
Organism: uncultured delta proteobacterium; assembly: GCA_963717775.1. Classification (GTDB taxonomy): domain Bacteria; phylum Desulfobacterota; class Desulfuromonadia; order Geobacterales; family Geobacteraceae; genus RPRC01. The sequence goes on from CAVQWZ010000029.1 coordinate 16,691, forward strand.
ATCTCGGGATTGGCTGGATGCTCTTTGGCCTGGTATTTTTAATTTTTATCGTTGTATGTTCAGTACTGCTGGTACTGTGGATAATCGGAAAAAGCGGGAAATGGATACACGTTCACAAAGAAGAATCGGCCCTGGAGATGTTGAACAAGAGATATGCTCTGGGAGAGATATCCAAGGAACAATATGAAGAGGTGAAAAAGGATATTGCGGGGAAATAGGATGGCTTGGCAAAAGATGGCGTTTCCCTTGTCTTGGCCGAAATGTTGCGCGAATTGCGGTTGCGAACAAGACAAGGGTTGTCAAGCAGGCCGTTTGCCAGAAGTGCTCGGATTCCGACAGGCTCCTATAGGTGTGTATTCAATTTCAGGCGGCGGTGAGGAGGCTGAATTCCCGGTTTATCTCTTCGATATTATTTGCATTCGCTTTCAGTAGCGAGTGAAGTTCGACCAGTGTTCCAAGGTCTGTGTCCAGAAACTCCATTCCGGCAACTTTGCCATTGACATGTTTTATCTCAGCATTGAATTGAAGGTGCTTGTCCGAGTGGCCAAGGGGGAAGGAAAGGCATATGCCGTCTCCCATGCTGACCGGGATGGCCTTGCTGAACTCGACCATCGCCCCATTGAGGGAGATGTCCTGAAGGGTTACTTCAGCTGAACCGTTTTCGTAATCCACAAAACATTTTTCGACAATTTTGAAGCGGCTGAAACGTCTCTCTGCCATAGCCAATTCCTCCTTGAATGTATTGATAAGGGAAGCCAATTTCCTGTCTCCACTGGTTTTTCATGTAAAAAGGTGATTTGTACCGGCCACCATTTTGAAAAATAGCCGCGAATACGTCGCCCAACAAATTAATGGTGCCAAAGAAGACACCCATTAATTAATCTATCGGCACGGGGAGGAAATACTTTAGAGCTTTTACTGTGAAAAAATATTTCTGACGACAACTTCTGCCGAATGTTTGAATTAAGCTTTTACATTATCTTTACATGTAAAGATAACCGGAGGGGGTACACTAGTAATGGAAAAATCTTTTACCCTTTTTGGAATGAAAGCACAGGTTTACTATGAAAATCCTCCTGATTTACCCAAACAATCCAGATACCTTCTGGAGTTTTAGACATGCCTTGAAATTTATTGCCAAGAAGGCCTGTTATCCCCCGCTAGGCTTGTTGACGGTTGCCGCAATGCTCCCTGAAAGCTGGGAAAAGAGGCTTGTGGATATGAATGCGCAAACACTGTCCGACAAGGAGCTTCAGTGGGCTGACTATGTTTTTATCAGCGCCATGACGATTCAGAGGGAAGCGGTGAAAAAGCTGCTGACCAGATGTCGGCAGTTAGGAGTTTTGACTGTTGCCGGCGGACCTTTGTTCACCACCAGTCCTGATGAATTTGATGAAGTCGATCACCTGGTGCTCAACGAGGCGGAGATCACACTTCCTCCCTTTCTTGAAGACCTCCAGCGCGGACAGGCACGTCACATATACACTTCAGAACGCCGCGCTGAGCTGAAAGATACCCCGATCCCGCTTTGGGAGCTGATTAATACTAAAAAATACGCGGCAATGAACATTCAGTATTCGAGAGGCTGTCCTTTTGATTGTGAATTCTGCGATATAACAGCATTGTTTGGGCGGGTACCGCGAACAAAGACGACAGAACAGCTGCTTGATGAGCTGGAAAACCTTTATGTTGGCGGCTGGCGAGGAGGGGTTTTTATCGTTGACGACAATTTCATTGGTGACAAGAAAAAACTGAAAAATGACATCCTTCCAGCACTTATCCAGTGGATGGAGCACAGGGGACATCCGTTCAACTTTATTACCGAGGCATCCATTAATCTGGCTGATGATGGAGAGTTGATGGAGATGATGGTTACTGCCGGGTTCGAGGAGGTCTTTATCGGCATCGAGACGCCCAGCGAAGAGGGCCATCATGAGAGCGGCAAAGAGCAGAACAAGAATCGTGATCTTCTTGACTGCGTCAAGAGAATACAGAAATCAGGCCTTCAGGTTCAGGCCGGCTTTATCGTTGGCTTCGACAGCGACTCACCGACAATCTTTGAAAGGCAGATTCGTTTCATCCAGGAAAGCGGTATCGCTACGGCCATGGTCGGGATGCTCACTGCTCTGAGCGGCACGAAATTGTACCAGCGCATGGTCAAGGAGGGGCGGATGCTGGAGGATGCATCCGGAAACAACACCTCACTTGCTACGAATTTTGTTCCGAAGATGAAGATGGAGTTGCTTGTTAACGGATATCGCACAATCATTGATACTATTTATGCGCCGAAGAACTATTACCGTCGCGTCACCACCTTCCTCAAAGACTACCAGCCGTTACAGCGGGGAGGGATTCAACTCAAGCCAGGCTACCTGGGGGCGCTGTTCAAGTCCATGCTGATACTTGGATTATTCGGCAAGGAAAGATTCCAGTACTGGAAATTGTTTTTCTGGTCACTATTTCGGCGACCGAGGCTGTTTCCGACCGCCATCACCCTGGCCATTTACGGCTTCCATTTTCGCAAGATCGCAGAGAAGATCTCTTACATTCCTAGGTGAATACGGAAAATTATTGTTTCTTTCGTTTAAGTGCGTCCAGTTCAGCCAGGTAGTTGTCGCGGCAGGATGGGCATAACCCGTGGGTAAATTCGATGTCCATTCGATCTTTGAGATATGACTCCACCTGTACCCAGTAATTTTCATCAGTCCTGACCTGTTTGCAGACAGCACATATGGGTATGATTTCCCGGAGTTCGACCAATTCAGAGATGTCTTCCAGCACCAGGATCGCAAGCTGCGTGTTCTGGAAAACAAAAGGTGAGGCGGTTACCAGGACGTAAACCTCAATAATTTTACCATCCCGGATGAGATCCATCTTTTGGCGGCTGCGAACAACTTTGCCTCCCTGGAAGGCCTTGCCCACGGAGTTCCTGAGAACGCAGACCGAGCAGGCGTCGGCCCGGCCACAGCCCTCCTCCGTGTCGTGGTGATGCACGCAGCGAATGGCCTCACCACCGCGCATCTGGAGCACTTCCGGTTTTTCGGCTGTTAGAAGTGCTGAGGCCGCGATATTATATTCATGTATCCGTACATCCTCATCCACGACAAGGACCGGGGACGGCATTGCATCGAACGCTCTTGAAATCAGATCATCCACAAAACATTCCTTACTAATTCTCAGGTTTTTTTGAAGTTTGCGAGCATATCACAAAACAATCGTAAAAGTGATACAAAATTGGTAAGTCGTGATATCTGGAACACTTTCCGGTACCTTAGTCTGGCATGAGCATAGGGAAGGAATTGCCATGAAACTGAAGAAAATTGTTGCAATCATCCGGAATCAGTTTTTGGAAGAAGTCGAGGGCCGGCTTGTGGAAATGAGGGTCAAAGGGCTCAGTGTGACGAAAGTGAAGGGGTATGGAGAGTATGCCAACTTTTTCAATCCAGATTGGTTTGTTACTCATTCGCGGATTGAAATTTACACTGAAGAGGCAAGGGTAGAAGAGATAGCCGCTGCGATTATGGAGGTTGCCAACACGGGCATGGAAGGCGACGGCATCGTTGCCGTTATCCCGGTGAGTAAGCTGTACCGTATCAGGACAAAATCGGAAATAACACCGGAAGAGCTCTGAAGAATAGTGGGTTACGGTGGCGTTGGGAGTTACAGGCGGGTTTGGAGTTCCCCCTCCGTTGTGGCGGAGGGGGAGATGTTATGTCATGGTACTGCTTGCTATGTGGCCCTGCTTGCGATGGCAAGCCACATTGCTCCTTACAACCGGTTACATACGTGTCTTAGCCCTGGACGACGCGACGTGCGGCGCGTTTGATGCTTACCAGGTTACGGAAACTGATGTTGTCGGTGGTGATGTTGTTGCCCTGTGAACCGCAGCCAAGGGTCAGAGAGGGGATCATAACGTTAAACAGACCGCCGATGGCGCCGTGGCTGGTGGGCGAGTTGAAGGTTACGCGGTTTGCTGCAACTTTCTCTGCGAATTCAACGCAAAGGGCATCGCTTGCAGAGTGGATGCCTGCGGTGTGGCCTGCTCCGCCTTTATTCAGCAGATCGGCGCAGAGGTTGATGGCTGCGTCTTTGCCGTCAACGATGAAGTAACCGAGGCTCGGAGAAAGTTTCTCGCGGCTCATCGGCTCAACTTCCTGGGTGCCCTTGAGCGGCCCAACCAACAGGGCGCGGGTTCCTTCGGGTACGGCAAAACCGGCCATTTCAGCAATCACCGGAGCAGCCTGACCGACAACCTTGCCGGAGACAACGGAGCAGTCGCCGAAGTAGAGTTTTTCCAGTTTTACTTTTTCTTCTGCGTTTACGAGGTACACGCCGATTTCCTGCAGCTTGGCAACGGCTTTTTCAGCAACTGCGGCATTGTCAAAGATCAGGTTCTGTTCGGATGCGCAAACAACGCCGTTGTCAAAGGTCTTGGAGAGAACAACGTCGTTCATAGCCTGGTCAATGTCTGCGTCAGCAGCGACATATACTGGACAGCCGCCTGCGCCTACGCCGAAAGCGGGGTTGCCGGAGCTGTAGGCAGCCTTGACCATGGCGCCGCCACCGGTTGCGAGGATAACGTCAACGCCGGGGTTGGTCATCAAGGCGTTGGTTGCTTCGACGGAAGGCTGCTCAATCCACTGGATGCAATCTTTGGGTGCGCCTGCTGCAATAGCAGCGTCCAGGCAGAGCTGGGCAGTTTTGGTGCAGCACTTCTGTGCGCGGGGGTGGAAGCCGAAGATTACCACGTTGCGGCCTTTAAGGGAGGAAAGCACCTTGAAGCAGACCGTGGAGGTGGGGTTGGTGGTAGGAGTTACGGCAGCAACCACACCAACGGGCTCAGCGATTTCGATGATATCGTTTTCGTCTTTGACAACGCCAACGGTTTTTACGTCCTTCATGTCATTCCAGATAACGGTGGAACCGAAGTAGTTCTTGATAGTCTTGTCAGCCACGTTGCCGAGACGTGTTTCTTCAACGGCCATTTTGGCTAGCTCTTCTTTGTTTGCATCAATAACTTTTGCGATTGCTTCACAGATCGCATCGGTTTTTGCCTGATCAAGTTTTTTGTACTCGGTTAGGGCTGCTTTGGCTTTCTGTACCATCTGATTGATTTTTTCTTCTACCATTTTTATAGACCTCCTGAAAATACCGGGCTTATGTAGCCCGGTTAAAAATTATGGGACGGCTGATCATCGCTGGAAGTGGCAGAGGCGATAACTCTGAATGAAATTTCGCTGGCTGGTTTGAGGCTAATTAATTGCTTAAGTTTAAGTAAAGCTGAAGGCAAGTGTCAATGGGAAAATATGGAACGCAACTTTGGTTTGCAGATTTGCAACTAACTGATATTTTACGCTAAATAGCTGATTGCTAGGGAGAAAACAGTGGTTTAAAATGGGGTGTTAAAAATTTAAGTGCCACTAGAAATACATACAATTTCTTCTAATTGGCGTCAATCTTCCGCCAGTTCCCAAAACTGTCATTCCCGAAGCAATTCTGATCGGGAAACCCCCGCTACCATTCAGAGTCCTTTTCAGGATACTAAAAAAGGGGCTAGCTTTTAATGGCTAGCCCCTTGCTGGTTATCTCCTCAGGTATCTGTATTAAATGATCATCCGCACAGAAAGATTACTCTGTTGCGTTGTTCTTTTCTTCCTTCGGTCTTTTCCCGCGGACGATTCCTTCGATCCACAGTGAAAGGTTCTTGCCGCTTTGCAGGGTTTCTTCAGGGATTGAGAGGTTGTTTCTCGTTGCCAGGTCCCGGGCAAACTTCAGCTGGGCCTCGCTGGGACCTCCGCCCACGGCCCGAACCGGCGGTATGGTGAAAGCCATCTTTCCGTGAACTCCTTTGCAGAAACGCTGCCAGGTCTCCTTGTTCTCTACGATCAGGTCCAGAAAACCCTCCATCCTGTTGGTGAGGGCGTAATCGATCACCCAGGGGTGCTTGTCTTGCAGAAAGTCCACCAGGGTCTCTCCCGGCGGCAGAGGGACGACCTTTCTTTTGTCCTCCTTAACGTAACCCCGATCGATGATGTTTTTGGTGATGGCAGCGTAGGTTGACGGTCGTCCGATGCCCAGCCGCTCCAGTTCTTTTACCAGCGAGCCGAGGGTGAACCTGCCGGGCGGTTTGGTCTTCTTCTCCGCCAGGATCTCCTTTAGCTTCGGCACCAGTTCCCCGATTTCTACTGGCGGCAGTTCCTGTACGGTGTCTTCGTCGCCCTTTTTGTCCTTATCTTCATCGGTTACGGCATAAACCTTAAGGAATCCATCGAACTTCAGGATCCGTCCGGAGGCCTTGAATTTCTCCCCGGCCACCAGGAAAAGCAGGGTTGTGGAGTCGTAGACCGCCGGGGCCATCTGGCTGGCCACGGCCCGCTTGAAGATCAGCTCGTAAAGCCTGGCATGCTCGGTGGTGAGTCCTTCCTTGCGTACAAGTGCTGCGATATCGGCAGCGGAGTGCATCTTAGTCGGCCGGATGCCTTCATGGGCATCGGCCTGGCTGTTTTTGGACTTGTGTTGGTTAGGTTTTGCCGGCAGGTACTCGTTCCCAAGGGCCGTGCTGAGGAACTCCCGAATCTCGCTGATGAAGGCATCATCCATGCGCACCGAGTCGGTGCGGTGATAGGTGGTCAGACCGTGGTCGAAAAGCCCCTGAGCCAGCTTCATGGTCTGTTCCGGGGTGAACTTCAGGTGGACGGCCGCGGCCGCCTGCAGGTCGACAGTGGTGAACGGCGGTTTGGCTGACTGGCGGGCCTCTTTCTTGTCCACTTTTTCTGCCAGGGCATGGCTCTCGGCCTGAATGGCGTTAATGATGACCTGTGCGTCCGCCACCTGCAGAAACTTGCCCTTCACGTGCCGGGCGAGAAAGGTTGTTCCCTCTTTGTCCAGCTGTATATCCAACATCCAGTAGGGCGTGGGGGCGAACTCCCGGATCTCCCGCTCCCGGTCAACCACCAGTCGAACCGCGGGGGACTGCACCCGTCCGACGCTGTATTTGCCTCGCAGGTTCTTGCTTGCCAGGGGAGAGAGGATGTAACCCACCAGGCGATCACCGATCCGCCGGCCGAGGAAAGCGCTGTACAACCCTTCGTTGGTCTCTTCGAAGGGAACCGCCTTGGCAAGGGATTCCTTCAACCCCTTTTCAGTGACCTCGAACACCTCCATCCGCCGGCATTCCTTAGCCACATCCTTAACCTCTTCGTAGATATGGCGGCTGATGGCATATCCCTCGCGGTCCGGGTCACCAGCCAGCATGACGATTTCGTCCTTGGCTGCCGCGCGCAGATCCTTGGGCAGGTGTTTCTTCTTCTCATGGTAGACGAACGTCGGCTCGTAGGTTTTCAGGTCGACGCCCATGCTGGAATCGGGCAGGTCCTTGAAGTGGCCAACCGTGGACATGGTTTTCACTTTCAGGATCGATTGTATTTTTTTCGCTTTGGTGGGCGACTCGACAATAATAAGCATGATCTAGTTGGTTTACCTGTTTCTTTTCGTAATTAGTCACCTTGCATGTAAAGGTGTTTTTCCGGGATTGTATGCGGTTCCGCTCTTGTTGGCGGGATCAGTCTTGCTTAGCGAATTAATAATGATACAAGATAATAACCCAGAAGTCATCACTGATGGTTTTGCACCAAGTTCGGAAAGTTATTACGAACAACGGGGAAGGATCTTTACCCGCAGGGGATTCGTTCCTTTTACCGAACAAAAAAGCCGCACCGGGACTTTTTACGTCACGGTGCGGCTCACTATTTGACAGGTTCTCTCAAGAAGAGAGGCAGGATGTTTTTCTAATTTGAATTCAGGAAGGTGCTGAGGCTGCTTATCTCCGTTGCCGTCATGGTTATCCCACTGTGTCCACGTACCCCTGCTGTGTACTTCTGCGACACGTCTGATCCATACCTGGACAGGTTGGGTGCTGATCCTGAGGTGTCATAGGTGCCGAGGCGGTGGCAGCTCGCGCAGTTGGCATCGTATACTGCCTGCCTGCCCGGTCGTTGGTGTTGGCGAAGGAGGCGGCGGAGGTGATGAAGAGTGGCACGTATCGCAGGAAATGACTTCTGGTGTGCCGGGAACCAATGTCCGGGCGATGCCGTTAAGGTTGGTGCTCGACAGGGCCTTCAGCTGAGTGGTGCCCATACCGCCGACATTACCCGTGATTGCGCTCTTTATCTGGGAGACGGTGCGGTATTCCAGTCCGGACGGCGTATGGCAGGCAACACAGTTGGCCAGGAACAGGTTTTTGTCGTCGGCCGTCATGGGAGTAGAGACCGGTACGGCGATGGTTACCGAAAGAGGCTTGCTGGCGGTGACCGATTTCGAATCGACAGCGATAACGGTGAAACTGTAGGACCCTGCCGCAGTGGGAGTGCCCGTCAGTGCGCCACCTGATGTTACCGTAATTCCCGGTGGAAGTGTGCCATTATAGCTCCAGGTATAGGGGGTGGTTCCGCCCGTTGCGGCTAGATTCTGACTGTAGGCAGCCCCTATGGTGCCGTCCAGCAGAGATGGGGTGGATATCGAGAGCGGTGCTGCGCCGGGGGCGACGGTTATGGAGAGGGACTTGGTGTCTGATACCGAGGCGGAGTCCGTAACTTTTACTGTGAAGGTGAAGGTTCCGGCTGCGCTCAGCATGCCTGAGATAACTCCGGATGAGTTGAGCGACAGGCCGGTGGGAAGGGTGCCATCTGTACGGGACCAGTTGTAGGGAGTTTTTCCGCCGCTGGCTGCAAGTACCTGGCTGTACCCCGTTCCAACCGTCGCGTTCGGGAAGCTCGTGGTCAGGATGGCCAGGGGGGCGGTGGTAGTCGGATTGTTCAGAAACGCGGCGACAGTGGATATGTCTGTGTCGGAAAGTTTAATCCCTTTGTGCCTCGATGAACCGCCCTTGAACTTGCCACTCACCTTTGAACCGTCCCCGAGCAGATCGCGAGAACCGGAGCTGTCGTAGCTGCCGAGCTTGTGGCACTTGGCGCAATTTTGATCATATATCTGTTGCCCGGTTAATGCTGCGCTTGCGAAATACGCCGGTACGGCGAGCAGTACGGGCAAGAGCCACAGGGCTTTTATCAGCTTATTTCCAGATTTCATATCTTCTCCTTTCAATACTATATAACTGCTGACTCTCGGACGATGCTACTGTGCCTTTACCTCGAAGGTCGATTTCTTTTGGGGATCGAAGACATGCACAGCGCAGGCAATGCAGGGATTAAAGGAGTGAATGACCCGGAGAACCTCAAGGGGGCGTCCCTCGTCGGCAACCGGCACACCCGTCAGTGAGTTTTCGACAGGCCCCGGTACATCGTTTCCGTCCCGGGGACCGAAGTTCCAGGTTGAGGGAACCACCATCTGGTAGTTGGTGATCTTCTGGTTGGAATAGCTCACCCAGTGTCCCAGGGCGCCTCGCGGTGCCTCGTTGAGTCCCACACCGGAGCCAGAGTTGGCCATGCTGAAGGTCTTGCGGTTTGGCATGGCACTGGTGCTGGGGGTGGTTGCCTTGACCTGGCCAGCCCAGCTGACCATGGCGTCTGCGATAACCTTGGTCTCAATGGCCCTGGCCGCGGTACGGCCGAGAGAGGAATACATGGCGGAGAGTGAGAGTCCGAGTTTCTGCAGAAAGGCGTTGACCTGTGTTTTGGTGGCCGCATGTCCCTTGCCGTAGTTCACCATGACGCGGGCCAGGGGGCCCACTTCCATTGGTTGTCCCTGGTAGCGCGGTGCCTTGATCCAGCTGTACTGGCCCGAGGTATTGATACCGCTGTAGCTCGGGACGGTCTCGCCCTGGGCCGGATTGAGGCTGCTATTCCCTGAATACCAGCTGTGGGTGATATGCTCACTGATGTTGTTCACATCGACCGTTTGAACAGAGGTCGTAGCACGGTTGAAGATTGCGCCTCTGGGGAAGAACAGGCTGGATGGCTCCGAGGAGCTCAGGGGAAATTCTCCGAACGACATCAGATTTTCCGCGGGACCGATGTTCGCATAGTCCTTATAGCAATTAAGAAGGTAGGTGGTGTCTGGAAGATAATAGGTGTTGACGAAGTTTTGAGCTGCGGTCACGTGATTCTTGAATTCGCTGATCCGGGCAGAGGTCAGATCCTTGTTCAGGGTGACCCCGCCGACGATCATTGTCTGGGGGTGCGGGTTCTTGCCGCCGTAAATGGCGTGCATGTGCGCAACCTCTCTCTGGGCATTCAAGGCCTCCAGGTAATCAGCCATGAAAACCAGGTTTTCTTCCGGTGTGAGTATATAGGCAGGATGGCCCCAGTAACCGTTGTTGAACGGTCCAAGCTGGCCGCTACTGGCGAAGGCAGCCAGTTTCTGCTTGACCCCACTGAAATAGGCGGTGGTTCTGGTCCTGGATGAATTGATCTGGTTGTCGACGGCCACTGCCTGTGCCGGGTCGGCAGATAGGGCGCTAACCACGTCCACCCAGTCAAGGATATGGAGTTGGTAAAAGTTTACGAGATGGTCGTGGATGAACTGTGCTCCCATGAGGAGATTACGGATCACACGCGCGTTATCGGGGATGGTGATTGCCAGCGAGTTTTCCACGCTGCGGATCGAGGTGACCCCATGGACATAGGTGCAGACACCGCAGAGACGCTGGGTTATCATCCAGGCGTCACGGGGTCCCGCTCCTTCAGGATCGGTTCGATGCCACGAAACAGCGGGCTGGTGCTCCAGGCACTGGAGACCTTTCCATTCGAAACTTCGGTTTCTATTCGCAGATGGCCTTCTATACGTGTTACCGGATCGAGTACAACTGTAGCCATATATATCCTTCCTTTCTCACTTGAAAATATTGTACGTGAGCAGACAGAGACCGCGGGGTTAGGGCAGCCGATTGTCGGTTGAGATTAATCGTCGTGACTTTCGCCGCCGCTTCCGTTGTAGCTGCCGCTGTAGTTGAAGAATGACCCCATGTCCCAGAAATCGGGCTGCGCGCAGCCCTTGCACGGGCAGTCAGCCTGGACACACCAGCTGGTCTTGTCGTTGTACTTCGCGGTCGGGCAGTTGTTGTATGTGCTGGGTCCCTTGCAGCCGAATCCTTCCATGCACCAGGAGGTGTCTCTCCGCTCGCACTGGCTGTGGACGGTGGAGCCGTAAGCGAAGGTTGGCCGGTAGAGATTGTCAACCTTGGGGAAATCATTGAAGAGCAGATAGTTGACGATCAGCGCTGCGAAGTTAACCGGGTTCGGGGGGCAACCCGGCAGCTTGATGGTGGGGAGACCATTCAGGGCGCCGTGAACACACTCGGCCCCGGTCAGTCCGCCGGCCGCCGCCGGAAGTCCTCCGAAAGCAGCGCAGGTGCCGAGACTGATCATCATCTTGGCCTGAGGGCGGACTTCCTGGGCAATCTGCAGCATGGTCTTACCGCCAATCATGCCGTATGTGCCACTATTAGCGAGAGGGATTGATCCCTCAACAACGACAAAGAATTTTCCGGCATGCTTGGCTACCGCTTCCTCGAGGCTTTTTGTTGCAGCAGCCCCGGCCGGTGCCATGATGGTCTCATGATATTCCAGCGAAATCTTGTTCAACAGCAGGTCGTCGATAAGCGGGCTCGAAAAGCGGAGAAATGCCTCCGTGCAGCCGGTGCATTCGGCGAACTGTAGCCAGATGAATGGTGGCCGTGCTCCGGATACCAGCGCTTCGGCGATCTTCGGCAGGTAGGTCGCTTCCAGACCCAGGGTTGCTGCCATCGCTCCGCAAAACTTGAGGAAACTGCGTCGGGAAACTCCTTTGCGTTCCAGTAACTTGTTTATCTTCTCTTCCAGTTTGTCATCAAACCTATCGTCATTATCCATACGATATGCCTCCATGTAGTTTAGTACTGTGCGTCAAAGTGCGACTCAGCGGATACATCTGTCACTTCCGCGAGATGAGTCGCGTGTCCAAATACCGACTGAAGGTGCTACTCTTCCTTTCTTCCCGTTGCGGCTGACTGCGCCGGGTGAGTGTTACGGCATCTTTGCTGGACCAGCTCATGTTGCGTAAGAAAAAGAGATGTTCGTTTCGCGCGCGTGTACTTATTTGACTACACGGGAGAGGGGGGCGTCGTCAAAAGAATGGGTTCTGCTTGGTACTGATGGATGTCATCCGCCCCTGCGGCGGGGTGATACAAAAAAAGCCGGGTACCGAATATCTGTTGTGATAGTTCGGCAACCCGGCTGTCTCGTGGAGACCCTGTAGGCTTTCCGCCCCATCCTCGCGGATGGTTGAGTAGTATCGCGTATCAGGTTTTGATTTTCTTTGTGAAAATACTACATGCTGATCATTCTGTCAATATGCATAAGTATATATATTGGATAGGGCATGTATGTGGGCAGGTAGGCTGCAAAAACTCAACGGTACACTCCCTTTCTGGAAATACCTAAATCTTTGGACTAACAGGTGTATTGCCCAAGCATTGACATTTTTTTTGAAGATGGGAGATTTCGAGAGGCGATTGCCGGAAAGTTGGAGCATGAAACATGTGTAAACAACGAGTTGAAGCCTTTTATCGAGGAAAGCTTAAAAATCAATTACTCGTACAGCTGCAACAATGGGAGACCTGGCACAACCATTACTGTCACACCTGCAGATTGCGGAGTAAATCCGCCGACATAGTAGAGCTTAAGGGGGAGATTTGTGCCAACGGCAGTACATCCCTGGAAATTTCCCGTCCGGTCACCTTCTGACAGTTACAATTGCAAAATTTGGTACTGCTTTTTTCAGCTTGCCTCTGAAACCTCAGGTTTTGAATTTCTTGCATATTCTGTCCACTCTCAAATTGTATATGTCGAGGATTATAATAGTTGACATATTAAATTATTTTAGTGTAATTAGTCTTGTCTAGAAAAAGAATGTTGTTTTAGTTGAATGTTTTGAATTTTGTCGCTTGTCAAGAAGGCCCGGAGATGATCGCTTCCGTAGGCATGGTGCTGATGGAGGCGGTTTTGCTATTGTCGGGAGGTCGACCAGGGATTCCCGCGCGCATGCTTACGGTCGGTTTTTCGGTATCTTGATCAATCAATTTAAATGTGATGAATTGCAGTAAAATAATAAACAGGAGGAGTACATGAAAAGATTTAAACACCTATTTCTGGCACTTATGGTAGTCGCAGGCTTGTTGTTCGGCGGATGCGGGAGTGATAATAATACTATCATCCCGATAGTCTCAGACAACGGCAAGTTCCTGTATGTTAACAATGATGGAACAGCGAACGCTGTTTCAGGGTTCGCCATCAACGCTAATGGGACTCTCGTGGAGCTCGCCGACTCCCCCTTTGTAACAGGTGGTGCCGGTTCGTTGGGTGGATACTATGCCGCCAATAACATCGCACTGGCTCACTCCAAGAAGTTTCTCTTCGCTTCAAACACCGTAGACAGCACCATCACCGTGTTCAGCGTTAACTCAATTACAGGTGAGTTGATGGCAATCGGTACGCCGGTCGCCAGCGGCGCGGTTATGGGTCTCGCTGGGAGTTTGGCTGTGGATGACGGAGAAGAATTTCTGTTCGTGGCCAATGACGACGTGTCCGGTACAGCCGACACCAGCATTTCGGTGTTCGCCATTGCGGCGGACGGCACTTTAACGGCGGTACCGGGTTCGCCTTTCGCCCTCGGTCTCCCTGCGGATGGTATGGGTGCGGATGGCATCACAATGAACTCTGTGGGTGATAAACTTTATGTGACTGCGCCCGCCGCGAATGCTGTTGCAGTGCTGGATGTTGCCGTCGACGGGACCTTGGCTGAAATTCCCGGATCTCCTTTCCCTGTTTATACTGGGACCGGCGGGATAGCATCTTTTGTCCTTACCTCTCCGACGATGGGGCTTTCAGGCTCTTATGGCGGATTCCTCGCAAGCTATAATATCGATTCAAACGGTGCCCCGATTCTTCTCGACAGTCTGGACTTGGGTTCAAACAACCAGGCCGTGACGACCACTCGCAAGGGTAGTTTGGCAATTCTTTCAGGCGGCTACGCCAGCGCGATTTCTGTCGCACACGTGGCTTCCAACGGAAACATGACTTTGGTAAACGGGTCCCCGTTCGCAACTGCGGCTTCTACCATCGGCTACGCGCTTGCCAATCCCAGTGGCAGGTATCTCTACGCAACCGAAGAAGATCAGATTGAGGCTTTCGTAATTGATTCTGAAGGATCCTTGACCTCCATTGCTACCTACCCGCTGACTAATAGCGGGTTTGCCATCAGCTTGGTTATCTATTAACAGGTTCAGTAGCTCCAGTTACAGGTATGACCAATTCTTAGGTTACTTACATCCCCGGCGGGTTTACCCCGCCGGGTTTTTTTTTCTAACACAGATATCACAGGTAGGTGGTCCTGAGGATAATAACAACCTTATTGTTACTGATCTTCAGTCAAGCGCAGCCAACCCTCTGGTCTCATGTCAGTCCTGGCAACAGCGGTGGTCAAGCTGGAAAGCATCCCTGCCAGATCGAATAGGCGGTTGTTACGATATTGGAACTCGTCCAATTACCGGTGAGCGTGTTTTTTGAAGTTTAATGTCTGGTATGTCCCTTTGTTGACGTTCACAGTCAGTCAACATCGTCAGAGCCTTTTTTGTGTTCATCTTTGCCAGTCCGGCCATTTTCTCGTAAAATCTTGCAAAGTTGCGTTCGATCAGCTACGGCATGCAAAGAGCTGGCAGGTCGGGAACCATGGTTCCCAGGGTGGTGTTGTCTAGGGGGTCCGATGCCGCGAGTTGGGAATAAACAGTGGGGTAGAAAAAACATTGGGGCCTCAGCACATGACTGTTGTTAGAAGTTGAGACCCTCTTAATATTTGGTACAATGCCACGCAGTTTCAATCCTACACTGGCTGTTGCCATACTGGTTTGCAACGCCTGCAAGCTGGAATTGAAAGGTGAATCCATGAGACGAATACGATCTGTGCTTGACCCAAAAACCGCTATTGTGACAGAGTAAAAACCACACTTGGAGACTCTCTCTCGTTACTGGCCGAAATCACCGGAACGCTGGTCGCTTTCACAGGAATATGCACAGTTCGCAAATATATTGCGTTGTAGCCATGGCCTATCACAACAATTAAGGAAAGGTGAGAATATGCTTATCGATACACTTAAAGATGACAGGCTTAAAGCCCTGAAGGCAAGGGATGAGAAAAAGAAGAGCCTTCTTGGCGTTCTGATCGCAGATGCATGTAAAGATGAAAAACAACCTGACGATACGACCGTGGTCAGATTTGTGAAGAAATTCATCGAGAATGCCAAGGAAAACCTGCAGGCAGCTGAAAAGGGCTGCGGTACCTCCGCGAGCAAAGAAAACGCTCAAAGAGAGATAGATATCCTCATGGAGTATCTGCCTTCGCAACTGACAGGCGACGCCCTCAGGGAAGCAATTCGCCAGGTGATGTCGCTTGAAGCCATTGAGGCTCTCCCTTCAAATATGGGAAAAGTGATGAAGGCGTTGGGAGTCCATTATGCCGGAAGTTACGATGGCAAGGAAGCCAGCGAGATGGTTAAGAACATCTTGTCCGGGAAAAACTAACAAGAGGCATTTCCCTGGTTTGTTTTTTGGCGTTCGTAGCGGGAGATTGTCGCTAAACATTGTGGTCAAAAAACTTTTATTTTCTAAAATGTTACCTGGAAATATAACTTCTTTATTTTACGGTATAGTTGGGTATAATTATCGTAACCTTGTGGGAATTAGCCGGCGTCATTTCCGTACCTTTATGCGACTACTTTTTCTGGATATTTCCCAGATGTTTGAGTTGTTTTGTTAGGAAGAAAATGGAAATTTCTCACAAGATTGTCGGTGAATGGTCGAGAGAGAGGAGGTGCCGAATGCTATATGCACCTTTGATACCCGAGGTATGAGCATGTTTCCTGAACTGGATGGATAAATAGACGGTTTGAAGTATTCATCACAAAGGAGGATATCATGAAAGCAATGAGATTTGCTATCAACGCCTTGTTGGTTTTTCTTGCTACAGCATCCGGTGCCTTTGCTGCCACAACAACCAAGGTCTATAGCAGCGGCATTCTAATTTTCGCTTTTCTCGGACTCTGCGCCCTGGTAGTTGTCGCCCAGTTGATACCTGCCATGGTTATCGTGTTCGGAATGGTCAAGGGGTTGGTGAAAAAAGAAAAAGTTGCTCAGGTGGTCAAAGCCGAATGACTCGAATCATGCTTTGAGTACAGCTCGGCAATATGACAAGACTTTCTTCACTAGCTTCAATTCCAGCAGGAGAGAGAAACGTGGATAATCTATTTACATCGGTCGGTGAAGTTAAGGAACTATTCACGCTGGTTGACTATTATCATTACATAAAAGGGCTTGAATACCTGATCTGCCTGGCGTTCTTCGTAGGTTTTCCGGTTTTCTATCGCTATATCAATAAAGCTGACGGAATACCTGACGATGAAAAGGTCTGAATAACCTCTGAACTTGCCGATAGGATATACACTGCCCGAAATATTTGTTGATTGGCAAAGGAGAAAGTCTTATGTCTAGAGGTCTAGGTCGGCTTGTCGCCGGGTTGGTCATGTGTACTTTGCTGGCGGTTCCTCATGGTTCCCTGGCCAAAAACATGCCTGATACCGTTGATTTGGACTCCATCGAGAGCCTCTATGGGAAAGTAATATTCAACCATGCCGTGCATGTGACGATAGCAGGAGACTGCTCTGTCTGCCATCACCACACGACCGGAACCCCTGTGCAAGACGCCAACTGCGCCAGGTGCCACAAGAACAGCGGTGCATCAGCGGTTGTTAGCTGCAAAGGATGCCATGCCGCCCAGCCATTCTCTGCCGCTGTTTTGCGGAATAAAAGCAAGACGGCCTATCATATCGATACGCTGGGGTTAAAAGGAGCATACCACCAGAACTGTACCGGCTGTCATCAGAAAATGGGCGGACCGACCGGTTGCCAGGACTGTCATGAGCTGAATAAGAAAGGAGACGAGTTTTACGATACCGGCGACTACGCCCCGGCGAAAAGCCGAGCTGAGGGAAAAGCTTCCGGCCACTGACGATACGTTCCGGTTCGTTTCCTTTGCTGTCAATTATGAAAACATCTCTCATGTTACCGTTCGTCTTCTTTTGGTGTTTGATGGTGCATTCTGATTTTTTCTCTGTGTTTCTTTGCTTGCCACGGTAATTGTTGTTTTGTGATTATTTTTGCAATGAAGGAGAACGGAACATGAATCGAAGGGATTTTCTTAAAAGTTGTATGGCCTGCGGGACGGCTACCATGCTTAGCGCTTCAGGAAATGCCTGGGGGGTGGGCTCCTTTGAGGGTTATCCGGACGGCATGGGCGTTCTGGTGGATTTGACACGGTGTGTCGGTTGCCGCAGCTGCGAAGCGGCATGCAACAAAGAGCAAAATCTTCCTGCACCGGATGCACCGTTTAATGATCGATCGGTCTTCGAGGAAAAACGACGCCCAACCGAAAAGGCCTATACGGTGGTGAACCGCTATGGAGCCAAGAAAGAAGAGAACCCGGTCTACCGCAAGATTCAGTGTAACCACTGTAATGAGCCGGCTTGCCTGACCTCCTGTTTTGTCAATGCCTATACCAAGACCAGGGAAGGGGCCGTAATCTACAACCCGAAGGTTTGTGTCGGGTGCCGCATGTGCATGACCGCCTGCCCCTTCAATGTCCCCGCATACAGCTATTCCAGTGCCTTCAATCCCCTTATAAAAAAATGCATCTTCTGCTATGAAACGCGCCTGAAAAGCGGTAGGCCGCCTGCCTGTGTGGAGATCTGTCCGCAGGAGGTCCTCTGCTTCGGCCATCGCAATGATATGTTGAAAATCGGCCATGAGCGGATCAGGGATCTGCCCGACAGATACGTGGATCATATCTATGGGGAAAGGGAAGTCGGCGGTACCAGTTGGCTCTATCTTGCCGGTGTGGATTTCAGTCAGGTGGGGTTCGATACAACGGTTGGGAATGAACCAATCATCTCCAGCGTCAAGGAGTTTCTCGGTATAGTTCCGATGGTACTGACTATCTGGCCGGCTCTTTTTACCGGCTTTCATCTGTTGTCAAAGAACAAAAAGGATCATTCTGATCATGACGCAGGCCACTCTGGACAGGAGGGTCCCACACGATGAACAGATTTAAAGCTGAAGGTGTGAAAGTAGTTGATTCTCCTTACAAAATTGCGGGGGCGGAAAGGTGGGACCTGAAAGAAAAGCTGCTGCTCGGATTGACGCCAAGGCAGTATGTTGCCCAGACCGTGCGAAATCCCTTTAACTGGATACTGGCGGTCGTATTTACCGTGGGGTTTCCGATCATTGCCGGCCGCTTTTTTTTCGGCCTCTCCTGGGCAACCAGTGCCTCCAATGACTACCCATGGGGGCTTTTTCTCGGCTTCGGCCTGTTTACCATGGTGCCCCTTTCTTCATCGGGTTTTCAGCTCGGGACGGCGGTGGAGATCTTCGGACGCCATGACTTCGATCCGATCGAACGGTTGGCGCTACTGAATGGGCTCCTGGGATATTTCTTCGCAGTCGTTTATCTGATGGTTGACCTTGGCCAGCCCTGGCGTCTTCCCTACCCGATGATGGTTGCCTTTGGTCCGGCCGCGGTCCTCTTCCTGGTTGCCTGGCATGTGGCCACCTATCTTTCCGTCCAGGTGGCTGAGGTCTCTGTCGCCTTTTTCGAATGGATCGGTTTCTCCGTGGGTAAAAAGGGGGTCCGCAAGATTATCCTTGGTCTGACCGTGGCAGGGATCATCCTCTCTACGCTCCATCAGGGGGCACTTGGTGCGCTCTTCAACTATGCCCCCGGAAAAGTACATCCCCTGTGGTATTCTTCCTCTTTTATGTGGCTCCATTTTTTCGTCTCTTCCATTCCGGCCGGGCTTAGCATGTTGATTGTTGTCAGTGCCTTTGTCAGGAAAACAATGGCCTGGCGCTGCGATGAAAAATTCCTCACCAACCTCGACAGGCTCACCCTTGGTCTGGCCAAAGGTGCTGCCATGGGGCTTGCCACCTATCTCACCATCAAATTGATCGGTGTGGCCCATGATAACAGTTGGAAATACCTGGCAACCGGTTGGGGGACCTTATATCTCTTCGAGATCGGAGTGGGCGTTTTCCTGCCGCTTATCCTCTTTGCGTATTCAATACGGCACAAAATGGTCAGTTTGGCCCGGTTCAGTGCGCTTCTTACCATCTTTGGTATCGTACTCAACCGCCTTAATACCGCCATTGTCACTTTTAACTGGAAACTTCCCGAGCGGGAGATTCCTCCCTGGCGTGAGGTGATGATAACTGTCACAATTTTAGCCGTCTATATTGTCGTGTACCGTTTTATCCTGTATCGCTTGCCAATACTTTATACTTGGAAAACCGAAGCTGATCATATACCCTCTACAGGGACGGCAAATGGCTATGCGAAGGAGATCTGTCCGGAGTCAAAGACTGGAACCTAACACTGCCGTGCTGGTGATTTTCAGCGGACAATCTTTTGCCGGGTGACCACAATGGGTGAATACGTGCGCCCTCTTTAATAACTTTGGAAAAGGAGTACACGTAGCGTGGAAATAGTTACAGTACATTCTTGGGATGAGCTTCAGCGAGAGCTTTTTGCCAACTCATGGAATAATGAAATAGGACGCTTTCGCTCTCGTTACGCTTTTCGAGGGCTCTCGAGTTCGGAATACCGGCTTGAAACGACGCTGATGCGACTTCGAGGTGATTATGCCAAACTAGAACGCCATCTGTTACGTAACTTTAAAAAATATGCCCACCGCAGCTTTATAGAGCGCGACTCACTCTGGCATTGGCTATCCGTTGCCCAGCACTTCGGCCTGCCTACCCGTATTCTTGATTGGACCTATTCGCCTTTTGTTGCAATGCATTTTGCAACGGCAGCCATTGATAAATTCGATCAGGACGGGGCGATCTGGGCGGTAAACTATGTGAAGGCGCATGAATTGCTGCCGCAAACTTTGAGATACGTACTTGCAGAGGAAGGAGCGAACGTCATGACCCTTCAGCTCATGAATGAGTCAGTCAACTCATTGAATGCGCTTGATGCTCTCGATACTCAGTCAGGTGAAAAGGTGGTGATATTTTTCGAGCCGCCGACTATAGATGATCGGATCGTCAATCAGTTCGCTTTTTGTTCGGTTATGTCTGATCCAAGTATGGTTCTGGATGATTGGCTGGAAACCCATCCCGAACTGGTCCGGAAGATAATTATTCCTGCATCCCTGAAATGGGAAATTCGTGACAAACTCGATCAGGCAAATATAAATGAACGGGTGCTTTTCCCCGGTTTGGACGGTTTGAGTCTCTGGCTCAAGCGGCACTACAGTCCGAGCACAATGGATTAATACAGCAGAATGCACCAAAAACCGGCATTGAACTGATATGTCCACTGCTGGCTGAGGCGGAGGATGCTGCCTGTATGACTGACATCCCCGCTGTGAGTAAAAGAACTTTCAAAACAACTATGAATAAATCCGGAAACGAAAGCCTCGGGTATTGGGAAGTAACTGCAATAGGTATCGGTGGAATGGTCGGCGGTGGAATTTTTGCCGTTCTTGGCCTGACCGTGGATTTGACCCACGGGGGAGCGCCGGTCGCGTTCCTGATAGCCGGTATTGTTGCCCTCGTTACTTCCTATTCCTATGCCCGACTCTCTGTCGCTTTTCCGAGCCAGGGAGGAACCGTAGCGTTTCTGGATCGCGCATTCGGTCCCGGTTTGCTGACGGGGAGCATGAACATTTTGCTCTGGATAAGTTACATCGTGATGCTGTCACTGTATGCCTATGCCTTCGGAAGCTATGGTGCATCATTGTTCCCACCAGCGTCACAGGTACTCTGGAAACACGTTCTGATCACTGGCAGTGTCGTTGGCATTACCGGACTGAATCTGTTAAGTGCAAAACTGATCGGCGAAGCAGAAGACTGGATTGTGTTTATCAAGTTGGCAATTTTGCTGCTCTTCATTGCCGTGGGCATCTGGGGCATTGATACGACCAGGCTGGAACCATCGACATGGGCTGCCCCGCTGAACCTAATTGCTGGCGGCATGATCATATTTTTGGCCTACGAGGGGTTCGAATTGATTGCCAACACGGCTCAGGACGTGCGTGACGCGCACAAGACACTGCCTCGTGCGTATTATTCCAGCGTTGGTTTCGTGATCCTACTTTACATTCTCGTTGCCATTGTCACCGTTGGAACCTTGCCCATTGCCAGGATTGTCAATGCCAGAGACTATGCCCTGGCAGAGGCTGCCCGGCCTTTCCTCGGTCAAAGCGGATTTATTTTGATTGCCATTGCCGCCATGCTCTCCACGGCTTCAGCCATTAATGCCACCGTGTACGGAGCGGCCCGGTTGAGCTATGTTATTGCAAAGGATGGGGAACTACCAGAAACATTGGAACGAAAAGTCTGGGGGACGCCGATAGAAGGGTTGTTGATTACCTCGGGATTGACCCTGCTTATTGCCAATCTGGTTGACCTTTCCAACCTGTCGATGATGGGAAGTGCCGGCTTCCTGCTGATCTTTGCGGCTGTAAATGCTGCCAATGTGGTCCTGTCAAACGAGACCCAGAGCAAAAGATGGCTTTCGCTGATTGGCGTTGGTCTTTGCCTTAGTGCTCTGGCAAGTCTTCTCTGGCAGACAGCTATGAGTAAACCCGCTCATCTCTGGATTCTGTTCATCATGGTGGCTGTGGCCTTCTTTATCGAAATCACCTTTCGCCTGGCCACAAAGCGAACATTTAACCTTTCAAAGAACCACAAGCAGCAGACAGGCTGATCCTGAAATTTGTTTGTACTGTGTGGCGGTTTTACTCCACAAGTAAAGCGGAAGAAACGTTCGAGACGGCTTGCTTCTTTGCCACCTAAGGAGGGTGTCCACCATGTTCCACTGGCTCCGTGACCATCGTCGCACCGAGGCGCGTGAGCGCCCATTTCCCCCAGAGTGGGAGGCCTTCGTGCGTGCGAACGTGGCCCACTACTGCATGCTCGACAATGCTGAGCGAGACGAGCTACGCTCATTGATCCAGGTTCTCCTTGAGGAGAAGAACTGGGAAGGGTGCGGCGGCCTCGAACTCACCGACGAAATCCGCGTCACCATCGCAGCCCAGGCGTGTCTGCTGCTTCTGGGACTCCCTCACGACTACTATCGCAACGTGCAGTCGATCCTTGTCTACCCTTCCACTGTCGTTCCACCCGAACGTCAATCCGGTGTCTTCGAGCGTGGCGGCAGCGTGGTGGCGGCCCCTGTTCCCATCCTGGGCCAGGCCTTTGCCCAAGGTCCGGTGATCCTGGTGTGGGATGCCGTCCTCCGCGGCGCGCGGCATCCCGAGCAGGGTCACAACGTTGTTTATCACGAATTTGCCCATAAGCTCGATATGCTCGATGGCGTCGCCGATGGAACCCCACCTCTCGTTGCCCGCGACCAACTTGCTGAATGGGTGGAAGTTTGCTCCCGCGAATTCATGCGGTTGCGCGGTCTTGCCGATATGGGTCACAAAACCTTCATCGACGCCTACGGTGCGACGAACGAGGCCGAGTTCTTTGCCGTGGCCACCGAAGAGTTCTTCGACCGACCCCTCGCTCTTCAGAATCACGCCCCTGACCTTTATACTGTCCTCAGTGCTTACTACCGTCAGGATCCGGCCGGGCGTGTGAACCGTATCTGCCCGTGAAAGAGTGTGTGGGTTCCATAGTACCACATGGTATCCCTGATGGGGCCAGACGCACTTCTCCCAGCCATCAATGCGATGCGCAATGCAGAACTTGGTTGCGCACGCTCTAACTCTACCGACCTGAATCATCCCGGATTATTTTACAGTGTCTGCATAAGTTCAAAGAATATATATACCTTCCTGATTAGCGCAATTCTTCCGCTATGAAGATTGTCACCCTCGCAGGCCTTTATCGGGGGTCCATATTTTAGTCGGTTAGAAGCTGGATTCCCGATCAGAACCGCTTCGGGAATGACAGGTTTGGGAACTGGCGGAAGATTGATGCTAATCAGGTATACTTTTGTCTGGTGGTAGGAAGGTGGGATTTTCAAGAGGAAGTCATGAAAACAACTGACAGGTACCAAGGCTTTGAACTGGGTCCCATCCGGCCACCGAGCGAAGCAAGCAGCCTGATGCTTCGGGTTACAAGGAATTGTCCTTGGAACAAGTGCACGTTCTGCGGCCTATATAAAGGGAAAAAGTTCAGCATCCGCCCTGTTGCTCATGTGATTAAAGATATCGATGCGATTCGGCATTTTGTTGATGATATCCGAAATATCATGCAGCAACCCGGTGGAGGATCATACCAGCAATTGACGGCACGGCAAGCGGAGCTGTCCGCCGGCGAGCAGATGGTTTTTCACTCTGCGTTGAAATAAATTCGGAGCGGGTTGAAATCGATTTTTCTGCAGGATGCCAACACGCTGGTGGTCAAGCCTGCTGACCTTCTCACGATCTTGGAGCATCTGCGGAAAGTTTTTCCGCAGGTTGAGCGCATCACCTCATACGCCCGTTCGCAGACAATCGCAAGGATCAGCGATGAAGATCTGGTCCGCATGGCAGACGCCGGACTGAACAGGATCCATATCGGCCTGGAATCGGCTGCAGATGAAGTGCTCCATTTTATTAACAAGGGCGTCGACAAGCAGACGCATATCGTTGCCGGACAAAAAGTGAAGCGCGCCGGGATTGAGCTTTCCGAATATTTCATGCCGGGTATAGGAGGCAAAGAACTCTCAACCGTGAACGCCCTGGAGAGCGCCGATGCCTTGAATCAGATTGATCCCGATTTTATACGTATCAGAACACTGGCGATTCCTGAAAAGACCGTGCTTCATAAGGACGTTCAAGCGGGGCGCTTTACCCCGCTTGGCGATCGGCTCGTGGCCGAAGAGCTCTTGCTGTTTCTGGACAGCCTCCACGGTATCAGCAGCATCGTCAAAAGCGATCACATCCTTAACCTGTTCCAGGAGGTGGAAGGGCGTTTGCCGGAGGACAAGGAGCGGATGACAGCGCCGATCCGCACATTTTTGGCGATGGCGCCCCAACAACAAATGCTTTACATTGTCGGCCGGCGTACAGGCATCTTTACCAGTTTGACCGACCTGGATGATCCGGAATTGCTTCGGCAGGTGAAAAAAGCTCTGGTCGCCTATCAGTTGACATTGGGAAACGTCGAAGAGTGGGCAGCGGCGATGATGCAGCGGTTTATCTAGTTTTCGGTGGAAACTAACGTGTATCTGCAGAAACAGCTTGCGCTCAACAAACTGTTTCTGTGTAGGGCGTCACCTGGTTGGCTGACAGGGCAAGGTAGACGTTGATTAGATTCTGTTGGGTGGTTTGCCGTCGTGCCTAAATTTATGACCTTATCGCCAGCGTTCTCAGGCAGCGCTCGCGCCGCAACAACATCAAGCTTCCCAACGCACACACCGGCATACCTATCACCATGACAGTAACCGTTCCATCATAGCCCCAACTAACCAAGGCTGACGCGATGGCACCGGCGAGCATTTGCAATGCTCCCGACAGTGCTGAAGCGCTACCGGCCTTATCCTTTCCGAACGGTGACATGATCACTGCGGCGATATCCGGCAGCAGAAAACCGAGGCAAAACATGTACACTGCGGCGAAAGCCAAGACAATCCAAATGGAAACAGGAGCAAGAGTCACCAGCAAGATGAACAGGACACTGGCAGCCAGTTGCAACACATTGCTGCTCCATATCACGCTGTTAAGGGAATAGCGCTTCAAAAGATGGGCGTTGACCTGGCTGCCGACAACCAGCGCTAAGGCATTGCAACCCATGGTCCATCCATAACGGGGCCCGGACATGCCGAAAAGATCCATAAAAACCAGGGGCGACGCTGTCAGATAGGCAAACAGGCCAGCGATTTGAAAACTCCCTATCAACATCCCTGATGCAAATCCAGGAGTAGTCATCACTGCGCCATAATCACGCAGCGCCCGGTATGGCTGTAAAGCTTCACGTCTGCCATGGCCGGCAATTGTAGGCAGTATCCGCCACACTCCTGCCAGCAGCAGAACGGTAACGAAGGCCAGCATGGTAAAGATGTAACGCCACCCTAAAGTCGCGACAATGATTCCGCCCAAGGTGGGTGCCACAATTGGCGCAAGTCCCATCACCAGCATTATTAGTGAA
Organism: uncultured delta proteobacterium; assembly: GCA_963717775.1. Lineage (GTDB taxonomy): Bacteria > Desulfobacterota > Desulfuromonadia > Geobacterales > Geobacteraceae > RPRC01. The sequence continues at coordinate 41,815 of CAVQWZ010000029.1, forward strand.
TAAATCCGTGCCGTTTCGTTTTGAGGGAAAAGATCCCGCACCACCGCTCTCGCCGCAACCATGCCGACACAGGCACCGAGCGCCAACACTAGGCGTAATCCGATGAGCCACTGAACGCTTCCGCTCAGAGCACATCCCAGGGCAGCTACGCCGAACAACAGTAGTCCGAAAATTAGCGGAGGCTTGCGGCCAAAGACATCCAGCAACGGTCCGTATATCAGTTGACCGACCGCGATACCGATGAAGTAGCTGCTCATGGACAAGCCGACGGTTGCCACATCGGTGTGCAGATCAGCAGCAATGGCGGTAAATGCAGGAAGGTAGCTATCAATGGTCAGTGGACCAATGGCCGTTAACGCACCCAGGAGCAGAACAATCAGGCGCCGGTCTGCTCTGGTTTTTACATCTGTCGACATAAACAGGATACCCTAAATAGTCCGCCCCCGAAATTCTATGAATCATTTTTTCGGTTTACTGCGATCAATGATTCATAGAACAGTCGGGAGGGCTTTGTCAGCTACTTGCTGCTCAGTGTTTTCATCATTTTCTCAGCTTGGCAGGTGCCAACCCACCTGTCGGTAAATTCTGTGGTGGTTACGGAACCGTCCTTGTTTACGTCAATGATTGAAAACCATTCCACCACCTTTTTATCGTATTCATCTTTTGTTATCTGGCCGTCCTTGTTTGCGTCATTATCAACAAAACGGGCGGTCCAGAAGGTCACGCACTCATCGCTTGAAACCTTACCACTCTTGTTAGAGTCCATACTTTTGAAAAGTGACCGTTTGATTTCCTGTGTAGCCTTTTTCGATGATTTGGCATCCTTAGAAGGGGCTCCGCACCTGGTGACGAGGTATTCCTGAATATTGACCATACCGTTCTTGTCAGCGTCCCTGGCCTCAAAGCTCTTTGTGGTACCTGCCTCAAACTCATCCATTGTTATCTGATTATCACTGTTTGTGTCGATCTTTCCAAATCGGTCTGCGGTCTGTTGTGTCGCCTCGCTGCAGGAAATGGTGCCGTCCTGGTTTGAGTCGCCCGGAAGCGATGAAGGTGTGCCTGCGGCACCGGCACTCAGGGCACCGATCAGCAACAGGGAAAGGGTGGTGAACATTGTGCCTGTGAATACTTTTTTCATGAATAATCTCCTTGGGAATTGAGTGTGCTGCACCTGGTTACTTCTAACAGATCTTAATCATGTGTCCACGTTATATCGTATCTCTACAACGCAGTAACAATCAGAATAGCGGAGCCGTCTTCGGCAATAGTGTGGAATCTATAAGGTGGATGATTGTGGACTGGAATCGCCTCCGCATCCTGCGAGCAGTCTCAGGGCAAGAGCCAGCAACAGCAAAAAGCCAACGGAAATCTTATTCATTATACTATCCTCCTTGGATGTCTATATTTGCGCGCGTCACACCGAAAAAATCTGGATAAACGTGTCGCTGCCGATGGCCCGTACCAGTTCCCGCAAGGAGCAGTAGAAAAACAGCAGCACGGCAAGCCACATCTGAATCAGCCAGAAGTGGGGCCATACTGTCTCTATCACAAAAATCCGGTTTGCTTCTAAAAAACTCTCGTGTTTTATCAGTAAATGAATAATACGCTCCAGATCTTGGAGAAGAACTGCGGCGGAAAAACCGGGAATTACGGTGCCGTGGCTTGCCGGTCGGAAATCCTTATTTATGGACTGCAGCCCCTCCAGACCGGAACGCAAGGAATCATGCGCTGTCTCCGGCTGCAGGGGCTGCGGTGCTCTTCTCAGGGGGCTGGGGGCGGGAAGATGATACTCTTCTGGCTCACATGGGAGGTAATGAAGGACTTGAACTGGTCATAGGGACAATCATAGTGATTGCCGCATGCCGGAACCCGTAGAGGGATGCGCTGAGGAGGAGTATCAAGCGTGAGAGTCGTACCGTTACGCATCTGGTCCAGCGAAGCTATTACGTAATAGACTCTTACAATGAGCTGACCGCTCCACTTGACTTTGTGGAGCTCGAAGACGAGTGCTCCGGCCGGGCCAGGATCATTTTGCAGGAACCCCTCTGCTTTCCAGGTCAAGCCGCCCAAGAATGCGGAGATGGCCATGATGTTCTCATCGTGAGCAACAAACAGTGAGAATTTGCTCTCCTGTGGCGCAAGTATATTCGGGTTATTCACACCGCTCAGCGTTTGATCCATCGTCCCGATCAGTTGCCACATCAGGTTCGTCGAGGCCACCTGCGCAAAGGATGGGAGGCCGCAGTACAATTCCATGTTCATCACATGGAGCTTCGTCATGTCGTACAAGCCACCCGGTGGAATTGCACCCCAGCCTACACACTGAGCCCCAAGAGTCGATGCGCAGTCCGTATCGGGCATCCCTTGGGCGTATTCAAGCTCGAACGTCTCCGTTAGCGTATCGGCGACATCGAACAGTGTTCCTGACGCGAACTGTACAGGCCCAGCCGTTGTTTGCGTTGTAGGCAGGGTCAGTATGGGAGTCGTTCCGGTGCCTGTGACTGTCTGAAGCATCTGCAGTTGGGCGGCATAGGTGCTTTGCAGCAAGGTGCCATTGACTCCTCCTGTCTTGGCATTGAACGCTTCCTGATCTGTCGTCCTGTCGATAAGACCGGTGATATATGCCGTGTCTATGTAAGGGTCGAATAGCTCATTTGTTTGAGCCACCAAGATCCCGCATTCTGGCGTTGCTTCGGAAAGGAACATGCCGTCCAGATAGCCGTGAGCCGTTTGGAGTGTCCGCTCGATTTTATCTGCATAGACGTACACCGTTTTCGGAGCGGGACAGGAACCTCTCGGAGGTAGAATGCCCTGGGCAGTGTAGAAATCGCGATACCAGGACCCCAATCGGGCAGCATTCTGCTTGCCAACGACGGTAAGATTTCCCGCGAGAAAAGGGACATCAGGGGTATCCGGATAGGGGGGCCAGATAGGGAAACCCTGAACTCGAGAGGTATACTGGTTCAGGCTCTCGGTAGTTGATGTCGGAGAACGAATTCCATGGCGGCTGATTGCGACGACGGAGAGCAGTTCGGTGTCGTTACTGACCTGGGTGGATGATGATCCACAGCCAGCTGTTACCGTGAGAGAACAGACTATCATGATCAAAATAAATAGTTTGATTGATGAATAGTGCATGATTATTCCTTTAAAACTTCCTTTAACGGATAGTAGAGATATGATCTCTACTTCAAATCATTGGAACTAAGCTCAGAAGAGCTCCGTGCGCTGGAATGGTTGCCGCCCAGCGGTAGCCTTGAAACCGAGCGAGGCCGCCAAAGTCTGGACTCCGACGGCCTTGCTTGATTGTGCAACACCTGTGATACAAAGATATTATGTGGTTGTTGGGTACTTCGCTTTCAAGACGTTGATCATTGTCGGACTCAGCTGCTTGAACAGTTCCGCATTGTATGAAGCACAGTACGGGACATTTGGCACCTGCCCATATTTTATCGTAGGATCTTTAAAATTGTCTCCTGAGCCTGGAACGATGGGATCGCCACCCTGGGTTCGTGTTGGGTCCATGGGTCCCAAATCCTTCCCATACATCGTTGCATAGTTGGGATTATTCAGCCTTAAGTCTGCTTGAACTATCTGTTGCGTGGCAACAGACATTTTGCGCGAAGTTGCTGCCGGGGTGCCATCTGCGACTGCCGGATCAACGTTTACCGTAACGATTGAAACGGTGTAGTCGCTGTTGAGATAAATCTCAAAAGTCCTGAATTGTTGCGGGAGGTCCCGTAACGATGAAGATTCAACTTGCCAGAAGCCTTGATCTGGAGTACCGGTTGGAGGTGGCGTGAATGCCTTGACAGTATTGAGATGGCGATGCCCGGCGACCCACATGAGAAGGTTCGGTGTGCTCTGGAGCGTCTGGATCAGCTCCACCAGGGTTACGGCATTTGGAGTTGAAGAAGACTTGTCACCATATGGATTCGTCACAGCTTCATAGCCACCGAGCCACCATTCGGTTTCATCACCATACTTTACGACAGCGATTGGGATATGCGCAGCGATGATCATCAGTTGATCATTGTCTTGTCCAGCCTGTAGTTCAGCTTGAAGCCACTGCCAGCGTACCGGATCAAGAAATCCGTGTCCATGAATGTCGACAGAGTCATCGTCTTCCCTCTGGGTATTGTCGAGTACGATCACCTTGAGTGGTACATCCGATTTCGGCAGGAAGCTGTAACAGGCAAATCCGGCCGGTTTGCTGGGATCGACCAGGTTAAAGCCGTGACCGACCGGTAGGGTGGACGTCTTGAAAAATTCCTGGATCCATTCCGTTCTCAAGAGTGAACGGCGATTGGGGTCTGCTGCCACTTTTGGCGGGAGACTAAATGGCCCGACAGCCCTGCGTGGATAATTTCACCGGTAGGCGTGGACCCATCAAGTACTCCCATGAAATACTGTGGTGTCGAGTTCATATTATAACAGTCGAACACCGCAGGGAAATTGGCACCAATTGGTTGGAGAAAATCCGCTCTAGACCAGACGGTATCACTGATGTATGACTGGCGTAACCCGAGAGCCGGGTTGGCATCGACGGGTACCGAACCAATATAAAAGTGATCGTGGTTGCCTAGTGCCTGATAAAAGGGGATCGATTTATCGAGTCCCGCAGCCTTGTATGGCTTCTGGTAATCGATGGCGTTGGCACCGAGATGCGCGCCGGAACTCGGGGTGATAAGCTTGCCGTCAATGACGTCAAGATACCATCTGAGCTCGTTGTATGAAGTGTTATTGCAGGTATCGCCCAGAGAAATGGCAAAGTCGAAGGGATTGTTCTTGTGCAGGGCGTTTGCTGTCTGAATGGCAGCGTCAAGGACATGGGTAGTGTACGGCATGACCGGTGAGTAAATTGACGTGTTGGTGCCGGAGTTCGCTGGATCCTCTTGCTGGAGGTAAATCAGCTGGTTCGGCGCTTCCTTGTCGGTGATGTGGATGTCGGTTATGGCAAAGAAATTCAGAAATTTTGTGTACCTGGTGGGCGTAGGATAAGCATCGCCGCCCGGCATGATATCCTTCCGCAGTATAACCGGGAGGCCCTCTGTGCTGTACTGCCATTCACCGTAGCCATAATTTTTGTACTGATCAACCAGGTGAAGCTCGGACAAGTAGAGTCCCGTTCCCGAGTTGGGACCGGTCGGTGGCGTCGGCATATCAAATGATAGGACCCGACTCGTCGTGGTAACGACCGTGGAATCAATCGGGTAAGTGGTGAGCTGGATGCCGTTTTGACTACTACTACTGCCGCAGCCAGTAGTCATCGTGCCCAGGTAAATGGATGCTACCGTTCCGACGGTATATTTCATGAAATCCCGCCGGCTCAGGCCACGGACCATCATTATATCGTCGCTATCACGGACCAATTTTAGATCATCACTCGTCAGTATCTTGCTGTCATTATTTGTTTCCTCGCTACCCATACAATCCTCCTTAAAGATGACATATCTCCTTTATCCACCCTGATTGAACACTGTGAAACCAGCAACTGATGAGTTGTTTTGCGTGGTAAAAATACAAAATACTCCGGCAGCTAAGCCGTATTTTGCCAAAACCTCACTATACATAATGTATCGACAATTATGAAAATATCTATACGCTATTTAGCGGGAACATTGTAAATAGACATAATGGTTGTCAGTTGAACTGCAAAAGCTAAAAAGGCATGCCATCCTTGTAAACGCGGGTTATGCTGTAGTGATGCTAATCACTATTATTTATCGGCTGGACTTCACTATTCTTTAATCTGATTAGCGTTAATTTTCCGCAGAAGATTAGGGAACGGGATTTTGCTGATACCAATAGTAAGAAAAATGTGTCACCCATGTCCTTGAACACCTGTAACCCTTGACCCCGGTCTATACATAAGGGGAGGGCAGGAGCGGTTATATATTATTTTGGTGAGACCGGCCATGCTTGCATTACTGCAAATCTTTAATATGATAGAAGTATAGTAAAAATTGAATTTCAGAGCTTTGTCGGACGTAAATAATCAGATATGGGGAGGCGCAAAATGAGTGAATTAATCGTTGCCGGATTCGATGGTCAGTTTACCGCCGATCAGGTTCTTCTCGATCTCCTGAAATTGGAGCAGCTACACTTGGTCGATCTTGATGATGCAGCCGTAGCGATACGGAAAAGTGACGGGACAATTTCCATACGGCAAACAAGCGTTCTGGTTATGGCCGATGCTGCTGTGGGCAGTGGATGTGGGTTATTAATTGGTGCGGTATGTCTCAACCCGATCATGGGCACCTTGGTCGGTGGAGTGGTTGGGGCGGCCGTCGGCAAGATTATCAAACTGGTGGAGAAATTAGGTATCAAACAAGATTTTGTCAAAGGTGTTGCAGATACTTTAAAACCCGGCAGTTCGGCCATTTTCGTCCTTGTATCAAAAGGTCTTTCGGACCAAGTGGCCCAAGAATTGAGTAAATTCAGTGGGTCGCTGCTGCGTACCTCCCTCTCTCCAAAAAATGAAGAGGAACTGAATAAAATTCTGCATCAACATATTTACTTGGAAAAAGCGGACATTGATAGTGATGCCAGTAGTCAGAAATGAAGTGATTTTCGGTAATCAGGCCGGTTTTGGTCGTTGAAGCTCTGGATGAAAAGAGTTGACAATAAATAATTTGTGTACAAATAATGCCTGGACAGCATTTTGTGCTACACAAACAGCAGAGATGGGTTTAAGATTTAGTGATGGATACAGGCCAGCAAAAAAAGTAGAAGCACTGCCTGGGAAGGGAATCCCCCTTTCCAGGTTTATTTTTGGTCTTTCGGTTGATACGAGGGACATTCGAATTTACTGCCCTTCTATTATTTTCAATTAAACAATGTGGGAAAAATGAAAAACAAATTTTATGAAGAAGTAACCCTCTTTGCCAGTGTTATCAAATGGACAGTCTACGCTACGATTGTCGGTGCACTGGCAGGCCTGGCGACAGCATGTTTTCTCCGTTCCCTGACCTGGACATCGGGCGAACTAGCCAAGATCCCCAATTTCTACTTCTTTTTGCCGCTGGCAATACTGGCAAGTGCCTTCCTGGTCAAGTGGCTGGCTCCTGATGCTGCGGGCCATGGAACTGAAAAGGTAATCGAGGCTGTACATAAACACATGGGAAGGATTCCCTTAAAGGTTGTGCCGGTCAAGCTCGTGGCAACGGTTTTAACCCTTGCCTTTGGAGGATCGGCGGGGAAAGAGGGTCCCTGTGCCCAGATCGGAGCGGGACTTGCCTCGGCATTTGGTGGTCTGCTGCGATTGGATGATGTTGACCGTAAAAAACTCGTCATTTGCGGCATCAGCGCAGGGTTTGCCACTGTTTTCGGTACACCGGTCGCTGGTGCGCTGTTCGGGCTTGAAGTGCTGGTACTGGGAAGCATGATGTACGAAGTGCTCTTTCCCTCGTTTGTGGCGGGCATAATCGGGTATCATGTAGCAACCCTTATGGGAGTGCAGTATCAGCAGCATGTGACTAGTCTGGTCCCCCATCTTTCCGGGGGTAAATTCCTGGAAATAATTCTCCTTGGTATGTGGTGCGGCCTGATAGCCCTTCTTCTTATAGAGATGATGAAATACAGCCACAAGGCTTTTGATAGGCTGCCATGCCATTACTTCCTGAAGGCACTCCTCGGCGGAGGGTTGCTTATCTTGATCGGAAAGTTTCTTTCTCCCAGCTATTTAGGCTTAGGGCTTGATTCTATCGATGCGGGGCTCAAGGGTAATGTAATGCCTGTTGGGGCGGTCTTCTGGAAAAGCATTGCCACTTCAATCACACTGGGTTGCGGAGGCAGCGGAGGAATCGTAACCCCCATCTTTTATATAGGTACCGCAGCAGGCAATCTGTTCGGCCAAATGTTTCACGAACCGAATCTGGCATTATTTTCGGCTATCGGGATGACCGCACTCCTGGCTGGTGCCGCGAACACACCCATTGCCGCATCGGTAATGGCAATCGAGCTTTTTGGGCCGGGTATCGCCCCCCATGCCGCCTTGGCCTGTATGGTGAGTTATCTCATCGTTGGATACCGGAGTGTCTATCCGAGCCAGTTGCTGGGTATTCGAAAAAGCGCCTCCCATAAAATTTCTATTGGAATGCCTATTGGGGAAGTCGGACGCACAGAGTTTGTTCAACGTGAAAAATCTCTGCTCGGTATTGTAAGTAACGTTATGGGCCGCATTCATCATAAGGATCATAAAGATCATAAAGATGATCCTAAATGATATAAGGACGAAGGAAAGGAAACAAGATGAGTTTCATCCTTGCACTTGACCAAGGGACCACAAGTTCCCGAGCCCTTGTTTTCGACTACGAAGGAAACGTCTGCAGCGTTGCTCAAAAGGAGATTCGTCAGATCTTTCCGCAACCTGGTTGGGTGGAACACGACGGTAATGAGATTTGGGCGTCCCAGTTGGGCGTTGCGGTGGAGGCAATAGCCGGTGCGGGACTGGACTCGGCGGATATTGCTGCTATTGGCATTACCAATCAGCGGGAAACTACTTTGGTCTGGGACAGGAAGACGGGTCGGACAATTTGCAATGCCATCGTCTGGCAGGACCGGCGCACGGCGGGTGAGTGCGACCGACTGAAGGCGGAAGGGTTGGAAACTGTTTTTCGGGAGCGGACCGGGTTGGTGCTTGACCCGTATTTCTCCGGTACCAAGCTTGCCTGGATTCTGGACAACGTTCCGGGGGCGCGGAAGAGGGCGGAACAGGGTGAGCTTGCCTTCGGTACTGTGGACTCCTGGCTTGTCTGGAATCTGACCGGTGGGGAACGGCACTTGACCGAAGCCAGCAATGCCTCCCGTACCTTGATGTACAATATCCATCGGGGCGAGTGGGACGCCGATTTGCTGAAAATCCTTAGGATACCTGTAGCGCTCCTGCCCGAGATAGTGCCTTCGAGCCAGGTCTATGGCAAGACGGCGGCCCGCCTTCTCGCTTCCCGTGTGCCCATTGCCGGGATCGCCGGGGATCAGCAAGCGGCTTTATTCGGCCAGGTCTGTGACCAGCCGGGAATGGTCAAGAATACGTACGGCACTGGTTGCTTCATGCTTATGCACACGGGGGAGCAGATTGTCGCTTCGAAGCGCAACCTCTTGAGTACTGTAGCCTGCCGGATTGGTGGCAGGACCGAGTATGCGCTGGAGGGGAGCGTTTTTGTTGCGGGGGCAGCGGTGCAGTGGCTGCGGGACGGCCTTGGCATTATTCGCAGCTCCGGGGAGGTGGAGGCGTTGGCAGCCTCGGTTCCTGATAATGGTGGTGTATACCTTGTTCCGGCTTTTACTGGCCTCGGAGCGCCACATTGGGATCCCTATGCAAGGGGTGCTCTGTTCGGTCTTACCCGTGGTTCCAACGCCGGACACTTGGCCCGCGCCGTTTTGGAGAGCATTGCTTTTCAGACTGTCGATCTCTTGTCCGCCATGAAAGATGATGCCGGCATTGAAATTAAAGAGCTGCGGGTGGATGGTGGTGCTACCGCCAACGACCTGCTTATGCAGTTTCAGGCGGATCTGCTTGGCGTGCCTGTCGTTCGGCCGAAGGTGAGGGAGACAACCGCCCTGGGCGCAGCCTTTCTGGCTGGTCTGGCTGTGGACTTTTGGCATGAACGCTCTCAGATCGGTGAGCTTTGGCAAGCTGATCGAATCTTTGTGCCAGCCATGGAACAATCGCGTGTCGAAGAGTTGCTTGGGTGTTGGGGCAGGGCGCTTGAACGGTCAAAAGGCTGGGAGTTGCCATGAAGAGAGAGGGGTGCTAGAAATTCCCCTTGATAAGCTCCGTCCTGATAACGAAGGAGCTTTTTGTTAAGGTGCTCTGAAAATCTGGCATTACGGTCGGGATGGCTAATGTTACTTTTCCGTTGTCAACCTCGACAAGCGCACGGGACGTAAAGTAGCCATAGGCTGCTCCTCCCAAGACACCTGCTGCAGCACCATATGCCATATATTCCAGATGGTCGCCCGGTTTATGTGAAAAGGCCAGAACGGCAACTCCGACCACTGTTCCCGCTATACCGCCGTAAATTGAATCCTGGACGATTTCCTTGAATGCGGTTTCGGCAGCGTGACAAGGTGCCTGGATTAAGAATAGAAACATTGTGGAAAAGATTACTGAAATAAAAACTCTGAGTTTCCTCATGGACCTCCCAACAGGCATTTTGGTCTCAATGGTTTTCGTTGAAACTCACAACTTGGCCTGGATAATTTTCCCACTGCAGAATATATTTTTAAATGCGATGGGCGAAACAGAAACGATACAAAGATGTGACAGGATACCATAGTGACCGAGGGTGTCAAATAAAAAACCACCCCGTGTTTTGGCGAATCCAGGTTCAACTGCGCTGGTCAAGGGGTGACACAGGAAACGCCTTATGCAACGGAATTATCTGAATCTTTGACTTTTTTGCTGTTATTAGGTATTGTGTTGTCGTGTATTTTGGACGGAAGCAGGGTTCTCCGGCTGGAGTCGATCCCGTTTCCGTTTTACCTATAAGTAAGGGGTTAGGTCGAGAGGCCTAGCCCTTTTCTGTTGTCGCGCAGTGTCGTATGATCACAATCTTTATGGAGTTTTAAATGATTCATTTGTCAAATATTTCCAAGCAGCACGGCTCGCAGATCCTCTTTCGCGATGCTGGATTTCAAATACTCCCCGGGAGTCGAAATGGTCTCGTTGGACCCAATGGCGCCGGCAAAACCAGCATCTTCCGGATCATCACCGGCGAGGAAGAGGTGGACCGCGGCGATATAACCTCTGCCAAGAAAACCACTGTTGGCTATTTTTCCCAGGATGTGGGGGATATGGCAGGACGCTCGGCCCTGGAAGAGGTTATGGCTGGCTCTGCAGAGACCATGCGTCTGGCCGGAGAGTTGGCGGAAATGGAAGCGGCTATGTGCGAGCCCATGGAAGATGATGCTATGGCGACACTTCTGGAACGCTACGGTGCCGCACAGGAGGATTTTGAGCATCGGGGTGGTTATGATCTGGATACCCGCGCCCGGACAGTGCTGACCGGACTTGGTATCGGTCCCGACCGCTTTGATCTGCCAGTGGAGTCCTTTAGCGGTGGTTGGAAAATGCGCATCGCCCTGGCCCGTATTCTGACACTCAAGCCTGATGTGCTGCTGCTGGATGAGCCCACTAATCACTTGGATGTGGAATCGATTGTCTGGTTGGAGGAATGGCTTTCCGGTGAGTTTGATGGTGCGCTGCTCATGACGAGTCATGACCGCGATTTTATGAACCGGGTTGTGACCCGCATTATCGAGGTAGCCAACAAGACGGTGACATCATACAGCGGCAACTACGATTTTTACGAAAGGGAGCGCGACATCCGCCTGGAGCAGTTACTGGCGAGCCACAAGCGGCAGCAGGAGATGCTGGCAAAGGAGGAGGATTTCATTGCCCGCTTTGCTGCCCGTGCCTCCCATGCGGCGCAGGTGCAATCGCGGGTTAAGAAGCTGGAGAAGATTGAGCGGATTGAGATTCCTGCCGAGGAGAGGGTGGTTCGCTTCGAACTCAGGGAACCTCCCCGGAGTGGCGACGATGTGGCGGTTTTCGAGAGACTCTCAAAGAGTTGGACGTTGCCAGATGGCGGTGTGCACCCGGTTTTCAGCGGAGCTTCCGGTATCATCCGTCGTGGCAACAAGATAGCCGTTGTTGGCGTGAACGGCGCCGGCAAGTCCACTTTTCTGAAGACGCTTGCCGGACTGACCGAACCGAGTGGCGGGATTGTCAATATTGGCGCTGGCGTGGAGCTTGGCTATTTCAGCCAGCATGCCATGGAAGTGCTCGATCCGAAAAAGACAGTGTTCGAAACCGTCCAGGATGCCATGCCTTTGGCAAACATCGGCGTTATCCGCAACTTGCTGGGGGCGTTCATGTTTTCCGGGGATGCGGTAGACAAGAGGGTTGAAAACCTTTCCGGAGGCGAGAAGAGCAGGGTGGTGCTGGCCACGCTCCTGGGCAGGCCAATCAACTTCCTGGTGCTTGACGAGCCGACCAATCACCTGGACATCCGTTCACGGGAGGTCCTCCTGGAGGCCTTGAGGGGGTTTGCCGGCACCGTGGTGTTGGTGAGTCATGACAGGCATTTCCTGCGGTCCTTGGTGGACAGGGTCTTTGAGATAGATCACGGGGAGATGCGGGTCTATGAGGGTGACTACTGCTACTATTTGGAAAAGACCCGAAATGACGCGACAATTGCAGCCTGACAGTAAAGCATCTATGTAGGCATTCTCTTTACCCTCGGGCTTGAAGAGTCCTTGCCACCATCAGACTGAAAAGCTTCTCCATACTTTCCTGTACAGAGACTGTTTCGATAATGCCGAGAGCACGGGCTATCGCTTCGAATGTTGCCAGACCTTCAGGATGGCACTCATTCCGGACTCCCCAACCTGTTTTTGCCCCTTCCGGAAGACGTACGATAGTGGCATGTTCCAGACCCGGGAGCCTCCTGCCCATGCGGGCTGCCTGGCGCCAGTTGCCGTCTGGAACAACAAGGTTTACCGGCCTGGGATCCTCAGCCAGGAGCTGGCGGCTAAGGATCTGAGACTCTTCAGCGGGATAGAGAAGCAAGGTACGGCGCTGTTCGGTGTCGAGGTCCTGAAGGTTAAGCGGCTGCTCCTGGTATCCCTGGATGCGAAGTTCACTGTTGCTGAGCACGGCAAGAGCCAGCGGTCCGGTTGCGGTCGGCTTGGCCAGTTCGCGGTGATGCATCACCAGGATCAGTCGGGTGGCAAGCTCAAGCCGTGGTATGGCGCTGCAAATGCAGAGTTGTGTGTGCAGCCGGCATTGTGGACAACGTTCGCTTCGTTTTGATCGGGTACCCATGTCCTCACCCTACCATATATCTGTCCGGAGTGATATTACGGAACGTGCTGCTCGTCAATTTCGGATTGCCAAATATTTTCCATCGTGGAAGTTTGCCGTTGTCTGGTATAACGTTAAGAAAAGAAGAAAGAAGTTCCCTGGAGTAAGTTCTCATTAACTGACTTCTCCCGCTCGACAATTGAAAAAGCCTGGTGCTTATCTTCTTTAAAAAAGCCGTGTTTCCCCGAAGGAGGGGCAAATGGAAAATAATGAACAGTTTGAACTTTGTCGTCTACACACCTTGAGGGTTGCCCGCATTGACACGCACGGCATTTGGCTGGAGGCCGGCGGTCACGGGCACTTGGCGCATCTCCCGCGGAGGGAGGCACGTAATGTAATGCCTGGTGAGCAACTGGAAGTTTTTCTTTATCAGGATGTGGCTGGAGAGCTGCAGGCCACCTGCCGCCAGCCGCTTGTACAAGCGGGTGAGTTTGCACTTTTGAAGGTCCAGTCGGTTGGTCCCCATGGGGCTTTTCTCGACTGGGGGCTGGCAAAGGAACTGCTTGCGCCGTTCAGTCTCCAACCGGAGCGGATGCTGGTTGGCGGAAGTTATCTGGTCTATGTTGATGTCGATCCGCAGGGTCGTCCTTTTGCCAACGCCCGCATTGATGACTGTATTGACTTCGAGTGGCCCGAGCTTCATGAAACTGATCCGGTAGATTTTATCATCTGGCAAATCACCGATCTTGGAGCTAAAGTCATCGTAAATCATCGCTATCCTGCGTTGCTCTATCGGGATGAACTGCCGGCCGGGGCCAGCACAGGTATGCACCTGACCGGTTATATTAAGCGACTGCGCGATGATGGCAAGCTTGATGTCACCTTGCGCAAGGTTGGGGCTGAGGGTGTGTTGGACGCCCGCCATGTTATCCTCAATGCTTTAGAGCAAAAGGGAGGCAGCTTGCCTCTGCATGACCAGAGTTCACCGGCGGACATTCAGCAGGCACTGGGCATGAGTAAAAAAACATTTAAAAAAGCGGTGGGTGGTCTTTACAAGGACGGCTTGGTTACGCTGAGCAATGATGGCATTAGCTTGACAGGAAAAGGCTCGGGATTAGACCGCAAAAAGTAATGGGGATGCCTTGTGACCGGGCAAGTATCAGCCGCGCCCTCAGCTTGACACACTCTGTTTTAATGACAACTGCATATCTCACCTTTTGGAAACGTTATGGGCAATTACAGCGTCATCGTACTGGATTTTGAAACCACTGGCCTCTCACCGGACTATGGCGATCGGGCCATTGAGGTTGGTGCGGTCGTTATCCGGGATAACCGGATCATCGACCGTTTTCAGAGTCTGATGAACCCGGGGATGAGAATCAGTGGCTTTATTGAAGAGTATACCGGCATCACCAACCTGATGCTTGCAAAAGCACCTCCGATTGCCGATGTCATGCAGCGGTTTTGTTCTTTTATCGCCCGACACCACTTGGTCGCCCACAATGCCAGCTTCGACTGCCGCTTTCTCGACGCCGAAATGCAGCGTATCAACCGGCAGCGCAACCAGGAATTCGCTTGCTCCATGCTCGTTTCCCGCCGTGTCTATCCAGAAGCCCCTGGCCATAGCCTGGAGAAGCTTGTCCGCTTCAAGAATCTCAAGACCGACGGGATTCACCACCGTGCCCTGGCAGATGCCGAAATGACCGGACATCTTTGGATGTGTATGGTGGCTGACCTGAAAAACGTGTTCGGCCTCAAGCAGGTACCGTTCGATCTGATGCGACAGTTGGCGAAAGTTCCAAAGGCCTCAACCGCTGCCTTTCTTGCGAGGGTAGCAGATTTACAGAGTTGAGAGCCCGCCTTTCTGTACTATATACGCTACATTCTTAACCAATACTGCGGCACGACCATGAATTGATAGGATTTCTACCTATGCTGTACTACCGATTACTGTCCTTGCTTGACATTTTTGGACAGAAAGTACACCGTAAATAGTTAAAAAACAAAAGGAGAGCCCTCGTGAATCAGTTTGAAATCAATTACCCACGTACTGCTGACCAGATCGTAATCGCTCAGAATGCACTCATCAGACAGGTCTATGCCTGGATGGGGGGCGGCCTCCTGGTCACTGCGCTAATGGCCATGGCTACCATATCCTCACCGGCCCTGTTCAACGCCATCGTCGGTAACCGCATTGTTTTTTACGGCCTGCTTCTCGGAGAAATAGGGTTGGTGATTGCCATTTCCCGCGCCATCAATAAAATCAGTGCCCCTGTGGCCTCATTTTTGTTTCTGCTTTATGCTGCTCTGAACGGTGTTACTATGTCGGTCATTTTTGCGATCTACACCGCTGAGTCGATTACCTCCACCTTCGTCATTACGGCGGCCACGTTTGGCGCCATGAGCGCTTTCGGATACTTTACCAAACGAGATTTGACCCGTTGGGGGAGCTTCCTTTTCATGGGATTGATCGGCGTGGTGATCGCCTCGGTAGTCAATATTTTTGTCGGAAGCAGCGCCGTTTCCTGGATTATTTCCGTCGTTGGTGTGATCGTCTTCACCGGACTGACCGCCTATGATACCTGGAAGATCAAGGCCATGGCAGCTGCCGGCGCAGAAGGGCGCAAACCGGCCATTTTGGGCGCGCTTACCCTTTATCTTGATTTTATCAACCTCTTTATCATGCTCTTGCGTCTGCTCGGTAACCGTCGTTAGTTCGCGCTGCGCTTGGATTTGTATCTGATTGGCGCCGAGCTGCTGTTAGCCAAACCCCTGACTGCTGCAGGGTCCCTACATTTAATTACAAGGAAATGAAACACGATGACGATACGGTGGTTCCCTGGACATATGGGCAAGGCCCTGGAGCAGATTGAGGAGCAGATCAGGCGCATAGACGTAGTGATTGAGGTGCTGGATGCTCGCCTGCCTTTTTCCAGCTCCAACCATAAGCTAGCTGCATTTCGTAATAACAAGGTCTGGATCAAGGTGCTGAATAAACACGATCTTGCTGACCCGGCAGTTACCAAAGCCTGGGTGCGGGATTTTCAATTGCAGTCGGGGGTGCGTGCCCTGCCGCTTTCGGCAAGAAAACATGCGGACACGAAACAGCTGATCAAACTTTGCAAGGTTCTGGTGCCGAGGCGCGGCAAGCCCGGGTTTCCGGTCCGTGCGATGGTGGTGGGTATCCCCAATGTGGGTAAATCCACCCTGATCAATACCCTGGCAGGGAGAAATGTTGCCACGGTGGGAGATCGTCCGGCAATAACCAAATCTACCCAGCAGATAGACCTGCGCAATGGCATTGTGCTGTCCGATACACCGGGGATGCTCTGGCCGGATATGAAAGACCAGGATGGAGCCTACCGTTTGGCCGCCAGTGGTGCCATTGGAGATAATGCCCTGGATTATACCTCCGTCGGGCTCTTTGCCGGAGAATACCTGTTGCGGCGCTACCCCGAGCTGCTGAAAGACCGTTACGCTCTGCAGGAACTTCCTGAATCAGCCCATGACCTGATGATAGCTGTTGGCCGCAAGCGGGGACTTCTGGCAACAGGTGGGGTGATTGACCTGCACAAGGCTTCGGAAGCGTTTTTGCGGGAGCTGCGGGCAGGTAAGATCGGTCGTATAAGCCTGGAGGAGCCGGCGGCAGATCCTTCCATTCCTGCGTAACGCTGCTGGCAGTTCAGGTTCTTTTGCTTGCGCTTCCAGCACGTAATGTGCTGTTTTACAAGGAGGATTTGGCTGCAGAACTCCTTTGTTGCGATGTCTCTAAAACTGTCGCCTGTTTTATTTGCCAAGCGTCTATTCCTACGTCCTTTCCAAACAATCAGGCTGCTGAGCAAGTTTGGCCGTTACATGAAGAGGACTGACATCCTGAAGCTCCTTTGGAGCCCCTTCCGTAAGCGAACTTTAACTTGCCGGCCGGAGTTGCCGTCGCAGATGATTGACCAGGGTCTGTTGGCTCCTGTTTGCTCGACCTCCTGATATAACACTTCTGTCACCTGGCTCCGTTGCCTTGCCACGTCCTGCCAGGGCGCAGGATTCATGGGAAGCTGTGCGGTGAATTATCCGCACAGTGCTCTTGCCTGTAGTTCCCGCCTCTATCATCGTTTTTATCCCAATTTTGATTATAATTTTTGTCATGGTGTCTGATTTCTTTCAGCCAAGGCGATCTTGGTAGATTAGTCCAGGGACCGGTTCGTGTTGTGAATAGCGCCAGCTGTTGTTTTGGTAGTAATAGTAAAAACATTGCATAATCTTTCGCAGAAATATATTTGCTGGTGGGGAGCACACTGGGAAAACCATGTTAAAATCTATCGGTGCGAATGTGTATTTCACTGCGAGGATCATCCAAAAAAAAGGAAACCCATGAACTATCCCGTTTGGTATCTCCCCGACATTGGCGGCGGCACCCTTATTGCCCTTATTTCAATCGTTCATGTCTTTTTGTCCCATTTTGCGGTGGGGGGAGGACTCTACCTTGTATTGGCAGAGCGGAAAGGCTTGCGAGAGAACAATCCCGCCATCCTCGATTTTACCAAAAAACACGCTAAGTTTTTTCTGCTTGTTACCATGGTCTTGGCCGGGATAACCGGAGTCGGGATCTGGTTCGTCATTTCTTTGGTAAACCCTGCGGCAACATCAATTCTTATCCATACCTTCGTCTTTGGCTGGGCTACGGAGTGGGTTTTCTTCTTTGTTGAGATTGTTGCCATCTTTGTCTACTACTACTCTTTCGGCACTATGGACTCCAAAACGCACCAGACAGTGGGCTGGATTTATTTTGTTGCCGCATGGTTGAGTCTGTTCGTCATCAATGGCATCATCGGATTTATGCTCACACCGGGCACCTGGATAGCTGACGGCAATTTCTGGTCCGGTTTTTTCAACCCTTCGTTTTGGCCGTCTCTCTTCTTCAGGACATTTGTTGCTCTCATGCTTGCGGGTGTCTACGCCTTTGTCACTACAGCGTTTCTGAAGGACGCTCAACTCAAATTGATCATGACGCGCTATTCGGCACGTTGGGTACTGATTGCTCTGCTTGCAGCCGCGCCAAGCGGTTACTGGTATCTTTCAATTTTGCCAAACCAGGCGCGCATCCTCGTGGAAGGGGCCTCTCCAACGATACGGATGACGGTGCAGTACGGCTTGGTCGGGATTATTTTCCTGCTTGCCGGAACTCTCATTCTCCTGCTTTTGAAACCATCGTACCACAGCAAGGCGGTTTCTTTCCTTGTGCTTGTCAGCGCTTTCCTCTTCATGGGGGCCTTTGAATGGACTCGCGAGGCGTCACGACGGCCCTATGTCATAGACGGATTCATGTACTCCAACTCCATCCTGGAAAAGAATCTCGCGGAAATAAACAGGGAAGGGTTCCTGCACGAAGCCCGTTGGGTTTCCACTCGGGAGGCGAGGGGAAACAACCAGCTGGAAGCGGGGCGGGAGATATTCCGGAACCAGTGCTATGCTTGCCACACCGTACGCGGGATAAACAATCCCATTATCGTCAGGACTGCAACCATGGACTATCCTGCTTTGGTGAATTACCTCGGTAGAATGCATGACATCAGGTATTTTATGCCACCTTTTGCCGGGAACGAGGCTGAGCGAAAGGCCCTGGCATATTTTATCATCAAGGGATTGCAAGGAAAGGACGTTAGTATTCCGAAGGAGCAGCCCATGGCAGCGAAATCAGAAGGCGGGCTGCTGTTTACCAGCCATTGTACGATCTGTCACCCCGAGAGTCTGGTCAAGTCGCGGACCGCAACATGGGACAGGAATAAAATCCGCTGGGCGCTCGATAACCTGAACAGGCTCCAGAGTGCCATGCCCGATTTCCAGGGGACGTCGCAGGAAAAAGATCTGATTGCCGGATATATCTATTCGCTTCAAGGCGGTGCCGAACCGAAAGGGCATGAAGAAGGGGGAGAGGTATTCGAGAGAAACTGCGCCGTTTGTCATACCCTGCGTGAAGGAGCAAACCCGCTGCTGCCGAAGATACGCGGTTGGTCCATGGAGCAGCTGCGAAATTCCCTCGATATGCTGGAGAAGCTCAAGGGCGGCATGCCGCCCCTGCATGCTCCCGCTGCTGAGAAAGATGCCCTGGCCACTTTCCTGTACCGCTCACTGCAAGGAGAATCGCGATGACTGCTCTCATACCGACACCCGATACATTCCCGGCGGCATGGGAAGTTTTTCGCTTTCTGCTGATGCTTCTCTTTCCGCTGCACCTGATTCTTATGAATGCGATGGTTGGCACCACTGTCATAGCCGCCATTGTCCTGTTGAGAAAGGGCGAGACCATGAGAGGGCTTGCCCACGAACTTGCCAAAGTGATTCCTTTTCTGATCGCTTTCACCGTAAATCTCGGGGTTGCAGCGCTCCTTTTTCTCCAGGTCACCTATGGGCAGTTTTTCTATACCGGTTCCATCTTGATGGGAGGATACTGGCTGGCGGTCGTGCCGCTTTTACTCCTGGCCTATTATTCTGCCTATCTCTTCGATTTCAAATTTTCAAGCATGAAGAAACCTTTGGCGCTGTTCCTGGTATGTCTGCCGCTGATAATCTTTTTAACCATAGCCTTCATCTATTCCAACAACATGACCCTGATGCTCGACCCGGAAGCCTGGCGGGCTTATTTCGGCACACAGGATGGTACTGTCCTCCATTGGGGGCACACACCGCTGATTCCACGCTATCTGCACTTCATCACGGGCGGGTTGGCAGTGGGTGGGTTGTTTGTCGCTCTTCTCGGCAAGGTGCGAAAGAACATGGACCCGGCTGTGCGGGTCGCAGCAGAGAGAATTGGCATGAGAGTGTTCACCGCGCTAACCGGAGTGTCGATACTGCTTGGTTTCCTGTTCCTTGCAGTACTTCCCCGGCCGATGCTGCTGCTATTTATGGGGGGTGACCTCGTTGCCACGGTGGTTTTCGCCGGAGGGATGATCCTGGCACTCATCGTAGTGGTCGCCGGTGGTAGTCGAAAGGTTTGGTTGTGCGCAGGGCTTGTGGTTCCTCTGATGTACTTCATGTCGTACATGAGGGATGTGGTCAGGACAGCATACCTGCTGCCGTATTTTTCAGTAGAGTCCTTGCATGTTGTTCCCCAGTACGGGGCGATGTCCATGTTCTTTGTTGCACTGGCTGCGGGTCTTGTCGCCGTAGTCTGGATGCTGCGGAAGGCGGCATCCAGATTACACGTAACAAAGACCTGATGGGTTTTGAACGTAGCGCTCTCGACAGCATTGAGCGGAACAGGTAAAGAACCTGAGCGGTTGGTCCAGTTATTTTTTGTCCAGAGTTTCACGAACCTTGGTGGACAACTGCTGCATGGAAAACGGTTTCTGAATGAAATATACCCCTTCGTCCAGCACGCCCCGGTGGGCAATGACGTCAGCAGTGTAACCGGACATAAACAGACAGGTCAGGTCCGGGATAATCAGCATGAGTCTTTCTGTCAGTTCACGTCCGTTCATTCCCGGCATTACCACGTCGGTCATCAAGAGGTTGATTTCTCCGGCGTTTTTATTGGCAAGTTGTATTGCCTCGTCCGGAGTACCCGCCGCTAATACCGAATAGCCGAAACTTTCCAGCATCAGTTTTCCCATTTCGAGGATTTCCGCCTCGTCCTCCACCAAAAGAATGGTTTCATGGCCTTTTCTCAGCGGTTCAGGAGCGTCCGGGTTCGTAACGATGATGTTTTCCGAATGTCTTGGCAGGTAAATCTTGAAGGTCGTTCCATGGTCCGGCTCACTATAGACGTTGATGAAGCCGTTATTTTGTTTGACGATGCCGAAAATCGTAGCCAGACCCAGTCCAGTACCTTCTCCTACCGCCTTGGTGGTAAAAAACGGCTCGAAAATTTTGTCCATTAAATCTTTTTCTATTCCACAGCCGTCATCGCTGACCGCCAGCATTACGAATTCACCGGCAACATATCCCGGGTGATTGAGGCAGTATTCTTCATCGAAAACTGCATTCGCCGTTTCGATTATGATCTTGCCCACACCGCCGATAGCGTCCCGAGCGTTGACGCACAGGTTAGCCAGGATCTGGTCGATCTGCGAGGGGTCCATCTTGACAGGACACTCCTTTGCGTCCGGCAGCCAGGTGAGTTTTATGTCCTCGCCAATCAAGCGGAAGAGCATTTCGAGCATTCCCTTTACGGTCTCGTTCAGGTCGAGCATCTTGGGTGCGATGGTTTCTTTACGGGCAAAGGCCAATAGTTGTCGGACCAGTTTGGCAGAACGCTCGGCGGCTTTGCCGATTTCATGAAGGTCTGAACAAAGGGGTTGAGACGGGTTTGCCTTCATCAGGGCAAGTTCCGTGTGACCAAGGATAACTCCCAGCATGTTGTTAAAGTCATGCGCCACTCCACCGGCCAATCTTCCCACCGATTCCATCTTTTGTACTTGATTTAACTGTTCCTGCAGTTTCTCCTTCTCAGCCTCGTTCCTCTTTCGCTCTTCCAATGCTTGCGCCAGCTTCAGATTGCTGTAGCTCACCGTCGAGATGAGGGTCGCGAACCTGGCATAAAAGCTCATAACGCAGTCCACCGTTTCACGGCTCCAGCGTGGTACGCGATCCAGCGCTGCCAGATACTCATCTTCGTCGAAACCGAAGTGTTGTGCCTGCTGGCGGAAAACATCATAATCGGGCTCTTCATCAGCATAAAAAAACTGTCCGAGAAACAGATTGCCCTGATATTTGCCACCCACGACGAAAGGTGTCGAGATATCCCACAGATGGTTTTTGCATTTATATGCTGTGAACGTCCCAGGCTCACGTGCCACGGTTAGCAGGGTATCGCTCTCAATGCAATTGCGACTTGCTTCGGGATGGACACGATGAAATTTCGTGCAGATGTCCTGCCAACCGGTGGCGACCAGCACCTTGCCGCTGGAATCTATCAGGCCGACTCCGATATTGGTAAGATGGAAAAAATCGTCCATCAGGGACTGGATTGCCTCTACATCGATGATGTCGGCCAGTTCCAGTGCACCGATCTCTCCTTCCGGTGAAAGCACCGCCTCCAGTTTTGCCCTGACTCGCTCTTCGCTCTCTTTCAGAGCTTCCTCTGCATTCCGGATCTCGGTAATATCAAGGATTGCTCCGATCAGACCCTTGGGGTTTCCCTGGCTGTCATCGAATATTGCCTTGTTGAAGAGTACGTTTCGTACCGTACCTTGCGCGTTCCTGACCTGAGACTCGTACTGTTGTATCCCTCCTTCTTCAAACAGCTCGTTATCCTTGGCAAGATAGATTTTCGCAAGTTCCGGTGGGTTGATATCGAATACGGACTTTCCGATCAGACGCTCCTTTGTCTCACCAAAAAAAGTTTCGAAGGCTTTATTGAATCCCAGATATCGCCCCTCTCTGTCTTTATAGAAAACCGGGATCGGGATTGCATTGAGCAGCTTGCCAAGAAATGCCTCACTCTCCTGCAGCGCCTCTTCGGTCTGTTTATGTTTGACGATTTCCCATGTTACATCAGCAAGATAGGAGACGGTGTGCAGGTCATTTTCCGTGTAGTCCGACGGTTTGTTGCCCACCCCCAGGATGGCAACTACCCGGCCGTCACGCAGAATAGGGACCACCAGTTCGCGAATCACGGCAGCATGGCCTTCCGGCATTCCCTTTTTCCCTGGCAGCGACTCGTAGTCGTTGTGTATGACCGGATGTTTTTCCCGAACACAGTCTGCCCAGACCCCGGCCTGGTCGAGGCCGTAATGCAATCCATGGCCTGCGGCGTGGCAAAATTCATTCAGGGTACGGGTGGACCACTGCTGCAGGGAAAGAGTATGCTGATCAGAACCCACAAAATGGTAGAACCCGATAGGACTGCTCACCAGGTTGCCGACCTCATCCAGTGCTTTGGTCAGGAGCTCATCCAGGGAGTGGGATGCAGCGTATTCCAGCAGAGTCAGCCGCACTTGCAGCAGCCGTTGGATGCGATGCTCTTCGGACTGGTCACGGAAGACCAGTACTACACCGGTGATTTCGCCCTGTTCGTCACGGATGGGTGCTGCCGAGTCGCCGATGGAGATTTCCCGACCATCCTTCGCGATGAGCAGGGTGTGGTTGGAAAACCCCACCACCGTTCCTTCGCGCAGCACCTTAGCCACCGGATCTTCTGCCGTTAGCCGTGTTTCTTCACTGATGATGCGGAAAATCTCATAGCAGCGGCCTACCGGATGCATCGCTTTGGGACCAGCCGGTAAGCTCCCTGGCCACGGGATTCAGCAGTTCCACCGTTCCCAGGAAATCGGTTACGATGACCGCATCGCCAATGGCCTGCAGGGTGATAGCGTGGCGCTCCACGCTTTCGCACAGCTTTGCCTCGGCGCGGTATAAGGTCTGGAAATAATCCTTCCTTCTGCGCTGCCACGCTGCCAGACCGATTCCCCCAAGTGTGCCCAGCAAAGCCAGGAAAATCAGCAGTAACAAAATCATGCGGGTGCGTAAATCGGCATAGAGTTCTGCAGTGTCTTCCTTGGCCACCATAAACCACTCGGTGTCTGTAACGGGCAATATGGCTGCCATGACCTCGATTCCACGGTAGTCTTTTCCCATGACGACACCCTGCTTGCCAAGCACGGCCATTACCGCGGGAACGTCGGTATGGCTCAAGGGTATGCGCAGTTTCAGGGAAGCGCCCGGTTGGTGACGAGGCTCATTGAGAAACAGTACGTCATTGCCGTTGCGTGTGACGAGGTAAGTTTCCGCGGAATTGCTCGGCGTGGGCCATGGTTGGATCAGGGAATAGAGGAATTGAGAGGCATCGCTGACGAGGATGATGGCGCCGAGCGGGCTCAGGTTATGTCCGTTGCGGCTAAAGAGAGGGGCGACAACACTGATATGTGGCTTCAGGCGCTGCTGCCCGGTGTGCAGATCGGTAAATTCGGGTTTGCCGTCGCGCAAGGCTGAGGCCAGAGCTACACGGTAACCTTCGTGCATCTTTAGCTTTCCGCTCATGCTCAGGTGCACCCGACCTTCCGGGTCAACCAGTAGGATGTCGGCATAATGGTAATTGATCTGTAAGCTGTGGAAGAGCCGGCTAAGGGTCTGTTTGTTCTTTTCATTTGAGGTGGCTAGATAGTGAGCCACGGGAGCGGCCAGAAAAGGGCTTTCACTGAGAATGTTGGCATCTCCCAATCTTTCGCTGCGCCAGGCGGCTATCTGGTTCGACTTGAGCCGAGCTATTGACATCAGCTCAGCAGTGGCCATCTGGTGGTATTGTCGAGACTGTGAGTGGTAAAACCATGTGCCTCCGGCCACAAGGATCAACAATGCTGCTGCAGAGGCTGAGAGTAACCAGCGGGGAAACGCTCCGTTTGAAATATTATGCATGAAACTGCTCTCCCATTGCGTTTGATTCTGAACTTCCTTGCAGTTTATGTGCCTCATTCTCAAGCCGAGACTCTTGGACCGTTTGTGGAAGGGTTCATCTGCCCGTGTATCGTCAGCCAGGTTACGCCCCTGTTCCAGTGGCTGATTCTTTTGTTGGAAGTTTTTTTATCAGAGAGTGGGCCAATGCTACCATCTCAGGACCACAGTCGCAAGGAGATTACACGCCTTATGGGACTCACCGTCTCAGGTAGTGCATGGCGAGCGATCCTGCGGTATTAACGTATTAATAGGAAAGAGTTGCTCTGTACAAAAAGTGAAACTGATTGAGCTGCGCTTTGAGAACTCGGAAAATTCGAGGCTTCCAGTGAAATACTGTGGGGCACATGCAAGGCGAGCCTCCCGCAGATTTCCTTTCTCAGTAAAGTTTTTGGAGCGGGGGAACAAAGTAGGTGGTATTTGGTAGTTCTTTTCATCCTCAGGCCGGACTGCAGTTGGTACTGTGTCCCAAGTGCAGTCCGGCCACGATTTAATCTTTCCTGCAATGAGCCGGGTGCGGAGGGTCTGATCAGGAATAGGAATGACTGGTACGGGTCATGTTCTTCAGTGTGTCCGCAACACCTTTGGTGTGTCCTGCCGTCTCGGCGCTCCGCCCGCTGGATTCCTCGATCACCTCAAGCAGGGAAGACAGTCGAGCCACGTCCGTTGACTGGGATTCGATCTCGTTGGCAACGGCACTTATTTCGGTAGCCAGACGTGAAATGTTGGTTCCGATCTCCAATGCGCTTGTGCGGGATTTTTCCGCCAGGTTGCGTACCTCGTCGGCGACAACCGCAAATCCACGGCCGCTGTCACCGGCTCGGGCTGCCTCGATAGCGGCGTTGAGCGCCAGGAGATTGGTCTGGTCAGCAATCTGCTCGATGATTTCCACCACGCTTTGGATGTGAAGGCTGGCCTCCGCCAGTTCTCGGGCGTTTGTGGCCGAGGTTGTGGCTTGCTGGGTCAAACCGGAGAAGTTTTCGCCCAACTCGTGAATGGTCTGCACCTGCTGTTCGATGTGAGAGGCAAGGTCATCCACCGAACCATAGAGGTCATTTGCACAATCCTCTAGCTGGCCGGCCATGGATTCCCGGTGATTATGGGCTTCGTTCAGAACCTGGCCGAGATCGTTCAACCCGTCGAACAGCTTTGCCATGGAGGGGTCCAGGCCGTTTGCGTCCAGACGGCTTTCGAACTGCTGCTTCTTAAAATCGTCAATCTGTTTTGCCACGACCTGTGACAGGCCGCTCAGTTTCGAGATTTGTCGTCTCAGGAAAAACGCTTTGAATTCTCCATAGTGAGCAACAAAGTTGTCCACATACTCATCATGGAATTCTGCCCCAGCCGGCACGTGGAAAAATAAAATAGCCGTCAATGTCTGGTTCAGATTCAGACCGAGGATTTCACCGAAGGTCGAAAAACCAGCCATGGCAGTGCCTGACAAAACCCGGCTCATATCGGAGAGTTCCCGCTCGTTGCAGAGGCGGCGCAGGATGCAGTCATTAAGAATGCCTGCCACCGGTGCTCTAGGTTTTCCCTGCATGAAACGTTTGAAGTCTTTTTCTGTATTACTGGCCAGGCCTGTTCTACGCACCAGCAGTAATTCCTCACCCGGGGCAATGTCACAATAGAAATGCACCCGGCCGGCGTCAACATTAAGTTGAGAAATGGATCGTACGAATAGTTCCTTGCCCACCATGATGGCAAAGGAGTACTCGGCCAGTTTCGCTTCCAGGTTTGATGGAGAACATTTCAGTGTTTCACAGAGAGCTTCCACGAGGGTGCTTATGTGACCTTGGCGGTCAACCACTTGGGTTACAAAGCGCTGTTCCACCGAGGCGGAAAGCACATTGAAACTGCTTCCCGTTGTTTCGAAGTTCTGGCTTTTTAATACGCCAAAACGGACGTTGGGAGGCGTCTTGATGAAGGCGATCAAAGCATGGTTTTCGAGCTTTTTCTTGCCATCATGGAGCCAGGTGTTTTTGAAGTCAAAGGTTCCGCCGGCCGAGCCTCCTACAAACAGGCAAGGGAAGCGACCGGAATCATACAACGCTTCCATGAAGAATGATTCGGATGCCGACAGGCCGTCAAACAGTACATAGGCGAGCGTGTCACGGAAATCGATCTTCATGCTTACTTTCAGATCGGAAATTGCTTTGCCGATGCGGTCTACACGATTTTGCAGGTTGTTTTCGATGCTGCCGCGACGTAAGTCTTCACAGCCAAGCGGAACACTGACAATCTCGGCTCGCGCTACAACGGATGCGTCGAAACACTGTACCACCACTCGGTCCCAACGATTACCGGTCGGGCAATATAACTTTCCTCCATCAGCGTGCAATTCTCCGGCAGTGGAGCAGATCATCATGGGAACGCCCGGGAATCGGGTAACAAGGATTTTGGCAATCTGGTCGATGTCAACATGTGGCGAGACGTAAGCGCTGACAAACGTAGGTGAGAAGCGGACCTTCTCCAGTTCACTTGTCAGACCATTCACGGTGCTCTGTAGTGCAATGGCACCGGCGCCAACTTTACTTTTCTTCCCAAATCCCAAAAAACCCATGGTCATCTCCTTTTTGAATTGTATTTCATTTGTAACGATGAGTCTGATGAATAGGTGTTATCTGAAACTATTTCGTGATATTAGCTGGTAACGAAAGTTTTCATTTGCTGGGTTGTGTGCAATGTGTCTCGGTTCGAGATATCTAAAAGGGTGTTTATTTTGCAGCCTCATTCTAATGAATATGTATCGGATGATCTCAGTAAATCTAAAGAAATATTTTCACGTCAGCTCTGGAAATTCCTAGGAATTTGTCGGGCTTGAGAAGCCGATGCGAAAATTCGACTGGGCGAGGACAGATTTTGTCTATTTTGCTGGGCAATAGTTGTTCTTGACCAAAAAACGTACGAGGAGTGGTGTAGTAAAATGAAGCAGGGTGGGGGAGTTTACATGATAGTGGTGAATAATAATTCAGATATGATAGTATGAAATCCCGCATGTGACAAATACTTTGCCACACTGGCAAAACCCTGACTGGACCTCTCATTATTCAGGAGAAGATTACTACCGTGATATTTTCTGTGTCGCCATCAACAAAAAAAGTCTCGTTTCTTTGCCTTGCAGTGCTTCTACTGGCTGTAATTTTCGTCTCATCAGCCTTCGCCCGGGAAAAATTTGCCACCTATCCTACTTTGCCGGCTGGTTATACATCCATTAAGGTCTTTGATCACAAGGGTCGTTTCGTCGGTCGACTGCCGGCTGAAGGCAGATATTGGGTATCCATTGATCATATTCCCCCTTTTCTGCAGAAAGCCTTGGTGGCCATTGAGGATGTCAGGTTTTACCAGCATGGCGGGATAGATATTCGCGGCATAGCCCGGGCCTTGCTGAAAGATGTGGTCAAGGGCAAGATGGTTGAAGGCGGTTCGACCATAACTCAGCAGCTGATCAAGAATAAATATCTGACCAGAGAGAAAACCCTCGACAGGAAGCTCACAGAAGCCCGCATGGCCATGGAATTTGAACGCAAATACAGCAAAAAACAGATTCTGGAGATGTATTTTAACGAAATATATTTCGGTAACGGAGCATGGGGAATCGCCCAGGCATCCCGTATTTATTTCGATAAAACCCCGGATCAGCTGACTGACTCCGAATGTGCCCTGCTGGCGGGAGTCCCGAAGGCCCCGGCTCGCTATAATCCGTTAGGAGATTATGCCACGGTTAAAGCTCGCAGAGATCTGGTTCTTGGGCGTATGGCCGAGCTTGAACTGATCACACAGCGACAGAAGCAACATCTGTCGGCACAACCGATACAAACCGTAAAGCGTAGTGAAGCGCCATATTATCTGGACCAGATTCGGGGCAAACTGATTGACCAGTATGGTTCGAAGATCATTGAGCAAGGCGGACTTGATGTGATGAGCGCCATGGATCTTCCCATGCAGAAACTCGCGGAACAGGCCCTCCGTGAAGGCGTGAAGCAGGTTTCACCTGAACTGGAGGGGGCCTTGCTGTGCATTGATCCCGCTACCGGTGATGTGCTGGCAGCTGTCGGCGGTGTTGATTACACTAAAAGTCCCTATAATCGAGCCTTTTTTGCCACACGTCAACCTGGTTCGGCCATCAAGCCGCTGATTTACGCAGCAGCACTGGAAAAGGGTTTTACTGCCAGCACCTTTTTAAATGATACACCGGTGACCTACAACCGGGGAGACAATGATACCTGGCAACCGCAGAATTATGGGAAAAAGCTCTATGGGGAGCTGTCCCTGCGGCAGGCCCTGGCATATTCAAACAACATCATTACAGTAAAGCTGCTGGAAGCTATCGGTGTTCCGTATTTTATCGATTTCGCCGGGAACCTGGGGCTTTCTTTGCACCCTGCCAATGGCCTCTCCCTGGCACTGGGAACGGAAGATGTTACTTTGCGTGAGCTGGTTTCTGCCTACGCCCCCTTTGCCAATGGGGGATTGTTGCCCAAATCACGGACCATTCTGCGCATTTACGATCGGAATCGACGTGCCTGGACGGAAAACCCTCCGTCCGTCAGCCCGGTTCTTTCCCCGGCCGCTGCATTTATCACAACGCAGATGCTGAAGGACGTCATGCTGTATGGTACCGCCAAATCTCTTGAGAAATTCAGCAGGGAACATCCGTCTGCCGGAAAGACCGGTACTACCGATGATTATCGTGATGCCTGGTTTGTCGGCTATACTCCAGGCCTTGTAACCGGTGTCTGGGTCGGCTATGACAAGCCACGCCCCGGGGGGAAAGGTTTCACCGGAGGGGCGGTCAGTGCCCCGATCTGGGCGCGCTTCATGCGCTCGGTCCTGAGCGCTGATCAGAACGGTGATTTCCCGAAACCGGATTCGGTTGTGTCAGTTTTGATTGATCCGACAACGGGCTATCTGGCCACTCCTGACTGCCCGGTTAAACGTGATGAATTCTATGCGGAAGGGACCGAGCCGACCGAGTATTGTCCTGTCCATGGTGGAGCTGCCCCTACATTGTCAGCTCCTCTGGAGCCACCTCAGGCGGGCCTGGAAGAGAAGGAACCTGAAGGTCAAGATGGATTGTCGCCGGGAGATTCAGGAAAAATACCCTGACTGGGTCAGCTACTACCGTTCATGACAACGGTCTTTCGAGAGCTTTGCTTCTTTCGATGGGGACAAGGCAAGCTTGCGTTCTACGCTGACTCATGTTCCGCCTGCTTCCGGTAATCCTACTTTTTTCTTTGATATGTTCCCATGAGTTCTCCCTGTGCCAGTATGTGACCTTGCATGGCGAGTTCCAACTCAGCTTTGGTGGCTGTCCGAGGGAGGTCCAGAGTGATGTCGAGGGCGTAGAGCTTGAAGAAATACCGATGCGTCCCCGAGGGTGGGCAGGGCCCACCGTAGGCGTTGCGTTTCCAACTGTTGAGCCCTTGAAACGCTCCGTCTGGAACGGAGTTCTCTTTGATTTGCGGCGTGTCAGGCCGAATGTTCCAGACAACCCAGTGAACCCATGTTCCAACAGGGGCGTCCGGGTCATCCATGATAAGCGCCAGGGCGCGCGTGCCGATAGGCGTAGTACTCCACTCCAGCGAAGGATTCACATCCTGACCGTCACAGGTGAAGCGGGCGGGAATTATTCCCTTGTCGGTAAACGCCGGGCTGGTTATCGTAAGTGTCGTCATTTTTTTCAATTCCTTTCCCATGATTGCCCCGGGTATGAGTAGATACACCGCCACTACCAGCGGCAGGATTCTCTTTCCTGGCAGCATCTTCAGCCTCCTCGTCATTTGTTTTCTGTTATTGAGAAATCATACTAGATTGGAATAGGAACGCAACAACTCCAAGTCGGCCATTTGAGTCCCTCTTGATCGTAACAAGATTGACAAAAAAAAGCCGTCTCCAGTGGAAACGGCTTTTTCTGCTTTGGATTGGTTTGGGGAGCAGGAAGGATGCTCATGCAAGACATGAGTTGCCAGATTTGTTCCCCACCTGCCAAAGGTGGTGGGATATTTCCCTAGGTACTGTCCTGTTTACTGAGGGAACTGCCCCTCAATTGGTGCCGGCTGATGCCCGGGATGTGACTGGATATGTTCTTCAATCCCTGCCTGCGAGGTGAACTCGGCACCGCAGGTCTCGCATCTGATCAATGCCTTGCCATCCGTGGCGGCCTTATGGTCAGGGTGTGTTTTAAGGTGTTCGTTTAAACCTGCCTGAGAGGTGAATTCCGCTCCACAGGTGGTGCACTTAATGAACTGTTTCGCTGATCCGGTTTTCTGGGCAGGTGCCTCTGTAGTTGCACAACCCGATAAACACAGTGCAGAGCCAACTAGGATTACAGCCAATAATTTTCGCATTTTTTCTCCTTTCCATTCCCTCTGTAAAGATTATACAACACATTTCATATTTGCATAATTTTATCTGTTAATAATCAGGTCGTCAAGCATAAGTATGCAAAAACTCTGTTTGGTGTTATTTTCATACTGTATACAGAACCGATATGCACTGTGGGTTGCTTTAGGAAACTATTCTCGTGTAACAGGTGAGCACAAATGTATGCAACGGTAGGTCTGATTTAATATTTTTATACTATATCTATAAGATTGGAGACACAATAATGAAAAGACTTGGCAAGATCATGTTCCGGGGGTTGGTGGCGATATTGCCGGCCATTTTGACTCTTTATATTCTCCTTTGGCTGGTTCGTTCAGCGGAAACCGTTCTCGGCGGTCTGCTCCAGGTGCTGCTTCCTGACGGCTGGTATCTTCCTGGGATGGGTTTGCTGGCCGGGTTGCTGGTCATCTTTCTCTGTGGCCTGGCACTCAACGGCTTTCTCATGAAACGGTTGATCTATCTGGGAGAAGAGTTAATGAATCGTATCCCTCTGGTCAAGACGCTCTATGGGTCGCTTAAGGTTTTTATCGGCTTTTTCACCGCCAAGCATGATTCAAAGTTCAGCCAAGTGGTTACGGTAGATTTGGACTTCGGTGGGACATCCATGCGCATGATCGGCTTTGTTACCCGTAACGATTTCAGCGACTTGCCAACGGGTATCGGCTACGAGGGGGAGGTTGCAGTCTATCTTCCCCTGAGCTACCAGATCGGCGGATATACGGTGATCGTTCCGCGTTCCGCGGTCAAGAAAGTTGATATCTCCACCCATCGGGCCATGGGACTTGTGGTAACCGGCGGCATGGTCTCCGAGAAAGCGAAAGCTGCAGACCATTCCGAATAAAGTTTTGTCCAGGTGGGAGCATGTCTGGCAGGTATAATATTATCAATCTCTACAACCGATTCACTTTTTTGCCGGTCGATTATCGACGCGTGTTTTCCTTTGGGCGTCCCATCAGAAATGTTGACATTTCTGGCTGTGGCGGGTTACAGTGCCATCACTTTTTGGATGAAAACCCGGCCTGATGGTCGGGGTTTTTGATCCCCGTTCCTGAGCACGAACAAGGGAGGGGTCGGCCAGGTGTGGCTGACCCCTTTTGCATTGTGCAAAGCCGATTCCGCTTGTTGAAAATACTTTAGGGAGAACGATACGATGAACGGCCAGTACAGAAAAGACATCTATCCCGGCCTTGCTGTGGCCATTGTGCTGAAGAAAGATCAGCGCAGCGGCAGGTTGACGGAAGGGATCGTTAAGGACCTCCTCACCAGTGCTCCGTACCACTCCCGGGGAATCAAGGTCCGTCTGCAGGATGGCCAGGTGGGAAGGGTCCACTCCATTATAACCGGTTCCTCCGGTAACGGAGGAACCGGTTACTGATGGGAGCTTCGGACCAAACGGTGGACATTATTGCGCAGGAGCAGAAAAGACTGGTGGATATCTGCCGGATCATCGATCGTTCTGCCGCAGATCGGAACGCAACTCTTTCGCTCCATGATGCACGAGCCAGGGAGTTGGAGCAGGAGCGGCTGGATTCTGTCAGTTGGCGGGAGAAGAACGACCTGGCCGAGAGGCTCATTGAGCATGGCCACCATGACCCCCGGAAATACCTCAAGGATTTCTGTGACAGCGCTGGCTCTCCTTATTTCGGGATCATTGGCATACAAGATAGCAACAAGAGGATTGGCAACAAGGAGTATCTGATCGGCAAACAGTCCCTCTTGGATGGAAACAGGGTTGCCATTATTGACTGGCGTAAGGCGGAAATATCCCGACTTTACTATGATTACGAGCAGGGAGAGGAGTATCTGGAGACCATCCAGGGGAAGGATCGGGAGGGTGTGCTGGTCCGAAAGGACAAGGTTGGCATAACCCGGCAGGTACTGCACCGGATGGAGACTTCCTCCGATACCTTTGAGTTGGTGGATGATGCCTGGCACTGTAATGGCTCGGCGTTCCAGACCTCGGCCGATACCAAGTCCCTTGCCGGTGACCATCGCCTGGTAGATATCGTGGCACTTATCGATCCGGATCAGTTCCGGATGATCACCAGGGAAACCGACGGCTGCACATACATCACCGGTGGTGCCGGCTGCGGCAAGACAACGGTGGCGCTCCACCGGCTTTCCTACCTGCAGTTCAACCAGCCGAAGCTTTTTCGCACTGACCGCTGCCTGGTACTGATGTTTAACCGGGTCCTGCGCGATTACGTAAAGAAAACTTCCGAAGAACTCCTGGGTAAAACACGGGTGGATACCTTCAGCGCCTGGTCTCTTGCCGCACTGGGTCAGCTGGGAATCTATTCCTTGACCACTACCTTCGATGATCCCTATGGTTCCTCGAAAAAAAACAGCGTCATTGCCGAACTGCTTGGCCGCTATGTGAAGGAGACCCGGAAGATCGATCCGGTAATGGACCTGTGGCGATTCTTCTCCTGCAGCTACGTGCTCGATGCCCTGTTTTCGGCTGAAAAGCAGCGGGAGGCTTTTTCTGCAGACATTCAGCAGCGGCTTATGGAAAAGAATCGGGTTGTTTCCTTTTCGGATATCAGCATCCTCCTGCGACTCTGCCAGCTCAGAAAGCCCGCTGATGCCATAGTACCGGGGGCACTCAATCACTATGATCATATCATCGTCGACGAGGCGCAGGACCTTGGTGCCCTGGAACTTGAGGCGGTACTGGCAGCCACCTCTCCCCGGCGCAGTCTGACCGTCTGTGCCGATGAGAAGCAAAAAATTCTTTCCTTTGTGGATGGGACAGGTTTTGTCAACTTTCGTCGTCAACTGCAGTTATCCGGTCTGGATAAGGAAACCCTCTCCATATCCTACCGTTCGGCCCGAGAGATTCTCGAACTGGCAGCCCGGGTCAGCGGAAGACCGGTGGATACCTCCAAGTCCCATTCCGGAGTAGTGAAATTTTATCCGGAAAAAGATTCGACTGCGGCACTGCGTAAAGTTCGCTGGATTGTCGAACAGCTTGTCTCACGGGAACCAAACGCCCTAACTGCCATCATCTGCAAGAAAAAAACGGATGTTAAGGCAATCCACCGCTTTCTTGAGGGAGTTGCAGGGCTGCATGGGGAAGGGGACGTGTGTTTCGAGCCCGGGGTGCTGGTGGTGAATGCCCATATCGTCAAAGGGGTTGAATTTACGAATGTTATTCTCTGGAATCCGAGCGAGACGGACTACCGTCAGACCGAGATTGACCGGAACCTCCTCTACGTTGCCTTGACGCGGGCAAGCAAGAGGCTGTATGTGGTTCATTGGCGTCCCCTGGCAAAGGGATTGACGGAGTGAGAAGAACAGGGATATTCTAGGTGAAGATTGACGTTTCAAATTGAGAGCAGTTTGCTAAGAAGGTGACTATGAGAATATGGGTTGATGCCGATGCCTGTCCGAGGGTGGTCAAGGATATCATCTTTCGGGCATCTGAAAGATTGAATATTCCGGTATTTTTGGTGGCAAACAAGGAGCTGACCAAGCATAATGCCCACCTGGTTGACTCGGTGGTGGTTGACGAAGGATTTGATGTCGCGGATGATTACATAGTCGACAACATTGCAACGAGCGACCTTGTTATTACTGCCGACATACCGCTTGCAGCAAGGATTGTCGCTGGCGGCGGGATTGCCTTGGATCCGCGGGGAGAAATTTATACAGAGGAGAATGTCGGAGAGAGACTCTCTATTAGGGACCTGATGATGGAGTTGCGTTCAGGAGGCTATGTGCAGGGTGGACCTCCGCCGTTCAGCAATACCGACAAGCAGCGCTTTGCCGCGTCATTGGACAGTCTCCTTAGTCGAATTCTACGGGGACAGCGGCCGGTATAACAGGTAGCGTAATTATTTTCACCAGCTGAAAACGGAACACAAGCAAGGGGATCTGAAACCATGGCACTGCCGTCAAAAATCTATCGTTTTTCGCTGGAACTCTCTGATATCGACCGGCAGATCTATGAATCGCTCCAGGCCACGGTTGCCCGCCATCCTTCGGAGACGGAGGAGCGGCTCGTAGCCCGCCTCCTTGCATACGCACTTCTCTATGAGCCTGGTCTGGAGTTCACAAAGGGAATCTCTGCCGGGGATGAGCCTGACCTCTGGTTGAAGGGAGCTGATGGGCGAACGCTTCTCTGGGTCGAAGTAGGACTTCCCGATTCGGACCGGCTGCTCAAAGCAAGCCGTCACTGTGAGCGTGTGGCTCTTTTAACGTGCGGAAATTCGTTGCTGGTTTGGGAGCGGGAGCACCTGCCCAAGCTAGAGGGTATCCGCAATCTTACCTCCATCACTATCGACCAGAAGTTCATTGCCCTTCTGGTCTCTCGGCTGGATAGAAACATACGATGGTCTGTTACCAGAACGGAAGGTTCCCTGTACCTTACCGTGGCTGACGAAACGCTGGAAACGCATCTTCAGGTAAAGGGGGAAGAAGGGACATCCTAATGAAGAAATCGAAAGCCGTAAAAACATCTAAAGACGCCCCTAATTCCCTGGATATTGAGCTTGCCATAGCGACCCTGCTTTCCAGTGGTGATTTCGTGGTGCTCCGCAAGATCGACCTGGCGCGAGACCATCGTTTCACTCGGAAATCAGTGAGAGGATCCCGGACAGCGCTCTGTCTCGACACCGAGACGACCGGGCTTGACTATACTCAGGACCGGATTATCGAGCTGGGGATCGTGGCCTTCGAATACGATCCTGAAACCGGTGCCATCATCCAAATCATTGGACGCTATTCCGGTTTTGAAGACCCCGGTGCCCCTTTGGCTGAAGAGATCAAACAGATTACCGGCATTACCGACGAAATGCTGGTGGGGCAAGTTTTCGACGATGGGCAGATTGCCGCAATGGTGGAAGATGCAAGCCTTGTAATTGCTCACAACGCCGCTTTTGACAGGAAATTCGTCGAGACCAGATTTCCACTTTTCACGAATATTCCCTGGGCCTGTACCGTATCCCAGATCAATTGGCAGGCCGAGAGGATTTCCTCCCGCACGCTGGAATATCTGCTCTACAAGTGTGGCGGCTATTGCATCAATGCCCATCGGGCCCTGGATGATACCGAGGGTTTGCTGGGTCTCTTGCTGGGCAAGCTGCCTGTTTCTGATACTCCCATCTTCAAGGCCCTGCTGGAGGCGTCGGCGGAGGTGTCGTCCAAAATCTATGCAGTTGGTGCGCCCTTTGATAAGAAGGATGCCCTGAAGCAGCGAGGCTATCGCTGGAATGACGGCTCGCGGGGG
Source organism: uncultured delta proteobacterium (assembly GCA_963717775.1). Taxonomy (GTDB): domain Bacteria; phylum Desulfobacterota; class Desulfuromonadia; order Geobacterales; family Geobacteraceae; genus RPRC01. The sequence continues at coordinate 77,628 of CAVQWZ010000029.1, forward strand.
GGAACCAAAGGCTGGTGGGTATCTGTTCCCCGCGATCAAGAGGCGAAGGAGCTGGCGTATCTCGCAGAGGAGATCTATCCCGGCGGGAATACTAGCTCGGTCGAGATTACGTGGATCGACGCAAATTCACGCTTTTCGGTGCGGGATACATAGCGTTAAACTGTCAAAAATATAAGATTTGTTGGTTTAAATCCGGTCAGGAATAAAAGAGTTCCCATGCATCTTCACCTGGTAACCATCCACGCATTTCGCTCGCCGCAAGCAGTCCCCTTGGCAGCAGCCTGTCTCAAGGCCTCACTCGAAGACCGTTCGGAAACTGTTCGGCCGGTTACGGTCTCCCTGGCCGATTTTTTCTGTGGCGATTCCTTAGACGAAATTTCCCGCGCCATTCTCGCAGCAAGTCCGGATATCGTGGGCTTTCCCCTCTATGTCTGGAACCGCGATGAATGCCTCTCCCTTGCAGAAAAATTGCGCCGTGAGCTGCCTTCCCTGACCATCTGTGCCGGGGGACCCGAGGCAACGGCCGACCCGACCGGACTGCTTGCCGATACGGTCTTCGACTTCCTGGTGTTGGGAGAGGGGGAGGTGACGCTGCGCGAGGTTATCGAATGCCTGGATGCCGGTGCTTCTCTCAAGGGGATCCCCGGGATTGCGCTGAAGACGGTTTCTGGCAACGAACAGACCAGGAGGGAACCGGTTGCCGATCTCGGCACTCTTCCGTCACCATATCTGGCCGGCATCCTGGATACTTCCATTCCCTCCGGCGTGCTCTGGCAGTTGTCACGGGGCTGTTCCTTTGGCTGTGACTTCTGTTTCGATGGCATGGGAGATCGGACCGTCCGCCGTTATCCGATTGAAAGACTAGAGGTAGAACTGGACTACCTGGTTCGCCACGGTGCCAGCCAGGTGGTGGTGCTCGATTCAACCTTCAATATGGACGGATCACGGGCCAAGTCGCTCCTGCGACTGATCCGAAAGAAGGCTCCCCATGTTCACTTCCATTTCGAGGCACGGGCTGAATTGCTGGACGCGGAACAGGCTCGTTTGTTCGGAGGGCTGAAGTGTTCCTTGCAGATCGGGCTCCAGACCGCTGATCCTGCTGTATCCCGCTCTGTGCGCCGCCCTCTGAATCGTCGCGAGTTCGCAGAAAATATCGGACTCCTTAACCAGGAAGGAGTGGTTTTCGGTTTCGATCTGATCTTTGGCCTGCCGGGCGACAGTCTGGCACGTTTCCGGGAGACCCTTGACTTCGCCCTTGGCCTTTATCCCAACAGCCTAGCCATCTTTCCCCTGGCGGTCCTGCCCGGCACTGCCCTGGCCTCCCGGGCAGTTGAGTTGAATCTTCGGCACCAGCCTGGTCCCCCCTATACAATCCTGGAGACTCCTGCTTTTTCGACAAGCGATCTGCTTATTGCAAAGCGACTGGCTGACGCCTGCGATATCTTCTATAGCCGCGGTAAGTCCGTTGCCTGGTTCAACGGCATTGTTGCCGCTCTACGGATGACCCCGGCCGAGTTTCTGGAGTCATTTTCACTTTGGCTGATGAAAAATACCGGAAAAGATACCTGCGAAAGCGACTATCGGGACGAGGATATTCATCTGCTGCAGCGGGAATTTCTTTCTTCGATTTTTGTTCTGCGAAAAGCAAAACGTCTGCTCGCAGCAGCATTGGATTTCGTCGAGTATCACCACCTCTATGCAGTGACTCTGCTTGCTGTACCTCCCAGGCTTCCTTCCCGTCGGGAGTTGACACGGATCGATGTTCTTCATCAGCCGCTGGTCCTGGCAGCATCAACACGGCTGGCGTCGTTCAGCTACGAGATTCTGGACCTTCTGGATGTGGGAGAGCCCGACCTGCCGTACATCTGCAGCAGGCTGCCGAAATGTGGCTCCTTTGCCGCAATCTATCCCTGTTCCGGAGAGGTTGCCACGGAATCACTGGCCGAGCCCTACTTCCGGCTGTTGGAAAGGCTTGACGGTGTAACAGCTGCGCGCACTATTACCGTTGATCTGGCTATTCCCCTGGATGAGGTGCGAGAGTTCCTGGCTTTTGCGGTAGCCGAGGGAATTATTTGCCTTGCCTGACTTGCGGCCTGCTATTCAAACGACTCTCTACTGCTTCCTTGTAGCGGCGTACTACCTGTCTGAATGAGAGACCGGGCTTAAACCCGCTTGTTATGGCAGCCGCTTTGACAACTATTGCTAAATAGGGTAGGGTTTTTCTGTGTTCGAATGGCACCTGCCTACCTGAGCGTAAACTTGTTCGGACGTCCCAGCGCATATATATTTGGACACTATTTGAAACACATTTATTGGAACCACCATTATTTCTTTTGCTAGAATCACTATTTTGAAGTTCAGTTTGAATCAGCGCCCCTTGGTGCCTCTGCCACCGGATACGCTGTTTATTGCAGGAAAAGAGAGGTATATTATGTTTGCCAGGATCGAAATCGATCGGTCCAGGTGCAAAGGGTGTGGTCTCTGTACGATAGCTTGCCCGAGAATGCTTCTGGATCTGGATGTGCCTGAGGACGAAACTGTCCCAGCTACTGCAGTATTGCTTTGTCAGGAAAAATGTGTTGGTTGCGCCCAGTGTGCCGAGATGTGCCCTGACCTTGCAATCAGCGTTTATAGTCGGCAGAAGAACGAGTTTACCGGACGATCCAGCATTGCTTTCAGAGACTATTCCAACATCGTGACGTCTCTCTTGGAGAAAACATCCTGCCGGGAGGATGTTCTTTCAGTTTTGAAAGTAACTGCACGGAAGAGATGAGCTTTTTTGGTGCCGCAGGGCGCTCTTTTGTAGCCTGATGAAACGATTGGTGTACAAGTAATATCAATGAGTTGCACGGCGATGATTTACTCCCCTGTTCGTGAGAGAGCATTTTTTTTAAGTGCATTTGGTGGCTTGCTACATTAAAGACTTGTAAAAAACAAATATATCCTTACTATGTCAAAAAACTTCACTTGTGATTTTCCGGCAGAACCAGACGATACCTATCTGCCAAAGAGGAGGCGCATACTATGCAACATGATCCTGCTCAAGTCTCCAAAACGATCATGATTGTCGATGATGAACTGTTTTTCAGGAAGCTCCTGGGGTCTATTCTCACAGAAAAAGGTTTTTCCGTGATTGCGGAGGCTGCCGATGGAGTCGAGGCGCTTGAAAAGTACAGTTTGCATCGTCCTGAGCTGACTATTCTCGATATTTATATGCCGAGGAAAAACGGCTTTGATGCCACACAGGAGATTCTGTCCGTGAATCCGAAGGCCAAGGTGTTGATCTGTAGCGGGATGGGTTACGATGATGATGTCAAGGCAGCATTGGCACTCGGGGCGAGGGATGTGATCCTGAAGCCTTTCATCCCTCAAGAGGTCATCGAAATTGTTTCCCGGGTGTTGGCGGAGACGTAGCTCCCGTTCGGAAAGATCCCCGCTACTGCCGCACTGCCACGCAGCAGGGGAGCAACTTTTCGAGGGATTTTAAAAAAAGCGTATGTTGCATTTTTATCAAGGGGTTGGACCATATGGTTCGCCCCTTTATTTATAGTGGGTTTTCCCAGATTAAGCCGAGAAGGTATATTCCCTGCGACGTATTTTGTCACACTGTTATGGTAACGTCTGCTGGATACAGGTAGTCGGGTCCGTGTAAAAGCAGCGGTCTTTGATCTGGTACTATCGCTGTCTTGCGTTTTGCTGTATATTTTTACGGCTTCCTTTCTTTGGATTTCTCAAACCGAAACTGTCCGTTCTGCGGATAAAGGAAAAGGCCCCCCATGTCCCTAAACGTTTATACCAGCAACAGGATGGAGCTTCTGCTGGAGACGTTTGTCGAAACGTTGGTGCGGCCTGCTGATCCCTTTACTCCGGAAACCATTGTGGTCCAAAGCAGGGGGCTGCAGCGCTGGTTGTCCATGGAACTGGCGAAGCGTTTCGGCGTCTGGGCCAACGCTGAGTATCCGTTCCCGAATAAGTGTATCTGGGACCTTTTCAGAAAAGTGCTGAAGGATCTCCCCGATTCTTCCTCCTTTGAACCATCACTCCTCTTGTGGCGCATTATGCGCGTCCTTCCCCTGCACCTTGACCAGCCTGTTTTCGTGACTCTGCAGGGATATCTCATCGGAAAAAACCGCGATCTCAAGCTCTACCAGTTGTCCGCTAAAATCGCTGATATCTTTGATCAGTACACTCTTTTCCGGGGCGATATGCTGGAAAAATGGGAGGCAGGGAAGGAGAGTCACTGGCAGGCGGTGCTCTGGCGGGCCCTGGTGGATGAGGCCGGCAACCTTCACCGTGCCGAGATAAAGAAACGGTTTCTCCAAGTTCTCCCGGAGGTTTCGAAAGGTGAGACAGCTTTTCCTTCCCGAATCACGCTGTTCGGTATTTCTTATCTGCCGAAGTTCCATCTTGATTTTCTGACCGCGGTTTCCACTGTCATCGAAGTAAACCTGTTCGTGATGAGCCCCTGCCGTGAGTACTGGTCTGACATCCTTCCCGCTCGGAGACTGGTGCGCCTTTCTTCCGAGGACCGGTCTCACCGCATTGAGGGGAATCCACTCCTGGCCTCCTTGGGCCGACTGGGCAGGGATTTTTCGGAGATGATTGTCGAATACGGTGCTGCCTGCGGCGGTGCGGAGGACCTGTATCGGCAGCCCGCCGGATTAAGCCTCCTGGAGCTGATACAGAACGACATCCTTGCTTTGGAGGGGGCAGGGGATACCGGTCAGCCAAAACACGCCATCCTGCCTGACGACTCTTCATTGAGGATTTCCTGCTGCCATAGCCCGATGCGCGAAGTGGAAGTGCTCCATGATACCCTGCTGGAGATGTTCTCCTCTATGAGCGAGCTTGCGCCACGCGACATTCTGGTTATGACCCCGGATATCGAGACCTATGCTCCATATATTTCGGCAGTCTTCGAGGGGCTTCCGGAGACCGGCAGGCGCATCCCCTATTCGATTGCTGACCGGACTATCCGCAGCGAAGGATGGTTGACTCAAGCTCTGCTGGCAATTTTCGACCTTCCGGGTAAACGCTTTCCTGTCACCGGAGTCATGGACATTCTTTCGTTCCCGTCTGTATCCGCAGCGTTCGGAATTGGAGCTGCCGATCTCGACCTGGTCCGTTCCTGGCTCGAGCAGTTGCGAGTCCGCTGGGGCATGGATGAAGTTGAGCGTGAGAGGGAAGGCTTTCCTCCCTATCGGGAAAACAGTTGGCGGGCCGGGCTTGACCGACTCCTGCTTGGCTATGCCATGCCTGACGAAGACATTCTGTTCGACGACATTCTCCCCTTCGATGACATGGAAGGAGATGGTCCCGAACTTGCGGGAAAACTGGTCCGTTTTGTCGAGATGCTCTATGGCATGGTTGAAAAGCTTGAGCGGCACCGCACCCTGCCGGAGTGGGAAAAGCTCTGCCGGGAAATTCTTGTTGATTTCTTTTCTCCCGGAGAGGATGACTCTCAGGAACTCTCATTCCTGAACGACCTTCTTGATACCCTGCGGACTCTGCCTGCGCTAACCGACTTTACGGATGCGGTCGGTTTGCCGGTGTTTCGCTCGTGGCTTGGCAATGAGATGGACCGTCAGGAGCGGGGCTTAGGTTTCATGACCGGCGGCGTGACCTTCTGCGCCATGTTGCCTATGCGGAGCATACCTTTCAGGGTTATAGTCCTGCTCGGCATGAATGACAGCGGATTTCCCCGGCAAAACAGACCAACCGGTTTCGATCTTATTGCCCGGGAACCCCGAATGGGAGACCGTTCTCTGCGGGACGAGGACCGCTATCTTTTTCTCGAGGCGCTTCTTTCGGCCCGCGAATGTTTTGTGTTGAGCTATACGGGCCAGAGTGTCCGGGATAATGCCCCGCTCCCGCCGTCGGTGCTGGTGGATGAACTACTCGAATATCTGGGGCGGCGCTTCAGCGACGGTAGCGATTGCTTTCCGGCCGGACTCATTACCCGACATCGCCTGCAGCCGTTCAGTCCGGAGTATTTTTCCGGTGAAAGTAAGCTCTCCAGCTTTTCTGCGGAGAACTATCGGGCAGTGCGCTCTCGCCTGGAGGGGGTTCATCCTGTTACGCCGTTTTTTACTGAATTATTACCGGAGCCTCCCGAAGAGTTGCGGGACATCTCTCTCGGGAATCTTCTGGCTTTTTTCGATAATCCGGCAAAGTATCTCCTCCGAACCCGTATCGGAATCCGACTCGATGACCTGGCTCCGCCCCTTGAGGATCGTGAGCCCTTCGGAGTTGAACCGCTGGACGCCTACCAGGTCCGGCATGAAATGCTCGAACAGGTCCTGGCGGGAAGGGATACCGATCAGTTGCTTGCCCTGACCAGGGCCAAAGGGGTTCTTCCTCCAGCGCGGCAGGGTGAGCTTCTCTTCCGGGGACTGGAGGCGCAGGTAACGGAGTTTGCGGCCGGGATACGCTCGTTGACCGGGGACCTGCCAGGGCTTTCGCCCCTTGAACTGGACGTCAGGATCGGTGATTTCAGAATTTCCGGAAGTCTTTCCGGGATCTGGCCCGACCAACTGCTGCGCAGCCGCTGCGCCAAGCGTTCAGGACGTGACCAGATGCGCCTCTGGATTGAGCACCTGTTGCTCAACGAAATGAAGAGCGTCGGGTATCCACTTGTGAGCGTTCTAGCTACGAACGATGGAACTCTGCGGCTTCTTCCGGTCGAGGAGAGCAGCGCGTGCCTCCGGCTGCTGCTCGATTTTTATTGGTCAGGACTGCGGCAACCGCTGAAGTTTTTCCCCAGGTCTTCCTTTGCCTATTGCAAGAAGTGGGACTTGGGCAGCGCTCGGAATGCTTGGCGCGGTGAACGTTTCCCCGAGGGGGATGATCCCTATTACCAGCTTTGTTTCGGCGACAGTGATCCCCTGGATGATGAGTTTGCGCGGGTGACAAGGGCTATACTTGATCCGCTTTTGCAGCATTGCGAGGGGTAAGTTTCTATTTTTTGTAGGGGCAGGTTGTTGTGCGAAACTCAGAAAATTCGATAACGTTCCGGGAAGACTTTATTCCTCAGCCTTTCAACAGCTTAAAATAACGCGGCAATTATGGAAATTTACGACAACCTCACCATTGAACTGACAGGACGTAATCTCATCGAGGCAAGTGCCGGTACCGGCAAGACCTATGCTATCGCCTGTCTCTTTCTGCGTCTTGTTGTGGAGCAGGGGCTCTTGCCCGAAAACATTCTCGTAGTGACCTTTACCGAAGCGGCAACCAAGGAGCTGAAGGGCCGTATCAGGGAACGTCTGCGCATGGGCAGGGATTTTTTCAGTGGTTGCGGACCGGATGACGAATTCTCCGCTGCCCTCCTGGCGGGCGCAAATCCCTGCTGGCCCGGCCGGGAAAAAGCGATCGAGCGGCTTGACCTCGCCTTGCAGACCTTCGACTGTGCGGCCATTTCAACCATCCATGGCTTTTGTTCCCGGGCTCTTCAGGAGAATGCCTTCGAGAGCGGCTCCCTCTACGACACCGAGTTGGTCACCGACCAGAGCCCCCTTATCCAGGAGATCGTGGCTGACTTCTGGCGCAGCAACTTTTTTGGCGAAGAGGCTTCGCTACTAGCCACCGTCCTGCGCAAGAAGTGGTCTCTGGACGAAATGGCCCGTTTTCTTCGCGGCAAGCTTGCCAACCCCGACCTGGCAGTCATGCCTCTTTTCGACCAGGATCAGGTGGCGGAAATTTCGGCTCACTGTCGCTCTTCCTACGACCTTCTCGTGACAATCTGGCATAAAAATAAGGCGGAGTTGGATGAAGTGCTTGCCTCCCACAAAGGTTTGAGCAGGGCAAAGGACAGGTACCGGCTCGACCTTATTCCATGTCTGATTACGGCAATGGATGACTATCTGGCCGCAGGGAACCCTTTCGAGCTGTTTGATGGAATCGAGAAGTTTTCAACAGGCTTCCTTGCGAGCCAGGCATTGAAGCGTGAGGCTCCGCCGAGCCATGAATTTTTTGACCGCTGCGGTGAACTGTTGGAACTGGTGGAAAAGCGTTTTATTGCCCTGAAGGGCAGCCTGTTCCTTTTTGCCCGAGAACGCCTTTCCCAACGCAAGGCGGAACGGAATATCCGTTTTTATGACGATCTTCTGACAGATCTCTACCGTGCCCTCCAGGGCAGTTCGGGTCCCGAGCTGGTCACGCGCCTTCGGGAGCGCTACCAGGCGGCCCTTATTGACGAATTCCAGGACACCGATCCGGTTCAGTATCGCATCTTTCGGCAGATATTTGGCGATGGAGCAGGTCCCCTGTTCCTGATCGGTGACCCGAAACAGGCGATATACAGCTTCCGGGGCGCGGACATTTTTGCCTATCTGGAGGCCAGAGAGGATGTACCGGAGAAAAACCGCTTCACCATGGACAGAAACTGGCGATCCGCACCTGAAATGGTGGATGCGCTGAATATTCTTTTCCGGCAGCAGGAGAAGCGGCCGTTTCTTTTTCCCTCGATCGGCTATCCCGGCGTCGAAGCGGCACGGGACAAGCGAGCCCTTGTTCTCGAAGGGCGCGACCCGGCAGCCCTCCAGGTCTGGTTCCTCGGACGGGGCGAAGAGGATGGGAAAGTGATCGGCATCGGTGCTGCAAAACAGCGCATCGTTCGCGTGCTGGCCGAGGAGATATCAGGTCTTCTGGCAGACGGCCAAAGCAACCGGGCGCTGCTCGACGGGAGGGGTGTCCTTCCTGAGGACATTGCCGTGATTGTCAGGAGCCATGACCAGGCAGCCCTGGTTCAAGAAGCCTTGCGGGCCCATTGCATCCCCTCCGTGGTACAGAGTACGGCCAGTCTGTTTACCACCCGTGAGGCCCGGGAGGTGCACCGGGTTCTGGCGGCGGTCGCGGAGCCATCCCGCGAGGTGCTGGTGCGGGCAGCCCTGGCAACCTCACTTTTCGGGCTGTCGGGCAATGAGATTGCCGCTTATTTCGATGATGACCATGCCTGGGAGATCCGTCTCGCCACCTTCAAGGAATATCACGACCTGTGGCGCGATCGTGGCTTTATGGTGTTCTACCGCAGCATGCTGTCTCGAGAGAGCGTTCGTGAACGGATACTGTCCCTGTCCGATGGCGAACGTCGGCTTACCAATATTCTCCACAGTGGTGAGGTGCTTCACCAGTCTGCGACGGAAGGAATGCTCGGTATTGATGCTCTCTGTGCCTGGTTTGGCGAGCGGGTGAGCGTCCCTCCCGAGAACGAGGAGTTCCAGATCCGGCTGGAGTCCGATGCAAAGGCTGTGCGTATCGTAACGATTCATGTGAGCAAAGGCATGGAGTATCCCATCGTTTTCTGTCCCTTTTCCTGGGGCGGCATCTTCGAACCTGATGATACCGTTGTCTGTCATGACGGTTACCGTCTGGTAGTAGATTTTGGTTCCGAGGATTTTGACCGCCACCGGATTGCGGCAGGAAATGAGTCCTTGTCGGAAAATGTGCGTCTGCTCTATGTTGCCCTGACCAGGGCAAAGTACCGCTGCTACCTGGTGTGGGGACGGTTCCGCTATGCCGAGACTTCGGCACCGGCCTATCTCCTGCATTATCCCGATGAAGAGGTGCACGATGCCGTTGCACGAATGTCGGGTGTAATGAAGGATGTCTCCGACCAGATTCTTGTGGATCGACTGGAAGGGATCGCTCAGGGGAACCGGCAAAGCCTTACCGTGACGGTTGATCCCGTACCGGTCGTTGCTGTCGGAAAAGTCACAGAAAGTACTACAGGGGCTTCCCTCCCTGAGTTTGTTCCGTTCTCGGGAACCATTGAAACAAACTGGCGTGTGGCAAGCTTCACTGCTTTTGCTGCCGGACATCGGGAAACCGCCGAGTTGCCCGACCGTGATCAGGGAACCGTCCGCGCCCTGGAAGAAAAAATTCCCGAGGGCCAACCGTTTTCCGCTCAGCCAGGATCAATGTTTGCTTTTCCCCGTGGTGCCACGGCAGGCCTTTTCTTCCACTCCATCTTTGAGGGTCTGAATTTCTCTGCCGTTAACAACGGTTCACTGGAAGAACTGGTGGGGAATTTGCTCGGACGCTACGGTTTCGAATCTTCCTGGCTGGATTCGGTCTGCGCAATGGTCCGGAGTGTGCTCAGGACACCGATCCCTGTTGCCGACGATGCCCTGTTTCTCCGCGACCTCCGTAGCGCTGACCGGATTGTCGAGATGGAGTTTTTCTTTCCTCTTTCTTTCGTGGAATCAAAACAGGTGGCAAAGATTCTTCTGAACTGGAGAGGGACGGGTGCTGCTGTGGATCTCAGCGGGGTTGCAGAGCGGCTCTCTTTTGGTCGGGTACAGGGCATGGTTCGCGGTTTCATTGATCTGGTCTTTCGCCACGGGGGAAAGTACTACCTTGCTGACTGGAAATCGAACCACCTTGGCAACCGGCTGCAGGATTACTCGCGAGATCGGCTGGCCATAGAGATGGAACACAAGCTCTATCACCTTCAGTATCTCCTGTACATTGTTGCCCTGAACCGTTATCTGGAGAGGCGTGATCCCGAGTACCGCTATGCCACTCATTTTGGCGGGGCACTGTACCTGTTCCTCCGTGGTATCGACCCGGATATGCCTGGTAACGGCATTTACTATGATCTGCCATCGGAGGGTCTCGTGCGGGACTTGACGGACTGTCTCATTGCCAGTGAGGGAAGGTGACGATGCTGCGTGAAGTTAGCGAATATCGTGAAATTGATAGCGCTTTTGCGGATTTTCTATGCCGCCTTGCCGGCAGAGGGGCAGATATCCTGAAACCGCTGGCGCAGGAGTTGAGTTGGGGGACCGGGGAGGGGCACATCTGTCTACACCTTGACGAGGCTGTTCCCGCCAAAAAATTGGCTGCTAGCGTAGCTCTCCTGCGGGAAACCGGTGTGGTGGGACGCCCGGGCGACTTCGCTCCCCTGATCCTCGACGAGGAGCAGCGCTTGTATCTCTACCGCTACTGGGCCTATGAACGGAACCTGGCCGATGCTTTGCTTGCCTTGGCATCCGAGCGACCGACCGATCTGGACACCGCGAGCGTGAAGGATGGCATTTCCCGCCTGTTCCCTGATTTGACCGGAAGCGGGCCGGACTGGCAGAAAATTGCCGCTGCTGCGGCGCTTTGGAGCCGTTTGTGTGTTATCTCCGGTGGACCGGGCACGGGCAAGACTACAACGGTGGTAAAGATCCTTGCTCTCCTTCTGGAGCAGGGTAGGGGAGGTGGGCTTCGCATTGCCCTTGCCGCTCCAACAGGCAAAGCTGCCGCCCGTCTGCGGGAGTCAATCCGGCGCGCCAAAGGGCGGCTTCAGGAAGCAACGGCTGTTTGTGACCTGATCCCCGACGATGTTTCTACTTTGCATCGTCTCCTCGGGGTTCTTCCGGGGTCCAGCCGCTTCCGCCATAACAGTAAAAATCCTCTCCCCTATGATATCGTGGTGATCGATGAGGCTTCGATGGTCGCGCTTCCGCTTATGGCAAAACTGGTGAAATCCCTTCACCGTAACGCCAGACTAGTGCTCCTTGGGGATCGAGATCAACTTGCCTCTGTAGAGCCGGGAGCGGTGCTTGGGGATATCTCTTCAACGGGAAGTTCTCCGCGGTTTTCTCTCGAGTTCCGGCGTTACCTGATTGAGGTTACGGGATGTTCACTGGAAGAAGCGGTTGCGGCAGCTGAGCTGCCGGTTCTTGCTGACTCCCTTGTGGTTCTGAGAAAAAACTATCGCTTCGATTCCGGGAGTGCAATCGGCATCCTCAGTCAGGCGATCAATCAGGGTAACCAGATGGCTGTGCTCAATGCCTTACGGAACGCAACGAGTGGCGAGGTGTGTCGGCGCGACCTTCCCACTGCCGGTACTCTCCCCTCTGCCCTTGAGAATGCCGTGCTGGCAGGTTTCCGTGACTACCTCCAGCACAAGGACTGTCCTGCCGCTTCCCTTGCCGCTTTTGATAGTCTCCGTATCCTGTGTGCCGTTCGTGGCGGGAGTCACGGTGTCTTTGCGCTGAACAGGGCTGTAGAGACGCTGCTGTCGGCTCATCACCTGATCTTGCCGGATACGGCCTTTTATTGCGGAAGACCGGTTATGATCACTGTGAATGATTATGCCTTGAGGCTTTTCAATGGTGATGTGGGTATTGTCCTGCCTGACCCTGAGCAGCAAGGCACGCTTGCCGTCTTTTTTCCGGCAGAGGATGGGGGGGTTCGCAAGATCTCCCCACTGCGTCTGCCCCCTCACGAAACGGTATTTGCCATGACCGTCCACAAGAGTCAGGGGTCCGAATTTGACAGAGTGCTCCTGGTGATTCCGCCTACCGACAGTCTGGTACTCACCCGCGAGATCCTTTATACAGGTATTACCCGCGCCAGGAACTCAGTGGAAATCTGGTGTGGTGAGGATCTTCTCGCAACTGCGGTGACCCGGCGTATCGAGCGGCGCTCCGGGTTGCGCAACGCGTTGTGGGGAAAATATTGCGGGCAAGATTGATGGTTTCGTAAAAAATATTCAGAATCTGTCTTGTTTTGTCGTTCTAATCAATGGCGGGAATCTTGCATTAACAGTCAGATGTTGTATCTTTTCTTATCGGTCGAGATGACATACTGTTGCTTATGAGTGGCGGTCGCGTGGGTGGATTTTCGCGTAAGGGGTAGATGCATACAGGTAAAAAATGGTATGGTCCAATGTCGGGTAACGGAAAATAGTCAGTTTCCACCCGGAAACAACACACATAGATATCCTTTTCTGGCAGGTAGTGCAAAACTGTGATATATAGAAGTTCGCATAAGGAGAGCTCAAATGAAAATAATTGTTTTTAGTACCCTGTTGTTGCTGGTTGTTGCTGGATTGGCTCCTGTTCATGCAGATGTGTCTTCAACCAGGCTGACAAAAGCTGCTCCCATGGTCATCCTGGCGGATGCCGGTTTACCGAAAGCCAAGAGTGGTCGGAGTTGCCCGACCGTAGAAATATTTGTCACATCCTGGTGCGGCTACTGCAAGATGATGGAGAAAGTCCTTGATAAAAAGGGGATTGCCTATACAACCTACGACGTTGAAAAAGATGACGACGCCGCCAAAATATATCGCGAACTGCATGGCCGGGGCGTGCCGCTGGTTCGGGTCGGCTCGAAAGTTGTGTATGGCTATGACCCCGAAACCGTTATTTCCTATGCCAACGGAAATTAGTCGCTTTGTTTGTTTCATTTCCCCGGATATGACGTATCCTTTTTTTCCTCAAAATAGTTTCTCTGTTGGAAAGGGGTATACTGTTGCATAGCAGCAGGGACATGGAATGACGGGGGAACAACTATGGATAAAAGAATATATGTTATCGGGCACCGTAATCCCGATACCGATTCGATTGCTTCAGCCATTGCCTACGCTGATCTGAAAAAGAGATTGGGCGCCGAAAACGTTGTGCCTGCCATGGCCGGTTCACCAAATCCCCAGACGCGCTTTGTCTTGGAACGCCTTGGGATCGCACCGCCAAAATATTTGGCTGATGTCCACCCCAAAGTTAATCACGTGCTGAGCCATGCTCCTATTACCGCCCGGCCTGATATGACCCTGAAGGATTCCCTGGAACTCTTTCATCGTCATTCTGTCAGGGTCCTACCAGTAATTGACGAGAATGATTTTCCCGTCGGCATTGTTTCGCTTCTCAAGCTTTCGGAGAAATATCTCGTAGCCGGATCGAATCCTTCCCGAACTTTTGATGCTTCTCTTGCCGGAATTGCAGCCTGCTTGCAGGGAACCTTTCTTGCCGGAGACGCCGAATCCCGAGTGGAGCAACTGCATCTTTTTATTGGTGCCATGCTGGAGGAATCTTTTTCGAGTCACATAAACGGCTATGATCCTTCTACACTGTTGATCATGACCGGTGACCGGCGGACCATTCAGGAGGCGGCCATCGAACGCCGGGTCCGGTTGCTGGTGATTACCGGTGGTCTCGGGGTTGGAGATGATCTTTTGGCCAAGGCCCGAAAAAATGGCGTTTCAATCCTTTCCACCACCTTCGATACGGCGACTGCCGCAGGCTTGGCCAAGCTTGCCACTCCCCTTTCGAAGTTCGTAGAGAAGAAGTTTTCCCGGATTGGTATTGGTGAGCCTTTAGAGCATCTGCGCCTGCGCCTCATTCAGGGCGGTGAGTCCGCAGTGATAGCCGTGGAAGAGGACGGAACTCTTGCCGGGATTGCCACGAAATCATCGTTGCTTGAGCCGCTGCCCTTTGCCCTGATTCTTGTGGACCATAACGAGTTGGGACAGGCGGTGCCGGGAGCGGAGTCGGTGGAAATTCTTGAGGTCATCGACCACCATAAGCTTGGCAATCCAGGAACGAACCTGCCCATTGCCTTCATGACTGCCCCGGTGGGAAGTACCTGTACTGTTGTCGCAACTCTTTACCAGCAGAGGGACGTAATTCCGGAGCGGAACATGGCCGCACTGCTTCTGGCCGGTATTCTCTCCGATACGGTCATCCTGCGCTCAGCCACAACTACCGAGCGAGACAGGGAGATGGTTGTCTGGCTGGAGGAAATTGCCGGGCTCGATCATGCTGAATTTGGCAGGGAGATATTTACTGCCTGTAGTGGTTTTACTCCTCACCCCTCTCTGGAAGAAGCAATTCGGTCGGATTTTAAACACTTTACGGTCGGTACCACTCTTATTGGCGTAGGACAGGTAGAGGTGGTCGGCTTTGATGAATTTTATGGCCTGAAAGAGGACTTGCGTACTGCACTGAAACGAATCCGCACCGAGGAACGTCTTCCCCTTGCCGGCCTCATGGTCACCGATATCTATACCGAGACGACCCTCTTTTTAGTGGAAGGGATGAACCAGATCGCCCATGTTATGGGGTATCCCCAGTTGGAGCCACAGCTGTATGAACTGAAAGGTGTCATGTCCCGGAAAAAACAGCTGATCCCCCATCTGTTGAAGGTTTTAACTTCTCTTTGAAAGGAAAAGAAAAAAGGGGCTGGTTGTGTAAACCAGACCCCTTTTTTAGATCTGCCTTCGGGAGTGACATCCCGTACTGTGCTGCTATAGGTTCCTATTTTCTCAGATTATAGAAGACTTTTTTTCCTTTGAAAATGGCTGTTGAGTCTAGTTCGTCTTCGATCCGGAGAAGCTGGTTGTACTTGCAGACCCGGTCGGTACGGCAGAGGGAACCGGTCTTTATCTGGCCGGCGTTGACAGCCACGGCAAGATCGGCCAGGGTCGTGTCCTCTGTTTCACCTGACCGGTGGGAAATGACTGCTGTGTATCCGGCACATTTGGCCGTTTCTATAGCGTCAAGCGTTTCGGTCAAGGTTCCGATCTGGTTGAGCTTTACCAGGATGGAATTGGCCACACCCTTATCGATTCCCTGTTGCAGTGTTTTTGTGTTAGTTACAAACAGGTCGTCACCCACCAACTGAATTCTCTTTCCCAGTCGATCGGTTATCTTCTTCCAGCCGTCCCAGTCGTTTTCCGCCATTCCGTCTTCAATGGAAATGATGGGATAGCGGTTTACCAGGTCTTCGTAAAAATCTATCAACTGATCGGCGGTCTTTTTCGGTGTTTTCTCATTTTCCAGAAAATATGCGCCGTCTTTAAAAAGCTCTGATGAGGCAACGTCAAGAGCGAGAAGGACATCGTCTCCCGGCTTGAATCCGGCGTTTTCAATTGCTTCCATGATGACCTGGAGTGCTTCTTCGTTTGAACCCAGATTCGGCGCGAAGCCCCCTTCGTCTCCAACAGAGGTATTGTAGCCTTTATTCTTAAGTACGCTTTTCAGTGAATGGAAAATTTCGGCTCCCATACGAAGCGCAGTGGAGAAGTTCGAAGCGCCGACAGGCATGATCATGAACTCCTGAATGTCGACATTGTTGTCGGCGTGGGCACCGCCGTTAATGATATTCATCATGGGAAGCGGCAATTCTCGTGCATTGACGCCGCCAATATAGCGGTACAGGGGCAGTCCGAGGGCTTCTGCCGCTGCTTTCGCAACAGCGAGGGAAACACCAAGGATGGCGTTTGCCCCGAGGTTGCTTTTACATTCAGTCCCGTCCAGTTCGATCATGCGCGCATCAATACCTGCCTGATCCGTTGCGTCCATGCCGATAATCTGGTCAGCGATCTGAGAATTCACATTATTGACAGCGGTGAGAACTCCTTTCCCCAGGTATCTGGCGGCATCGCCGTCTCGTAATTCCAAGGCTTCCCGCTCACCCGTGGAGGCTCCCGAGGGTACTGCGGCTCTGCCCATAACTCCTGACTCAAGGAGTACTTCTACTTCCAATGTCGGGTTGCCTCTCGAATCAAGAATCTCCCGTGCATACACATCAGTAATTATGCTCATTTATTGTCTCCTTTGCTTCGGGGCAGACGCCCCTGTCCTCAATCGAACAGTTTATATCACAATAAATCCAAATGGGGAAGATGTCCAGCGCCAGAGATATTTCAATGTGTTGGTAGGAACTTACTCAGCGCATATTCTCCGGGGGGATGTTTACGTTGACAGTCTTACTAGAGAAAGATTATAGTTGATTCTGGTTTCTACTAAGTCCCGGTACTCCGGTGAGGTTTCAGAAATAGGGTATGCCCTCCGATACTTCCAAAGGTAGTAAAAAAATGAATAGAGTGGCTATGCTCGCTTTGCGCGGGAGACGCTTGCTCAACTCCCTCCATGATAGGTTCTGCAGCGAAAGATACGAAAAGGTGACCCAGACGTTGCTCCTGCTTGCGACGGCGCTCATCCTTACCCTTCTCATTGTTCCCAGTCAACACTTCCATACTTCTCAATATAAAGCCGGTGAAATTGCCCCTGCTGATATTAAGGCTACCCAGAGCTATCTTCTGGAAGATCTTTCCCTTACGGAAAAAAAGAGATCCGAGGCGGAAAAGGCAACGCCCTTTGTCTATGATTTGCGTCTCGCCAAAAGTGACGAGTTGAAAAATCGTTTCGCGCGGGGATTTGCTCTTTTGGTTGATTCGAAAACCCAGGGCTAGATTGACCATGTGACGCTACTGAATAAGCTTTCCCATGAACTCGGCTGTCCCGTGACGCCAGTGGAACTTGCTTCCCTGCAAAAAATTCGTAATCCCCGTGCGTTGTTGGCCGAGATTGGGCGTGTTGCTGACAGTATTTATCGCTACAAGCTTGTGAACGACAAGGCGGTGTTCAATGATGACCGCCGACATGGAATAGTGCTGTATGATAAGCCGTCAGGTCGTCTGGTTGGTGCTGGAGACGCATCTATAACTGCGATCGACATGAAAGATGCGGCAGGTATTGTACGAGATATGCGCATTTCCGGCATTGACAGAAAAGAGGCGGCGGTTGTCAAAGACCTGTTTCTGAAATCGCTCAAGCCGAATCTTACCCGTAATTTGGCAGCGACTGATGCAAAAAGGGCTGAAGCGAGAACTGCAATCAGCCCGGTTGTCTATCAGATTAAACGGGGAGAAATGATTGTTCGCGAAGGTGAGCGAATTTCCGATGAGCAGGCCATCAAGCTTAACAAGATCTACAGTTCTGCCCAGGGAATCGACAGGTTTCTGGCTGGCATCGGGATATTTATTCTGATTCTCGTCATGTTTTATTTTCCCTATCGCTTCGGAAGAAAGAACATTCGAAAATTCAACCCGGCCCTCAAGGATCTTCTGTTTCTTTCTCTCGTGACAATCCTGCTGTTCCTTTTTCTGAAATTTGCCTTTATTGTTTCTTCGGCAATGGGAATTCTCTTCCCAAAGATCGGCACCGACGACTACTTTTATCTCCTGCCATTTGCCGCTGGGGCAATGATTGTAAGGATCATTCTTAACTCAGAAGTTGCTATGGTGTACTGTGCTGTTACGGCTCTTCTTCTAGGGGTGCTTTTCAATGGTAACCTGGAAATAGTCATCTACGCACTGATGGGAGGGATAATTGGCGCCCATGGCGTGCGTCAATGCCAGTATCGGGGGACCATTTACACCGCAGGGCTAAAGGTCAGTGTCGTGAACCTTGCTCTTGCCATTCCCTTCCAGATCCTGTCCGATAATCTCTTTAGCGCCCAAACCCTTTATATTATTATTTTCGCTCTGGTCGGTGGCGTAATTAACTCCATTGTCGTCGCAGGAACTGTCCCGGTTGTTGAGAGCTTCTTTCACTATACGACCGATATAAAATTGCTGGAACTGTCCAGCCTCAATTCTCCATTGCTGCGAGAATTGATGATTCGGGCACCGGGAACCTATCACCACAGCATACTCGTAGGAACCATGGTTGAAGCTGCTGCGGAGGCAATTCATGCCAATCCGCTCATGGCGAGGGTTGCGGCCTATTACCACGATATCGGTAAGATAAGCAAGCCACTCTATTTCATTGAGAACATGTGCGGCGGCGAGAACAGGCATGACAAGCTTTCGCCAAGTATGAGTGCACTGATTCTCATCTCCCACGTGAAAGAGGGTGTGGAACTTGCCAAGGAGAAACGCCTTGGTATACCTATTATCGATATTATTCGTCAGCATCACGGAACCGCGCTGATTTCCTTTTTCTACCAGAAGGCAAAGAGTGCTGAGGACCCGGAGGCACGGAACGTGGATGAACGTGACTTTCGCTACCCGGGACCCAAACCGCAAACGCGAGAAGCCGGACTGGTCATGCTTGCTGACTGCGTGGAGGCTGCTTCCAAGACCCTGACCGACCCTACACCTTCCCGTATCCAGGGGATGGTGCAGAAAATCATCAACAATATTTTTATCGACGGCCAGCTGGAGGAATGTGAGCTGACCCTTAAAAACCTCCACGATATCGCAAATAGTTTCAATCGGATACTATCTGGTATCTACCATCATCGGATTGATTATCCTGAACCGGCATTCAAGGTGAGCGGAAGGAAGAAAACTGTTGAAGATAGTAATAGGGAACAGGCAAAGACGCCATCTAATCGAGACGAAGAGGATAAGAAAGTTGGCGGAGAGGACCTTAAGCGCCTTGGGATTCATCGATAGTGAGCTGTCCGTCACGATAGTGGGTGATAGAAGTATCCGTCGCCTGAATCGCGACTATCGGGGGGTTGACAAGCCGACAAATGTTCTGTCTTTTTCCATGTCCGAGGGGGATTTTCCGGACTTGAACGCCCAACTTCTCGGTGATGTGGTTATTTCCGCCGATACCGCATTTCGTGAAGCGCAGGAACAGGGGATTACCTTTTTCGACCGTCTCGGGTTTCTGCTCCTACATGGAATTCTCCACGTGACCGGCTATGATCACGAGAGATCCGGTGAAGCCGAGGCAAATCGGATGGAGAGGAAACAGCGACAGCTGTTCAAGCTTTTGACTGGTGAAGGGTTCTTGTCAGATATTGCTACAAATTCGAGTTCTCTGGATACACCGTGAAGCCGATACGATTCACTGATTCCGTAAATTGTGCCATCGAAGGGATTATCTACGCAGTCAAGAGCCAGAAACACATGCGCAATCATTTTCTGGCGGCTCTGGTAGTACTTTTTGCGGTCCTGCTCTTGCGGGTCTCCAGCCTTGAGTTTATTCTGCTTGTAGTCTCCGTATCATTTGTCCTCTTTGCCGAAATGATCAACACCGCTATCGAACTGTGTGTTGATCTTGTGTCTCCCGACTATCATCCCATTGCCAAGGCAGCAAAGGATGTGGCAGCTGGAGCGGTGCTGACTGCTGCGATCGGGGCGGCAGTTATGGGCTATCTGATCCTTTCCCGTTACATTTTCCCATACTATAAGGAGGCTCTTGGCGTGATCGGAACCCCGGCGGAGATGGCAACTCTCGTTGCTATCCTGAGTGTTGTGATAATGGTGGTAATTTTTAAGGCATGTGCCGGAAAAGGAACTCCTCTCGAAGGAGGAACTGTCAGCGGCCATTCTGCGGTTGCTTTTGCCATTGTTACGGCGGTATCTCTTAACACCCAGGATCCGATCAGTTCATTGCTTACACTAATTCTGGCGATAATGGTCAGCCGTTCCCGAATAACGCTCGGATTTCATACTTTCCGGGAAGTTGTCCTAGGCGCAATTATCGGTATAGTCTTGTCTCTGGCCGTGCTAATTATATTCATGAAACTAAATAGATAGGGATGGCATCGGTGGAAGGCCGCCATACCTGCAACGGAGGAATAATTCGATTGGAAGAGGGTTCCGGAAAGAAAAAATCGGTGTTTGGAGTGTTGCTTGGCTGGTTTGCTTCAGGTCGTAAGAAACTGACCGAAGAAGAGATTCAGGAGGTTATTACTGCCGGCGAAGTGGACGGACTTATCAATCCCGAAGAGAATGCGATGATCCAGTCCATTTTTCACTTCCGGGATACCGTGGTCCGCGAGATCATGGTCCCCCGGAATGACATGGGCTGCATTGATAGCAATGATAGCATTCAGGAGGTCCTCTCGAAGATAATCGCTTTCGGCCATTCCCGCCTTCCTGTCTATGAAGGCACCCTTGACAATATTGTCGGCCTTGTCTATGCAAAGGACCTTTTGAAGTACTGGGGAATGGACTTCACCGCTTTCGAGCTGAAAAAAATTCTACGGGCTCCCTACTATATCCCTGAAACGAAAAATCTTGAAGAACTCCTTCAGGAGTTCAAGCGAAAACGTGTTCATATGGCCATAGTCATTGACGAATATGGCGGAACCTCAGGATTAGTCACAATCGAGGATCTGCTGGAGCAGATTGTTGGTGACATCCAGGATGAGTACGATTTGGAAGAAGAATGGCTGATTGCACAACCTGACGGGGCCATCGTCGTTGATGCCCGTCTGCCCATCGAGGACCTGGAGGAACACTTTGGCATTGATATAGCGCGGGAGATGTTCGATACGGTTGGGGGATTCATTTTTCATCTGACCGGAAGGATACCTCGCTCGGGAGAAGTTGTGGAAAATGACGATATTCTGCTAACGATCCTTGATGCAGATGAACGCAAGATCCGCAGGGTGCGCATTGAGAGGAAGACGGAACCGGTTACGGAAACGATTTACAAGTGAGTTCTTTTCGTTTGCCTCTGATACATTTCTCTGCAGATAAGGCCCGTGACTATTTCCTTGCCGCACTTTCCGGCATCTTGCTGACGCTTTCTTTCCCAAAGGCGGAAATTTCATACCTGGCTTGGTTTGCACTTGTTCCCCTACTGGTGGCATGCCGGCAAAAAAGTCCAATACAAGCCGGCAAGCTCGGTTTTGTCGCCGGATTGATTACGTATGGTGGTATCCTTTACTGGATTAATATTGTGGTCACCACGTATGGGAAACTGCCTCTGGTCATAAGCCTCAGCCTGTACCTGCTGCTGGTTGCCTATTTAGCTCTTTTTTTCTTCGTTCTCTGCTATCTGGCACGGAAGGCGGAACTACGAGGAATATCTATTGTCGTAACTGTGCCCTTTCTCTGGGTCGGTTTGGAGTTTCTCCGCTCATTCCTTCTGAGCGGCTTTCCCTGGGAAAGTCTCGGATATTCCCAGTATCGGATACTTTCACTTATTCAAGTAGCAGATATTGCTGGGGTATATGGAGTTAGTTTTCTCATTGTCTTGGCTAACTGTGTTGTGTATTTGGCCATCAATGGGGTGCAAAGTAGAGAGAGTAGGCGTTATCCGTACCGGAGTGCAACGGTTTTTCTTGTTCTTCTGGTTGTGGTTCTGCTCTACGGTTCATTCCGGATGCACCAGGATCAGGTGGGAGTTCCCTTGAAGGTTGCCCTTGTTCAGGGTAATATCGACCAGGGAATCAAATGGGACCCTGCCTTTATGGAGGAGACCATCTCGATCTATGAACGTCTTTCCCGGCGGGCTGCTGTCGGGGGGGTGGATCTTGTGGTTTGGCCGGAAAGCGCTGCGCCCTTCTTTTTTCAGGAAACAGGCCCGCCGACGGACCGGATTACCTCTCTAGCACGCGAGATACATGCCCCGCTTATCTTTGGTAGTCCTGCCTTTGATGACAGCGGGACATCCCGAAGGTCCTTCAACAGCGCTTTTCTTGTTTCCTCTTCCGGTGAGGTCCTGGGCCGTAGCGACAAGATGCATCTTGTGCCTTTTGGGGAATATGTTCCACTTGCGAAATTGCTTCCTTTTGTGCATAAACTGGTAGCGGGCGTTGGTGATTTTTCTCCTGGGGATTCCCTTGGTACTCTAGATATCGGTAAAGGCAAGGTTGGAATTCTTGTCTGCTTTGAAGGAATCTTCCCTGAACTGGCGCGCCGCTATGTTAGTGATGGGGCTCAACTTCTGGTTAACATTACCAATGACGGTTGGTACGGGAGGTCTTCCGCTCCGTATCAGCATCTATCCATGGTGGTGTTCCGGGCTGTTGAGAATGGCGTCCCGCTCGTCAGGGCGGCAAACACAGGAATATCGGCGATTATTGATAAAAAGGGAAATATTTCCCATACAACCCCTCTTTTCAAAGAGGCTTTTGTCACTGGAGAGGTAATCCTCGGTAAGGGAGGCACGCTCTACACCCGAATAGGGGACATCTTTGCACTCTTATGCCTTGGTATTTCCCTGGTTATAACCGTCCTGTGTTTCAGGAAAGCATAGGACACTAAATACGTAAGGAGTACATAATGTTTAGAGAAGAAGTCGCACGAATAGAAGGCCTAGAAAAGCGCATTATCGCTCTCCGGGGGTCTCTTTGACATAGATCGGAAGAGGGAGGACATCCAGGAGATGGAGGCGCGTATTGCCGTTCCCGACTTTTGGGAAGACGGAGATTCTGCTCAGAAAATACTGAAAGAGAGAACCTTCCTGGAGAAAATGGTTGACGGCTGGGACAGCCTCCAACGCGACAAAGAAGATGCCAAGCTTCTCATTGAATTGGGGAGTGAGGTTGAGGATGAGGAGACCCTGGCAGAGGTGAAACTTCTGATTGATGGTTTGGAGGAAAGGGTTTCTCAGGCCGAATTTCAGAAAATGCTGTCCGGCCCCCATGACAAGAATTCCTGCTTTGTTTCCATTACGGCCGGTGCCGGTGGAACCGAGGCCCAGGATTGGGCTGAAATGCTGCTGCGGATGTATCTCCGCTACTGTGAAAAGAAAGGCTGGCGTACGGAAATAACCGAATATCAGCCCGGTGATGAGGCCGGGGTTAAGGGCGTTACCTTCACGTTGAATGGCGAGTATGGCTATGGCTACCTTAAGGCAGAAGTAGGTATCCATCGGCTTGTACGCATTTCGCCTTTTGACGGTAATGCCCGACGGCATACCTCTTTTGCATCCGTCTTTGTTTTTCCCGAAATAGATGACGATATCGCTGTCTCCATTTCCGACGCAGACCTTCGAATCGACACATATCGATCAGGCGGTGCCGGTGGTCAGCACGTGAATACAACCGATTCGGCTGTCCGAATTACCCATATGCCTACCGGGCTCGTGGCGGCCTGCCAAAATGAACGAAGCCAGCACATGAACAAGGCAACCGCCATGAGGATGCTACGGGCAAAGCTCTATGAGCGCGAGTTGGAGGAGCGGGCGGAAAAGGTTTCGGAAATCGGCGGGGAGAAAAAGGAGATCGGCTGGGGCAGCCAGATCCGTTCCTATGTTCTCCATCCGTACCGGATGGTTAAAGACTTGCGGACCGGTGTCGAGTCAGGTAACCCTGACGCAGTTCTGGATGGTGATCTGGATGCGTTTGTTGTCGCATACCTTATGGGAGTTAAAAGGAATGAACAGGAGGGCACACCGTAATGATTTTGAGATGTTTTGTCCTGACATTTTGTCTGTTTGTCATGGCTACTGGATACGGTTGTGCTACTCCCGTTGCCGGGGGAATATCCAAGCTTGGCTACTCGATCCAGGTTGGCGCTTTTTCCGAGGTGAAAAACGCCGAAAGGCTTACCCGTAAACTTCAGAATCAAGGTGTCGATGCGTTTTACTTTAAAAAGGAAAGCGGACTGTTTGCCGTCAGGTTCGGAGATTTCCCCACACGTCAGGCAGCGCGTCGTGCCGCGAAGAAAATCGTTGGAGGGCATGGCATTGATTCGTTCTTCATTGCCCCTCCCTTGAAAAGAGACATTGTTGTGGAACAGGGGCCGACTTCCACGTTGCCGGTCAAAAAAACGGTTCGGAAGCAGAACCGTGACGATATGGGCGTCATTGCGGCACGCACCGCCGAGAGATTTGTCGGAATTCCCTACCAGTGGGGTGGGAACACCGTTGTGGACGGGATGGATTGCAGCGGCTTTGTCCGGGCGGTCTACAATCTCTGCGGAGTCAATATTCCCCGCACGTCTGCCGAGCAATTCAAAGTAGGGCAGAGTGTCGGGTTGGACGATCTCGTTGATGGTGACCTGGTTTTTTTCGGTTCTTCGAACGACAGGATTTCCCATGTGGGAATCTTTGTGGGGAACAACCGTTTTGTTCATGCTCCACGCAGGGGCGAAGAGATCAAGATATCACCCTTGCAGGGCAGCGGTTATTTCAAGAA
Organism: uncultured delta proteobacterium; assembly: GCA_963717775.1. Lineage (GTDB taxonomy): Bacteria > Desulfobacterota > Desulfuromonadia > Geobacterales > Geobacteraceae > RPRC01. Next base: position 102,015 of record CAVQWZ010000029.1, read on the forward strand.
ATACGTGGGAGCCCGCAGGTATTTATAACTGATTGTACCGCAACTCCCTATGGTCCGGTATCGGTAAGGCTGGCGTTGTAAAAGATTAAGAGAAAGATAAAGAGAAAGGTATGTATGGCACTGATTAAACCCTTTAGGGCATTACGCCCTTTGAAAAATGTTGTAAAACAGGTTGCTGCACCACCCTATGATGTGATGAGTGTCGCCGAGGCTCGCGCGATGGCCGAAGGAAACCCCTACAGTTTTCTTCATGTCTCAAGAGCGGAAATAGATCTTCCCGTTGAAATTGATCCCCATGATGAATCCGTATACCGTAAAGGGCTGGAAAATCTTGAGGCCTTTATCGCCGCGAAGACCTTGATTCAAGACCAGCAAGATCGCTACTATATCTATCGGCAGAAAATGGGCTCTGTTGTTCAGACTGGCCTTGTTGCTTGCGCAAGTGTTGACGACTATCAGAGTGGACTCATCAAAAAGCATGAATTGACGAGAGCTGACAAGGAAGAGGACCGGGTTCTTCACATCGATCACCTCGATGCCAATGATGAGCCTGTTTTCTATGTTTACCGGAATTCTTCCATCATTAACAATCTCATTGCTCGTTTGACCGAGACAGAACCTCTCTACGACTTTATTACCGAGGATTCCGTGGAGCATACCGTCTGGGCAGTTTCTGATAGCGAGGTCATCCAGCAGATTAGCGACGAATTTGCCCGTATCGAAACTCTGTATGTTGCCGATGGGCACCACCGCAGCGCTGCCGCGAGCCGGGTGAGGGATCTGCGAAAAGCCAAGAATCCCGACCATAGCGGTACAGAAGAATATAATTATTTTCTCACTGTTATTTTCCCCGATAATGAAATGAATGTCATGGCCTATAACAGGGCAGTAAAAGATTTGAACGGTCATTCCATCGTAGAATTCATTACTATGGTGGGAGAAAAATTCGATATTACCCCTGTTTCTGCTCCTGTCACGCCAGCACAGCGTCACGATTTTGGCATGTACCTCTCCGGTAAATGGTATGCCTTGACGCCCAAGCACGATCTTGTTGACGAAGCTGATGCCGTGGGATGCCTTGATGTATCCATCCTTCAGGATCAGTTGCTGAGCCCGATACTCGCTGTGCGTAACCCTCGAACCGATCAGCGAATACATTTCGTGGGGGGGAGTCGCGGGACGGAAGAATTGGTCAAGCTGGTTGATAGTGGTGAATACCAGGTTTCCTTTTCTCTTTACCCGACCTCCATCGATGAACTCATGTCACTGGCGGATGCCGGCAAGATCATGCCGCCAAAATCCACTTGGTTTGAACCGAAACTTCTGAGCGGCTTATTCCTTCATCGCCTCAGTTGAGCCGGGTTATGAGGTTGTTATGAAATCAACCCGGAGATTTTGGCTCTTCAAGTCCGAACCCTCCAGTTTTTCATTCAGTAACTTGGAAAAGCGACCGGAGGTTTCCGAGCCCTGGGACGGGGTCCGCAACTACCAGGCCAGGAATTTTCTGCGTGACGAGATACAGCAGGGGGATGCGGTACTGTTTTATCACAGCAGTATTGCCCGGCCCGCTGTAGTTGGTACTGCGGTGGTCGTGCGGAGTGGCTATCCGGATAGTCCTGCCTTAGATCCTGAAAGCGAGTCCTACGACCCGCGGAGTACGCCGGATGCTCCCGTCTGGTATCGGGTCGATATCCGTTACGATAAGACTTTTGTTCACCAGGTTACTCTGGAAGAGATTAAACAGCACCCGCTCCTTGCCGGCATGGAGTTGCTCCGCAGGAGCAGGCTCTCCATTCAGCCCGTAACAAGAGAAGAGTGGGATGTTATTATCCGTCTTGGGGGTATCGTGGTGTAGTTTTGATTCGTTAGTGCTGCCTTTTTCGGGCTGTTGCCCAATGCTGTTGGAGGGTTTAATGAAAATTCTCGTTGCCGCTTTTCTTATCGTAATTTGGAGTTTCCCAGCTCTGGCTTTCGGAGAGAAGCAAATCCTTTTCCTGGATGGCGCCCGCATTGAGCTTGAAATGGCCGCCAGGAAGGGGCGCATCGAAGTTCCGCTTCCCACGGCGATGCTGCCTGACTCGTTCAGGGTCAAGCCACTGGGAAGTACCACAGTCCTTTGGGTTGAGGTTGGCCCTGCTGGAACGGATACAAAGGTTGCCGAACAGTTGACTGCGTTGGCTGAGCGAAGGGAGGTCCTTCTTGATCGAGTAAAAAGCCTTGATGATCGAGAAGTAATCTTTAAGGCTGCCGCCAAATCCCAGAGTAGCCGAGCTTTGAGAAAAACCAAGAACAACCCTGACCCACTGGGGGCGATTCGCAGCGGCACCCGTTTTACTTTTACCCAATTGGATGAGGTTTTTGCTGCAAGGCGGAAAACTCGGAAAGCTCTGGCAGAAGTGGAGACACGTATCGCCACGTTGGGAATAGAGGCCACGCCCCAGAACGTTGCACGGGTGCGACTGTCACCGCCTGACGGTAAAGTCAAAATTGCCTATCTGGTTTCAAATCTCAAGTGGACACCTTGGTATGATTTCCGCCTCTCCGGAGACGGTTTTGCTGAAATTGCACTGTGCGCAAAGATGTCTCCTGTGGCACGGAATATTTCAACGTCGGTAGTTCCTCTTCCATTGGCCAGAATCCATCGAGAAAGTAATTGATCGGTATCCGGTATCCTCGGAAATAACCACCATTGCCACGTTCAGATTTCCCCTTGTGAAAGAAGAACTGACCAAAGGTGCTGTCCCGTACCTTTCCCTTGTCTTTAGCAACTCCTCAGCGCTGAATTTACCCTCTGGCGAAGCTAACGGCTACTGGAAGGGGGAGTATTTCGGGACAGCGACTTTTGGCGGATGTCTTTCCGGTACCTCGTTGTCGCTTGTCTTTGGAAAGCTCTAATCAATTTTCCTTGGGTTGATGTGACTCTTTACCTTACATTTCTTCACAATAGATCCTGAAAAACAGACGGTAGGACTCCCCGTAAATAGCGGGTTTTTCGGAAGATGGTCGGTTTTCGTCACGAGCTTTTTGCTTGATTAACGAGATGAAATGGGTTAATTTGCGTGTTTATTACGTGCGTTACACAATATTAAGTAGCAGAACGGAAAGGTGTGGGACTATTGGAAGAGCTCAGTGAACTTCTCTTGCAACGACGAAAGAAAGTGGATGCCCTGTGGGAAGCGGGGATAAATCCCTATCCAAATGATTTTAAGCCCGAACATACCTCAGAAGACTTGTTAAATGCCTTTGGCCATGTGGAGTTGATTCCCGAGAATGTCGAGGACGTCTTTGTTCTTGCCGGGCGTATCATTGCCCGTCGATCCTTTGGTAAAGCGGCTTTTGTGCAAGTTCAGGACAGAAAAGGTCGTTTCCAGGTCTATGTGAGGAAGAACACGCTAGGGGATAGTGAGTTCGAGGCCTTTGAGACCCTGGATATCGGTGATATCATCGGCGTCAGTGGTCGTCCTTTCCGTACCAAGACCGGAGAGCTTTCTCTCCATGCCAATGAATTACGACTCCTTACCAAGTCTCTCCTCCCGCTGCCGGAAAAATTTCATGGACTAACCGATGTTGAAACCCGCTACCGTCAACGGTACGTTGATCTCATCGTCAATCCGGAAGTGAAAGAGGTCTTTATAAAAAGAGCCCGGATTATCCAGCTTATCCGTGAATTCATGCTGCGCAATGACTTTCTTGAGGTGGAAACACCCATGATGCAGCAGATTCCTGGCGGGGCAACTGCTCGACCTTTCGTGACCTTCCATAATGCACTGGATATGGAACTTTATCTGCGTATTGCTCCGGAGCTCTATCTGAAGAGGCTCCTTGTTGGCGGCTTTGATAAAGTCTTTGAGATAAACCGGAACTTCCGCAATGAGGGTATTTCCGTTCGCCATAATCCGGAATTTACCATGATGGAGTTTTATCAGGCCTATGCAACTTTTGAGGATCTGATGGACTATACCGAGGAACTTTTTTGCTATGTGGCCGAACAACTTCTTGGTACGCAGGATTTTACCTGCCAAGATGAACCCATCAGTTTCCAACGCCCCTGGAAACGACTGACCGTCAAGGAAGCTATTCTGGAATATGGCACCATTGACGCAAAATCACTTGAAGATCGTGATCTTGCTTATGTGTACGCAAAATCCATCGGGCTCGATCTTCCGGAGGATGTGGGGTACGGTAAGCTTATTACCGAGATTTTTGAAGAGGTAGCGGAGACAAAACTCATCCAGCCAACCTTTATAACGGCCTATCCCACAGAGGTATCGCCTCTTTCCCGGAAGAGTGACAACGACCCTGACGTGGTGGACAGATTCGAGCTCTTTTGCCATGGACGTGAAATTGCCAATGCATTTTCCGAACTAAATGACCCTGTCGACCAGAAGGAGCGTTTTTTGGCCCAGGTCGAGGCAAAGAATAAGGGGGACGAAGAGGCCCACTTCATGGATGAGGATTATATCAGGGCACTTGAACACGGGATGCCTCCTGCTGCTGGCGAAGGCATCGGTATTGACCGACTGGTCATGCTACTGACGGATTCCCCCTCTATCCGGGATGTTATCCTCTTCCCGCAACTCAGGAAAGAAGCCAAATAATGGCCTATGAGCTTCTCATCGGACTGCGCTATCTGAGAGCAAAGCGCAAGTCAACCTTTGTCTCCATCATAACCTTTATCTCAACTGCCGGAGTGGCGCTTGGCGTTATGGCACTTATCGTAGTGCTCGCCGTTATGACCGGATTTGAGGAAGACCTGACGAACAAAATTCTTGGGACCAATGCCCATGTCGTTGTTATGAAGGCAAGTGGTGAAATCAACGACTATGCTGCCGTGATGGACAAACTCAAAGGAGTCCCCGGAGTTGTTGCGGCGACACCATTTATCTACAGCCAGGTAATGCTTTCCACCGGACCGAATGTCTCCGGCGTTGTTTTGCGGGGCATCGAGCCGGATACTGATGCCCAGGTAACCAATCTGAGTAAATCCATCGTAGAAGGAAACCTTTCCGATCTGGATATCCTCTCTTAAGCCCAAGACGGAATCGCCAGCCCTGCCAGGCATCATTATCGGAAAGGAACTGGCAAAAAATCTCAATGTGTTTGTGGGCGATACGCTGAACGTGGTCTCTCCGATGGGGAACATTACCCCCTTCGGAATGGTCCCGAAGATGAAGCGGTTCCGTGTAGCTGGACTTTTTAACACCGGGATGTTCGAGTATGACTCGACACTTGCCTATATCGGGCTTCACCAGGCTCAGGAGTTTCTGTCTCTCGGCAAGGCGGTTACAGGCATCCAGCTCAAGGTCGATGACGTCTATCAGGCTGACAAAATTGCCGATACTATTAACAAGAGTTTTGGTTATGAATATTTTGCCCGTGACTGGATGAAAATGAACAAGAACATTCTATTCGCTTTGAAGACGGAAAAAATGGTAATGTTCATCATCCTGACCCTGATAGTGCTGGTGGCGGCTTTTGGGATTGCATCGACCCTCTTTATGGTAGTGATGGAAAAGACAAAGGACATTGCGATTCTGAAATCCATGGGGGCGACAGGTAGGAGCATCATGAAGATCTTTGTGCTGGAAGGTCTCATCATTGGAATTGCCGGGACTGTAATTGGTGTGCTGAGTGGCCTTCTTATTGCCTATAATCTTGAATTCATCGTGGATTTGGTCAAAAAATTGACCGGTTTCGAGCTCTTCAGCAGGGATATCTACTATCTCGACCATTTCCCGTCGCAGGTAGTTCCCAGTGACGTTCTCCTGATCTCCTTGACGGCCATTCTTATATCTTTTGTTGCAACTCTCTATCCCGCATGGCAGGGTTCGCGTCTCCCTCCTGCTGAGGCATTGCGCTATGAGTAACTGCCTTCTGGAAGTTAGAGATCTTCGCAAGTCCTTTCAAACGGATGTTTCCCGGATCGACGTCCTTAACGGCATTGACCTTTCAGTCATGGAGGGTGATACCATTGCCCTGGTCGGAGCGTCCGGGGCAGGGAAGAGCACGCTGCTCCAGATTATCGGCACTCTTGACAGGCCTACTTCCGGAAGTGTTTTCTTTCGGGGAGACGATGTCTTTACCATGAATGAAGGTGCGCTTGCCACCTTCCGGAATCGTTCCATCGGCTTTGTTTTCCAGTTCCACCATCTTCTTCCGGAGTTCACTGCCCTGGAAAATGTCATGATGCCTGCACTCATCAGTGGTATTTCCAAGGAAGAGGCCAGGAAACCTGCCGTTACTTTTCTGGAAGATGTGGGGCTCTCACACCGGTTGCACCATAAACCGGGAGAACTTTCTGGAGGAGAACAACAGCGTGTAGCTATTGCGCGTGCCCTGGTTCTTTCTCCCGCAGTGCTTCTGGCGGACGAACCGACGGGAAACCTGGATACCAAAACCAGTGAAGAGGTTCATGAGCTGCTTGCAGGGATACAGCGAAAAACCGGATTGACGCTTATTATTGTAACCCACAACGAACGCCTAGCCGCCAGAATGGGTAAAACCATACGCCTGGTGGATGGTCGGATCCAGGAGAATGGTAACCCGTGATACTGTTATTTCAAAAAGACAGCAGATTCCGCTGCGCTCCCGTTACCCTTTTCGTGTTATTAGCATTTCTGGTGAATGCACTGTGTCCCGCAATCCTTTTGGCGGACAACGAAAGAATCAGTGATATCATCATTACCGGGAATCACAGTCGAGAGTCCGCTGCAATCGTTCCATTGCTCTCGAGCAAGGTTGGCGATATATTCTCTGCAGAAAAGTCCAATGAGGATGTTAAGACTATCTACCGACTCGGTACTTTCCAGGACGTGCAGGTGGAATCAGTCAAAACCGATAAGGGGATTTCCCTTATTTATACCGTTGTGGAAAAACCAGTTGTCCTTGCTATTTCAATTACCGGCAACAAGGAAATTACCAGTGACAAACTTCGGGAAGCGATTGATTTAAAAACCAAGGGTTTTTATTCCAGCGGCCTGCTGGCAAAAAGTGTAAAGAAGATCAAAACGCTTTACGCGGATGAGGGCTATTACCTTGCCGAGGTTGATTCCTCAATAAAGAAATCAGGCAAGAATGGTATCCGCGTTACTTTTTCCGTCAAGGAAGGTGATAAAGTCCTCATCAAAAAGATTTCTTTCGAGGGCAATAAAGTTTTCTCGCAAAGGAAACTGCGAAAACAGATGGAAACCAAGGAGAAATGGTTTCTGTCGTGGATTACCGGTTCCGGTGCCTATAAAGAAGCGGTTTTGAAGACTGATGTAATTCGAATTGCTGACCTCTACTATAATAACGGCTATGTAAATGTGAAGGTGGGTGAACCTACGGTTACCCTTCTTCCCGACAAGAGTGGCCTGGTGGTAACCATCGGCATTACCGAAGGCGATCAGTTCCGGACGGGAACCATTGATTTTAAAGGTGACCTTCTGGAAAGCAAGGAAGAGTTGCAGAGCAAGGTGAAGCTTAAAACCGGGGAGGTCTTCAGCCGGGAAACTTTGCGTGGAGATGTTTTTACCCTTACGGATGTTTATGCAGACAAGGGGTATGCCTTTGCCAATGTCAGCCCACTGTCAAAGATTGATCCGGAGAAAAAAACCATCGACATTACCTATGATTTCGAAAAAGGTGATAAAATTTACATCGAACGGATCAACATAGGCGGCAATACAAAAACCCGTGACAAGGTTATTCGCCGTGAATTCAAACTTGCCGAGGGTGATCTTTATAGCAGTACTGCTTTGAAGAGAACTAAACAGAGCCTTTCAAATCTCGGATTCTTTGAAGAAGCGACCATCACTCCTGCAAAGGGGAGTTCGAGCAACAAACTTGATCTAAACACCGAAGTCAAGGAAAAGTCCACCGGTCAGTTCAGCATTGGTGCTGGTTACAGTTCTTCAGACGGAATTATCGGTCAGGGCTCAATTCAACAGAGCAACTTCCTGGGGTTAGGACTCAAAGGGACACTTTCAGCTTCTCTGGGGGGCAAGACACAACTCTACAATATCGGCATAACCGATCCCTATTTCCTTGATACAAACTGGACCCTCGGTTTCGACGTATATCGCTCTGAGCGCGATTATGAGGATTACTCTCGAAGGGTCACTGGTGGTGACGTCAAGATGGGGTACCGGTTGTCTGATCAACTTTCGACATTCTGGCTGTATAAGTACGAGGTCAAGAATCTCTATGATTTCTCTACCGCGTATCTTGCCGATCCTGCTCAGCTACCAGAGACCAGCGGTACCATCGGATCTCTCTATGGAAGCATTAGCCTTGATAAGACCGATTACCGCCTTGATCCAAGCAAGGGCTATACAGGTACCTTGTCGGCTGAATACGCAGGTCTTGGCGGCAACGAGCGCTTTGCCCGTTTTATCGGTCAATCTACCGTTTTCTTCCCGCTCATGTGGAGTACAGTATTCTCCGTTCGTGGTGAACTTGGCTACATGATGCAGATGGGCAAGGAAATTCCCATTGACGAGAAGTTTTATCTTGGTGGTATCAGTACTCTCCGCGGGTACAGTTCCCGTTCCGTATGTCCTGTCCAAACCACGTATTCTGACATCAGTTAATCCCGTTACCGGCCTGGCAACAACAGTCCGAATCAGTCCGATTTTCCTAGGTGGTATCAAGGAAGCGGTTTTAAATGCTGATTACGTTTTTCCCATCATCAAATCTGCCGGTCTCAAGGGAGTCATGTTCTTTGATATGGGTAATTCCTATGGACCCGGAGAAGAATTCTTCTCAAAAGTACTCATGAGTTACGGCCTCGGGGTGAGATGGTACTCGCCCATGGGGCCCCTCAGACTTGAATACGGCATACCGGTCAATCCCCGTGATGGAATTGACAGTTCGAGTGGAAAGTTCGAGTTTTCAATCGGCGGTTCTTTCTAATAACATAAACTTCCTGTCCAGATTATCTCGTATGCTTATGTTTTCGCACTTTGCCGCGTGTAGTCGCATGGTGTGACAGTATTGATCCAGAGTTACTTTATTATGAAAAGGAGATTTGCATGAGAGGGTTTATCACTGTTTTTGCGGTATTTTTGGCGTTAGCCATACCTGCTGGTGTTTTTGCTGCCGACAACGGCAAGCTAGGTTACGTGGATATCCAGAAGGTCCTGAATCTTTCCAACGCAGGCAAGGACGCAAAGCTTGAATTGACCGCAAAAGTCAAGAAGCATCAGGATGAGATCAATCGCAAGCAGGAAGAGTTGAAGAAGCTGAAGGATGTTCTTGAAAAGCAGGGATCAATTCTTTCTGAGTCAGCTAAGTCCGCCAAGGAAAGGGACTATCAGCAGGCGCTGAAGGATATCCAGCGAATGCAGAAGGATGCCCAGGAAGATCTCCAGGCAAAGGACGAGGAGTTGACCAGGAATATCCTTACTGACATTGAAAAGGTAGTTCAGGATTATGGTAAGAAAAATAACTTCAATTTTATCTTTATCAGAAATGACAGCATGATTTATGCTGATGAAAAGGACGACCTGACTGATAAGATCCTTGTGCTGCTAAATTCCATCAAGAAATAGGGGGGCATCGTGGAAAAAACTCTGAAAGAATTGGCCTCCCTGCTGGGTGGCAAAGTCATCGGAGATGACAATGCTGTTGTCTCGAGCCTTGGTACCTTGGATGAAGCAATGGAAGGCCAGATAACATTTCTTGCCAATCCCAAATATGCCGGAAAGGTTGCAACCACGCGAGCCACGGCTGTTATCGTGCCACCGGGTGCAGAAAGATACAACCGTAATGTTATTGAGGTGAAGAACCCGTATCTCGCCTTTGCAAAACTTCTTTCTCTTTTTCATGTGAAACCGATCGTTCCGAAGGGAGTTATGGCCGGGGCTTTCGTTGCTGAGAGTGCAACAATTGGCGAAGGCGTCACCGTTTATCCTGGTGCCTATGTGGGCGAAGGTGTCAAACTCGGCAAACGTATTGTCCTTCATCCCGGAGTGGTCTTATATGAAGGCGTTGAGGTGGGCGATGAAACCATTCTCCATGCCAACGTTACTGTCCGCGAGGGTTGCCGTATCGGGAGTCGCGTTATTATCCATAGCGGCACCGTAATCGGCAGTGACGGCTTCGGCTATGCTCCTGACGGAAAAGCCTATCAGAAAATACCGCAGATTGGGATTGTCGTAATCGAAGATGATGTTGAGATCGGGGCTTCTACCACGGTTGATCGGGCTGCATTGGGTTTGACACTTATTCGTCGTGGTACCAAGATCGATAATCTTGTGCAGATTGCGCACAACTGTGTTATCGGTGAAAACTGTATCATAGTTTCCCAGACTGGTATTTCCGGTAGCACCAAGTTGGGTGAACACGTCACAATTGGTGGCCAGGTAGGAATCGTCGGCCATCTGGAAATTGGTGATAATGTCATGGTCGGAGCCAAATCAGGTGTGCATAACAGCATACCCTCCGGCCGGATTCTGAGTGGATATCCTGCATTCCCTCACAAAGAATGGCTCAAGTCAGCCTCTATATTTCCGAAATTGCCGGAAATGCGTAAAGTTCTGAATTCTCTTGAAAAGAAGATATTGGAACTGGAGGCAAAACTGGAAGCAAAGAATTGATGCTATTTTAGTGGAGGATTGAGAATGCTTGATTTGCTAGAGATTGTTAAAATATTGCCGCACCGTTACCCATTCCTTATGGTTGACAGAATTCTTGAAATTGATCCTGGTAAACGAATTGTCGGGATCAAAAATGTGACAATCAACGAGCCTTTTTTCCAGGGACATTTTCCCGGCCACCCTGTTATGCCGGGTGTTCTGATCATCGAATCGATGGCGCAGGTGGCAGGGATTTTGGCATACCTTTCCTCGAGCGATGAGGATCGAAAGAAAGTCACGTATTTCCTTGCAATAGACAATGCTCGTTTCAGAAAACCGGTTCTTCCCGGAGATGTGCTCCGACTAGAGATGACGACAACGATGAACCGCAGGGGGATTTGGGGTTTTAATGGCAAGGCCTATGTAGAGGATAAACTGGTGGCGGACGCCGATTTGAAAGCAACATTTGCGGCAGCTGGCTAGGGTGGCAAGTGCTTTGGACTTGAAAAGGTGACGCTTCACGTATGTCCAGAGCGTGACCTCAGACTGAGGTAATGTATGGAAAGATTAGCCGTCGTCGGCGGTGATTGGAGATATAAATGATACACCCTACCGCCATTGTGCATCCGGGAGCGGTACTTGGCGCCGATGTCGAGATCGGCCCCTTTGCAATTATTGGTGAACACGTGAAAATTGGTCGCGGCACCAAAGTTGGCGCCAGTTCAGTGGTTGAAGGTTGGACTGAAATTGGGGAGAATAACCAGATTTTCCACCTGACGTCTGTTGGGGCAATTCCCCAGGATTTGAAATACAAGGGTGAAGAAACCTATCTGAAAATTGGCAATGGCAACATTATCCGGGAGTTCGCAACAATTCATCTCGGAACGGTTACCGGCGATGGTGAAACGTCAATCGGCAATAATAATCTGTTTATGGCCTATTGCCATGTTGCCCATGACTGTCATATCGGAAACCACGTGATTATGGCCAACGGTTCTACGCTTGCCGGTCATGTGACGGTGGAAGATTTTGCCATCCTGGGAGGACTTTCCGCCGTGCACCAATTTACACGGGTAGGCGAAAGCTCCATGTTGTCAGGTGGTGCAATGGTCGGACAGGATGTGCTTCCTTTTACGGTCGCAAGCGGGAACCGGGCAACGTCGGCTGGTTTAAATACTGTTGGTCTGAAACGTCGTGGTTTTTCACCGGAGGTCATTTCTAACATCAAGAAAGCATACAGGATCATCATACGATCGGGGTTGCTTTTAGAAGAATCACTGCGAAAGATCCGGAGCGAGATTCCTCTCACGCCGGAAATTGAACGTTTTATCGTTTTTGCCGAAAAATCGGAAAGAGGCCTATGTCGTTAAACAAGAAGATACGTACTGCCGTTGTTGGGGTTGGCTATCTAGGCGGCTTCCATGCGGAAAAGTATGTTGCGCTTCCGAATTCCGAACTGGTCGCAGTTGTGGACCTGGATCGTGAACGGGCCGAGTCGGTGGCCGTTCGTTTAGGAACAAAGGCTTTTACGGATTACAAAGAAATACTGGGGATGGTCGATGCTGTCAGCATTTCAGTCCCGACCCAGTGCCATTTTGAAGTTGCCAGGGATTTTCTCCTTCAGGGGACGAGTATCCTGCTTGAAAAGCCGATCACCACAACCCTGGAAGAGGCAGATGAACTGATTCGTATTGCACATGAAACCGGCGCAATACTTCAGGTCGGACATTTGGAGCGCTTCAATCCCGTGGTCATGGCACTAGAGGGGATTCTGAAGGAACCAAGATTCATCGAATCCATCAGGATTGCTCCTTTTAAGACCCGGGGAACTGATGTCAATGTGGTGCTCGACCTTATGATTCATGATATTGATATTATCCAGCATCTAATCAAATCTCCGATAAAAAGGATTGATTCCATTGGCGCACCGGTATTCACCGAAGAGGAGGATATTGCCAATGCCCGCATCCAATTTGAAAACGGCTGCGTCGCCAATGTTACGGCCAGCAGAATCAGCCTCAAGAGTGATCGCAGGATGCGCATTTTTCAATCTGACGCCTACATAACCTTGGATTTCCAGAGCAAGAAGGTTGCAGTATTCCGCAAGGGCGAAGGAGAGATGTTTCCTGGCATTCCAAATGTAACCATTGATCAGCAGGAGTTGGACCAAGGGGATGTCTTAAAAACTGAAATCAAATCCTTCCTTGCATCGGTTGCTGGTCACACGGAGCCCGTTGTGACGGGAGAGGACGGAAGAAGAGCACTGGAAACCGCCCTGCGGATAAACAGAAAGCTCTAGCTTTGTCATGAGTAAAGGCCGCGCTCTACCACTTGTTGTTTACGTGAAGTTTATCTTGCGTAATCCTTGAAAAAGTCTTCTTGTGAGAGGCGCATTTCTTCATCTTGCATCCGATCTTCCTCATGCATTTTATTGAAAGCCCCCGATTGGCTATAATCGGCCTGAAACGAGATAAATAGCACAATCCCAAATTCTTTGAATCCCAAAACATGATTTATTTACTTCTATCTTTTATTGCCAGGTGTTTTCTATGATCCCAATGGTTGACCTGAATCTCCAGTACCGCCAGTTGCAGGAAGAAATTGACAACGGTATCCGTGATGTCCTCGAAAATTGTCAGTTTATTCTTGGTCCGAATGTAACCGGTTTTGAGACAGAAGCTGCCCAGGTATCTTGGCGTGCCGCATGCTGTAACTGTTGCATCGGGCACCGATGCCCTTCATTTGGCCCTCGTAGCAGCAGGAATTGGCCCGGGTGACGAGGTTATCACGTCCCCGTTTACCTTTATTGCCACAGCCGAAGCGATTCGATATGTCGGTGCAACTCCCGTTTTTGTCGATATCGACCCGCAAACTTTCAATATCGATCCGCAAAAGATTGAGGCTGCTATTACTCCTGCAACACGTGCTGTTTTCCTGTTCACATCTTTGGGCAGCCGGCAGAAATGGCTGCAATATCGGAGATTTGTGATAGACATGCTCTATTACTGGTTGAAGATTGTGCGCAATCATTCGGAGCCACAACACTTGGCAGCAAACAGACCGGATCCATCGGATCTTTCGGCTGCTTCAGTTTTTTCCCGAGCAAAAATCTTGGTTGCTATGGTGATGGGGGCATGGTAACGCTGGCGTCAGATGAACTGGCTGATAGCGTACGTGTTCTCGGAATCACGGCAGCCGCCAGAGATACCATCATCATGTGATCGGTTTCAATAGCCGTCTTGATGAAATACAAGCTGTCATTCTGCGAGCAAAGCTGAAACACATCGATGAATACAATAACAATCGCAGACGCGTGGCAAAATTTATAAAGAACTGCTTGCGGGGCTTGATCTGGTGGTGCCGCATGAAGATGGCAAAGGGACTTCATGTCTATCACCAGTACACCATTCTTTCCGCACATCGTGAGCGGATAATGAAGACACTTGCCGAGCGTAGGTATTGCCTCCGCCATCTACTATCCGATTCCGCTTCACAAACAGGATGTTTTTGCCGAAAGTTATCGTGATTGTTCTCTTCCCGTTGCCGAAAATGTCTCTCAGTACTGTCTCTCTCTCCCGATATTTCCTGAGATGTCTGAGGAGCAGGTGGCAACGGTTGCCGCCGTGGTCAGGGTGTCCTTTGCCTGATACGGACCTGCTTTCCTGTTGAAAAGACTGAACTTTTTGCACCATGCAAATAACGTAACAATTATTGAAGGGGGAAACACAAATGCACCGATTGACGAGGCAGATACTGCGCTCCATTCCTCTTTGCACTCCTGCCGTTGTACCTCGCCGCCTGCGGTAGCGGCGATACGGAAATAGTGGATCCTAGCCTATTCTCATCAGCGGTCTACGCAAGACACGGCATAGCCTTCAGGAATGCAACCTCGGTCACGACTTGTGGCGCTAATGGTTTCGGCCAACTGGGGAATGCTTCCAATTTGAACACCAACGTACCAGTAAAACCGGTTGTGAGTCCAAGTTTTACCTCCATCACTACCGCGGTGGCCGGCGCAGCACACTGTGCCATTCTCGACAATGGAGCTGTTTGGACTTGGGGCGATAACGGTTATGGTCAACTTGGAAACAATAGCATTATCAACAGCAATATTCCGGTGCGGGCCCTGGACACTAATAAGGTCTCTCTCGACGGGATGCTGGCCATCTCGGCCGGCGGGCTACATACTCTTGCCGTTTCGGGCAACGGCAGGGTTTTTGCCTGGGGCAACAACTCCGAAGGTCAGTTGGGGCAGGCTGTAACCATCCCCTACGAGACCACTGCAACTGAAGTTACAATTGAAGAAGTCCCGGCGCTTTATACCGTAACAGCGGTTGCTGCCGGTGGTCAATTCAGCCTGGCGCTTCGCAGTGACGGCACAGTCTGGTCTTGGGGAAACAACACGTTAGGACAGCTTGGGAACGGTACTACCGTAACTAGCATAATCCCTGTTCAGGTAAAAAAATCTACTGATGATTCCGACTTCTTGACAAATATTGTTGAGATTGCAGCCGGCGGGAGTCATGCATTGGCTCTGGACAACGCCGGCAATGTCTGGGCCTGGGGGTACAACCCATTCGGCCAACTGGGGAACGGCAACTTCAAAAACCAGAGCGCGGCTAGCCAAGTTACCAGTGATGGATCGGCTTCGCATATTGCCGCAGGTCTTGATCATTCACTCGTCTTGACGAAATCGGGCGAAGTTTATGCTTGCGGGTACAACTATTTCGGCCAGCTCGGCAACGGAGGGGTAACCGGGTATAACGACGGCGTTGATACTTTCAAAGAAATACCAAACTTTACGGGTATTGATTCGATAGCCGCAATGGGTCATTTTAGCATGGCCCATAAGGCTTCCGACAACAGGTTCTATACCTGGGGTGACAACAGTTACGGCCAACTGGGACTCGGTGGAGCGCTGAACGTAAGTAGTAGCATTCCGCAACTCTCCAACTATTAGGGATAAATCTGGCGGCAGAGCAGTGTGGTTTTGTAACCGTGTACCTTTCATCCACTCAGTTTTCATTGAGTATCTCGGTTTGAATCCTGTCGGGGCCGGACAACTGCCTTTTACAATGCCTGTAATATTTGAAAATTGTGAGTGTTGATGGCAATGGAGGTGCGCAGGTTGAGCAAACGAATTATGATCATTGCCGGCGAGGCGTCGGGAGACCTGCATGGCTCAGCTCTGGTGCGTGAGGTGCAGCGAAGTGCACCGTCCTTCTCCTTTTTTGGCATCGGGGGCACTCTCATGCGCGACGCAGGAGTTGAGACCCTGGTGGACGCGTCGGAAATGGCGGTCGTGGGACTGGTTGAGGTCGCTGCACATTTCCCGACAATTTACCGTGCTTTCAGGAGAATGGAATCGATCCTGAAAAAGGATCCTCCAGATCTCCTTATCCTTATCGATTACCCTGATTTTAACCTGCGGCTGGCAAAGGTTGCCAAGGCCGCTGGAGTAAAGGTTCTCTATTACATCAGTCCCCAGGTTTGGGCCTGGAGGGTTGGTAGAGTTAAAAAAATTGCCCGCATCGTTGATTGGATGGCGGTTGTGTTTCCTTTCGAGGTACCATTCTACGAAAAGGAAGGAGTGACGGTTTCCTTTGTCGGTCATCCCTTGGTGGACACAGTTCGACCCACCATGACCCGCGACGATGCCCGGCGGGAGTTTCGCCTCGATCCGGCGAAGAGAACAGTCGGCCTTTTTCCTGGAAGCCGTAGACGGGAATAAGGAAACACCTGCCGGTGATTCTCGAGTCCGCCCGACTGCTCCAGGAGCGATTTGACGACCTTCAATTCGTTCTCCCCCTTGCTTCTAGTCTGACGCGGGCCGACCTGGATCCGTACCTGGAATTAGCAAAGGTGGATGTGACCGTTGTGGAAGGAAAGGGGTACGATGTAATCCAGGTATGTGACGCAATAATCTCCGTTTCCGGCACGGTAACGCTGGAGATAGCACTACTTGGCGTCCCGATGGTGATCATCTATAAAGTTTCGCCTCTTACATATTTGATCGCCAAGCGCTTGATTCGAGTGGATAATGTTGGCATCTGTAACATCGTGGCCGGTGAGAGAGTGGTGCGGGAACTCATTCAAAATGAGGCAGAGCCGGATATTATTGCCGGCGAGATTGGCAGGCTGCTAACCGATAGGGCATATGCCGAAGGCATCCGTATGCGGCTTACCCGGGTCGCTGGAAAGCTGGGAGGCAGAGGGTGTTCAAGAGAGAGTTTCGGCAATTGTACAGCAAATGATTCAATGAAAGGTTTAATTTTATGGATACATTCAAAAGACTGATAGGCTACAACAAGCCCTATTGGAAACTTATTGCAGTTTCACTTTTCGCTGCAGCCGGGGTTGCCGGTACGGACGCCGCCATTGCCTTCCAAGTGGGGCCGGTTTTGAAAAAGGTTTTTTCTGAAAAAGATCTTGCCATCTTCCATTACCTCCCTCTTGCAATTGTTGGGCTATTCCTGTTTCGGGGGGCCACCCGTTTCATACAGCAATATAGCATTTCATATGCGGGGCAGTTAGGCGTTATCGACATCCGGAATGACCTTTACCGAAGTAACATGCGCTTGTCGATTCGCTTTTTCAACGCGCACCCCACCGGAGTGCTCATGTCGCGTGTCCTGAACAATGTGAGCCTGATGCAGAATGGCCTTTCCGAAGTGATTATAAGCGTTCTTCGGGATGGTCTTACCGCAATTGCGCTCCTGTGCGTCGTTTTCTACCGGGATTGGAATCTTGCGATCGTCACCCTACTGGTCATTCCCCTGATGATTTTTCCGACTAAGATCATCGGCAAGCATATCAAACGATTAGCGAAGCTGGGAATGGAATTAATTGGTGACATCGCCAACATTCTCCAGGAAACCTTTTCCGGGATAAAGGTAATCAAGGCATTCAGCCTTGAGAATCGCGAAATCGGGAAATTCTGTCACGCAAACCATAGGTTTTTGCTCTTTGCCCGTAAGACACTGAAGTATGAAGCACTTCATACGCCGATCATGGAGATAATCACCTCCATGGGTATAGCCGGTGTCGTTTGGGTCGGCGGGAGGCATGTCCTTGCTCAGGAGATGAGTCCTGACGCCCTGATGTCGTTTGTTGTCGGTATGGGCATGCTGTACAATCCGGTCAAGAAGTTGCTGAACGTATATGCCATTGTTCAGCGTTCCATCGGGGCGGCTCAACGGGTCTTTGCGATTATGGATGAGAAACCGGAGATAACCGACCATGCTGATGCAAAGAGCCTTGATAGAGTCTCGGGTGAGGTAGTATTCCGGAATGTATCCTTTGCCTACAATGAAGAGCCGGTGCTCACCAACATAAATCTGTCGGTACGTAAGGGTGAGGTAATTGCTCTCGTCGGGCCGTCCGGCGCAGGCAAGACAACCCTCGTTTCACTGGTTCCACGGTTTTACGATGTGTGCTCGGGACAGATTTTGATCGACGGTGATGATATCCGGTCGCTGAAACTCGACGACCTGGTACGACAGATCGCCCTGGTTGACCAGGAAACGATCCTGTTTAACGATACCTTGGCTAACAATATCAAGTACGGCAGAACGGACGCCACTGACGAGGAAGTGGAAAGTGCTGCCCGCGCAGCGTACGCTCATGACTTTATCATCGACATGCCGGAAGGTTACATGACCAATATCGGCGACCGTGGCGTCAGACTGTCAGGTGGACAGCGGCAGAGGATCTGCATTGCTCGGGCTATCCTCAAGAATGCTCCCATCCTTATTCTCGACGAGGCCACCAGCGCCCTTGATACTGAGAGCGAACAGATGGTCCAGCAGGCAATCAACAATCTCATGTCAAATCGAACTACCTTTGTAATTGCCCATCGTCTTTCCACCGTTCTCCACGCAGATACCATCGCAGTCCTGGAGAATGGACGGGTGATGGAGACAGGGAGCCACCAGCAACTGCTGAGCAAGGGTGGGCTTTACAAGAAGCTGTATGATATGCAATTCCAGGACGGTCCGAACCTCCTTGCATAGAGATCTCAACCTTTATAGCGGTTAAGCGTGCATGATCTACCTTCTTTACAACATACTCCTTATTCTGGCGGTTCCACTTTTGGTCCCCTGGTTGATCTTTCGGTACGTGAGCCGGGGCAAACTTCGCAAAGGACTGGCGGAGCGTCTCGGGTTCCTTCCAAGCAGGAAGACCGCTGTAGTGAAAGATGGGGACGTCTTTTGGGTTCATGCCGTTTCGGTGGGTGAAACAATTGCGGTCCGGCCACTCCTGAGGGCTCTGAAAGTCCGTTATCCCGAGTGTAAAATAGTTCTCTCCTCCGTGACCGAGACGGGGCAGGAGATTGGTGAAAAACTGACCGATGCGGACCTATGCATCTACTTTCCTCTTGACTTCGCCTGTGTTGTGAAGCGTGTTTTGTCGCTGCTCCGCCCTTCGTTGATTGTTATTGTAGAGACGGAAATCTGGCCCAATCTCGTCCGGTATGCCTCCCTGAGGGGGATACCCGTGATCCTCGTGAATGGACGGATCTCGGACAACTCTTTCGGAGGTTACCAGCGACTCTCCTGGTTTTTTCGACCGGTACTAAAAAATTTCTCAGCCTTTTGCATGCAGACTAAAGAGGATGGACAGCGTATCTCCTCCATCGGAGCATCATCGTCGCTGGTCCATGTGACGGGTAACCTGAAATATGATATATCGGTCCTCCCAGCCTCAGAAGAGAAGAAATTTGAATTGCGGAGCCTCTATCGTATTCCCGAAGGAATACCGGTATTTACCGCTGGTAGCACTCATCATGGCGAAGAGGAGGCCGTGCTCATGGTCTACCGAAGCCTCATCGAGTCAGGGAAGGAGCTTTTTCTTGTTCTGGTTCCCCGGCATCCAGAGAGGGCAGGGGAGGTTTCCGCGCTTCTTGATCGGTATGGCATTACTCACCTCCGGCGTTCCTCCCTTTCCAGAAGTTCCGTGACCATGAATTCTGGCAACGCGCTCCTCCTGGATACGGTGGGGGAGTTGGCGGGAGTCTACTCCTTTTCCGATATGGTTTTCGTAGGAGGGAGCTTGGTGCCAGTGGGTGGCCACAATCTTCTCGAGCCTGCTTCATTCGGTGTCCCTGTTGTATTTGGTCCCCATATGAACAATTTTCGTGAAATCGCTTACCGGATCATCAAGTATGGGGGTGGTGTGCAGGTTGCCGACACGACAGCGCTGACAACTGTCCTGCATCAATTACTGGACGACCCGGTTGCCCGTGCGGAGATGGGAGCTGCTGGCGCTCGGCTTCTCGCGGATAATCGTGGATCTACGGAACGGCACTTGGCGATAATTGCTGACCTTCTGGCCAGGTGAGCTGGTTGTTTGGCATCGGGGCGAACATGGCATCATATGAGGTGTATTTCCGGGAACTATGGGCTGGGCGGCGCAGCAGGTTGCGCGATCGTCTTTTCATCTCGTTCCTTACCCTCCTTTCAATTCCTTATACCATTGCCATGCGGGTTCGGGTCACCCTGTATTTTCTTGGAATCCTCAAGTCCCATCGCCTCGGTAAACCAGTTATCTCGGTGGGGAATCTTTCTGTTGGCGGCACCGGAAAGACGCCCATGACCGCCCTGCTGGCACGGATGCTTATCTCACGCGGACTGCGGGTGGCAGTCCTCTCGCGAGGTTATGGGGGCGTTGGCGAGGGTGAAATACGTATTGTTTCAGACGGAAGGCGGACATTGGTCACTGCAGAAGAATCCGGCGACGAACCCTACCTTCTTGCCACAACGATTCCGGGTCTCATCGTGGTGATCGGAGCTGATCGCTTCCGGGCCGGAATGGAAGCCGTACACCGGTTCGATCCGGATATCTTTATCCTGGACGACGGTTTTCAGCATTTACAGCTGCACAGGGACCTGAATATCCTCCTCCTAGATGGAAGGAAGCCCTTCGGCAACGGCAGGGTACTCCCTGCTGGACTGTTGAGGGAACCTCGATCGGCCGTGCGGAGGGCGGATTTCATTGTTCTTACACGGAGCGAGATGTCGGGCACAACGGTGTCTCTTGCCGAAATACCATTTTGCAACGCTTACCATCGACTGGTCGGTTTCGTTCCGCTGGGCGGATCAGATACTGAGCCTTTAGCTTTGCTTGCAGGAAGGCGGGGAATAGCTTTCGCAGGCATCGCCGAACCTGAAATCTTTTTTGCCGCGCTTCGTAGTGAGGGGCTCGAGCTTGTCGAAACAGTGGCGTTCCGCGACCATTGTCGCTATCTCGACGGAGAGGTCGAACTCCTGTCACGTTTATGTGTCAGCACGGGCGCAGATTACTTGATAACCACAGAAAAGGATGCAGTCAAACTAATTTCCCATCGAGACATGCCTGAAAGCGTCTACGCTGTGCGTCTGGAGATTGAGGTGAGGGACTTCGACATTTTGCGGGAAAAGGTCGAGAAACTTCTTTAACATTCGGGTTGAATTGTGGCATTATATGTAATTCAGCCTCGAAGAGGTCGGGCCGCGGATGAGTACGGGCAATGTCCGTCCAGGAGAAATGTCATGAAGTTGTCCGAAGAACTGCTGGAAATTCTCGCGTGTCCCAAATGCAAGGGACCGCTTCAAAAAGTTGATGTAGTTCTGGTGTGCCCATGCTGTCACCTTAAGTATCCAATCCGAGGAGGAATTCCGGTTCTTCTTGTGGAGGAGGCAACCGAAATACGTGAAGTCTGAAAGTGTGAAAGGCCAGGAGAAGAAGCGGATCCTGGTACTACGGTACCGCTTCATTGGCGACACCATTCTCACGGTGCCATTTCTCAGGAATCTTCGTCGAGCCGAGCCAGATGCCCGCATAGTCTGGGTTGTTGCGCCCGGTTCATCGGACGTTGTTCAGGGGGTACCTTATGTGGACGAGTTGGTCTACTGGGATCCGCTGACGATCCATGCCGACAGTCGTGGCACACACCGTACACTTGGGGACAAATGGCGGTTTGTCAGGGAACTCCGGGCTCAGCATTTCAATAAGGTCTACGTCCTGAAACGTTCGCTGTCGAGTGCTATCCTCGCACTGCTTAGCGGAGCGCCGGAACGAATCGGTTTCGATACTGAGGGACGGCGGTTCCTTCTTACGAAGCGGGTGCCGTATCGGCAAGATCGGCATGAAGTTGAGAATTTCCTCGATGTTCTGCGGGTTGACGGGGTGCCGGTTCTCGACGACTACCTGGAATGCTGGCCCACTGCGGAAGAGGAACGATCCGCTGGCGAGGTCCTTTTGGCTGCGGGAGTCGGGGCGGGCGACAGACTCGCTATTATCCATCCTTTTTCGGCTTCACCCCAGAGGGGGTGGCACCTGGAGAATTTTGCCATCCTATCGTCACGTTTGCGAGACATGGGTCTCCACGTGGCAATCCTCGGCGCTCCCCGTGAGAGGTCGCTCTTCGAAGAGGTTCGGGACGTTTTCGGCTCCGAGTGCGCCGACCTGGTGGGGAAGTGCGATATACGAACCACCATGGCCTTGCTGCGGCGAGCCAGCCTGTTCGTGGGTAACGATAGCGGCATTATGCACCTTGCCGCTGCGGCCGGGGTTCCCCTGGTGGCCCTCTTCGGTCCCCAGTCACCGGTGAAGTTCGGCCCTTGGAGTGGGCGGGCGCGGGTGATTTACAAGAAATTTCCTTGTTCGCCGTGCAGGCAGAAGTTTTTTACCGAATGCGAGCCTTCCGACCGGATGAAGCCTGCGTGCATGGAGGCAATTTCGGTCGAAGATGTCCTGTCTGCCTGCAGGGAACTTTTGTAGTGAAAAACCGGGTGATATCCAGGCGTGTAGGAAACATCCCGGTGAGTACGAGGAGTTTGTTCTGTCTGGCGCACGGATACATATAAAGTCACTTTTTGCCCGGCAGATATGGGTCGGATTCGTCACACTTCTCTACGTCTGGTGGAATCCATCTTTCGTCCCATTCGTATGTGGCGTTCTTCTTCTTAGGAAGAAGAGCTTGCGTTTTAAGGTAAGCTCTTTTGGCGGATGGGTATACGCAACTCTATTTTCTCTGTTAATTGTCCTGACCGCTGTCGCTCTCTTTAACTATGCAATCGATCCCCTTTGGTGCTACAGCCACCACAACAGATGGAACGGGCAACAGATCGATTTTAATGAACGTCAGCAAAAGACAAATCTGGTAACTTTCAGGGATTTCAGGTACCGGACGTTGCTCATCGGCAGTAGCAGGGTGGTTTGTCTGAACCAGAACCTTTTCAGGGGCATGGACGCTTTCAACTATGCTGTCAATAGTATGCGTCCCGAGGAGTATGCCCCTTACGTACGCTATGCAAGGGAGCAGAATGGCAGGGAATTTGAAAATATAATTATCGGTGTGGATTTTTTCGGTACCAATGCTCTGCTGAAAAGGGACTTCGATCCACCCGAAAGTTACATCCGAACTGCAAATTCTTTCCTTTACCGCTACAGGATGCTGCTGTGCTATGATGTTCTGAAATTGTCGAAGGAAACAATTGAAAAGAAGAAGAGACTGATGCTTGGGACCTATGATCGGTTCAATGTCCTCACTCCGACTTTATTTACCCCAGCTGAACAGGAATTTGTGTACCGCTACCAGTATGGTATCAAACAGACAGAAGTAGGAGATAATAACTACCGGTACGATGAAGGTCTAAAAGAAAAGCTGATGCAACTGCGGCGCGATAATCCGAGGACGAAGTTTATCGTTTTTACCACCCCGGTGTCCGAGCCGCTTTTTCGTCTCATGTCCCGGAGCGGTCAGTTTCCCGACTACGAGAGATGGATACGCGAACTGGTCGATGTCTTCGGCTCCATTTACAACTTCATGGATATTAATACGATGACACTCGACTACCGGAATACCTTTGTCGATCTGCACCATGTGCGTGCCGAGACGGGCGCCATGATTGCCCACAGGGTTGCTGGCATTCCGGACGAATCGATCCCGGATGATTTTGGTGCTTTGGTGACGCGGCAGAATGTTGATGAGATTATTGCACGGCTCAGGATGCAGAGAGAACGATACAGATGATGGCACGCCGATTCTCAATGCGTTGAGCGTGAACGATGTATGAAATCGAAATGCCAGGTTTTAAATGGTCCTGAATAGTATGCGAATGTGTTGTCTGACGTGACAAAGAGAAAAAAGACCCTGTTCAAGAATATACGCCGGTTTGCTTATTCGGTTATCCTCTATGGATTCTGGAATCCGACGCTTATTCCTTCGGCCTACGGAGTCCTGCTCCTGGGAAAAGTGCCCCCCGGAGGGCGGCGAAAAAAGTACCGCAGATGGGTGGTGGGATTTCTTCTGTTTCTCGTGACGGCGCTGACCGGGGTCGGGCTGTTCAATTTCGCCATGGACCCCCTTTGGTGTTTCGACAACTTTTTCCCTTGGAACAGACAGCAGCTCGTATTCAATGGCCGACAACTCAAGACCAATTTAGTGACCTTTTCCGATTTCCGGTACCGGACCCTCCTCGTCGGCAGCAGCCGGGTGGGGTGTCTCGACCAGAACGATTTCACGGGAATGCGCGCATTCAATTATGCGGTCAACAGCATGGTTCCCGACGAATATCAAGGCTTTGTCCGGTATGCGAAAAAGCGGGAGGGTGGGGATTTTTCGACCATAATTCTCGGAGTGGATTTCTTCGGCACGAACGCCAACCTGAAAAAGGAGTTCGACGTGCCGGAATATTACAGCGAAACCGCGAATTCCTTTCTCTACCGATACAAGATGCTCCTGAGCTATGACGTTCTCGGTTTTTCCGTAGACAATCTGCAACAGCATCTTAAACAGGACAAGGATACCTTCGAGCGGTCAAACGTCCGGGTGCCGGCCGTTACAACGCGGGCGAATCGCGAACAGATCGTTAGCAACCAGCTACTCTGGTTCATGCTGGAAGGGTACGGCGGCAAGTACCAGTACGATGAGGGCCTGAAGGAGAAACTACGCCGACTGCGTGACGACAATCCGAAAACCAGTTTTGTCGTTTTTACTACGCCCGTTGCGAAACCGCTCTTCTGTCTTATGTTCCGGTTGAATCACTTTGCCGACTATGAAAGGTGGTTGCGTGACCTGGTTGAGGTGTTCGGCGGTGTGTACAACTTCATGGATCTCAATTCGGTGACGAATGAGTATCTTGATACCTTCACCGATGCGCACCACCCGACACCGGAAACCGCAACCTACATAGTCAAAAGGATACTCAGCCTCCACACCCTTGCCGTGCCGGGAGACTTCGGCACATTGGTAACGCGGGAGAACATCGACCAGACCCTGGCTGGTGTCCGGGCCCGATGTGCCGACTGCACTGACTTTACGTCATCTGTCGGCGGGCTTGATCCGGGTGCCAGGATATATCTGCGAACAGCACCAGTGAAAGGAACTGCACAAAATGTCATCGGTCATCAATAATGCTCAGCATAACATAGGCGACATCTGTACCCGCAAACAGTGCGAGATGGGCAATGCCGAAAAGATTGCCATGCGTTTCATCACTCCCGCTCTGGAGCGACACGACTATACTTTCGGTGACCTTGACCGTTTGACGAACCGTTTCGCCAATGTTCTTGCAAACCTAGGCTTTGGTGGCGGAGACGTATTCTTCACCTTCCTGCCGAAAGTTCCGGCCCAGTTCATTGCTTTCCTCGGGGCTCTGAAGCTGGAAGTGACGGTGGGAACACTGTTTTCCAATTTCGGTGAAGAGGCGATCCTCGACCGGCTCGGCGATGCAGGGGCAAAGGGGCTCATCACCAAGAAGAGCTACGTGAAGAAGATTGCCGCTGTGCGCTCTCGGATGCCCGAACTCAAGTACATCATCGTCATCGACAGCGAGGAGCATTTGGCGGAAGACATCCTCAGCTTGGATCGGTTGATGGATGAAGCTGTTGATGATTTCTCCATCCCGCGCACCATGCCGGAAACTGCGGCTGTCATCCACTACACATCCGGTTCCACCGGCAAACCGAAGGGCGTGGTTCACGCCCACCGGGCTGTCTTGTCCCACGCGGCCACGGCGTTGACGGTCCTCGGACTGCGGAATGACGATACCTACTGGTGCACTGCTGACCAGGGCTGGGTGACGGGGACTTCCTATGGTATCATCGGCCCCTGGAGCTTGGGAGTGACTCAAATCCATTTTGCCGGCAGCTATAATCCGGAATCATGGTTCCGCATCCTTGAGGAAGAACGGGTTAACGTCTGGTATACGGCTCCCACCGCTCTCCGCATGCTGATGCGGGAGGAGCCGGGTTTCTATGGCCAGTTCGATCTTACCTGTCTGCGGCATATTTTCAGTGTTGGCGAGCCGTTAAACCCGGAAGTGATAGCCTGGACCCGCAGAACTTTCAAACGGGACGTCTACGATACCTGGTTCCAGACCGAAACCGGCGCCATCATGATTGCTAACCGGCCCGGGTTGGAGATTCGGCTAGGTGCCATGGGCAAGCCCGTGGATGGGGTGGTGGCTGCAATTCTTACCGACGATGGAGTGCCAGTTCCTGATAATACCCCAGGCAACCTCTGCCTGCATGCCGGCTGGCCGTCTATGTTTGTCACCTACCTGAATAACCCGGAGGTCTATGCCGGAAAGTTCCGCAATGGCTACTATTATTCCGGTGATACGGCGTACCGTGATCCGGACGGGTATTTCTGGTTCGTGGGGAGGGCCGACGACGTTATCAATACGGCTGGTCATCTTATCAGCCCCTTCGAGATCGAAAGTACCTTGCTGGAAATCGAGGAAGTGGCTGAGGCCGGTGTCGTTGGCATTCCAGACGAAATCCTGTTTGAGAAGGTCGTCGCTTTTGTTGCACTCCACAAGAAGTACACCTACTCACGAGAGCTCGAGTTGAAGATCCGTCTGTACGTTACCCACAAGCTTTCGTCGGTGGCCACTCCCCATGACGTTGTTTTCGTGGAGGACATCCCGAAGAACAAGAGCGGCAAGATCATGCGTCGGGTCCTGAAGGCGAGATACCTTGGTACCGATTGCGGAGATATTTCAACACTGGAGGTATAGAAATGGAAACCATGGAAATTCTGAATGGAATTTTTCGCGAGGTTTTCGCCGACGATTCCCTGCAGGTCAAAAAAGAAACCTCGGCGGACGATATCGACGACTGGGACTCCCTGTCGCACCTGAACTTGGTTATTGCTGTAGAAATGAAATTTGGCGTCAAGTTTGCCCTCGGGGAGCTGCAATCACTGAAAAATGTTGGCGACATGGCCGACCTGGTCGAGAAGAAACTCACAAAAAAATGATACCGGGCAATCCAACCCGATGCGTATCCGGGGAGGTCATGTACCTCCTTGTTTTTCCTCACTTTGATGTTCTGGTAATTCCGGGCGTGCCGCAGGGAGAGTTATGTGCCCCGCGCGGTCGGTTGCTCCTGTGTTCCCAGATGTGTCGGGGATAACCGGTCGGCTACACGCTGGCGCCGCACAGTGCAACATCTGTTTGCAGAATGAGTTTAATATAAGGAGTGCTGAATGCTCTTCAATTCCTATGAGTTTATATTTCTGTTCCTGCCGATTACCCTGATTGTTTTCTACTTCCTCAACCGGGTGCGGCTGACTATCGGCGCCAATGCCTGGTTGCTGTTCGCTTCCCTGTTTTTCTATGGCTGGTGGGACATAAAGTATATACCGCTCATCCTTGGCTCGGTCCTCTTCAATTACACCATCGGCAGCTTGATGATCGATGCGGACACCCTGAAGAAAAAGGTTTATCATCGGCGTGCTATCCTTGCATTCGGCATCGGAATTAATGTCCTTTTCCTAGGGTATTTTAAGTACATGGACTTCTTTCTGGGAAATCTGAATAATCTGTTCGGCATGGATATCCCTCTGCTTCACATCGTACTTCCGCTCGGAATCAGTTTCTTCACCATTACCCAGATAGCCTTCCTGGTCGACTCCTATGAAGGGCTGGTCAAGGAAAGGAAACTTCTCAACTACGCACTGTTCGTCACCTTTTTTCCCCATCTGCTAGCCGGTCCCATACTGCATCACAAGGAAATGATGCCCCAGTTCGACCGGCTCAGAAACAAGGTACTGAACTACAAGAACTTTTCCCTTGGGCTGTTTCTCTTTTTCATCGGTCTCGCCAAAAAGGTCGGTCTTGCCGACCAGTTTTCCGTATGGGCAAAGGCGGGATTCGATGGCACCCAGCCCCTCGGGTTGCTGGAGGCATGGACGGCAAGCCTCTGCTACACTTTCCAACTGTACTTCGATTTCAGCGGCTACAGCGACATGGCGATTGCCCTGGGTCTCATGTTCAATATCCGCTTGCCAGTCAACTTCAACAGCCCCTATCGTGCTACCGGAGTCATCGATTTCTGGAAGCGCTGGCACATAACCCTGACGAATTTCGTAACCACATATATCTATACGCCCATTCTCCGCTCCTTCAAGAGCATCACCTTTGCCCGGTCTATGGTAGCAATTTTCGTGGCGATGTTCATATCCGGTTTCTGGCATGGCGCCGGGTGGACCTTCATTATCTGGGGCTCCCTCCACGGCGCGGGCCTGGTGGTGAACCACTGCTGGAAACGCCGCAAGATCAAGATGCCCCGCTTTCTTGCCTGGTTCATAACCTTTAACTTCGTGAATCTTTCCTTCGTGTTTTTCCGGGCAAAGGACTGGGACAGCGCTATGCGGGTCTTTAAGGGAATGGCGGGGCAGAGCGGGGTAATACTCCCTCGGTTACTCGGAAAAATACCCTATATCCGGGATCTGGACTTTACCTTCGACAAGCACTGGTTGGCCGGAATCAACGGTAAGGATGAAACGGTCTGGTACCTTCTCGTAGCCTTTCTCATCATCCTTACGGCTAAAAACTCCATCCAGATGACTGATTCCTTCAAACCCGGCTGGAAGAGCTTTCTGTTTCTGCTGGCGATCTCGTTCTATGCCTTGCTGAATATGAGCAAGGTGAGCGAATTCCTGTACTTCCAGTTCTAGGCCGGGACATGAATTACCGAAAATACACTATAGCCATTATTTCGATCCTTGCTATCTTTGTCGCGCTCAATTTCGGAATCTGGAAATGCTGCACGGAAATCCTGCTGACGAAAAAGTGCGACGGCGGGGACCTGGCAAGAATGGGCTACGTGCTCGGGTCGAAACAGTGCCGCAAAGCGCGTGAGGATTTGCCTGTGCGTCACCTGGAGATGAAGGAGTATGACGGGCGGAAAGTTGATGTGCTCACGATCGGCGATTCGTTTTCTATTGGGGGAGGAGAGGGGAGGAACCGTTTCTACCAGGACTACATTGCCACGATTAACAACTTTTCAGTGCTGAACGCCTATCCGTATCCGACCGATGACTTGGTTGCCTATTTCGCTCCCATTTCGACCTTGGCGGTGTTGATCAACAGTGGGTACCTGGATATCATCAAACCTAGGTACATCCTCATCGAGTCGGTTGTCCGTTACTGCATCCCCCGCTATGCCAGGCCGCTTGACCTGAGCAAATCAGATTCCCTGGAGAACGTGCGGGCCTACTATGCGAAGACAACCTATAGTCTGGACTACCTTCCCAAAATAGGATTCATCAACAACGGCAATTTCAAGTTTCTCTACACGAACCTCCTGTACCATTTTTCCGACAATGCCTTTCGGGGGGTTATCTACCGGAGAAAACTGTCGCGGAGCTTTTTTACCGCCCGGGATAGCGACGAGCTGATCTTTCACAATGAAGACTTGACGATGATTCCGTATATTAATCCCACCACTGTGGGGATGGTCAATGAGACTTTTAACAATCTCGCGGACGTCCTGGCCAAGAGGGGCATCCGTCTCTACTTCATGCCGGTGGTCGACAAGTACGACATGTACAGTGACTTCATCGTCGATAATCCGTATCCGCGAAACCATTTTTTCGACGAGTTGCGGAAACTGCCAAAGAAATACACTCTGATCGACACGAAGAAAATACTTCTGCCCTTGATTCGTCAAGGAGATAAAAACATTTTTTTTGCCGATGATTCCCACTGGACCTGGCGGGCCTCGAAGAAGATTTTCGAAACCGTCCGTTTTCCCTAGTGGACTGTTTACCAGGGGTGCTCATCGCTCCTGGATACCAACTATATTCAGATTGCCTGGACCATGAGAAAATTCAAAATATATACCTATAGCATAGTGGCGTTCTGCGTGGCCTTTGTGGCGTTGAACGGAGTGGTCTGGAAGTGCTGGACCGAGAATCTCCTGGCAGGAGAGTCGAGCGGGGGAGACCTCGCCCGCATGGGGTACATTCCCGACTCCAAGTTGTTCAGGAAGGCGTATGTGGATCTGCCGGTTCGCCACTTGGAGGAGCAGGAGTACCGCGGGCAGCCGGTTCGGGTGCTAACCCTCGGCGATTCCTTTTCTAATGGTGGCGGCGGCGGGAAAAACCGCTACTACCAGGATTACATTGCATCGTACAACCGCTGCATCGTGCTGAATATCGAGCCCTATCAGGACTTGGATGCCTTCTCCATGGCGGTCGCGTATCTCAATAACGGTTACCTTGAGCGGATTCGGCCCAAGTATCTCATTCTCAGCGCGTCGGAGAAATTCTGTGTCGGCGTTTATGCCCGGCCGACAGATTTTTCCCGGAACTTGTCCATGAAGCATATCCGCGGACTGAAACGTATGGGGTACAATGCGCCTGGAGGTGGGCCGGGGGTGACCTTTATTAACGAGGGAAACTTCAAGTTTCTCCTCTATGATCTGCTTTATCATTTTTCCGACCACGCCTATTTCAGCAAGGTGTACGAGCTCCCCTTGAGCATGTCTTTGTTCAGTGCGAAAGCCAGTCGGGAACTGATCTTCTACCGGGACGACATCAGGAACCTTCCCTATACGACGGAAGAATCGGTTTCGATGCTGAATCAAAATCTAAATACTCTTGCCGACCTGCTGGAAAGAAAGGGCATCAAACTCTATTTTATGCCGTGTGTTAACAAATACACTCTCTATTACAAGTTTATTGTCAGCAACCCGTATCCAAGCAGCACTTTCTTCGAGCGACTGCGAAAGCTACCGAAAAGATATGTCCTTATTGATACAAAAAAGCTGCTTTTGGAAGAAGTCGATCGGGGAATTAAGGACGTCTTTTATCCTGACGATTCCCATTGGAGTTGGAAGGCCCCAGAGAAAATATTTTCCAGCATAAAATTCAAGTAAGAACTGTATCTATATTTCCGAACCTGTGCATTTACGGCTCCTTCTGCCGTGGCTGGCATCAGATGTGTACAAATGCCTCAGACCATTGATTTCTTCGTATGCGAAGGACATAGTACATGGCTAGCCGTGGTTTCATCGTCTCAATAAGGGCTCTGTCGTGACGCAGCTTCAGATAAAATAAAGAAATATTATGAAAATTGTGGCTCGATTTCGTATGAACTTCAGAAAATTTGTCCGAATATTCCTTTTGTTTCTGGCAATATTCATTGTGGCAAATTATGTGGTATGGCATTTCTGGACGGAGGAGCTTTTTTCGAAAAAGTTTGACGGCGGTGATCTGGCGAGAAAGGGTTACTTGCCAGGAGTAAAGCTTTTCCGAAAGACTGAAAGTACATTGCCTCGGCGACATTTGCAGATGCATGATTTTCGAGGACAGCCGATTGATGTTTTGACAATCGGGGACTCCTTTTCTTTTGGATCAGGACGGGGGCCGAATCCCTATTATCAGGACTTTATCGCGACAAACAGTAATGTTACCGTGATGAATGTTTACCCATACCCAACTGGCGACCTTTTTGTCGGTTTCTCTCCGTTAAGTACCCTTGCGGTGCTTTATAAAAGCGGATATCTCGACATGTTGAAACCGAAATATATCCTGATCGAATCAGTGGAACGGTATTGCCTTGTTCGTTTCGCGAAGCCGCTCAATTTTACAGCAAATGAGCCTTTAAATAACGTTGTTGCCTATTTCCAGAAGGTAGATGAGGCAAACATGTTTCAGCCTCCGGAAATCAACTTTGTCAATGATGGAAACCTGAAGTTTCTCTGGGCGAATCTTGCCTATCGAATTTCTGATAATTACAAGGACCAAGTCTATGTATTCGATCTGAACCGCCCCTTGTTTAGTGTCAAGAAAGATCGTACCCTTGTGACACTGGGTGAAGATATCCGAAACGTCCGGTTCGCGAATAAAGACACGGTCGCTCAACTTAATGCAGCCTTCAACAAACTGGCGGATATCCTTGCAGGAAAGGGGATACTGCTCTACTTCATGCCGGTGGTCGACAAGTATGATTTGTATTCTGAGTTTATTATCGACAATCCATATCCGAAAAGCTGCTTTTTTGAGGAATTGAGGAAACTCCCGAAGAAATACAAGTTTATCGATACCAAAGCGATATTGCTGGAAGAGATCCGTAGAGGGGAGAAGGACATCTTTATTCCGATGATACCCACTGGAGCTGGAAAGCTCCAGAGAAGATTTTCAGGTCGATTCGGTTTAAATGAGTTCCTTTAATACTGCTGGATATAAGAAATTTGTTTTAATATTTCTTATGGTACAGCTGTCTTTCCTTTTGCTGAATTTCATAATTTGGAAAACAAGTACCGAACTGCTTTTATCCGGTAGTTACGATGGCGGTGATTTGGCGCGTCTTGGGTACGTGCCCGGCTCTAAACATTATCGCGGGAATACTGATGATCTGCCGAAAAGGCATATTGAACAGGAGGAGTATGCAGGCCAAAAAATTGGTCTTGTTACGATAGGTGATTCATTTTCGAGCGGAGTTGCTGGAGGGAGAAACAGATTCTACCAGGACTACATTGCTTTGATTAACGGCATTAACGTCTTAAACATCAGACCGTATGAGTATTTTGGTCCACTACTTACTTTGCTGGTTTTGACGAACAACGGCTATCTTGAAAAGGTAAAGCCACAAGTTGTTCTGCTTGAAATGGCCGAAAAACAGTGTATTGAAAAGTTGTCAGGGCCGATTGATTTCAAAACAAATATTAGTTTAGAGCGATTGGCGAAGCTGAAAATTGACAGATACAGAAAGCCATCATTCAGGGTGTCATTCATAAATCAAGGTAACCTGAATTGTCCGCTCTATAACTTTCTTCGTATTTTCTCTCCAAACGGTTTTTTCTTGAAGACGTATGTTGTTGATTTGCGCGAATCTCTCTTTAGTGTGAAAAACGACAGAAAACTGCTTTTTTACCATCACGATATAGTAAAAATCGCAAATTCCAATGAAAAAACAGTTACAATACTGAATGCGAATCTGAATACTTTGGCGGAAATTATGAAAAAGAAGAATATACAGCTCTTTTTCATGCCTGTAGTGGATAAATATGATTTATATGCAGAATATATTGTTGATAACAGGTAGCCCAAGAATATCTTCTTTGAAAAGCTTCGCTTGTTACCAAAAAAATATACGCTTATTGACACCAAAAAAATACTTGCCCCGGAAGTGAAAAAGGGTGAGAAAGACATATTTTTCGCGGACGATACGCATTAGAGCTGGAAAGCTTCAAAAAATATATTTGAAGAGGTAAGGTTTCAGTAGAAGAAAAATGTCATGGTTCATTGCTCTTATGTGCGGTCCATTCGAGAAGGTGGGATAAAAGTCACAAGTGATGGAGTTAATAATGGCTAAAACGAAAATATCTGCCGTGGTTCGGACTTTCAACGAGGAGCTCAATATTCATGAGTGCCTTGAGAGCGTTAGCTGGGCTGATGAGATCATCGTTGTTGATGCCTGCAGTACCGACCGTACCGTGGAAATCGCTCGGGAGTTCACCGACAGGGTACTGATCCAGAAATGGCTTGGACATATCGGTCAGAGCCAGTTTGTCACGGATCGAGCCGAAAACCTCTGGGTTTTCAGCATCGATGCCGATGAGCGCGTATCTCCCGCTTTGCGTGACGAGATACTGGCACTTGACCTTGAGAACAGCGTTCACGACGCATATGACATGCCACGTCGCCACTATTTTCTCAAATGCTGGATCAACCACTCTGGATGGTTTCCAGACAGAAATATCCGTCTTTTTCGCAAGGATCGCTGTTTCTGGGGAGGGTACGAACCCCACGACAAGATTCAGGTTCCCGGCTCGCTGGCGAGCCTGAAAAAGGACCTGTATCACTACATCTATCGGGATATTAACCATTTTGCGGAAACAAAGAATAAATATGCGACCCGCACGGCTCGCGACCACTTCAAGTCAGGGCGGAAATCCACTCTGCTCCACTTTACCCTCCGGCCCCTGTTTACCTTTTTTGATCGGTATCTCATCCGGCTCGGAATCCTGGACGGCCTTGCCGGGTATGTGATCTCGGTTATGGAGGCCTATGGTGTCTTTCTCAAGTACCTTAAGCTCTATGAGATGCAGAAAAAATTGATGCGTTTTTCCGAAAAAGAAGCGGGTGGTGAGAAGTCGTGAAAGTTTCGGTAATTGTTCCTACCTATAACAGACCGTCCGCCCTCCGTCTCTGTCTCATGAGTTTGACCAGTCAGACCCGTATTCCCGAAGAGGTCCTGGTGGCTGATGACGGAAGTGGCGAGGAGACGGCTGAGGTTGTTCGAAATTTTGCACGTTCCGGTTCATGCCCTTTTGATCTTAAGCATGTGTGGCAGGAGGATAACGGATTCCGGAAACCGAAAATACTCAACGAAACCGTCCGACAGTCAACGGGTGATTTCCTTGTTTTCATTGACGGTGATTGCATGGCTCATCGGGAATTCGTCCAGTCCCATCTCCTTTGCTCGGGGCCGGATGTTATTGCAAGCGGCAAGAGGGTTGACCTGGGGAGCACGCTGACGGAAAAGGTTTTGAGAAAGGGGAAACCCTTGACATCTTTATCTTTATCGCTGCTCTTCGATTCTGTCTTCTCCAATAGTCGGAAGGCGGAGGAGGCGTTGCGAATTACCAGTCCCTTCATTCGGCGACTTCTTCATCGTGATGCAATCACTGACGATGGCGTCTGGGGATGTAATTTCAGTGTGTACCGCGAGCTGTTCTACGCAATCAACGGCTGCGACGAGGACTTCCTGGATGGTTCCATCGAGGACAACGACCTGGGGGTCAGGATCCTCAATTATGGCGGAAGGATACAGTCAGTTCGGGCGCTGGCGATTGTCTTCCATCTCTGGCACCGTTCAACCTGGAGTTTTGCCAATGAGAAGTTCTTCCACAACAAGGACATCCTTGACAGGAGGATTTCCCGGAAAGAGTTCCGGTGCGAGAATGGGCTCGTTCCCCGGGGTATGAAAACTGGAGATGACTCTGCCAGCGCGGTTGTGCGATCATGAAGATTCTCCTGGTCAACAATGACAAAGGCTGGAGCGGCGGTCAGGAGCATCTCAAGGACCTGGCAATGGAACTTGTGCCCAACGGTGTAGAAGTTCATTTTCTCGTTCGCGCCGGCTCGAAATCCGATGGCCGCTTCCGTGAAACCGGTTTACCAGTACATGCCATTCCCGGCCATGGGTTGGGTGATATTCTCGCTTTTTTCTCCATGGTGCGTCTGTTCCGTCGCAAACGCTTCGACATCGTGTCCGTAAACCGGGAACACGATCTTCTTCTCACAGCTCTGGCCTGGCGCTTCGCTTTCCCGTTTCGAACTCCTGGCAAATTTATTGTCAACTACCATATCGGGACTGCGAGAAAACAGTCATTGCTTTCCTGGGCCGATGCCGTTGTCTGCATCTCCGAACATGTCCGCGACAAGCTCTGCGTGAACAATCCCGTTGCTAATGGCAAGACGACGATCCTGTATCATGGGATAGGGATTACAGGGGCTCCCGAACCCGAAAAATTTCACGTCAATCGCTGCAGGCGCTATTTCCAGGGGATCGGGTTTCCCCTGATTGGTATGCTGGGCGAGTTTTGGAAAAACCAGAGCGAACTGGTTGACGTCGTCCCCTATCTCAAGGAAGAGTTCCCTGATCTTAAAGTTGTCTTTGTTGGGGATAATTCTGATCCTGTTCTTCTGCAACCGGTGCTTGATCGGATCCGGACGCATGGCCTGGAAAGTGATTTCATTTTTACCGGCAGGATCCCTCGGGAGAGGATACCAGACGTTTTCTTCGATTTTGACCTCTCTGTCAGCACCCATCGCAACGAGGGATACGGGATCGTGCACCTGGAAAGTCTGGCATCCGGCACCCCTGTTGTGGCTTTCAACGAGGGCGGGTTGGTCGATATGCTGCGAGGAGAAGATGTGGGGCTGCTGGTGGATGGCGGTCCCCGAGAGTTTGCTGAAGCAGTGGCAACACTGCTTCGCGACAACACGAGACGATTTCGCCATGGGCAGGCACGGCTATGAACTGGTGCAACAGAAGTACTCCCGTGCGGCAATGGGGGCACGATATCTGGACTATTACCGAAGCCTCTCTGGCGGACTCCCGTCCCCTTTCCTCAGCAGAAAAGAATGTTCAGCAAGGCGTGGGTGAATAACATATGCCAGATAACAGTTCTCGCCGGAGAACGTTTGACCGCTATCCGCGGAGTGAGCGTCGTAATTCCCAACTATAACGGCTCTGATCTGTTGCGGGAGAACCTGCCCTCGATCATCGATGCCTTTGCTTGCTGGGGAGGCTCCCATGAGATCATTGTTGTTGACGATTGCAGCACCGATGACAGCGTCAAGGTTCTGGCTAAGGACTTTCCCACCGTTCAGGTTCTGGTGAACCAGATGAATCAGGGTTTTTCCCGGACTTGCAACAGAGGTATGGCCGTGGCCCGGTATCCGGTCCTTTTCTGTATAAATACCGATGTCAAGGTGCAGCTAGACTTGGTTGCCCCTGTTTTGCAGCATTTCTCCGACAGGAGCGTCTTTGCCGTTACTCCCGCAATCCTTGCAGAAAGGGAAGGGAAGAATCAGGGGATTGTTGATGCCTTGTACGGCAAGGGTTTTATCAAGGGTGGGTTTGCGCCTCTCGGAGCTATCTCTCCTGTCAGGGAAAACCTCTATGCTATCGGTGCCTGTGTTGCCTATGATAGGGAAAAATTCCGTTCTCTCGGGGGCTATAACGAGATATTTACCCCTTATCTTTTCGAGGATGTTGACATTTCGTACCGGGCATGGAAGCGGGGGTGGCGGAGTCTCTACGAACCCGGCACTGCAGTCTTTCATTACAACAGCGCTACAATTCTAAAGGCGGGCAAGAAGAGAAAACGCACAATATATTTTCGTAATCGCTTTCTCTTTCACTGGTTGAATTTAACGGATCCGAGTCTTCTGGCCAAAAATTTCCTCTATACCGCGTTTCGCCTTGCGGTCAGCTTTCTCTGGTTTGATGTGCCCTATTACCGCGCTTTCCTGGGGGCCTTGTGCTCTCTTCGACAGGTCGTCCGTCAGCGTCGGGATATGAAACCCTACCAAGTTCTCGGCGATCGCGAAATTTTGCGAAGAACATCCGGAGGTCTGTCATGAGTAGTCCGAAAATAAGCGTCTGTATTCCTTCTTATAACTGTGCACCTTATCTTGCCGAAGCCATAGATTCGGTTCTAAGCCAGTCATTTCACCGATTTCGAGTTGCTCATTATTGATGACTGCTCAAGCGATTCAAGTGCTGAAATCATCGAAAAGCATGCCGCCGTGGATTCAAGAATTCGTGCGTACCGAAACGATGTTAACCTGGGTATGGTCGCCAATTGGAACCGTTGTCTCGAGATCAGCAAGGGTGAATATATCCGGTACCTGTTTGCTGACGACCTGATGGCATCGAACGCCTGCTTGGAGAAGATGGTTGCGGTTCTTAATGCTGACCCGGGAATTTCTCTGGTAGCGTCGGCACGCACTATTATCGATGACCGGTCTGTCGTTCTTAAGACTGCGTCGCGGTTTCCGGACGGCCTGATTGCCGAGGGGGAAAAGATAATTTGCCGGTGCCTGTACGAGAGTCGCAATCTGATTGGCGAACCGTCCGTGGTGATGTTCAGGAAGAATCAGTCGGCGCGGGGGTTTAGTACCAACTATAAACAGTTCGTCGACCTGGAAATGTGGTTCTACCTCTTGGAAAAGGGCAAATTCGCTTACATCGGAGAACCGCTTTCTTCCTTCCGGGAACACCCCACCCAGCAAACGCGTCTGAACCTACGGCAGATGACGCATATCGATGAGTCATTTTTGCTGCTGAAAGACTATCTTGGCAGACCCTATGCGAAGTT
This sequence comes from uncultured delta proteobacterium, assembly GCA_963717775.1. Classification (GTDB taxonomy): domain Bacteria; phylum Desulfobacterota; class Desulfuromonadia; order Geobacterales; family Geobacteraceae; genus RPRC01. The sequence continues at coordinate 139,682 of CAVQWZ010000029.1, forward strand.
TGGCCGGATCACCCGTGATTACCTGTTTTATAATCAGAATTTCCGGATCTGGAAGCTCTATCGGCAGAAACTTATAGACAGGGGTACGATGACCGAGAAGATCGGCAAAAATTGCGGAATGGCGTGGTTTCTCCTTTTGCTCCCGGTGTACAAGGCCTGCAATCCCTTCTTCAAGCTACGGGGACGGCTGCGGCGGTGATATCTGACGGTGACTATCCAAAGGAAAAGATGAAAGAGGACCGCCGGGTATTGTGCCGTCGGAACAAGAGGTAAACGATGAGCAGAATTGCACCACGGGTAAGCGTCTGCATGCCCACCTACAATTATGCCCAATATCTTCCCCAGGCAATCGAGTCGGTACTTGGCCAGATATACAACGATTTTGAACTATTGATTATTGACGATGCGTCTTGCGATTCTACACGGGAGGTGGTTCGAGGCTATGCAGCCGTCGATGACAGGATCGTCTACGCGGAGAACGAGCGGAATATGGGAATGGTGGAAAACTGGAATCTCTGCCTTTCCAGGGCCAAGGGAACCTACATCAAATTTCTGTTCGGAGACGATCTTCTCGGTCATCCCGAAGCCCTCGGCAGGATGGTGTCGGCCATGGAATCAGATGACGAAGTTTCCCTTGTTGGCTCTCCGAGGCTCATCATCGACGAGAATTCGCAGGTCCTGGGACGGGTATCGAACTTCCCTGAGTGGTCCGTATTTACCGGAACGGATGTTGTAAGGGATTGCCTTTCCGACTTAAGGAACCCGAACCTGATCGGTGAGCCGTCAGTGGTAATGTTCCGCGCATCGCTAGCTACAGCAGGTTTCAACCCTGCCTATCACCAGTTGGTGGATCTTGAAATGTGGTTTCGCCTCCTGGAGAAGGGCCGGTATGTTCACCTGGGAGAGGCACTGTCCATATTCAGAGTCCACGGGAAGCAGCAGACGTCGAAAAATGTCCTGTCTTTAGCATACATGGACGACCTGGCACTCCTTTTCGATGAATATCTGCAAAAGGAATACATCGGGTTCGGCACTCTCCGGAAGACATTCCTTGCCTATCACCAGTTCTATAAGATCTGGAAGAAGGCGCGACAGAAGAAGATTGACAAAGAGACAGCGCGGCGCAAGATCTTGTCACGCTACCGTCCCTGGGAGTTCTATGCTATTATGCCAATTTACAAGTTATATTCACCCTTGTTCAAGATCTTCGTTGCAAGCAAGGCATGCGCCTTAAGACGCCGAAAACCCGGTTCCGCAACGGCCATTCAAGGTAGAGTGTTACTGTGAGCGGACCGACGGTCAGTATCTGCATTCCCACCTACCGGGGGGCGCCTTTTCTGTCCGAGGCAGTGGAGTCGGTCCTTCGTCAGAATTTCCGGGACCTGGAGCTCCTCATCATAGATGACAGTTCCCGCGATGGGACGGAAGAGATCTGTCGCCGCTATGTCCGTGAAGACAGCCGAGTTGTGTATCGGCTTAATGAGACTAATGTGGGAATGGTGGAAAACTGGAACAGGTGCCTGCGTAGCGCAAGAGGGCGTTACATCAAATATCTGTTTCAGGACGATGTTCTCCTGTCCCCCGATGCTTTGGGGAAAATGGTCCGGATACTTGATGAAGAACCTGATGTTTCCTTGGTCGCATCTGCTCGACAGGTCATAGATTCCGGTTCACGGGTTCTGAGAACCGACTCGTGCTTCAAGGCCCCTGTCAGAGCTGACGGGTTGGATGTCATCCGGTTTTGTCTCATGAAACACGGCAACATGATCGGAGAGCCATCGGTCGTACTGTTCAGAAAATCTCAGGCGGAACGAGGCTTCAACTCTGCGTATAAGCAGATTGTTGACCTGGAAATGTGGTTTCACCTGCTGGAACAGGGAAAATTCGCTTACGTGGAGGAGCCGCTCTGTGCCTTCCGTGTCCACGGAGAGCAGCAGACCCGCAAAAACATCGAAACCCTGATCCACATAGAGGATTTCCAGTTGCTGTTCGAGGAGTACCTTTCTCGTGATTTTCTGGGTTTCGGGCCGATGACGCGTCACCACATCAGGTTTTATCAGATCTACAATCTCTGGAAGCTTTCTCGGATGAATGTGTATAATCGTGAGCTTGCGGAGGAAAAGAAATCGCGCTATTATGGAAAACTTGAATTTCGCCTCTGGCTTCCCTTCTACAAACTCTGTGACCCGTTTTTCAAATATCGGAGATCTCTTTTGCGGAAGCGCCTGCTACGATGAGCAGTATACACGGTGGGTGTGCCTTCTATCTTTGCGGGCGATATCGGATGAACGTTGATACTACTCGCGTCTAGGAATGCTTTTCATAATAGGCCGATTTCGTGAATTGGGGAGGAATCTAACCATGGCAGGCAAGAAGCTGGTGATTATAGGCTTGGGTGAAACGGCAGATATCGCCTATGAGTATTTCAGTTGTGATTCGGATTTTGAAGTAGCCGGTTTCAGTGTCGACAAGACCTATCTCGACAGGTCGGAGTTTCACGGTCTTCCCGTTGTTCCTCTCGAAGAGATTGTTGAGCATTTTCCTCCTGCTGAGTATCATGCATTCGTGGCGGTCAGTTCAGCGAAGCTCAACCGTGTCAGGACACGGCTCTACCGGGAGGTGAAGGAGCTGGGATACAGCTGTGCCAGCTACGTAAGTTCCAGGGCATTCGTGTGGAGAAACGCCGAGATCGGTGAAAACTGCTTCATCTTTGAGGACAACACCATCCAGCCCTTCGTCAGAATCGGCAATAATGTTATTCTCTGGAGCGGGAACCATATCGGCCACAATACCGTCATTCACGACAACTGTTTCATTGCCTCCCACGTGGTCGTCTCCGGATTCTGCGAAATAGGAGAGAACTGTTTTCTGGGTGTGAACAGCACGATTATCAATAACATTACCGTAGCCAGGGACTGCTTTATCGGTGCCGGGGTGCTTATTCAGAAGGACACAGAAGAAGGGAAAGTCTACCAGGCGCCGTCCACGGAAGCATCGAAAGTTGGAAGCCTGCGGCTCTTCCGGATAAAGGAGTAGCGGATGAAGTGGGAAAAAAAAGGATTGATTTTCAAGCCCGACGGTTCCAGTGGCTGGGCTCGACATACGGCACTGCAGCCGACACCTTTGCTGCTGAACGATGAGATTATTCGAGTTTTTGTCGGAATGCGAGATGATAGCGGTGTGGGGCGGGTCGGTTTTGTTGATGTAAGTTCACGCAATCCGGGTGAAGTTATGGGCATTTCGGAGAAACCTTGTCTCGATATTGGCCAGGACGGCGCATTTGACGAGAACGGGGTGATTCCCTGTGCGGTGGTAAAAAGGGGCGAGGAAATTTACCTGTACTATGCCGGTTACATGCTCGGTCACAAGGTGAGGTTTAATGTCTTCAGCGGCCTTGCGATCAGCAGGGATAACGGGACTTCCTTTTCGAGGTTTTCACGGGTACCGGTAACGGACCGAACGGATGCTGAATTATTGTTTCGAGTCATTCATTCCATACTATATAATGATGGGAAGTGGCAAGTCTGGTATGGCGCCGGCTGTTCGTTCTGGACCGGAAAGAACAAAACACTTCCCTGTTATAATATTAGGTACATGGAGTCTGCCGACGGAACCCGCTTTCCCGACCAAGGTGTTGTGGCCGTGGATATCCAGGATGACGAGCACCGGGTCGGCAGACCCTATGTTATTAAGGTTGGCGATACTTACAAAATGTTTTTCGGGGCCGGAAGCGAGGAAAATCCCTACGGGCTTGCTTACGCGGAATCCCGGGACGGCATCGCCTGGGAGCGGAAGGATGCGGAAATCGGCTTGTCCCTTTCCCCGGATGGGTGGGACTCCGAAATGATGGCCTATCCCGCCGTTGTCAGGTGGAGGGACAGAGTCTACATGTTTTATAACGGCAATGATTACGGTAAGTCCGGTTTCGGGTATGCTGAACTTGTTGAGTGGTAATATTTCTGGGGCATTTTTATGGCGGAAAATCTTGAGTACAAATTGCAGTCGCGGGCTACGGACAAGCAGAAAACGGCGCGGGAAAAACTCCTCGAATTGTTTCAGACCTTGCCTTTGCCACCGGAGCATCTTATTGTGAAACTCAGACTTTACATGAGAAGTTCGGTGGTGGCCAAATTTTTCTACATAAACGAGCTGTATGAGAAAGTGGTCAATATTCCGGTCGTCGCCATGGATGAACTGAACAGCTTCGAGTTTCCCGGGGAGACGATTGCGTTCTGGGAAGCGTTCGGCTCCATGAACTACCGTCTCTATCGGTCACGCTTTCTCTCCGACTGCTTGTACGCGGTGATCGAATAACCTATGGACAAGACTGTGAAAATACGCCGGTACGACCAATCATTGTTTTCTGCATGGAATACGTTCGTGGGACAATCCAAGAATGGCACCTTTCTCTTCGACCGGCAGTACATGGAGTACCATGCTGACAGGTTTGCGGATTACTCCTTGCTTTGTTTCGATGGGAAAGAGCGGCTCATTGCGCTGTTCCCCGCCTCCGCCAAGGACGGCGTTGTCACGAGTCATGGCGGCTTGACCTACGGTGGTGTCGTATCCGGTGCCGACATGAAAACCGTCATGATGCTCAAGGTGTTCGCATCACTTCTGGATTACATGCGGGCCGACGGGATGCACCGGCTCATCTATAAGGCGATACCCCACATTTTTCATGTCATGCCGGCGGAAGAGGATCTTTACGCCCTTTTCATCAACAAGGCGAATCTCTATCGGAGGGATGCTTCGTCGGCCATCTTTCTCCCTGAACGGATCAAGTTTGCCAAGGGGAAGCGAGAAGGGGTGAGGAAGGCGGAGCGCAACAATCTTGCCGTTCGGGAATCGTATGATTTCGATGCTTTTTTCGAGATCGGCAAGCAGGTTATGGGGACGCGCTACGATCTTTCCCCGGTTCACACCAGTGACGAGATGAGCCTCCTGGCCGGGAGATTTCCGGACAACATCAAGCTTTACGCGTCGTTCGGCGGTGATGAAATGCTGGCGGGGGTGATCACTTTCGTGTTTCGGGGTTCCATTCACGTCCAGTACATGTATAATTCTGACAAGGGGCTTGAAACCGGTGCCCTCGACGTGGTCCTGCACCATCTCATCAACGATGTGTATGCGGGGTTCCGGTATTTCAGCTTCGGCGTTTCCACGGAAAACGACGGTATCTACCTCAACGAAGGACTCATACACCAGAAGGAGATGTTCGGAGCCAGATCGGTGGTCCACGACTTCTACGAACTGAACCTCCACTGACGATCCGGGGTTAAATCAGCATGACGACAGAACAGTGCAGAATTATTGAGCTTCCTAAAATTGCCGATCCCCGTGGCAACCTGACCTTCATTGAGGGGAACAGGCACATACCGTTTGCGATCAAGAGGTCCTACTGGATTTACGACGTGCCAGGGGGGGAGGTTCGGGGTGGCCATTCCTATCGTAATCTCTGCGAGCTGATCATTGCGGTTTCCGGCAGCTTCGATGTGGTGGTTGACGACGGTATGGGGAAAAAGGTCTACTCCCTGAACCGTTCCTACTACGGATTATATGTTCCGCGACTAGTCTGGCGAGAACTGGAGAACTTCTCCACGAATTCCCTCTGCCTGATCCTGGCATCCGATGTCTATGAGGAGGCGGATTACATCCGGGACTATGGGGAGTTCCTTGCCATGAAGGGAAATGTCTGATATGCCGACTGTCTACGACTGCTCTGTGATAGAATTGCCACGGATACAGAGTCCATCAGGCAATATAACGCCGGTTTATGGTGGAGTCCATATCCCCTTCGACATTGCCCGCGTTTATTACCTCTATGACATTCCCGGCGGAGAAGCGCGCGGCGGCCATGCTCACAAGGACCTGCAGCAATTGATTGTTGCCGCAAGCGGCAGTTTCGATGTGCTCCTGGACGACGGGGTCAACCGGAAGGTCGTGAACCTGAACCGGCCCTATTACGGCCTGTACATGCCGCGGATGATCTGGCGGGAGCTGCTGAATTTTTCCTCGGGGGGGATCTGCCTCGTACTTGCGTCGGATGTCTACAAAGAGTCGGATTACTATCGCGATTATGCGGCTTTCGTCCGGGACGCTCGTGAACCGCGGCGGAAATGATGAATTGAGCGCTTGCAGACCGGCGTGGAAATGGATGGAGAAATTATGGTGCACGTTCCTTTTCTTGATTTGAAGTCTCCCTATCGGGAGTTGTGCGAGGAGCTGGATGCGGCATGTCGACGAGTCCTGGAATCCGGCCGTTATGTCATGGGTGAAGAGCTGGAGGCATTCGAGGACGAATTCGCCTCTTACTGCGAAGCGAAGTATTGCATCGGCGTGGGAAACGGGCTCGAGGCGCTCCACCTTGCCCTGCGCGCCATGGAGATAGGGCCGGGCGATGAGGTGATCGTCCCCTCCAACACATACATTGCAACTTGGCTGGCGGTATCCTATGCGGGAGCAACGCCGGTTCCGGTGGAACCGGATCCAGCCACCGGCAACATCAATCCGGTGCTAATCGAGGCCGCCATCACCTCTCGAACACGGGCGATCATTCCTGTCCACCTGTACGGCCAGCCTGCCGATATGGATCCGATTCTTGCTATTGCCGAGCGCCACGGCCTCAGGGTTCTGGAAGATGCCGCCCAGGCCCACGGAGCCCGCTACAAGGGGAAAAGAACCGGTTGCCTCGGCGATGCCGCGGGTTTCAGCTTCTATCCCGGCAAGAATCTCGGAGCAATGGGTGACGGAGGGGCACTCGTTACCGATGATGCCGAACTGGCCGAACGGTTGAAGATGTTGCGGAATTATGGGTCTAAAGTGAAGTACGAGCACGAAGTGATGGGGTTCAATTCGCGTCTCGACGAACTGCAGGCGGCCCTCCTTCGTATCAAGCTCCGGCATCTCGACGACTGGAACGCCAGAAGGCGCGCCATCGCCGACCGGTATCTGCAGGGATTGGCCGGCAGCGATCTGATCCTGCCCCACGTTCAACCCTGGGCTGAACCGGTCTGGCACCTGTTCGTCGTGCGTACCGACAATCGCCCTGAACTGACCGGTAAGCTGGACCGGAATGGTATCGGCTGGCTGATTCACTACCCCAAACCTCCCCATCTTCAGGATGCCTACCGTGAGCTCGGGTATCGTGCAGGTTCTTTCCCACAGGCGGAGCGTCTGGCGGAAGAGATGGTGAGCATCCCGATGGGGCCGCATCTTACCGAGCAAGATATCGAGGCTGTAATCGTCGCATTGCGATAACGACAGGTTACGGTGACAGAGGCATTCATGGGTTTGTACGATTGGCCACTTGAGGGTCTGGACAAGAGACCGGTCTGGGCTGCCATTGAAAAGTGGAACGGTATTGCGGAGGGATTTGCCTCACCCGCCTTCAAGGCTTACCATGCCGGGAAGTTTCACGAGGCGGTCGCCTGGGCGCAGCTTGCGGCCGATGTCGCCTGGAATGCACATACCGGTCGATATTCCTGGCCCGAACTGGAGAATATGCTTCTTCAGGTATCGCAGGAAGTTGCAAAGGTATCTTCCGGAGGTGCTTGCGCTATCCCCTCAACTGAACGGGGCAAAAAAAGGGTCTTGCATGTCTTTACCATAGCTTACCACACCGGGGGACACACCCGAGTGGCGGAGCGGTGGATCAGGAATACCCGTCACGAGTATTGCCATGCCGTTGTAAACACCAACCTTGCCGATTTCACGCCCCAATGGCTTGCCGATGCGGCTGAAAGTTCCGGCGGATGGTTGCTGCAGATCGACAGGCCGTTCACGGACATCCTCCAGAAATCCATGGTGCTGCGGGAGATCGCCCACTCTTGGGCCGATATGGTGGTCCTCCATACGCACCCCAACGATCCGCTCCCGGTTCTGTCGTTCGGTACGGACGCCGGACCTCCGGTGATCCTGTTCAATCACGCCGATCACGTATTCTGGCTCGGGGCGAGTGTGGCGGATGTGGTGGCGGAGATACGCCCCGTAGGTCGGGATTTGTCCTTTCGTCGCAGGGGGGTGCGTTCGTCCTGTTTGCTGCCCGTGCCCCTCGTCTCCGGTGAATTATCCATCAGTCGCGGGGAGGCTCGTCAAAGTCTCGGCCTTGACGAGAAGACCATTGTACTTCTGACCATTTCAGCGGCCTATAAATTCGCCCCGTTCGGTGGATACGATTTCCTTTCCCTGGTTGCCAGGGTGCTCGAAGAGAATCCCGATGCGGTGCTTCTTGCCGTGGGGCCTGACTGCACGGGTCGATGGGCGGAGTATCAGTCATTGACGAACGGTCGGATCAGGGCACTTGGTGAGCAGCGGGATCTCGGGGCCTTTTACGCCGCCGCAGACATCTTCGTCGATTCATTTCCCTACGGGGCGATGACTGCCATGCTTGAAGCGGGTTCGCATGGCATAGCATCTGTCGGGCTTCTGAACCCCCTTTCGCGGGTAAACCTGGCCGGGGACCTGTCCCAGGAGCGATGTGGTACCCACTTCCCGACCCGCGACGGTTTCGTTGAGGAACTGAACAAAATGATAGGCAATGAAGATTACCGACGGCATAAAGGCGAGGTGCTTTCCCGTGCCGTCCGCGAGGCCCACTACCTGCCGGGATGGAATACCTACCTGGAAGGAGTCATGGCTGGAGTACCGCAAAAACATGCGCCAGCTCCGCTTCCCGAGATAAAACACGAAACGGACATGGATGACTTTTTTCTGACATGCGTCCAGCAGGCTGGCGTAATGTCCAACCATGTCTATTTTTTCCTCGGCCACCATATCAAATACCTTCCCGCCGGTGCTCGATATGCCCTGGCAGCGGATAACCTGCGGAGACGCGGGATCTTCGCTGAAAAGAAGCTACGCATGAAGCACTTCAGAAGCTACCGGATTCCCTCCGGTAAACAGATAAAAAAATGGATCCGAAGGTTTCGGCACAAACCGAAACAAAAGGACCTGTCGCCCCTAGACTGATAAAGTTTCGGCCGGAAAGCCGGGGGTGGCAAACTAAAAGGAGCTGCAATGACGTATCAGACTGGCACTCTGCCTGCAGAGGGCAAAAAAATAACTATCCATAATGGAATCTTGAGCGTTCCCGATCATCCGATTGTTCCTTTCATCGAAGGAGACGGTACCGGTACCGATATCTGGCGGGCAGCTGTTCGGGTCCTCGATGCCGCTATTGACAAAGCGTACTCTGGAAGCAGGAAAATCGCCTGGATGGAGGTTTATGCTGGCGAGAAATCTTTCAATATGGGTCTCGGTTGGCTTCCCGATGAAACCCTGGCTGCATTTCGCGAATACATGGTTGGTATCAAGGGGCCGCTTACCACTCCGATCGGTGGTGGCATCACTTCCTTGAATGTGGCCCTTCGTCAGCAGCTCGACCTTTATGTTTGCCTCCGTCCTGTACGCTATGTCAAGGGAGTTCCATCCCCGGTGAAAAGACCCGAACTGGTCAATATGGTCATCTTTCGGGAAAATACCGAGGACATTTACGCTGGTATTGAATGGGCAGAAGGGACTCCGGAAGCCAAAAAAATTATTGATTTCCTCCAGCAGGAGATGGGTGTGAAGAAGATTCGATTTCCTGAAACATCCGGCATCGGGATAAAGCCGGTGTCCCGGGAAGGCTCGGAGCGCCTGATTGAAGCAGCTATCGAGTTTGCCCTGAAGCAGGGGCGGAAATCGGTAACTCTTGTTCACAAGGGTAACATCATGAAGTTTACCGAGGGTGCTTTCAAAAGCTGGGGATACGCACTGGCTGCAGCGAAGTATCGTGACAAAACCGTTTCGCAGCGCGAGACATGGGTTCTTGATAACAAAGAAAAGGATTCTTCCCTCTCTCAAGAGGATCTTGCTCGCGCCATTGAGCCCGGTTTTGATAACATGACCCCCGACCAAAAGGCGGGAGTGATCCAAGAGGTTGACGCGACACTCGCACTCTGGCCGACCCATGGTGACGGTAAATGGAAAAAAATGCTTCTGATCAAAGACTCCATTGCCGATATTACCCTTCAGCAGACCATAACTCGGGCAGATGAGTTTGATGTTCTCGCAACGACAAATCTCAACGGCGACTATCTCTCCGATGCCATTGCCGCCCAAGTTGGTGGTATCGGTATTGCCCCCGGCGGAAATATCAACTATCGTACCGGGCACGCCATTTTCGAGGCAACCCATGGAACGGCGCCAAAGTATGCGAATCTGGACAAGGTGAATCCCGGTTCTGTCATCCTGTCGGGTGTTATGATGCTTGAGTATCTGGGCTGGAGCGAGGCTGCTACGCTCATTAATATCTCCCTTGATCGGACGATTGAACAGCGAAAGGTCACCTATGACTTTGCCCGCTTGATGAGGGCTGAGAACGTTTCTGGTGTTCAAGAAGTGAAGTGTTCGGAGTTTGCCGACGAGCTGATCCGAAATTTGTAAGAGTAATCGTAGGATCAACGTCATGAAATATGTGGAGGAATTAATGGTACGCAAGAAAATAGCGTTAATCGGCGGTGGACAGATTGGCGGGACCCTTGCACATCTCCTGGCTCAGCGGCATTTAGGAGATATCGTCCTTTTCGACATTGTTGAAGACCTGGCTCATGGAAAAATGCTTGATATCATGGAAGCCGCTCCCATTCAGGGCTTTGACGTATCTCTTTCTGGCACGAGTCATGTTGAGGACATCAAGGGGGCTGACTTGGTGGTTGTTACCGCGGGGTTGGCGAGAAAGCCGGGAATGAGTCGCGATGATCTTGTTACCGTCAACGCAAAGATTATCACCTCTGTTTCGGAGATGATCCGCGAGCATGCTCCCAATTCCTTTGTCATCCTTCTCACCAATCCGCTGGACGCCATGGTGTCCCTGTGCCGCAAGGTAACCGGATTTCCCCGCAACAGAATCATGGGGATGGCAGGAGTTCTCGATTCAGCCCGTTTTGCCGCTTTTATCGCTCGTGAGCTGGAAGTCTCCGTCCAGGATGTTAACGCACTTGTTCTTGGTGGGCACGGGGATGACATGGTCCCCCTGGTCCGCTTTGCCAATGTGAGCGGAATCCCGGCAACGTATCTTCTTGAACAGAAGTATGGTCCAGAAAGGGCTAAAGAAGTAATGGATGCTCTTGTCATGAGGACCCGCCATGCTGGCGGAGAAATCGTCGGGCTTATGAAGACCTCCGCTTTTGTCTCTCCGGCCTCGGCTGCTTTTACCATGGCCGAATCCATCCTCCTTGACCGGAAGCGGATCCTTCCCGTCTGTGCCTTGCTGGAAGGGGAATATGGTGTCGATGGGTACTTCCTGGGAGTGCCATGTGTGATCGGTGCAGGTGGTGTTGAGCAAATCATCGAACTTGACCTGACGCCGGATGAACGCGCCATGCTCAACGAATCCGTGGCCCAAGTAAAATCCCTGGTCGATGCCTTGAATCTCTGACATAACAAGGCAGGATTGCTTCCCGGTGTGAATCGTCTGCCATTTCTGCTCAATCCATGTTGTTTTTGTACCAAGGCTCCCTTTGTGAGTGGTATGCCTGCAGGGATTATTGACTCTGCGTTTTGCCGCTCGAAAAAGTTGTTGTGATGATCTTCCTGGTGCAGCAAATGTCCTGCGGAGGGAGCCCATCGAAGATTCCTATAGGTGATACATTATGGAAAAGAGACACCCGGAAATAAAAATTATCGAAAAGTATTGCAAAGGCTGTCATATCTGCGTCGAATTTTGTCCGACACGGGTTCTTGAAATGAAGGGTTCCATCGCTGTTGTGAAGAATCCTGACGCGTGCATCACCTGCATGCAGTGTGAACTTCGCTGTCCTGATTTTGCAATAACCGTCACCAAGTGATGTCCGGAAGGAGTTAACGTGTCAAAAAGGGTTGCTTTTTTACAGGGGAACGAGGCCTGCGCGCAGGGCGCATTGTATGCGGGCTGTCGGTTCTTCGCGGGATATCCTATAACGCCTTCCACCGAAATTGCAGAGGTTATGGCGAAAGAGTTGCCAAAAATCGGCGGTGCATTTATTCAAATGGAAGACGAGATTGCCGCCATGGCTGCTGTGATTGGAGCTTCGCTTACCGGGACGAAATCTCTGACTGCAACCTCAGGTCCCGGTTTTTCACTGAAACAGGAAAATATCGGCTATGCCTGTATTACGGAAGTTCCCTGCGTTATCATCAATGTCATGCGCGGCGGTCCCTCCACTGGTATGCCTACCGGGCCGAGTCAGTCGGATGTCATGCAGGCCAGATGGGGAACCCACGGTGATCATCCGGCCATTTGCCTTGTTCCCGCCTCGGTGCAGGAACTTTTTTCGGAAACGGTGCGAGCCTTCAACCTTTCGGAAAAGTACCGTACGCCTGTTACCGTTATGCCTGATGAGATTATCGGCCACATGCGTGAAAGGATTGTCTTTCCTGAACCGGGAGAGCTGGAGGTGATCAACCGGACGCTACCTTCTGTCAGCCCGCAGGACTATAAACCGTATGATACCAGTTTTGGTGATATCCCGCCACTTGCGGCTTTCGGTTCAGGCTACCGTTTTCACGTAACCGGTCTGAACAAGGCTCAGGACGGTTTTCCCACGACTCGCGCCGAGCTTGTCCAGGCTGAAGAAGAACGCCAGATGCGCAAAATCGAGAATGCAATCGATGATATTGTCACCTATGAGGAATATCTACTTGATGATGCTGAGGTAGTGATTATCGCTTTCGGCTCTATTTCCCGCTCTGCCCGTTATGCTGTCAATGAGGCAAGAAAGAACGGGATCAAGGTAGGAATGTTCCGAATCATTACCTACTGGCCCTTTCCTGAACGGCAGATTCGTTCGTTGGCGGAACAGGCTAAAGCTATTATAGTTCCGGAAATGAATCTGGGTATGACGATCCATGAAGTGCGAAGATGTGCGGAGGGGAAGGTCCCTGTTTCTGGAATCTTCCGCGTGGATGGTGAGCCAATCACCCCGAACGAAATCTTTGCCCGAATCCAGGAGGTACGCTGAGTCATGGGTTTTGACTATGATAAATATATTCGTCCGGGCAAGCTGCCTCATATCTGGTGTCCCGGTTGCGGTCACGGGATCGTTATGAAGGGACTGATACGGGCCATTGACGCCCTTTCCCTGGACAAGGACCAGACAGCTATTGTTTCCGGCATTGGTTGCGCATCACGTCTTCCGGGATATCTTGACTTCTGTACCCTTCATACGACACATGGTCGGGCTGTCGGTTTTGCCACTGGGATAAAGATGGCCAAGCCCGAAATGAACGTTATCTGCGTCGGTGGTGATGGTGACGGGGTGGCAATTGGCGGTAACCACTTTATTCATGCCTGCCGAAGAAATATTAATATGACGTATCTGATCATGAACAATAACATCTACGGCATGACGGGAGGACAGTTTTCTCCCACGACACCCTTTGGAGCAAAAGCTTCTACAACACCGTACGGTAATCCGGATCCGCCATTCGATATCGCAAAACTAGCCATTGGCGCAGGAGCCACATTCGTGGCTCGTGGAACGGCGTATCATGCAGCCCAGATTGAAAAACTTCTTACTGAAGCCATGCGGCACAAGGGCTTTTCCGTTGTGGAAATTCTTGACAGTTGTCCCACAGCGTACGGCCGTCGAAACAAGTTCAAGTCCGTTATCGAAATGATGAAGGATCTTAAGGATAGTGCGGTTCCCGTGAACGCAGCAGAGAAAATGTCTCCTGAACAACTCGAAGGGAAGGTGCTCACCGGCGTCCTCTACAAGGAAAGCAAACCGGAATACGTTGATGAGTACAGAAAACTCGTGGCTCGTGTGCAGGAGTCTGGTAAATAATATTTCTCTCATCGTTCGAAATGAGAATATTTATTTGTCGATAAAATATACATATTCGTGTTTTTGATGGATGCGCCTTGGTGCAAGCCTTTATGATTGACTTTTATTCGGCCAGACATAGGGGTGTCTGTCCCTACATAAAGTCAGGAGATAATATACATGTCGTGCAGTAGATACGAAATGAGGTTTTCCGGGGCAGGGGGGCAAGGACTGATCCTCGCCGGGATCATCATGGGTGAAGCAGCCGCCATCTATGATGGTAAACAGGCTGTTCAGTCACAGAGTTACGGCCCCGAAGCCAGGGGGGGGGCATCAAAGTCAGAGGTCGTGATTTCTGACCAGCCAATCGACTTCCCGAAAGCAACAAACGTCGATGCGCTGCTTGCCCTGACCCAGGAGGCGTGCGACAAATATTCCATGGATTTGAAAGAGGGTGGGATTTTACTGGTCGATTCCGACCTGGTGAAGAGCCTGCCAAAGGGAAACTTCCTCGTGGTAAGTATTCCAATCATTGCCATCGCAAAAAACGAAGTTGGCAGGACGATTGTCGCTAATATCGTAGCCCTGGGGGCGATGGTGGCACTGACAGGAATCGTCTCCCGGGAGAGCGCTGAGAAAGCGGTTCTAGCGCGCGTTCCCGCGGCATTTGTTGAGCTTAACCGCAAGGCTTTTGCAATGGGGTACAGCAAGGCGCTAGAGGCCAGGGAACACTGCTCACCCGGGGGTGTTATCGAGTTGGACCATCGTGACGGTTCTCTGAGCCCATAAATACCTGAGTAGCGTAGAGTGTTCCATCATCAGCTCTTGCAGTGCCGATACCGGTCATATCGAAGCCTGCTGTGAGGATGTTTTCTCTGTGATGTTTGCTTTCCATCCAGCCGGAGACGATTGTATCTGCGTTATTCCGGTATCCGCGGCTGCGACCGACGTTTTCGCCAATCTCTCGCCACCCTTTCAAATGTGCTTTTTCAATTCGAGTTTTGAAATCCAATCCGCTTTGTTCGTGACCTAGATAACCGTATTTCGCCATATATCTGCTATGGTTTCGGGCAATTAGTTGCAGTGAAGGGGAAATCGTCAGGATGGGAAGATGATATTCTCTTCTGATACGATTGATTGACTCAAGGATATACGGTTCCGCTGACGTGGATTCATCGCGCATGATTCCGCTATCGTTTTCGTGTGATAGTGAGATGCGGGGAATGAGCAGTATTCCCACCAGCAGCAGAAAGCAGATGTGAAAAAACGTTTTCCTCTTCAGGTTGTGGTTCATACAGGGATTCTATCCTTGTCACCACATTTTGTCATCATTTCTCTTTTTTGATGATACTCTGTAACGGTACGTTTTGGATGAAATTGAGGGTGTTACCTAGTTTTCATCCGGAAACTCCGGATGCGAAACGAGCGGTTTCCCGATGGAAACTACCTTGCTCACGTGCGCACGGTATGCCCTTGGAAACCTCTTCAATAATGCGCCGCCAGTGTGCTGATTTTCGAGCGCCGTAGGGGAGAGCAAACAGGCATGCATCAGTTTTTTAGGGAATATCTTGAAGCATACGGCTATCTATTCCTTTTTATCGGAACTTTTCTCGAAGGTGAAGCGGTTCTGATACTTGCTGGATTTTTCGCTTTTCAGGGTACTCTGTCACTTCCCGGTGTCATTGGTACCGCTCTCGCTGGTTCCTTTCTTGGTGATCAGTTTTATTTTTTTCTGGGACGCTGGCGGGGGAAATGGCTTCTCGGGTTATTTACTTCCATGGCGAAGAAGTTCCGCCGGGCTCTCCGTCTGATTGAGAAGTATGGTTCTTTTGTGGCATTCGTCTCCCGTTATACCTATGGATTGCGGATCGTATTGCCTATTATTCTCGGGATGACAAGTCTCACCCGAAAGAGATTTCTGCTGCTGAACTTCTTGAGCGCAACCAGTTGGGCCATCCTGTTTTCCCTGGCAGGTTATTTCTTTGGCAAAAGTGCTTCTCTATTTATTGAGGATCTCGATCGGTATGAGCCGTATATTGTCCTGGCCCTGTTTCTGGTCATCGGTTGCTTCTGGTTTGCCCATTTCCTCCATGTCTGGTGGCTGGGTAGGCATGCGCGCACCAGATTACGGCGGATGAGAAACTGGCTGGCGGCCAGAGAAGCGAAACGTTTGGAAAATAACAAATCGAAAGAGAATTCCAGTGAGTGAAAATACATTTTTAGACAGCATATGCATCGTTCTCGTGGAACCGCAAACACCTGGCAATGTCGGGATGGTCTGTCGGGCCATGAAAAATATGGGGCTTCGAAATCTTCGACTGGTTAAGGGCTGTCGGACGGATATTTCCGATGCACGTCGGCTTGCTGTTTCGGCCAGGGACCTGCTTGATAGTGTTGTTCGGTTCGAGTCTCTTGAAGACGCCCTGGCCGATATCGAGATTTCAATTGCCACAACCCGACGGATCGGCAAGTACCGTCAAGAGATCATGGAACCTGCGGAAATGGTGGCAAAGCTGGGTGAAAAAATGGGGTCAGGCCGCGTTGCCCTGGTTTTCGGACGGGAGGATAACGGCCTTAGTACCGATGAACTTGCCCTCTGTCGCTGGCAAGCCACAATTCCAACATCCGACGACTATGGGTCCTTGAACCTTGCTCAAGCGGTGCTTCTTTTTTGTTATGAAATCTCTCGCGGTGTTATGCCCAGTGCCACTATTCCCTCGAGGGAAATGGCTTCTACGGGCGAAATGGAAGACCTTTATAACCATATGGAGAAAACCCTTCTTGGAATCGGTTTTCTTGATGCTGCCAATCCGAAGCACCTGATGCGTACTCTCCGCAGGATTCTTTCCCGGGCTGAACTTGATACCCGGGAAATCTCCGTGCTCAGGGGGATGATGTCGCAGATGGACTGGGCAACGGATTCTTCAAAACGGAGAGAATTACCATGAATATCCTTCATATCGGACTCCTTGCCGGGGTATTGACGAGTTGTGCCGTACTGCCGCAGATTTATCGCGCTGTCCGCACCAGACAAGTACGAGACATTTCCGTCTGGCAGCCAGTTCTGCTGGTTGTCGGCATGAGTTTATGGCTTCTCTATGGTATACTGATTCGCGATGTGCCTTTGATTGCAGCAAATATTTTTTCGATTACCTGTAATTTGATGCTGATCACCATGAAATTCTATTATACAGAAAACAGGGTGTCTTCAAAAATATGATCTACCAGTTTTTATTGTTATGCCTGAAAGTGTAAAAGGACTCTGTTAGAAGTACCAGAGAATTAAGGTAAGTTATTTGATCAAAGTTTTGATCAACTCAATGGAGGATTTATGAAAAAAGTTGTGTTTTTACTGTTAGGGCTACTGACTCTATCCACTCTGTCTGGCTGTGGTTATAATACCATTCAGGCCAATGAAGAGGCTGTTTTCGCTGCGTGGGGAAATGTTGAGGCCACCTATCAACGTCGTGCTGATCTCATCCCCAACCTTGTGGAGGTAGTAAAGGGCTATGCGAAGCATGAGGCCGATACTCTGACCGCAGTCACCGAGGCACGTGCGAAGGTTGGTTCTATGCAGTTATCGAAGGAGGCCTTGAATGATCCTGCTGCTTTCGCGAAATTCCAACAGGCACAGGGTGAATTATCTGGAGCTCTCTCCCGTCTGATGGTGGTTGTGGAACGGTATCCCGATCTGAAGGCTAACCAGAATTTCCTTGATCTCCAGAACCAGTTGGAAGGAACGGAAAATCGGATTAATGTTGCCAGGGTTCGTTATAATAAGGCAGTGGAAGTGTTCAACGTCAGTATCAGGACTTTTCCCAATTCAATAACCAATTCCATGCTTCTCCATCTGAAGCGTAAAGAACCCTTCAAGGCTGACGAAGGTTCCAAGACCGCACCGAAGATAAAATTCTGACGTTTCACCAGTAGCAGCGGAACCTTGTGAAAATGTGAAAACCCCGTTACTGAGTGTGGTCAACGGGCCGGGAGTGCCATGAAAACAATTTTTGCCCTTATACTGCTTTGCCTCTTTCCTACAGTTGGAGCTGCCCTTGATGTGCCTCCACTCAAAGCACATGTGAATGATTATGCTCACATTCTCTCACCGGCTGCTGTCCAGGAGATTGAAGCCGAATTAACCGCTTTCGAATCGAGCGATTCTACGCAGATTGCCGTTCTGACAATCCCGAGCCTTGAAGGCGAAAATATCGAGGAATATTCTATCAAGGTTGCCGAAGCCTGGAAGATTGGGCAGAAGGGTAAGGATAATGGTGCCATCCTCCTTGTTTCAAAAGGGGATCGTAAGATACGCATTGAGGTAGGCAGGGGTCTTGAGGGCAACGCTGACCGATCTCCTCTCTGGTCGTATTATCCGAAACGAGATGGCGCCCCGCTTCAAGCAGGGTGATTATGATGGAGGGGTCGAAGCGGGGGTCTCCGCGATCATGTCGGTTGTGAAAGGCGAATATACCGCATCTCCCCAAGACGCTCGTAACGGTAAAAAAGGCTCTCCGCGTCTCATGACCTTGCTCATCTTTCTTTTTGTCGCCTGTGTTGTGCTTGGGGCTTTGTCCAAGGTGCTTGGCGGGATTGCCGGGGCTGTTGGTCTCCCTGTCATAGCCCTGCTACTGTTCTCCGGTGCCGGGATTATTACCCTGATCATTCTCGCACTGGTAGGTTTTTTTGGCGGCCTCTTCATCAGCTTTCTTTTCGGAGGTGGCGGTCGCGGTGGGGGCGGTTTTGGCGGAGGCCCTTATGTGGGAGGAGGGGGATTCGGCGGAGATTCGTTTGGTGGTGGTTTTTCCGGTGGCGGTGGAGGATTTGGCGGTGGTGGGGCTTCGGGTGGCTGGTAACCTGTTATTTGCGCTGCAAGGGGGATCACGACAGACATGAATACGAAAAAATCCACATCTTATTTCACTGTAGAAGAAAATGCCCGCATACGTGTAGCGGTAGAAAAAGCAGAAGCTAACACTTCCGGAGAGATTGTTGTCATGGTGGTCGATCGTAGTGACAGCTATCGGGAGGCAGAGATTCTCGGCGCGGTTCTTACCGCTGCTTTTTGTGCTTTTCTTCTCGAGATTGCAATCCAGATCGGTTTTTTGTGGTTTTCTAACTCAGGATGGGGATCGGGTCCAAAAATGGATGCGGAGCTTGTTTTGCATGGCGTTTCACTCTGGACGTATATCCCCGTGGTAATTATTCTGTTTTTTCCGCTCAGATTTATTTTCAGGAGTCGAGAGGTGCTAAAGTTGCCTTTTGTCGGCAGAAAGAGGATTGACGAGGCTGTGCGTGAACGTGCGGTGCGAGCTTTTTTTGAAAAGGAGCTTTACCGGACGCGTGACGAAACCGGAATTTTGATATTTCTCTCACTTTTGGAACATAAGGTCTGGATTCTTGCCGATAGGGGAATTAACAGCAGGTTGCCCCATGACCAATGGAAAGGCCTGGTTCGTGACCTGTCCTTGGGGATGCGTGAAAAAAGAGCTTGTGAAGCGCTCTGTTCGGTCATTGGCTCCTGTGGTGATGTGCTGGCTCAACATTTTCCGAGGAAGGCTGATGACACGAATGAACTTTCAGATCATGTTCTCCACCAGTAACCAAAGTTTTACCACCTTTGTATTGCCAGCACCGCTCTGGTACCTTGGGAGGTTTTCTTGAGTTTCAGCGTATTTCTTTCGACCTTCGGCATAATATTCCTGGCAGAACTTGGAGACAAAACTCAGCTGACTGCCATGGCGCTTGCGGCTCGATATCCCTGGAAAAAGATTTTCATCGGCATTGCCCTCGCGTTTGCTCTACTGAACCTTGGTGCAGTATTGGTGGGCAAAGTTCTTTTCGCCCTGTTTCCGATATTCTGGACAAAGATTGCCTCGGCCGGGCTGTTCCTCTTCTTTGGCGTCTCGACACTTCGCAACTCCGGTGCCGAGCAGGAACCTCACAAGATTTCGGCAGCTGGAGCCATTCGCACGGCTTTCCTCATGATTCTTCTGGCTGAACTGGGGGATAAAACACAGCTT
The DNA here is from genome assembly GCA_963717775.1 of uncultured delta proteobacterium. Taxonomy (GTDB): domain Bacteria; phylum Desulfobacterota; class Desulfuromonadia; order Geobacterales; family Geobacteraceae; genus RPRC01. Next base: position 159,489 of record CAVQWZ010000029.1, read on the forward strand.
GTTACCCTTAGCCTCGCAGCCCAGTATGATTCTCCTTTTCAGGTTTTCTGTGCATCGACCCTTGCCCTTTGGCTGGTCTCCCTGATAGGAATCTTCCTTGGGAAGCAGTTGATTCGTTACTTCCCCATACGTTACATTCACCGTGCGGCAGGCGTGCTGTTCCTGTTGTTCGGGCTGGCTCTCCTCTACCAGACTCTCAGGTAGTACATTACCGCTGATTTACGTAATTAATTTGAATATCTACCGACCCTTGTGAAGATTCTCTCTTCAGACAAATCTTTACATGGCCCGTTTGTAGTCCTTCGTTGCTTTTTTGAAGGTGATTCCCTACAATGAAGTAAAATTTCACTTCCTGCAAAAGATATCCATGTCTGACAAATCTATCGAAAAAGTATTTCTCTATTTTATTGCCCTTTCGCTGCTTCTACATGTAGTCGTTGGAACGGTTTTCTATCTTCTTCCTGAAGAAAAACGGGAGGTGAAGCCTGAGCCATATATGGTGGAGCTTACCGATGCTCCAGAATTGAAAGAAAAATCACAGCAGAAGAAACAAACGAAACGCCTTGATGAAGTTCGGAGGAGGGTTGCCCGGGAGATTGCACCAAAAGGGGATTCGCGCCGCGAGCAGCGGCCGTCACGGCCAACATCTGTACCAAGGAGACCGACGACAGACAATCCGCGTGTCGATACTGTTCCGAATCCTCAACAGGAGTCGGACATGCGTCCCAAAGCAGTTTCCCCAGACATGAAGAAGTTCCCGGCACTGGCAAAACTATTTCCCAGTGCCGATAGAATGTCGATGCTTGAAGAAAATTATCGGAAAAAATATGACACGGAAATTGAGGAAGGGGAGACCCAGTTTCTTAATTCGGATGATATTCAGTTTGGGTCTTTTCTGCGACGTTTCGAAACGGCTGTGTATGGTGCCTGGAAATATCCTGCGGCTGCTTCACAGGCAGGAATTCAAGGGGTTACCCCGGTCAGGATAACCTTCAACAGGCAGGGGGAGATTGAAAAAATCCAGCTTCTCCAATCATCTGGAAGCAAGATTTTGGATGATGAGGTTTTTCGTGCGTTACGGGCCCTTGGCCCAATCGGAAGTTTTCCGAAAAATTATGCAAAGGATCACTTTAATCTAATCGCATTTTTCGAATACGGACTTATCGGTGGAGCGATGCGGGGCAGCATTCGTTAATTGGCACCTCGGCCAAGTCTGGCTCGCAGAAACTCTTCCAAATCCCTTCCCAGGTCTTCCCTTTTTAACGCCATATCTATCGTCGCCTTCAGGAATCCCAGTTTGTCTCCACAGTCGTAGCGAGTTCCCTTGAATTGGCAGCCATAGACCGTCTGCTCTTTGGATAGCTTCAAAATTGCATCGGTTAACTGGATTTCACCACCTTTTCCCGGTTCCTGTTTTTCAAGGATCGGAAAAATCTCAGGGGTTAGCACATATCTGCCGATAATTGCCAGATCCGAGGGGGCTTCTTCCCTTTTTGGTTTTTCCACCAGGTCGGTAACCTCGTAGACCCTGTCAGCAATAGAATTTGCCCGGACGCAACCATAGGCGGAGATGTTGTCTATGGGAACCTGTTCCAGCGCCAGAACTGAGCCCTGGTACGTATTGAAAACATCAAGAAGTTGTCTGAGGCAAGGTTTCTCAGCATCAATGATGTCGTCACCGAGCAGGACTGCGAAAGGTTCTTTGCCCACGAATTCCCGTGCACAGAGGATGGCGTGTCCCAGTCCTAGTGCCTGTTTCTGGCGCACATAGAAGATGCTGATCATCTCTGCGATATCACGGACTTCCTTGACAATGTCATTCTTGCCCTTTTCACGTAGGATTGATTCAAGTTCGAAGGAAATATCGAAATGGTCTTCGATGGCACGCTTGCCGCGCCCGGTAACAAAGAGGATCTGTTCGATCCCGGCGGCGACCGCTTCTTCCACGACGTATTGAACGAGGGGTTTGTCGATGAGTGCGAGCATTTCCTTTGGTGATGATTTTGTTGCGGGAAGGAAGCGTGTTCCTAAACCTGCCACCGGAAAGACGGCCTTTTTAACAATCATGACGGTTCCCCTTGTTTGGTCTGTTTCGCTGCCCGTGACATTCTTGCTGACTGAAGGGTATTCTGCAGGAGCATGGTGATGGTCATGGGGCCAACGCCGCCCGGTACCGGAGTTATATGTGAGGCTCGGCGTGCCGCTGTTTCAAATTTCACATCACCCACAAGCTTTTTCTCAGAAACGCGGTTGACGCCCACATCGATGACCACAGCACCTTCCTTAATCCACTCTCCGGGAATAACTTCGGGGCGGCCAATTGCTGCGATAAGGATATCGGCCATACCTATCTTTGCTGGCAGGCCAACTGTTCTCGTGTGGCAAATAGTCACCGTTGCATGCTGCTGCAGGCACATGAAAGCCACCGGTTTGCCGACAATGTTGGAACGGCCAACGACCACCACTTCCTTGCCGGTGAGATCGATCCCGTATTCCTTCATCAGTACCATGATCCCGTAGGGGGTACAGGGCTGGAAGGTAGGTTTCCCAAGTACCAGGCGGCCTACATTGTAGGGGTGGAATCCGTCAACATCCTTTTCCGGTGAGATTGCTTCGAGTACTTTCGCCTCATTGATATGTTTGGGAAGGGGAAGCTGAACAAGAATCCCGTGAATTCGGTCGTCACCGTTCAGTCTGTTGATAAGCGACAGCAGGTCATTTTCTTCGGTTTCGGCATGAAGGTTGTATTCATCGGAGAAGATACCGACATCGCAACAGGCCTTTTCCTTCATTCGCACATAAACCCGGCTTGCGGGATTGTCACCAACAAGGACTACCGCAAGACCCGGCTGTGTGCCCACTGCAACAAGTTGGCTTATTTCCGCAGCTATTTCGCTGCGGAGCTTCTGCGCGGTTGCTTTTCCGTCTAGTATGATAGCCATAGGGGTGGGTTCCTGTGTTTTTGTCGAGCTGTTTCCGGGGGGAAAAGATCCTAGAGAATGCCGGCGATTTGCCGAACGAGAAGAGAACTTCTGCTAGAAAAAATCCCCCAAAACGGGGGATTTTTCAAAAGTATTTCAGGCTGCCGCGGATGGGCACGATGCGCAGGATCCTTCTTTAGGACAACTCTGGGGTGTTTCCGGTGTGGATTTCTTGGCGTAGCCTTCCGTATACCAACCGCTACCCTTAAGGGCAAAAGAAGCCTGGGAAATAAGTTTTTGAACTGGTCCACTGCATTTCGGGCATTCCGTTGCTGGTTCGTCTGAAAATTTCTGGCGAAGCTCGAACTGATTTCCGCAGCTGGAGCACTGGTATTCATAGATGGGCATATTGTACCTCCTGTACTTCCTTGAAATATATGAATTACCCGGGGTGTTTGTCAATACTTATTGGGCAAGAAAATGGTTTCTGTGAACTATTTGAAAAAACAGCCAGTCATCGCGAACAATAGTGGCGTCCGATAGATGATACCCACAACTTTCCTGTCGCGAACTACAGGAATTCTGTGGAGGCGGTGGATGATGAAAAGGTCAACCAGATCAATGACTTTAGCATCTTCCGTTACGGAAAGAGGCTCTCTATCCATAATGTCTTCGACCATCTTGTCTTTAAGGTTGTGGCACAGTTGTTCGTAAAAGTTTTCCTTCTGCTTTTCTTCTATAGTTACGTCCCCTGCGCTTTCCATGAGTGCTGACATAATCGTCAGGGGCATCAGGACGCCGGCCAGTTCACCATAATCATTTATTACTACGAGACCAGGTGCCGCATTAAGAAAACTCTTGTCGCCATAATTTTTTTGCAGCAACATAACCGCTTCTTTGAGGGATGCCTTCCTTGAGATCGTTGTGACATCCGTAATCATAATGTCTTTGGCTTTCATTCAGAACTCCGTGATGGTTTGTTGAGTAGTGCCAGTATGTCTTCCTTGGTTGCTCCTCGAATGGCCACGGTTTTGTGTCGCGATTTTTCGCCGGCAATGATACGGACATTCGACTTCGCCACATGTAATAGTTTTGCGAAATATTCCTGACAAAGTTTATTCGCGGCGCCTTCAACGGGAGGTGATGTCAGGCGAACCTTGAGCTCGTTACCGCTAAGCCCAGAGATTTCATTGCGGCAGGCCTTTGGTTGGACATGGAGGGAAAAGGTGACTCCATCACTAGACTCGGTGATGTGGAAACCTTCGTCTCCGGGACTATTCTTCATGAATTGAGAGCATTTTATTATGGGACTCGAGCAGAGACCGGAAGGATGATTCGAATTGTATTTTTTGTCTGCGCAACTCTTGGACGTCATTATTTAGCTGGACAAGTTTGTTTTCAGCATCAGCCAGAATTCTCTCAGCCCGGACCTCTGCCTCGGCAACGATCAGATCTGCTTCCTTCTGTGCATTGTTTTTCATTTCCTCCGTAATTCTTTGCGCTGCCAGCAATGTATCACGAAGATCTTTCTCCCGTTGAGCCAAGACTTCGGTCTCGGCCGTCATCTTCTGTGTCTGCTCGCGGAAAATTGCATTTTCCCTGTTGAGGCTTTCCAGTTCCTGCGCTACTGCCTGTAGGAACGAGTCTACATCGTCAGGGTTAAGTCCGCCGAAGAGTTTTCCTTTAAACTGTTGCTGCTGAATGTCCAAGGGGGATATTTTCACGGAAATCCTCCGATGTTAAGCTTCATTCGATATCCCTGGTCAAGTATCGACGCGACTAGAAATTTCTGAAGGAAAAAGATAATCAGCAGGATAATCAGTGGTGAAAGGTCTATCCCTCCCATTGATGGGAGTCTCTTCCTGACTTGATAGAGAAGCGGCTCTGTGATGCGATAGAGAAAATTTACAATGGGATTGTATGGGTCCGGAGTGACCCAGGAAATGAGCGCCCTGGCAATGATGATATACATATAAATGGTGAGGATGAGGTCTAATATTTTTCCGACTGCAATTAGAAAATTAGCAGCGACGAACATTCAATCCTCCCTTTGTACTTTGTGTAATAACAGGAACTTTTATACAGAAAATCGGGGGCCCTGTCAAGCCGGGTGGATAGTCATATGGCCGAAATGGCCAGGCGGTGAGCGAATACTGTTGTTTAGCTTTTTTTTGTTGTCACATCGGCTAATATGTTTATACTGAAAGGCCTGACGCGAAAGGAGTCTAGTATGTCCCTTGCAAAGACATGGTATGCCGTAGCAGAAGCCGAGTCAAAATATGGTGTTCCGAAGAATCTTATTCTGAAATGGGTTGAAGAAGGGCTCATTCGCTGTGAACAGGATGGCGGTAAGGTTGTTTCGGTCAATGGCGATGACCTTGAGCTAAAGGTTGAGGAGTATGTCAAGAAGGGCTGACGGGTTTCTCTCCTACGTAACATGTTACAATACCGAATGTGTAATCGGTATGTTCGATGTTCTGAAATCCCGCACCTGCCATCAGCTTCTTGAACGTTCCCTGGTCAGGAAACTCGAGCACCGAGTCCGGCAGGTAGCGATAAGCATCTGAATCGGAAAACATACCACCAATTGCAGGAAGAAGTCGTCGGAAGTAGAAATGGTACACGGATTTGAATAGCCGAGACTTTGGATTGGAGAATTCCAGAATAACTATTCTGCCTCCAGGAACAAGTACCCTCAGTATTTCCCGTAAACCGAGACTTCTGTCAACAACATTCCTGATGCCGAAGGCGATAGTTGCAGAGTCAAACGTGTCATTGTGAAAGGGCAGGGCCTCGCAGGATGCTACCCCGAGCGTGATCCTGCTGCTGAGAGTTGATGTCTTCAGTTTGTTGCGCCCGATCTCTACCATTGCCGTACAAAAATCAACCCCAATGATTTTGACAGACCCATCAGTTGCGTTTGCTACTTCCAGGGCCATATCGCCGGTTCCCGTTGCGATGTCGAGTATCCGGCCTTCCTGGCGGCATTTGATCCTTTTGGCTGCAGCCTGCCGCCAGCGTTTGTCTATTCCCAGGCTGAGTAGTTTGTTGAGAAAATCGTACTGGGGAGCTATTCGCGCGAACATATCCCGGACCTGATCGCTTTTTGAAGGTTTTACCAACATGCTTGCTTTCCTCTCGATGCCTGTCGCAGAATACCCGTTTTCCGTTAGCCTGCAAAGCTAAAATTGATGGCATAGTAGCATATGGGCAAAGAAAAAGTATTCCGTTTGTTTTCTGAAAATTGTGTTTCCCTACTTTTTATTTAAGTCGAGGTTTTGCCGTGTTCTCACTGCTCCGATGGCAGGATGTAGCCGATATCATTATCATGAGTTTTCTTGTGTATCAGCTCTACAACTGGTTTAAGCACACGAAAGCTTTTCAGGTTGTAATTGGCTTGAGCTCTCTCGGTGTTGTGTATCTGCTCACTAAGAACCTTGGTTTTTTTATGACCAGTTGGATACTTCAGGAGCTTGGCACGGTTATTTTCGTGCTGATCATTGTTATCTTTCAGACGGAAATACGTCAAGCACTCTATCGGATCAGTCCCTTGCGCCGTTTTATCGGTCGCCAGGATTCCGGTTCCTCATTCGATTTTAGCGAACTCTGTTCAGAGATATTTTCTCTTGCTGCTTCTAAAACCGGCGCGATCCTGGTGTTTCAGAGGGCTGAGCCTATAGATGAATACATTACCAACGGAGTTCCTCTTGATAGCTCCGTCAATGGTCATCTTCTCGGGTGTATATTTAAAGACGGTTCTCCGCTGCACGATGGTGCGCTGGTCATCCAGAACGGCAGGGTTGTCACTGCTTCATGTCATCTGCCACTTTCAGTCAGCAGCGCAATTCCTCAACATTTTGGGACTCGCCACCGCGCAGGACTCGGACTTAGCGAGCGTTCTGATGCCGCGGTGGTGATAGTTTCAGAAGAAAGGGGAGAGGTTTCTTTGGCACTTTCAGAGACCCTTGAGAAAATCGATTCGGCGGAAGAGCTTTCCGCTCGTCTTGAAGGCCTCCTTTTGCTCCCAACTCGTGATGATGTGCACAAAACAATGATGAAAAGGATATTCGGAAACTTTTGGCCGAAACTTGCATCCGTTATCCTGGTATTCATTTGCTGGATGATTATTACTGCTCGGCAGGGAGAAATCGTCACGATGACTGCACCGGTTCAGTTTCACAACGAGCCGGAAAATCTCCTCCTGAGGAGTGCGTCCGCAGAAGATGTGGAACTGCAACTTAAAACTTTTTCAAGCCTGCTTCAGCTTCCGAAAGAGGGGGTGCTCGCCGCAGAAATAGACCTTTCGAAAGCCCGAGTGGGAACCAATAAAATTCTTATCAAAAAAGAAGATTTTACCTTGCCCTCCGGGGTGGTAATCACCAGGATTAACCCTACTTCGATCCGCGTGATTATGGAGAAAAAAGTTCGAAAAATTGTGCACGTGAAACCTCGCTTGACCGGCACGTTGCGTGCGGGGCTTCACCTTGGAAAAGTTATCGCTATTCCTTCTGAGGTCACGTTGGAAGGCCCAGATTCGGTGCTGGCAAAGATTGAGTCAGTTCGAACCGAGGAAGTCAGGCTACAGGAGGTTGATAGAAGTTCGACAGTGTCAAGGAAACTAGAGGTGCCTGCGCATATCAAAGCGATATCCACCGACGCAGTTGTCGTTCGGATTCTTCTTACGAAATAGCCGGTATTCAGAGATATTTTTCTGTACGGTGTCAGGCCGGTTGTGCAGTAAAAACAGGTGGTTTCTGGGATTTGTCAAGAGGTAGATTGATGCATTCCTCATTTGAGGTTGACAAATGTCCCTCTTTCGCGGTATAAAGCCAAAAATTTAAACCGATGTTTTGAATAATGAAAAACGAAAGGAGGGCGCATGAAAAGTGGTATCCTTTTGATCGTGATGGCCATTCTTCTGATTACCTTCCCCTCACTTGCTGTCGCTGCCAAGACACATATCGTCAAGAAGAACGACTCCCTCTATTCCCTCTCCAAGAAATATCATGTGTCGGTTCAGGCCTTTAAATCTGCTAACAACCGCGTCAGTAGCCATCTGAAGATCGGAGAAAAGCTGGTTGTTCCACCGCGTTCTTCTTCAGTTGTAGAAAATCACTCAGCTTCTAGAAAAAATACAGCATCCGTTTATAAAGTCCGTAAAGGAGACACTCTTTACGGGATTGCCAAAAAAGCCGGCCTTTCCGTGAATGAATTGAAGCAGATTAACAGAATTTCCGGTAAAGTCATTAAGCCTGGAAGGATACTCACTTTAAGAGAGAGTGGCCCGGTTGAGCACGTTGCAAAGACGCCGGCCAGAAGCTTTACGGTAAGAAATACGGAACTGTTCTCAAACGAAGAATATGAGCGTACCCTTGCGGAACTGACAGACTCAGATCCAGAAAAAACCGTTGATCTTGGTAAGGATCTGGAACTGACGACCGATGCATCAAAGCGCCTCAAGAAAAGCGCCTTCAGTTTTCTTGGCACCCGTTATCGTTTCGGCGGTACAACTCGCAGTGGTCTTGACTGCTCCAGCTTTGTTCAACACGTTTTCAGGGATCTCAATATACAACTTCCGAGAACGGCACGTGAACAGTTCCGCACTGGCGAGTTGGTAACATCATATGATCTGCAGAAAGGTGATCTTGTTTTCTTTCGAACCTATGCCTCATTTCCGTCTCATGTGGGAATCTATCTGGGTGATAACAAGATGATTCACGCCTCTTCACGTAATCACATGGTTGTTATTTCCTCTATGAATACTCCGTACTTCCGATCAAGATTCATCGGTGCGAAGAGGTACCCCACATTGAATCCTGACACGGTTAGTCTGGAGGATCTTTTTGCCGGTACTGAGATAGTAGAGGAGAATGATGAGGACGTGCTTACAAATGATACGTTGGGTGTTCAGTTGAGCAACTGATAGCAATAGCAGGACATTCTTTGAAGCAGCGAGGCCGGCGTCGTTATTCGACAACCGGCTTTGTTATTACAGGGTGGAGCAGATCGTTGATGGGGTATTTTATGTTTCTGTTTTTGCGGTAGATTTCTTCTATGGTTGGTGACAGTGTAATAAAGGCTTCAAGTACTTTCGGGTCAAAATGCTCAGGTTTCGTTCTACCATCTCCCTCAGTGATAATCTTAACGACCAAATCATGTTCCTCTGCGTCTTTATATGGTCGCTTACTTCGTAATGCGTCATACTGATCAACCAGCATGACGATCCTTCCTTCCATGGGAATGTCTTCCCCTTTAAGCCCTCTTGGGTATCCGCTGCCGTCCCATCTTTCATGATGGTTCAGTGCGATGGCTGCGGCCATATGCAGTACGGGATAGGTTGATCCTGAGAGCATTTTCTCTCCGATCCTCGTATGGGCCTTCATGATTTCAAATTCTTCCTTGGTAAGGCTTCCGGGTTTCAGGAGGATATTGTCAGGAATTCCGATCTTTCCAATATCATGCATCGGACTGGCGAAGGTGAGATTTTCGACAAAATCTTCCGGTAAGCCCAGGTATTCAGCAATCTTGCCTGCATAGATGCCTATTCGGGCAATGTGTGAACCGGTGTCGGTGTCCCTGAATTCGGCAACAGCCGTCAGTCTCTCGATTACTTCAACACTGATATCCTTTACCATCATCAGTGCATCAGCTAGTTCCCTTGTCTTCTTTTCCACCATATCTTTGAGCATGAATTTATAGTTTTTCTCCATCTGGATGAGGCGATTGTATTTCACCCCTTTTTCAATGGAATGGAGAAGGTAGGTTGGCTTGTATGGTTTGATAATAAAATCGAAGGCACCTTTTTTTATTGCCTCAACAGCGATATCTAATTCCGCATAGGCAGTCATTAGTATGACGGGAATATCCGGGTTCAGGTTATGAACGATTTCCAGGAGCTCAATGCCTGACATGACAGGCATCTTGATGTCCGTCAGTATCGCATCGAATTCGCTGCTTTGGATCTTCTGGAGTGCTTCTTCACCATTATGGCAAGGAATTACTGAATAGCCGAACTGGGTGAGTAAGGCAACAACCGACTCCAAAACATACATGTCATCGTCGACAACCAGTACTGTCGTTGCTTTCGACTCGTTTATCATGGGTGACCTTTCCAATACTAGTGAGGCTATGTCTGAAGTATTCGGCTTTGACACTGTTATTCCGTAGCGTACAAAGTCGCGAAGTGTTGCGGCTGGTAAAGCTATTTCCTGCGCTTCAGGCCGAAAGCTTTCCGATAACCGCATTCATCATGTAGCCAGGTAAGTTTCCGTACAAGGGTTTCTGTGAGTTGAATGCACTCAGGATAGATTTCAAAACGGCGTGGATAAATTTTGCACTCTCTGGTAACTACATCAAGATATCTGCAGGGGGTTGCTGTGAAGAAGATGGTTCCGTCCTCCTCTTCAATTTTCTCAAAACAACAGAGCCCGCATTTTTCGCAGTGTTGCTCCCAAGTGTCACTTCCGCCTGCTGAAAATTTCATTTCCAGAGAATACCTAAACTATTCTCTTCCTGTCAATGAATTTAGGGACGTGATCCCATGAATTCAAAACTGAAAATGTTACAGCGGGGTAAAATTTTCTGGAAAATCCCTGCAGATGTGCTGTTTGATTGAAAAACAGTCTCGGTGCGAGTAGTATTCATAGGATAGTTCACTGCATTAAAGTTATTTTGATTTCTGCTCAGTACAATGGCGCGCTACTACACTGTGAATACAGGAGGGTGATATGGATCCATTGACGAAATAAACTTACTCGCATACGGGGTGTTGGGCTTGTTCTAGCGGCCAGATTAAGAGACTCCGGTCTTGTTAGTTTTGAGAAAATTGTAGATGCGGGTGTGGATGGCTTGCAAAAAATCAAGGGGATCAACCCGCGGGCAATTCCTGCGATTCTTTCCCAAGCTGCCGAGATCATTGCAGAGGAATCGGAAAAAACAGTTAGCTATAATCTGGACAGGGCTTCGCTTCTCAGTGGTCGAGTTCAGGAGATCGCGCAAGCTGTTAGAATTCGTTTTGGCGATGAGTTGCAGGGAAAGACCGCTAAAAAGGTCGAAAAGGAGATCCTTAAAATTGCCGGCTATTTGGACAGTAGCTCCCTGAAAAGCCGAAAAAAAAGAGTGGTCAAAGGGCTTGCCAAAGCTGAAAAAAGACTTGCTATTGCTGAGGATGCAGGTTTAAAAAATATTCGAAAATGTCTAAAAAGGACCCGCAAGACATTGCGCAAGATCTCTTCCCATCGATAACGGACAGAGGGGACGTGTCATGGTACTCTTTAAAAAAACGCCACTCTGGATGGCATCAAAAGGGCTCCTTGCCGAGCGTGGCACTGGTTTTTTTTGCTGCCTGGCAACAGCCTCCACAACCTTTGATCCGGAAGACATTCATGACCTGCGAGTTGCTTCCCGGCGTCTTCGGGAGGGGCTTTCGCTCTTTTGCAGATCCTATCCCGCAGAACGTATTTCGCACTTGAGGAAAGCGGTGCGGAAGATTACGGATATTCTTGGGGAACTGCGCAATATCGATGAGTGTCTTGGTTTTTTGCGTGACGAAACGAAGGAACTGGGACCGGTACATGGAACAGAGCTTGCGGGGTGTATTGACCTGTACCTGGGAAAACGTTCGAAAGCGCAGAAGCAGCTGAAGCGTGATCTTCGAAAAACCAAACCGGCAGCTCTCAGGAAATATTTTGTCAGAACAATCAACTCTCCCTACCTTTTCAATCCACCGCAAGACGCAGCTGACCCCTTCAGGCCGATCGATGATTTTGCACGCGAAAGCGTCGACCAACGTCTTGCATCAGTGCTGGATCTGGTGCCGGAGGCTCGTATTCCGGAGCAGGCTGCTTGCCAGCATCGTCTGCGCATTGCCGTAAAGCATTACCGTTATCGGATTGAGGTCCTTTCGCCTTTTTTGAATGACGGGTACCGCAACGATCACGCCCAGGTGAAGGATTACCAGGATATACTTGGCCGTATCCATGACCTGGACGTATTTATGGAATTGGTACGGGGAATGGCGCTTTCGCATGTGACGGAGTCAGCAATTGCCGACCTTTTGCTCGCAAAAAGAGAAGAATCCTTCAAAGCATTTTGTACAAAACTCGAAACCGTACCTTTTGAAGAGATCGGTGCTCGGATCAGGAGTCTGCTGTGACACGAAGAGGGAAGCGACTGGCCGCAATCGACATCGGCTCCAATTCCATCCGTTGCATTGTGGTGGAGGTAGTTAACGGCGGCAGCTTTCGTATTCTTGACGACGAGAAGGCAGCGGTTCGTCTCGGCGAGGCCCTGGCTGAGGGCAAGGGCCTCACTCCTGCTGCTTGGGAAAGGGCCATGGAAAACCTGATCCGCATGAAAAAGATTGTGGACGGATATGGTGTCGAGTATGTGGAGGCAGTTGCCACGAGTGCTGTCCGCAGGGCGTCAAATGGCAATGAATTCATTCGTTCTGTTGCCGAACGCACCGGTATTAAGGTCGTTGTTATACCGGGGGAGGAAGAGGCGCGTCTTGTTTCTCTCAGCGTGCTGCACAATTTTGATATGGAGGGGATCCGCTACGGGATGATCGATATCGGTGGCGGAAGTCTTGAGATTGTCACGGCCTTGGGAAATAGAATTGAAGAATATTATTCTCTGGAATTGGGTGCCGTCACTCTTACCGAGAAATTCCTGCACCGTGATCCGGTGGCCGAACAAGAACTGCAGAAATTGTCCAAACATATTCGGATGTCCCTGAAGGAGGTATTTGAAGGGGAAGATGCCAAAGCCCGCTTTCTTGTCGCATCGGGAGGGACAATTACCTCTGTCGCAGCCATGGTTATGGCCACTCGCGGGGAGGCCTACGACTCTGTCCACGGCTATGAGGTGCTCCGTTCGGATATCGTTCATCTCCTCGCCATGCTGGTGAGAAAGGACGTGAAGGGGCGTAAGGGGATTCCCGGCCTCAATCCTGACAGGGCAGACATCATTGTTGCCGGCGTTGCCGTTATCGACGAACTCATGAAGTTTTTTGGTGCCAACATTCTCCGTGTTAACGAGAGAGGCATCAGGGAAGGTCTCATTCTAGATAGTCTCCGAAAACACAACCTTATTGGAGATGGTGCTCGCAAACGGAGTTGGCGTGCCGCTGCCCTGGATTTCGGACATTCCTGTCTGGTTGATGAGGAGCATGCCCGCCAGGTTGCCCGTCTATCCTTGGATATTTTTGATTCATTGTCCTGTGCATTTACCCTGGGGGATCGTGAGCGTCGCCTCCTTGAGGCAGCTGCCCTGCTGCATGATTCGGGCTACTTCATCAGCTACTCGAGCCACCATAAACATTCCTACCACCTGATACGCCATGCGGATCTCTTTGGTTTTACTCCCCGTGAGCGGGAAATTATCGCCAATATCGCCCGATACCATCGCAAGTCACTACCGAAAAAGAAGCACGAAGGTATTGCGCGTCTGACCGAGCCAGACCGAATGCTGGTAAGTAGATTAGGAGGGATTCTCCGCCTGGCTGATGGCCTTGATCGCAGGAGGAATTGCCTTGTCAGGCAGTTGCGCTGCGAACTGACGGAATCTGTCTTTCGGGTTTATTTGCACGGAGAAGAGGATCTTTCCGTTGAGTTGTTCTCCGGTAAAGTAAAAGGCACGCTTTTCGAAAGTGCCTTTCATCGCAAACTCGTTCTTCATTCTGCTTGAACATCCTACCAAACAAACAATCCTTTCCTGATTAGCACCCCACGCCGCCTTTGCGGCGCTTTGTCAGCGAGTACCTTCAACAAAGGCAAGAACGGTATTCCCGGCAGTTACCTAGAAGTTGATCAGAAGCACCATCCTTCCGCTATCAAGATTGTCATCCCCGAATGTCTTTCGGGGATCCATACTTTCAGTCAGTTAGAAGCTGAATTCCCGATCAGAACTGCTTCGGGAATGACAGTTTTTGAACTAACGGACTGGGGTATCAGTTATATTTTATGTAACGCACATTTTGTCAACGCGTAACACCGTTGTCATGTTTCTCCTGTATCTTCCCGAGCAGTGCAGACGGATGTTTGTGTACGTCGTTTCAGCACATTTTTATGCTGTCGGCTCACAATGTTCTTATTACGAGAAAAAAGGAGGAAAATGTGAAAGGAAAGATTATTGCAGCAGGACTTCTAACAGCTCTGGCGGTGGCGGGGACAGCGGATGCGAAAAGTCTCGAGGACGTACTGAAGGAGAAAGGGGTTATTACCGAGGCGGACTACAAAGAAGTCACCAAGGTCAAACCCTATGACTACAAGTTGGGCAAGGGTTTCACCCTCACGTCGCCGGACGAGAAGTTCCAGCTGACCCTCGGCGGGCGCATGCAGTTCCGCTACACTTTCTACGATTATGATTCAGCTAGCACAAAATCGGATTACAGCACCTGGGACGCCAAGCGTATCAGGCTGATCCTGCAGGGTTATGCCTACAGTAAGGACCTGACCTATAAGTTGGAAGCAGATTTCAGGCAGCTTGCTCAAGGTTCTGACAAGAGCACTGCGGGTGGACTTCTTGACGCGTATCTGAATTACAAGTTCATGGATGAGGTCCAGCTCCTGGTCGGTCAGACCAAGGCCAGAAACACCCGCTCTTATCTCATCTCTGATGGCGCACTCATGTTTGTAGATCGTGCACCCTACATTGGTAAGCTTTCCCATGGCTATGACATCGGCGCTATGCTGCATGGCAAGATTGCCAAAGGTCTTGTCGAGTACAGTATTGAAGGTTCCAATGGCGATGGCCAGACTAATACTTCTTCAGATAACGACAACATGTTCTCAACCAGGGTCGTAGTCAACCCGTTTGGGACCATGTCCAACGACGAACCTGATCTTGCGAGAAGCACAAAGCCGCTTCTTTCCATCGGGGCCGACTATCTCAACAATACCGTCACTAATGCATCTACCGCAGGCTATGCCAAGACGTTTCCACCAGCTGGCAATACAAAGAATGAATTCAACAACTATGGCGTTGATGCCCAGTTCAAGTGGATGGGTGTGTCTGTGATGGCAGAGGGTGATTTTGTCCAATTTCAGAATAACGCCTCTAATGTTACGCAATGCGCTGTCGGCTACCTTGGTCAGGTCGGCTACATGGTTACCCCTGAACTCGGACTTGCCGTACGTTATTCCGTCTATGATCCGGATCGTGCCAAATCAGGTGACATGCAGACCGAACAGATCGGTGCCGTCTCTTACTACTTCAACAAGCACAACTTGAAACTGCAGGCCGATGTGGGAAATCTCCACAGTCAGCATGGTGCCGCTCCTTCGCAGGACGACATGCAGTACCGGGTCCAGGCACAGATTATTTTCTAACCACTGTAACACAGCAACAAAGCTTACTTCACGTGAGCCTTCTTCATGGTGGGGGGACATCAGTCCCCCCTTTTTTTTCATGATATGACTGTTTGCCTCTCCGTTGTCCAGATCCTCGAGCTCCGCAAAATCCCTCACGCAGGAATAAAAATTGAATCAATTCAAAATTTACACCGATATATTCTTTCCCTCACACGCCTGTAACCTGATTATGGAATACTGTCGTAACAGAGAAACTGGAAATTTACTATGGTCTGAATCATGGTGTCCCATGGAAGCTTTCAGGCCGGAAAATGGAGATTTATATGAAACTGATGCTGATGGGTGACTACTATGTGTGGTATTGTGAATGGTGCGATTCCAAAAATCTTACCCTTTGGACTCGTTTTGAAAAGAGGCAGGTTTCTTGTGGTGCGTGCCATAAAACGTATCCCCTGTCGGAGCAGTCGCATGCTGTACAGGAGCGATCCCTTTCACGGGTTATCTGAACCTCTATTTCAGGATGTCTATCAGGTAGATAACTATCTCGATGACGATCAGGATAATGATGGTCCATTCCAGTCGTGAGGATCGACGTGCATGACTGAGACTGGTAAACACCTCGGTGATGTCCATGAGAGTTTCCGACTTGTGGCGAATCTCGTTGTAGCGCTCGGTCAACTCGAAAAGATTGGCCATGGTCAGATAGAGCTGATAGGCTTCCTCATTTTTCCAGGTACTTTCCGGCTTGTCCAGTACCATGATATGTGACAGAGAAGCGTACTTGAAGGACAAAATAGATGAAGCAATTCTCGCTAATTGTTTGTCTTTGATAGCTAGCAAACCGTGTTTTAGCCGGGTAATAAACCCCTCAATCTCGTCAAGCACCTGATCGAGGCGCTCCTCTATCCGCTCCAGGGCAACCGACTTTGCGATAACAAAACAAATGATTCCGCTGAAGGCAGGGGTATAATCCGGCATGACCGCCGAATCATTGGTTATGAGCATTTCGCTTCCGAAGCTGATTTGGAGTGCGTATTCGTCATGGAACTTGGCTGACGCCAGGTTTCGAAAGGCCTCATTGTAAGGTGTCATACCGGCACAGAAGGTTTCGATGGTTTTTGTTGAACAGTTCACGAAGACCACGGCACCAAAGTAGTACAGGAATATCCTTTCGGCAGTGTTGACGTCATCCGCAACCGGGCGCAGATCGAAAGGGTTAAGGATCATCGGCTCTTCCCAGCGATAGCGACGGCTGATACTAAGCCTTGTGGCAAGTTTGTTCAGGTCAAGTTCTCCCCGCAGGGCATATCCGACATAATCGTAGTTTTCCATTGTGCTATTCCTTTGCCTCGCAGAGGCTCCGAAACCTTTCGGCGACCAGGCTGGCGGAGTGCTTTACTTTCACCGGGCTGCCAATTCCCTCCAAACCTCCTTCGATCTGCATCTTGCATCCCGGGCAGTCCACCGCAACAGTGTCCGCCCCGGTAGCAACAACGGCATACAGTTTACTCCTCAGAATTTCCCCCGAAATCTCCTGATGTTTGAAGGCATAGGAACCGCCGAAGCCGCAGCAGGTATCGCTCCCCTCCATTTCCACAACCGGTTGTCCGGTGATGCATTCCATAACCATTCTCGGTTCCCGGTAAACACCGCAGCCCCGCCTCAGGTGGCAGGCGTCATGGTAGGTAACGGCCTTGCCTGAGGTTGTTTTGTCCGCTGTTTCGATTTTTCGCGCCGCCAGTTCCGCGAAGTTGAAGACCTTTGCCGCCAGTTCCAGTGACTTTTCGTGGTAATTCGGGTCCCCTGCCAGGAGCTTCGGGAAATCGTGTTTCAGGGATATTGTGCAGGTGGGGCAGATGGTGACCACAAAGTCGGCCTGTTCCTGCAGCAGGATTTCCGTGTTCAGTCGGGCCATGTCCCGGGCGATCTCCATCTCGCCGGAATAGCGGGCCGGAATTCCGCAGCAGAGCTGTCCCTTGGGAAACGAGACTTCGTACCCGAGCATCTCGAGGCTTTCCATCGTGTCACGACAGATTTCCGGGAAGACGAAGTCCGCCAGACACCCGGAGAAAAATAGAACCTTCTGTCTTTTCTCTGTTCCGGGATTAGGGGAATCGGCAGGTCTGCCGACCAGGGTATGGAAAGGCTGTTCCGCGATTGGCGGGAGGGAGCGTCCCATCGTATCTCCACTGAGCACCAGGGGCAGGTGACGGATGCGGCCGTCCTTGCCCTGAAACGGCTTCTGGGCAAAGTACGCGGCACGGAGGGCGGAATGAAACAAGCTGCGGTTTTTCATGAAGGCCCCGATAACGGCCTTCTGTGCCGGAAGTTTTGCGGCCCGATCCCGCAGATCAAGGATCAGCCCTTCGATATCGATCTTGGCGGCGCAGATTTCATTGCAGCGTCGGCAGCCGATGCAGAGGCCGAGTATTTCCCTGGTCTTGTCGTTGCCATGAAAGAAAGGAGTGAGTACCAACCCGATGCCTCCCACGTAAATATGGCCGAAAACATGACCGCCGACGATCTCATACACGGGGCAGACATTTGCGCAGGCCCCGCACTTGACGCAGGTGAGCGCATCGCTGAAACGCGGGTCGCAAGCCAGATCCAGTCTGCCGTTGTCCAACAGGACGATGTGCAGGTCCCTGCCGAGCGAGGGGCCTTTGATAAAGGAGACATAGGAGGTTATTTTTTGGCCGGTGGCGTTTTTCGGCAGCATGGTGATAATGTCGATCGCCTCAGCCAGGGTGGGAACGATCTTTTCCAAGCCGATCAGGGCGATGTGGGTTTTGGGCAGGGTTGTCACCAACCGGGCGTTTCCTTCGTTACTAACCAGGCCGATCGTCCCACTATTGGCGATCGCCAGGTTGGCGCCTGAGATGCCAACCTGCGCCGTAAGGAAACCATCCCGCAGCGTTGTCCGGGCGGTTTCCACCAGGGTCGGGATGTCAGTCGGGCAGGGGTGGCCGGTTTCGCGGGAAAAGAGTTCGGCGACTTCTTCGCGGTTTTTGTGGATGGCCGGCATTACCATATGGGAAGGTCTCTCCCCGGCAAGCTGGATAATCCACTCGCCCAGGTCGGTTTCCAGGCAGCGGATTCCCGCATTTTCCAGATAAGGATTGAGTTGGATCTCTTCCGAGGTCATTGATTTCGACTTGACCACAAAATCGGCATCACTTTCCCGGACAATTTTCAGAATGGTCGCGAGTGCATCCTGCGGTGTCGTACAAAGGTGAACCGTTGCACCGCTTAGTTCGGCATTTGTCCGGAACTCTTCCAGCAGGGACGGCAGTTCCCGCAGGGCGGCTTTTCGTGAAGTGGAAATCTTTTCCCGCAGTGCTTCGAAGTCCGTTCCTGCAAATGCTGCGGTTCGAGCAGCCGGATACTGTTTCGCAAAGGCCGCAAGGGCCTTGCGCAGAAAAGCATCGTTGATCTTCTGCATGATGATCTTTTTGGACATGGTCTATTCTCCTGCCAGGATCAGAATGTGCAGTTCCTTCGGGCCGTGGACGCCGATGGTGAGTACCCGTTCGATGTCCGCGGTCCGACTCGGTCCGGTGATCAGCGAGAGATACGAATGGGGACTGGCGGCGAGGAGGGTCGCAAGAGTCCCGGAAAGGGCGGCCAAGTCGGATACTATTGCAGAAGCTCGGAGAAGAACCAGGTGAACCGGCGGCAGGGCTGTGGCGCTCCGCTCAATGTGATCGGAAAGCTCCAGGAGAAGACTGCCGGTGTCGGCGATACCGGCCCGGGCAAAGCTGACGCAGTTCCTGATATCCCGGTACTCTTCTGGCGCGGCAAAGGTCAGGGGGGAGAGAGCCTGGCGGATATCTTCGGGAAGTTCGGATGCTGCGACGATGGACCCTGCGATTTCCCGGATATGGGCTGCGGCGTCCGCAAGGGATGAAAAGCGCCTGACAACCGCGCCTGATGACTCAGCAGCGGCCTGGAATTGATCGACCATACTCTCCTCTTTCAGCAGGGGACTAGTTGCTCTATAAACATATAGTAAATGAGGAGGGAAGGGCATGCAAGGTCTGTTTGTCTTCTGTTGTGGAACCGAAGGCGGAATACGGCAAATCGAACTATTGCAAACAACGGCGGTAATGATACAGTGGGCGTCATGAAGAGTCACGACACCAGTCACTTGGAACATCTTTCCGGTTCTGTGGAAAGGGTTACCTTCCATAGCGAAGAGTCAGGTTTCTGCGTCCTTCGCGTCAAAGTGAAGGGGCGCAGGGAACTGGTCACGGTCGTCGGTTCTGCTGCGTCGATCACTGCCGGGGAGTTTGTCGAGTGCTTTGGAACGTGGCACAATGACCGCAGCCACGGCCTCCAGTTCAAGGCGCAACGTCTGGCTGCGGTTCTTCCCGGAACGATCGAGGGTATCGAGAAGTATCTGGCGAGCGGGATGGTCAAGGGTATTGGACCACACTTTGCCAAGGCGCTGGTCAAGGCGTTCGGTGCAGAGGTGTTTTCCGTCATCGATAATGAACCGCTCCGCCTCCTGGGTCTTGCCGGAATCGGCCGGAAGCGGATGGAACTGGTTACTGATGCCTGGGCCGAGCAGAAGGCCATCCGCGAGATCATGGTCTTTCTCCAGTCGCACGGTGTTGGCACGGCGCGGGCGGTGCGCATCTATAAGACCTATGGCGACGAGGCGATTCTCAAGGTGACGGAGAACCCGTACCGCCTCGCCCTCGACATACACGGGATCGGTTTCAAAAGTGCCGATGCCATTGCTGAGCGGCTCGGTATTGAACGGGCTTCACTGGTTCGCGCCAGCGCCGGGGTGCGGCATGCGCTGCAGGAGATATGCGGAGATGGCCACTGTGCCTGGCCGTGGGATGCGCTGACAGATGCGGCAGCCGAACTGCTGGAGATACCTGTCCCGATCATTGAGGCGGCGATCCAGGCGGAGATCGCCGAGGAAAACCTGGTGAGGGACGATATTGACGGCAAGCACTGCCTCTTTCTCGCGCCACTGATCCGGGCCGAGATCGGGGCCGCGGCAAGCATCACCCGGCTGCTGCGGGGGTCCCTTCCCTGGGAGACCGTTGCTACGGAAAAAGTGCTGCCGTGGGTGGAGAAGAAGACCGGTCTGACGTTGTCAGCATCCCAGCGTTGTGCTATCCAGCTTGCCCTTTCCACGAAAGTGGTTGTCATCACGGGGGGGCCGGGGGTGGGTAAAACGACCCTGGTGAACAGTATCCTCACTATCCTTCGCGAAAAAAACGTGCGGATTACCCTCTGTGCCCCCACCGGCAGGGCTGCTAAGAGGCTCTCTGAATCGACCGGGCTGGAGGCAAGAACCGTCCATCGCCTGCTGGAGTTTGACCCTCAGACCTTCGGCTTCAAGCGAAGCAAGGACAATCCCCTTGAAACAGACCTGCTGGTGGTTGATGAGTCGTCCATGGTGGATATTGTGCTCGCCAATCGGCTCCTGGCGGCCGTGCCTGACCATGCGGCCCTGATCATCGTCGGTGACGTGGACCAGCTTCCTTCCGTCGGACCCGGGGCGGTGCTGGCGGATATCATCGAGTCCGGCGTTGTGCCGACCATCAGGCTGACCGAGATATTCCGCCAGGCGGCCGCTTCGCAGATCATCGTCAATGCCCATCGGATTAACCGAGGTGAGCTGCCTCTCAGGTATGAAGGTACGGAACTGACTGATTTTTATAGTATCTTGGCCGAGACTCCCGAGGAGATTCATCACAAGCTGATGCAGGTGGTGACCGAACGCATCCCCAAACGGTTCGGCCTTCATCCGGTCAGCGAAATCCAGGTCCTGACTCCTATGAATCGTGGTGGTCTCGGTGTCCGGTCTCTCAACGTGGAGCTCCAGCAGCGGCTGAATCCAGCCGGTGAACCTCGTGTAACCCGCTTCGGCACCACCTTCGCACCGGGGGACAAAGTAATTCAAACGGAAAACAATTACACCAGAGAGGTTTTTAACGGCGATATCGGCTGCATCACCGAGGTCAATCTGGATGAAGGCTTTCTGCGGGTCGATTTCGACGGACGAAACGTGGAGTACGAGTTCGGTGAACTGGACGAGTTATCGCTTGCCTATGCTACCTCCATTCATAAGAGTCAGGGATCGGAATACCCTGCGGTTGTTATCCCCCTTGCCATGCAGCATTACATGCTTCTGGAAAGGAATCTTCTCTATACGGCCGTGACGAGGGGCAAGAAGCTGGTTGTCATCATCGGCCAGGCCAAGGCTCTGGCCATGGCAGTTAAGAACCGCAGGTCCACGAAGAGGATGACGAAACTTTCGGAGAGGATTCGTGAGATGTCTGAATAAGCGGGGGGAGTGTCTGGAAAACCAGGGTGATTCAATTCTTTATTTCAGCGCTGCTACAGCATAGAAAAAACCTTGTACAATAAAATACATGGGGGGCCTTTGCCACAAAGCCCGGCATAGGAGCGGAAATCCCGAACCAACCTGATGAATTCGCATAACTACGGATGCGTTCATAGAACGATTGTATCGATCGGTCGAGAGGCAAAGGAGGAAGCAATGAAATGCTACGAGAATCGCAGTCGCAAATCTCCCATTGTTGCTTACGAGTTTGGCGAGGACTCAATTACCATCAAATTTATCGATGGCTCTGTGTACTTGTATACTTACGATAGTGCCGGCAACGCTAATGTTGAACAGATGAAAAAATACGCAGGTATCGGGCACGGTTTGAATGGTTTTCTTATCAGGTTTCTCAAGAAGGGAGCCGGAGAAAAGATTCAAGCGGGTTGTTCTGAGGAGTAATTCCATGCAGCTCTTTATTAAAATTGTCCTCAGTGTGATAATTATCCTTGTGGCAACAGCCATCGCGAAGAGGTTCCCTTCGCTTGCCGGTCTTATTGGTGTTATGCCGCTGACCGGTGCCTTGGTACTTGTCTGGGTGTATCTGGAGAATAAGGGTAACCATGATGCCATGATGAGCTTTGCAAAGGGAGCTCTCTGGGGGATGCTGCCGAGCCTGCTGTTTTTTCTGGTTGCGTATCTCTGCTTCCGGAAAGGGTTTTCTCTGCCAATTGTCCTCGGATCGAGTTTTTTAATCTGGTTTGCCTCCGCCTGTGTTCATCAATTGTTGCTGAAATAACAAGCACTGATTCCTTTCTTGTCCTCCTTTTATGTGAAATATCATCTTGCCTCGAAAAGTCCCTTTTTAAAGTGAATACTTTTGATGCACGTCAAGGGAAACTGATCATCTATCCTTTATAACTGTACTCAAGAGACATCTCTGGTAAATCGGGTACAATTAATAATAACTGCATTTTTACAACCACGAGAAATAAGGAGGAAATAACATGTTTTGTCATCAGTGTGAGCAAGCAGCAAAAGGAATCGGTTGTGATACTATGGGTGTGTGTGGAAAAAATCCAGAAGTTGCGGCTCTTCAGGACAACCTCCTGTACGGTCTCAAAGGTCTTTCGATCTATGCCAATGAAGCACGGAAACTCGGCGTCAAGGACCAGTCTATTGATGTCTTCGTGTTGGAAGGCCTCTTTGCAACGGTGACCAATGTCGACTTCGATCCGGCCCGTCTTGAAGCAACCATAAAGAAATGTTACGAGATGAAGCAAAAAGCCAAAGCCCTCTACGAGAAGGCTGCAGGGGTTGGCGCAGACACTGGTTTGTTGGCGAAATTAAAAGCTTTTTTCGTCGGCGATGACTCGAATAAATCCCAGGAAATTGACGGCCCCGCAACGTGGGTGCCGGCAGCCGATCTGGTGAAACAGGGCGAGCAGTACGGAGTCTTGGCCTTTCATTCAGATCCGGACATCCGCTCCGCCATCGAAATCCTGGTCTCCGGCCTTAAGGGTATGGCCGCCTATGCCGACCACTGCCAGATCCTCGGTAAACATAATGACGAAGTCTACGCATTTTTCCATAGTGCCCTGGCCGCCACTGCCGATCCGACCCTTGGTCTGATGGATTTTGTCGGCCTCGCCATGGAGTGTGGCAAGCATAACCTGACCGTCATGGGTCTCTTGAATGAAGGTCACGTTGAACGCTACGGCCACCCGGTTCCTACTCCGGTTCAGCTCGGCACCAAAGCCGGCAAGGCGATCCTGGTCTCCGGTCACGACCTGCTGATGCTCGAGGAAATCCTCAAGCAGACCGAGGGCAAGGGCATCAACATCTATACCCACGGCGAGATGCTTCCGGCCCACGGTTATCCCGGCCTCAAGAAGTACGCACACCTGGTGGGCAACTTCGGTGGCGCCTGGCAGGACCAGCACAAGGAATTCCCCGAATTCCCCGGCGCCATCATCTTTAACACCAACTGCATCCAGAAGCCTGCCGACTCCTACACCGGTCGCCTCTTCACCTGGGGCCTGGTGGCCTGGCCCGGTATCCAGCATATTGAAGGCTGGGACTTCACTCCGGTAATCGAGAAAGCCTTGTCACTGCCCGGTTTCACTGATGCTCCCGGCAAGGAAATCCTGGTAGGCTTCGGCCACAACGCGGTACTCGGCGTTGCCGACAAGGTAATCGAAGCGGTAAAGGGTGGTGCAGTGAAGCACTTCTTCCTGATCGGCGGCTGCGACGGCGCCAAATCGGGCCGCAACTACTACACCGAGTTTGCCGAGATGGTCCCCAAGGATTGCATAATCTTGACCCTGGCCTGCGGCAAGTACCGCTTCAACAAGCTGGACTTCGGCGACATCGGCGGCATCCCGCGGCTTCTTGATATCGGCCAATGCAACGATGCCTACTCGGCGATCCAGATTGCCGTAGCCCTGGCCGGTGCCTTCGAGTGCGGCGTGAACGACCTGCCGCTCTCCATGGTCCTTTCCTGGTACGAGCAGAAGGCAGTAGTCATCCTGTTGACGCTCCTGCACCTGGGCATCAAGAACATCAAGCTGGGCCCCAGCCTCCCGGCCTTCATCACCCCGAACGTGCTCAACTTCCTGGTGGAGAACTTCAACATTTCACCGATTACTACCCCGGATCAGGATCTTAAGCAGATCCTTGGCTAAGAGTGAGAATCGGGCAGGGCGCTTCGTGCGCCCTGCTTTTTTTGTACCTGAGACCTACAGGTTTTGTAAACCTGGCAGGTCTTTGTATTTGTTGCGCCGCCGCGATGTTTCCCTTATAGTCGGTCCGAGCTGTAGCGATTAGACTGAAGTGCTAACTTATGTGCTCTCCTCCAAACATTCCCAGGTGTATCGATCGGGGAGAGGGGGGATACCAAGTACATTGCATTATCGAAACGTATCGAAAATATGGATGAATTTGGGGGGACCTGGTGAAACAGATCGCATGCTGGAATCTTTTCGTTGTTGGAGTTTTTGTCCTTGCCTTGGTGCTGGCCTTGATGAACGGCAGGCTGTGGGCTGGAATCGTTCCGGACCAATCGTCTGCAAGCTTGAAGGCAGAGCTGGTGGCCGCGTATGCCGGAGAGACTCCGGAAGAGTGGGGTGAGGCGGTCACTGGCGTGAAAACTTCACTGAAGACGAAAGATCGGGTGATTGCTCTGACGTTCGATGCCTGCGGGAGTCCGAAAGGGAAGGGGGTCGATATGGATCTTATCCGTTTCCTTGAGCAGGAGAAGGTTCCCGCCACCCTGTTTATTAATGCGCGCTGGATTGATGCAAATCCCGAGCTGTTCCTGAGTCTTGCGGCGAATCCGCTGTTTACCATTGCCAATCATGGTTTTCATCACCGTCCTGCTTCAGTTACTGGCAGGTCTATCTACGGCATTGACGGCACCAAGGACGTGGCGGAGCTGGTCGGCGAGATCGAACTGAATGCCCGCAAGATTGAACAGTTGACAGGTCAAAGACCCCGCTATTACCGTTCAGGGACTGCCTATTATGATGAGATCGCCGTACAGGTGTCCGAGCGACTTGGTCATCAGGTTATCGGGTTTTCCGTGCTCGGCGACGCAGGTGCTACTTTTACCAAGGAGCAGGTAACCGCGGCCCTCCTGAAATCTGTCCCAGGTTCCATCGTGATTCTCCATATGAACCATCCTGAAAGTGGCACGGGTGAGGGTGTTATGACGGCGATACCTCAGCTGAAGAAGAAAGGTTTTCGTTTTGTCAGGCTTTCGGACTATCCATTGCAGTAACCGGGTCCGGTGACGTTCACCTGGATCAGGTGCCCAGTAGTTGTAAACTCGAGAATTGTTGTCAGGAATAAGTACAGGCCGCCAAGTATAAGGGCGGCCTTTTTTGTTTCTTCCATCAAAATAATTCTTGACGGGGAAGGTTGTATTAGTGTACTGATAATGAAATTCAAAATCGCGCAGGAGTCAACCATGGAAATAGTTTGCTCATCCAAAAATATCAGTAGAGACCGGAAACCGGTCTGGATTGTCATTGCCGACCGTTTCCCCGATGACAGGGATTGCCTTGCTGCTTTCATTGCTTTCGAGGCGGCCGAGGTTCTGGCAGGGGTCAAGCCGTCTACGCTCATAAATCTCACGGACAGGCCTCGCACGTGCGGTAAGAATTTCTTCTCAATCTGGAAGAAGCATGGACAGGCCCTGATCATGGAAAGCACGCTGGAAGGAATGGTCCTGGTTGAACGACCAGGATCACTGTTGCTTTTCCTCTTTGACCGTCAGGCATTGAGTCGCCTTCTGTCTGGAAAGGTGGTTAACGCGATGTTGAGAAAGGCCGGGTATGCGGGAGAGATAACTCTGAATTCGTTGTTGCTCGAATTAGGTTCTCGGTTCGCTTCCGGTGCGGTGCCTCATGAAATAGGGATTTTCCTGGGGTATCCGCTCAAGGATGTGGCCGGTTTCATGGGCATAAGCCGTCGAGAATACAGCTGCCAGGGGCCGTGGAAGATTTACGGAAACCCATGCAAGAGCCTGATGCTTGCAGAGACACATCGTCAATGCCGCTGCAAGATGGCGGGACTTCTGATTTCCGGCTGCGGGCCCTATGAGTGCCTTGGTTCAGCGCATCGTTCCACTGTTCTGCGACAATCTGGTTTTTTTTACCCGGCTGCTGAAAATGAAAATCAAAACCATAAAGAGGGGCAAGCGGCATGAGCATAGCACTTTTCGGCGGAATGGACCGCCTGGAAAAACACTATCGGGAAGAAGCGGAAAGTTCGGAGTCGACCGCAGGGTTTTTTTACCAAGTCTGAAAACGGGATCTCCTCGAAGGTTCTCATCAGGGTTGCAATGGTCATCTTTACCAACAAGGTTTCGCACCAAGTAAAAATCAGGCGGTAAACGTAGCAAAGACTCACGACATACCGGTTTTCATGCCCACTCATGCGGGATTTGCAGGCTCAGAGAATGTCTGAATTGTTTAACTATCAAGATGAGAGGATTGAAGAATGCGTAAATTTTTGAAGAAAATAGTGCCGGCTATTACCGCTGTGTTATTGACCACAGGGTCGGCCTTTGCCGCTCCCCCCTGATCACCGACGATACCGGGACTCAGGGACAAGGGAAATTTCAGCTGGAGCTAAATGGGGAGTTCGGCCGGGACAGGGAGAACCTTGACGGTGTCGATACGCACGAGAACTCTGCGGGGCTGGAGACGGTTCTTTCGGGTGGGCTGACGGACACCGTGGATCTGGTCGTGGCCGTGCCTTGGGTCTGGAGTAGGGTGAAGGAGAGTGGTGTTGTGGTTTCCGACGAGAATGGACCGGGCGACGTGGCACTTGAGCTGAAATGGCGCTTCCTGGAGTACAAGGGCTTCAGTATGGCTGTCAAGCCAGGGATGACCTTGCCGACCGGGAATGAAAATCGCGGGTTAGGCAATGGCAAAGTTGCCTACGGTGTTACCATGATCGCCAGCCAGGAGCTGGAACCGGTCACTCTTCACCTCAATCTTGCCTATAGTCACAACGAGTTCCAACTTGATTTAGACAAGGAATCAAATCGCCGGGACATCTGGCATGCTTCGCTGGCGGCCACCTATGATGTTCTTGAAGACTTGCAATTGGTTGCCAATATCGGTGTAGAGAGCTACGGAGACCGGGGTTCTCACACCTGGCCAGCCTTTGTTCTTGGCGGGGCGATCTATTCACTTACCGGAAACCTCGATCTTGATCTCGGGGTCAAAGGTGGAGTCAACAAGCAGGAGCCGGACCTGGCATTCATGGCCGGCGTGGCCTGGAGATTTTAGGAGATATGCAATGATGCAACTGGGACTTTTGGCTGCAGGTGAGAAGGGCGAAATTGTGGTTGTCCGGGAATCAGGCGAGTGCCATAGCGGCTCTGACTACCGGGTGGAGGACTTGGGCCTGAGGGTAGGGAAGACAGTGGAGATGCTCAATAATGGTGGCGGCCCGATCCTCTTGAAGGTGGACGAATCACGGATAGCCGTTGCCCGGGGCATAGCGATGAAAATTATGGTAAGGAGGAGAGCGTGACGAATCTGGCGAAATTGAAACCGGGTGACAGAGGGATAATAACCTCCATCGGGTCAATCGGGCCTCTGAAGAGGAGGCTGATGGATATGGGAGTTCTGGTGGGCGAAGAGGTCCAGGTGCTGAAAATGGCGCCACTCGGCGACCCGATTGAGGTAAAGATCAAGAGCTATAACCTCTCTCTACGAAAGAAAGAGGCAGAGGGAATCGGCGTGGAGGTGGCGGGGTGAGTATGCAGACCAAGGAAGTAACCGGCTCATCTGTAGTAGCGCAAAATAAAGTGGTGCTCCATCCTGTGGAAAAACGGATAATTACCGTGGCAGTGGCCGGCAATCCAAATTCAGGAAAATCCACCCTCATCAACGCCATTGCCGGTACCAGGCTCCATGTGGGGAACTGGGCCGGGGTTACGGTGGAAAAGAAAGAAGCCCTCTTTGAGTTCAAGGGGAAAAAGATCAGATTGGTCGATCTTCCCGGAACCTATTCACTCTCCCCCTATACGCAGGAGGAGATCATCGCCCGTGACTACCTGGTGCATGAGCGTCCGGACCTGATCGTCAACGTAGTGGACGCTACCAACCTCGAGCGCAACTTCTACCTTACAGTTCAGCTTCTGGAGTTGGGAATCCCGGTGGTTATGGCCCTCAATATCTACGACGAGGCTGAGGCGAAGGGGTATTCAATCGACGTGCAGGGGATCGAAAAGATGCTCGGTATCACCGTCGTCCCGACCTCTGCCACGAAAAAGACCGGCCTTGATGAACTCCTTACGAGCGCCCTGGAAACTGCCGCAGACCCTGCTGCCCATGCGCCGCAACAACTTAGCTACGGAGAGGATATAGAGAGAGCCACCAATTATGTGGAAGCAACGCTGCAAAAGAACCAATCCTCAGTCATGAGCAGATTTCCGAGGAGATGGCTCCTGCTGAAGCTGATAGAAGGAGACAGTCATGTGCGGAACGAGGTGGGGAATGTTAGCAACGCTTCTATGGACGAGGCCCTCCGCCACTTGAGAAAGGCCCACGGTGAGGACATCGAAGCAATAATGGCTGACGCTCGTTACTCTCTTGCCACCGGTCTCACCCGTGAGGTCCTGCGAAAGCCGGAGTTGCGGAAGATGGAGATTACCGAGAAGATTGACCGGGTCGTGCTGAACCGCTATCTGGGTATACCGATTTTCCTTGGTGCCATGTGGCTGGTATTCAAGCTTACTTTCGACCTTTCCGCACCCTTTGCCGATTGGCTGGATACCATGACCAGCGGCCCATTCAAGCGCTGGGCAGAGTACCTTCTTGGTGGTATCGGCGCACCTGACTGGACCGTATCGTTGGTAAATGATGGCATCATCGCCGGGGTCGGCTTTGTCCTGGTCTTCGTTCCGGTAATCTTTGCCATGATGTTTTTCATTACTTTTCTCGAAGGTAGCGGCTACATGGCGAGGGCTGCCTTTGTCATGGACCTGGCCATGCATTCCATCGGCCTGCACGGCAAGTCGTTTATTCCGATGCTCTTGGGTTTTGGCTGCAATGTCCCGGGTATCTATGCCACCAGAACCCTGGAAAATCCTCGCGATAAGGCGCTCACCGCGCTTTTGTTGCCGCTCATGTCCTGCGGGGCGCGACTACCGGTCTACGTACTGTTTGCCGGAGTGTTTTTCGCTGGCAACTCCGGCACCGTTATCTGGTCGCTCTACGTCATGGGGATTGTGCTTGCCATCATAATGGGGATGATCTTCAAGAAAACTCTCTTTCGGGGAGAGGCGCCCATGTTTATCATGGAGCTTCCGCCGTACCGGATGCCATCCTTTCACAGCCTCTGCCTGCATACCTGGGAGAAGGGCAAGCATTTTCTGATCAAGGCGGGAACATATATCCTGGCGGTATCGGTACTTGTCTGGTTCATGCTGAACCTTCCCTGGGGAGTGGAGAGCAAGAAGGACTCCTATCTCGGTCAGGCAGGACAGGTGCTGGCGCCGGCTCTGGCTCCTATCGGTTTCGGCACCTGGGAAGCTGCTTCATCCCTGCTCACCGGGGTGATCGCCAAGGAAATAGTTGTCGGCACCATGGGAGAAATCTATGCTCCACAGAGCATTGTCAAGGAAAAGATCGAGATAACTCCGACCCTTGGTGAAGGTCTGAAAGAGATCGTTGTCTCTTTTGGCGCGGCTGCCAAGGATGCTGTTACCACAACCCTCGGCATCCAGGGTGCTGCCGAAGCAGAGGAAGACCTGTCTTCTCTCAAGCTGGCAGTTCAAGGGGCGTTTACACCGCTCACTTCCTATGCCTTCATGGTATTCGTTCTTCTGTATATGCCGTGTGTGGTGGTGGCAATCGCCATGCGCCAGGAATTCGGCGGCTGGAAATGGTTTGGTGTTGCCTTTGCCTACCAGACGGTGCTCGCTTGGGGAATGGCTTTTCTTATCTACCAGGGCGGGCGATTACTGGGATTGGGAGGTTAATCATGGAAATCAAGGATATGCTCATTGCCGCGGGTATCCTGATTGCCGCGTTGTATCTGCTCTACCATTCGATGTGGAAAAAGAAGGGTCACTGCTCTGGTTGCTGCGACGGGGGCTGCGAGAGTACAAAGGAAAGCAGGAAAAAGTAGTGACTGAAATAGCTGCACAAGGGAAAATACCAGGAGTAATTGCACACTGTGCCTACAGTGTTGCGCCGAAATCTTCTGCGCTGTTCGCCAATTCTCTGCTCATTCATCACATCGGGATGTCGGCCAGGTGGAACAGGCCAAAAGAGCCGGTATCTCGGCGGCGGCAAGCGGCTTGCAGAAAAAGTTTCCCTGCATTTCCCAGCAATCGAGTGAGGTAAGGAAATCCATCTCTGCCTTTGTTTCAACCCCTTCAGCTACCACGCGGAGGCCGAGGGTGTGAGCCAACTGGATGGCTGCTCGGGTGATATCGGCATTGTCGCTGTTACCGATCGGGTCATGGACAAGTGATCCGTCGATTTTCAAGGTATGTATGGGCAATTTCCTGAGAAGGCTCAGGGAGGAAAGGCCGGTGCCGAAGTCGTCGAGGGAAATGTGCACGCCGAGATCACTCAGTTGTCGGAGAACCACGGAGACCGCTTCCGGCGCAAGGAGCATAATACCTTCCGTAACTTCCAGCTCCAGGCAGCGCGGATCGGTCCCTGTTTCGGTAAGGATGTTTTTAACCAGTTCCACCAGGTGCTGATTCTCGAACTGCCGGGGAGAAAGGTTGACGGAGACCCGAACCTCCGGACAATCAGCGTCCCGCCAGGCCTTTGTCCCGCGGCAGGCGCTCCGCAGCACCTTTTCGCCGAGGATGTTGATCAGACCGGCTTCCTCGGCCAGGGGTATAAACTGTTTGGGCGAAATCAGTTCAAGTTCGGGATGCTTCCAGCGGGCCAATGCCTCAACACTTACGACCGTGCCGGTTTTTACGTTTACCAGTGGCTGGAAGTGAAGAAACAGCTCGTCGTTGTTTAGTGTACTCCGGAGGGCGTTTTCAAGGGAAAGAACCCGGGACGACTGGGCATCGATGGCGGGATTGAATAATTGGTAGCGGTTTCGGCCAGCCTCCTTGGCACGATACATCGCCTTATCGGCATTCTCGATAAGAGTATCGCCATCCGTGCCGTCATTGGGATAAATGCTGATGCCGATGCAGGTGCTGATGAAAAGCTCATGTTCCGGTAGAGAAAGAGGCTGGGCGGAGGTATCGATGATTATCTGGGCAACTCTGGCTGCTTCCTGTGGCGATGCCAGGTCCGGCAGCAGGATAATGAATTCGTCGCCACCTCGGCGGGAGACAGTGTCTTGTTGGCGTCGACAGCACTGTTTCAGGCGCATCGCCACGGCTTGCAGAACCTGGTCGCCAACGGCATGCCCGAGAGTATCGTTGATTACCTTGAATCGGTCGAGGTCGAGGAAGAGTACTGCCAGGAAGTGGCCGCTACGTTGAGCGTGCGCAAGCCCCTGGTGAAGCAGTTCATTCAGTAATTCCCTGTTGGGAAGTTTGGTAAGGCTGTCGTAATAGGCAAGTCGGCGGATGTACTCCTCCTGCCGGTGAAGCAGTCTGCTCTGTCGGACCTGTTCCAGGCACTGTCCTATTGCGGAACTCAAATCATCTTTCTGCAGCGGCTTCTGGACATAGCGGCTGATGCCGATATCTACTGCATCGACGATGTAAGAGGAATCGTTCGTTGCTGTAATTACAATAATCCTGGCGTTCACATCGATTTTCCTGATTTCCCGTGCCATCGTAATGCCGTCCATTCGCGGCATAATGACGTCGGTCAAAACGATATCGGGGCGTTCCGTGACGTAGAGATCGAGGCCCATCCTGCCGTCATCGGCGACTTTAATGGTTAGTTCGGGAAAGAGAAGCTTTACCATGGTCGTGACCAGGTTTCTGGTGCCCTGGTCGTCTTCGACGTAGAGTAGTGTCGCCGGAGTATTTTCTTTGATGCAGGTATCTTTACTCATTCTGGCTCCAGCAGTTGCAGGTAATCGTAGGCTCCTACCATTTATATCGGCGTAACGGCAACAATGTTTAGCCCGTCTGCGGTGTTGTCATACCAGGGCAAGTGAATTTCATGCGAACCTGCCCCGGTTTATACTTCAATGCGGAATTCCGCACCGTCTCCGGTATTCCTGACACTGATTGAACCGCCCATGTTTTTTTCGATGATGCTTTTGGACATGAATAAACCGATACCTGTCCCTTTATCCGGTCCCTTGGTGGTAAAGTAGGGTTCGAAGATTTTGTCGAAGATTTCCTCAGGTATGCCACCGGCATTGTCGGTAATGGTTACTACGGCCCTGCCGTTTTCCGCACCGGTTTTGACAATAATTTTCGGCTCCGGTTCGCTGCTTTCGGAAAGGGCATCCTTGGCGTTCGAAAGAATATTGAAAAGAACCTGGGAATATTCATTCGGGTAGCCGTTGATGATCGGCTCAGCGGATATTCTGGATTCTACGGTGATGTTACAGAATTTCATGCTGTCCTTGACCAGGTTGAGCGACCGCGAGACCGCTTGTGCAACGCTGAAAGGCACCTTTTCCTTATCCGGTTTGAAATAGTTCCTGAAATCGTCGATGGTTTGGGACATGTGCATGATCAGCTCCACAGCCTGTTTTTCCATCGACTCAAGGTACTCCTGGGTCAGCTCGCCCGCCTTGTGAATTTCGGGCATGGTCTGGATGATGAGGCTCAGGGTATTGATCGGCTGACGCCACTGGTGCGCTATGCTGTTGATCATCTCGCCCATTGCCGCCTGCCGGTTCTGACGGATCATTACCCGATCGTTCTCACGAAGATTTTCCAGTGCACGCAGTCTTTCAGCGGTTTCCGCTTCGAGAGCAGCGGTACGTTCGCGGACCCGGTTTTCAAGGTCCCGGTTCAGCTCCCGGAGCTCTTTCTGGGTCTCTAAAAGTTCCCGGTTCTTATCCACAGCAGTTTCATAGGTAGCCAGCAGCAGATCGATAATCCGGGAGTTGCCGGCGTCTATCGAGTACTTCCTTTCATTGTGACGAATTACCACCTTGTCAGCAGTTTCCATTGGTCGCTGGTTAGGGCCGTGGCTGAGGGTTCGCACGACCCGCGAGAGGAGAAATTCACTATTATATGGTTTCGAGATGAAATAATCGGCTCCGGCCTCAAGACTGCGCAGGACATCGGCCGGATCATTCAGCAGCGTGAGGAGAATAATCGGAATTTCAGCCGAAGCGTCCGATTCCCTGATTTGCCGACACAATTCAAAACCATCCATTTCCGGCATGAGAATGTCGCTGATGACCAGGTTTGGCTTTTCGTTGGCGATCAATTCAAGGGCATTTCCACCACTACAGGCGGTGGCGACACGGTAGCCATGCTCGGAAAGGATCAACTCCAGATGCTTCGCCTGTGTCGGGCTGTCCTCCACGATCAGGATCAGCGCGGGCTCATTCATGCTATCACTATGCAGATTCATCACATATTCCCGTTTTTCTTTTCTGATTAGTGTCAATTTTCCGCATGAACGAGATTATTTCCTCGGGAGTAAGGACATAGTCAGCGGCATCGATACGAACCGCCTCGCCGGGCATGCCGAAAACAACGGAACTTTCCCGGTTCTGTGCAATGGTGATTCCGCCATTTTCGCGTAGCAGTTTCAGTTCCCGGGCACCGTCTTTCCCCATTCCGGTAAGAAGTATCCCGAGGGCGTTTTTCCCATAGATCATTGCAACGGAGCGGAAAAGGGCCGAGACCGAAGGGCGCTGTCCGCTTTCCGGCGGGTCATTGCGGAGCACGATCCGGTCTCCGGGCATCACCAGCATCTGGAATTCATCCGGCGCCACGTAGACACGTCCGGGAGACATGTGGCAGCCTTCTGTTGCCAATTCCACAGACAGCCGGGACGTGAGGTTCAGCCAGGAGACGAATTCTCCGGTAAAACCTTTCGCCATGTGCTGGACGATGACTAACGGCATGCTGAAATCGGCAGGGAGCGAGGCTAGGATGGACTGCAGAAGCGGCGGGCCTCCGGTAGAGGTGCCTATTGCGACGATCCTGGTATCGGCACCTGCGGTTGCCGGGATTTCCCGGGGAGCGGAGGTTGCAGATAAGGTTATACTTGGATCAGGGTGGAAAAATCTGCGTACCACCTTGATTTCCGACATCAGCTTAACCGTTTTTATCAATTCCTGTACCGAATCGCCATGCTCCGGGTGACCGGGCGGGAAAGGCTTTGCCGAAATCATCAAGGCTCCCGCCTGCATCACCCGGAACAGGGTGGCGGAATCCTTGGGGTCCATCTTGCCGGTGACGATAACAATGGGGGTTGGACAATTGGACATAATGGCGCGGGTGGCTTCGAAACCATCCATGCCGGGCATATTGATGTCCATGGTGATCACATCCGGTTTCATTGTCATGGCGGCACGCACGGCTTCTTCGCCGTTTGAGGCAATGCCGATCACCCGGATATCCGGGTCGCTATTGAAGATCTCGACCAGTGCCTGCTGAACGGTTTTCGAGTCTTCCACTACAAGGAGTCTGATCACTGAAATCGCCTTTCCATCAGGTAAGCTTCCGAATAACTTCAATGAGCCTGCTCTGATCGAAGCTGCTTTTGACAATATAGGCGTTAGCCCCGACGTCGATTCCCCGTTCCCGATCTTCGCGGGATTCCAGTCCGGTAACCAGGACCACCGGCAGTTCGGCATAATCTTTGTCCTGCCTGATTGCGGTCGTGAGACCGAAACCATCCATACGCGGCATTTCCACGTCGGAAACCACGATGTCGTACTCCTCGGTTTTCAGCAGACTCAAGGCGTCAATACCGTCAATAGCGGTTTTGGCAATGAATCCTGAAGCCTCCAAGATGTTTTTCAGCAGGGTCCGCGAGGTAATGGAGTCTTCCACGATGAGTACCCGAATCGGACGTGTGCCGGTTTTGAGACTGGAGGACATCGGGACGCTGGCAGACGCTGATGGATTTGTTGCTGCTCTCATCAGGTCATTGATGTTGAGGATCGGCACTACCCTGCCGTTGCCGAGTACGGTGGCTCCGGCGATATTTCTGACCCGGGAGAGTTGCGGGCCTAAGGGCTTGACAAGGACTTCCTGGACGTCCAGAATTTGATCGACGGCAAAGGCAATCCGCCTTTCGGATGTAGACAGTATGACCAGTTGCTGGTGTTCAGCCTGACCAGCCGCTTCTCGGGCCGGCAAGCCGAGGAGGTCGCCAAGCCTTACCAGAGATATTGCACGGCCATCGATGGCGACCGTCTCACGGTTTTCCACTGTTCTGATTCCGCTGTAAGGGATTCTTACTGTCGATTCGATATCTGTGGTCGGCAGCAGGCACAAACGATCTGCCACTTCCACCAGCAGGCCGCGGATGGTGGCAAAGGATAGTGGAAAGACGAGACGGAATTCCGTTCCTTGTCCCGGACGGAAATTAACGGTTACCTGTCCGCCCAGCTTTTCAAGAGATTCCCTCACGATGGCCAGCCCGAGCCCTCGACCTGACAGGTTTGTTAGCATTGGGCTTGTGGATATCCCCGAGTCGAAGATCAGCTGGAGCGCTTCATTGTCAGGAATCGAGTCCGCCTGCTCCTGGGTGAGTATCTCAAGCCGGACTGCCGAACCTTTTATTCGAGCAACGTTGATGCCCCGCCCGTCGTCGCTAATGACCAATTCCGCCCGGTTGCCGTCCTGTTGCCCGATGCTGATGGCGATCCTTCCCGTTGGATTCTTGTTGGCGGCCTGGCGCTCCTCAGGAATCTCTATGCCGTGGTCAACCATATTTCGGACCAGATGCAGGAGCGGTTCCTTCAGCTCAGTGAGGATGCGCCGGTCTAATTCGATTTCCGAGCCAGAACAGCATAATTCCACCTCCTTGCCGAGTTCTCGGGCGAGATCGCGAATGTGCTTCGGTAAAGGTTCGACAAGTGAGGTAAACGGGAGAAGGTGCACTTTTTTCATTTCGCCCAGGAGGCTGTCAACCATGCTCTGGAGCGAACGGAGATTTTTTTCGGCGCCGGTGACCAGTCTGCCGAGACGATCCTCGAGCTTTTCTTCGAAATCGACCAGGCCGTGAACCAGACCGGTAAGTTTTGCTGTTCCGCTGCCGCTGCCCGAATCTCTTCCGGACGTCCGGATGATTTCCAGGGCATTTGACCGGTCTCCCTTTCGAGTGGCGAGTTCCGAAGAAACAGTGTCAAGCTCTTCCAATAGTTCCTTGGCCATCAATTTTGCCGAAATGAGTTCTTCGGCCTGGAGAAGGAGCGTATCGAGAACCGAAACCGCTACTTTGATCGTTTCGACCGGCACGGGCTTGCTTCCTGAGGGGTGACCGGTATCCGTCGTCTCCCGCACTTCCCGCGACGGAATGAATATCGGTGCAAGCACGGTTCTTTTTGCCAGGGTTTCCATTTTCAGGATAAGCCCGTTCAGTCGTGAACGTTCTACCTGGCTGTCCTCATCGCCCTCTGTTAAAATGAATCTGCTCAGGCTGTCAACCGAAGCATGCAGCATGTCCAGCAGCTCGACACCAAGGGATATTTCACCTCGCTTCAGCGCCGCCAGTAGACTTTCCAGGGACTGGCACACCTCCACTGCCTCGAAGAGATTTACCATATGGGCTGCGCCCTTGAGCGTGTGCATCCTGCGGTAAACGGTTTCCAGCAGACGTTTTTGTTCAGCTCCTTCGGCCGCGCTTTCCAGATCGATCAGCAGCGTGGAAAGCGCTCCGATGATCTCTTCCGCTTCGGCTCGAAATGTTACCTGGAGTTTTTCAAGTAGATCTTGGCTGTTACCCATAATCCCGGGTACCTTTCTGTGGAAACCGGCAGTTAGCTGTCGGCAGGTTCTTTACGGTTCATTTCAACGTGTAGCGACTTACCAGTTGCTGCAGTTTCCGGTTCTGATCGTAAAGGTTCTTGGTTGCCGCTTCGATCTGGCGGGAACCCACCAGGTTCTGATCACTTGCCTGGGTTATACTTTGAATGGCGGTGGCAATCTGGTCCATGCCGATGGCCTGTTCCTGTGTCGAAGTCACGATCTGCAGGGTGGAATTGGACGATTCCTCGATACTTGCAGCAAGAATACGGATTGTATCGCCCGCTTCGCTCGACTGCTTCATACCGACTTCCACCGCCTTGCTTCCCTGTTCCGTGGCCAGCACTGCGGCAGTGGTCGCCCTCTGAATCTCGCCGAGGATGCCGCGTATCTGGGCGGTGGATTGTTTGGACTGGGTTGCCAGGTTTTTCACCTCCTGTGCAACCACGGCAAAACCTTTTCCGTGTTCCCCTGCCTTGGCCGCCTCGATCGCGGCATTTACTGCCAGAAGGTTGGATTGTTCGGCCAGGTCATTGACCGAGTTGATAATGTCTCCGATCGCCTGACTCTGCTCGCTGAGCTTGATAATCCTTTCGGCAATGAAACCCATTCTTTCCTGGATGCCTTGCATGCCGCCCAAGGCTTCGTCAACCGCTTTCCTGCCGGATTTGGCAACGGTTGACGAGTTGCGGGCTGATTCATAGACCTGTTTCGACTTCTGCGAGGCGAGGTCGGTCGTCTGCCGGACCTCCTGCACGGTTGCATTGGTCTCGGTGATCGCCGATGCGGTTTCCGAGGAGTTGGAGGCGAATTCCGTAACGGTGGACATGATCTCACCGGCAGCAGAAGCGAGGACATGCACTACGTTATGGATATCCGCATTCAATTCCCGGAGGTTTTTCACCATGGTGGCAAAGGAGTTTCCGAGACGGTCCTTTCCCGAAACAGGGCTGATCTCCACGGTCAGATCGCCTTCGGCGATCCGGTCGGCGGTGGCAGCCATCCGCTTCAAGGATTCCACCATGTTTTTCTTGGCAATTCCCAGCACATCCCGCTCCGACACGGGCTCCACCTCAACATCCAGATCACCCCGGGCAATCCGGTCAGCCGTATCCCCCATCTTTCTGAGGTATTGGATCATCTTGTCCATGGAGCGCAGCAATAGTCCCGTTTCATCCTTCGAGACGTCGGAAATCTCGACGGAGAGGTCGCCCTCAGTCAGTTGGTCGGCTGCCGCTACCGCGGCCCTGAGGGGATTGACGATGGAAGAGGTGATGAGCAGGGCGGTTATGATGGCCAGCACGACCGCGACAATCGAGAGTGCCAGAGAGAACATAAATGTACTCCTCTGGTTTTTTTCCGCATCCTTCAGGTAACTGTCCGCCTTGTTCATGGCAAACCGCAGTACCTTGTCAACCGCGGCATCGATCTTCGTAACCTGTTCTCTGGCGAAGGTCTTGTGCCAAGCGATGGCCTCCGGTATCCTGTCCTGCCGGATCAGTGCAATGGTCTTTGCCCGCACCGGCTTCCAATCGTCCATCAGCGACGTGATAGCGTCTATCGTGGCCTTGTCGCCGAGATACCCTTGCCGGGCAATGGCGAGCTGCTCGTAGACGATCTTCTCGGAATCATCGATTCCTTTGAGAATGTTTTCCAGTTCAGGCTGGTCGTCATGGTAGAGTACCGCGTCCTTCATGCCCCGATGCATTTTGATGAAGTTTCCCTCGGCATCGCGGATCGCATTGGTAACCGTGAAGGGATGTGTATAGAAATTCTCGATGATCCGTCCCTGTTTCTCGTAGTTTACCAGGGAGATTACGCCCACTATCATGAGAAAAAGGACGACGACTCCGAAACCGGCCATCAATCTGGTTTTGATCTTAAGATTACGCAGCATGCTTTCCTCCGCATTGAATTTTTGCAAATGCATCAATCCACCTCTTCGTGGACAATTAATCTCTTGTCGGCAAGAATTCTGCCCATATCCAGCAGTGCCAGTTGTTCCCCGGTTACCCCGCGCAGGAAATCGCTCCGGATGTCGGTCAGGGTGGCCAGGGGTGGCTGCAGATCCTGTAAAGACAGTGATCTGATACCGACTATGCTGTCAGCCAGCAGTCCGAATTCCATGCTGTCGTCTCGTACGATGATCAACCTGTTCAGGTCTGAAAGTCCCTCCGCGGGAAGATCGAAGAAGCGCCGCAGGTCGACGATGGAAACGATTCTGCCGCGTACATTGGTGATACCCAGGACAAAAGAAGGCGTGCAGAAGAGCGGGGTGAAATCGAGCAACGGCAGGGTTTCCCTGATATGGCACGACTCGATGGCGTAGGATTCACCTGCCAGCAGGAACTCCAGTATCTCGACCTGTTCCTGTTCGCTCTCATACGCGGATATCGGTTTGGCAAGCATCACGGCCCGTGCTCTGAGAACTTCATCGGCATCGCGAGCCGCGATGTTGACATTTTGTTTCAGGGCCTCGCAGGAAGCCTCCAAACGACGATGGATCTCCTGCCAGTCGACCCCTGCTACCGGACTGTCATGAAGCGGAATATCTTCACTCATTCATGGTCCTCCCTTGGGAAATGGCCTGGATGATTTCGGCCAACCGGCCGGCGGTCAATCCGTCTGCTTCAGGAAGTGAATCGTTAGGATTTCTTTTCTCCAGAAGTCGCAGGGCGTTGGCGAAATTCCGCTGCGCCTCCTGTTTCCTGCCGGTCTGCATGTTCAGATTGCCGAGGCTGAAATAGGCCGGAACATAATCCTGATCGATATACAATGCCCGGTTAAGCACCGTGGCCGCTTCCTCCAGACGACCCTCTTCCTGCAGGATGACAGCCAGCAGGTAATAGTTTTGCGCCTGGAGCCGGTCCGCCGTAATCGCCAATTCACAACACTCGACAGCTTCGGAAAATTTCCCCAGGTTCGCATAGGACTTGGCCAGAAGCTTCAAGGCATCGACAGGTGTCTCTCCGGTTTTCAGGAGTTCCCGTACCTTGATTGCCGCGAGTTCATACTTTCCGGCCTCATACAGGGTGTGTGCCTCCAGGTAGTCACCCGCAAGGAAAGTATTTTCAACTTTCTCTGCTTTGGTTTCGTAATCAGGGTTATGGTCACTGACCAAACCGGAAGTCGGCTGAAATTGGCCTACAGATTTCAAGGGCTCCGGCAACATCTCTGTCGATGTGGTGAGTGGCACCATATCTCGGGAAACACTCATGGGGTCTGCCAGGCTACCGGCCTGTACATCCTTTTCCGAAGACTTTTGGTAACCAATTGCTCCACTGAACCGATGGCGGGAAAATCCCTGCAAAGGTCGCTGAATAGCCTCTGTCGGGCCGAGGAACAGCCATCCGTCATCCCGGAGTGCATGGTGAAACTTGGCAGTCATCGTGTTGATCAATTCCGGTTGAAAATAAATCATCACGTTTCGGCAGAAGATAAGGTCAAGAGCGTTGGTATTGCTGAAGAGGGAAGGATAGCAGTCTTCGGCAAGATTGAGATGGCTGAACTGGACCATTTCCCTGATTCGAGGAATGATTTCGAAGCGCCTATCCCTAGTCTCCTTGAAATACTCCATCAGCCATGGTGGAGAATCGCGGAATGACCAGCGACCGTATACTCCCTGCCGCGCTTTTTCAATGGCCTGCGGGTTGATATCGGTAGCCAACAGCTGGATGTTCCATTTTTCAAGGTCCGGGAGCATCCTGCTGAGCAGGATGGCGATAGAATAGGGTTCTTCACCTGAAGAGCAGCCGGCACTCCATATTCTGAGGCGTTTATTACCATTTTGGCGGTCTTTCACGAGATCTCTGAGTACATGTTCTTCCAGCGCCCGGAAACAGTGGGGGTCGCGAAAGAAATAGGTCTCGCCGATGGTAAGTGCGCCGGCCAGGATCTCCAGGTGCTCGCGGGAGAGAGGGGTCGACATCAGCCAGAGCATGCATGCCTCGGGGTCGTCAAAAGCGAACTTGCCACAGAGTGACTCCATCTTCACTCCCAGGTCGGGCAGCCTCTCGCAGCTGAAGTGGAGCCCCATGGCCCTGTTGATGAAATTGTTGAACAGGGTGAGGGTCTTCTCTGCAGAATTGACATGCTTCAGGTCAGTCATCAACGTGTTCCAGAGCCTTTGTTAAAGAAGCCTTTTCTTCAAGGGATAGAAAGGTGTCCAGATCGTGAATAAGTACCAGGCCGTCGGCGGTCTTTGCTACACCGGAAACATACTCGACGCCGGGTGAAATTGACTCGACAGTGACAATTTCCTGTGCCGCTTCAAGGACGCCCAGCGCTTCGTCAGACACCAGGGCAACCCGAAGGGATCCTGTTCTGGCGATGATAAAAATATCCCCGGGAGTGATTGCCCTTTCGGCCAACTGAAAGCGTTTCCTGATATTGACAACCGGCACGACCTCACCGTGAAGATCGAGGACGCCCAGAATGATATCGGGGGCCTTCGGCAGCTTCGTTACAGCAGCCGCCCGGATAATGGTATCGACAGTATCCAGGTGCAGAGCATAGCGCTGCTGATCGAGGGAAAATATTAGAAGATTGCTGGTTCTGATAACGTTTTCCTCTCTTGATGTACGGATGAAAGCAGGCCAGGATACGAAATAGCTACAATACACACTTATCTGACCCGGTATCAAGTAAATTTCGCTACCGGTTGATCGTCCATCAGGTATCGTCCGGTATCGTGGCAAAGAGGTTCAGAAGCCTCTTGTCGGTCGGCACCGAAATCATAAAACGTCGGAAGGGGTGTTTATCCGAAAATCCGGGAGAGGGTGGGCTGAATTGAAGGGCGATTACATCCGTTATCGTAGTGTTTGATGTCGTGCCGGGTCACTCGTTATCCGATTCCTCCAGAATGGCGAGCCGCTTCAGGAGTCCACCCCTCTGGAGCTTTTCACGGTAGTCATTGCGGTGGTTTTCCAGCAGATGACTTAGATAGGAGATGTTGCTTTCTATTGAGTCACCATACATATCGTAGTCTATCTCCCATCGATGCATAAAGTGGTAAAGGAAATAGCTTCTTACATTGCCAAGGTCGTATTCCATTCGGTGCTGGGCCTGTCTGTACGAGTCGATGGTGTTTTCCAGCAGTTCGAGCTCGGTCTTAAATCCCAGGACGTGGACTTCACTCAACTCCTGGAACAGGAACAGGAGTTTTTCCAGATAGGTGCGGTCGGCAATCTGGCCGATAATGTCGGCTGTGGCAACCATTTGTGCAAGCTTCTTCTCTCCTTCGGATTGGAACGATAGCGCGTCTATGTCCTCATCCACGTCGGTGGACCTGATAAAATTACTGCAGAGTTCGCAATCAGTGGCATCGTAGCTGTTGCTCGAGAAATACTGGTTTACGAATTCAAGCGTCCGCTCCAACCTGACCAGGGTGTATTTCGCTCCTGTTCCCGTGGTGTCGTCATCATGCTGGATATAGCCTGTTTCGTGGAGCATAATCGCGATCAGTGCAAGAGTCACCTGTCTTTCCCGGAAGGAAACTCCCGATGCGTGAGCACCGTTAATGAGGCTTGCCAGGGCTAAAAGTCCGTCGGTCATGTGTTTCAGGTCGTGATAGTGGGTGCTGCATTGACGGTAGCCGGGGTAGTTGCCATTATAGAGGTTGACCACATCTTTGAATACACTCGAGAGCCAGGTGAAATCGTAATCAAGGTACACGTGTGAAATGAGATGCTGGACTTCTTCAAAAACGCTCTGCGGGAAATCCATTTTGATGAGGTCGGTAAGAAACAGCTTGTTGCGGATCGGATCCATGGAATAATCCTCTACCTGCGGCAGTTATACGGGAATCGTTGAGAGTGGTTACAGAACTTAATAGCAACAGGGTGGCAAATGTCAACAAAAAAACCCCTGATGCACTCATTCATGCCTCATTATTGTCAGGTACAATGTCGTCATGAGTGTGTGCCTTGCAGACACGTACCGACAGTGATAGGATTCAGAATCTGCCGCTTGCCAAAGGTGGGTTCGAGTTGCTAGACTTGACACGACATAATGGTGTCTGGTCCATACCAGTAGTTATGCCGACTAAAAATTCTGTCAGCCAGGGAGAGACGACGAATGAACCTGCCGAAACGTGACGAGATGCTCAACGTTATTGATACACTCACAAAACGGTATCTGCGCGGGAAAGTCAGGGCGGTCAAGCTTTCAATGATTGCTCTCCTGACAGGCGGACATATCCTGCTTGAGGATATCCCCGGTCTCGGTAAAACTACCCTTGCGCTCGCACTGTCAGGTGTGCTTGGCATGTCATTCGGCCGACTCCAGTGCACCAGCGACCTGCTTCCTTCCGATATTACCGGTCTCTCGATCTTCAATCGTGAGGAGAGCAAGTTTACCTTCCTCAGAGGCCCCATTTTTAACAATCTGCTGCTGGTGGACGAGATAAACCGTGCAATGCCCAAGACTCAAAGCGCGATGTTGGAGGCGATGGAGGAACGGCGCGTAACGATAGAGGGGGTGACCTATCCGCTTCCTGCTCCCTTTCTGGTTATCGCTACCCAGAACCCTGTCGAGCAGGTAGGAACCTATCCTCTGCCCGAGTCTCAGATGGACCGTTTTCTCATTCGTGCCGGAATCGGCTATCCGCCTGATGAAATCGAAAAGGCCATCATTCAGGGCGGAAGTATCCGTGACGAGATCCAGAATCTCACGCCGCTGGTGCAGATCGATGACATCCTTGAGGCGCGTTCCGTGGTAAAAGATAAAATTTATCTTTCCGAGAAGATTGTCGAATATATTTTCAGCATTGTTTCGGCTACCCGGAACAACCCCTTTATTCTCACCGGCGTTTCCACCAGGGGCGGCATCAACATGGCTGATGCGGCCAAGGCCCATGCATATCTTGAAGGACGGGATTTTGTTATTCCCGAAGATG
This sequence comes from uncultured delta proteobacterium, assembly GCA_963717775.1. Taxonomy (GTDB): domain Bacteria; phylum Desulfobacterota; class Desulfuromonadia; order Geobacterales; family Geobacteraceae; genus RPRC01. The sequence continues at coordinate 203,269 of CAVQWZ010000029.1, forward strand.
TGAAGGCGATTGCCGTTCCGGTGGGTGCCCACCGGCTGATTCTCTCTGCCGAAAACGAGGCTCTCGACAAGGAGGACCTATTCAAAGCGGTGCTCAAAAACATCGAAATCCCAATCGTCTGACCATCACCAGGTCCGGCTTCTGGTATATTGCCATTACCTTGCTAATGGGTTTTGCCGCAGTCAATACCGGCAATAATCTGCTGTTCCTTGTGGTTTCCTCCCTGCTCGGTTTTATGGCGGTTTCCGGTTTTCTCGGGTGGCTAAATATTCAAAAAATTTGGGTTGCTCTCGATTTTCCCGATGAAATCTATGCAGGGAAAGACGTTTTCGTTCTGGTCCGCCTGGAAAACCGCAAAAAATTCATGCACTCCTTTCTCCTCACGGTGGATGCCTTTGGCGAGAGTCTCCGCTTCCCGCTGGTGGAAAAAGGCTCTGAGGATTCAGGTGCCTTGACGGTCATTTTCCCGGAAAGGGGAGAATCAGTTCTGGGGAAAGTGGTTCTTTCTTCTCCTTTTCCGATTAATTTCTTCATTCGCATCAGCACCCTTTCCCTTGACTCCCGCTGCATTGTCTTTCCCGCTCCCCGTGACTGTACCCTCTTGGATGGACCGGGAAAGAAGGATACACGGGGAGATGCCTTTTCCTCCCGAAAGGGCTATGGCGGCGATATTGCCAAGATTCGTGACTATACCGGGAGCGATCCGATGAAACTTATTCATTGGAGACTTTCCGCACGTCACGAAGACTTGAAGGTAAAGGAACTGACGGCTCCTTCCGAAACACCGCTCGTTATCGACATCCACACGCTGCCAGGAGCTTCGCTTGAGGAAAATCTATCGTACGGGACCTTTCTCATCAACAAGGCTGTCCGAGCCGGACGTCCGGTCGGTTTGAAGCTTGGCAGACGTTTTCTCCGGCCGGACCTTACACGGTCGCACCGGCTGCATCTGCTGACGGAGCTTGCGGTCTATGGTAAGAATTAAGACGGTTCTCGACATACTTACCTGTTTGATCAGCCTTGTGGGCGTGGCGCCCCTCTACCTCTATCTGGGCAGACTACCGCAGCTCGCCTTTCCCGCTGCCCTGGTAGCGGCCTTCTTCATGGAGAAGAGAGCGATTCGGCCACTTAGTGGCAGAGTTCCCACCATTATTTCCATTGCTCTTTTCCTCTTCTATGCGATACGGATTTCTCGCGAAAATATTCTCGATCCGGCAATCAATATCCTCGTTATCCTTCTGGCTGTCAGGTTGCTGAGCGAGAGGATTCCGCGCAACTATCTCCAGATATTTGCCCTTTCCCTGTTCGCCCTTTCAGCGTCTTCCCTGTATAACCTCAGTCCGGTCTTTCTCGCATACCTACTGACAATGTTACTCTGTATCGCCGCTTCACTTGTTCTTCTGACCTTCTTTACCGTCGATTCGCGGCTGGCGCTGAGTCGAAAAGGGATGAATCGGCTGGTTTCTGTCGCGGTGGCAATGCCCGCGGCTGCACTGCCGCTGATTTTACTGTTTTTCGTTATCATGCCACGCCCGCAGTTTCCTCTCTGGAACTTTCTCGCTCCCTCTGAAGAAAAAGTGACCGGGCTCAGCGAACAAATTGACCCGGGATCGTCAGCACAAGTTCGTGCGGTTAAGGCAGCAGTTTTGCGGGCCCAGAGTCCCAAGCTTGCCAGGAAAGATCTCTACTGGCGTGGAATAGTGCTGAATGCTCCCCGACAAAATGCCTGGGTACGGTCAGCGGTTAACGAAAGGGACTCTGTCAAGACCGATGGGGGGGGGCTGATTGAGCAGACTATCTTCCTGGAACCGAATTCCGGCCCGTATCTCATCACCCTGGATACGCCGGTGAAACTAAGCGGAATCCGCGCAGTGCAGTCGCCGGATCTGGTTTTTACCCGCAAGAGGCACGTTGGAAGGGTGCGGTATGACACGGTGTCTTCCCTGAACCGAAACATTACGGTCATTGGTGCTATTGACCGTGACATTTATCTGAAGCTTCCTGATCGTGTATCCCCACAAGTCAAAGCCTTGGGAAAAAGGATTGCTTCGCAGGGAAAAAACGATCGGGAGCGACTTACTGCCCTTGAAGAGTATTTCAACTCTGCCCGCTACCGTTATACAACCAGTGGCCTGCCTCGCTCCGACGATCCAATCAGAGAATTTCTGTTTCAGGGCAGGGCTGGTCATTGCGAACTCTTCGCTTCCTCCTTCATGATCCTCCTGAGAGAGGCAGGGGTTCCTGCGCGACTTGTGGGAGGATATTATGGCGGCGACTACAATGACCTCGGTGGCTATTATCTGGTAACCGAAGACATGGCCCATGTGTGGGTTGAGGTTTATGTTGCGGGGGCCGGCTGGGTAAGGAAAGACCCGAGTGTCTTTGCCGTAAATTTCAAAGGTGGTGATGGGCGCCAGGACTCATTCATTGCGAAGGTTCGAAAGTTGTCCGATTCCCTCAACTACTACTGGAACCTTGCGGTCATATCATACGATCTTGACAAGCAAATACATATTTTCCGGTCAGTCAATAGCTCAATGAGGAATTTGTCACTTCCGGTCGCTACCTGGTGGCTGTTGCTGGTACTTATCGGTCTCGGAGGGCTTGCTGCTGGATATCGGATTTCTGTGCGTAGGCTGGCATCGTCTCCCGAGAAAAAGCTGCTTCGTACCTTTTACAGGGTACTTGCGAAAAAATATCCTGCTGTTACAGTAACCCCCTCAACAGGTCTTATGGAACTTGCCGACGGCACTGCCGATTCCAATGTCAGGGAGTTTGTGGAAATTTATTGCGGCACCGTCTATCGTGACCGTCGGCTATCCGCCAACCAAATAGATCGACTTCGAGATGTACTCAGAGCCATGGAAAATGCTGCCGGAAAAGGTACCGGAGCTGGCGTAACACGTCATAACTCATCCTGATTAGCGCTATTTTTCCGCTATGAAGATTGTCATCCCCGAATGACTTTATCGGGGATCCATCGTTTCAGTCGGTTTGAAGCTGGATTCCCGATCAGTGTCGCTTCGAAAATGACAGTTTTGAAAACTGGCGGAAGATTGACGCTAATCAGGTAACTCATTGACTTGAGGCTGTTTTACTGTTATATCTTGAATCCCTTGTAATGTATTGGTGGTACTTGCACTATTGATTCCCCCGCTAATAATGGGGGATAGCAATTGCCGCTGCTGTTGACCGTGATGCAACCAAAAGACTTCAAGCAAAAGAGGGTGCACTTTGAGTTCTCAAAAAGATAAATTTCTGGCCAGCGCGCAAAAATACATCCAAAAAGGGCAGTTCGACCGAGCCCTGAGGGACTACGAACAGGTTGTCACGGCAGATCCCAAGGATGTTAAACTGCGTCAGAAGCTTGCCGAGTTGATGATTCGCTGCAATCGTCGCGAAGATGCCATTCGAGAATATAACACCATAGCCAAATTCTATGAGGAGAATGGTTTCTACCTGAAGTCGATAGCCGTGTATAAACAGATCCAGCGCCTTGATCCTTCAAATATCGAGATTTCCTTCTTCCTTGCAGCACTTAATGAAAAGCAGGGCATGATCGGGAATGCCTTGTCCGAATACAAGCTGCTCTATGATCATTACCAGAAAGAGGGCCAGACTAACGAAGCGATTGAAATTCTGTTAAAGATGCAAGCGGTTGATCCGGAAAATGTCGATATCCGTCTAAAACTTGCTGAAACCTTTTATGCCGTGGACTTGAAAGATAAGGCCTATCAGGAATTTACCCGGGCTGCCCTGACCCTTAAGAATCGTGGAAACACTGAATATTTTGATCGCGTCAGCAAAAAGATCCATGATCTTTTCCCCGATAAAACGGACACCTCAGCGCTTGATTTCCTGACAGAACAGCTGAGGAATGGCAATGTGGGAGATGCCGTGTCAAAGCTGCAGCAGCTTCTCGTTGAGACCCCGGACAATCTTTTGGCCTTGGGGCTGCTTTCCGATGCATACCTCCTAACCGGCGACCTTGCGAACCGGGAAACTGTTTTGAAGCAGATGATCGCACTGGTACCGGATGATATTTCCTTAAAGAAAAACCTTATCCTCTGCCTCGTCGAAGCAGGCGACCTGGAGGGCAGCGTTGCTCTTCTCGATCACCATCTTCCTGAGCTTTTTTCGGCTGGCGCTTATGGTGACGTTGAGCATTATTATACGACTCTTCAAAACCTGGCTCCCTATGATCTCCGTTTGCTTGAAGGCCTGCAAAAACTCTATGAGCTGACCGGAGAGTCGTCGAAACTCGCTGATATCCAGGTGAGTTTAAATATTCTGTCTCAGAAAGATGCCTCCACAAGCTCCCGGCAGGCGGCCGACGCCGATTCACCTGAAGGTTCTACCGCCGACCTTGACAACTCTCCCTGGGGTGATGAGATTGACCTTGCCCTTTGCGATGAAGAGGACTCTGATAGCGGCGAAGGGCTGTCTTCTGCCGATGCGTTGGAATTCGGGTCCATTGAGCTTTCAACGGAAGACGTGACCGGTCCGGCATCTGAGCCAGAAGACTTTGAAATAGATATTTCCTTTGAATTCCCAGATGATGGTGCCGTTTTTGCTCCACCGGAAGAGTCGTCAGGAAGTGATATCGAGGATGTTCCTGATTTTCTTTCGCCAGAGCTGGTGCAGGATGATGCGAATCAATTCGATGAGCCGCAAATGCCTCCGCTCCAGGAAGAACAGCCCGATGCATTTGACTTTTCCCTCGAAGAGCCAGTGCTTCCCCTCACGGAGATAGTCTCGGATACACCACAGTTGACACCTTTCGAGCACTCTGAACTCAGTCCCTCTGACAGTGCTTCTCTCCTGCCGGAGACCCTTTCTCCTGACGACATTTTTGACCGTTTCATGGAAGCCCCGAAGCAGGACTATGAACAGGGTGATATGGAAACACACTACAATCTCGGGATTGCTTATATGGAGATGGGGCTTCACGACGATGCCATTAAAGAGTTCCGCCTCTCGGCCAATGACCCTGAGAGAAAAATGGATTCCCTGACGCTCCAGGGGCTCTGCTTCCGTGATCAGGAAAATTATGCTGATGCTGAAGAGGTTTTTGTTGCACTCCTTTCTCTCGAAGACCTTGATTCTGCTCGTATTCTTGCTCTCCGCTATGAGCTTGGTCTCCTGTATGAAGCGGCTGGTCGTAAGGAAGAGGCTCTGCAGGTTTTTCGCCAGATTTTCGGTAATAATCCCGGCTTCCGCGACACGATGCAGAAAATAGCGCTTTTGAGTGGTAAAGAGAGTTCCTTTGATCTCTCGGATCTGGATGATACGGATATAGAACTGGAAGAGCTGGCCTAGGAGTCTGTCTTTCTGGAAGTTTTTCCGTTCCTTCTTTTTGCCCTCATCTTATCATGCGGTTCACTCTTCCTGTCGGCAACCCACCTTTGTTTCTGCAATCATTATCCGACTTTCTTTTAAATATGATTAGCGCTATTCTTCCGCTATGAAGATTGACATCCCCGAATGTCTCTATCGGGGATCCATGTTTCAGTCGGTTAGAAGCTGGATTCCCGATCAGAATCGCTTCGGGAATGACAGTTTCGGGAACTGGCGGAAGATTGACGCTAATCAGGCTTTTAGATAATAACAGCCGAATTTCCCCAGCGGCTTCCCGATAAAGCCAAAATCCGTCGGAGCAGTAAAAACGGCTTGTGTTTTGCCGTTGGATGAAAGATAATTTTGTGTCTCATTGGGCTGCTACTTTGCAATCGGACCCCTTGTAGCATACTGTGTCCGGAAAGGAACGTTGTCACTATGGAAAGACTTTGGGCTCCTTGGCGCATGGAGTTTATTCTTAACGAAAAACCTTCCTGGTGCATATTCTGCCTGGGTGAAAAGCAGAGTGAAGAAGCCGAAAAAGAACGCCTGGTCCTGCATCGGGATACGCTCTCGTTCGTCATGTTGAACCGCTATCCGTATAGCACCGGACACCTGCTTGTTTCTCCCTATCGTCATGTCGGAACCTTGCAGGATCTGACTTCTGATGAGATGCTGCAGCTGTTCGAAAATGTCAGGCTTGTCTGTGAGGTGGCGACCAAGGCACTGTCGCCTCAGGGTTTCAACATTGGCATCAATGTGGGCAAAGTTGCTGGAGCAGGGGTGGCTGATCACCTTCACATCCATATTGTTCCACGCTGGGTGGGTGATGCAAACTTTATGACGGTTGTCGCCGATGTTCGCGTCATTCCGGAAGGCCTTTCGGCGACTTATGAAAAACTCCTTCCGATTTTTCGCGAAACTTGCGGGAATCCGGATAGCTAACCGGATCTATTTGGCAGGTCTACCGCTGAATTCTCAGTTCGTAACAGGGAATGGAGAGATATGAAAGCACAAAAAAAGAGTCTTCACAGGGGCCACCTATACGCTGTGGTCGGTTTTATGACAATAGTGGTGGCGCCGTTTATCGGTGCGCTGCTTCACACAATCGTCTTCTACCAAGCGAATGTTTCCATTTGGACGCAGATGGTCGGCGAGGTTACCCGAAGTCCTGAAAACATCCTCGTGTATACCTATATCGGCCTGGGCACGGCTTTGTTTGCTACTGTTTCCGGGTATGTTCTCGGAAAAATCACAGACCAGCTTAGCGTCAGGGCTGAAGAGTTGGAACGGGTTCATGCTGAAGCGGTCTCCCAGAAAGAGTCGTTTGAAGAGCGCTACCGCTCTCTTGACGGAAACATCAAGAAGTTTCAAAGGATCAGTACAAAAATCCAGAAGTCCCTAGATATCGGGGAAGTCATGACGCTGTGCACCGAAGGACTGCACGAGGTTCTCGGATTCGAACGTGTCAATGTCCTGATGGCGGACCCGGAGCGAAAAAATCTGCACTTTCTTCTAGCCACCGGCAGCGAAGGATTCGATGTGGAAGGGGTTACTCTTCCCCTGGATCAGCGTGCCGGAGTCATCAATAAATGTTTTTCCGAGCAGAAATTCTACCTGATCGACGATATCGGTAAGTGCCCCAAAGACTATTACCTCCAATCGCCCTATGACACTCTCAAACCTCTCCGCTCACGTTCTTTCGTACTCTGCCCGATCGTTGTGAAGGGAGAATCGATCGGCCTTTTCGGAATTGACAACGCATACAGTCGGCGCCTGGCCAATGAGAGCGATGAAGATACGATCAAGCTTTTTGCCGATCAGGCCGCTTCTGCCATCATGCGGATAAATCTGCTCCAGGCCATAGATAGGCTTACCTCAGAGCTTGAGGACACCTTCACCGGCTTTCTGCAAAAGCAGGAAGTGTTCTCGCATACCGTTTACAGTCTTAAAGCGGCAATTGATTCGCTGTTTGATGGCACCGCCCGGATTGCCCATGCCTCGGAAAGTGTGATGTCGTCGGTGGAAGAGACCAGTTCCGCTGTCGGTCAGATTTCCTTTTCCATCGACCAGGTTACCAGTAACCTCAATTTTCTTGCGGACACCATCGACAAGTCCGTTTCTGCCATGGAGGAGATGCATGCCTCCATCAAGAATGTGGAGAAGAATGCTGCCGTTTCCCATGATGTTTCTCAGCAGGTACGGTTTCAGGCGGATGCGGGAAGGGACAAGGTCGGCGATACAATCTCTGCCCTTGAAGAGATACAGCGCTCGGTCGAGCTATCCTTCGACGGAATCATGCGCCTATCCGAAAACAGCGGACGCATTGGTAATATTGTAAAAGTCATCAAGGATATTACGAAAAAGACCAATCTCCTGGCCCTGAATGCTTCAATTATTGCAGCTCAGGCCGGCGAGTTCGGAAAAGATTTCGGAGTGGTTGCCGAAGAGATGCGGGCACTCTCCCACCAGACCGGACAGATTACCGGTGAGATTGCGGTAATTATTTCACTGATTCTTACTGATTCTGACACGGCGGCCCGGAACATTACTTTTTCGAAGGATCTGGTGCAGAAAGGTGTCGAGATCGGCCATGCAACCGGTGAAACCCTTAAAATAATCCACGAGAGCGCGGTGCGATCCATGGACATGACAGAGGAGATCAAGACGGCAACCGAAGAGCAGGTTCAAGGTGTCAAGCTTGTTACCCAATCCATCGAGGATGTCAGTGCCATGGCAGCCCAGATTTATACGGCTTCCAAAGAGCAGTCCGGGGCAACAAAGAATATCATGCGCTCTGTTGAATCCATCAAGGACATGGCAATGGATATGGTCAAATCTACCGAGGCCCAGGTACGTGACGGTTCCGAGATCGAGGCGTCGGTGGAGTCCCATGTTCAGACCAGCGAAGAACTCTTCGATAATATGGAACTGCGCCGGCAGCAGAGTGTCGCCGTGATGGAACAACTGGAAGTCATTAAAGGAGTTTCAGCGTAAAATACACTGGTTTTTTCCGCTCTAGTATGGTAAAAGGTTTAATTAATTGAGAAGAGCGCAGTATGGGCCTTTAACTTTTAATTGAGAGTACCATTCATTATACCGCCTGTATTCTTTAGGGAACCGGGACGGGAGGCGATAGCCGGATTACGACGTCGAAGTGGATCATCTTTCGTATCGTTACCCATACAACGCCCTCTGTCACCGGAGGGCGTTTTTTATGGGGTCAGGTGTGAAACGCAAAAAAACAATCCTCGATATCCGCAAGATGAAAAGTGCCGGTGTTAAGATATCCATGCTCACCTGCTATGACTATCCGACCGCACGAATTCTTGACGAAAGCGGAATTGACATCCTGCTGGTCGGCGATTCGGTCGGTGTTGTTTTTTCAGGATACGACACGACTCTGCCGGTTACCATGGAAGAGATGATCTACCATTCGCGTGCCGTTGCCCGTGCCAAGCCTAAGGCGCTTCTCGTTGCCGACCTGCCGTTCCTCTCCTATCAGACTGATATTCGTGATGCCCGCATTAACGCGGGACGCCTTGTCAAAGAAGGTGGCGCAGAGGCGGTCAAGCTGGAAGGCGGTGAAAATATTGTCGGGAGCATCAAGGCCATCGTCGACATGGATATCCCGGTCATGGCCCATATCGGCCTCACGCCCCAGTCTATCCACCGGATGGGCGGCTACAAGGTCCAGGGGAAATCGGAAAGTGCCGGGGAGCAGCTCTTGGCTGATGCCCTTGCCGTACAGTCTGCCGGCGCCTTTGCCGTGGTGCTGGAAGGTATCCCCCTGAAGCTTGCTGAAAAAATTACTGCTGAACTTGAGATTCCCACAATCGGCATCGGAGCAGGGCCTCACTGCGACGGGCAGGTGCTGGTGATCCATGATATTCTCGGCCTGTGCGAGAAATATTCCCCAAAATTCGTCAAGCACTATGCCGATGTGAAATCGATTATTTCCGACGCTGCCGGACGTTTCGCCGCCGAAGTGAAGGCTGGTGAATTTCCGACTGACGATCACTCTTTTCATTGATATGGAAATTATTACCTCGGTAGCGGAAATGCAGCAAAGGGCGACAGCCGCGCGGGACGCAGGAAAAACCATCTCGTTTGTGCCGACCATGGGTTTCCTTCACCAGGGACATGCATCCCTACTCCGTGAAGGGCGCGCTCACGGTGATCTTCTAGTCCTGAGTATTTTTGTCAATCCGACCCAGTTCGGTGTTGGTGAGGATTTTGAATCCTATCCGCGCGACCTGCAGCAGGACAGCGAGATAGCCGTACAAAACGGAGTCGATATCATCTTTGCACCGACCGCAGGCGAGATGTACCCGCAAGGGTATCAGACCTATGTAAACGTGGAAAAGGTCTCTCTGCCGCTCTGTGGCGCATCGAGGCCTGGCCATTTTCGTGGTGTAACCACAGTGGTCGCCAAGCTGTTCAACATCGTTAAACCCTCTCAGGCCTTTTTTGGCGAAAAGGACTTCCAGCAGTTAACGGTAATCCGCCGGATGGTTCTGGATTTGAACATGGATGTGAAGATCGTCGGGATGCCGACGGTCCGTGAGGATGACGGGCTTGCCAAGAGCTCGCGCAATACCTACCTCACGCCGGAGGAAAGAAGCGCGGCCTTGTGTCTTTCGCGATCTCTGGCTGCGGTCAACGACCTCTACCGTCGGGGTGAAACGAATGTTATACAGTTGCGCGAAGAACTGCTGAACATCCTCAACAGCGAATCGCTGGCACGTATCGACTATGCGGAGTTTCGTGATGGCGACTCTCTGGAAGAAGTGGGACAGGCTGATGATCGCACAGTGATTGCTCTTGCCGTGCGTATCGGTTCCACACGACTGATTGACAATACCATGATTGGGAGGGGCGTCACATGGAAAGAAAGATGCTGAAAAGCAAAATTCATCGGGCAACGCTGACGGGAGCTGATCTTTTTTATGAAGGAAGCGTCACTATCGATCGAGACCTGATGGATGCTGCGGATATTCTTCCTTACGAGGCGGTCAGTATCTGGGATGTCAACAACGGCAGTCGCTTCGAGACCTATGCTATAGAAGGGGAACGAGGTTCCGGAGTGGTCTGTGTCAACGGTGCCGCAGCGCGCCTGGTTGCTCCACGTGATCTAGTCATAATCGCCAGTTTTTCTTCCATGAGCGATGCTGAAGCGCGATCACACGAGCCGAAACTGGTATTTGTGGATGAGCAGAACAAGATGCTTCCCTCCCGGAAGGAAATCGCCGGACAGGCTGCCCTGAGAAAGGTCACCTGGTAACTGCGTTGTTTGTTCTTGTGCCTGGTTCCGTGTTTCCGGTCGTTGCTTTTCCGTCGTTCTTTGCTACAAGTACAAGTAGAAGCCAGTAGCACCTCCAGAACGGTTTGCCGGGGCACTATCATGAAAATTTACGCCGCATCACATCTCTTCCCTGTTTCGTCGCCAGCCATCGAAGGCGGGGCGCTGGTTGTTGAGAACGGCAGGATACTGGCAGTCGGAAAACTTGCCGAACTGGCCGCCTCTTTCTCATCTGCTCCGGTGATCGATTTTCCCGGCTGTGCTATTATTCCCGGCCTGGTGAATGCCCATAGTCATCTCGAGCTGACGCATTTCCCTTCCTGGAAGGTCCGCAAAGGCATTGATTACTCCCCCCGCACCTACGTCGACTGGATTATCCAGGTTATTAAAATCAGAAGATCCCTCAGCGTTGAAGAGCGGCAACACTCTGTGCTGGAAGGGATCCGGATCTCCCTGGAAAGCGGGACTACGGCACTCGGCGAGATTCTGTCCGATCCGGGCCTTCTTTCCCTTTACCTTCGTTCTCCCCTTACCGGCAGGGTTTATCTGGAGGCACTCGGTCAGGCATCTCAGCATTGTGCCGGAGTTCTGTCGGCCATTGCAGAGACACTGCCACTCTTTCCCGGCACGGATCTGCTGCCCGGTATCTCGCCTCATGCGCCCCATACCGTGTCGGAGGAGTTTTTTCGGGAACTGCGAGATTTTGCCGCTGAGAAATCCCTGCCGCTTATGGTCCACCTGGCTGAGTCCCGGGAAGAATCGACCTTCCTCTTTGACTCAACCGGTCCGATCGCTGAAAAGCTCTATCCCTTTGTGGATTGGAGCGAGTATCTGCAGCCTGCACGAAGAACCACATCCACAGCCTATTTAGACTCCCTTGAGGTTCTGCGGCCCGGAACGACGGCAGTCCATTGCGTCCAGATAAGCCCGTCGGAGGCTGAAATTTTGCGGAAGCGGCGAGTCGCTGTTGTTCTCTGTCCCCGTAGCAATGAGAAGCTGGATGTTGGCGCAGCCCCGGTGCACCTCTTGAAAGCGGCCGGGATACCACTGGCGCTCGGTACCGATTCTCTTGCCAGCAATGATTCCCTGTCCCTGTTTGACGAGGCCCGCTTTCTGCTGCAAAAATTTCCGGAGCAGTTCACTCCGAGCGAAGTGCTGCAGATGATGACGCTTTCCGGAGCGGAGGCTATCGGCAGAGGGGCAGACATCGGCTCCCTTCAGCAAGGCAAGAGGGGCGACTTCCTGGTTCTCTCTCTACCGGAAAACCCTGGCAAGGACCTCTGTCTGGAGATAATCGAAGAAGGCAAGCTCAGGGAGGTATTTCTTTACGGAAATTCACTGCACACTGCCTTTTCCTCGAACATGGCAGGAATATAAAGTTTTTACGTAGTAATAATTTCCACCGTTTGGTATCATGAAGACAATGAGCGAAAAGCTAATCTGCAATAATAAAAAAGCCTATCACAACTATTTCATCGAAGAGAAGTTTGAAGCAGGCATGGTTCTCACCGGAACAGAGATAAAATCGTTGCGGTTGGGAAATGCAAATCTCAATGACTCCTTTGCCATAGTAAGAAACGGTGAAGCTTTTCTAAATAATCTCCACATTTCACCTTATGACTTCGGTAACCGGGAGAATCACGATCCTGACCGGATGCGCAAGCTGCTGCTGCACAAGAAAGAGATTGGCAGACTGTTTGGCAAGATCCGCGAACAGGGCTATTCGGTGGTTCCTCTCCGGCTTTATTTGAAGAACGGTCTGGTAAAAGTGGAGATAGGTCTGGCAAAAGGCAAGAAGCTTTACGATAAACGTGAAGTCATGAAAGAAAAGGACCAGAAGCGCGATATGTCTCAGGCGCTGAAGGAAAGAAACAAAGGTTGAAAAGCAAACATAACTCAAAACTCAACACTGATTTAAACAAGTATGGGGGTGTCAAGGTTTCGACGGGGGTAGTAAGCAAAGGTTGCATGCCGAGATCCGGGTGGCTCGTTAAACAATCCGGGACGCTTTAAGCGCCGATAATTACGATTACGCTTTAGCAGCTTAATAACCTGCTAACGATTTGCCGACCCTCTCCCACGGGGAAGGACAAATCGTCATTTTAGTGGGATAGCCGAGGGGAGTGCCTGTGACCCGAAGCGAAATTGAAGCAGGATCGCCAACTGAATATCCCGGCCAGTGGAGCTTCACGCGGTTAAATTAAATACTGGTATAAGCATGTAGACGCCTTCTGTAGATGATCTTCGGACGCGGGTTCGACTCCCGCCACCTCCACCAACCTTCGCCAAGGCTTCAACTGACACATTGTGTGCCAGTTGAAGCCTTGTTTTTTTGGGCGAAGGTTGTCGCCGAAAAGCTGCCGAACGTGTCCGCTGAAGCTTCAGCGTAAGCGGAAGTTTACGAAGGCGATTAGCGAAGGAGGACCTGTTAATTTCGCCAAGTCTCTAGATAGCACCACCTTTCGCCAAGGCTTTTGCGCGCCAGCGCTATGTGTCAGTTGAAGCCTTGTTTGTGTCGAGTCTGCTGAGCTATAGCGTAAGCGGGAGCGAAGGGCTGTCCGCAGTCTAAGTTAGCCGAAGCCTCGGCGAAGGAGAATTCCCTAACCACACAAAAAAACACTTCCAAATTTCCCCCCGACAGGGTATAAAGACAAAATTAATCATACTTAATACTGCCAGGTGGAAAAAATGAAATACGTCTACCTTATCCGCAGCAAACAATCTCATGCCCAAACCTACGTGGGACAAACGCACGACGTTCAAAAACGTCTTGCGGCCCATAATGCCGGTCAATCATCTCACACATCAAAATATGCACCTTGGGAGCTTGTGGCCTTTTTCGGTTTTGCCGAGCGAGCGAAAGCTGCTGCTTTTGAGGACTATCTCAAGTCGGGATCGGGAAGGGCATTTGCTGTTAAACGGCTCTGGTAGTGCCCCTGTCAAGTTCTAGGTTCGCAGTTCCTGCTCCAGCAGTCTCACTTTCACCTCTTTCCTCCCGCACCATTCGTATTTGAAATCCGCACGCTTGCCGATTTTTTGCCAAAAAGACTGACGCCTTCCTGTCGATCCCTGTTTTCCTGGTATCCTTTGCTATAGTGATTTCATACGAGGTGGGCTAGTGACTATGAATACAAATCGAAGTATCGTTTCCCCATTGATAATCGACTCAGTTCCTGTTCCTGGTACCGCTGGGCTCATCGGCATGACCGTCTGCCCCGGCAAGGATGAGTATGCGGGATTAGGTATTTTATCCGGACCCTGGAAACGGGATCTGGACTTGGACCTTCAGGTGATCCGTGATTGGCAGGCTCAGGCACTGGTAACTCTTATCGAGGAGTTCGAGTTCGAGCTGCTTTCCGTTCCTGAACTGCCCGAGAGGACGCGAGCCTTTGGTCTTCGTTGGTTTCACCTCCCGATTGTTGATGTCTGGGTTCCAGATCTGATGTTTGAAGAAGAGTGGGAGAGGGCAGGGGAGGAATTGAGGCAGATCCTTCGGGAGGATGGACGGATCGTGCTCCACTGTCGGGGTGGGCTTGGCCGGACCGGAACTATCGCTGCGCGGCTGCTGGTGGAATTCGGCATGGACCCGCGCGAGGCTATTCGGAGGGTACGGGCTGCCCGGACAGGGGCTATTCAGACCAGGGAGCAGGAGGAGTATGTGTTGAGGTGTAAGCCATGATTGGCCAGGACAATGTCTTTACATGGATCGGATGATTGGAACCGGTCAGTTGTATCTCAATTGAAATAAATAAGTTGGCGATAGGTCCAGGAGGATTTTCACTATGGAAGAGAAACGAGCGATAAAGAAACTATCCATTACCACGGAAAGCGGCAGATATTTTCTGACTGACCGGATCAGGGAGGAGGTAAATTTCCGAGCCACTCCGCAATCCCGCGGAGTTCGACCTCCACCCGTCCAGAAACCAGCACCACCAGGCAGCCGGGTAATTCAGTTACCGAACCAGGAAACATGGTCAATCCCTTCGTGCAACCTGCAAAAAGCCATTGCCGACCGCCAGAGCCATCGACGTTTCACAACAGAGCCGCTTTCTCTTGATGAATTGGCCTTTCTCCTCTGGGCAACCCAGGGAGTCCGTACTGTCCTCCACGAGGCGGCTGTCCTGCGAACGGTTCCTTCCGCAGGATGTCGCCACTCCTTTGAGACCTATCTTGCCGTTCTGAGGGTGGAGGGCCTTGAGGGCGGTATCTACCGTTACCTCCCGCTTGATCACTCCATCGTGCACGTACGCGACATTGAAAACCTTCCGGAACGCCTCACCGCCGCAACACACGGTCAAGACTTTTCCGGACAATCAGCCGTAACCTTCATCTGGGCTGCAGTTCCAGAGCGTACGGAATGGCGCTATGCGGAAGCCTCTTATAAGGTAATTGCCCTGGATGCAGGTCATGTCTGCCAGAATCTGTACCTGGCATGTGAAGCGATTGGGGCTGGCACCTGTGCCATAGCGGCCTACAATCAGACTCTGGTCGATGCACTGCTGGGGGTGGATGGCTATGAAGAATTCGGCATCTACATGGCTCCGGTGGGGAAGGTCGGTGAGGAGCCATGAAAGGCAAGTCATTTGTGAATGGAATTCGCCCGGCTGGAGCTATTCAGACCAGGTAGCAGGAGGAGTATGTGTTGAGGTGTGGGCCATGATTGGAGGTCGATACTTACATGCGCCGGTTGACATGAATCGGTCAGTTGTCTCTTAATTGAAATATTTTTAATGGTATTAGGTTGTTGCTTCTGGTATTAATGTTCAGGGTTGATTATAGCAAGTCTGTATTTAGCATCATTGGGTTCAGGCAGCGTATTGAAAAAAAGGGGAATCGGAATGGGTTGTCTGGCGCAATATAGAAGAATGAAAGCCGCTCATGGTCAGTGATATCTGACAGGCGGCTTTTTTGTGTGCTGTAAATGGAGATAGTTCTGATTAACTTTGCAACAAATCAATAAATCTCTCAGGTGATATGAAGTGACAAAAACAATCCAGGAATTATCAGATAAAGTACAGGAGTTTTGCGAAGCGCGCGATTGGGACCAGTACCATGGCCCCAAAGATCTCGCCATCGGCGTAATAACCGAGGCATCGGAATTGCTGGAGCATTTCCGTTTCCTTTCGGATGAGCAGGCGCTGGAATTATTCGAAGACAAGAAAAGTAAAGAGGATATCGAGGATGAAGTTGCCGATGTCCTCTTTTTTTTGCTCCGCTTTTCCCAGCGGTTCGATGTTGATCTTGAGCGGGCTTTGCAGCGGAAGATGGAGAAGAGCAATAAGAAATATCCGGTGGAAAAATCGAAGGGGAGTAATCGCAAATACACGATGTTGTGACAGGGTTTTTTGGGGACCTAGTTTCGATTGCGGAGCTGAATTGGGGTGAGCTATCTTTAATGCTATTAAATGGGGAAGTGTCCCTATTTATCCTGGAATATTTCAAAAGGAGGAACCTATGCCAAGTTCTACGTATCAACTTCTGAGAGAATCTATCATCAACAAGCAGAATGTCAGCGCAGATTACAAGGGCTATCACCGGATCATGACTCCTCATACGCTCGGCTACAAAGACGGGAAAGAAAAGTGTCTGCTTTACCAGTTTGCAGGAGAAAGTAGTAGCGCCTCTGTATTCCCTGAAAATTCCCCCGCAAATTGGCGTTGTGTTTTTGTTAATGAATTATCAAACGTCTCTGTAACAGGTGGAGAAATTCATACTTGCCAAAGACATACACAAAATCAAACTTGCGTGGACAATGTTGACGTGGAACTTGTTGTTTAATACCTTTAGCATGCGTAAGTCTTCTGAATCGGGCAAGGAATCACCCAAAAAAGGAGCGCGGTAAAAACCCCACGCTCTGCTCCAAGCCTATCGAAAGTACGTGACAGCTCCTGAATAATTTCGATTTGACTCGGAGTGGATCTCGATAAATTCAAGCGGGCTTACCAGATTCCTGCCAGTGTGTTCATCTATCATTTCTAAATAACAAGAGGGTCAGACCTACAAAAATGACAATATCAAAAGTGCAGGTCTGACGCTAGCAGGGCTTAAATGAAGATCAAATCTGTTCACATAAAGAACTTCCGCACCTTGAAGGATGTGACGATCCCCTTCGACTCCGTCACGACCTTCATTGGGCCAAATGGTGCTGGCAAATCAACAGTGCTTCGTGCACTCGATTGGTTTTTTAACGGCAAGCCGGGTTCGCTGACGAAAAGGACTGCTCCTTCGGGGCGACTGACGAAGACATTGAGGTACAGGCCACATTTACTGATCTTACTGAAAAGGATCGGAATGAGCTTGGCAAGTACGCTCCGGTAGGGGTGGCAACTTTTACTGCGTGGAAGCGTCGTAGTCCAGACGGGGCTGAAATCCTATCTGCAAATTCGAAGAGCTACGAACTGTTTAGCGTCATCCGCGGCAAGTCATCAGCTGCCGACAAGAAGGCCGCTTACAACGAGTTACGGTCTTCAAACGCATCGCTGGTCCTCCCTGTCTGGACTAATGTCGACGCTGCCAACCAAGCTATGACGTCTTGGGAAGCTGCTCACACGGACCAACTTGTCGAAGCACCAGAGTCCCTACAGACCAATTTCTTTGGTTTTAATAGCGGCGGCAAGATGAGTGGTCTCTTCGACTTCGTCTTGGTCACCGCCGACCTTAGAGCGAGCGAGGAGTCGATGGACGGGAAATCGAGCATCATCGGCAGAATCCTTGAGCGCTCTGTCGATCGCACTGCCGCTGATGAGGAAATTGCAAAGATTGTCGAGGATTCACGTGCGAAACAGCAACAAGTCTACGAGGAAAAGTTCAAGGCGCAGCTCGAGACCATGACGATTCAACTCAATGAAGTCGTTACGACTTACTCGCCTGGTCGGGCTATCATGGTTTCCCCTGCCGAGGTGGAACTCAAGGCCCCCCGGACCACATTTCAGGTGGCAGTACTCGATGGTACAACCGAAACTGATGTTGAGCGACAGGGGCATGGCTTTCAGCGCACGCTACTGATCTCGGCTCTCCAGCTTTTGGCGCAGACTGGTGCGGCTTCAGCAGAGGGTGTCATCTGTTTGGCAATAGAGGAACCGGAGCTCTATCAGCACCCGATCCAGGCTCAGACGTTCGCGAAGGTGCTTCGGTCGCTTGCCGAGGACGCCGGTAAACGCATTCAAATAACGTATGCGACTCATAGCCCTTATTTTCTTGAGGCGCGACATTTTGACCAAGTTAGGCGTTTAACGAGGTCGTCTGGCGCCCCCCCTGTGGTTGATGTCCATTACGCAACGGTTGCTGAAGTAAAAGCCGATTTGCATGGAGCCGTGAAAGCTGAGAAGGTTGATCGCCAGCTTGACGGTGCCGTGACGAATCAGCTTGCCGTAGCACTTTTCGCGAACCGAGCGCTCCTCGTCGAAGGCACAACCGAATCGTCAGTGTTCTATGGTATTGGCGATAAGGCCTCACCCGGTTCGCTTGAGGCCGCAGGAATTTCTATTGTCCCCGTAAGAAGCAAGACATCGATTCCACTAGCACATGCAATCCTGAAATCGATTGGCATCCCGGTATATGCACTATTTGATGCAGATGCCGGGTTTGAAGTGCGCGCAAAGGCCAATGGGAAATCAGCCGAAGATATCGAGAAGGAGCGAAAGAACCACATAACAGCGAATCGCATGATGTTAAAGTACCTTGGTCGAGCCGAGGAGGACTTTCCAGATTCTATAGTTGGCGACGAGGTGGCAATCTTTGAGGATCACCTTGAATCATTCCTATCGGCAAACTGGCCCGAATGGATCACGTCCTGCAACGACGTCGAGGCAACTACAGGTATCATACTTGGGAAGAATCAACTCGCATACCGAACGGCAACACTCAAGGCCGAGGGAGTGGTGCCAGAGATGCTCAAGCAGATTTTGAAGAAGGCGGGAGGAGAGTCGGCATGAACGAGATCATCTGCCCGCATTGCGGGAAAGCATTCAAGATTGACGAGGCAGGGTACGCGAACATCCTGAAGCAGGTTCGCGACAGCGAGTTTGAGCAGCAGCTGCACGAACGGCTTGAGTTGGCCGAGCAGGATAAGCGAAATGCCATCGAACTCGCCAAGAACAAAGTCCGCAGCGAATTGCAGAGGGCTGCTGCGGCCAAGGATGCCGAGATACAGGAACTGAAGGCTAGGCTTGATGCCGGTGAGGTCGCGCGAAAGCTTGCCGTGACCGAGGCCCTAAGCGCCGTGGAAAAAGAGCGTGACGCGCTCGCGAACGAACTTGAAAAGGCGAAGCATGACAAGCAAGCAGCTTCCGATCTAGCCGAGGCGAGGCTTGTGAATGAACTGCAGATGGCCGCCGCGACGAAGGACGCAGAGATTCAAGGTCTTAAGGCCAAGCTCGATGCCATCGAGGTTACGCAGAAACTCGCAATCACCGAAGCAGTTAGTGCGGTCGAGAAGGAGCGCGACGAACTAAAGAGCGGCCTTGAGCGAGCGGAGCTTGAAAAGCAGCTCGCCGAGAAATCGCTCAAGGACAAGTACGAGACGCAGATAAAGGATCGTGATGACGCGATCGAGCGCCTCCGCGACATGAAGGCTCGCCTGTCGACTAAGATGGTAGGCGAAACCCTTGAACAGCACTGCGAGACTGAGTTCAATCGAATTCGAGCAACGGCGTTTCCGAGGGCATATTTCGAGAAGGATAACGACGCGCGGAGTGGCAGCAAGGGTGACTACATTTTTCGCGACTCGGATGAGGCTGGTACTGAGATCGTCTCAATCATGTTCGAAATGAAGAACGAAAGCGACGAAACAGCCACGAAGAAAAAGAACGAAGACTTTCTCAAAGAGCTCGACAAAGACCGTACTGAAAAGAGGTGCGAGTACGCAGTCCTCGTCTCACTGCTTGAGCCTGATAGTGAGCTTTACAACTCAGGTATTGTTGACGTGTCCCACCGTTATCCGAAAGATGTATGTCGTCCGGCCGCAATTCTTCATCCCGATCATTACGCTGCTGCGGAACGCTGCCCAGAACTCACTGAAGTACAAGACCGAGCTCGCGCTGGTGAAAGCACAGAACATCGACATCACGAACTTCGAAAATGAGCTCGATACATTCAAGACTGGCTTCGCCAGAAACTATGAACTGGCGTCCAAGAAATTTAAAACAGCTATTGATGAGATTGATAAGACTATCGAACATCTCCAGAAGACCAAGGAAGCCCTGCTCGGTTCAGAAAACAATCTCCGTCTTGCCAACAACAAGGCCGATGACCTGACCGTCAAGAAGCTAACTAAGGGTAACCCCACAATGGCCGCAAAGTTCGCTGAGCTCAAGAAAGATGACACTTCCGATTCTGAATGAGCCATGATTCCTGCTCCACTGAGGATAGTGGCGGCTAACAAGTCATTGCTTGCGAATGGATATAATAAGCATAAGGGGTCAAGCTTGACAAACGGAGATTCACATCTACACTCCTCGCATGCCACGCAAACCTCGAATTCATTATCCTGGCGCCGTTTATCACGTCATTCTTAGCGTCAACGTAGGAGATCCGATCTTTTTTGAAAGAACTTGGTACTTTGCCCGGGACAGCTCAATGCCTACTGGGAGACAATCTGCTTGGTAACGACTTTCCCTTCCTCAAATCACAAGCTCCGAATCTCGAACTTCTCAAGAAACCTGTCATAGTCACACTGTAGTTCTTCCCAGGCTTTTCCCAAAAAAACTAACCATTGTCTGAAAAAGACTGCAGGCTGGTGCGTCAATTAACGACTCTGTAGCCTTCTTTAGTTTTATAATTTCCCGGTACCACTCATCTCGCATATTCATAGGCTCGTTCTTCTGAAGCCTCCATCGGTAGTCTCTACCAATAACCGTGATCCCGTGATAGATTGTTAAGATAGCGTGAAAAGCTATCACTTGAGTTAACTAACGTATGAAAAAATATCTTGACGTATGTTCTGTCTAAAAATAATGTCACTTACTGGCAACACAAATCATAAAAGTTATTTAACAATATAAAAGATTGACATGTGCAACAAAATTAGTAGAATGGATTTCAAGAGGAGGCATAAATAATGAACGAAGCGGAGATGAAAGAGGTTGTCAGTTGTACAAAAGATTTTTATCGCACCCCATTCGCAAACCGCCCGGCTGGTAAGTTTCTGTATTTAAGGCGGGATCTTGCACACTTACTCCAGATTCCCTT
The DNA here is from genome assembly GCA_963717775.1 of uncultured delta proteobacterium. Taxonomy (GTDB): domain Bacteria; phylum Desulfobacterota; class Desulfuromonadia; order Geobacterales; family Geobacteraceae; genus RPRC01. The sequence continues at coordinate 224,096 of CAVQWZ010000029.1, forward strand.
GTTGACTGAGTCGTGTCTCGTACGTTTCAACGAGCTATTGGTGGACGAGTGCGGTCTCTTCGTGTTCGACCTGGGTGACGTTTGTCCTGTTTTGAGCTTAAAGCTTCTGGGGAACTACCGCGCTCTGCCGAGCAAAATTGTGGAAGACTACCGACTGCCCGAAGGTAACCGAAGGACTTTCCCTGAGGTTGCCGAAATCCTTGCCGATCTTACAACCCGCGAATTTGGCGGCAAGCTCAAGGGTAGGTTTCAGTTGGCACGGGCCGATCTAGCTGTGATTTACGGGGCCAGGGTCCTGCTTGATGGGAGGGTAGTTTCCATTTTTGATGAGTTGATTCAGCTCGGTTTTTATCTCAACCGCGCATTTGGCGACCAATATGCAGTTGTTGACCCGCTTGCCTTGCGCCGCTATCGCCAAGTACCGGCTGAAATGGTGGCCGAAGCATTGGAGAGATTGGCAGATGTTGAGATAGACCCGTCCGACCTGGAGGATGACCTGTTGGGTCTTCAGGACTAGCCCTATTGACGGCGTTACCGTTTTTTAAGGAGGAATACCATGAAGAAGAGAGAGAATTGGCAGGCGGGCAGCAGACATGAGTTTTTTGTTCGCCCGCGGAAGAAGGCACCTCGAACAAAAATTGAGCAACAATCAGATGAGGCTTGGAACACTATCTCGGAAAAAGGGGGGGGGGGTGAAAAGTGCCGCCGAAAGATATGCAGCTGCTTGGTCTAATCGTGGTGACCAGTTAGTAAAAGCGGGGTGGATAGATAAAGGAGTTGATGGGTGTCGCGATAACGCCGTTCTTGCGCGATATTACCACCCGGACAATCACCACTGGCTGCGGGTATACCCGAGGCGGGTCGACCCTGGGCACATTGTGAAAATTTTTTCCAAAAAACGTAACCAGAAAAGGCAGCTGATCACAGAATTTAGTTCCTGGGCGGAATTCATTGACTTATATCCCTCGCTACCGGCGCACAGCCATCAGGGTTGACTTTAATTGTGGAAATTTCCGTCCCCAGCTGCAACAGATAATTAGTGTTTTCTATAGAATCTTTGTATCCTGCAAAGACTTCTCGAACTTGCTGACGACATATTGACATATTCCAAGGTTGCCAGCCAATTCAACCGGCCAGACGAATTCCTAGAGGCTTTACTGAACATAGTCAAGGTCACGTTCCATCCTTGGCGGATTGGGACCTTGTTTTTGAACAGCAACCCTGGATTCATCATCGATTCGATTCCCGAAAATCCGTTTCGGCTGTGGTACCTCTCGGTGCTGAGTGAGCTGGACGAATCTTTCGCTAATCTCTGGAAGGTGAAGGTAGCTGATTCTCTTCAGGGGAACAAATACGACCTTGAAAAGCTAAGCGCTGCTTTCTTAGTCGTCTACACGGGAGAAAGCAGGTAAGGGACGACTCTCATCGATGACGTGCACGAAGTAACCAACGCCGGCTCTACTATTGACGAGGTGTTTGGCTTAATCGCTTCCGAGATATGCGAACAAGCCGAAGCTCCCAAGAAAGAGTTCCGCGCAAGCTACGTTTTCTGCGAAGATTTGTTCGCTGGGCTACGAATCTCGCCCTGGCTCTTTTTCGAAGATAATCCTGATCAACCATTTACGGTCCACCAAGGAGGAAAAAGTGAATCTTGATAATGTTTTTGACGTCGTTGAGATTGAGTCCGATTATCTGAGGAAACTTGTCGAGAAATCAATCTACCTTATCAGACAATCTCTTGCTCACGAAGAACTTTCATTCGGAAATATTTCCGAACGGCAGACTTACACCAGTCAGCCTGTCGAAGTCATCGAAGATGGTGACATTAATATTGACTCCCGAATGCTCATGCCTCTCGATGACGATTTAGCTTTGGCTTTTATTGGCCATGCGCTTGCGACACACTTTCTCGGCAACCACCACTGCACTGATCTTCAGAGTGTGCAAGAGACTTACGAAGCTGACAAACAAGCAAAACATTGGGGATTTGACATCGAAAAACTTCGAAAATACTGCGGGTCACCAAAGCGCAATTCACTTTTGTAAAAACACGGAGGATTATGATGGAACGATCGATAATAGAACTCGCAATGATTTTAATAAATTTGAATCAAGAAACTTTTGATAACCAAGATGGCGGAATGTATCGCCTGGGTTGGCCGGAGCTCCGGGCCCTAGCCGGGGTACCCAAGTTAACGGAGGAGTACCTGTCAGACATAAATACGACTTTGGCAGAGTCTAAGTACGCCTTGATTCCCTTCGATGACTATCTGGTGGTTGCCAAGCAGGGAGACTTTAGCTGTGCACGTAAAATCCCGCCTCGTATTCTCGAACAAAATCTGCCAGATGAGGAAGAACTTAATTTTGTGGTAGAAGGTGACGAGGACGAGTAAACTTTGAGTGGATGATGGTCTGTGCCGGTGTGTTGCGATGCTCTCGGCATGGGCCATCAAATCTGGAGGAGGGAGCTGTATGCTCGAATTAGAGGAAGCACTTGACTGTCAAATGTCTATCAAGATTGTTGGAATAGGACGCAAGGGAGTAAAAGCTGTCAGCAAGATGACTCAATGCATCGAAAACGTGGAGTTCCTTTTTGTGTCGGAAGATTATGCTGAGATAGAAAGTTTGGGGGCGGCCAACCGGGCTCGTTTTCTGGATTCTATCGCTTTAGACTGTGCAGTTGGGAGCGACATCTTGGGGTGCGAGAGGCCAAGAGGAGATTCCATTGCTGATGCTGTCAGATACACCGATCTTGTTTTCATTGTTACCGGCCAGGAGAATCAGACGGTTGTCGATTTGGCGATCCGCTTTATCCAGGAGGCTCGGGACGCCGGGGCGTTTACCCTTGTTGTGACAACTGGTGATTATGTCCGAAATGGGGTGATGTCCTGCCTCGGAGGCGTCCCCGAAACTCACCAGCTTTCATCTCACGCGGATTCGATTCTCGCACTCGCAAATGATAGTCTTGTTCCGCTGTATGGCGGTGTTCAGGGTATTTTCTCCGAATCTGGCCTAACCGGCTATCTTGTTCGGCATGCTGTTGGGCAAATTGTACGATGTCTGATGGAACAGGGCATTATCTGTATGGATTTTGCTGATATTAAAGCGATCTTCGGCGATGGTGACAGAACCTATATGGGGATAGGACTTGCCACTGGCCCCATGAAAGAGAAGAATGCGCTTCTGAAGGCCGTACAAGGCTTATCTCAGCAAGGTTTGGACATAGCGCGAGCTAACGGGCTCCTCACCATCATTGAAGGATCAACAAACATGACAATGGATGACTTTGATGAAGTCTCGCGTGTCATGGTCGAAATGATACCTGAAGATCTAAATATCCTTTTTGGCTGCTTTTTCGACGATGTCCTTGGTGAGAATATGAGGGTAACTGTTTTTGCGAGTTTTCAGCACGGGGGAACCCAAGAGAATGTCGCGCTTTGAAGACCACTGCGCTGAATCGCTTAGGATCTTTGGTACTCCTTTCGAGAAGGTTCACCTTTGGCTGGACGAGTATGCCGGGTCACCGGAATACGGCTTTCGCCATCGAAAGAAGCGCCATCATGAAGCCGGAATTCGTGAAGCAGCGAATTTGTTTGGCGAAGGGGCTGCAGCAGCAGCAAGAACTCACATTCTCGCGGATTTGAAGGAAGAAGGGTGGACGGAGACGGATCGCTTTCCGCAGGATGAGGCAGATTACCTGCGGATGGGCTTGTACTGAATTGCTTTGGAGGTTTGTTCAGGCATGGTGCCTTATCTGCTGAAGTTTGAAGCCGCCCGTGCAACTAAGAGTCTCGTGTATAGGTGCGCGATAGAAAGGTTCTACATGATAAGAATAAATTTGGTGACACGATAATGCTGCGCGGTAAGTTTGAAGTTATATCTGATGGAAAGCGAATTACTCTTCCCGATATATTCCGCTCTCAAATTCGTGATACATGGGGCGAACATGGAGTATTTCTGCTTTTATGTCCCATTGACAATGTCGCGTATGAAGCGATTCCGTACTCAACTATGCCGAAAAGAATCAAGTCCTCTTGCATGATCAGGCAAATTGATGCTAGGGGGAGAATTGTCCTGCCGAAACCACTGATCAATCTGCTGCAGGAAGAGGGGTCATGGACGGTCAAGTTAGTTGGTTTGCTTGATCGATTTGCGATTTGGATTCCTTGGAGACTGGATGAGGCTGAGAGAAAGTACGAGGAAGAGTTCCCAGAGGAGATCGCTTTGTTTGACGCAGTAATCGCTGAGCTCAATAACGAGGCTAAATAAAAGGAACTGAATCATGTCAGATGAAACTCAACGGGACGTTAATCAAGCAGTTTTGAAGGTGGTGGGAGTGGGAGGCGCGGGCTTGAATGCCGTGAATGCGATGATTGAAGCACAAGTCAATGGAGTTGACTTCATCGTGGTTAATGTATCGCCGCATCGACTCAGAAAGTCTCAATCACCAGTTAAAATAATGATCGGAAACGACCCACGGGGGTTCAGTACAGGTGGAGATCCCGGTATAGGGCGAAGTGCGGTACAGACACATGAACTGGAACTTGCCGAACATTTCTCCGGCGCCGACATGATATTCATTACCGCTGGCATGGGAAGTGGTACCGGGACCGGTGCGACCCCTCAAATTGCCCGGATTGCCAGAGAGGCTGGTGCGCTTGTTGTGGCTGTTGTAACAAAACCCTTCTCCCATGAAGGGAGACAACGGATGCTCAGAGCCGAGGAGGGGATTCGGGAACTGCAGCAGTATTGCGATTGCAGTATCGTGATCCCCAATGATCGGCTGATTGCCTCGGGGAAAGGGGTTTCGTTGGTGGATGCTTTCAAGCCCGCCGACGATATTCTTCGGCAGGCGGTGCAGGGTGTTGTTGACCTGATACACGGGCATGGCTACATAAACGCCGACTTCAACGATGTGAAGGCCGTCATGTCGGAACGTGGTCCAGCGGTGATCGGTATGGGTGTTGCCTCCGGGCCTAATCGTGCGCTTGAGGCAATTACACAGGCCATTACCAGTCCGCTGCTGGAAGATAGTGCGATCGAGGGGGCAAAAGGCCTTCTGCTCAATATAACCGGAAGCAGCAGTATGACCATGGACGAGTTTGATGCCATCACAAAGATTATCCATGAGAAGTGTCATGAGAATGCCAATCTCATCATCGGTATGGTCATTGACGAGGCAATGGAAGAACAAATCAGGGTGACCGTTATTGCTACTGGGTTGGCAGGGAAAACTCACCAGAGAGGGAGCAGAACACCCCTGGTGAGTATACGAAAGTAAAATTCTCTGTTGATTTCAAAAGAGGTGAGTAGGGTGACACAATCGAATAAGGCTTTGGTTGATCCACCGTCCTGCGCTGAAGTAAAGAACACTGCTCTTTTCAAGAGCATAAGGGGTCAAGCTTGACAAACGGAGATTCACATTTACACTCCTCGCATGCCACGCAAACCTCGAATTCATTATCCCGGCGCCGTTTATCACGTCATTCTTCGCGGCAATAGCCGCCAGGACGTCTTCTTCGATGCAGGTGACCGCACGCGGTTTTTCCTGCTGCTCCAGGAAAGCGTTGAGCGTTTTGGGTATCGCATCCATTCCTTCTGTCTCATGACGACGCACATCCATCTGGCAATTCAGGTGGGCGATATTCCTCTCTCTCGCATCATGCAGAATATCGGGTTTCGCTACACCCAGTTCATCAATCGCAAGTACCAGCGGACCGGTCATCTGTTTCAGGGGCGCTACAAGGCGCTACTGATCGATGCCGACAGCTATCTTCTGGAGTTGATCCGTTACATTCACCTCAATCCCGTCCGGGCCGGAATGGTTAGATTTCTGGATGAGTACCCCTGGTCCAGCCATCCCTGCTACTCCGGGGACTCGCCCCGCCCACCCTGGCTGACCATGGACTGGGCGATGGCACAGTTTGCGCGAACCACTGAAACGGCTACCAAGCGATACAGGGCGTTTATTGAAGACGGATTGGGGGAGGGGCATCGGAAGGAGTTTCACCGGGGCTCTTTCGAAGGTCGGGCCTTGGGAGATGATGCCTTTATCGACCAGGCGCTGCACCATGCCGAAGAGGTAAGAGCTGTCGCCATTAATCTGGACCAGGTTATCGAAAGCGTCTGCTCGGTTTACCAACTAACCGCCGCAGAACTGTGTAAGGCGGGAAAAGCCCAGCCGGCTGCCGAAGCAAGGGCACTGGCGGCACTTTTGGTAAGGAATTGCGCAGCACTGTCATTGGTTACATTGTCAGAGTTTTTAAAGCGGGACCTTTCGGGGCTTAGTCAGGCGGCGCGCCGTATTGAACGGAGAATTGGAACGGATGGCGTGCTGGACAGGAAGTTGGAGGAGGTGTCGGGGATCTTGAGAATCTCCGATTGTCAGGCTTGACCCCTTTTTCCCTGACCCCTTTTCCCCTTTTCCACTTTTTCCCTATAATTGAATAGACTCTTCTAATAATAACCTGTATATCATACCACAGTAGTTTGTGGGGTAATTGCCATAACAAACTAATTAAATATGGAAACTGGTTCCTCACGCAAATCTGTATGGAACTTGTCGAACATAACGGTCTCCAGTGACGAGTTCTTTAATGCTATGAAATGCAAAGAAAGCAGCAGAAATAGGTCGTTGAAATATATCAACAAGGAAATTAGTTTATGTGGGGGTTGTATTTCAGTTTGTCCAATAGGTAAAGATAAACCACATGACCAACGCTTCCGGTCCTGAGCCAGGCCGGTCAGGATTATGACGTTCGTTCCCCGAACCACAAACCATCAATAGATGCCGAAGGCTTTGGCGTATTTGGATGGTGAGGGACTCCAACATGTCTTCAAATGAACTGACAACCTTGAGTTCCTTCCTTACCGGCAGGGATGCCGTAACACTTCTCGAATTAATCCACACAAGCATTACCTGTGATTCAGAGGCGGATTTTAAAGCATTGTTCCCGAAGCTTCAGGAGTTGTTTTCTTTTGATTATGTCGGGACTCTACTTGGCCGCCATGATGAGGAGAGTGGACTTGTCATTACTCATGGCATAAATATCAGTTTCCCCGACGAGTGGCTCACTGAATATCTGGCGAACAACTATTTTCACCAAGATGTGATTACGGTGGATACCTTCAGGACCTGTAAGCCTCAACACTGGTCGTACGACACTCCGAGACCGGAAGATATCGTGGCAAAACGAATCAAAACGCTCAATATGGACCTTGGCATAAAGGAGGCTTACTCACATGGCTCTACCCCTGTGGCACAGGGGCAGAATGGAAGCATGTTCTGCTTTGCAAGCACGTCAATGAAAAACGACATGCGTACCGCCGTTATCCTGGAAGTAGTCATTCCTCACCTTCATTTTGTTTTCAACAACATATTCAACAAAATGCAATCCAAATCAAATTCAATAAGCGTTACACTTACTGCCCGGGAAAAAGATGTTTTGAACTGGTTGAAACAGGGGAAAAGTTCCTGGGAGATGTCAATTATTCTCGGCATAAGCGAGAGAACGGTCAATTACCACGTTTATAATATCATGCAGAAACTCGGGGCAATCAATAGGCCGCAAGCCGTTGCAATTGCTACCCATCTTGGATTATCCAGCATCGGTTAAAATCCCTTTTTACCCTTCCACGCTACTACCCTCACGGTATCAAACCTCCCAATCTTTTCTTCGATAGTTCTATCTCCTGCATGCTCCAAATACATATGACAAATGGGGCATGCCCAAGTTTGCCTGTAAATTCTTACAGGAGAAAAAGATCTTCTTTTATGGAAACATCATCACATTGAACGAAGTCTTTCTGATAGGTCCACTCTCTCCAAATTTCTAGAGCGCCTAATCGGCAGACTACTACCGACAGGCGAAACTGGCCTTCAGAATGGTTATGAAAATGTCGGGATTGGGGGTGAGCGAGGTTGTGACCCAGCAGGTGCGTACTTTCTGTAAAAGAGATTAATTCGGGGCAGGATTATTCGGGCATTGAAGAATTATCATTGAAAGGAAAAAGGAGGAAGTTATGGGAGACAAGATTATTCGTGTAGACATGAACAAACTCACGACAAGGACCGAGGCAGTACCTGCCGAGTTAACAGGATTGGGGGGTAGGGGGCTGACCTCCAGGATCGTGGCGAACGAGGTTCCCCCAACCTGCGAACCTCTGGGCAAGTACAACAAACTGGTATTCGCCCCCGGCCTGCTGACGGCCACCGCGGCCTCCAACTCCGGGCGTCTGTCTGCCGGCTTTAAGAGCCCTCTGACCGGCGGAATCAAAGAGAGCAACGCCGGCGGTACCGCGGCGCAGAACCTGGAAAGGCTGGGCATCAAAGCCTTGATTATTGAAGGTATGCCGAAGGAGGACACGTGGTACGCCATCCATATCAACAAGGATGGCGTGACAATCAGCGAGGAAACCGCCCTTATCGGTAAGGGAAACTATGAAGTAATTGCAACATTGAGCGAAAAACTGGGCAAGAAGACCGGCATTCTGACTATCGGCCCCGCCGGTGAATTCAGGATGGCATCCGCCAACATCTCTGTAAAGGATCCGGATGGCAATATCCGCAGCCATGGTCGAGGCGGCGGCGGTGCGGTCATGGGCTCAAAAAAGATCAAGTACATCACCATCGACGATACTGGCGGGCCGGGAATCACAATTGCGGATCCTGAGAATTTCAAGATCCAGGCCCGTATCCTGGCCAAAGGGCTTCTCGATCACCCTGTCACGGGCCAGGGCCTGCCTGCCTTTGGCACCAATGTTCTGATCAACATTCTCAATGAGGCAGGCGGTCTTCCCACAAAAAATTTTCGCTACGGAACAGTCGAACATCCGGAGAAAATATGCGGCGAATCCATGCATGATGTCATTAAGGCGCGCGGCGGTGTCACCAGTCACGGCTGCCATGCGGGGTGCATTATTAAATGCTCCCAGATGTATGTCAATGGGCAGGGTGAGTATGTTACCTCCGGCTTCGAGTACGAGACCATCTGGGGGCTAGGCTGCGCCTGTAATATCAGCGATCTGGATGATATCGCCCTCTGCGATCGTGTCATGGATGACGTGGGGATTGACTCCATTGAAGGCGCGGTGTTGATGAGCGTTGCTATGGAAGCCGGGATCCTGCCGTGGGGGGATGGCAAAGGCACGTACAAACTTATCAATGAAGACATTCGCACAGGGACTCCGCTCGGCCGCGTTCTCGGCAACGGCACCGGTTCCGTCGGCAGGACCTACGGTCTGACCAGGATCCCGGTCGTTAAAAACCAAGCAATCCCGGCATACGACCCGCGTGCGGTCAAGGGGATCGGTGTCACCTATGCCACCTCCACCATGGGCGCCGATCATACCGCTGGTTATTCCATTATGGCCAACATCCTGAAGGTCGGTGGTTTTGTCGATCCTCTGCGCAACGAAGGTCAGGTCGAACTCTCCAGAAATCTGCAGATTGCAACAGCAGTGCTGGATAGCACCGGCCTCTGCCTCTTCGTGGCATTCCCGGTACTCGACATGCCTGAAACCTTTTCCGCAATCTATGGAATGATTAACGCCCGTTACGGCCTTAACATAACCGCCTCCGACGTAGCGGAGCTTGGAAAATCCATACTCAAGACGGAGCATGGGTTCAATCTTGCCGCCGGATTCACCAGCAAGGACGACCGTCTGCCGGAGTTCTTCGAGGAAGAGATCCCGCCGCACAACGCGCTATGGGACATGAACGACGCGGAGATCGATACGTTCTGGAACTTCTGATTACCATTTACGATTCTCCCGAAAACGCCTCCATTCCCATTCACAGCGAAGCGTTTTCTTCTGGCGGACGCCTTTGCCCGGGTGTCCGTCTTTTTCTGTGGGGCTGGGGTTTGGGCAAATCTAACGTAAATATATAACGAATAAAAGTTGCTTATTGACCCTGAAATAATCATCAAGCTCGCCAAGGTGAGTTCTATAAATATCTATCAAGCTCTTTCAATAGCCTGTGGGTATAAGGGGTCAAGCTTGACAAACGGAGATTCACATTTATCCTCCTCGCATGCCATGCAAACCTCGAATTCATTATCCCGGCGCCGTTTATCTAAACGGACAAAGAGCCTTATGTGAGGTGGCATAGAGGTCAATGGGGACGTGCCTGCAAAGCTGCAAAAAGTGAGTAAAATGCAGCTTTGCAGGCCTGCCCCCACCATGCTTGCAGAATATCGAGAGCATAAGGGTTCACCCATTAAAAGGCTGCTGTCAATGTACAGAATTACAGTTGCCGGGTTGGAGATCATAGCTTTCCATGTAGGAGAGACCCATAGATTTCTCGAATTTTCAGTGTGGAAAGATGCAGCTAAATCCATTTGTGATATTCTTGCCTAATACCTTTTTTATCTGAGTTCTTTGATTTCAAACATACCACAACATCTGAGAGAACGGTCATTGCGACAGTAAGACGTCTAAAATGGCAGGGTTGTTATGGTAACGGATTAGATTACCGTAAAAGCTGCCAAGTTGAAGGAGAAATTAGGGATATTTGGAGATGTAATGAAAGTTCAAAAAAAGATACTTGTGGATAAAACTTGAAAACTTAAGCAAAGGAAGTGCTATGAAAACTACCCGAATGTTACTGCTTATTATTGTAATCGCAGTGGGCTGTGCAGTGACGAGTGGGTGCCATTGGTGGCAACCACCGGCACCACCCGCGCCACCAGGTTTACCACCAGTTCCGCCGCCACCGCCTCTTCCTGTTCCGTGAAAATAGACAGTCTGAAATTACAGGATTCTACGTCTTTGAATAATGCGAACCAGCACTATTATAATGGCTATTACAGGCAGTATATGGCCCGACCAGTGCACCTGGTTTCCCTTTGCCGGTAACTTGGAGCATACGAGGTATCAAGCGATCTCGATACATGACGTTACTGTTGCGGGTCGACCGGGTGGATTGACATGTGCAGTGGATATTCTATGCTTTTATCGTCGGACAGCAATATGCTGTTGAAATGTTTACGAGGAGGGAGCCATGGAAGCCACCGAGGGAAAAAGAGTGGAAATTCGCTATATTTGCCGGCGCGAAGACGGCCAAATCCATGATTTGGCGCGACGCGACATCCTGAGCTTCATCATCGGGCAGGGACAGACGCTTCCCTCCCTGGAAAAGGGCGTCATCGGGTTGAAGCCCGGTGACCGGCGGATTGTCAGGGTGCCGATGTCGGAGCTTTCCGAGTTTCCCTTCTACGAAGAAGAGGCGCCGACCTCAGCCCATTTCCCTGCCGGCAGTACCGATGGTACAAGTGCGCAGTACAACATCGCGCCGGACGAGGAAGAGGACATCGTTACAACACCGGCTACTGCTCCCTTGCGGGTAAGAAAGGGCATTCCTCCCTCCGCGTCGGCCAATGAGGACTTTTTCTTCGAAATCGAACTGCTCTCGGTAGAAGATGCGGACCTCGAACTGGGTGCTGACGCCTTCTGAGTCTTTCACGGAATCGTAGCAGGATGCCGGGCTTGAGCGAAATAGTAATCGGTAACGGTGAAAACCGGCGCTCTCCGTTAAAACCGCTCGCGGCTTTGCACGAACAGTTCAGCAAAAGCTCCGGCCCACTGACCTGTCGCCGTATCCAACATGTTGCGAAGGGATGCGCGAATCTTTTCCCGGTCATTGTCTCCACGTTTTGTCATTCGCGCTTCCGAATTCAGATCGGCCTCAGCGACACTCATCAAAGCATCGTCCG